>CAZCLY010000014.1:0-148560 GCA_964499635.1 uncultured Gemmatimonadota bacterium | reverse complement strand
CAGCGGTCGACGATCCAGATGCGTGCGGGGACCGGCCCGCGGAGGGCGGGGGCCCGGACGGCTCCGCGCATCCCACCGCGGGCGAGCCCTGGATCCGGGACCCCGAGGAGACCGAAGAGCTGGACGGTATCGAGAGCGAGGTCGCGCTCCGGGCGGCGCACATCCACGCGAGCATGCAGCCGTTCCTCGCCCTCGTCGCCCGCTTCGTCGACAGGCGCGGCTGGACCCGCGGCGGCCACCGGACGCCGGCCCATTGGCTCAGCTACCTGACGAGCTTCGAACTCGGCACCTGCCGGGAGTACGTCCGCGTGGCGAGGGCGCTCGAAGAGCTCCCGGAAACGGCGGCCTCGATGGCTCGCGGGGCGCTCTCGTACTCCAAGGTGCGGGCGATCACGCGCGTGGCGCGGCCCGAGACCGAGGCCGACCTCCTTCCCCTCGCCCAGGGGACCACGGTAGCCGTGCTCGAGCGCGTGGTGCGTGCGTGGAAGACCACGGATCGGCTCACCGAGGCCGAGCAGGAGCGGGTGCGTCGCGAGTCGCGGACGTTCTCCATCTTCCCGGATGGTGGGGGGATGGACGAGCTGCGCGGGCGGCTCCCGTCCGACCGTGGGGCGGTCCTCAAGCGTGCGATCGAGGTGGCGAGCGACGAGCTCTACCGGGCGGAGGACCGCGTGCCGCTGTCTCCCGAGGAGAAGGCCCGTGAGGCCGCGAAGCTGCGGGCCGACGCGCTGGTGCTGGTGGCCGAGCGGGCCATGGCGGCGGGGTTCGGGTCCGACGACCCGAAGACGCTCTCGGGCACGCGGGCCGAGCGCTACCAGGTCATGCTCCACGTCGAGCCCGAGACGCTGGCCGAGGATGGCGAGACCGGGATGTCCGAGCTGGAGGATGGGACCCGCGTTTCAGCTGAAACGGCCCGGCGGGTGTGCTGCGATGCGGGCGTCGTCCGGGTGACGAAGGGGCCGGAGGGCGAGGTGCTCGATGTGGGCCGCAAGACCCGCACGATCCCGCCTGCGCTCCGCCGCGCGCTCGAGGTGAGCGACCGGGGGTGTCGGTTTCCGGGCTGCGGGCTCCGGTTCACCGACGGGCACCACATCATCCACTGGGCCGACGGCGGAGAGACGAGCCTCCGGAACACGATCCTCCTGTGCGACTTCCACCACACGCTCGTCCACGAGGGCGGCTGGAAGGTCGAGTGGTGGGGCGCGAAGCTGCGTCGGGCGGCGTTCCACGATCCGCGAGGTCACGTTCACATCGCCCGGGTGCCGGAGCCGCCCGAGCTCGGAGAGGATCCAGCGGGCGCCGCGATCGCGGAGAATCGGGCCCGGGGTGTGGACCCGGATGCATGGACGGCGGGCGCACCGTGGAGATTCGAGCGCGACATCCCCGACGAGGTCTGGTGCAGGGCCGCCGAAGCCGCCCTCTGACGTGAAGCCGCCCCCTGACCGGGCGGACGGAATGGTCGTGGGGCGCGACCGCGACCCCCCTGCGACCTCCCGGCGCGATCCATGCTCGAATCTCCCGACGGAGCGCGCGACGCGCGGCCCGGCAGGGCCGGGACGCCGCGGGCCGATCACGGAACGAGGGCAGGGAGGGGCGGTTGCGCCACGGGTGGCGAAGCGGGGGGGTCGGGCTGGTGCTGTGCACGTTGTGCGCATGCACTGAGGTGGGCGCGCCCGCCGGCCCCGGGGACCCGCCCGACGGCCCGCCGGGTGGGGGCGATCCCGGGACGCCGGCGCTCGGCGCCGGGGCGAGCCTCAACGGGGCGCTCCCGTTCCCGGCCGACAACCCCTGGAACCTCGACGTCTCCGGCGATCCGGTGGACCCGAAGTCGTCCACGCTCATCGCCTCCTGCGGGCTCGTGAACCTGCACCCGGACTTCGGCACGGTGTGGCAGGGGGCGCCGATCGGGATCCCGTACGTGGTCGTCTCCGCGAGCCAGCCGAAGGTGCCGGTGAGCTTCGGCTACGCGGACGAGAGCGACCCGGGGCCCTACCCGATCCCGCCGGACGCGCCCATCGAGGGTGGCGCGTCCTCCTCCGGTGACCGCCACGTGCTGGTGATCGACCGCGACGCGTGGATCCTGTACGAGCTGTTCGACGCGCGCCCGCTGAACGGCGGGGCCGCGTGGGAGGCCGGTTCGGGCGCCATCTTCGACCTCTCCTCCAACGACCTCCGCCCGGCCGGCTGGACCTCGGCGGACGCGGCCGGGCTCCCCATCTTCGCGGGGCTGGTGCGCTACGACGAGGTGATGGAGACGGGTGAGATCCGGCACGCGCTGCGTTTCACCTGCCCGCGGAGCCGGCGGGCCTACGTCTCCCCGGCCCGCCACTGGGCCTCGAGCGATACTGATCCGGATCTGCCGCCCATGGGGATGCGCGTGCGGCTGGAGGCCTCGTTCGAGGACTCGGGCTTTCCGCCCGAGGTACGCGTGATCCTCGCAGCCATGAAGCGGTACGGGTTGTTCCTCGCCGACAACGGGAGCCCGTGGTACGTGAGCGGCGCGCCCGATTCGCGCTGGGACGACGAGGTCCTCGGCGCCCTCAAGACCGTCCCCTCCTCGGCCTTCGAGGTGGTCCGCCTGCCGCCCATCGTCACGCCCTGACCGAGCGGCTCGTTCCGGGGTATCGCGTGCGATCCCGGGCGACGAAGTTTGAGCGCTCGATCGGCGCTCGACGCATCACCGGACGGCTGGAGGAGCGATGACGAAGATCCGCTACGGAGTGCTGTTCCTGGCGCTGGCCCTGGCCACGCCGGTGGCGATCCGGCCCGCCAGCGCGCAGATGGCCGCCGAGCAGTCGGCCGACACGTGGCCGGAGGCCGACCCAGCCGACGTGGCCTCGATCGACGCGATCATCGCGGCCTTGTACGACGTGATCTCGGGCCCCGCGGGCGAGGCGCGTGACTGGGACCGGTTCCGGTCCCTCCACCTCCCGCAGGCGCGGCTCATCCCCACGGGCCGCAATCCGTCGGGCCAGTTCGGGCACCGCGTGATGAGCGTGGAGGACTTCGCGACCCAGTCCGGCCCGCTCATGGAGGAGCGGGGGTTCTTCGAGCGGGAGGTCGCGCGCACGACCGAGCGCTACGGCGACATCGCGCACGCGTTCTCGACCTACGAGTCGCGCTGGAAGGCGGACGATCCGGAGCCCTTCCAGCGGGGGATCAACTCGATCCAGCTCATGAACGACGGGACACGCTGGTACGTGGTCACCATCTTCTGGGCGGGAGAGCGGCCGGACATGCCGATTCCCGAGCGGTATCTGGACAGCCATCCCTAGCCGCCTCGGCGAGGCTCACATGACCCGTTCGCTGCGTTCATCGCTGATCGCCGGGACCTTCGCGCTGGTCCTGATCCACGCCCCCGCGCGGGGTCAGATCCCCGAGGAGTTCACCAACCTCAAGGTTCTGCCGGAGGACATCTCGCGCCGCGATCTCACTCGCGTCATGCGGGGGTTCGCCCTGGGGCTAGGCGTCCGGTGCACCTACTGCCACGAGGGCGAGGAGGGGCGGCCGTTCTCCGAATACGACTTCCCATCCGACGACAAGCCGGAGAAGCGCAAAGCCCGCTTCATGCTCGAGATGGTCAAGTACCTGAACGAAGAGCGACTGCCGGGGCTGAACGAGGTGGCGAGCCGGGTCGACCCGCCCCTCCGCGTCGAGTGCGTGACCTGCCACCGCGGGCTCGCGGTTCCACGCCAGATCGGCGATGTGATCGCGGCGGCGGTCGCCGACGAGGGCGTCGACGCGGGGCTCGCGAAGTACCGCGAGCTCCGGGAGGAGTACTACGGCAGCGGATCGTACGACTTCGGCGAGCAGCCGCTGGTCGAGCTGGGCGGGGAGCTGGCCGACGGAGGCGAGCCCGACGCGGCGCTCGCCGTGCTCGACCTCGCGCTCGAATACTACCCGGCGTCGATCCAGAGCCTGGTCGCGATCGCGCGCGTCCACATCAGTCGCGACGAGACGGCGGAGGCCCGCGAGGCGCTCCAGCGGGCACAGGCGCTCGACCCCCAGAACGGCTTCATCCGCCGCCTGCTCGAGCAGTTGGAGGGCGGCTCCTAGAGGCGCGTCCCGCTCGGCACTGGTTTCAGTGGCTGTGAAAAGAAGTGCGCGTGGCGGCGGCGTCTCTCCGGGCGGCGCCGGACGGGGTCGTGGTGGCCCCGGATCCGTCAGGCCCGATCGGGTCGTTCGGCGCGCCGGCACCTTCTCTTCCACGCCCCCCCGCGCTCCGCCGCGGCCCGCCGCCCTTTTCGGGGAGGCGTGCCGCACGCCCTCCCGCGGCGTGCACGTCGGGAAGGGCGGGCTCCTCGCCGGTGCGGCCCCGACCGCATCGCGACACGTCGCGAGATGGCACATGTGCTGCTTCCTCCGACGGGTACCCTGACGCCACGTCGATTCCAGTCGGAGGTCACCCGAGCCCACATGCGAGCCGATCGTTCGCGCCCGTACACGAACGGCACTCGACCCGCGCCTGCCCGATCCCGCCGCCGTCTCGTCGCACGAGGCAAGTTCCTGTCGGCGGGTCCGGGCAAGGTCTACATCCGCGGGTTCACCTACGGGCCGTTCGCACCGGACGGGCATGGCGACCTCTTCCCCGGGCAGCCGACGGTCGAGCGCGACCTCGCGGCCATGCGGCGCGCCGGGGCGAACGCCCTCCGCACCTACACGGTGCCGCCACGCCGAGTGCTCGACGCGGCATACGCGTCCGGTCTGCGCGTCATGGTCGGGATCCCGTGGGAGCAGCACGTCGCCTTCCTCGACGAGCCGGGCCTCCCCGACGCCATCGAGGAGACGGTGAGGACCGGCGTGCGCGCCTGTCGCGGTCACCCGGGCGTGCTGTGCTACGCGGTGGGCAACGAGATCCCGGCGCAGATCGTCCGCTGGTCGGGTCGGCGGCGCATCGAGCGCCACATCCGGCGCCTGTGCGAGGCGGCGCGTGGCGAAGACCCGAACGGTCTCGTCACGTATGTGAACTACCCGTCGACCGAGTACCTGGAGCTCGAGTTCCTCGATCTGGTCGCCTTCAACGTCTACCTCGAGTCGGTGGACCGTCTGACGGCGTATCTGAAACGCCTCCACAACCTCGCCGGCGACCGGCCGCTGCTCATGGGGGAGCTCGGGCTCGACGCGGGCCGGCACGGCGAAGGAGGTCAGGCCTGGGGGCTCGACGCGCAGGTGCGGGCCGCGTTGGCTTCGGGGTGCGCGGGCGCCTTCGTGTTCTCGTGGACGGACGAGTGGCACGCCGGGGGGCGCGACATCCGGGAGTGGAGCTTCGGCGTGACGGATCGGGCGCGCCGCCCCAAGCCCGCCCTGTCCGCGGTTCGCCGCGCGTTCGAGTCTCCGCCGCACGCCGCGCCTCCGGAAAGGCCCCTCGTCTCCGTGGTCATCTGCGCGTTCAACGCCGAGGAGACGCTGGCCGACTGTCTGGAGGGGGCGAGCCGGCTCGATTACCCGCGCGTCGAGATCATCGTGGTGGACGACGGCTCGTCGGACCGCACGTCGGAGATCGCGAGCCGGTTCCCCGTCACCCTCGTGCGGACGCCCAACGAGGGCCTGTCGAGGGCGCGCAACCGCGGCATCTCGGAATCGCGCGGCGATCTCATCGCGTTCACCGACGCCGATGCGCGTCCGGATCCCGAATGGCTGCGCTACCTGGTGGCGGCGTTCGAGGAGACCGGTTACGCCGGGATCGGAGGACCCAACCTCGCGCCGCCCGGGGATGGCCCGGTGGCCGACAGCGTGGCGTGCGCGCCCGGCGGCCCGATCCACGTGCTCCTGTCCGACGATGAGGCGGAGCACATTCCCGGCTGCAACATGGCGTTTCGACGCGAGGCGTTGGAGTCGATCGGGGGCTTCGACCCCCGGTTCCGCGTGGCGGGGGACGATGTGGACCTCTGCTGGCGCATCCGCGAAGCCGGGTTGACCCTCGGCTACTGTCCCGCGGCCGTGGTCTGGCACCACCCCCGGCGGAGCGTGAGGGCCTACTGGGCCCAGCAGCGCGGGTACGGACGCGCCGAGGCCCTGCTCGAGGAGAAGTGGCCCGAGAAGTACAACTCGGCGGGTCACGTCACCTGGGGCGGCAGGGTCTACGGGGGGGCCAGGCGCCCGTGGGTGAGCGGCCGGTCGCGCGTGTACCACGGCGTGTGGGGCGAGGCTCCCTACCAGACCTCGCAGCCCGGGGTTCCCGGCTCGCTCGAGTCGCTGGCCGCCATGCCGGAGTGGTTCCTCGTTCTGGGGGCCTTGCTGGTGCTGGCTCTGCTCGGGCTCACGTGGTCCCCGCTGCTCGCGGCCGTGCCGCTCCTCGCCGTGGCGTCGGCCCCGATGGTCTACGCGGCGGTGTCGGGAGCCCGGCGGGCCCGGTTCCCGACGCCCTCGCTCGCGGGGGCCGAGCGCAGACGCCGGAGGTGGCTCACCGGCTGGCTCCACGTGATCCAGCCGCTCGCGAGGCTCCGCGGCCGGCTGCTCCACGGTCTCACTCCGTGGCGCATCCGCGCGGCCCGCAGCTTCGCGTGGCCGGCGCCGCGCACCGCGTTCGTGTGGTCGGAACGCTGGACGACGCCGGCGGCCAGGCTGTGCGCGCTCGAGGGGCGTCTGCGCGAGCTGCGGGCGCCCGTCATGCGCGGCGGCCCGTTCGATCGCTGGGATCTGCTCGTGAAGGGAGGGCTGGCGGGGCGCGTGCGGATCCACGCCTGCACCGAGGAGCACGGAACCGGCTATCAGTTCGTGCGTCTGAAGTTCGTTCCCCTGCCCTCGATCCCCGCCGCCGCCGTGGCGACGCTGTTTCTGGGTCTGGCGACGTGGGCGCTGGCGAGCGGTCCGCCTCTCGCCGCGGCGGCGCTGGCCGCGATCGGGGGAGGCGTCGTACTCCGCGGGCTGCTCGAGACCGGGGCCGCGCTGTCGGCCGCGCTCGAGGCGGTCGATCACCTCGAGGTCCACGAGCTCGAGGTGGAGCATGCGGAGCCGGTGCCCGAGGAGGAGGACGGGGGTCCGCCCCGGCCCTCCACGCGGATCGCCCTCGTGGCGCAGGGGTCGGCGACGTGAGGCACTTCCTGCGCGTGCTCCGCTACGTGCGCCCCTTCCGCGGGCTGGCCGCCCTCACGGCGGTCCTCACCATCCTCGTCGCCGGGTTCGGTCTGTTGGCCCCGTGGCCGCTCAAGATCCTGTTCGACAGCGTGCTCGGGAACCACCCGCTGCCGGCGCCGCTCCAGCCCGTGCTCGAAGGGCTCGCCCACGACCGCGTGCTCCTCCTCGTGATCGTCGTGAGCGGCGGATTCCTCATCACCCTGGCCGAGAACCTCCTCCACGTGTGGAACTCGTACGTCCAGACGAAGCTCGAGCAGGGGATCATCCTCGATTTCCGCAGCGACCTGTTCCAGCACGCCCAGCGCCTGTCGCTGGCCTTTCACGACCGGCGGCGCGCGGGCGGCCTCATCTACGCCATCAACTACCAGGCGGACAGCGCCGCGGGGCTCCTCATGGCGCTCCAGCCGCTCGTCCAGAGCGGCCTGACGATCGTCGGCATGTTCTGGATCACGTACCACATCCACGCCGGGCTCGCCCTCGTGTCGCTGCTCGTCGTGCCCTTCCTCTATTACTCGGTCGCCTACTACATGCGGCACATCGACTCGCGGCTGCGGGTCGTGAAGGGGCTCGAGGGCGAGTCGCTGTCGAGAATCCACGAGGCCGTCTCGATGCTGCGGGTCATCGTGGCGTTCGGACGCGAGCGCTACGAGCACCGCCGGTTTCGCGAGCAGGGGCGCAGGGCGGTGGATGCGCGGGTGGACGTCACCGTGCGCCAGACCGCGTTCTCGCTCGCCGTGAACACGACGACGGCCGCAGGGATCGCGCTCGTGCTCGGCTTCGGCGTGCACCAGATCCTCCTGGGGCACATGACCGGCGGCGAGCTCCTGATCGTGTTCTCCTACGTCACGTCGATCTACGGACCGCTCGAGGCGATCTCGACCACCGTGGGGGCGCTCAAGGAGCGCTTCATCTCGCTCGAGATCGCCTTCAACCTGCTCGATGAGAAGCCCGAGATCGTGGATGCGCCCGATGCCCGCCACATCGAGCGGGCCAGGGGACATCTCTTGTTCGAGGGCGTGTCGTTCGGATACCACGGGCGGGGCGAGACCCTCGTCGACGTGGGGTTCGAGGCGGCACCGGGCACGATCGTCGGGATCGTGGGGCCCACGGGCGCCGGAAAGACGACCCTCGTGAGCCTCATCCCGCGCTTCTACGATCCAGACCGCGGACGGATCCTGCTCGACGGGATCGATCTGAAGGATCTCTCGCTCGCCTCGCTGCGGCGCCAGATCAGTGTCGTGCTCCAGGAGCCGCTCCTGTTCTCGGGGACCATCGCCGACAACATCCGATACGGCCGGCTCGACGCCACGGACGGGGAGATCGAGGAGGCGGCGCGGGGGGCGAACGCGCACCACTTCATCACCCGTCTCCCGGATGGCTACCAGACGGAGCTCGGCGAGCGTGGCTCGCGGCTGTCCGGTGGCGAGCGCCAGCGCGTGTCGATCGCGCGCGCGTTCCTCAAGGATGCCCCCGTCCTCATCCTCGACGAGCCCACCTCGTCCATCGATTCCCGCACCGAATCGGTGATCCTGGATGCGCTCGACCGCCTGATGGTGGGTCGCACCACCCTGATGATCGCCCACCGCCTGTCGACGATCCGGAACCCCGACCAGATCCTCGTCCTCGACGGAGGTCGCGTAGTGGAGCGCGGGCGCCCGGACGAGCTCCTGCGCCATGGTGGCCTCTTCCGGCAGCTGTGGGACATCCAGTCGGGACACACCCCCGATTCCGCGATCGTCCCGGAGCTCGCCGTGTACGGGGCGGGAGGTCGTCGATGATCCCGCGACGTCCCCGGCTCGTCCTGCTCGGATCGATGACCAAGATGCCCGTGGCGGGGGTCGTGTGGCAGAACGTGCACTACCTGCTCGGCTTCCAGCGGCTCGGCTACGACGTACACTACGTCGAGGCCCACGCCCGCACGCCCTCCATGTTGATGCGGGGCCCGGACGACGACGCCGCGGTATCGGCCGCCGGGTTCATCGCCGGCGTCATGCGCCGCTTCGACCTCGCCGACCGGTGGGCCTACGAGGCGCTGCACGACGACGGCACCTGCTTCGGGCTCAGCCGGGCCCGCCTCCGTGCCCTGTTCGAGTCGGCGGAGCTGGTCATCAACCTGCACGGGGGCACCCGACCCCGCCCGGAGCACTACGCCACCGACCGTCTGGTGTACCTGGGAACCGATCCGGTGGAGCTCGAGATCGAGCTGGCGCGGGGTGACGCGAGCGCGATCGAGTTCCTCGAGCCCCACTGCGCCTTCTTCACCTTCGCCGAGAACTACGGTCGCCCGGAGTGCCGGCTTCCGGTCTCCGATCGCTTCGAGCTCCTGCCCACGCGTCAGCCCGTGCTGCTCGATCTGTGGCGGGGTCCGGCGCGCGGAGGCAGGGAGTTCACCACGATCGCGAACTGGCGGCAGCGGTGGCGCGAGGTGGAGTGGGAGGGGGAGACGTACCACTGGAGCAAGCACCTGGAGTTCCTCAAGCTGGTCGACCTGCCGTCACGCACGTCTCAGCGGCTCGAGCTGGCCCTGGCGAACTGCGGGCCCGAGGACCGCGATCTCCTCATCCGGCACGGGTGGAGCGTACGCGACTCGCTCTCGTTCTCCACCGATCCGCGGGCGTATCGCGACTACATCGTGGGGTCGCGGGGCGAGTTCACGGTGGCCAAGGACCAGAACGTCCGCTTTCGCTCCGGCTGGTTCTCCGACCGGGCGGCCACCTATCTGGCGGCGGGCCGCCCCGTGGTCACGCAGGACACCGGGTTCGGGTGCGCCCTCCCGACGGGGGAGGGTCTGTTCGCGTGGTCCACCGGGGAGGAGGCCGTGGCGGCGCTCGAGGAGGTGGGGGCGGACTACGACCGCCACGCCCGGGCCGCGCGCGAGATCGCCGGGTCCTGCTTCGAGGCGGGCGTGGTCCTCTCCGAGCTCCTCGAGCGCGTGGGGGCGCCATGCGCGTCCTGATCACGGCACACCGCTTCCCGCCCGACGCGGTGGCGGGCGTGGAGCGCCACACCGAGTCGCTGGCACGCGAGCTGAGCGGGCTCGGGGACGAGGTCACGGTGGTGAGCCGGCGACCGGGCCCCGGTCCGATCCGGTCCGTCCCCGACCGCACGGGCGGTCCCTTCGAGGTGATCCGGCTTACGGGGGGCGGCGTCGACCGCGAACACATCCTGCACCTCGCGGACGAGCTCGACCGGGTGTTCGAGTGCCTCCTGGACGAGCGCGCGCCGCAGGTGGTGCACGTGAACCACCTGGTCGACCTGTCGCCCCGCATCCCGGTGACCGCACGCGCCCGGTGCGCCGCGCTCGTGATGACCCTGCACGACTTCTGGATCCCCTGTCCGCGGATCACGCTCCTGAAGCCGGACGGGGCCCGGTGCGGCGGGCCGGAGGGTGGACGGGCCTGCGGACGCGGCTGCGCCGGCGGAGGCGACTCCTCGACGGACGCCGCGGATCGCTGGGTCCTGCGGGCTCTGTACACGCGTCGGCTGCTCGACCTCCCGGACCGGATCGTGTGTCCGTCGGCGTACGTGGCCCATTGGTTCGAGGAGTGGGGCGTGGACCCGGATCGCCTCCTCGTGCGGCCGAACGGGGTCGACGTGCCAGAGGGTCCGGGAGATCCGCCCGAGCCACGCCGGGACGGTCGCCTCAGGCTCGCCATCCTCGGCGCGGTGGCCCCGCACAAGGGTCACCACGTGGTGTTGGACGCGCTCGCGGGGGCGGACGCCGGGCCCGTTACCCTGTTCGTGCACGGGCCGGTGGGCGATCCAGCGTACCTGGGGGAGCTCCGGAGCCGCGCCGCGGAGATCGGAGACCTCGAGCTGCGCGTGTGCGGCCCCTACGAGCCGGAGGAGCTGTCGCTCCTGCTGGCCGACGTGCACGCGCTCGTCACGCCATCCGTATGGCCCGAGACGTTCTGCCTCGTGATCCGCGAGGCGCACGCGCGCGGCGTACCGGCGCTGACCACGCGCCTCGGCGCGCTCGCCGAGGCCATCGATCCCGGCGTGAACGGCTTCTTCTACGATCACGACGAGCCCGCGCAGCTCAGGGCGCTCATCGGGCGCCTCGGCCGCGAGCCCGAACTCCGGCGCCGGCTCGCGAAGGGCGCGCTGGCCACACGCGTCACGACGCAGGCAGAGCACGCGGCCCGCATGCGAGAGGTGTACGAGGAGGCGATCGAGGGGCGCGACGCGAACCGGCGGCGAGCCGCGGCCGCCGCGTCCGAGCTCCGCTCGCTCGAGCGGCTGCTCGAGCGCCCCACCACCGGGCGTCGGGCCCTCGGGGAGGTGGCATGAGCGGGTCACGGCCCCTCGACTCCGGGAGTCCGGGCGCGCACGGCTCGCCCGCCTCCGGTGAGCACCGAGACCTGGAGGAACAACTGGCGCTCCAGCGCCGCATCCTCGAGGCCGTCGCCGAGCGGGACGAGGAGATCCGCGTCCTCCGCCGTGCGCTCGACGAGCGCTCCGCGTGTCTTGCCTCCCACCCCGACGTCATCCGCCTTCGCGAACGCTGGCTCGAGGCCAAGGAGCGCGTGGTTCGTCTCGAAGGGCGGATCGAAGAGCTCCAGGACGGGGCCGTGGCCCGCGTCCCGGCGCCGGCCGGGTCCGAGCGGGGATCGCCCGCCCGCTCCTTCGCCGCCTGCACGATCGTGTGTCGCAACTACCTGGCGCAGGCACGCGCGCTGTTCGAGAGCCTGAGGGAACGCGAGCCCGCGGCCCGGCTCTACCTCCTCGTCCTCGACGCGGAACCGGACACGGTCGAGGTCGATGCGGCCATCGAGGTCGTGTCGCCGGGCCGGCTCCCGATCCCGGACTTCCCCTCCATGTCCTTCAAGTACGGGGTGGTCGAGTTCAATACGGCGGTCAAGCCGTACTTCCTGTCGCTCCTCCTCGATGCGTACGGGGAGGAGGAGGTCGTCTACTTCGATCCCGACATCCTCGTCACGCGCCGGCTGGACGAGCTCCGCGACGCCCTCGCCTCCTCGAGCATCGTGCTCACGCCGCACATCACGACCCCGATCCCCGAGGATGGGCTCACTCCCAGCGAGCCGGACATCATGGTGTCGGGCGCCTACAACCTGGGCTTCATCGGGCTCAGGGCGACCTCCGAGACGCGCCGCTTCCTGTCGTGGTGGGCCCGGCGACTCGAGGACGGGTGCCGGATCGACGTGTCGCACGGGCTGTTCACGGATCAGAAGTGGATCGACCTCGTCCCGGGTCTGTTCCCCGACACGACGATCCTGCGTCACCCCGGATACAACGTCGCCTTCTGGAACCTGCACGAGCGGGAGATCGAGCGTGCGGAGGGACGGTATCTCGTGAACGGGCTCCCGGCGGCCTTCTTCCACATCAGCGGCTTCGATCCGCGCCGCCCCGACCTCGTCTCGAAGCACCAGACGCGGACCCGCGTGGAGCCGGGGAGCGGGCTGGCCCGTCTGCTCGAGGAGTACGCCGCTCGTCTCGAGCGCCACGGGTGGGCGAGCGCCCGGGAGGACGAGTACGGCTACGAGCGGTTCGCGGATGGGCTGCGGGTCCACCCGCTCCTGCGGCGGCTGTATCTCGGGCTCGACGAGGAGAAGCGCCGCGCGCTCGGCGATCCGTACCGCGACCTCGGTCCGACCGGATTCCGCGCGTGGGCGACCCGGCCCCGTCCGGAGTCGGGCGGTCTCAGCTACTTCCTGCTCGAGCTGTACGAGGCCCGGGTGGATCTCCAGGAGGCCTTTCCGGACGTGCGCGGTCGCGACCGGGGAGCGTTTCTGGAGTGGGCGCGCACGCAGGGGACCCTGGAGATGGACTACGCCCCGGATCTCGTCCGGGAGCCCGAGGCCGAGCCGTCGTCGAACGGTGAGCATCCTCCCGAAGAGGGGGCACCGGGGGACCCGTTCGTGCGGCTCGAACCGACGCACTACGAAGCGCTCGTCGACCGCATCCGGCATCGGGTGGACGCATCGCTTCCGGAGGGGGCCACGGTGGCGGTCGTGAGCCGGGGGGACTACCGGCTCATGCATCTCGGGGGACGGCAGGCATGGCACTTCCCGCGCGCCGACAACGGCCTGTACGCCGGCTATCACCCGCGCACGAGCGACGATGCGATCTCGCACCTCGAGGAGCTGCGCGCCTCCGGCGCCGACTACCTGCTGTTTCCAGCCACCTCCGCATGGTGGCTGGACTACTACGACGACTTCCACCGCCACCTCGACGGACGATACGCGCGACTCGTCGACGACCCGGCCGTGTGCGTCATCTACGCGCTGGACACCCGCCCGCCGGCAGAGGCCGCGGTGGGGCACGAAGCCTCGAACGGAAGGACGGAGCCATGAGCGAGCCGCGACCCCGGAGGACCGGGGCGGCCGAGCTACTCGAGCGGCCGGCCCGAGCCGGGCGAGGTGGGCGGATCGGGCCCACCGTCGAAGTCGTGGGGGTGGAGACACGACCCCTGGAAGCGGATCGCCTCCTGGGAGCGGGAATCGATCGTCCGCGCGAGGGGGACGGGTGGGACGGTCATACGCTGTCGCTCGCCGGGTGGGCGCTGGGGACCGACGTACCGGCGGTGGCCGTCGACCTCGTCCACGCGGGCCGGATCCTCCGCAAGGTCCCGCTCGCCATGCACCGGACGGACGTGATGGAGCGCCACGCCGAGCAGCCCGGAGTGCGAGAGCGCTGCGGGTTCCGGACGGGAGTCACGACCATCGGACTCCCGGATCCGTTCGAGATCTCGGTCCGCATCGTGTTCGATGACGGGGGGCTCCACCCGCTGGCGACGATCCGCGGCCGTCACCACGGTCTGGCGACCGGCTACGAGCCCGCCCTGCGCCCCATCGGGGTCACGACGCTCGGCCGAACCGGGTCCACGTGGCTCATGAAGCTCCTCGGGGCGCACCCGCAGGTCGCGGTGCACGGCGGCTACCCGTTCGAGACACGCTCGGCTGCCTACTGGCTGCACATGGTGCGGGTGCTCTCCGATCCGGCGAACGCGCTGCAGTCGTCGCACCCCGATGCGTTCCCGGACGACCTGTGGTCGATCGGGCACCACCCGTTCTACCGCGAGTCGCTGATGGATCAGCCCGAGCTGTGGGACTGGTTCGCGGGCACGTATCCGGTGCGTCTGGCCGAGCTCGCGCAGCGCTCGATCGACGAGTTCTACACGCGCGTCGCCGCCGCCGCCGGCCGCACGGACGTGGTCGCGTTCGCGGAGAAGCTGGTCCCGGGCCACGTGCCGTGGCTCATGTGGGAGCTCTATCCCCGGGCGGGCGAGATCCTCCTCGTGCGCGACTTCCGGGACATGGCCTGCTCGATCCTCGCGTTCAACGCGAAGCGCGGCTTCGTCGCGTTCGGACGGGAGAACGCCAGCTCGGACGCCGAGTTCATCGAGCGCAACCTGCGGACGGGGGCGCAGGGGCTCCTCGAGAGCTGGCGACAGCGCGGAGAGCGGGCCCGATTGGTGCGCTACGAGGACCTGATGCTCGAGCCGGAAACGACGCTGGGGACGTTGTGCGAAGGGCTGGGGCTGGACGCGGACGCCGTCACCATCGCGGATACGCTCGAGCGGGCGCTGCAGCCCGACGGGGCGCTCGCGCGGCACCGGACGACGCAGGACGCCGGGGCCTCGATCGGACGGTGGCGCGCGGAGCTCGGGCCCGATCTCGTCAAGGCGTGCCGGGTTGCGTTCGCCGAGCCTCTCGAAGCGTTCGGGTATGCGCTCGACTGACTCGCCGCTCGTGAGCGTGTGCGTGCCCACACGAAACCGCGCCTCCACGCTGGCGAGCGCCCTGGCCTCGGTTCTCGCCGAGCCGCTCGACGACCTCGAGGTCGTCGTGTACGACGACGCCTCGTACGACGAGACGGCGGCGGCCGTGCGAGAGCTCGACGACCCGCGGATCCGGTACCGCCGGCAGCGCGCGCGTGTGGGCATCGCCCGCAATCGGAACGCGTGTCTCGACGCGGCGCGAGGTCGGTATTTGGCCTGGCTGGACGACGACGACGCCTACCTGCCGGGCGGGCTCTCCCGTCAGGTCGAGACGCTCGAGCGCGAGCCGTCGGTCGTGCTGGCGCACGGCGCGTTCGACGTGGTGGACGGGTCCGACCGGCCCCAGCCCGCCTGGGAGCGCCCCTTCGAGCGCGATACGGTCGAGACGGGTGAGGACGCCTTCGGCGAGCTGCTCCTGTCCAACTACATCGCCGCCCCCACGGTCGTCGTGCGGAGCGACACGCAGCGCGCGGCCGGGCCGTACCCCCTCGATGTGGGCGACCGGGCCGAGGACTGGGACGCCTGGCTGCGCCTCTCGCTCCTGGGCGACGTGGCCTACACGGCCCGGCCGGTGGCCACCTACCGCTGCCACCCCGGCGGCGCGTCGCACGGCCGCTCCACCAGCCTCGCCTGGCTGTCGAGCGAGGCCCGGGTGGTGGCGCGGGCGCTGCGCGCCGGCGGCTTCGAGCCCGCCACGGGAAGGCGGCTGGCGCGCCGCGCTCGCGCCGCCCTCGGCATCCGGGCGATCGGGACCGGCTCCGACGCGCTGGCGCGCGCGCGCCCGCGCCTGGCCGTGCGCGCGCTCGGCTGGGCGGCGCGCGTGGTGCCGGACTGCCGGCCCCACCTGATGGCCGCCGCGGGCGCGGCGCTCGACCGCGACGAGCACGCGTGCCACATCGAGGCGAGCCGCGCGCTCCGGTCGCTGGCGCGGCGCATCGCGGACTCCCGGCTCGGCGCCCGCGTGTTGGCGCAGCTCGACGCCACCGATGCGTGGTCGGTCGAGCGCTCCCGTGTGGCGTCCACCATCCGCCGGGTCGTGCCGGTCGAGGCGAGCGTGGCGGCGCTGGACAAGTGGGATCCCTCTCTGCTCCACGAGGCGGGTCGACGCGGGAGGCACTTTCCGGATCTGGCGCTCCACCCGCGAGGATATCCCCCCGATGACGGCGCGGCCATCCGACACCTCGAGGAGCTGCGCTCGCGCGGGACGGACTACCTGGTGCTGCCACGGGCGGCCTGGTGGTGGCTCGACCACTACACGGGCTTCGCGGACCATCTGGCGAGCCGCCACGCGCGCGTGTGGGCCGACGAGGCGTGCCTGATCTACCGGCTCGAGCCGGCCAACGGCGACGTGCGGCCGTGAGCGCCCGCGCCGCCGTCGTCATCGCGGGCGCCGTGGCCCGGCGTCCCGGGCGCGCCGGTCACGCGTGGGCCCTCCTCCAGTACGTGCTCGGGTTCCGTCGTTTGGGGTGGGACGTGCTGCTCCTCGACTCGGTCGACCGCGCCCCGGGCGACGCGATCGCGGATCCGGGCGAGGTAGCGTGGTTCCGATCGATCGTCGAGGCCTTCGGGCTCGAGGCCGATGCGGCGCTCCTGCGCGGAGCGACGGAGCCAAACGGGCAGGACGACCCCGTATGCGGTCCCACCCGCCGCCGTCTCCTCGAGCGGGTCGAGGCCGCGGACCTGTTCGTCAACGTCATGGGGTACGTCCGCGACGAGGAGATCCTGTCGGCCGCCCGCCGCCGCGTCTTCCTCGACATCGATCCCGGGTTCGGACAACTGTGGCAGGATCTGGGGCTGGCGCGGCCGTTCGACGGCCACGACGCGTACGCGACGGTGGGCCTGGGTCTCGGCACCCCGGGGTGCGCCATCCCGACCCTCGGTCTCGCGTGGATCCCCACCCTGCCGCCCGTGGTGCTCGACCGCTTCCGGGCCGCCGACCCCCGTCCGGCGGGCGCATTCACGTCCATCTGCACATGGCGCGGCCCGTTCGCCCCCATCGAGCACCGGGGGCGGCGCTACGGGCTCCGCGCGCACCAGCTGCGCCGCTTCCTCGATCTCCCCGCCCGGACCACGGCCCGCTTCGAGCTCGCGCTCGAAATCGATCCGGCGGACGCGGCGGACCGTGCCCGGCTGGAGCGTGCCGGGTGGGTCCTGCGCGACCCCCTGTCCGCGGCCGGGGACCCGTCCGCGTACCGACGCTTCATCCGCGGCTCGGCCGGCGAGATCGGCATCGCCAAGGGTCTGTACGTCGAGACGCGGAGCGGCTGGTTCTCGGATCGCTCGGCCTGCTATCTGGCCAGCGGCCGCCCCGTGGTCGCGCAGGAGACGGGCTGGTCCGCGCGCATCCCGAGCGGCGAGGGCCTGCTGTCGTTCACCGACCTCGACGAAGCGGCCGCGGCGGTGGAGGCGGTGCGCTCGGATCCCGGACGGCACGCACGCGCCGCGCGCGCCCTCGCGGAGTGCCATTTCGACTCGGACGCCGTCCTCGCCTCGCTCGCCGATCGTGCGGGGGCCTGCGCCCCGGCGTCGACATGACCGTCGCGGTCGTGGCCGGAGCGCTGGCCAACAAGCCCGCGAACGGGGGTGAAGCGTGGGTGCGCCCGGCGTGGGCGCGGGGGCTCCAGCGTCTGGGTATGGACGCGTGGCTCGTCGAGGCCCTGGACTCGCGGAACGCCGTCGACGACGAGGGGCGGTCCGTCGCCGTCGAGGACTCCGTCAACCTGCGCTTCTTCCGCGACGTCACGCGGTGGTTCGGGCTCGAGGAGCGATCGCTCCTCCTCGCGGACGGAGTGCCGGTGGGGAGGGAGCGCGGCGCGTGGGACGATGTGGCCGCCTCCTGCGGCCTGCTGGTGAACATCAGCGGACACCTGCGGCCCGACGCCCGCTTCGACCGCATCCCCGTCCGCGTGTACGTGGATCTGGATCCCGGCTACACGCAGGTGTGGCACGAGCGTGGCCTCCTGGGGGATGCGCTCGAACGCCACAACGCCCACTACACGGTGGGCGCGAACGTGGGGCGCGCGGGGTGTGGGGTGCCCACGAACGGGATCCGGTGGTGTCCCATCCGACAGCCCGTGGTCCTCGAGGACTGGGCCGGGGGCGGGCCGGCTACCACCGCCGCGGGTCTCCGGCTCACGACGGTGGCCGCATGGCGCGGGGCGTCCGGCGCGCTCGAGCAAGCGGGCGTGACGCTCGGGACGAAGGCGCACGAGTGGCGCGAGTTCCGCGACCTCCCTGCCCGCTGTCCGCAGCACACCTTCGAAGCGGCGCTCCACATCCACCCGGCCGATGAGGCGGACCGGGCGGCCCTGAGCGCGGCCGGGTGGCGGCTCGCCCGCCCCGAGGAGGTCGCGGGCTCCCCGGCCGCGTACCGGCGTTACGTGCTCGGCTCGGATGCGGAGTTCTCGGTGGCGCAGGGCCCCTACGTGGCCCTCCGCACGGGCTGGTTCAGCGATCGGTCTGCACGCTATCTGGCGGCCGGGAAGCCGGTGCTGCTTCAGGATACAGGTCTGGGTGACACGCTCCCGCTGGGCGAGGGGATCCTCGCCTTCGGCACACCGCGGGAAGCGGCCGCCGCCGCCGACCGTCTCGCGGCCGACCCCGCGGGGCACTCCGCCGCGGCGCGCCGCCTGGCCGCGGAGCACTTCGATTCCGACCGCGTGCTGGGGCGCCTTCTCGAACAGCTGGACGTGTGTCCGTGAGCGCGACGCGGCCGGTGGCGTTCGTCTCCGGGATGGTGGCCGGCGTGCCCGGCCAGGGAGGGGCGACGTGGGCGGTGCTCCAGTACGTGCTGGGGCTCCGCGAGCTCGGCTTCGACGTGTACCTGGTGGAGTCGATCGAGGGGACGATGCCGAGTCCGGAGGTCCTGCGCTACTTCGACGACGTCCGCACGCGTTTCGGCCTGGAGGGACGCGCGGCGCTGCTCGGCCCCGGGGGGAGCGCGCACGGCCTCCCGCGCTCGCGTGTTCGCGAGGCGGCCCGCGGGGCGGTGGTGCTGTTCGACTTGGCGGGCTCCCTGCGGGCGCCCGACATCCTCGAGGCGGTCCCCGTCCGCGTGTACGTGGACGTCGATCCGGGCTTCACCCAGCTCTGGCAGGCGTGTCAGGGCATCGACATGCGGCTCGAGGGACACACCCACTTCGCGACCGTCGGGCGCGACATCGGCGACCCGGGCTGCGGCGTGCCCGATCTCGGCCGGAGCTGGATCCCCACCCTGCCGCCCGTCGCGCTCGACGCGTGGCCCGTGTGCCGTGACAAGCCGCAACGCGCGTGGACGACCCTCGGGAACTGGCGCGCCTACGGGTCGATCGAGCACGACGGGCATCACTACGGGCAGAAGGCGCACGCCTTCCGCAAGCTCATCGACCTCCCATCGCTGACGGCCGATCGCTTCCAGGTCGCGCTCGCGATCCACCCGGACGAGGCCCGGGACCTCGAGGCGCTGAGGCGCCACGGCTGGCAGCTGATCCCGCCCGGGGAGGTGGCCGGCACGCCATCCAGGTACGGTGCGTTCGTGGGCGATTCGTACGCCGAGATCGGGATCGCGAAGAGCGGATACGTGGAGGCCGATTGCGGCTGGTTCAGCGACCGGAGCGCCTGCTACCTGGCGTCGGGTCGTCCGGTCGTGGCCCAGGAGACCGGCTTCGGGCGCCGTCTGCCGACCGGGCTCGGGCTGCTCGCGTTCGCCACCGTGGAGGAGGCACGCTCCGCGGTCGAGGCCGTGCGGCGCGACTACCGGAGGCACGCCCGGGCCGCACGGGAGATCGCCGAGAGCCACTTCGACGCCCGGCTCGTCCTCGCACGGCTGCTCTCCGCGGTGGGAGTGGCGTGAGACCGTCCGTCCGCGGGCCGGCCGACGATGCGGTCGCCTCCCGGCTCCGCGCGCTGCTCGGGGACTCGGAGCCGGGGGACTGGCCGCTCCGCGTCACGCGGAGCGAGTGTCCGTTCCGTTCCACGCACGCGCTCGAAGACATCGAGGTCCATTTCCCCGGTGGCCGTTGCGTTCCCCTCGTCCTCAAGGCGTGCGGGCTGGCGGCCACCCGCGGTGTCCGGCCGCGCATCGTGATGGACGGCCACCGCGAGCTGTGGGCGTACGAGAATCTGCTCCCGCGTTTGGATGTCGATGCGCCCCGCTTCCTCGGCGTGCTCGACCTCGATCGGTCCGGGCAGAGGCTCGTGCTCGAGCGCGTCGCGGGCGAGCCCCTGCACCTCGTGGGCGATCTCGGTGCGTGGCGCGCCGCCGCCCGCTGGCTGGGACGGTTCCACGGGCGCGGTCGGGCCGCGTGGGAGCGAGCGGCGGCCTCGGGATGGCTCCTCGCGCAGGATCCCTCGCTACACGAGCGCTGGCTCGCTCGCGCGCTCCGGCGGGCGGTGGGGGGCGCCCCCTCTCCCGGGTGGACCGGGTCGGTCGCCCGGGCGGCGCGGCGCGCCATCCGCATCCTCGCCGCGGCCCCACGCACGCTCGTGCACGGCGAGTTCTATCCCTCCAACGTGATCGTGTCCCGGGCCGACTCCGGCTGGCGGGCCCGCGTGGTCGACTGGGAATCGATCGGTGTCGGGCCCGCCGCGCTGGATCTCGCCGCGCTCACTACCGGAGGGTGGAGCGCGACGGCCCGTGCGGGGCTGATCGAGGCCTATCGCTCGGCCGCGCCCGATCCGCCGACCCGCGGGGTGGGGCTCGACCGCGAGCTGGAGTGCGCGACGCTCATCAACGCCCTCCAGTGGCTGGGGTGGTCCGAGGGGTGGTCGGCGCCACCCCACCAGGCGTGGGACTGGGAGGCCGAGGCCCGGGCCGCCGCGTCGCGCATCGCCACATGGGCGCAAGTCTGATTCGCGGTCATCCGGCCCCGGGCCGGCGCCCGCGGCCGTCGTCGGGCGCGCACAACGTTCCGCTGCCTGAAAACTCTGCACACACGTCCGCCCATCCGCCCATCCCCGCGTGTGTCTCGCAAAGCGCGAGAGCGGGAGAAAACGCTGCAACCACGGGCGCTTTCCACTTGAGCGGTCCGGATGCGGCCCTGGGGCGGTGGAAGCGGAGAGGGGGGAACGACTTCTGCTCGCGCTCCCCTTCGAAGGTCCCCGCGGATCGAAGCCCACGGAGCCACGCGTTGGAGACCACCAGACTCATCGTCAACGCCGACGATTTCGGCCTCTCGCAGGGTGTCAATCGAGGCATCGAAGAGGCCGTCGGGCATGGGATCGTGACCAGCGCGAGCCTCATGGTCCGGGCCGCGGCGGCGACCGACGCGGCGCGCATCGCCCGCCGCTACCCCGACCTGAGCGTCGGACTCCATCTCGATCTGGGCGAGTGGATCCACGAGCGCGGCACATGGGTGCCCGCCTACGAGGTCGTGCCACTCTCGGATGGACAGGCCGTGCAGGCCGAGGTGGCCGCGCAGCTCACGCGCTTCGAGCGGTTGCTCGGATGCACCCCCACGCACCTCGACTCGCACCAGCACGTCCACCTGTTCGAGCCCGTTCGTTCGGTCGTGGAGCGGGTGCACGATCGGATCGGGATTCCGATCCGTGCGCTCGACGGCCGCATCCGCTACGTAGGCGACTTCTACGGTCAGACCGGGGAAGGTCGCCCCATCGAGGGAGCGATCACCGTGCCCGCCCTTCTCGCCCTGCTCGAGGCGCTGTCACCGGGGTTGACCGAGCTGAGCTGCCACCCCGGGCGTGACGACGCGCTCCGCTCGGTATACGCCCGGGAGCGCTCGCTCGAGGTCGAGACGCTGACGGACCCCAGGGTGTGCGCCCACGTGGCCCGACTCCGCATCGAGCTCCTGTCCTACTCGAGCCTGCGGACGCCGGCCCGACCGACGTCCGCAGGCACCCCGCGCGCCGGAGTGCCGGCATGAGCCGCCCGGCGAGCCGGCTTGCGCTGGGCGTGCTGGCCGCTCTGGCCCTGTCGATCGGGGCCGGCCCGCTGAGCGCCCAGGACGGCGAGGGTGGAGGACGCTATCGGATCCAGGCGGCGCTCAGGGATGATGCCGGGCAGGCCGAGGCGGAGGCCCGCAGGATCCACCGTCTCCTCGACGGCGCTCTGGCCGTGTACGTCTCCCGCGGCGACCGCCACCGGGTCAGGGTCGGGGACTTCGACTCGCTGAACGAGGCGCGATCCGTCCTCATCCGGATCCGGCGACTCGGGTACGGCGACGCGTGGCTCGCCCGGCGCGACGAGGAGCCCCTGGAGCTCGTGATCGCCCCGGGGGAGAGCGACGAACCGCCCCCGCTGGATGCTGGCGACGAGACCTCCGGCGAGGAGATCGATGGCCACGTGACCGGCGGCGACCCCGGGGACGCGACGCTGCCCGGGACCGTACGGGCGGATGGCCTCGGAGCGCTCGAGGGTCACCACGAGGCGAGCGATTGCACGCGCACCGCGGGATGGGTGTGGGATCGCACGAATCCCAACGAGCCGCTCGATGTCGAGATCTACGACGGGGACCAACTGCTCGGCAGGGTGACGGCGGACATCTACCGTCGCGGCCTGGTGGACAACGGAAAGGGTAGCGGCTCGCACGCGTTCTACTTCGAGCACCCGGACGAGCTGCTGGATGGGCGGATCCACGACCTCTCCGTCCGGGTGGCCGATGGGGGAGTCGAGCTGCTCGCGAGCCCGCAGCAGATCGCCTGCGATCGCGAGGGTCACGCGCTCGACATCGGCGCCCTCCACCCGGCGCCCAAGTTCACGCGGGCCGCTCCTCGCGCGGGCGACATCGCGGTGAATGGCCGGCTCGACGAGCCCGCGTGGGAGCAGGCCACCTTCCGTGACGACTTCCTCCAAAAGGGCCACGACCGCGGCTATGCGTCGCGCGTGCGGACGGAGGTGGCGTTCGTGTACGACGAGGACGCCCTCTACGTCGGGGCCCGGCTGTACGCGCCGGCCGACCGGCCCGCGGCGCTCGTCCGCGGTCGCGACGACCCCGGCACCGACGACCGGCTGCTCGTGTCGCTGGACACGCACCACGACCGACACACCGCCTACACGTTCGGCGTCACCGAGGGCGGGACGAGGCTCGACTACTATCACCCGTCCGACCACGAGTTCCCGGCCGATCGCACCTTCGATCCGGTGTGGGACGCCGGCGTGGCCCGCGATTCCACCGGCTGGACCGCCGAGATGAGGATCCCGTTCTCGCAGCTCCGCTTTTCCGACGGGGGACCGCAGGTCTGGGGCCTCAACGTGAAGCGGGAGAACCCGGCCCGCTTCGTCAGTCTGTACTGGGTCGTCGTCCCCACCTACGAGGCGGGCTGGTCGTCGCGGTTCGGCGACCTGGTCGGCGTGCGCACGGGGGACGGCGGACGGAGGCTGGAGATCGTTCCCTACGTGCTCGGGAGCACGACACGGCTCGATCGCGCCGCGGGCGGGGAGGGTGGCTTCGGCGACGCGGTGACGAGGGTGGGCGGGGACCTGAAGCTGGGTCTCGGTCCCGCGCTCACGGTGGACGCGACCTTCAACCCGGACTTCGGTCAGGTGGAGGCGGATCCAGCCGAGGTGAACCTGACCGCGTTCGAGACCTTCTTCCAGGAGCGACGGCCCTTCTTCCAGGAGGGGGCGCAGCTCCTGCGCGGCTCGGGTCCGGACTACTTCTACTCCCGGCGCGTCGGGGCGCTGCCCCGCGGGCTGGACGGGGACGCGACCGCGCAGGCGCCGGGCGGCGCTACGATCCTCGGCGCGGCGAAGCTCACCGGGCGTCTCGAATCGGGGCTCTCGATCGGTGCGCTCACGGCGCTCACCGATCGGGAGACGATCGCCGTCGCCCCGGGGGACAGCATCCCCGTGCCGGTCGCGCCCACGACCATGTTCGCCGCCGGGCGCGTGCAGCAGGAGATCGGCGGTCAGGGATCGAGCGTGGGCGTGCTCCTCACGGGCGTGGGCCGGAACCTGCCGGGTGGCGGCGCGCTCGACGATCTCCTGGCGCGCTCCGCCATCTCCGGCGGTGCCGATTGGAGCCTCCGCTTCGGGCGGGGGACGTACGAGGTGGGTGGATACGTCGGGTTCAGCCGTGTGGCGGGCGATCCCGCGGCCATGCTGCGGCTGCAGAGATCGAGCGTCCACTACTACCAGCGTCCGGATGCCGGACACGTGAGGCTGGACTCCACCCGGACCTCGTTGTCCGGCACGACCGCCGGTGCGAGCATCGCCAAGGTAGGCGGCGCGCCGTGGCTGTGGGAGCTGTCGGCGTCGACCACCACGCCCGGATTCGAGCTCAACGACGTGGGGATCCTCCGCCGCGCCGACACCCGGGAGGTGGGCGGCTCCGTGTCCTTGCGGCAGCTCGGCCTCCAGGGGGCCGCGCGCCAGTTCACGCTCGGGGCCTTTTCGAACGCGGCTTGGAACCAAGATGGCGTCCGCCGCGGCACGAGCCTCGGGCTGTTCGGGAACGCGGTGTGGCACAACTTCTGGCGTAGCTACGGGACGGTCACGCTGCACACGCGGGCCCTGAGCGACGACCTGACCAGGGGCGGACCGCTGATGGGCACCCCCCGGGCCTGGTCCATCGACGCCGGGCTCGCGGGCTCGCACGCCTCGCCCACGCAGTGGTCGGCGGGGGGAAGCGCGTACTTCGACGAGCTGGGCGGGTGGAGCGCCAGCGCCAACGCCAGCGTCTCCGTGCGTCCGGACTCCCGTCTCGAGATCTCGCTCAGCCCCGGCTTCACCCGTTCGGACGAATCCCGCCAGTTCTTCGAGGTGTTCCCGGGCGGGCCCGAGTCCACCTACGGACAGCGTTACGTGTTCGCGGGGCTCGACCGATCCGAGCTTTACGCCCAGCTTCGGGTCGGGTACGGCATCACGCCGGATCTGACGCTCGAGCTGTACGGCGAGCCGTTCGCCGCCTCCGCTCGCTTCCACGACTTCGGCGAGCTCACGGCGGCCGGCGAGCGCTCGCTCCGCCTGTACGGCGCCGACGGTACGACCGTCGAGGAGCTCGAGGACGGTTCGCGACTCGTCACGGACGGAGCCGATCAGTTCACGCTGTTCGACTCGGACTTCCGTCTTCGATCGTTCAGGTCCAACGCGGTGCTCAAGTGGGAATGGAGGAGCGGCAGCACGCTCCACCTGATCTGGCAGCAGGACCGATGGTACCAGGAGGACCGGGGGGACCACATCGGCGCCGGCTCGCTGTTCCGCTCGTTCGGAGACGCGGGTCGGCACGTCCTGGTCCTCAAGGTCTCCTACTGGTTCTCGGTGCGATGAGTTCGACGCGATGACGTCCGAGGGAAACGGCGTGACCCGACCCATCCTGATCACCGGGGGTTCCGGATTCATCGGATCGGCGCTGGTGCGCGAGCTGATCCGGCGTACGGACGAGACGGTGGTGAACGTGGATTGTCTCACGTACGCGGCCACCGAGGGCTCGTTGGTCGATGTCCGGGACTCGGCGCGCTACCAGCTCGAGGAGGTCGACATCTGCGACGCCCCGGCCGTGCGCCGGGTCCTCGAGCGCCATCGACCGAAGGCCGTGCTCCACTTGGCCGCCGAATCGCACGTCGATCGATCGATCGACGGTCCGCTCGTGTTCGTGCACTCGAACGTGGCGGGGACGTGCACCGTGCTCGCCGAGGCGCGGCGCTTCCACGACGGGCTCGATCCCGCCGACCGGAACGCGTTCCGGTTCCTCCACGTGTCCACCGACGAGGTGTTCGGCAGTCTCGGACAGCGCGGGTTCTTCACCGAGTCCTCGCCGTACGACCCGAACTCGCCCTATTCGGCCAGCAAGGCCGCGGCGGACCATTTCGCGCGCGTGTGGCAGCGCGTGTACGGGTTGCCCGTGATCATCACGAACTGCTCCAACAACTACGGACCCTTCCAGTTCCCCGAGAAGCTGATCCCCAACATGATCCTGCGCGCGATCGAGCGGCGTTCCCTGCCGGTGTACGGGGACGGGCGGAACGTCCGTGACTGGCTGTACGTCGACGATCACGTGGACGCGTTGCTCGCCGTCCTCGATCGGGGCCGCGTGGGCGAGACGTATTGCATCGGCGGGGACTCCGAGCGTCAGAACATCGAGGTGGTCATGCGGCTGTGCGACATCCTCGATGAGCTCCGACCGCGCGGAGATGGGAGAAGCTTCCGGGGCCAGATCTCTTTCGTCCCCGACCGGCGCGCGCACGACCGACGATACGCGGTGGACTCCTCGAAGATACGCCGCGAGGTGGGCTGGCGCCCGCGCCACACGTTCGAGACGGGCCTCCGATGTACGGTCGAATGGTACCTGAACAACGAGGCGTGGTGGGGCCCGATCCGAGAGACCCGCTACGGCGGCGAGCGTCTCGGGCTGAGGGTGTCGGCATGAGCACCGCCCCGTCGCTCCTGGTCCCGACGACGGTCGATGCTCCGATCGCGACGCCCCGACGGTCGGTCGCGCACCGGCGCGGCATCCTCCTGGCGGGAGGTACGGGAACGCGGCTCCACCCGATGACGCTCGCCGCGTCCAAGCAGCTCCTGTCCATCTACGACAAGCCGCTGGTCTACTATCCGCTGTGCACGCTGTTCCACGCCGGCATCCGCGACATCCTGGTGATCACGACTCGCGAGGACGCCCCGGCCTTCGGGCGTCTGCTCGGCGATGGGAGCCAGTGGGGCATCGACCTGAGGTACGCGGCGCAGGCATCCCCGGACGGGATCGCGCAGGCGTTCCTGATCGGGCGCGACTTCCTCTCCGAGGGTCCGTCGGCCCTCATCCTCGGCGACAACATCTTCTACGGTCACGGGCTGCCCGAGCGCCTGAGGATGGCGGCGTCCCGCGAGGCCGGGGCGACGCTGTTCGGCTACTGGGTGCACGATCCCGAACGCTACGGGGTGGCCGAGTTCGATGCCGACGGCCGGTTCTCGGACATCCGCGAGAAGCCCGAGAGACCGCGCTCGAACTACGCCGTCACCGGTCTCTATTTCTACGACGGGCGTGCACCACGGCTCGCGGCGGACCTCGCTCCCTCGGGCCGTGGAGAGCTGGAGATCACCGACCTGAACCGCCGCTATCTGGCAGAGGGCAGCGCGACGCTCGAGAAGCTCGGTCGGGGCTTCGCGTGGCTCGATACCGGCACGCCCGGGTCGATGCTGGAGGCGGCGAACTTCATCCGGACGGTCGAGGAGCGTCAGGGGCTGAAGATCGCGTGCCCCGAAGAGGTCGCGCTGCGCATGGGCTTCATCGGCCCGGCGGACATCGAACGTATCGCGCACCCCATCCGAGACACGGCGTACGGGGACTACCTGGCCCGGCTTCTCCGTCACGAGTCCGAGGGGGGCGAGGTGGAGGCCTCCGTTTCCGCGCCCGGGTCGGAGCCCTACGCGGCGCTCGTTGGCCGGGACAGCTGAGCTGGAAGACAGGACACAGGAGGACAACGTGCCGAAGCCAGAGCCAATCCTCGACCCCCCCGGACCGATCCTGTTTCGACGGGAGGTGCACCGGGACCCGCGCGGCGCCTTCGTGGAGTGCTACCACCAGGGACGCTACGACGACCTCGGGCTGGCGGTCCGCTTCGTCCAGACGAACTGCACCACCTCGGTGAAGGGGGTCCTGCGCGGCCTCCACTTCCAGCACCCGTGCGCCCAGGGGAAGCTCGTGTCGGCCACCCGTGGGGCGGTGTTCGATGTGGCCGTCGACATCCGCGTGGGATCGCCCTCGTTCGGGCACTGGTACGGCGTCGAGCTGTCGGCCGAGAACGGGCTTCAGCTCTGGATCCCGCCCGACTTCGCGCACGGCTTCGTGACGCTGAGCGGCGAGGCGGATCTCCTGTATCACTGCACGGCCCTGTACGATCCGGTGTCGGAGCGCGTCCTCGCGTGGGATGACCCGGAGGTGGCGGTCGAGTGGCCGGTCCAGGACCCGATCCTGTCTCCGAAGGATACGGCCGGGCGTCGGCTCGAGACGCTGCAGGCGAGGGACCTCCTGCCGGGGTTCGCCGGTCCCGGGCGCGGGAAACGGGAAGCGATCGTCCCCGTAACGGGGACCGGGGCCGTGGTCGTGCTGTGAACGCCGGGGTCGGACGGATGCGGATCCTCCTCACGGGACGGGACGGGCAGGTGGGGCGCGAGCTCCTGCGGGCCCTGAGGGGTGTCGCCGATGTGGACGCGGCGGGTCGCGACGAGCTGGATCTGACGGGCGGACAGGCGCTGGCTCGCGCCGTGCACGAGAGGTCTCCGGACCTGATCGTGAACGCGGCCGCGTACACGAGCGTGGATCGAGCCGAGAGCGAGCCGGGCCGGGCTCTGGCCGTGAATTCCGAGGCACCCCGGATCCTGGCCCGGGAGGCCGCTCGTCTGGACATCCCGATCGTCCACTACTCGACCGACTACGTGTTCGACGGCCGCAAGGGCGCTCCCTACGCCGAGGAGGATGGGACCGCGCCGGTCAACGTGTACGGGCGCACGAAGCTCATCGGCGAGCGCGCCGTCACCTGCTCGGGGGCCCCCTGCCTGGTGCTGCGGGTGGGGTGGGTGTATGGCGGGCGCCGCCAGAACTTCGTCACGGCGATGCTCGAGCGCTTCGCCACGCGGGATCGGGTGTCGGTGGTCGCCGACGAGCTCGGGGGGCCCACGTGGTCCCGCAGGATCGCCGCCTGCACCCTGGCCGCGCTCGAGGCGCTGGGAGGCCCGTGGTCACGGATGACGAGCTCGCATCTGGCCGATGGGATGCGCGCCCGGGGCGGCCTGTACCACCTCTCGCCCCCCGACCATACCAGCTGGCACGGGTTCGCGTCCGAGATCCAGGCCCTCGCGTCGCGCGAGTCGGTGTTCGCCGTGAAGGCCGAGCGCGTCGACCCCATCTCGCGGGCCGAATGGCAGGCGGAGGCCAGCCGCCCGGGCGACACGCGGATGACGAGCGGCCGGCTCGCCGCGGCGCTCGGCATCTCGCTGCCACCGTGGCGGGAGGACGTGGCGGCGTGCCTGCGCGACATGGCCTCCCGCCGTGCCGAGCTCGTCCCGACCGAGGAGCCCGCCTCGCTGCTCGTGCGCCGCTGATCGGTTAGCTTTCTCCTTTCGTCCCGTTTCCGGAGACGTCCGCCCGGCCCGGCCGGGTCCCGCGGGCTCGCCGGTCGCTGCCACGACGACGGAGAGAGACGATGCGTACTGTCCCCGCCACCCGCCGGCATGGGCTCGGCCGTGCCCTCGCGCTGCTGGCGCTCGCGGTCCCCGCCCCCACGGCCCTCGCGGCGCAGACCGCCTCCTACGAGCCCCCGGTGGCTCGCCAGAACCCCTTCCCGCTCACCATCCGGAACATCATGCGTGGCCCGGAGCTGGTGGGGCAGGCCCCGTCCGGGATTCGCTGGTCGGACGACGGCCGCTGGGTGTACTTCCGCTGGCTGCCGGGAGGCGAGGCGTGGCACGAGGACAGCCGACTGTACCGCGTCGCGGCCTCGGGTGGCGAGCCCGAGCGGATCGACGAGGAGCAGGAGCTCGCCCTGTCGCCGATCCTGTCGGGGGGTGATCTGTCGCCGGACGGCACGCGGCGCGTCGTGTCGAGCGGGGGGGACCTGTACCTCATCTCGCGCGACGCGATGCAGGTCCGGCGCCTCACCGAGACCGAGGCGTCCGAGAGCCAGCCGAGCTTCTCGCGCGATGGCGAGAGCGTCTTCTTCCGGCGCGACCAGGACGAGTTCGCGCTGTCGCTGTCGGATGGGGTGCTGCGGCAGCTCACGCGGATCGCATCGGGGCCCGAGGAGCCGGAAAAGCCCGAACCCGTGGGGCAGAAGGCCTTTCTCGAGAGGCAGCAAGAGGAGCTGTTCGAGCACATCCGAATCGAGAAACAGGAGGACGAGCGCCGCGAGGAGCGCACCGAGCGTCGCGAGGCGGACGAGCCGAAGACCCTCCACCTGGCGCAAGGCGAGCGCGCCGCGTCTCTCGAGCCCGACCCCAACGGCCGCTTCGTGGCGATCACCGCCGGCACGCCGGGCGATGCCCAGGAGACGGACATCCCGCGCTGGGTGACCGAATCGGGATACACCGAGAACACCGAGATGCGCTCCAAGGTCGGTGACCGGCAGGGGAGCTCGCGGATCGGGATTCTCGAGGTGGAGAGCGGCGCGACGACGTGGCTCGACCTCGGGGGCACCGCCCCCGGCGAGGCGGAAACGGAGGGCGCGGCGGAGCGTGGAGCGGTCGGGGCCGCCGCCGGGGAGAGCGGGATAGGAGAGGAGGCCGCGGGGGCCCCACCGGCGATCGGGAACGGGCTCGCCGTGGCGCGTTTCGTGGGTTGGGACGAGACGGGTGCGTACGGGCTCGCGTTCGCGGTGGACGCCGACTTCAAGACGTGGCGTCTGTACTCCGTCGAGGCCGCGACGGGGGAGACGACCCTGCTCGATTCGCTCCACGACGAGGCGTGGGTCGGCGGCCCGTGCTTCGCCGACTTCGGCGGGGGCTGCATGGGCTGGATCCCCTCCGGCGACCGCACGACGCGCGACGGGCCGCGCGCCTGGTACGTGAGCGAGGAGACCGGATACGCGCACCTGTACGAGATCGACGCCGACGGCACCGACCGGGCGCAACTGACGCGCGGCGAGTGGGAAGTCGAGGGCGTGACCATCCCCGAGGGGCGGGACTGGTTCCTGATCCACACGAGCGAGGGCTCGCCCTTCGACCGGCACCCGTGGCGCCTGGAGTTCGACGGCTCGAACCGGGTCGAGGTGATCGAGGGGGACGGGTTCTTCGACGCGATCCCGTCGCCCGACGGCGAGCGGCTCGCGGTGCTCGCGTCCGGGTCCAACCGGCCCCCGGAGCTGTACCTCGGTCCGAACGATCCCGGGCTCACGCTCGACGACCTCGAGCGGGTGACCGTCTCGCCCACGGAGGACTGGCGGGCCTTCCCGTGGATCGAGCCCGAGATCATCCGCTTCGAGGCGCGGGACGGAACGATGGTCCCCGCCCGCATCTACCGTCCGCACGACCTGGGCGCCGAGCCCAGCGGGGCGGGGGTCGTGTTCGTTCACGGGGCGGGCTATCTCCACAACGTGCACCACGGATGGTCGAGCTACTTCAGGGAGTACATGTTCAACCACTTCCTCGCGGCCAACGGCTACACGGTGCTCGACATCGACTACCGTGGCTCGGCCGGATACGGACGCGACTGGCGGACGGCCATCTACCGGCACATGGGGGGCGCGGACCTCACCGATCAGGTGGATGGCGCGGCGTACCTCGTGTCCGAGGAGGGCGTCGACGCGGGCCGGCTGGGGATCTACGGGGGGTCGTACGGTGGATTCATCACCCTGATGGCCCTGTTCACACAGCCCGGCGTGTTCGAGGCCGGGGCCGCGCTACGCTCGGTGACCGACTGGGCGCACTACAACCACTGGTACACGAGCCGCATCCTCAACCTCCCGCAGGATGACGAGGAGGCGTACCGGCAGTCCTCGCCCATCTACTTCGCCGAAGGGCTCGAGGACCACCTGCTCATGCTGCACGGCATGTACGACACCAACGTGCACTTCTCCGACATCGTGCGTCTGACCCAGCGGCTCATCGAGCTCGGCAAGGAGAACTGGGACCTCGCCGTGTATCCCGTCGAGAACCACGGGTTCGTGGAGCCCGCCTCGTGGACCGACGAGTACCGCCGCATCTACGAGCTGTTCGAGGGCGTGATCGGTCGCCGGGGGCTGGCCGCGGACCAGGGAGCGGGTGGCTGAGTCGATGCGCGGACGCCGGATCGCCGCGGCCGTCGCCCTGTGGCTGGCGGGGGCCGCCGCGGGGTGCGGCGAGGCGAGCCCCGGCGAGTGGGTGGACGTCGAGGGAGGACGGGTGCGGGCGCTCCACCCGCGTGGGTCGGCGCAGGGCGGCTTCGAGGTCCTGCCGCCCGCGGAGACGGGCATCACGGCGGCCGACGTCGTCCCCGAGGAGCGTATCCTCGAGAATCGGACGCTGGCGGATGGGTCCGGCGTCACCGTGGGGGACTTCGATCGAGACGGGCTCCCCGACCTCTACGTGGCGCGGGTGGCCGCTCCGAACGCGCTGTACCACAACCTCGGCGGGTGGCGCTTCGAGGACGTCGCGGCCGCCGCCGGCGTCGCCCTGGCCGAGCACCCGTCCACCGGTGCGCTGTTCGCGGATGTGGATGGCGACGGTGACCTCGATCTGGTGGTCGCCGGTCTCGGCGCGCCCAACGCGCTCCTCCGGAACGAGGGAGGCGGGCGCTTCACCGACGTGTCGAACGAGGCGGGGTTCTCGGTCGCGCGGGCGAGTCGCAGCCTCGCGCTCGCGGACGTGGACGGCGACGGCGATCTGGACCTGTACGTCGCGAACAACAAGACCCGCGTGGTCCAGGACCTGTTTCCGCCCGAGGAGCGCACGCGCGACCGGGTGGTGATCCGGGACGAGACCGGGTGCCGGGCCGCGCCCGAGGTGGCCGAGCACTGGGCCGTCGATTGCTTCGACGGCGTGACGCGCTGGCTGGAGATCGCCGAGGAGGACGAGTTCTACCTCAACGACGGGGATGGGCGCTTCCGTCTCGTGCCGTTCACCGGGGGTCGCTTCCGGAGTGCGGACGGCACCCCGCTGGTGGCGGCGCCGCGCGACTGGGGGCTCTCGGTCCGCTTCCACGACCTCGACGGTGATGGGTCGCCCGATCTGTACGTGTGCAACGACTTCGAGACGCCGGACCGCATCTGGCTGAACGACGGCTCGGGGTCCTTCCGCGAGGCCGGGCCGGAGCGCGTGCGTACCACGAGCCTCGCCTGCATGTCGGTGGAGTTCGCCGACGTCGACCGCGACGGGATCGAGGACATCTTCACGACGGACATGGAGCCGCTCGACGGACCCCGCCGCAAGCGGCTCGTTCCGCCCATGCGCTCGGACACGACCGCGCCGGGCGCCATCGAGACGCGCGTCCAGCGGGCCCGAAACACGCTCCAGCTCGCGCGCGGGGACGGCACGTACTCCGACATCGCCCCCATGGCCGGCGTGGCCGGCTCGGAGTGGACGTGGGGCGCCCTGTTCCTCGACGTGGACCTGGACGGATACGAGGACCTCGTCATGGCGACGGGGAACGTGTGGAACCTGCTCGACGCCGATGTGGGGGCGCGCGTGGCGGCCGCCCGGCGTACGGTCGACTGGCGCGAGGAACGCCGCCTGTTCCCCCCCATGCCGCTCCGGAACCTCGCGTTCCGGAATCGGGGCGACGCGACCTTCGAGGAGCGGGGCGTCGCCTGGGGGCTCGGCGAGACGCCCGACATCGCGCACGGAGTGGCCGCCGGCGACTTCGACCTGGATGGCGATCCGGACCTCGTCATGACCCGTCTGGGCGAGCCGCCCCTCGTCCTCCGGAACCGCTCGACCGCCCCGCGGGTGGCGGTGCGGCTCGCCGGGCGGCCCCCCAACACGCGCGGCATCGGAGCGGTGATCCGCGTCGAGGGCGGGGCCGTGCCCCTCCAGGTCCGCGAGGTCGCGGCCGGGGTGACGTATCTGTCGGGCTCGGAGCCGGAGATCGCCTTCGGGACCGGGACGGCGGAGCGGGTCGCTGTCGAGGTCCGGTGGCCGGGCGGGGCCGTGACGCGCATCGCGGGCGTGGCGCCCGATCGGCTGGTCGAGGTGCGCGAGCCCGACGGAGCGGCGGACGGCGGCCGGAGCGAGCCGACGGGCGACGCGCCGCGGCCGGTGTTCGAGCGCGTGACCGTCGAGGCGACGCACACGGATCCCTCCGCCCCCGAGCTCGTACGGCAGCCCCTCCTGTCGGAGCGTCTGGCCCAGCTCGGGCCGGGGGTGAGCTGGATCGACGTGGACGCGGATGGCGACCCCGATCTCCTCATGGGGGCCGGGCGCGGCGGCACGCCGAGCCTGCTCGTCAACGACGGGGGGAGCTTCCGGCCCGGCCCGGCCCGGCTTCCGGCCACGCCGTTCGACCAGACGACGATCCTCGGCGTGCCGGGACCGGGTGAGGGGTGCGACCTCCTCGTGGGTCGCATGACGTACGAGGCCGAGTCCCCCGACCTTGCCCTCGCCGTGCCGGCCGTGGTGCGGCTCTCCCCCACCACCGGCGCGGAGACGACGGTCGTGCCGCCGTCGCTCGAGAGCGTGGGGCCTCTCGCCATCGCGGACGTCGACGGAGACGGGGATCTCGACCTGTTCGTCGGCGGGCGGGTGTTTCCGGGCCGCTACCCGGCGGCCGTGTCCTCGCACGTGTACCTGAACGACGACGGGTCGTGGCGGGCCGATGCCGCGGCCGAGGCGCTCCTGCGCGAGGTGGGCGTCGTGTCGGCCGCCCTGTTCACCGATGTGGATGGCGACGGCGATCCCGATCTCGCGCTGGCGCTCGACTGGGGGCCGATCCGCATCTTCCGCAACGACGCCGGTCGGTTCCGCGATGCCACCCGGGCCCTGGGTCTGGACGGCCTCACGGGGCGCTGGAACGGCCTCACGGCGGGGGATCTGGATGGCGACGGGCGGCTCGATCTGGTCGCCACCTCCTGGGGCTGGAACACGGGGGTGCGGCCGACTCCGGAACGGCCGCTGCTCGTGTATCATGGAGACCTGGATGGGAACGGCACGTACGAGATGATCCGCGCGATGGAGGAGCCGGCGGCAGGTGGAATGGCCCCGATCGAGGACCTCACCCGGCTGGGGCCGGCCCTTCCGTCCCTCCGGCGCTCGGTGCCGTCGTTCGAGGCGTACTCCCGGGCCACGATGGTCGACATGTTCGGCGAGGCCATCGGGAGGCGGACGCCGCTCGAGGCGCGCACGATGGCGCACACGGTACTCTTCAACCGCGGTGACCGCTTCGAGCCGGTGCCCCTGCCACGCGAGGCGCAGGTGGCGCCGGGCTTCTACGCGGGGGTGGCCGACTACGATGGGGACGGCGCCGAGGACGTGTTCCTCACGCAGAACTTCTTCGCCACCGTCCCCGGCGAAGCCCGCTACGACGCGGGCCGCAGCCTGTGGCTTGCGGGGGACGGCAGGGGGGGTCTGGAGCCCGTCCCCGGCGCGCGGAGCGGCGTGGCGGTGTACGGCGATCCGCGCGGCGCCGCCCTCGCGGACTACGACGGGGACGGCCGCGTGGACCTCGCCGTGAGCCAGAACGGCGGGCCGCTCGTCCTGTACCACAACGTCGGCGCGGCCCCGGGTCTGCGGGTGCGGCTGGTGGGCCCCGCGGCGAACCCCGATGCGATCGGCGCCGCCGTGCGGCTCGTGTACGCGGACGGACGCGGCCCGCTGCGCGAGGTGCGGGCCGGGTCGGGATACTGGTCGGTGGATGGGGCCACACAGGTGCTCGGGCGCCGCGGGACCCCGGTGGCCGTGTGGGTCCGGTGGCCGGGAGGGGATGAGGTCGAGGTGCCCGTCGAGCCGGACGTATCGGAGGTCGTGATCCCGCGGGAGGAGACGGGCGGATGAGCCGCGCGTGGGGTGTGGCGGTCCGGCTGGCGGCCATCGGGGCGGGGGTCGCGGCGCTCGGAGCGTGCACGGATGTCCGACCCGCGGCCGACGCCGATTCCGATCCCGAGCTGCCGCCGAGCACGCGGAGGATGGCCGAGCGGCTCGCGGCGCTCGACGATCCGGCGAGCTACGACGGCCAGGTGGCGGCGCTCGACTCGACGCCGCGCCCGGAGGACCTGCGCGGGAGCCTCCTGTACGCCGCCCGCCGTACGCAGCTCCTGGAGCAGGCCGGCCGGTTGGAGGAGGCGGCCGACGAGCTGCGGCGCATGGCCGCGACGATTGCGCAGTGGTCACAGCAGGTGCCGGCCGACTTCAAGCGCGACATGGCCGAGCTCGAGGCCAGCATCCTCCTGTGGGGCGCCGTGCAGAACGCCTGTCTGCACGATGCGGAGGCCTGTCTGTTCCCCCTGACCCGTGACGCGTTCGTCGAGGATTCGCGTCCCGAGCGCGCCTTCGAGACGTATCGGAGGCTGCTCCAGGCCGGCTCCGGAAGCCTGCGGGACGCCTGGCTCCTCAACCTGTCCGCCATGGCGGCCGGGCGATACCCCGACGGGGTGCCCGAGCCGTGGCGCATCCCGCCCGAGGCGTTCGCTTCCGAGACCGACATCGGGCGCTTCAGGAACCGGGCGGCCGAGCTCGGCGTGGACGTGCCCGGACGCGCGGGCGGAAGCGTGATGGAAGATCTCGATGGCGACGGGGACCTGGACCTCATGGCCTCCTCGATCTACCTGACCGACGAGATCCGGCTGTTCCGGAACGAGGGTGGCAGGTTCGTCGACGCGAGCCGCGCGGCCGGGCTGTCGGGTCTCACCGGCGGTCTCAACCTCATACAGGCCGACTACGACAACGATGGGGACGTGGACGTGTTCGTGCTCCGCGGCGCGTGGAGCGTGGACGGGCAGCCCAACTCGCTGCTCCGTAACGAGGGGGACGGACGCTTCACCGACGTCACCGAAGAGGCCGGTGTCCTGTCGTCCAACCCGACGCAGACCGGAAGTTGGGTCGACTACGACGGGGACGGCGACCTCGACCTGTTCATCGGCAACGAGACTCTGCCGCGCGCTTCAGCGGCGGAGGCCCATCCGGCGGAGCTGTATCGCAACGAGGGCGACGGCACGTTCGTCGACGTGGCGGCCGATGTGGGTCTCGACATCGTCGGGTTCATCAAGGAGGTGGCGTGGGGCGACTACGACGACGACGGGCGGCCCGACGTATATCTGTCGCGTCTCGAAGGTCCCAACCGACTGTTCCGAAACGAGGGGCCCACACCCGATGGAGGCTGGCACTTTCGGGACGTGACCGAGGCGGCGGGAGTCGCCGAGCCGCGCGAGAGCTTCCAGACCTGGTTCTGGGACTACGACAACGACGGGGACCTGGATCTGCTCGTGTTCGGGTTCCGCCTGAGCGCCGTCGACGTCGCCGCCGAATACCTCGGCCATGCCGAGGGAGTGGCGCTCCCGCGTCTGTACCGGAATCGCGGGGACGGCACGTTCGAGGACGCGACGGAGGAGGCCGGCCTGAGGCGGGTCATGTACGCCATGGGCACCAACTACGGCGACCTCGACAACGATGGCTGGCTGGACTTCTACGTGGGAACGGGGGCGCCGAATCTGCGGGCCATGGTCCCCAATCGGATGTTCCGAAACGACGCGGGCCGGTTTCAGGACGTGACGGTGTCGGGGGGATTCGGCCACCTGTCGAAGGGCCACGGCGTCGCGTTCGGGGATATCGACGCGGACGGCGACCAGGATGTGTACGAGGTGATCGGGGGCGCCGTACAGGCGGACATCGGACGCGACGCCCTGTGGGAGAACCCGGGCCACGGGAACGCGTGGATCACGCTCCGACTCGAGGGCGTGCGCGCGAACCGCTCGGCGATCGGCGCCCGCATCCGGGTCGACGTCGATACGCCGACCGGCCGCCGCGACATCTACGCGCTCGCCGGCTCGGGCGGGAGCTTCGGAGGCTCGAGCCTCCAGCAGGAGATCGGGCTCGGCGACGCGACCGCCATCCGGGAGATCGAGGTGCGGTGGCCGGGATCCGGCGTGGTGGAGCGTCTCGAGGGACCGCCGCTCGACGCCGTATACCGGCTGAGGGAGGGAAGCGGGCGGCTCGAGCCGGTCCCCACGACCCCGCTGCCGCTCGGGAGCCCCGCCCGTTGATCCCGCCGACATGCGACCGGGCACCCGGGCTGGAGCGCGTCGCACCAGCGCTGCTGACCGTCCTCCCGCTCCTGTGTCTCGCGTGCGGGGGCGGCGCGGCGCCCGGCGACTGGGTGTCGGAGGGCGATGTTCGATGGCGGGCCGTGCACCCGGGCGGCGATGCCGGGCTCGAGCGCATCGATGCGTCCAGACGCGGGATCTCGTTCGTGTACGACGTGTCCGAGGCGGACCGCTACGCGAACCGGGTGCGGGCCGAGGGCGCCGGGGTCGCCGTGGGGGACGTGGACGGCGACGGGCTCGCCGACCTGTTCTTCGCGGGGTTTGGCGGGCCGAGCGCGCTGTACCGGAACGAGGGGGAGTGGCGCTTCGAGGACGTGACCGGGCGGGCGGGGGTGGCGCTCGAGGACGTGCTCGTAAGGGGCGCCACGCTGGCCGACGTGGACGGCGATGGAGATCTCGATCTCGTGGCCACCGTGCACGGGGGGGCCAATCGGCTGCTGCTCAACGACGGGACGGGCCGGTTCGAGGAGCGCCGGGATGCGGGGTTCGCGGGGACGTGGGGCAGCACCTCGGCGGCGCTGGCGGACATCGACCGCGACGGCGACCTGGACCTGTACATCGCAAACTACAAGACGCGGCAGGCCGATGACCTCCTGAGCCCCGTCGAGCGCAGCGTGCTCAGCCGGCTCAGACCGGGGCCCGACGGCCGTCTGGAGGTGCCACCCCGCATCGCCGAGCACTACCACGTGGACTACGACGGCCGCTTCGTGCGCTGGTGGGAGCTGGGGGAGCCCGACGAACTGTACCTGAACGACGGCTCGGGGCGTTTCACGGCGGCCGTCCTGAGCGAGCGCCTCCGCATCCCCGAGGGGAGCGTGCTCGACTCGCTCAGGGACTGGGGCCTCACGGCCCGGTTCTCGGACTGGGACGGGGACGGCGATCCCGACCTGTACGTCGCCAACGACTTCAACAGCCCTGACGGGATCTGGGTCAATCGCGGAGACGGGACCTTCGATCCGGCCTCGCCACTCTCCATCCGCACGACGAGCCTGTCGTCGATGTCGGTGGATGTGTCCGACATCGAGCGCGATGGGGACCTCGACCTGGTGACGACGGACATGCTGGCCCGCGACCCGCGCCTGCGGCTGTCGCAGGTGCCGAGCTTCACCCCCCTCCCCGAGCCGCCGGGGGTCGTGGCGACTCGTCTCCAGGTGAACCGGAACGCCGTGCAGCTCAACCGGGGAGACGGCACGTTCGCCGAGGTGGCCCGGGAGGCGGGTGTGGCCGCCTCGGACTGGACGTGGGGGGTGGTGTTCCTCGACGTGGACCTCGACGGCTACGAGGACCTCCTGGTGACGACGGGCCACCTGTGGGACCAGCTCGACGGCGACATGGACGCACGGTTGCGCGCGGGGCCTGTCGGCGCGGACTGGCGCCGCCAGCTCGCCCTGTACCCGCCGCTCAGACAGCGGAACGCCGCGTATCGGAACCGCGGCGACGGCACGTTCGAGGACGTCACCGACGCCTGGCGGTGGGGCGGAGAGCCCGACATCTCGCATGGCATCGCCACCGGCGACCTGGACGCCGACGGCGATCTGGACGTCGTCGTGACCCGTCTGGGGGACCCGCCCCTCCTGTTCCGCAACCGGAGCGCCGGCCCCCGCGTCCTGGTCCGCTTGCGCGGACCGGCCGGCAACCGGCACGGCGTCGGTGCGCGCGTGACGCTGCGCGGCCACCCCGTGGGGGATCAGGTGGACGAGATCACGGCGGGCGGCTCGTACCTGTCGTCGTCGGAGCCGTGCGTCATGTTCGCCGCCGTCCCGAATGCGCCCATGCAGATCGTGGTGGACTGGCCCGATGGCCGGCGCACCGTGGTCGGGGACGTGGGGGCGGATCGGGAGTACGAGATCGCGTACCCCTCGCCGGACGATGCCGGGCCGGATCGGGTGGCCGACGCGCGCCCCGGCGCCGCGGAGACCGTCATGCCCCTGCTCGCCGACGTGTCCGCACGCCTCGGCCATCGACACGCGGAGACCGGGTACGACGACCGGCGCCGGCAGCCGCTGATCCCCGTGTCGCTGGGTCGCCTGGGTCCCGGTGTGGCGTGGATCGACATGGACCGGGACGGGGACGCGGACCTCGTCGTCGGCTCGGGCCGCGGCGGATCGCCGGTCCTCATCCGGAACCTGGGCGGACAGTTCGACCGGCCACGTGCGCTGACCCCGGCGCTCGACTTCGATGCCACGGCCATTCTCCCGCACCGCGCACCGGGGGGAGGGACGGAGCTCCTCATCGGAGCGAGCGGATACGAGGTGGCTTCCAGCGGCGAGGCGGCCGCCATCCCCGCGCTGCTCGAGGTGCGGCCGAGCGGCAACGCCGGGGACCCGCTCCCGCTCCTGGCGGCGAGCGAGCCGCCCTCGGCCACCGGTCCGCTCGCGCAGGCGGACATCGACGGCGATGGCGACCTCGACGTGTTCGTCGGCGGACGGGCCATCCCGTGGCTCGTGCCGCTTCCGGCGAGCTCGCGGCTGCTCGGGAACGAGGGGGGCGTCCTCGTGCCGGACTCCCTCGCCTCGCGCCCGTTCGAGGCCGCGGGGCTCGTGTCCGGAGCGACGTTCGCCGACATCGACGCGGACGGCGATCCGGACCTCCTGCTGGCGACGGAATGGGGCCCCGTGCGCCTGTTCCGGAACGACGGCGGGCGGTTCGTGGACGCGACGGCCGACGCCGGTCTGGCGGCCCTGCCGGGCCGCTGGAACGCGGTCGCCGCCGGAGACTTCGACGGCGATGGCGCACTCGACTTCGTGGCCACCGGGTGGGGCGACAACCTCGACGTCCCGCCGCGCTACTCCGTGTTCTTCGGCGACTTCGACCGGAACGGCTCGTTCGACGTCATCGAGGCGGTCCGCGGGACGGCCGGCTGGCGCCCGCTCCGGCGCCGGGATGAGCTCGCGCGGGGCCTGCCGGGTCTCAATCGGGTCCCGTTCGTCGAGTACCGGGACGAGACGCTCGCCGAGCTCCTCGGCACGAGCTTCGACTCGACCGCGCGTCTCGACGTGCGCGAGCTCCGCCACACGGTGTTCCTCAACCGGGGCGGGCGATTCGAGCCGCGGCCGCTGCCGCCCGAGGCACAGCGGGCGCCGGCGCTCGGGGTGGCGGTCGGCGATCTGGACGGAGACGGCGCGGAGGATCTCGTCCTGTCGCAGAACTACTACGACGTGCGCCCGGGCACGCCGCGCTACGATGCGGGACGCGGCCTGTGGCTGCGTGGCGACGGTGCGGGAGGCTTCACGGCCGCCTCGGCCTACGAGTCCGGGATCCGCGTGTACGGGGACGGCCGAGCCGTCGCTCTGGCGGACTTCGATTTGGACGGGCGGGTCGATGTCGCGATGGGCGTCAACGGCGGCGAGACGAGGCTGTTCCGGAACGTGCGCGCCCGCCCCGGCCTCCGCGTGCGGCTGCACGGGTCGCCCGGCAATCCGGATGGGGTGGGGGCGGTGCTCCGGGTCGAATACGCGGATGGAACGCTCGGGCCTGCCCGGGTGGTGAGCGCCGGGTCGGGCTACTGGGCGGTGTCGGAGCCGGCCCAGACGCTCGGCCTCCACGCGCCGGTGGCCGCCGTGCGCGTGCGCTGGCCGGGGGGAGGCGCCACTCGGACCCCGCTGGCCACCGGAGCCCGCGTGCTCGAGGTGACCCGCCCGACCGGGTGAGGCCCCACCGCAGCGCCCCACTCCGGCGCGACGCGCAACGAGCGAACGGGTGGCACGGTGCAATCTCCCGCGCGTGGCGTCACTCCCACACCGGCGACCGGTACGGTCCCCAAGTGATTGGGAGGGTGAGAGTTGCGTTCCCGGTCGAAACCGGGAACCGGCCTTGCACGTGTGCGGGCTCGAGAGGAGCAATCTCGAGGGCTTTGGAGGAAACACGCATATGCGAAGGTCGAACCACGGGAGCACCGCGATTCGCCGTGACGGCGCGCCGGTCCACGGAAACAGGTCGGACTCGACGCGCTCGGAGGACGGGGGGTTCGCGCTCGCGCTCGTCGTGCTGGCGCTCGTCGGGATGACGACGCTGGCGATGGCGGGCTTCCTGAGATCCAATACCGACTATCGGATCACGCAGAACCATCGCGCGTCGATCCATGCCTTCAACGTCGCCGATGCCGCCCGGTCGGAATACCTGGGTCGCGGCAAGCTGCGCACCGACACGGTTACATATTCGTATTCGGACGGTGCCGCGGATGTGTGGACCGAGCCGCTCATCGCCGTCGACGACTCATCCACCCTGTACCGCATCGTGTCGTCGGGGACGCACGCCGCGCCGGAGGGCGGATCCTCCAGCCGCCGGACCTCCTCGGTGGTCATCCACAAGGCGGTGGGGTTCTCGGTCAACGCGGCCATCACGGCGCCCGCGGGTCTCCTGAAGAACGGCAACGCCGGGGGGGTGGACGGAGACGATCAGGCGACGATCGCCGACTGTCCCGTGGGTGGTACGGAGGATGTCGCGGGACTGCAGGTGCCACCCGGTGGCTTCTCCCAGAACGGCGGGAAGGGCAAGGGCGGCGGCACGCCACCCGGCTTCTCGGGGAATCCGCCGATCGACGACACCCAGTCGGCTGCCGATATCCTGCTCGGTCTGGGCATCGACTGGCAGGGCATGCTGGATGGCTCGTTCGCCCAGGCCGACTTCATCGTCTCGCAGGACGGGTACCCGAACTTCTCATCCGACGTGGCGACCGACGAATGGCCCCTGATTCTGATCGACAGCAACAGCTATTCGGTGGGCAACCCCGAAAGCGGTCGTGGGACGCTGGTGTTCCAGGGAGACGCCACGTTGAACGGGAGCTTCGATTGGGATGGACTCATCCTCGTCGGCGGGCAACTGACGTCCAACGGAATCCAGCACATCAGCGGAGCCGTCGTCGCGGGCTTGAACCTGTACCTGGGCCAGAATCCCGGTGCGACGGATCTCGGGAACGGCAACTGGGACTACGCGTACCATTCGTGCAACGTGCTCAACGCCCTCAAGGGGATCGGGTGGCCCGTGGAGGAGCCGCACACCTGGATGGAGATCTTCTGATCGAGGGTCCTGTGTTCGTCACGGGGCGAGCGCCACCGCGGCTCTCAGGATCGGGGCCCACGCGGTGACTCCTCGCGGAAAAGAGGGGCGGACCTCACGGCCGCCCCTCTTTCACATCCGGCTCGCGGATCGGGCCCGGCTATCAGCGCCCCCCAGCGAGCGCCGGAGACGGGCTCGAGGCCCGGACAGCGCGGGTCAGGGGAATCCCGCCCCCACGCCGAACGTGACGACCACATCGTTCTGGAGCTTGCTGTCGCCGGTGGTGGGCGACTCGAAGTAGGACGCGAAGTCCCGCACCTCGAGCCGCATGACCAGATTCGAGATCAGTCGCGTCCTGATGCCGGCCGCGAGGCTCGCGGCGGGATCGGTCGTGGACGCCACCTCCGGCGCCGCGATCGCGTCCACATCGACGTGCTTGAGCCCGAATCCCCCCGCGAAGTACGGCTCGAGCGCGCTGCCCGACCCCGAAGAGGGGAAGCGGTACACCGCGCTCACCGCCCCGGCCAGAAAGGTCGCGCCGCCCAGGTCGTTGGGTACCGCGCCCTGGAACTGCGTGCTTTTCGCCGCGAGCTGGGAGGGGGAGTACACGCCGGTGACGTCGAGGCCGAAGCGGTCGGACAGCCAGTAGGTCATGTCCACGCCGAGCGCCACATACGGATCGATGACCGTCGCGAACGACTCCGGGTCCTCCGTGAGGTTCGCCACGGGCGTGAGCATCCCGATGAACCCCGACACGTCCACGGTCTCCCTGCGTCCGTCCATGGCGTCCTCATCGGTCATCTGCGCCACGGCCGGACGGGGGAGGGCTAGCGAGAGGGCCAGGAGGCCGCCGGCGAGCGCGTTCGCGTACTCGCGAGCGGATCTATGTGCGATCCCGCCGTTTCGGGTCATCGAGTCCTCACGATGGTGATCTGTGGCTCCGCCGTCTCCGACAGCTCGCCGCCACCAGGCGTCGACAGGGCCAGGGAAAGAGCGGGCGCGTCGAGTCCGGACACGAGCGAGAAGTAGGCAACCGTCGAGGCCCCTACGTCGAAGTCGGTCGCCCCGGTTTCAAACTGGAGCACAGACGCCCGGAGCGGGAACGAGAGCGGGAACAGCGCCCCGGCCGTCGGATTGCGGTTGAGCGCCCCGAACACGTCGCGAAAGTCCCACGTGGTCACCCGGAAGGTGTCCGCCAGCTCGGTGATCCCGGCGTCGTCCGCCGCCACCGCGATCGCGAACTCCGACAACAGGTCTTCCCACCGGCGACCCGTGGCGAGCTCGATGTTCTCGATGCCGCGGGCCTTCTGCTGGCCGCCGCTCACGAGCTGGCGAAACAGCGCCCGCTCGTTGCCGCCGGTGTGGTCCGCCAGCCAGCGCAGGAAGAACCAGGCGAACCCGCGCATCTGGAGGCTCGCGCCGCCGCCGGGATCGGAGGTCGAGATCGTCGGCGCGTTCGCCGGATCGAACATGTACAGGCTGAGATTGAAGAAGTTGTTGATCTGGAACGCGTTGAATGCGTCCAGCTCGGCGCGCGTGTTTGCCACCTGATCGAAGGTGTAGTTGCCTCCGACCGCCCGCTGGATCACCGCCAGCCCCGCCACCTCCTCGGCCAGGGTGGCGAGCCCTTCGTCGAGCCACACTTCCTCGGTCGCCGTGAACCCGCCCTCGCCGTGCAGGACGCGACGTTCGGCGTTGATGAGGTGCTGGAGCTCGTGCGGGATGAGCCCGCGAGCGTTGCGGATGGCGCGAGCCTTCGAGACGGTCGGACCGGCCTCGCCCTCGGGATCGGCGGCGACCAGGTAGAGGATCTCCGCCTCGTTGCTGGCCGGGCAGACCTCGCCGCTCGGACCGGGGAGGCCCCCGCCGCCCCGTCCCGAGGCCGCGAGGTCGAGCGGCAGGAAGAAGCCGCCGATCCCGCCGGACGGCCCGGCGGCGAGGGCGTTGACACGCGGGGTGAACAGCACGGTCACGCGCGCGTTTCCGTCGATGTCGTCGTAGGGACCGAAGTACGCGGTGTCCGTGGGGACGATGACCTCGTCGAGCTCCGCGAGGAGACCCGCCCACTCCTCCGCGGACGGGCCCCCGGCGGGGGCCTCGATGTCCTCGGCGAGCACCACGTGTTGTCCGACGCCACGCACGACCGCTCGCACCCGCGTCGTGGTGTCCGTACAGGTCGCGACCAGGTTCGGCTGCGGGGCGAAGAACTGCACGAGGGTATCGCCGGTCGCCGGTGGGGCCACCGCGGTCACGTTGGCCCGCGGGCGCGGCACGACGGTGGCGACGCGCGAGCGCCGCAGGCTCTGGAGCGCCCGCTCCCGGAGCTGGATCTCCGCGAGCGCTCTCTCCCGCACGCCCTCCTGGACGCTCGCCGTGAGCTGACGGGGCGCGATCGCACCGGCGGCACCGCGGCGGGCGAGCTGCGACGGGGCCCGCGTCACCAGGCGCAGGTCCAGGCGGTCGCCGCTCTCGCGATCGATGCTGCCGATCGCCACGCGATACTCACGCGGCGAGGAGGTCTCGCCGAGCTGCAGGCAGCGGACGGCGTCGACGCCGCGCAGGGTCATCGTCTCGCCGACCTCGAGCTCGATCTGCGCCTCCTGCGGCCGGAGCGGGATCATGCGGCCATTGCTCGCGTCTCCGCGGACCAGCACGCGGACGCCGACGTCGCGCTCGGGGAGGCACTCTCCGGAGAAGTCCGGCACCTGGATCGTGAGCTCGCCACCCGTCGCAGCGAGCACCTGGGCCCGCGCCCCCTCGATGCGCACGTCGTTGTCGGCCGCGACGGTGCTGAAGCCCTGTCCGTGGAGGGTCGCCTGCCCGGCGGTGACCAGACCACCGGTCCCCACCGAATCCAGGGTGACATCGCCTTCGAAGCCGTCAGTGGCCGTCGCGACGAAGCGGACCGTGTCGGACAGGACGCCGCGCGCCGCGAACGCCTCCACCGTGTACTCACCCGCCGTGCGGCCGAGGGTCAGGACCGTGCGAACGCGTCCGTCCGAGCCGGTCAACATGGAGTCGACCGTGAGGACGGCCGACGCATCGCTCCCCGCGACGATGCGCCATACCACGGACACACCGCCTGCCGGAGCGCCTCCGGGCGTGCGGGCCTCGATCTCGAACGGCATCGGGAGCTGGCTGCCGGCCTCGGCCCGCTGGCCATCCCCGTCGGCGGCCGACAGCGCGACCGAGTCGGCGGCCACCGCCAGGATCCGGAACTGGAGCGCGGGCACGTTCGTCGCGCTCGGCACATCGGCGCGGATCGAGGCCTCCCCCGGGGTGCCGCCGGCCTGGTAGGAGGACTCCGCCACCCCGTCGACCCCGGAGACCGCCACCCCGGGGAACATGCGTCCCTCGCCCCCCGCCACCACGAAGCGCACCGGCGTGCCCTCGACGGGGTTGCCGAGCGCGTCCTCCACCCGCACCGAGAGAGGCGGGTCCGTCTGCTCGCCCGTGACGACGGTGTCGACGGGCATCGAGATCTGGACCAGCGTGGCCGGCGGCGATCCGAGCTGGGTGCTTCCACCGTCGCCGCATGCCGCGAGGAGCGCGGCGATCGGGACCAGCGCGACCCGGGCGACCGCCAGCAGCCCGCGCGGGGTCGGGTGGGGTCCCGATCTCACGGCGTTCCCGCCCCCCGGTCGATCCGGACGTGGGAGCCGGGGACACATGGTGTGCGCCACCCGTGCGCGCGCGGGCACGGGACCGATCCGGTCCTCGAATCCGCGCCGCGATGGACACGACACGTCCGCTCCTCCATGGGCGCCACCCCCCGTCGCGCGCCCGCTGCGGGCGAGAGCGTGAGCAGCAGCACCCCCGACGGCCGAATCGTGGCGACCCGGCCGGTCCTGCGTCGAATCGGTTTCATACGAGGTTTGTCTACGCTGGCGTATCCTCCGTTCCCGACGTGGTCCCCGGCCCACGTCCCGACCGCCGGATGGCCCCGAAGAATAGAGGCGACTGCATGAGTTGGACAACTTTCGGGCGAGGAGCGTTGAACGCGTGACGAGACGCTCCGGGCGGCCGGCCCTACCCGAACGCGAGGCCGGGGCGACGGCTCACGGCGGCGTCGCGAGCCGCAGGTGGGCTTCGAGCAGCGCGTTACGGAGATCGCCGGGGGCGCGGTCGGCGAGCGGGGCGAGGATCCGATACGCCCGTTCGGCTCCCGATCGGTCTCCGACCGCCAGCCGCGACACGACCGATGCGTCCAGCAGAAAGCCCCGGTCGAGAGCGGCGAGGACCGGCGACGGGCCGCCCGTAGAGGTGATCGCCTCGATGAGGGACTCCGAGGCATTCGCGGCGAGCTCGAAGCGCCAGCCCGCCGCCCCCTCCACGAAGTCGACCAGGGCGGTCACCTCCGGTGGCGGTCGGCCACGTGCCAGGGCCGCCCGGACGCGCGCGAAGAACGCCGTGTCGGCGAACCCGGCCGTGCCCCGATGGAGCACCCGCTCCGCGACGAGGAAGCCTTCTACCCAGTCGCGCCAGCCCCCATCCTCCGGGCTCCCGGGGGGCACGAGGATGGCCGCGAACCCGTTCTCGACACGCGTTACGGCCCTGCGGGCCGACGCCGGGAGCGGCCGATCGGGGTCGGCGAGCCAGCCCCGGGCCCCGAACGCCCCCGCCCGGTCGCGCATGGGGGCCAGGCCGGGGATGGGGAGGGTCGCCGTCGAGGCGGGTTCGAGGCGCCACCCTCCGAGCGCCGCCGCGATCAGGAAGCGGTCCGTCGCCAGCCCTTCCGCTCCGTACGCGAACGCGTCGTCGAACCGCGCCCGTTCCGAGCGCACGTCGAGGAGCGGCCGGTAGTCCGAGTTCGGTCGCACGCCGCGCACGAGCGGTCCCATCTCGCGGTCGGTGAACAGGAGGAGCCCCGCCAGGTGGTCCGCGCGGAGTCTCGGCAGGTGCCGGGTGGCGGCCCGGAAGGAGGGCTCCGACAGGAGCCCCCAGTCGGGAGGCGGAAGCTCATCGGCGAGCCCGGCGACGATCATCACATCGGTGTCTCCCACCAGATACCCGCGGTACGAGGGGAAGGCGGCGTCGATGGCCGCGAGCACGCTCAGCACGAGGGCGTCGTTCGTCTCGTACATGTGGAACCACTGCGCGAACACTCCCCGATCGGTCAGGTACGAGCGGACCTGGCGGTAGAACTCGACGCTGAACAGGCTGGCCGTTCCGCTGACCCACGGGTTGGAGGGCTCCGACAGGATGAGGTCGTAGCGCTCGCGGCCGCGCGCGAAGTAGGACTTCGCATCCGCGATCGCGATCCGGGAGCGCGGGTCGTCGAATACGTTGCGGTTGGCGGGATAGTACGCGGCCGACGCGTCCACCACGCGGGGCTCGATCTCCACGGTCACCAGCGAATCGAGGTCGGGGTCGGTGAGCAGGAAATGCGCCGAAATGCCGGATCCGTGCCCGATGACCGCGGCCCGTCGAGCGCCGGGCGCGTATGCCGAGGCCACCACCGCCAGGAGCATCTGGGTGGATTCGTCCTGCTGGCGGATCGGCGCGGGTGGGAGCGGGGTCTGCGAGGCGACCAGCCAGCGCGTCGTGAGCGAGGCGTCCGGCTTCCCGTTCACGGTGAGCACGACGAGCCCGTCCGCCCCGGTGCGGTGCACGCCGACCGTGGCCGTGCGTCCGTCGGCGTAGTAGAGGATCTCGGAGGCGTGCGGGTCGATGCGCCCGAAGCGGAACATGCCGCTCGTCAGGAGCGCCCGGTCGAACGGGAGCCCAACGAGTGCCACCCCGGCCGCGAGCGCCGCGCCGGCCGCCGCGCCGATCGCCACGCGGAGCCGGCCCACCGCCATCAGCGCTACGCCGACGCCCATGTCGAGGAGCGCGCCGGCCACCAGCATCCCCTTGAGCCCCAGCGCGGGGAGCGCCACGAGCCCCGCGAGCATCACGCCGGCGATCGCCCCCGCGGTATTGGTGCCGTACACGAGCCCGATGGCACGCTCTCCGGCGCCCGCCCGGAGCAGCGTGGCCGTGATGAGCGGCAGGGTCATCCCGGCGAGCAGCGTGGAGGGCAGCATGACGGCGAGGGCGACCGCGTAGCGCGCCGCGGTGAACGTCTCGTAGCCGTGCGGCGTCCCCGACATGCGCCCCACCAGGTCCCCCGTCCACCCGAAGGAGGCCACGTACACGGGGAGCGTCGCGAGGGCCAGGAGCCCCATCGACCACTGGATCCACCCGAGCACCCGGACCGGATCGCGGGCGCGGTCCGCCACCGTCCGGATGAGCCACGCGCCGAGCGCCAGCCCGAGGATGAACGAGGAGAGCATGATCTCGAACGAATGCGTGGCGCTCCCCAGCACGAGCGACAGCATGCGGATCCAGCCGATCTCGTACGCGAACGATGCCACCGCCGTGAGCGCGCTGGTGGCCAGGAGGAGGCGCCATATGCCACGGGAAGAGGTATGGGTCGAGCCGCCATCCGGGTCGGCCGGCGGCGCCGCCGGGGCAGTGTACCGCCGGGTCGCGAGCCAGGTCGACGCCGCGGCGGTCGCGTTGAGGAACGCCGCGGCGGCGAGGGTGCCGGGCAGACCGAAAGCCGGAACGAGCACGAAGCCCGCGACGGGGACCGCGATGGCGCCCCCGAGGCTGTTGACGAAGTAGAGACCGCCCAGCTCCCGCCCGGGCCGCTGCGGGTCGGCGCGGGTGAGACCCGCCGCCATGAGCGGAAAGGTGGCCCCGAGCAGGATGGAGGGAGCGAACACGAGGATCGCCGCCACCACCCACTCGAGGCCCGACACGAGCAGGACCGACCCGAGCGCCGGGAACCAGTCGGTGTACGCGGCCCGGGTGACGTGCACGAACACGAAGTGGAAGGTGAGCCCGACCCCCGCGAGCCCGAGCTCGACGCGCGCGTACGCGCGCAGGGGCCGCTCGAGCCGCGCGGACCGCCTGCCGACGAGGAACGCCCCCACCGACACGCCCCCGAGGAACATGGCGATCACCAGCACTTGGGCCTCGGCGCTGTGCCCCAGGAAGAGCGCCAGGTAGCGGCTCCATACGACCTCGTACACGAGGCCGGCGGCCCCGGAGCACAGGAACGCGACGTACAGGATCGTGCGAGCCTTCATGCAAACTCCCACCGCGGGCTCGAGCGGGCCGGGCCCGGACCGGCCTTTCCGCGTCGCGGGTGCAAGATCGGTCCCGCAATGGGCGGGGCGGTCACCGAAGCCTTAGATTCGGTCCTGGAGCGCGGAGGGAGAAGAGGTCGCGGGCGGGCGCCTCGGCGTGCCGCTCGAGGAAAGTCCGGGCTCCACAGGGCACGGTGCCGGGTAACTCCCGGGCGTCGCGAGGCGATGGAAAGTGCCACAGAGAGCAGACCGCCGATGGCGGCTTCGGTCGCACAGGCAAGGGTGAAAGGGTGGGGTAAGAGCCCACCGCGTCTCCTGGTGACAGGGACGGCACGGCAAACCCCACCGGGAGCAAGGCCAAGCAGGAGCGATGTGGCGGCCCGTCACGTCGAGCTCCGGGTAGGCCGCTAGAGACCTCGGGTGACCGACGGTCCCAGACAGATGACCTCGACCGGCGATTCGTCGCCGGCGACAGAACCCGGCTTATCTCCCTCCGCGCTTCTCCTTCTCCTTCACGCGCGACCGCGCGCGCGAGCCCCTGTCCGCTCCGGGCGCCGCGGACGCCCGCGGCCGGATCGGCCGCATGGCGTCACGCCGGCGCGGCTTCCCGTCGCGCGCGCCGCCGCAGATCCCACCACATGGCCACCGGGCCGACGAAGAACAGCGCCAGGATGGGGGGCGAGTAGTAGAGCGGCGTGAGCCACGCGATCCCGGCGTCGCCGGCCAGACGGATCGCCGTCTCGACGAGCGCCACGAGCACGGCCACCAGCATCCGCCCGCGACGCGTGCTCACCGTGGTCCGTGGATCGGTGATCATGAAGAAGATGAACAGCTGGTACATCGGGCCCGTGACCGGCGCGATCTCGGCCATGAGCGGTGCCCCCGTGATCGCGCTGCGGAGGGCGGACAGCACCACGAAGGCCGCGAGGTAGGCGAGCGTCACGTGCAGGACCCGCGCCCGTCCGGCGACGACGAGCCCCACACCCCAGATCACCGCGTTGGTCGCGATCTCGTTTCCCCATTGATGGCTGAGGATGGCCACCGTCCCGGGCGCGAGGAGCACCAGCACGCCGATCGCGAAGTTCGACGGGTTCCACAGATGACGGCCGCGGTACACGATCACGTACTTGGAGGCGATCGCCAGAAACCCGCCGAGCCAGAACGGCCACAGGAGCCCGGACTGCGGCTTGAGGAGCAGCGCGAGCGAGATCCCGCTGATGTAGGCGGAGGACAGGCTGGCCCGCCGCCCCCGCAGGAGGCGCGACAGGGCGGCCTCGGTCAGCATGCACGACCCGAGCGTGGCCACGAGGCGCTCGTAGCCGCCGAGGATCGCGTAGCGCCATTCTCCCAGCACCAGGATGAGCGTGATGAGGAAGATGATCAGGTGCTTGGGGTTGATGCGGGACCAGTGGAACCGGGTCCTCGGGCCGGCCGACTCCGCCACGGCCGCCTGGCTCACGGCGTGTCCGCCGCGGGCTCCACGACCCGGTGCAGGCGGTCGATCGCTGGAGACTCGATCACCTGCTCGGTCCCGGACGGCCACCGGATCGTGACGCGGTCGACGCGCGTCGCCGCCCCCAGACCGAAGTGGAGCCGCCGCTGGCTCTGGGAGGCGAACCCCATGCCGCCCGACACCACCTGACGCTGGCGCGCCTCCCCGAACTCGACGACCGCCTCCGCGCCGATCGCGCTCCGGTTGGCGGCCCGGCCCTCGAGCGCGAGCTGGATCCAGTGCCCGCCGGAGCCGACCTCGTTCCGGTACACGAGCGCCGGTCCGTCCTGGTTCGCCACGATCACGTCGAGGACGCCGCGGTTCTCGAGGTCGGCGAACGCGACGCCACGGCCGTCGAGCTCGTCCTCCACGCCGGCCGCCTGGGCGACGTCGACGAACTCGCCGCGACGGAGGAGCAGCCGCGAGCGCTCGAATCCCGACAGGCTGGCCTCTCCGATCGGAGGCCAGTTGCCGGCGTCCTCGAAGATCGCGCCGTGCGCACCGGCCACCTTGGACATCCCGTACCAGTAGTCGCGTTGGCGGTCCGCCGAGATGAACCCGTTGGTCACGAACAGGTCCTGGAACCCGTCGTTGTCCAGATCGCCGAACTGGGCGCCCCACGCCCAGCCGGCGTCGGCCACGATGCCGCGTGCGACGTTCTGGAACCCGTCCGACTCGGCGAGGAAGTTGAGACGCAGGTTGTTGCCCTGGAACAGGTAGCCCCGTTCGGAGATGTTGGTCACGAACACGTCGAGGCGCCCGCGATTGTGCACATCGCCGAGCGACACCGACATCCCGCTCTTCGAATCGTCCGCGAGGCCAACGTCGCCGGCCAGCTCGAACGTGCCGTCCCCCCGGTTCAGGTAGAGCTCCTCGGGGCCGTAGTCGTTCGCCAGATAGAGATCCGGCCATCCGTCGCCGTCGAAGTCCGCGGAGGCCACCGCGAGCGTCCAGCGAGTGCTGCCGACCCCGGCGCGCCCGGTGACGTCCTCGAAGGTGCCGTCGGGCAGCCCGTGGAACAGCCGGTTCGCGCCGCCATTGGTGGCGAACTCGAAGCTGTTCTGCATGATCCTGGTCGACTCGAGGTGCCACATGTCCACGTCGTCGCGGAAGTAGCCGGCCACGTACAGGTCGAGCCGCCCGTCGCGGTCGTAGTCGAGCCAGATCGCCGCGTTGCTGTTCATCCACACGCGGACGCCGGCGCGCTCCGACACGTCCTCGAAGGCCGTTCCGTCGACGTTGCGGAACAGCCGCTGGAAGCCCCACCCGTACACGAACGCGTCCTCGCGGCCGTCCCCGTCGTAGTCGGCCCACACCGAGCCCATCGACACGCCGATGCCCTCGCGGTTGAGATCGGCGAGCCCCACGTCGGCGGCGACGCTCTCGAACCTCCCGTCCCCCCGGTTGTGGAACAGCCCGTTGGGCGTCCCGAAGCGGCTCGAGGTGAAATACAGGTCGTTCCAGCCGTCGCCGTCGAAGTCGGTGACCGCGACCGAGGCGCCGACGCCGGCCACGTGCGGCGCCACGTTCTCGAGACGGGGATCGAGCGTCGTCTTGTGGTGCCGGAAGTCGACCCCGCGCCGGGCCGCGACCTCGTCGAGATGGAAGCCGAGGTCCGCGGCCTCGACCTCGGAGGAGCCGGCCGGCCGTCCCAGGAACGCGACCGCCGCGAAGGCGGCGGCGAACAGCACGCCCACCGCGATCCGACGCATGGATATGGATGAGGAGCTCATGCCCGCAGAATACAACCGGGGGCGGCGAGCCGCAGGTCGCGTGCCCGCTCACTCGATGGCACGGCCGGGCCCGCCCGGAACGCGTTCCGCAGGCCCGCCCGGACCGCGTTCCAACGGCCCGACCGGGTCGGGCGGGAACCGTCTCGTCTTTATCCGCCCGTGAGCCGCGCGTACATTCGCGGCCGTCCGCGCCTGGCCCACCTACGGGCCGACCCCGCGAATCGAGCCACCGGAACGAGGCGGATGACCAGCGGCGAATCCGTGCACTTCGAGTTCGAGACCCACCTGCTCGACAACGGGCTCCAGGTCATCCTGCAGCCCGACCAGGGCGCCCCGCTCGTAACCACCCACGTGATGTACCATGTGGGCTCGAAGGACGAGCGCCGCGGCCGGACCGGGTTCGCCCACCTGTTCGAGCACCTCCTGTTCCAGGGCTCCGAGCACGTCCCGCGCGAGGGTCACTTCAAGTACATCCAGGACGCCGGTGGCACCCTCAACGGGACCACATGGTTCGATCGCACCAACTACTTCGAGACGCTGCCCGCGAACGAGCTCGACCTGGCCCTGTGGCTGGAATCCGACCGGATGGGCTACTTCAAGCCGGGGATCACGCAGGAGAAGCTCGACAACCAGCGCGAGGTCGTGAAGAACGAGCGGCGCCAGTCGTACGAGAACCGACCGTACGGCCTCGCCTTCGAGACCGTGCTCCGCAACGCCTACCCCGAAGGGCACCCCTACCGACACCCGACGATCGGGTACATGGAGGACATCGATGCCGCCTCGCTCGAGGATGTGCACGAGTTCTTCGACCTCCATTACGGGCCGAACAACGCGACGCTGGTGCTGGTCGGCGATGTGGAGCCGGCCACGGCGCTCGAGCGCGTGAAGCGTTGGTTCGGCGACATTCCGTCCCGCCCGGTCCCGGAGCGCATCGTGGTCCCTTCGCCGCTCGGCCGTGGCGAGACGCGGGAGGTCCTTCCGGATCGCGTCCAGGTGCCGCGCGTGTATCTCATGTTCCACTCCCCGTCGTTCAACGATCCGGGGTTCGAGGCGACCGACGTCCTGACGTTCCTGCTCGCCGACGGAAACTCGTCGCGGCTGCGCAAGGCACTGGTGTACGAGCGACAGATCGCCGCCGAGGTGTCGGCGTTCACGTGGCCGACGGAGAAGGTCGGGATGGTGTTCGCCGTGGCGACCGCCCGTCCCGGCGTGGATGCGGATGCGCTCGAGGCGGCCATGCGAGAGGTGCTCGACGAGCTCCGCGACGGAGGTGCCACGGACGAAGAGCTGGAAGGGGCCCGCAACCGCGCCCGTCGGAGCCTCGTGAACCAGCTGGCCGCGTTCGGCGACCGGGCGGACTCGCTCGCGCACGCGGCCGTGCTGCGCGGGAATCCCTCGTACGTGAACGAATCGTTCACGCTGTACGAGGAGCTCGACCGGCCGGCCGTCGAGGCGGTCGCCGCCACGGTGCTCCTCCCCGAGCGGCTCACGGCCATCCACGTGGTCCCGGCCGCGGCCTCCGGAGGGGGAGGGGCTGGATGAGCCCGGCTGCCGTCGACCGCACGATCCGACCGCCGGCGGGCCCGTCTCGTCCGCTCGTCCTGCCGGACTTCACGCGGCTGCCCGATGCGGGCGATCTCCCGGTGTCGTTCGCGCCGCGGCCCGGCGTCCCCGAGGTGTCCCTCCGACTGGTGCTCGAGGCGGGTGCGTCGCAGGAGCCGGCGGGGCGGGCCGGTCTGGCCGCGCTCGCGGCCCGGCTCCTGACGGAGGGCACCGCCGATCGGGACGCGCAGTCGATGGCCCGCTGGGTAGACCGGCTCGGCGTCGGGTTCGATGCCTCCGCCGGCTACGCCGTGACGGTCGTTTCGCTCGACGCGCTGACCGATGTGTTCGAGGATGCGCTGGAGTTCCTGGCGACGGTCGTCCGGTATCCGTCGTTCCCCGAAACCGAGGTGGCTCGCGTCCGTGGCGAGCGGCTGGACGAGATCGAGCGCCAGCGCGACGAGCCCGCGATCGTCGCCAACCACGCGCTGATCGCGGAGCTGTACGCGCACGGCCTTTACGGGCGCCCGGTGGGCGGCACGAAGGACACGGTGGCCACGCTCGACGCGCGCGCCGTGCGGGCGTTCCACGCCCGTCACTATCGGCCCGACCGGGCCTTCGCGCTGGTGTGCGGCGACATCGGGGCGGACCGTGTCGCCGCGGGGATGGCGGCGCGCTTCGGCGACTGGAGCGGCGAGGCACCGGCCCCCGCGGTCCCCGGGGCGCCGGAGGAGACCTGCCGACGCGTCATCCTCCTGGACCGGCCCGACAGCGCCCAGGCAGAGATCCGGGTGGGGACCGTGGGGGTCCCGTACGGCACCGGCGACCACCACGCGATCGTCCTGGCGAACGCGGTCCTCGGCGGGCTGTTCAACTCGCGCATCAACATGAACCTGCGCGAGGACAAGGGCTGGACGTACGGGGCCCGCTCGTCGTTCCGCTTTCGGCGCGGCCCGGGCCCGTTCGTGGTCCGGACGGCGGTCGAGACCGGGGTCCTGGCGCCCGCGTTCGAGGAGATCTTGGGCGAGATCGAGCGCATGCGGAGCGAGTACGTGTCCGACGCGGAGCTCGAGCTGGCTCGTCACGCCCTCACCCTGTCGCTTCCCCTCCAGTTCGAGACCGCGGGCCAGATCACCAGCAAGGTGAGCCGACAGCGCATCTACGGTCTCCCCGGGAATTACTGGGAGTCCTTCCGCGCCCGGCTCGAGGCCGTCGGACCCGAGGAGGTGCGAGAGGTGTGCCGGCGATACCTCCCGGCGGACCGGCTCGTATTGCTCGCCGTGGCCGACGCCGAGGCCGCGGCCGCCCGCGTGGCGGCCCTCGGCGACGTCCAGATTCGTCCCGTGGCTTGACTTTCGGGTTGTTTTCGGGATATGTTTGCGGGCGATCGGACGGATCCGAAGCCCGGGAAGGGGCGGAGTGGATGGGTGCGATGTCCGACGACCGGGTGAGCGGTCGCAGGGTATACTCGGGGCGGGTTCTCGATGTCGATCTCGATCAGGTGGCGTTTCCCGACGGATCGACCGGCGAGCTCGAGATGATCCGGCACCCGGGGGCTGCCGCGGTGGTTCCGCTCGATCCGCCGGGCACGGAGTCGGGCGCCGGGCAACCCCGCGTGACCCTGCTTCGTCAATACAGATACGCGGCGGGCGGATTCGTGTGGGAGGTCCCGGCCGGCAAGCTCGACGCCGGGGAGGCGCCGGAGGCGTGTGCCCTGCGCGAGCTCGAAGAGGAGACCGGTCTGCGGGCCGGACGACTCGAGCCGCTGACGAAGATCTTCACGACGCCCGGTTTCACGGACGAGGTGATTCATGTGTTTCTCGCAAGAGACCTGACGCCGGGAAGCGCGGAGCTCGAACGGAACGAGTTCATCGAACGACACGACATGCCCCTGGCGCGAGCGCTCGACATGATCGACCGCGGGGAGATCGAGGACGCCAAGACGATCTGCGCGCTGCTGCTCGCGGACCGAGCGCTCGTCTCCGGCCGGAGCGGACGGGGGGTGTGACGATCGCGGTCGTTCGAACGTCTTAGAAGCGTATGCGGGCGACGATCCGTCCGATGACGGCATGGATCGGGGCACCGCCTGGAAGGAGTCGACATGGACAGGCAGCAGACCCTCGAACACGCCGGGACCCGATCCGAGGTCGCGGGAGCGCCGGAGCGCCGGGCCGACGAGCGTGCGCGACTGCGGTCGCTGGACGATTCCCAGCTCGTGGGTCGTTACCTCGAGGGTGAGCGCTTCGCGTTCCACGAGCTCGTGGGGCGTTACCAGGAACGGCTGCTCAATTTCATCTACCGGACGATCGGGGACCGGGACCGTGCCGAGGATCTCGTCCAGGAGACGTTCGTCCGGGTCTACCGGCACCTGCACCGGTTCGACCAGACCAAGAAGTTCTCGACCTGGATCTACACGATCGCGAGCAACCTGGCGAAGAACGAGCTCCGGAACCGGTCCCGCAATCCGCTCGTCCTCTTCCAGGCGATCAAGAAGAACTGGGAGGCGGACCACCGGCCGCTCGAGTGGGAGGACACGACCTATTCTCCGGACGATCTGTTCCGCAAGCGACACTTGCGGGACAAGGTGGAAGCGGCCGTAGAGGAGCTCCCGGAGCACCACAGGGTCGTGTTCGTGCTGCGCGAGATGGAGGGCAAGACGTACGAGGAGATCTCCGAGATCACGGGCGTCACGCTCGGCACGGTGAAATCCCGTCTCAATCGGGCGCGCAATCGGTTTGCCCAGATCATCGCGCCCATGCTCGATTGAGCGTTCCGGACGGCGTGCGACTGCTGTGACGCGGGGGGGCCGGCTCCGGCCCCCCTTTTCTTTCGTCCCCCCCCTTGCCCGACCTCCGAGGACGCGGAACCCTTCGTCGGAGGACGAGTATAGTCAGCCGGTCGACGCGCCCCCGAACGGGGCGGATGAGGAACCCGGCGAGGCTCGCCGGAGACGATGGACGAGCGCGATGTCGTGCGACGAATTCATCCAGGGCTACTCGGAGTACCGGGACGGGATCCTCCCCGATGAGGTGAAGGTCCGTTTCGATGGGCATCTCGCCGGGTGCGATCGCTGCGCTCGGTATCATTCGGTGGTGGAGCGCGGGGTGGGGCTGTGGTGCGAGCTGCCGGGCGCCGAGCCATCGCCGGACTTCCTGCCCCGTCTCCAGCACCGGCTGTACCACATCGACGATGCGGCCCGGCTCACCTCCAGGCGCGCCCTCGGGAGCGCCGCGCTGGTGGCGGTCGCATCGGTCGGCCTGCTGGCCGTGACCTGGCTCCCGTTCGCGACCCGCATGACGTTGGAGGTCGAACTGCCCCCGGTGGCCGTGCGGCTCCCGGCCGCGCCGATGGCCGTCCGACCGCCGAGCCTGTTCGAAGAAGGACCGTACGTCTCCACGTCCCGACGCTTTCTCGTACCGATCTACCCGACCCTCGATGAGCCGGCGAGCCTGTTCACGACGTTCTCTCTGCCGGTATCGGTGAGCCCCGAGCCCGGGGTGACCCGAACCGGACAGCTCGACGAATCGCGCTGAAGGGGCATAGCGGGCGAACCGCCACGCGGCGCCCGGCGCCCGACGCCCGGTGACCGTCGCCGCCGAGACCCGCCTCCAGCAGTTTCTGTCCCGCGGCCCCCCGACGGGCGCCTGGTTCCTGCACGGCGACGCCGATCGCCTGCGCGACGAGGCGGCCCGGATGCTGGCTGATGCGGCGCTCGACCCCTCCACGCGCGACTTCAACTACGACGAATACCGCTCCGAGGACGTGTCGGCCGAGGAGCTCGCGGCCACGCTCGCCATGCCTCCGCTGATGGCCGAGCGGCGGGTGATCGTGCTGCGCGAGGTACAGAAGCTGTCGCCCGCGATCCGGAAGGTCCTCGTGGGCGCGCTCGGGACCCTGCCGGGCGACGTGGTGCTCATCCTGACCGGTACGATCCCGAAGGGCTCGCGGGCCTCCTTCTACCGGGAGCTCGGCAAGCGCTGCCGAACGCTCGACTGGAGCGCGCCGCGTGACGCGGAGATTCCGGGTTGGATCGTCGAGCGGGGGCGGGGGCGCTGGGGCCTGGAGCTGGGGCCGGAGGCCGCCCAGGCGCTCGCCGCCGCGGTGGGCGGAGACCCGTCCCGGCTCGACGCGGAGCTCGAGAAGCTGAGTGCTGCGGGCGACCGGCGACCGACCGCCGATCGCGTCCGGGAGCTGGTTCCCCGCACGCGGCGCATCGACCGTTGGACCTGGCTCGATCTGGTGGCCGAGCGGAAGTACGGCGCCGCCTTGCGCGAGCTCGACGACCTTCTCACATCGGAGAGCGGCGTGGGGCTGGTGGCCGGACTGGTGGATCAACACCTGCTGGTCGGTGTGGCCGTCGAGGGAGGGGTGGCGAGAGTGAAGCAGACGCTGTCCGAGACGGGGCGGGGGTACCTTTCGTGGAAGGCGAACAGCTACGCCCGACAGGCGCGTGCCTGGCGTCCGGGGGAGATCGACGGAGCGCTCGAACGGCTGTACCGCGCCGACCGGCTGCTCAAGTCCGGGGGCAAGGATCGGGCGGTGCTGGCGGAGCTGCTTCTCGTGCTCGAGGGCGAGCGCCGGGCCCGGGCATGAAGCTCCGGGCCGTGATCGCGGTTCCGGTCCTGACCCTCGGGTGCGCCTCGGCCGGGGGCCTCGAGGCGCAGTCCCCCGCTCCAGCCGGCCGGCTCGACGAGCTGGAGGCGGCGATCGACGAAGGACGGATCGCGGGGATGAGAGACGCGCTCGAGGCGTGGCTCGCGGACACCGACGGGGCGCCCGCCGCCGAGGCCACGCGTGCGCGCTACCTGCGCGCCCGCCTGATGACGCACGCCGACTCGGCCCGCGACGAGTTCCTGGCGATCGCGCTCGATGGCCGCTCGGCGTACGGGGCGCGGGCGTGGATCCGGCTCGCGCAGCTCGACGTGGCCCGGGGCGAGCCCGCCCGGGCGGTCGAGGACCTCGAACGGCTGCGGGCCGACTACCCGGGGAGCGATGAGATCCCCTCGTCGTGGTTCTGGAGCGCCCGGGCCCTAGAGGCGGGTGGGGAGCTCGAGACGGCGTGCGACGCGTTCGACCGGGCCGTCCTGGAGGCGCGCTCCGCCGGCGACACCGATCTCCTCGAGCGCGCGGTGACCGCGTCGCGCGGGTGTACGCCCGGGGGTCTGCGCTTCACCCTCCAGCTCGGGGCGTTCTCACGCCGGAGCGCCGCCCAGACCCTCGCGGAGGAGGTCCGTCGGGCCGGGTTCGACGCACGGGTGGTGAGCGACGAAGGGCTGGAGAAGGTGCGCGTCGGTCGATTCTCCAGCGCCGAGGCGGCGCGAGCTCTCGAGCGCAGGCTCCGGAGCGCGGGATACAGCGTGGCGGTCGTCGCCGGGGAGCCATGAGCCCGCCGGGCGGTGAGGGACGCGCGGCGGGGCATACCCCGTTGATCGCCCAGTACCTCGACATCAAGTCGCGGCACCCCGATGCGCTCCTCTTCTTCCGCGTGGGCGACTTCTACGAGATGTTCTTCGAGGACGCCGAGGAGGGAAGCGGTCTGCTCGGGCTGACGCTCACCTCGCGGAACAACGGGGCGAGCGCCGATGTCCCGCTGGCCGGCGTTCCGGTGAAGGCGGCGGCCGAGTACGTGTCCCGGCTCCTCAGGGCGGGTCGTCGGGTGGCGATCTGCGAGCAGCTCGAGGAGGCGGCCGAGGCCGACGGCATCGTGCGGCGGGACGTGGTCGAGGTGATCACTCCCGGCACGGTGCTCGAGGACACGCTGCTCGCCGACGACCGCAACAACTACGTGGTCGCCGTGTCGGGCACCGGGCCGTTCGGCGTCGCGGCGGCGGACCTGTCGACCGGCGAGTTCGAGCTGCGTTCGATCCCCACGACGGAGGCGTTGCTCGACGAGCTGGGCCGGTTGGAGCCGGCCGAGATCGTGGTTCCCGAGGGGAGCGAGCCGTTCACCGGTCCGTGGCTCGTGACCGCCCGACCGGCGTGGCGCTTCGAGCCCGCGCTGGGCGAAGAGCGACTCCGGGAGCGGTTCGGGGTCGCGTCGAGCGCCGGTTTCGGGTTGCGGAGCGATGCGGATGCGCACCTGCTGTCGGCCGCCGCCGCCGCGCTCGCGTATCTGGATGAAGTGCGCCCGGCGGGGGTCGACCACCTGCGCCCGCCACGGGTCGACCGCGAGGGCGGGATCATGTACCTCGACGGAATGACCCGTCGCAACCTCGAGCTCGTCGAGCCGCTCCGCGTCGGGGAGGGGAGCTCGCTGCTCGATCTGCTGGATCGCACGCGCACCCCGATGGGCGCGCGTCTCTTGCGCCGCCGCGTCCTCCGTCCGCTGGTCGACCGCGCCGCCATCGAGCGACGCCTGTCGGCGGTGGCCGAGCTGTTCGAGGCGCGGGCGAGGCGGGCCGAGATCCGCCGGCGGCTGGCGGGAGTACGCGACCTCGAGCGCCTGGCGGCGCGGATCGCCACGGGTCGCGCCGGGCCGCGCGACCTGCTCGGTCTGGGCCGCTCGGTGGAGGTCCTGCCCGGCGTGCAGGAGGAGCTGGACGATGTCGGCTCGCCCGCGCTCGTCGCCCTGCGGGACGGGTTCGATGCGCTCGAGGACGTGCGCTCGCGCATCGAAGGCGCGCTCGATCCGGACGCCCCCCCGACGCTCAAGGACGGCGGCGTGATCCGCGCCGGGCACTCGGAGGAGCTGGACGGGCTGCGCGCCACACGGACGAACGCGGTCGACGTGATCGCGGGCCTGCAGGCGCGCGAGCGCGAGCGTACCGGGATCGACAGCCTCAAGGTGGGGTTCAACAGGGTGTTCGGGTACTACATCGAGGTGAGCAAGGCGAAGCTCGACCGCGTGCCCGACGACTACGTGCGCAAGCAGACGCTCACCAACGCCGAGCGCTACCTGACGCCGGAGCTCAAGGAGTGGGAGGCCAGGGTCCTGGGGGCCGAGGACGGGATCGTCCGTCTGGAGACCCGTCTGTTCCAGGAGCTGCGCGACGCCGTGGCCGCCGAGGTCCCGCGCGTCCAGGCGACGGCGCGTCGCGTGGCGGAGATCGACCTGTTCGCGGCCCTGGCGGAGGTCGCGGAGCGCGAGCGCTACGTGCGGCCCGAGCTGTCCGACGAGCCCGTGCTGTCGATCGTCGAGGGTCGGCATCCGGTCGTGGAGTCGACCGTCGCGCGCGAGCGCTTCGTCCCCAACGACGTCACGCTCGACGCGGGACTGCGGGTGATGATCGTGACCGGTCCCAACATGGCCGGGAAATCGACCGTACTGCGTCAGGTCGGACTGATCTGTCTCATGGCACAGATCGGCTCCTTCGTCCCCGCCTCGCGGGCGCTGGTGGGCGTGTGCGACCGCGTGTTCACCCGGGTGGGCGCGAGCGACAACCTGGCGGCGGGGATGAGCACATTCATGGTCGAGATGACGGAGACGGCCACCATCCTCAACGGGGCGACCGAGCGCAGCCTCGTGCTGCTGGACGAGATCGGGCGGGGCACCTCGACCTACGATGGCGTGTCGATCGCCTGGGCGGTGACCGAGCACCTGCACGAGCTGGGGGCCCGAACCGTGTTCGCGACCCACTACCACGAGCTCGTCGGTCTCGCCGACACCCTCGCGCGGGCGGCCGCGTTCAACGTCGCGGTGAAGGAGCGCGGGCGCGACATCGTGTTCCTGCACCGTCTCCGGCCGGGTGGATCGGATCGCTCCTACGGCGTGCACGTGGGGAGGCTCGCCGGTCTCCCACCCGCGGTCGTGGGCCGCGCGGCGCGCATCCTCCGGGAGCTCGAGAGCGGCCCGTGGGGAGTCGGCGGCCGGGGCGCCGCCCTCGCCGAGCGAGCCCGCGGGCAGCTGTCGCTGTTCGAGGCTCCCTCCGCGCGCGATGCGGAGGAAGGCGATCGTCTGCACCCGGGGCTCACGGCGGCGCTCGAGCGCCTCCGTGAGCTGGATCCGGACCACCTGACCCCCCTCGAGGCGCTGCGCGCACTCGCCGAGCTCAAGGCGGACCTCGATGCCTGAGGGGCCGCCGGTGTCGCCGAGGGTCGGGCTCGCCATCGCGGCGGCGCTGTCGCTGGCCGGGTGTGCCGACACCGTCCGTCCGGTCCTCGGGGGGCTCAAGATCGGCCCGGCCGCGGCGGGCCCGTTCACGTATCCGATGCTCCTGAGCGAGCAGCTCCCGTTCGAGTATCCGGCGGACGCCTGGTCGCGTGGAGTGGGTGGCGAGACGCTGCTCAAGATTCACATCTCCACCATCGGCCACGTGGACTCCGTGTACGTCGCGCGCTCCTCGGGCGACGGCGTGCTCGACTCGGCCGCGGTCGCCGGGGCGCGTCGACTCCGCTATCGTCCGGCGCGACAGGGCGAGGAGGCGGTGGCGGTGTGGGGCCTCCTCCCGGTCCAGTATCCCATGCCCGAGGTCGCGAAGCCGAAGGACGGGAGCCCGAGATGAACGCCCAGCTGAGAGAGAATCGGGCCCGCGGTCGGTTCGAGAGCGTTCTCGGGACGATCGGGTCGACGCCGCTCATCCGGCTCAACCGGGTGGTGGGCCGGATACGGACGCCGGTGTGGATCAAGGTGGAGTCCTTCAACCCGGGCGGCTCCGTCAAGGACCGGATCGGGCTCGCCATCATCGAGGCGGCGGAGCGCGAGGGCCGCCTCGCGCCGGGCGGCACCGTCGTCGAGGGGACGGCCGGGAACACCGGGGTGGGGCTGGCGATCGCCGCCGCCGTGAAGGGATACCGCTGCGTGTTCGCGATCCCCGACAAGATGAGCGCCGAGAAGATCCGCATGGTGAAGGCGTTCGGCGCCGAGGTGATCGTGACGCCCACCGCGGTGTCGCCCGACCACCCCGACTACTACGGCAACGTGGCGAAGCGCATCGTGGCGGAGACCCCCGGCGCCATCCTCGCCGACCAGTTCTTCAACCCCGTCAACCCGGACGCACACTACCGGACCACCGGGCCGGAGATCTGGGAGCAGACCGAGGGACGCGTCACGCACTTCGTGGCCTCGCCTGCCACCGGGGGGACAATCACCGGCGTCGCGCGCTACCTGAAGGAGAAGAACCCCCGCATCCGCATCATCGCGGGCGACCCCGAAGGCTCGATCTTCGCGCGCTACTTCGCCACCGGCGAGAAGACCGCGGGCGCACCGTACAAGGTCGAGGGTGTGGGGAACGACAAGATCCCGGGGACGCTCGACTTCGGGCTCGTCGACGAGTTCCGGAAGGTCTCGGACGTGCAGGCGTTCGAGGTGGCGCGTCGCCTGACCCGCGAGGAGGGCCTGTTCGCCGGCGGCTCGTCGGGGCTCATCACACACGTCGCCCTCGAGGTGGCGCGCGAGCTCGACGATCCCGAGGCGTGCGTCGTGTCGATGCTCACCGACACCGGCGAACGCTATTTGTCGAAGCTCTACAACGACGAGTGGATGCGCGAGAACCAGCTCCTGCCCGCGGGGCCCGCGACGGCGGCCACCCTGCTCGACCGGAAGCGCGCCACGGGTCTTCCCGCGCTCGTCTGCGTATCGCCCGATGACACGATCGAGCACGGGCTCGAGCTCGTGGACGAGTACCACGTGTCGCAGCTCCCGGTGATCGAGAACGGCCGCGCCATCGGCTCGGTGACCGAATCCAAGCTCATGGCGGCCGTCATCCGCCACCCCGACCGGGCCGCCGATCCGATCCGCTCGCTGGCCGGCTCGCCCTTCCCATCGGTGCCGCCGGACGCCGAGCCCACCAGGCTGACCCGCGAGCTGGGCCGGGAGGTCGCCGCCGTGCTCGTGGAGGACGAGGGTGGGATCCTCGGGGTGCTCACGAGGTACGACCTGCTGCAGCATCTGCTGCAACGGTAGACGACGGCGGACGGGGGTGATTCGTGGGCGGTGAGCGACGCGTGCGTGTGGGAGTGCTGTTCGGGGGCGAGTCCGCCGAGCACGAGGTGTCCCTCCAGTCCGCGCGCAACGTCATCGAAGCCATCGATCCGGAGCGCTACGAGGTCGTGCTGATCGGCATCGACCGGTCGGGGCACTGGCACCTGGCCGAGAGCTCCCGCTTCCTCCTCGACGGCTCCGATCCGCGGCGCATCCGCCTCGGTCCGGCGAACCGCGATGTGGCGCTCGTGCCGGGAACCCGGGCGGATCTCGTTCCGCTCGATGCGGGTGAGCCGCTCGAGCGGCTCGACGTCGTGTTCCCCGTGCTGCACGGCCCGATGGGCGAGGATGGCACCGTGCAGGGTCTCCTGCGGCTGGCGCACATGCCCTTCGTGGGCCCGGATGTGCTGGGCTCCTCGATCGGGATGGACAAGGACGTGAGCAAGCGCCTCCTCCGGGATGCGGGCATCCCGGTCGCTCCGTTCGTCACCCTCGCGCCACGCGATCCCGTCCCCGACTGGGAGACGCTCGCGGCCGAGCTCGGACACCCCCTGTTCGTGAAGCCGGCGAACATGGGCTCTTCGGTGGGAGTGACCAAGGTCACGACTCCCGACGAGCTCAGGCATGCCGTCGACACGGCGTTCGGCTTCGATCGGAAGGTGCTGCTCGAGAGCTTCATCCGGGGGCGCGAGCTCGAGTGCGCGGTGCTTGGCAACGAGGACCCGAGGGCCTCGCTTCCGGGAGAGATCGTCCCGCGGCACGAGTTCTACTCCTACGAAGCGAAGTACCTGGACGACGAGGGCGCCGACCTCCGGGTCCCCGCCGACCTGGATCCCGCCACCACGGAGCGGGTTCGGGAGCTGGCGGTGCGGACGTTCCGCACGCTGTGCTGCGAGGGCATGGCGCGCGTCGACTTCTTCCTGACGCCCGACGACGAGCTCGTGGTGAACGAGATCAACACGATCCCCGGGTTCACGCGCATCAGCATGTATCCGAAGCTGTGGGCGGCGACCGGCCTCCCGTACCCGGAGCTCGTCGACGAGCTGCTACGGCTGGCCCTCGAGCGCGCGGAGCGGCAACGCGGTCTGCGGTCCGCGATCGAGCTCGATGTAGAGGCGGGGATGGCGCGTGTCGGCGGACCCGCGGCCGAGGAGGGGGCGTGAGCCGGAGATTCGCCGTCCCCCGCAGCGGGGGGTTCCAGTTCGGTCACGGGTTCCCCATGACCCCGTGGGTCAAGCGTCTGCTCATCGCGAACGTGGCGGTGTGGGGATCGTTCGCGCTCGGGATCCTCCCGGTGCGGGCGATCGAGTGGCTGGGGTTCTCGATCCCGGGCTCGTTGCTCCGTCCATGGACGGCCCTCACCTACATGTTCGTGCACGTGAGCTTCGGACACCTGTTCACGAACATGCTGGTCCTGTTCTTCTTCGGACCGCCGCTCGAGAGCCACTGGGGCAGCCGCTTCTTCATCAAGTTCTACGTCGCGTGCGGGCTGGGCGGCGCCGCGTTCCACCTCCTCCTCTCCTCGATGATCGGACCCGTTCCGATGATCGGGGCGTCCGGGGCGATCTTCGGCCTCCTGCTCGCGTTCGCCATGAACTGGCCGGACGCCAGGATCTATCTGTACTTCCTGTTCCCGATCCCCGCGAAATGGTTCGTGGCCATCCTCGGGGTCTTCACCCTGTTCGCCACCATCCAGGGCGGGGGCGGCGTGGCGCACTGGGCGCATCTGGGCGGGCTGGTGACGGGCTTCGTCTATCTGCGCTTCGGCGAGCGACTCTCCCGGGGCGTCCAGCGTGCGTTCTTCAAGGAGAAGCCCACGCGCGTGCGGGTCGAGCGCGGGGGAGGCGCCCGGGCGGTCGGGGGCGAGAAGGAGCGCCGCGCGGCGCGGAGGGGCAAGCGGGGCGTGGACGGTGACGCGCTCGACGAGGTCGATCGCATCCTCGACAAGATCCGCGAGAGCGGGATGGACTCGCTGTCGATGGAAGAGCGCGCGTTCCTGGACGAGATGAGCCGGCGGTACCAGAAGACCCGCACCCACTGACGGAGGCCCTCCGGGACGGCCTTCGACCGCTCGCCGCGACGCCTCGCGCCACCCGGCGGCGGACTGGAGTTTTTTCCGCGACCTGCTAGAATGACTCCCCCGCGCGGGCCCTCCTGGAAGGCCGTCGAGGCATCACGACGGATCGCCGTACGGTGGCCCGCGCCCCGCGCATCCTGATCGAGTTCACCGCCTCGAGGAGGAGTAGATGGCGTCTGCCGCCACCGAGTTCGAAACGTCCGCCATACGCAACGTGGTCCTCTTCGGTCACGGGGGCTCGGGGAAGACCACGCTGGCCGATTCGATGTGCCACATCGGCGGCACGACGACCCGCAAGGGCGATGTGGAGAAGGGGAGCGCGATCACCGACTTCACGCCCGAGGAGACGGAGCACAAGATCTCGATCAACCTCTCGGTCGCCTACGCGAAGTGGAAGGGCGCCAAGATCAACCTGATCGACACGCCCGGGTACCTGGACTTCTTCGGCGAGGTGGCCGCGGGGGTGCGCGTCGCCGACGCCGGCCTGTGCGTGGTCGACGCGGCGTCGGGGGTCGAGGTGGGAACCGAGCGCACGTGGGCGGAGTGCGAGCGGCGCGGGATCCCGCGCATGATCTTCATCACGATGATGGACCGCGACAACGCGTCGTTCCGGAAGACCTTCCGGCAGGTGCAGAGCGTCCTCACGCCGGCGGCCATCCCGGTCGAAGTGCCCATCGGGGCGGGCCCCGACTTCCGCGGGATCGTGAACCTGTTCTCGCTCAAGGCGCACATCTACGAGGGCGGGGACCGGGGCGAGTACGAGGAGACGGACATCCCCGAGGGGCTCGAGTCGGGTGTGGACGAGTTCCGCGAGGAGCTCATCGAGACGATCGCGGCGGCCGATGACGAGCTCCTCGAGGCCTACCTGGAGGGCGAGGAGCTCGACCGCGACCGGGTGCTCGCGGTTCTGGCGGCCGCCATGCGCCGGGGCGAGGTCGTGCCGGTGTTCTGTGGGGCGGGGGCCTCGGGGCGCGGGGTGCGCGCCGTGTTGAACAAGATCGTCGAGCTGATGCCGTCCCCCGCCGAGGCCACCCCGGAGATCGCCGAGAGCGAGGGGGACGAGATCGAGGTCGAGGCCTCCGACGGGGCGCCGCTGGCGGCGCTCGTGTTCAAGACCACCTCCGAGCCGCACGTGGGCGACCTGAGCTACTTCCGGGTGTTCGGTGGTCGGGTCACCAACGGGCTCGCCATGTGGAACCCCGTCCACGCCGCCAACGAGCGCATCGCACACCTCGCCATCCCGCACGGCGCGCACCGGCACGAACTGGAGCGGCTGCACGCCGGAGACATCGGCGTGGTGGCGAAGCTCAAGGACACGCACACGGGCGACACGCTGTGCTCTCCATCGAAGCCGCTCGTGCTGGAGGGGATCGACTGGCCGCACCCCGACATCTCCCTCGCCGTCCAGGCGGCCACGCGCGGGGACGAGGACAAGCTCGGGAACGGCCTCACGAAGCTCCACGAGGAGGACCCGACGTTCACATCCGGGTACGATGGAGAGCGCGGACAGACGATCATCCGGGGGCTCGGCGAGCTCCACCTCAACATCAGCCTCGAGCGGCTCACCCGGAAGTACGGGGTCAACGTGGAGACCGAGGCGCCCAGGATCCCGTATCGCGAGACGATCACCCGGCAGTCGGAGGGCCAGGGACGGTACAAGAAGCAGTCCGGAGGACGCGGTCAGTTCGGGGACTGCTGGGTGCGGCTGAGCCCGCTGCCGCGCGGCGAGGGGTACGAGTTCGTCGATTCGATCAAGGGCGGCGTGATCCCCACCAAGTTCGTCCCCGCGGTCGACAAGGGGATCCAGGACGCCTCGCGGAAGGGCGTGCTGGCCGGATACCCGCTGGTGGATTTCAAGGCCGAGGTATACGACGGATCGCACCACTCGGTGGACAGTTCCGATCTGGCCTTCCAGGTGGCGGGATCGCTGGCCTTCAAGAAGGTCGCGCAGACGGCGAGCCCGGTGATCCTCGAGCCGATCATGGAGGTCGAGGTCGAGACGCCCGAGGACTACATGGGCGAGGTGATGGGGGATCTCAACCAGCGCCGCGGGCGGGTGCTCGGCATGGAGTCGCGGGGCCATCGCCAGGTCGTGAAGGCGTACGTCCCGCAGGCCGAGCTGTACAAGTACTCGGCCGCGCTCCGCTCGCTCACGCACGGCAAGGCGGTGCACACGAGACGGCTGGCGGGGTACGAGCCCGCCCCTCCCCATGTGGCGGAGAGGGTGATCGCCGACACGAAGCGGGAGGAGGAGTAGGAGCCGAGACCCGCGGCAGTTAGAGCAGGCTTCCAGCAGGGCACGGTACTCCGACAGCGGGAGTGATCAGAAGTGGCCGGCCACAGCAAGTGGGCGCAGATCAAGCGCCAGAAGGCGGTGAACGACAAGGCACGCGGCAGGCTGTTCGCGAAGCTCGGACGCGAGATCGCGGTGGCCGCGCGCGTGGCGGGCGGCGATCCGAACTTCAATCCGCGCCTGCGCCTGGCGGTCGACAACGCCAAGGCGCAGAACATGCCCAACGACAACATCGACCGGGCCATCAAGCGCGGCACGGGCGACCTCCCCGGCGCCAGCTTCGAGGAGATCGCGTACGAGGGCTACGCGCCGGGCGGCGTGGCCCTGTATGTCGAGTGTCTGACCGACAACGCCAACCGTACGGTGGCCGAGCTGCGACACCTGCTCGACAAGAAGGGCGGCAATCTGGGCCAGAGCGGCTCGGTGGCCTGGATGTTCGAGCGCAAGGGCCAGATCTACCTCGACGCGGGGTGCTGCGACGAGGAGGCCGCCCTCGAGGCGGCCCTCGTGGCGGGCGCCGAGAACCTCGAGCGGGACGGGGACGCGTTCGTGGTCACGACGGCGGCGGGCGAATTCCACGCCGTACAGGACTCCCTGCGGGCCGCCGGTCTTCCGATCGAGGAGGCCGAGCTCGCGATGGTGCCCAACAGCACCATCAAGGTCACCGGGCGGGACGCCGAGAAGGTGCTCGACATCTTCGAGGCCCTCGACGAACACGACGACGTGCAGCGCGTGTACTCGAACGCCGATCTCGAGGAGGCGGACTGGGCCGTCCTGGGGAGCTCCTGACGGGCCGGGTCCCGGCCGGTCCCGACTCCGTCGCGGCGACCCGTGTGCTCGGGGTGGATCCGGGCACGCGCGTGACCGGCTACGCGCTCATCCACAGGGAAGATGGACGTCCACGCCTCGTCGAGTGTGGCGTGATCCGCACCACGCGGGACGCCGATCTCGCGTGCCGACTGGTCGAGATCCACCGCGGGCTGGCCGAGCTGATCGAGCGGCACCAGCCCACCTGCCTGGCGATCGAGGGCGTGTTCACCGGCCGGAACGCCCGTACGGCGATGGTGCTCGGTCACGCCCGCGGCGTGCTCGTGCTCGCCGCGGCGCTCCGCGATCTGCCCGTCCACTCGTACCCTCCGCGAGAGGTCAAGAAGCGCGTCGTCGGGACGGGCGCCGCCAGCAAGGAGCAGGTGGGCTACATGGTGCGGCAGCATCTCCGGCTCAAGGACGTGCCCGAGCCCGCGGACGCGGCCGACGGGTGCGCGGTCGCGCTCTGCCACCTGCTCCGGGGCGAGCTCGCGGCCTCGGGTGCCCGGGTACTGCGTTGATCCGCCGCATCCGGGGGCGCCTCATCGAGCGCGGAACCGACTCGGTCGAGATCATGACCTCCTCCGGTCTCGGCTACGACGTCCAGGTGCCCCTCGCGCTCCTCGATCGGCTTCCGGACGTGGGCGAGGAGGTGGAGCTGCACACGACCCTCGTGGTTCGCGACGATGCGCTCGAGCTGTACGGGTTCGGGTCGGCGCGCGATCGCGAGCTGTTCAGGCGCCTGCGGACCGCGACCGGCGTCGGCCCGCGTCTGGCGCTCGCGATCCTCGGAGCGCTCCCCGGCCAGCGGATCGTGGCCGCGATCCGCGGGAAGGACCACGCGGCGCTCCAGACCGTGAGCGGCGTGGGCCGCAAGACGGCCGAGCGCATCACGATCGAGCTCGCCGACAAGCTCGACGACCTGCGGGAGGGTGTCCCGGACATCCCCGGCACCGGGCACACGGCGGCCGCCATCCAGGCGCTGCGGGGGCTCGGCTACGGGCAGCTCGAGGCCGACGATGCGGTGCGCCGGGCGATGCAGTCGCTCGACGGCCGCTCGGTCGGCGCCGAGGAGCTCGTGAAACAGGCGCTCCGCTTCGTATGAGCCGGATCCACGCATGACCGACACGACGGGACGTCCCCACATCACGACGCCGGAAGCCGCCGATGAAGAGGCGCCGGCCGAGCGCTCGCTCCGACCCCAGCGGCTCGAGGAGTTCGTGGGTCAGGACAAGGTGAAGGAGAGCCTCGCCGTGTTCGTCGAGGCCGCCAGGGCCAGGGGAGACGCGCTCGACCACACCCTGTTCTACGGCCCCCCGGGGCTCGGCAAGACGACGCTCGCACACCTCCTGGCGCGCGAGCTCGACGTGCACATCAAGCTCACCTCGGGACCGGTGCTCGAGAAGCCCGGCGATCTCGCCGGGCTGCTCACGAACCTCGACGCGCGCGACATCCTGTTCATCGACGAGATCCACAGGCTCAGGCCCGTGATCGAGGAGTTCCTGTATCCGGCGATGGAGGACTACCGGATCGAGATCCGGCTCGGCGACGGGCCGCGGGTCGAGACGATCTCCATGAAGCTCGAGCGCTTCACACTGGTGGGCGCGACCACCCGGTTCGGGCTCCTGACGGCCCCCATGCGGGCACGCTTCGGCGTGATCGAGCGGCTGGGGTTCTACCCGACCGGGGAGCTGGCCGAGATCGTCCGTCGCTCGGCGGGCGTGCTCGACATCCGGATCACGGAGGAGGGTGCGCAGGAGATCGCGCGGCGCTCGCGAGGCACCCCGCGCATCGCCAACCGGCTGCTCCGGCGCGTGCGCGACTACGCCGAGGTGCGGAGCGACGGCACGATCGACGCGGACACCGCGGTCCGCGGCCTCACGCTGCTCAACGTCGACGAGTACGGCCTCGACGAGATGGACGCCCGCGTGCTCACCGTCATCATCGAGCACTTCGACGGCGGGCCCGTGGGTCTCAACTCGCTCGCGGTGGCCGTGGGCGAGGACGCGGGGACCCTGGAGGAGGTGTACGAGCCCTACCTGATCCAGAACGGGTACCTGCAGCGCACGTCGCGCGGCCGGGCCGTGACCCGAAGGGCCTACGAGCGCTTCGGCTACACGCCGCCGACGGGCGGCGATCCGCAGGCCGCCCTGTTCGACGATGGCGATTGATGCCGCACCCGGCCTCACGGTCGGGTTCGACTACGAGCTCCCATCCCACCTGATCGCCTCCCGACCCGCCGAGCGGCGGGACGCGAGCCGGCTGCTGGTCCTGTCGCGCGCCACGGGCGACATTGAAGACGCCCGCTTCGCCGACCTCCCGTGCCTGCTGTCTCCCGGGGACGCCCTGGTGCTCAACGACACACGCGTCTTCCCGGCCCGGCTGCTGGGTCGCAAGCCGACGGGCGCGAGGGCCGAGATCCTCCTCACGAGACCGTTCGTCCCGTCGGACGATGCCCCCGGGTCGGAGGGGACGCCCGCGAGCGATCACGATCCCCTGGCCGCCTTCCGGAGCCGGGCCCCCCGGGTGTGGGAGGCCATCGTGCGCCCCGGTGGAAAGCTCAAGCCGGGTCGTCGCGTCGAGGTAGGGGAGGGCTTCGAGGTCGAGATCCTCGACTCGAGACCGGACGGATCTCGGGTGGTGCGTCTGACGGGGGAGGCGGATCCGTGGACGCTCATCGAGCGTCACGGGCACGTCCCGCTCCCGCCCTACATCGAGCGCCCGGATGACGCGACCGACCGGCGGCGCTACCAGACGGTATACGCGCGCGAGACCGGCAGTGTGGCCGCCCCTACGGCCGGGCTCCATTTCACCGCCGGGCTGCTCGACCGTGTGCGCGAGGCGGGCGTGGAGACGGTCACCGTGACGCTCCACGTGGGGGTGGGGACCTTCCGTCCCGTGTCGGCCGAGCGGATCGACGAGCACCGGCTGCACGCCGAGGCCTACCGCATCACTGGCGAGAGCGCCGACGTCCTCAACCGCGTGCGCGCCTCCGGCGGTCGCGTGTGGGCCGTGGGGACCACCACGTGCCGCGTTCTGGAGAGCGTGGCGGATCCGGGGGGCCGCTACGGGCCGCGCGCGGGGTGGACGGATCTGTTCATCCACCCGCCGTACCGCTTCCGGGGGATCGACGCCCTGATCACCAACTTCCACCTGCCGCGCTCCAGCCTTCTCATGCTGGTGGCGGCCCTGGCGGGGACGGAGCGGGTGCTGGGCGCGTATCGGCACGCGGTGGCCGAGGGGTATCGCTTCTACTCCTACGGAGACGCGATGGTGGTGGCGTGACCGATGGCGCCGCGGGGGGGGAGGGGGCGTTCACGATCGAGGGTCGCGAGGGAGCGGCACGCGCGGGGACCCTCCACCTGGGTCGGGGGCGCGTGCACACCCCGACCTTCATGCCGGTGGGGACGCTCGGGACCGTAAAGGCGCTCTCGAGCCGCGATCTGGAGGATCTCGAGGCGGAGATCGTGCTCGGGAACGCCTACCACCTGTATCTGCGCCCGGGGCTCGAGGTCCTGGAGAATGCGGGCGGGCTCCACCGCTTCATGTCCTGGCGCCGCCCGATCCTCACGGACTCGGGCGGGTTCCAGGTGTTCTCGCTCGCCCGCATCCGCGCCATCGATGACGAAGGCGTGACCTTCCGGAGCCACATCGATGGAAGCCTCCACAGGATCACCCCCGAACGCTCGATCGACATCCAGACCGTGATCGGCTCCGACATCCAGATGGCATTCGACGAATGCGCTCCGGGGGAGGCCGATCGCGATGCCGCACGCGCCGCCGTCGAGCGCTCTCTGGCGTGGCTCGTCCGTTGCCGCCGACGACACGCGGAGCTCGCCGCCCGCAGCGCCGGGGACGGCGCCCCCGGTCTCCTGTTCCCCATCTTCCAGGGCGCCTCGTACGTGGACCTGAGACTCGAATCCCTGGAGCGCACGCTCGCTCGGGGGCCGTGGCCGGGGATCGCGATCGGCGGGCTCTCGGTGGGCGAATCGAAGGGCATCACGCTCGGCATCCTCGACGCGTGCGAGTCGCACCTTCCGACCGAGCTGCCGCGCTATCTCATGGGGGTCGGGTATCCCGACGACATCCTCGAGGCGGTACGGCGCGGGGTTGACATGTTCGACTGCGTGGCGCCCACGCGGAACGGACGCAACGGGACGGCGTTCACGGAGGAGGGGCAGGTGAACGTCCGCGGCGCGCGGTTCGCCGGGGACGGGGGTCCGCTCGATCCGACGTGCGACTGCGAGTGTTGCCGCGGATACTCGCGGGCCTACGTGCGACACCTCCTCGTGTGCGGCGAGATTCTGGGTCTCAAGCTGCTCTCGGTGCACAACCTGCGCTTCCTGATTCGTTTGACTTCACGGGCACGCGCCGCGATCCTCCGGGGCGATTTCGAGTCCTGGGCGGGGGCGTGGCTGGAGCGGTACCGGTCCGGGGGCTCGCGGAACGAAGGTGAGTCCCAATGCTGACATCGATGTCGATCATGGCGTCCCCGAACGGGGGCACCGCGAACCCCGCGGCGACCCTGATGATGATGTTCGGGTTCATCGCCATCTTCTATTTCCTCTTCTTTCGCCCGCAGCGTAAGCAGCAGCAGGAGCACGAGGCGCTCGTGGGGGGGCTCAAGAAGGGCGATCAGATCACGACGGTGGGTGGCATCGTCGGCACGATCGTGCACCTCACCGACGACCGCGTGACGATCAAGTCGGGCGACACGCGGATCGAGGTCGAGCGCTCGAAGGTCGCCCAGGTCCGCTCGGCCGATTGACCCGCCCGTCGTCGATGATCCGCGAGATCCGTCTGTTCGGGGATCCGGTGCTGCGCGAGGAGAGCGAGCCCGTGGGCGAGGTGGACGACCAGGTTCGACGCCTCGTCGATGACCTCATGGAAACGATGTACGCCGCCGACGGGATCGGGCTCGCCGCGCCCCAGGTCGGAGTGCCGCTCCAGGTGTTCGTGTACGACGTGCGCGACCCGGAGCACGAGCCGGGGGCCCTCATCAACCCCGAGATCGTGGAACGGGAGGGCTCGGTCCGCGACGAAGAGGGCTGTCTCAGCCTGCCGGGTCTGGCGGAGATCGTCGAGCGCGCCGAGCGCGTCGTGGTCCGGGGTCTGGACCGGCAGGGCCACGAGGTCGAGATCGATGCCACGGGTCTCCTGAGCCGCTGCCTCCAGCACGAGAAGGACCACCTCGACGGCGTGCTGTTCATCGACCGCGTGAGCCCCCTCAAGCGGCGGATGCTCCTCCGCAAATGGCAGAAGCGCGGGGAGGGCGACGCCGGGTCGTGATCCGCGCCGTGGGGCGGTCCGCCGGCCGGCGCGACGCGGGACCCGCACCGGGCCGGGGATGAGGGTCCTGTTCTGGGGCACGCCGGACTTCGGGCTTCCGTCGCTCGACGCGCTGCGCGCCGCGGGCCACCGTGTCGTCGGAGTCGTCACCAACCCCGACCGTCCGGCCGGCCGCGGGCGCCGGCTCGCCTCGAGCCCCGTGAAGAGGTGGGCGGAGGCGGCCGACGTGCCCGTCCTCCAGCCGCAAAGGCCGCGCGGCGAGGCGTTCGAAGACGAGGTGCGTCGGCTGGCGCCGGAGCTCTCGGTGGTGGCCGCCTACGGCCAGATCCTGCGCGACGAGGTCCTCGCGCTGCCGCCGCTCGGCTCGATCAACGTGCACGCGTCGCTCCTCCCGCGGCTGCGGGGCGCTGCGCCGGTCAACTGGGCCATCATCCGCGGTGAGGAGGAGAGCGGCGTGACCATCATGCGCATGGTCCGCGAGCTCGACGCGGGGCCGATGCTGGCCCGGGCCCGGGTCCCGATCGGTCCGCACACCACCGCCGGCGAGCTCTACGCGCGGCTCGCGACCCTCGGGGCCGGAACGCTCGTGACGGTGATCGGGGCGCTGTCGCACGGGACCGCGGCGGAGACACCGCAGGACGACGCTCTCGCCACCTACGCGCCCAAGCTGGACCGCGAGGTGGCGCGGCTCGACTGGGCTCTGCCGGCGTTGGAGGTGGGCCGTTGGATGCGTGGCTGCGATCCGTGGCCGGGAGCCTGGACCCGGGTCGAAGACCTTCCGATCCAGTGCTTCTCCCCCTCGGTCGAGCCGGCGCCCGCCCCCGCGACCCCCGGGACCGTTCTCGACGCCGACCCGCGCTCGGGTCTCCTCGTGCGCACCGGGGACGGGGCGGTTCGAATCGGCGAGGTGAAGCCGGCCGGCGGGCGGCGCATGGAGAGCGCGGCCTGGCTGCGCGGCCACGGGGGGCTCGAGGGTGTCCGGCTCGGCTGACCGGATCCCCCGGCTGCACATCCTGCTGGCCGAGGACCGCCTGACCGATGCCGCGCTCCCCGTGGCGGTCCGCCTGTACGGGGGCGGCGACCCGGTCGCCCTCCACGTCCGCGCCCGGCTGTCGGCCGCCCGGCTGTTCGAGGCGGCCGACCGACTCGCCGACGAGGCCCGATCGAGCGGGGGCTGGCTGGTCGTGAACGGACGGCCCGACATCGCGCTGGCGGCGCGTGCGGACGCCGTGCAGCTTGGGCACGCCGCGCTCACGGCCGGGGATGTGAGGCCGCTGGCGGCCGCCACCGATCTGGCGATCGGGGTCTCGGTGCACGGGCCCGTGGAGGCCGTCGCGGCGGTGCGCGACGGAGCGGATTTTCTCGTCGTGGGTACGATGTACCCCACGCGCTCTCACCCGGGACGGGCGGGGCAGGGAGCGGCCGGAATCGCGCGCGTGGCGGAGGCTCTCGACCGTGTCGGCGTGGCCGCGGTGCCCCTCCTTGGGATCGGCGGAATCGACGTGGATCGGTTCGACGAGCTGCTGGCGGCCGGCGCGCACGGCGTGGTCGTGGGACGCGCGGTCTGGGGCGCGCCCCGTCCGCTGGAACGGGCGGCGCGCATGGCCGCCGCGCTCGCCGACGCCGCGGGGTGAGGAGGATCGGGTGCAGCACATCGAGATCCAGGTGAACGGAGAGGCGCGCAGCGTCCCGTCGGGGATGCGGGTGGGGGGTCTGCTGGATGCGCTGGGGCTCGACGGAGGGACGGTCGTGGTGGAGCTCAATCGCCGCATCCTGCGCCGCGGCGAGCACGCCGACGCCGGTCTGAAGGCCGGAGACCGGATCGAGATCGTGCACTTCGTGGGAGGAGGCTGAGTGGCTCCGTCGGAAGCTCTGGCGATCGCGGATCGGACGTTCGAGTCCCGTCTCATCGTCGGCACCGGGAAGTACTCGGATCCCGACACGATGGTGGCGGCGATCCGGGCCTCCGGCGCCGAGCTGGTGACCGTGGCCGTCCGCCGCGTCGATATCGACAACCCCGACGCCGACGACATCCTGCGCCAGCTCGACCCGCAGGAGTTCTCGCTGCTTCCCAACACGGCGGGGTGCTATTCGGCCGAGGAGGCCGTGCGCTTCGCCCGTCTCGCCCGCGCCGCGGGGATGAGCGAGTGGATCAAGCTCGAGGTGCTCGGCGACCGCGACACCCTCCTGCCGGACACGCAGGAGCTCCTGACCGCCACCCGCACCCTGGTCGAGGACGGTTTCGTGGTCCTCGCCTACACGAACGACGATCTGGTCACCGCGCTCAGGCTCGAAGACCTCGGCGTGGCAGCGGTGATGCCGCTGGCCTCGCCGATCGGGAGCGGGCTGGGGCTCCTCAACCCGTTCAACATCCGGCTCATCAAGGCACGTCTCGAGATTCCGATCATCGTCGACGCGGGTGTGGGGACCGCGTCGGACGCATGTGCCACCATGGAGCAGGGGGTGGACGGGATCCTCATGAACACCGCGCTCGCGGAGGCTCGGGATCCGGTGCGGATGGCGGAGGCCATGCGGGGGGCCGTGGACGCGGGACGTCGAGCGTACCTGGCTGGCCGGATGCCGCGTCGCGAATGGGCGGTGCCATCGAGCCCTCTGAAGGGCCTGCCGGGTTGATGCCCGTCGCGGCCATCCTCCGTGGTCCGACCACCCGTGGATCGGCGGACGCGCACCCCGGGGTCGCCGACGGAGGCCGCCCCTCCCGGCCGCGGGTGGGCCTCGATCCCCACCCGGCCTCCGCTTGAACCCGCGCGCCGCCGCCCACCGGATCCTGCGCGAGTCGCGTGGCGGCGGATTCGCCGACCGGGCCGCCGAGCGCATTCTGCCGGAAGTCCCGCCGCTCGATCGCGGCCTGGCGCTCGAGGTGGCCTACGGCTGCCTGCGGCTCCGCGCCCGTCTGGACCGCTGGATCGAGGCCTACACCGACCGTCCGCTCGACCGCATCGACGCCGACGTGCTCGATTGGCTGCGCATCGGAGTGTACGAGCTGAAGGAGCTCCGCACCCCCGATCACGCGGCGGTGAGCCAGGCGGTGAGCGGGGCGCGACGGACGATGGACACCGGACGCGCGGGCTACGTCAACGCGGTCCTGCGCGCCGTGGCGCGGGGATCGAAGCCCGACCCGTTCCCCTCCCGCGACACCGACCCGCTGGGCTATCTGGCGAGCTGGGGCTCCCACCCCGTGTGGCTGCTGGAGAGGTGGCTGGCGCGCTGGAGCCTGCACGAAGTGGTGCGGCTCGTGCAGGCCGACAACACGCCGCCGCCGGTCGTGGTGCGTCTGCTGGACGAGGGACCGGTCGAGGACACCGGGCTCGAGCCGCTCGATGGGTGGCCGCGCTCGCGGCGGCTTCGTACCGGCAGCCCGGCGGAGGCGCTCCGGCGGGTGCGCGGCGTGATCCAGGACCCCGCGGCGTCCGCCGTGGTAGACTACATGGGTGCCGACCTCGAGGGGCCGGTGTACGATGCCTGCGCGGCCCCGGGCACGAAGACCGCGCTCCTCGCCGCGATGGCCGGGGGCCCGGTCGTCGCCGGCGATGTGTCGTCCGAGCGGTTGGGGCGCGTGCGGGCCGCGGTGCGGAGGCTCGCGCTTCCCGTCCGGTGCGTAGTGGCGGATGCCCGCAGGCCGCCGGTGGGCGAGGTGCGCACGGTGCTGGCGGATGTCCCCTGCTCGGGCACGGGAGTGCTCCGCCGGCGAGCCGATGCCCGCTGGCGGATCACGCCGGCCGACCTCGAGGGACTCGCGGGTATGCAGGCGGAGATCCTCGAGGGGTGCGCGGGGATCGTGGCGCGGGGGGGATTGCTGGTGTACTCGACGTGCTCGCTCGAGCCGGAGGAGAACGAGGATCAGGTGGAACGCTTCCTCGCTGCCCACCCCGGGTTCGCTCGGGAGCCGAACCCGATCCCGCTGCCGGGGGGCTCGCTCACCCCGGACGGCGACCTGTTCGTCCGGCCGTGGATGGCCGGCACCGACGGCGCGTACGCGGCCCGTCTGAGGCGCGTGCGATGAGCTTCGAGCGGCGCGTGCGGGATCGGGCCCCCGAGATCCAGGCCGTGCTGCGGCGCGTGGCGCGCAGCGCAGTCGCGCGCGTGGCGGTCCTGACGCTCGCGATGTTTCTGTTCGGGTACTTCCTGGCCGCCACGTGGCTGTTTCCGTCGGCCGAGGATCCGACCGACGTGCGGCTCGTCGAGGTGCCCGATCTCGACGGCGCGAGCTCCGAGGACGCCGCCAGGCGGCTCGACGAGCTCGGGCTCGACGCCGCCACCCTGGCCCGCGTCCACCACCGCGAGCGTCCGGAGGGCGCGGTCGTCGCGCAGAGCCCGCTTCCCGGTCAGCTCGCCAGACCGGGGGACACCGTGCGGCTCACGCTGAGCGCGGGCCGCGAATCGAGGATCATCCCCGAGCTGACCGGTCTGGCGGGCAGCGAGGCCGCCCGACTGCTGCGCGGTCTGGGCTTCGAGGTCGAGATCGTGAACCAACCGGATGCGGCGTCGCGCTCGGGAGTGCTGGCAACCCGCCCGCCCGCGGGAACCCGACTCAGTCCGCCGGCCTCGATCGAGCTGGTGGTGGCGCAGGGGGCGGCGATCGTCGAGGTGCCCGACCTGCGGGGTCGCCACGTGGATGACGTGGCCGAGGTGCTCGAGGCCGGCGACCTGCAGCTCGGGGCGATCCGGTTTCAGGTCGATGCGCCGGAGGCCCCGGGCCGGGTCGTGTCACAGAGCCCGGCCCCCGGCTCGGCGCTGCGCGGGGGAGGCTTCGTGTCGATCGTGGTGGCCGGAACGCCCCCCGACTCGATGGCCGCCGACATCACCGACCGGCCCGCCGACGCGCCGCCCTCGCCCACAGACACACTCGTCGGTGTGGGGGGGTAGGCGCGCGTGAGCCTGCGGAGCGCGATCCTCGACAAGTGGCCGTACAAGCTGGCGGCCATCGTGCTGTCGATCCTCCTGTGGCTCAACGTCACGGCCGATCAGCAGCGCCAGGACCAGCCCATCGGTACGCGTGTCGAGTTCGAGGTGGCCGATACGACGTGGAGCCTGCGCGACGCGCCCTCCGAGGTCAGCACGGTGTTCCAGGGCCGGCAGGGCGATCTGATCGCCATGTTCAACCAGCCCGTGCTCCGGAAGGTCATCGAGGAGGTGACCGACTCCGTCATGGAGGTCGAGCTGAGCGTGGACGACGTGAGCTTCGACCGGTCGCTGAGCGTCCGCCCCACGGCGGTCGTCCCGCAGCGTGTCACCGTGCGCCTCGAGCGCCGGGTCGACCGGCGCGTGCCGGTGGCGGCCCGCGCCGGGGCGCGGGCCGCGCCGGGGCACGTGATCGCGCGCACGGTCGTGGAGCCGGACAGCGTGACCCTGTACGGGCCGGAGTCGGTGGTCACCCGGGTCTTGAGCATCGAGACGCAGCCCCTCCAGCTCGGGGAGATCCGCGCCTCCACGTACCGCCAGGCCGAGCTCAGCCTTCCCGAGGACCTGTCGTCGGTGGAAGCCGTCCCGAGCACCGTCATGGTGTCGATCGAGGTCGACTCGTTGGTGTCGCGCCACCTCCAGGTTCCGGTGCGGGCGCTCGGGGATGCCGCGGCCGCCGTCATCCTCGATCCGACCCGCGTGTCGGTGACCGTGACGGGGCCCCAGGCGGCCGTGGGCTCGCTGACCGAAGCGGATCTCGTGGCCACCGTCCAGGTCGACGTGGTGCCTGCCGAGGAGCGTACGTTCGAGGTCTCGGTGCGGCTGCCGGCGGGTCTGAACGCGACCCCGACGGTCGAGCCCGCGCGCGTGCGGGCCCGCCCGCGCGGGTCTGTCGGCGACGGAACCCGCTGACGTGGGGCCGGTTCTCGGCGTCGAGACTTCCTGTGACGAGACATCCGCCGCCATCGTCGACGGGAACGGAATCCGCGGGCTCGCGATCGCGTCGCAGGACGCACACGCGGCGTTCGGAGGAGTGGTGCCGGAGCTCGCCGCGCGGGCGCACATCCGGGCGCTCGACGCGATGGTCTCGCACGCGCTGGAGCAGGCCGGCGTGACCCGCGAACGGCTGGAAGGCGTGGGCGTCACGGCCGGGCCGGGGCTCGTCGGGGCGCTTCTGGTGGGCGTCAACTGGGCGAAGGCGTTCGCGTTCGCGAGCGGCGTCCCCCTGCTCGGGGTGCACCACATGGAGGGCCACCTGTACGCCGCTTCGCTCGAAGACCCGGACGCCGTGCCGCCCTTCGTGGCGCTGCTCGTGTCGGGCGGGCACACGTTGCTGGTCGAGGCGCGCGCGTGGGGCGACTACCGGCTCCTCGGTCAGACGCGGGACGATGCGGCGGGCGAGGCGTTCGACAAGGTCGCCCGCCGGCTGGGGCTCGGATATCCGGGCGGGCCGGAGATCCAGCGCGCCGCGGCGGGCGGCACGCCGGGCACGCAAGCCCTGCCCCGCCCCATGCTGTCGGCGGGCGATCGACCGGGAGATCCGTCGTACTTCGACCTGTCGTTCAGCGGCCTCAAGACGGCGGTCGCGCTGGCCGCCTCGGAGCTGGAGGAGCGCGGAGAGCTCGCCGACGCCGTTCCCGACCTTGCGGCCGAGTTCCAGGAGGCCGTGGTCGACGTCCTCACCGAGAAGACGGCCAGGGCGGTGGAATGGACGGGTGTGCCACGCGTCGTGCTCGGGGGCGGTGTGGCGCGAAACTCGCGCCTACGCGAACGTTTGGCGGAGCGTCTCGGACCGGGCTGCCGCCTGTTCGCACCCTCGCCACGCCTGGCGACCGACAACGCCGCCATGATCGCGGCCGTCGCGCGCCACCGGCTCGAGTCCGGGGAGCGCAGCGCCTGGTCGCTGAACGCCGATCCGATGCTGCCGTTTCCGGGTCTCGCGGCGAGCGCCACGGCGCTCGCGTCGGCGCGAGAAGGTCGCCATCGCTAGACGGGACCCGACCATCGCTCCTGGCGCCGCTCGGGTGACGCGGGGCCGCGAGGAATCCAGACAGGAGACACCACGTGCATCCGGAGCTGTTCACGCTCGACCTGCCGATCATCGGCGAGCTGACCATCACATCCTTCGGGGTGATGATGGCGCTGGCGTTCCTCTCCGGCTACGCCGTCCTGCGCTCGGAGCTGGGGCGTCTCGACGTCGATCGGGATCTGGCTGCCGACATGCTGCTCGGCGCCCTCGTGGGCGGCATCGTGGGCGCCAAGATCTACTATGTCCTCCTGTACTGGGAACGCACGGCCGCGGACCCGCTCGGGATGATCTTCTCGCGCGGCGGGATCGTCTGGTACGGCGGCCTCATCGGCGGCGTGCTGGGGGTGAGCTGGATGGTGAAGCGTCGCGGGGCCCGGATCCCGCTCGCCGCCGATGCCGTGGCGCCGGCTCTGGCGCTGGCCTACGCGATCGGGCGCATCGGGTGCTTCCTCGTCGGCGACGACTACGGACGCCCCACGGACTCCTGGGTGGGGATCGCGTTTCCCCGCGGCCTTCCCCCGACGACGGCCGCGAACCTGCGGCGCTTCGGAGCCCCGGTCGATCCGGGCATCCCCGACAGCCAGGTGCTGGCCGTGCACCCGACGCAGCTGTACGAAACCGGCATCTCGCTCGTGGTGTTCCTTCTCCTGTGGCGCCTCCGCCGCCACCCCCACAAGCAGGGCTGGCTGTTCGGCGTGTGGCTGGCGGCGGCCGGGATCGAGCGGCTCATCATCGAGGTCTTCCGGGCCAAGGACGATCGCTTCCTCGGCCCGTTCACGCTGGCCCAGGCGATCAGCGTGCTGGTCATCGGGGTGGGGGTGACGATCGTCCTCCGCTGCCGCCGCGCCGCCTCCGCGGCCCCGGACGCGGCCGCGGCCTAGGCCGGGCGCCGTCGTTCGAACCGTGGCCCCGTCACCCGCGAGCTTTCGCTCGCGCTCCGCTCCGCCGGTCCGGGCCCTGTGGCTCGCGCTGGCCGGGATCGTACCGGCCGGTGCGCCGCTGGCCGCGCAGGCGAACGGCGACATCGAAGTCGTATCGCTCGACTTCGAGGGCAACGAGGCGTTCTCGAGCAACGAGCTCGAATCGGTCATCCGCACCCGCGCGACGGGGTGCGCCAGCCTGCTGCTGCAGGTCCTCCCGATCTGCCAGCTCACCGACTGGGGGTTCGCCCACCACCGGCAGTACCTGGATACGCTGGACGTCGCCGCCGACGAGCTGCGGCTGGAGTTCTTCTATCGCGACCGCGGCTTCTTCTCCGCCGAGGTCGACGACCACGTGGAGATCTCCGATCGGAAGGCGCGGGTTCGCTTCTCGATCAGCGAAGGGTCCCCGACGCTCATCGACTCGTTGAGCCTGAGCGGCGTCCCGCCCGTGCTGGACTCCGCCGCGGTCGCGGAGCTGATCGCGCTCCAGCCGGGGGATCGCTTCGACCAGTTCCGCCTGCGCGTCGCCGAAGACAGCCTCGTGCGTGCCCTCCACGAGCGCGGCTTCATCCAGGCGACCGTCCTCGAGGACCTGCTCCGTCCGCCGGGCGGAGGCGCGCGCGTGCACCTCGACGTTAGCCCGGGCGCCCGCTTTCGGGTCGGGCGCATCGAGGTCGAGGGAGCCGAGGACATCGGCGAGGGAGTCGTTCGCGATCTGCTCCGCATCCGTTCGGGCGAGTACCTGAGCCAGAGCCGGGTGGAGGACGGCCAGCGGGCGCTGTTCGGCGTGGAGGCGATCCGCTTCGCGTCGATCACCACCGAAGTGGCCGACGACTCGATCGTGGATCTCCGCGTGCAGATCACCCCGGCGCGGACACGGGCGGCGCGCGGCGGGTTCGGGTGGAGCACCGACCAGTGCGTCCAGACGGAGGCCACGCTGACGCACCGCAACCTGTTCGGGGGCGCCAAGCAGCTCCGGATCACCGCGCGGCTGGACGACATCTTCGCCCAGCAGCTGGGCGGCAGGTTCCCGTGCTCGGATGTGGGCACGGATTCCGACTTCCGGACGCTGAACTTCCTGTTGCGGGCCGAGCTTTCGATCCCCGTCTTGTTCTCCGGTCGCAACAGCTTCAGCGCGAGCGTGTTCGGCGAACGCCAGAGCGTCCCGGACGTGTTCATCCGCGAGGGTGTGGGAGCGCAGTTCGGCGTCACGCGCCAGCTGAAGCGGGGCATGACCGCCACGCTGAGCTGGCAGCCGTCGTATACGGGCTTCGACGAAGAGTCGGCCGACATCTTCTTCTGCGTGAACTTCGGCTTCTGCACCCCGGAGGACATCGCCACCGTCACCCGGTCCCAATGGCTGTCGCCGGTCACCCTCCACTGGGTCTACAACCGCACCAACGACCCCCTGCAGCCCACCAACGGACACTATCTGACGGCCGAGATCGAGCGCGCGGAGCGCTTCACCGGCTCCGACTACCGGTATCTGCGGGTCAACGTCCAGGCGGCGGACTTCGAATCGCTGGATGAGGGGCTGGTCGTCGGAGCCCGCATCAGGGGCGGATTCGTCGAGCCCACGAGCGGCCCCTTCTCCGTCTCGGATCCGAGCCGCGAGCAGGAGGTGATCCACCCCTCCAAGCGCTTCTTCGCGGGGGGATCGCAGAGCGTGCGCGGGTTCGGCCAGAACCTCCTCGGCCCGCGCGTCCTGGTCGCCGATCAGGTGGAGGACTGTCCAGACGAGTTTCTCGAGCCGTGCGTGCAGCGTCTGGCCGCCGAGGATCCGGGCGCGTTCGTCCAGCGCCCGAACGGCGGGAACGCCGCCGTCGAGATCAGCCTGGAGCTCCGACAGCGGCTCAGCGCGCGCTGGGGCCTCGTGTTGTTCGTCGACGGGGGCAACGTGTTCGAGAACCTGTCGAGCCTCGAATGGCCCGTGTGGACGCCGGGCGCCGGGATCCGGCTGATGACCCCGGTGGGGCCCCTGAGGCTCGACCTGGGGTACAACCCCACCGGTCCGACCCCGCTGCCGGTCGTCGTGTCGCTCGAGAACGGCAGCCTCGTCGAGCTCCGGGACCAGGTCGTGTTCGATCGGTTCACGTACGACCAGCCGTCGTTTCTCAAGGAGTTCTGGCGCCGGCTCCAGATCCACTTCTCGATCGGAGAGGCCTTCTGACACCGCCCGACGCGGACGAGCCGATGTCGGAAGACCCGACCCCGGGCGGGTCCGGTCCGGAGGAGCCGAAGCCGGCCGGAGCCACGCCGGACGCATCGCACCCCGGGGCGGCGGGGCGCCGCCGTCGGCGTCACGCCCGACTCCTGGCACGCGTGCTCGGGCTGTTGTGCCTCGCGATCGCGTTCGCGCTGTTCGAGTTCACGCAGACGACGACGGGCCGCAACGCGGCGGTCGCCCTGCTCCAGAGAGCGCTCGACAACGCGGTCCACGGGCAGGTTCGCATCGGCCCGGTGCTGGGCGGGAATCTGGTCACACGCGCCACCCTCGCCCGCTTCGAGATCGCCGATTCGACCGGCGCCGCCTTCGTGGCGCTCGACACCGTGACGATCGGGTACGATCCGCTCTCGCTGCTGCGCCGACAGATCCGCATCCGTCGACTCGACGCCCGTCGCGCCGAGGTGAGGCTCGCGCAATCCACCGACGGACGCTGGAACTACGAGCGCATCTTCCAGCCGGGCGCCCCGGCTCGCGGGGAGCCGCCCGACAGCGCCGCGGCGGACAGCGCGGCCGTGGCGCAGGGCGGGAGTGCGCTCCGATTCCTGATCCGTGATGCCGCCATGCGAGCGGGTCGCATCGAGATCCGTACTCCGTGGACCGAGACGCTCGAGGGCGAGGCACGGACCCGCGCCCTCGAGGAGGCGCGGGGAGGCTCGATGTGGAACGTGGAGGGGACCGGGGATGGCGAGTACGAGCGCGTGTACCGGCTGGAGGACGCGTCGGGGACCTTCCCCCTGATCCGGGTGGTCGATCCGCCGCGCCCGTTCCGGATCTCGCTCGACGACGTCGCCGGTACTCTGTTCGCGGTGAGCCAGCCGCTCGAGGTCACCCGCTTCGCCGGCGTGGTGACCTTCGGCGACACGATCGACGTGGCCGTGCGCCGCCTGGAGACCCCCGCCTCGAGCGTGTCCGGAGAGGGCTGGGTGGTGGCCGGGGACCCCCTGGAGTACGGCTTCGAGCTCGAGGCCGATCCGCTTGGATTCGAGGATCTCGCGTGGCTCCCGGTGCCGGTGCCCGCCGCGGGCGGCGGCCCCATGCACATCGGGCTCTCGACGCGTGGCGCGATACCGGTCGTCGATGTGACGGACGGCTCGGCGCGCAGCGAGGACACCCGTATCCGGGGTGGCTTCCGGCTCGTCCTCGAGGAGACACCGCGCTTCGAGCGGCTCGACGCGACGCTCGACCCCCTGCGCATCCGCTGGTTGGATGAGCTGCTCGATCGGCCGTCGATGGTCGACGGTCGGATCACCGGAACGGTGACCGGATCCGGGCGGCTCGACCGCCTGCAGATCGACGCCGACGTGTCGCTCGCCGACCTCGAGGGCGAGGTCCCCCCGTCCCGCGTGCACGCGACCGGCGGGGTGTCGATGGTCGAGCCCTACCCCCTGAGCGGGCTTCGGCTGGAGCTCGAGGCGTTCGAGCCGCGCTGGGTCGGGGTGCTCGGGTTCGAGGCGCCGCTGGACGGACGCCTGGATGGCTCGGTGACCCTCGATCGCCCGGGGGGAGGGATCCTGTCGGCGAACGGCCAGGTCGCGCACCGCACTCCCGCCGGCGACGTATCGCGGGTCGATGGCGAGGCGAAGCTGGACTTCGAGCAGGGCTCGATCATCGACGTCGACGTGACGGTCCGACCCCTGGCGCTCGCTGCGCTGCGGCCGTTCGCGCCGGATGTGGATCTCGTGGGGACCGTGAGCGGCCCGATCCGCGCCCGGGGAAGCCTGTCGGATCTGCTCGCCGAGGCGGACCTGGAGACGGCGCGCGGCCACCTGACGTTCGACGGACGCTTCGGGCTCGAGGGCGATCCCAAGCGCTACGATGCCCGGGTCGAGGCCTCCGGCATCGACCTCGAAGAGTGGATGGAGAATGCGCCTTCCTCGCGGCTGGCCGTGCGCGGGAGGGTGGTGGGCCAGGGGGTCGAGCCGGGGATGCTGGAGGCCGACTTCGACATGGACATCCTGCCCTCCGTGCTGCAACGGGCAGAGCTCGACACGAGCCACGTCCGCCTGCACGTGGCGGACGGCCTGGCCCGCATCGACACGCTGATCCTGCGCTCGGATGTGGGATCGGTGACGGGACGGGGCAGCTTCGGCCTCGCGGAGGATCGGGAGGGGGCGCTCCAGCTCGAGGCGCAGGTGCCCGACCTGTCGGAATGGAACCGGTGGTTCGCCGAGGAGATCCCCGGCGGGCGGGCCGCCGACGAGGGGCAGCTCCTGTTCGAGGACTTCGCGGCCGCCATGGCGACCCCGGACGAGGAGGCCGCCGTGGAGGGCCTGCTCGGACGCCTCGAGGGCCGGGGAGTCCTGCAGGGCTCGATCGACCACTTCACGATCGAGGCGTTCGTCGAGGCGAGGGACGTTCGCTTCAACGACTCGGGCGCCGACTCGCTGACGGCCCGCGTGGCGCTTGCGGCCCCCCCATCGCTCGACGCCATCGACGCGCGGGCGACGGCGTGGGGGGTGCGGGTGCGCGGCATCGCGCTCGATTCGCTGACCCTCGATGTATCGCGCACCGAGCCCGGTCCGATGGCGGTCGGCATGTTCGCGGACCGCGACTCCACCGTCGAGCTGTCGACCGGAGGGCGTCTGGAAATGCGGGCGGGGGCGTTCGACGCCCGGCTCGACAGCCTGGTGGTGGGGCTCGGCAAGGTCGGCTTCTCGCTGCTGGACCCCGCGCGCATCGCGTATTCGGATTCCGCCCTCGTCGTCGAGCGCGTCGCCCTCGAAGGGCCCCTCGGCCGCTTGGAGGCCGATGGGACGATCCCCGCCGGGGGCCAGGGCGACCTGACGGTGAAGGTATCCGGATTCCGGGTCGACCAGCTGGCCTACCTGTTCTCGGACGCGCCCGAGGTGGCTGGGACCCTGTACGCCGACGGGACGGTGGGCGGGACGCTGTCCGCGCCGCGCTGGCGGGGGAGCGCGAGGATCCTCGATCCCGGCATCCGCGAGCACCGCTACAGCGCGCTCGAGTCGAGCTTCGACTATGCGGACCGCCGTCTCGAAGGGTCCGTAGACCTGTCGCTGGACGGGCTGCGTCTGGCGCACGCCGAGGGCAGCCTGCGAGCCGATCTCGCGCTGGGGAAGGTCGAGCGACGCCTGCTGGACGAGCCGGTGGACATCGAGGTGCGCGCCGACAGTCTGCCGCTGGAGATCCTCGAGCTCAAGGTGCGCGGCCTCGAACAGATCGAAGGCTTCGCCCGCGGCTCGGTCACCCTCGAGGGCGAACCGGGCGAGCTCCGCTACGGGGGAGCCCTCGCCATTCGGGGAGGCGCCGCCCGCGTCCCCGACCTGGGCATCCGGCTCGTCGGGATCGTCGGCAGCGCGAGCTTCCGCGGCTCCGAGGCACGGGTCGACTCGCTCGAGGTATCGTCGGAGGCCGGTGGGAGCGCGAGCGTGCGGGGTGTCCTCGACGTGAGCTCCCTCTCCAACCCGGCGCTCGATCTCGAGCTCTCCGCCACCCGCTTCCAGGCGGTGTCGCGACGCGACATGACGCTGGCCGTCGAAGGGACCGGTCACCTGGGAGGCCACTTTCGCAGTCCGCTCCTAGAAGGGGACTTCGGGCTCCGGGACGGCGACATCCAGCAGGACGAGTTCCTCCGGGAGCAGAGGGTGATCGATCTCAGCGACCCGACTTTCTACAGCCTGCTCGATTCCGCCGCGGTGGGAGAGCGCCGGCTGCTGGACCGCTTCCGGAACCCGTTCATGGACAACCTGGTGATCGACGCGAGCGTCGATCTGGGTCCCAATCTGTGGCTGCGCTCGCCGCAGCTCGACGTGGAGCTGGTGGCCCAGGATCTCGAGGTGCACATGGATCGGGCGCGGAATCAGCGCACCGTGCGGGGGATCGTGGAGCTCCCGCGCGGCACGTACCGCTTCGACCGCATCCGTCCCTACGTACAATCACTCCGCATCACATCGGGCACCCTCCAGTTCACCGGCGGCCCCGACTTCAATCCGAACCTGTCGATCAACGCCGAGTATCGGAATCGGACCCCCGAGGGCCCCGTGGTCATCGAGGTGCATATCGGTGGGACGCTCCAGAACACCCAGCTCGCGCTCACCAGCAACCCACCCATGAGCGACACCGATCGTCTGTGCTTCCTGGCCGTCGGCGCTCCCTGCTTCGCGGCGGCCGACAACCAGCTCGGCCAGCGGCTGGCGCAGGAGGCGGTGCTCGGCACGTTGAGCACAGGGCTCTCATCCGCTCTCGTCGGTTCGACCGGACTGTCCTACTTCAACCTGCGCTCCGTTGGGACGACGCGCGGTTCCCAGGTGGCAGGCTCGCGGAGCCTGTTCGACCAGACCGCGGTCGAGTTCGGCTGGTACGCCAGCGAGGAGGTGTTCTTCTCGTTCTCGCAGCCGCTGGGTGGCGGGGCGCCCCGCGCGACGCTCGAGTGGCGCTTCTCGCCGGTGTGGACCCTCGAGGCCCGCACGGCGAGCCGGCTCGACGAGCGTCTCTTCGGTCTGACCCGCGGCAGCAACCTGGCGAACGACCGGACCTTCGGGCTCTTCCTGTTTCGAGAGTGGAGCTACTGAGGTGACAGGGGCGGCCGGCCTCGGGGATCCGGATGGCGAGCGACGGCCCGCGGGCGTATCCTCCCGCTCGCGCCGAGAAGCCCGTCGAGGCTTCCAATGAGACGGGAGGTAAGGCCGTGAGCCCGCGACCGCAGGCTTCGTGAAGAGCTACCCCTACGCCGACCGGGAGCGCTTCCTGGTGCTGCTGAACGCGCACGCGAGCGGCGGATTGCCGGATGCGCTCCGCCGCCGGCTGGGGGGGGCCTTCGCGGCGCGATCCGTCCCGTTCGACATCGTCGAGCCCGCGGATGCGGAGGAGGCGCTGCGGGTCACGCGGATGGCCGCCGAGCGCGGGTACCGCGCGGTCGCCGCGGTGGGTGGAGACGGAACCGTGGGCATCGCCCTCAAGGGAACGGCCGGGTCCGGCGTCCCGGTCGCCATCATCCCGTTCGGGACCGGGAACCAGCTCGCGCTCAACTTCGACATCCCCAGCTCGCTCGAGGACAGCGTCCGCGTGGCGGTCGAGGGACGGGTGGAGCAGGTGGACCTCGGACGCGCGAACGGCGAGCAATTCGCGCTCATCGCGGGGGCGGGCCTCGACGCGGATGTGATGGCGGCCGCGACCACCGAGCTCAAGAACCGGCTCGGGTTCGCGGCCTACCTGTACAGCGGGCTCAAGCACATCATCACCCCCCCCAGCGCCGACTTCCGCATCGTCGCCGACGAACGCGAGGTGAAGGTGCGGGCCTCGATGGTCCTGCTGGCGAACGCCGGGCAGCTCGGTGCCGGTCCCCTCCCGGTCGAGGTGTCCGTCGCGCCGCGCTCCTCGTTTCACGACGGGCTCATCGACGTGTGCATCTATGCACCGCGGAACCTGCCCGAGGTCGCCCGCATGCTGTGGCGCGTCGCGCGGCGTCAGTTCGCCGGCGACGACCGCATGATCTTCCTCCAGGCGAAGAGGGTCTTCATCGAGTCAGACCCGCCCGTCGCGATCCAGATCGACGGCGAGCCGCGCGGAGAGACGCCGATCGAGGCCGAGATGGAGCCGCTCGTCGGACGGATCCTCGTGCCCCGGTAGGGAAGCGCGTCGGGCGAACCGGCGGGCGGGCCCGACCCGCCGGACGTCCGGCGCTCAACGATCGGACCTCCCGTAGATCAGATACGGCGCGCGCAGCCGGCGGAACGCGTCCAGCCCGGGCTCCCACGATGCGGCGATCTCGTCGGGATCCGCCCCGTCCTCGATCGCCGTGCGCAGGTCCGCGCTGCCGGCCAGGCGGTCGAAATGCCGCGCGTTCCACTCCCAGCGCTCCCCCGACAGGTCGCGCGCCTCGCGCAGCGCCGCCACGGCCGTCCGGACCGGGTCGTAGACCTCGCGATCCAGCACGGTGAAGCGGACCCCGTGCACCGTCACGCCGTCGAACTTCCCATCCGTCGGCTGCCGGGGGACGAACGTCGCCGGATCGATCCGCACGCCGGGCAGCCTCCGCAATCGGAGCCGCTCCGCCAGGGCCTCCGCATCCAGCCACGGGGCGCCGATCTGCTGAAACGCGGCCGTCGTCCCGCGGCCGACCGACAGGTTCGTCCCCTCGAACAGGCACGTGCCCGGGTAGTGTGCGGCGCTCTCGAGCGTCGGGATGTTGGGCGACGGTCGGATCCACGGCAGCCCGGTCTCGTCGAACCACAGGTCGCGCCTCCACCCGTCCACGGGCACGACGTGGAGCTCGACCTCTATCCCGAACTCGCCCACGTACAGAAGGGCCAGCTCGCCGGTGGTCATGCCGTGACGGACCGGCACCGGGAACATGCCCACGAAGGTGGCGAACGCCGGATCCAGCACCGGTCCCTGGGCGGCGCCGCCGATCGGGTCGGGCCGGTCGAGCACGACGAAGGGAACACCGGCGGCCCCCGCGGCGCGCATCGCCGGCGCCATCGTGGATACGTACGTGTAGTAGCGCGCTCCGATGTCCTGGAGATCGAACACCAGCACGTCGAGCTTCGCGAGCTCCTCGGGCGTCGGAGCCCGCGTCTCGTCGTACAGCGAGTAGACCGGGAGACCGGTGGCGGCGTCCACCTCGTCCTCGATGCGCTCGCCCTCGGGGGCTCTCCCCCGGATCCCGTGCTCGGGCGAGAACAGCGCCACGAGCTCCGTCCCCTCGAGCCCGGCGAGCACATCGATCGCGCTCCGCCCATCGCGGCTCACGCCGCTCTGGTTCGTGATGAGCCCCACCCGGCGCCCGACCACGAGGTGGGCCGAGTCGGTGACGAGGACGTCGAGACCGGGACGGACGACGGCCGGGTCCGCGTCGGGCCCGTCGCCCGTCGCCCGTCGCTCCGCGGACCGCGGGTGGCACGCCGCCAGCGCCAGCCATGCCAGCGCGAGGCCTCCCGCGACCGGCGCTGGTAGCCCCCTCCGGCCCCGCATAGCTTGATGCCGCATGGCCGTCAGAGTACCGGAGGCTCGGAGCGGGGGACAGCGGGTCGTGTGGGGGTCGATCGCGTGTCTGGGGCTCCTCGCGGCGTGCACGGCCACCCCCCCGCCGCGCGCCGGGGCGCCCCCCGCTCCGAGGGGCATCGACGCTCCGCTGTCGGCCGAAGCGCGTGACTGGGTGGAGGAGACCGTCGCCGCGCTCGATCTCCGGCGCCGTGTGGCGCAGCTGGTCATGGTGTGGATGTCCGGCGGCTACGCATCGGTCGATGACGAGGAGCAGCGGCGCGTCGCCGCGCTCGTGGATGACGGGGTCGGGGGCCTCGTCATGTCGGTGGGGACGCCACTCGACTACGTCTCGCGCCTCGATCGCCTCCAGGAGCGGGCGCGCGTGCCGCTTCTCGTGGCGGCCGATTTCGAATCGGGCCCCGGGTACCGTCTGGGGGGGATCACCGCGCTTCCGTCGGGCATCGATCTCGGGGGGGCCACCGTGCTCCCCGCCTCGATGGCGTTCGGGGCCATCGACGACGAGGACGCGGTCCGGGAGGCGGGGCGGCTGACGGGCCTCGAAGCGCGCGCCCTCGGCGTCCACCTGAACTTCGCGCCCGTCCTCGACGTCAACAACAATCCCGCGAACCCGATCATCAACACGCGCTCGTTCGGGGAGGATCCCGATCGGGTGGCCGCGCTCGGGGCCGCATACATCCGCGGCGCGCACGAGGGCGGCCTGCTCGTCACGGCCAAGCACTTCCCCGGGCACGGCGACACGGGCACCGACTCGCACGTGGCCCTCCCCATCATTCCGGGGGACCGCGAACGCCTCGACCGGCTCGAGCTCGTTCCGTTCCGGCGCGCGATCGAGGCCGGAGTGGACGCCGTGATGACGGCGCACGTGGCCGCCCCCGGGATCCTCGGGGAGGGGGCCCCGCCCGCCACCCTGTCGCCCTATTTCATGACCCGGCTCCTGCGCGAGGAGCTGGGCTTCGAGGGCGTTCTGTTCACCGACGCGCTCGACATGGGGGCCATCGTGGAGGGCTACGGGGCCGCCGAGGCGTCGGTGCGGGCGCTCGAGGCAGGCGCCGACGTGCTCCTCATGCCGCCGGACCCGCGGGCGGCGATCGACGCGGTCGTCGGCGCCGTCCGCGAGGGCCGCCTGTCGGAGGCCCGGATCGAAGCCTCCGTGCGGCGGCTCCTCGAGATGAAGGCCCGCGCGGGCCTCCACCGCTCGCGGCGCGTGGATGCGGAGCTCGTCACTCGGACGGTGGGGACGTCCGGTCACCTCGCGTTCGCCGACTCGATGGCGCGACGCTCGATCACCCTGGTGCGCGATCTGTCGGGGATGGTGCCCATCGACAGCTCGAGCAAGCGGCGCGTGCTGTGTCTCACGTTCGCACGCGACGGGGACGTGACGGCGGGGCGGGTGTTCGACTCGGTGCTCGACGGCGCGCTCGAGGTGAGGCACGCCCGGGCCGGGCCCGGCGGCGATCCGGCCCTGCTCGACTCGCTCGCCGCCGCCCTGGACTCCACGGACGTCCTCGTGGTATCGGCCTATGTCGCGCCGCGCAGCGGAGCGGACCCGGTCGAACCTCCGAACGATGTATCGCGTTTCCTCGCGGTCGCCTCTCTGAGCGGCACGCCCGCGATCCTCGTCTCCTTCGGGAGCCCGTATCTGCTGTCCGCCTTCCCCGACGCGGCGGCGTATCTGATCGCGTGGAGCGGCGCGCCGGCGGCCCAGCGCGCCGCGGCCGACGCGCTCCTCGGGCGAGCCCCGATCCGGGGTCGGCTCCCCGTCTCGCTGCCTCCGCTGTACGCGCGCGGGGATGGGCTGCGCCGTCCGGTGGACCCGTCGGCGGCCGACGTCGAGACGACCGGACAGGGCCCGGCCGAGGCGCCTTCCGCCGAGGTCGGGATGGACTCCGCGGCGCTGGCCCGCGTGGATGTGCTGCTCGAATCGGCCGTCGAGGACTCGACGACGCCCGGGGCCGCGCTGGCGATCGGCCGACACGGCCGCCTCGTGCGGGTGCGCGGATACGGGACGCTCGATTGGAGCCCCGGCTCGCCGCCGGTCACCGACTCGACCCTGTACGACCTCGCCTCGCTCACCAAGGTGATCGGCACGACGACCGCGGTCATGTGCCTCGTCGACGAGGGGCTGCTGGAGCTCGACGCGCCCGTCGGGGACATCCTTCCGGAATGGTCGGAGGGCTGGAAGCGCGAGGTGACGATCCGCGACCTGCTCCTCCACCGCGGCGGTCTCCCACCGTTCCGGCCCTTCTGGCGCGAGCTCCGGGGACGCGAGGCCTACCGTGCCGCCATCGCCGCCCTGCCGGCCGATTACCCCCCCGGAACGCGGACGGTGTACTCGGACCTGGGGTTCATCACGCTCGGGTTCGTGGTCGAGATCATCACGCGCACGGACCTCGACCGGTTCCTCGAGCGTGTGATATTCGGTCCGCTCGGGATGCGCGACACCGGCTTCCGCCCACCGGCCTCGCTTCGCGACCGGATCGCGCCGACGGAGGTGGACACCGTGTTCCGCCACCGTCTGGTGCACGGCGAGGTGCACGACGAGAACGCGTACGCGCTCGGAGGCGTCGCCGGCCATGCCGGCCTGTTCTCCTCGGCGCGGGATCTCGCCCGGTTCGCGACCTGGCTGCTCGAGGCCGCGAGGGCTGGACGCGGACTCGGGGCGCCCCCGGCGGCCCCCGTCGCGTTCCCCGACCCCGCGACGGTGGACTCGTTCACCCGCCGCGCCGGGCCCGCGTCGAGCCGCGCGCTCGGATGGGACACGCCCACCACCCGCTCGTCCGCCGGTCGCTTCCTCTCCGCGGGCTCGTTCGGGCACACGGGGTTCACGGGCACGAGCGTGTGGGTCGACCCGGAGCTCGACCTGTTCGTCGTGCTGCTCACGAACCGGGTACACCCGACGCGCGAGAACGCGAAGCACATCCCCCTCCGCCGCGCCGTGCACGACGCCGTGGCGGCGGCGATCGCGGACGTCCCGGTCCGACCTCGCGATGCCGGGGGAGGGACCGACCCCTGACCCCCCTCGACCTGGCCGTCCTCGTCCTCTATCTGGTCCTGGTCACGGCATGGGGATCATGGCTCGGGCGCGGCGCCCGCTCGGCGGAGGACTACTTTCTCGGGGGGCGCGACCTGCCGTGGACGGCGGTGCTCCTCTCCGTGGTGGCCACCGAGACCAGCACGCTCACCTTCCTGTCGATCCCCGGTGTCGCCTACACGGGCACGCTCGGCTTCCTGCAGATCGCGTTCGGCTACGTCGTGGGGCGCATCGCGGTCGCGGCGTGGCTGCTCCCGGCGTACCGCGAGGGACGCCTGCGGACCGCGTACGAACTTCTCGAGCGATGTTTCGGGATCGGCACCCGCCGGCTCACGTCGGGCATCTTCATGCTCACCCGCCTGCTGGCCGACTCGGTGCGGCTGTTCGCGACCGCGATCCCGCTCTCGCTGGTCACGGGCTGGTCGCTCGCCCTCTCGGTGGTGGTGATCGGAGGCGCGACGTTCCTGTACACGTACGCGGGGGGGATCCGGGCCGTGGTGTGGGTCGACGCGGCGCAGATGGGGCTCTACCTGGCGGGCGGGCTCATCGCCCTGGCGGTCCTCGGGTCCACCGTGGCGGGAGGGTGGGGAGAGATCCTCCGGCAGGCCGGGGCGGCGGGGAAGCTCCGGGTCATCGACCTGTCGTTCGATCTCGGCCGTCCGTACACGCTGTGGGCCGGTGTCCTGGGCGGCGCCTTCCTGACCATGGGCTCGCACGGCACCGACCAGCTCATCGTGCAACGGCTGCTCGCCTGCCGGGACCTGCGCGCCAGCCGTCGGGCGCTCGTCGGGAGCGGGCTCGTCGTCCTCGCCCAGTTCGCACTCTTCCTTCTCGTCGGGCTGGGGCTGTGGGTGCACTTCTCGGGCGTCGCCTTCGAGCGCTCCGACGAGATCTTCGCGCGCTTCATCGTCGAGGCGCTGCCGCCGGGGGTTCGCGGGCTCCTCATCGCCGCGGTGTTCGCGGCGGCCATGTCCACGCTGTCGAGCTCGATCAACTCTCTGGCCTCGACGACGGCGTACGACTTCTGGAGCGCCACCCGCCCCGGGGCGGACGAGGCCGCCGTGCTTCGGGTCGGCCGTCTCGCGACCTGGGCGTGGGCGGCCCTGCTCACCCTCGCCGCGATCGTCTTCATCCCGCTCAGTCGCTACGGGGCGGCCGTCGAGATCTCGCTCGGGATCGCGTCGCTGGTGTACGGCGGGCTCCTCGGCGCGTTCGGGCTGGCCCGCTTCCGCCCGGACGTCGGCGCGCGCGCAGCGCGCGTCGCGCTCGTCACGGGGATCCTGGGCGTCACGGCGGTATGGGTGTTCGCCCGCACGCTCGTCGCGTGGCCGTGGTACGTCCTCCTCGGGACCGCCCTCACGGCGGCGACCGGAACGCTCCTCGCGAGCCGGGAGACGGGGGCCGGGTGACCGGGTTGCACCCCCGCGGCCGGCGCCTCTACGATGCCGGGCTATGGCGACTCGAAACTCCCTCATCGTACGCGGCGCCCGCGTGCACAACCTGCGCGACATCGACGTCGCGATCCCGCGCGACAGCTTCACGGTCGTCACCGGGCTCTCCGGCTCGGGCAAGTCGTCGCTCGCGTTCGACACGATCTACGCCGAGGGCCAGCGGCGGTACGTCGAGTCGCTGTCCGCCTACGCGCGGCAGTTTCTCGGCGTCATGGAGAAGCCTGACGTCGACCAGATCGAGGGCCTGTCGCCGGCGATCGCCATCGAGCAACGGACGGCGGGTGGCAACCCGCGCTCGACCGTGGGGACCGTCACCGAGATCTACGACTATCTGCGTCTCCTGTGGGCACGGGCCGGCACGCCGCACTGCCCCTCCTGCGGGAGACCGGTCCGCGCGCAGTCGAGCTCGCAGATCGCCGCGCGGGTTCTGGGGTGGCCCGAGGGCGCCCGCATCGAGGTGCTCGCCCCCCTCGTCCGGGGTCGCAAGGGCGAGTTCCGGGATCTGTTCGAGCGGGCCCTGGGAGAGGGATTCGTGCGGGCGCGCGTCGATGGGGAGCTCGTCGACCTGAGCGATCCGCCGACCCTCGATCGCCGGCGCAATCACGACATCGCGATCGTCGTCGACCGGCTGGCGGTCCGGGCCTCCGACCGCGAGCGACTGGCCGACTCGATCGCCACGGCGCTCCGCATGGCCGAGGGTGTGGTGGAGATGGACCTGCACGGCGACACCGACGCCGGCGGCGAGCCACGCGCGGATGACGGTCCCGACGTCCACCTGTTCAGCGAGCACTACTCGTGTCCATCGTGCGGGATCTCGATCCCCGAGCTCGAGCCCCGTCAGTTCAGCTTCAACTCCCCCTACGGGGCGTGCGAGGCTTGCGACGGGCTCGGGGTACAGCGCGAGCCCAACGCCGAGCTCATCGTGGGCGACGATCGCATCTCGATCCTCGAAGGCGTCCTCCTGCCACTCGGGACCCCCTCCGGTCGCGCCCGCCGACACTCCCTCCCCCGGCTGGCGAAGAAGCTCGGCTTCGACCTCAACACGCCGTGGGGCGGGCTCGACGACGAGCAGCGCCGCGCGATCCTGTACGGCGATTCCGACGTGGGCTGGGAGGGCGCCCTGGCCGCCGTGCTCCGGCGGTATCACGAGACCGCGAGCGAGCAGGTGCGCTCGAGCCTCGACGAGTACATGACGCTGTCGGCCTGCCGGGCGTGCGAGGGGGCGCGTCTCAGGCCCGAGAGCCGGGCCGTGACCGTCGAAGGCGTCCGTCTGCCCGAGATCGTCCGCCTGCCGGTGGTCGAGCTCCGTCCGCGGCTCGCCGAATGGCTGGCGCGGGCCCGCCGCGATGACGGCGCCGGGGCGGAGGTGCGCGCCCCGATCCTCAAGGAGGTCGTGGAGCGGCTCGAGTTCCTCGAGCGAGTCGGACTCGGCTACCTGACCCTGTCGCGCTCGGCCGAGACGCTGTCGGGCGGCGAAGCGCAGCGCATCCGGCTCGCGACCCAGATCGGGAGCCGCCTGGTCGGCGTGCTGTACGTGCTCGACGAGCCCTCGATCGGTCTCCACCCCCGCGACAACGAGCGGCTCCTCGGGACGCTGCACGCGCTCCGCGACCTCGGGAACACGGTGCTCGTCGTCGAGCACGATGAGCAGACGATCCGGAGCGCCGACCACATCGTCGACATGGGGCCGCGGGCCGGACGGAACGGGGGCCGGGTCCTGGTGTCCGGGGACGTCGACGCCCTGCTTGCGTGCGACGCCTCGCTGACCGCGGCCTATCTGCGTGGCGACCGCCGGATCCCGCTGCCCGAGACGCGGCGTCGGCCCGGCGAGCAGGGGTCGCTGACCGTGCGCGGCGCCTGCGAGCACAACCTGCGCGACATCGACGTCGAGTTCCCGCTCGGGCTGTTCATCTGCGTGACGGGCGTGTCGGGCTCGGGGAAGTCGACGCTGGTCGAGGAGATCCTGTACCGGCGGCTGGCGCGCGACATCTACCGCTCGAAGACCGTCCCGGGGGCGCACGAGACGATCGAAGGCCTGGACCGGGTCGACAAGGTCATCGACGTGGACCAGAGCCCCATCGGACGGACGCCGCGCTCCAACCCGGCGACCTACACCGGGGTGTTCACGCCGATCCGCGACCTGTTCGCGCGTCTGCCCGAGTCGCGGATCCGGGGCTACCAGCCCGGCCGCTTCAGCTTCAACGTCAAGGGCGGTCGCTGCGAGGCCTGCCGCGGCGACGGCCTCGTGAAGATCGAGATGCACTTCCTGCCGGACGTATACGTGCCCTGCGACGTGTGCCGCGGGAGACGGTACAATCGCGAAACGCTCGAAGTTCTGTACAAAGGCAAGAGTATCGCGGATGTGCTCGAGATGAGCGTCGACGAAGCCCTGGAGTTCTTCGACGCGGTGCCCGCGATCAGGCGCCGTCTCCAGACGCTGTCGGACGTGGGGCTCGGCTACGTGACGCTCGGCCAGTCCGCCACCACCCTGTCCGGCGGCGAGGCGCAGCGCGTGAAGCTCTCGTCCGAGCTGGCCAAAACCAGCACGGGGCGAACGGTTTACATCCTCGACGAGCCCACCACCGGGCTCCACTTCGAGGACATCCGCCTCCTGCTCCGCGTGCTCCACCGCCTGGCCGACCGGGGGAACACGATCATCGTGATCGAGCACCACCTCGACGTGATCAAGACGGCCGACTGGATCATCGACATGGGGCCCGAGGGGGGGGCCGCAGGCGGCACGGTAGTTGCTCAAGGTCCCCCGGAGCGCGTGGCCTCCGTGAACGAGAGTCACACGGGTAAACACTTGTCCCCATTGCTCGAAGGGGCGGTGGGGGTGGTGGCCGGGTGACCAGATGATTCACACGGAGGTCAAATCGTTCAGCGGCCTTGACGCGTCCGGACGGTCGTGCGATACTCGAAACTCGGGAAGGGTGGGGTATGGGCCTGCCTCGAGAGACACACCGAGTTCATTGCCCGGTCGTCACGGACTTCGACTTCGGTCGGTGTGGTCCCCTGGAGCTTCGTCGGGGTGACGGAGTTTCCCGGGGGATTGCCGGAGGAGATATAAAGCGTTATAGGCAGTTGGACTTAGGGGCCGGCAGCCCTTGACCCTATTCGGGATTGCCGGTATGTTCAGCCCGTTTTGGGCCGGGGTGTGGTGCATCAGAGTAGGGTTTTGTAGGCGGCCGAAAAGGGACCGCAACGAGTCAGTCACCACCCGAAGGACTTCATCCCTGAGGAGGAGTGAATGAAGAAGGTTACGAAACGGCTGCTGGTAGCCTGCGTTGCGGCCCTGTCCGCCGCCGCCTGCCAGGACCAGATTGTGATTCCGCAGCCGCCACCGCCGCCACCGCCTCCACCGGGAGTCGACGCGACGGTGACGATCCAGGGCCTGCGCACGATTCCGGGCAACGCGCCCGTGAATCCGACGGCGGTGTTTGGTGACATCAACGTCGTCCTGAACATCGCCGAGGGCGACAACACGGTCACCCAGGTCGACGTGGTGCTCGATGGCACTCCCATCGGGTGCACGTCGATCTCCACGAACCGCACGCCGGACGAGGGCGTCCGTCTGTCGCAGGGCGCGGCGGATGTCGTGGAGTGCTTCTTCAACTCCGACGACGTGCTCGGCGCCTGCGTGGGCGAGCAGCTCGACCCCGCGAACGACAACGGGACGCACACGCTGGGAGCCCGCATCACGCTGGATGACGGGACGACCCGGACGGCGAGCAACGCGCAGCAGATCACGCTGGCCAACACCAGCTTCATCCTGCTGGCGGTGGTCGACGAGCCCGTGACCCCGGTCGTGGGAGGCAGCGGTCGGCTGTACCACGGTGGCGACGACATCGTGTTCGGCGCGTGCCCCGTGTCGTACAACGGGACGACCGTCGGGTCGGTGAGCGTGGTCGGAACCGACAACGGCGGCGCCGCGACGAGCTGCGACCAGGACCAGGGCGGCGCGACGTTCGGCGCCTGCGGGTCCGTGGATCTCGGTTCCGGTGCCGGCGCGGTCAGGACCGACGCATCGCCACCGTTCACGTACACGGCGGCCGCGTCCAACAACGACGCGTTCGACTCGGGCTCGGGCGATGCCGGGACGGGCGTCGAGGACCTGGGCACCGGCGCGGGCCACACGCTCAGCGTGACCGGCTCGGTGTTCGCCGATGACGGCCTCAACGTCACGACGGAGTTCGCCGGCGGGTTCGGGAGCATCACGGGCTTCTACATGGACTTCACCCCGCCGCGCGTGAACTGCAACGCCGGGTGCGCGGCGTTCACCGCGTCGGAGATCACCATCAGCGAGCCCGCGGCGGGTAGCTCGACGGCGCTCACCTGGTATTCCGAGGGCAACTTCGGTCTGTCCAACGTGCAGGAAGAGGGCGTGGGCTGGAGCTTCGGTGCGGGCGGCTCGATGGACGTGGGCGACTGCTCGGACACGGACAACAGCGACGCCGCCGACGCGACGGACTTCGTCCCGCTGTTCAGCGATGTCTCCTCGATCGACGATGTGGACGAGGAGGACTGGGAGCTGGGTGGTGACGGGTTCGCCGGCACGGACTCGGGCGACGACTGCCTGCTCGGCGAGCTCCGCTCGTTGGCGGACAATCTGACCAACGCGACCCGCCTGGCGGATCCGGGCAGCATCCCGGCCCAGATCCAGACGCTGACGGCGTTCGGGAAGGACGCGACGCCGGCCGACATCAGCAACCCGCAGCCTGCCGCGACCATCCTCGTGCTGAACCCGGATGCGAACGCGAACGGCATGGTGTGCGCGGACGCCGGTGACTGCACGCTGATGCTGGACGCGCTCGATCCCGATCTGGCGAGCGGCGATCCGGGCAGCGGCGTGAACGAGACGGGTTGCGACCCGTGCTCGAACGTCACGTCGGAGATCGACGACGGGCCGGGATCGACCAACGACGGCGAGACGCTCGACGTGAGCAACAACGGCACGCTGACCTCGGTGGACGAGGACTTCGTGATCGACCTCACGTCCGGCTCCGGTACGTTCCCGCTCGCCGATGGGGCGTACGAGATCACCCTGACGGCCGAGGACAACGCGACGCCGGCCAACGAGGCGACGTACACGTTCGCGTTCGACCTGGACGACACGGCTCCGGGATTCGGCGCCCTCAACCCGGCCCCGGTCGGGAGCGCGGGCACGGACGCCAGCGCGATCGTCATGACGATCGGTGGTACGATCAGTGATGCCCACATCATCGACACCGCGAAGCTGTCGGTGTACGTGGACGGGAGCGACAACATCGGAACCGGTGCCAACAACACCTGCGACGCCGCGACGGACTTCAAGCTCAGCGTGACGGGTGGCGACATCGATCGTAACGATGTTGACCTCACGGATGGGACGAGCTCGATCTCCTTCAACGAGTCGTTCACGATCACCCAGCCCGACGCCGCGTCGCGCACGCTGCGGTATTGCTTCGTACTCTCCGCGGAGGACGAGGCTGTGCTGAAGGACGGCACGGACACGGGCAACACCAGCTCGTTGAACACGGCGGTCGACGTGACGTGGAACGCGGGCTGAGCACGAGAGCGGTTCGGGGCCGATAGGAGCCTCCTCGCGGAGGCTCCCGTCCCCACTCCAGGCAGTATCCTCAGGGAGATAGAGCGGCCCCGCCGTCCGGCGGGGCCGCTCTTTTTCATCCAGCGTCGTGGACCCGCGGCGGTCATCCGGCGGCGAGGGTCCCGACACGGGGCCACCCTCCGAGCGCAGATCGGGTCAATGGTCCTCTCGTCGTGCGCGGCCTAACTTCCAGCCCGCACCCGTAGCGACGCGCCACGGCTTTCGGACCCGGAGGTGGGAAAGATCAGCAAGCCGATCGGCAATCACGACTCGACGAGCGGTGTCGTTCGGCGGGCCGGTGTGTGGATCCTGTACGCGGCCACCGTCGCGCCGGTTCTGTTCTCTGCCCGCACCATCTACCCGTATGTGGTCCCACGAGCGGTGTACCTGCGCGTGTGCGTGGCCACTGCGGCCGGCATCGCCCTCTACCTCCTGTCGACCACGCGACCTGCGACGGATGACTCCGGGCCTCGTCCCTGGCGGGATCCGGTCCTCCTCGCCCTCGCGGCGCTCGTGGCGATTCAGCTTCTGGCCGCGCTGACCGGCGAAGCGCCGCAACGAAGCCTGTTCGGCGACATGGAGCGTATGGGCGGTGTGATCGAATGGTTGCATTACCTCGCCCTGTACGTGGCGCTACGTACGCTCCCCACCGAGAGGGAATTCGCCTCGTTCCTTCGGATCGCCATGATCGTAGGGATCGCCGCGAGCGGTGTCGCGATCCTCCAGAGCCTCGGGGTGTCGGTGGGGATCCTGCCCGGTGCAACCGACGAGCGCGTGATCGGGACGCTGGGAAACGCCGGCTACCTGGCCATCTACGCTCTTCTCGGGATGGCGGTCGCCGGGCTCGTGGCGGAAGACGCTCGCGGGTCGCTCTGGAAGGCTCTGGCGGCGCTGGCGATGGTGATGAGCGGGACCGCCCTGCTGATGGCGTACACCCGCGCCGCGGTCGCCGGCCTCGGGGTGGGGCTACTCGCCGGCCTGATCGCGTATGGCTGGATGGGGGGAGCGAGGCGCCGTCGCTGGTCTCTCGCGGCGGCGGCGGTCATCGCGTTGACGGCCGGTGGCGGTCTGTGGCTCCGCGGGAGAGACTCGGGTGATGGATCGCGGGGGATCGACCGGCTGTTGAGCGTGTCCCTCTCCGAGCGTGGGGTCGGGAACCGGTTGTCCGCGTGGGAGGCCGGGGTCCGGGCGGTGGCGGATGATCCGCTCACGGGCCTGGGACCGGAGAACTTCCGACTCGCGTTCGATTGGCATTTCCAGCCCGAGCGGTTTCCGCCCGATGTGCATTTCAATCGAGCACACAACGAGCTGGTGGAATCTCTCGTGGCCGATGGCCTCCCCGGGGGCCTCGCCTGGATCGCGGTGTGGTGTACGCTGTTCTACGTTCTCATCGCGGCCCGGCGAGAAGGGAAGCTGGGCATCGCCCGGACCGCCCTGCTGGTAGGCGCCTTCACCGCGTATCTGGTCTACCTGCTCTTCTGGTTCCAGGAGCAGAACTCGTTCGTTCTCTTTGTCGCGCTCGGCGCGCTGGTCGGGCACCAGCGAGACGGACCCTACCTGTCTCAGCCCCCGTACGCCCCGCGTTCCTTGGCGACGCGCCTGTCGGTCGGCGCGATCCTCGCAATCCTGGTGCTCACCGACGCTGCGTACCAGGCGCGCGTTCTCGCGGTGGGGCAGCACCTCGTGAAGGCGGCCGAGGCGGGTCGTGTCGAGACTGCCGTCCACGAATACGAGCGGGCCGTCACCATGCGCCCTCCCGGCGCCGAGGAGGTGGCGACGGAGCTCGTGCGCTACGCGAGTCTTCTTCCGGGTCGCCTCGGACAGGCCCTTCGGGACCCGCGCACGAAGGCGTCCGTCGAGAGCATCCTTGGAGGCGCTCGCGGAGTTCTTGCCGATCAGGTGGATCGTGATCCGCACAATCCGCGTCTTCGCCGCGATGCGGGGAGCCTCCTGGTCGTGCGGTACCAGGTGAGCCAGAATCCGGCGTTCCTGGACAGCGCCGTCACGAGCTTCGAGCGCGCCGTCGAGCTTGCTCCGGGACGGCTGCGCTACCGCCACATGCTCAGCGAGGCATACCTCATGTCCGAGGAGCCGGACGAGGCCGTCCGGGTGCTCGAGGAGGGGCTCTCGCGTTACGATCGACTGGGGGAGACGCACTACTACCTGGCCAAGGCGATCCTGATCCAGGGCTCCTACATGAAGGCCGCCGAAGCCCTGATCCGGGCGTACGAACTGGGCTATGTCAATCCGAGCGGCGCCGTGCACGATGTGCTGGCTCGCGAGCTGCGGAGCCGCGGCGAGATGGAGGCCGTGGGGCGGCTGCGGGATGCGCGGGCGGCGGCCATGAACGGTCGATGAGGACGCTCGCGCGGACGGACGGCATCGCCGGGGAGGGAGCCGTGCCCGCCGATGGCGGGGCGTCTAGCCGGGAACCGCTTCCGGTCCCTCGTCCGGGGACGTGGCCGGGGCACGTCGCCGGCGGAGCCAGAACGGGCACACGAGCAGGAAGACCCCGAGATCGATCACGGCTCGCGACCCGGCGGAGACGAGACCCGAGTTGAGCAACACCAGGGTCGAGCTCGGGATCAGGAGGACGAGGCAGGCGCCCGCGACGAGGGACAGGTCGGGTCGGGTCAGGTAGTTGAACATGACGCGATGGAAGGCCCCCAGCAGGAGGAACCCCAGCACGACGCCGACCCATCCGAAGTTGATGTAGAGCTCCCCCGCATAGCCGGGGGGAACGCTGTTGTTCGGCTCTCCGAGGACCTCGGCGGCCAGGTACTTCGACATGCCGCCCGGCAGGGCCCTCGAGCGCCCGTCCACGGACTCCGGATCGTTCAGGAAGCCCACGAACCCCCGGCCCATCGCGTAGGGATGCTCGTGGGGAAAGTAGCTGGCGACATAGGACAGCTTGCCGATGTCCATGAAGTAGCGTCCGCCGAACACTCCCCTCGCCAGCCTCTGGACGCCGGAGCGGAGCTCGACGGCCTCGGCCGCCTCCCTCCCGAAACCGCGGCCACGGACTCCCGGCCCCCCGCGACCCCCAGACGTGGAGTCCTCCGAGCGCACCGAATCTCCCGACTCGAGCGACCCGAACGTGTCGACCGACCCCGGCAGTCGATGCACGAAGCTGATCACGACGAAGCTCGCGGCCGTCAGAACCGCGAACCCGCCGATGAACGCCGTGTGGCGGCGGTCGCGCACGTGGTACAGGAGAATCCCGATCTGGACGAGGACGAGCACGATGAACAGGCGCAGGCTCGCGAAGTGGGAGACCACGAGCGCGAACGTGAACACGACCGCGAACAGCGCCCGATAGCTCCGGTCGGACGGACCGGCGGGGGCGCGGAACAGGAGGTAGGCGGCCGCGTACGCGACGGATCCGCTCACCAGGGCGGCCTTGAAGAAGTAATAAGGTGGATACCCGAACCGGGTGCTGACGCCGATGCTGCCGGGCAGAAAGCGCTTGGCAGAGAAGGGAAGCGAGAAGAACTCCGTTCCGGACGTGCGCAGGTATCCGAGGAAGCACAGGACACATAGTGCCGTGAGGACCGCGACCGCGCGCCGCTCGTAGGGGCCGGGAATGTGCCGCCAGCGAGGACCGAACAGACCCGGCAGCGTCCGTCGCCCGACCACGACGAACGAGCCCGCGTACGCCACCGTCGCGACGAGGGCGAGCATCGCGCCGCCCAACAGGAACCGGGCCAAAGAGACCCCGGCGAACGGATCGGTCGATACGCGGGGTCCCGTGACCGCGATGTAGAGCGTCTTGAACAACGGGCTCCAGGCGACGATCAGGAACATGAACAGCGCGGGGTTCACGAGGATCTTCCGGGTCCGGACGAGGAGGGGGAGGCCGGAGACGATCCCCGCGGCGACCGCGATCAGCACGATCTGTCCCATCGAGACGGATGGTGAGCCGGCGGGGGCCATCACCTCTCCCCCTCCGGGCTCCGCCATCGGGACGGGCTCACGGCACCCCCTCCTCGTGCACGCGTCGGATCACGCCCGCGATGCGCCGCAGGTCCTCCTCCACGAGGGCGGAGCCCGACGGGAGACACAACCCTCGCCGGAACAGGTTCTCCGCCACCTGTCCCCCGATCGTCTCGCACCCCTCGTACAGCGGCTGCAGGTGCATGGGCTTCCACAGCGGACGGGCCTCGATGTTCTCCGCCTCCAGCGCGAGTCGAACGTCTTCCGGCGTCGCCCCGAAGCGCTCCTCGTCCACCAGGACGCACGTGAGCCAGCGACTGTGCCGCGCCCACGGCGCCTCGGGCTGAAACGACAGGCCGGGGAGGTCGCCGAGTAGCTCGAGGTACGATCGGAAGACGGCGCGCCGCGCCTCGACCCGGTCCTCCAGGACCCGGAGCTGCCCGCGCCCGACGGCCGCCAGCAGGTTGCTCAGGCGGTAGTTGTAGCCGAGCTCGGAGTGCTCGTAATGGGGAGCGGGATCGCGCGCCTGGCTGGCGAGCTTGCGGGCGCGGGCCGACAGGTCGGCGTCCGGTGAGACCAGCATCCCGCCGCCGGATGTGGTGATGATCTTGTTTCCGTTGAACGAGAACACCCCGAAACGACCGAACGTGCCGGGGGGCCGGTCCCGGTAGCGGGCTCCCAGGGACTCGGCAGCGTCCTCGATCATGGGGATCTCGTACGCGTCGCACACCCGGCGAATGGGCTCGATGTCGGCGGGATGCCCGTACAGATGCACCGGGACGACCGCGGCCGGGAGCGGGAGGCCTCGACGAACCCGTGTCTCGACGGCCCGTTCGACCCGGCCCGGGTCGACATTCCAGTAGTCCGGCTCGCTGTCGAGGAACACCGGTTCCGCTCCCACATAGCGGATCGGGTTGACGCAGCCCACGAACGTGAGCGTTGGGACGAGGACCGCGTCGCCCGGCCCCACCCCCGCGAGCTCGAGCGCCAGGTGCATGGCCGCAGTCCCGGAGCTGAGGGCCACGGCGTGGCCGACGCCCAGCTCCCGGGCGAACTCGGCCTCGAACGCATCGACGTGCGGACCGAGCGGCGCGATCCAGTTCGATTCGAACGCGTCCTCGACGAAGGCCCGCTCTTCGCCCGACAGGTGCGGGGGCGAGAGGTAGATGCGCTCCAGGGCGGTCGGTCTCCGGGTCATCGCTGAACTCTCCGCGGCCCTCGCGTTCTCCGGGGGCGGCGGCCACGGAAGCCGTCGATCACTCGAGCTCCCGAACGTCATCGCCCGCCTCGAGGCGGGCGAGCAGGCGTCGCCCCTGTCGAACGTGACGTCGGGCGAGGAGGGGGAACAGGGTCTCGAGCAGGAGACGCACATCGCCGGACAGGGACAGACTCTCCACGTACGATCGATTCAGCCGCACCTTGGCGGGAAACAGCACTCGCGCGTTGAAGCGAACAGGATCGCGAGTCTCGGCCAGGAGCGTCTCCTCGTCCCGGAACGCCAGGCTCGCGGGTCCCGTGAGCCCGGGCCTCACCGACAGCACGATGCGATCTGCACCTTCCAGGCGATCCGCGAAGCCGGACACGTCAGGCCGCGGCCCCACGAGCGTCATGTCGCCTTTGAACACGTTCCAAAGCTGGGGGAGCTCGTCGATCTTCAGTCGCCGCAGCACGCGGCCCAGGCGGGTGACCCTCGGGTCGTCGCGGATCGTGACGGGTCCCCCTTCCTGGGCACCCGCCCTCATGGTGCGGATCTTCAGGATCGAGAACCTCCGTCCCTCCAGGCCGACCCGCGTCTGCCGGTAGAGACCGCTCTCGCCCGTGTCCAGCCGGGCGATGAGACACGACAGCGCGATGATGGGTAGGGTCACCGGGGCCGTCGCCACGACCACGACGAGGTCCAGCCCGCGCTTCCACATCGGGCAACGCACCTGAGCGGACATGCGGCTAGTCGCCACCGTACCCGAGGCGTTGGAGCTCGGGCTCGAGGAAGGGGAGGAGGTCGGCGATCGCCTGCGCCTCGGCCTTCCAGCGGCCCACGCCGTCACGGTGCACCCCGGTCGTGTGGGCCCGCCATCCTCCGTCGGGTGGCGAAAGCCCCACGAAGTCGGCGATCCGTGCCGCCTCGAGCTCCGGCGCCTCGACGAAAGACTCGTACCGCACGCGGATCGAGCGCTCCGCCGGGAGCCGCTCGAGGGCGTCGGCCGCCTCCCGCACGCACCGGCGCCACTGTTCGGCACACACGCGCGACAGGGGCCCCTCCCTCAGTAGCTCGTCGATTCCGTCGAACCTCGGACCCCAGCTCCCCACTGCCCCGTCGGGGCGCGCGAAGCGGGCCAGCCTCGATCTCAGGTAGCGCCAGGCGTAGTACGGGACGTCCACGGGGGGAACGAAGCGGGCCTTCCGCAACACGTAGCCGAGAGCCGCCCCGCCCGTCCACCGCTTCATGATCGACAGCGCGGCGTCCCGTCCGTCCCGGACGATGTGGATGTACCGCGCGTCGGGGAGAATCGCGTCGACGAACGGCACCCGCAGGCAGTTCGCGCACGTCTTCTCGATCACGTGCGTGATCCCCGGCCCCGCGAGGCGCTCGAACCGGGCACGCACGAAGCTTCGAACGGAATCGGTCGCCGCCACCCGCGGCAGCTCGTCCGAAGGAAACGCCCGGTTGCCGTGCCTCCAGAGGTAGTTGATCTCGTCGCACGGCCAGGTGACCGCGGAGGCAGGGGAGCCGAGGACGTCCCTGAGGACGTTCGTCCCGGAACGGGGTGCCCCGAGGATGATGACCGGAACGAAGTGGTCGCTCGAGCCGGGACCCATGCGCGTCCTCACCCCGTCCGGGCCCCTGGCCGGAGCGTCCTCAGGATCATCCAGCACTGGGCGGCGGACTTGACCAGGTACCAGGCGAGCAGGGCGATCGGCACGTGACGGATCGAGATGCGTGTGATTCCGAACGCGACGGCGGCGAACAGGATCTCGAGGAAGGCGATCCTGACGATCAGAGCCTCCGGTATCATCCTCGCATTGCTCCTGAAGTACAGGATTCGCGCCCCGGCATCGTACGGAAACCCCACCAGCAGGAATCCGACGTACACGAGCGAGAACACGAGACGGGTGTCGGTGGCCGTGGACGCGAGAGCCACGGAGAGGCCGGCGGTCGTGAGGCCGAGGAGGAACAGGGGATGGAGGGCGAGTTGCAGCCCGCGCGGCACCTCGACGATCGTCTCCGTGGTGGTCCAGCCCTTGATCCGGGCCCCGATGAACGTGTCGACCAGGACGAGCTTGAGCGACGCGTAGATGCGGGTGACGAGGCTGAATGCGGTAAGGAATCCCTCGCCCAGCGCGATCACCGTCGTGCGGGCCACGATCTCGAACCCCTGTTTGCCGACTGCGGTGAGGGAGTGCTTCGCGAACAGCCGCAGGCGGTTCAGCCGGGACGGCGTCGGCCCGCCGATCGCAGGCTGCTCGTCCTCGATCAGGGTGAGGAGGAAGAACTGGACGATCGGCACGATGAAGAAGCACACGAGCACGCCCGTGGCCGGACTCCGCATTCCGCCCAGCCCGACGAGGACGATGCCGGGGATGAGGATGAGGTTGGGCGCCAGCGTGACGATCTGTGTGGGGACGACGGCGCCGCCGCGCTGCTTGTACGCCATCGTGAGCTGATTGAGCTGCATCAGTACGCCCGTCGCCGTGATCCCGGCCAGCAGCGGAAGCTCCATCGGCCGCCCGGCGAGGGTCGCCGTGGTGACGGCCACGAGGATCCCGAACGGGACCACGACGAGCGCTGCGGATGCCATCACGTCTCGCCGGGGGAGCGTCTGGAAGAGGTTGAGACCGGCGAGGCGGATCGGGTCCGTCAGGAGCCCGAGCGAATACGTGACGAGAAGGTACAGGTGGATCGTGTCGGTCGTGTCGGAGAACCCGAAAAACAGGATGAGGAGCCCCTCGCGCACGACCCCGAGGAACACGCCTGCGCCGGACAGGGCCAGCAGCAGCGGGTATTCCGAGGGTAACAGGCCCGCCGGGAGGCGCCCGCGCCACCCCGCCCGCGACTCGGCGACGCGCTTCACGCCGGCCCTGAGCCGCGGCCCGTTCCGTCGAGCTCCGCGAGCACGGCCTCGTAGGCCGCCGCGGGCCCCCCGTCCTTCCAGGCCCGTTGGCAGAGCGCCCGGCCGCGCCGACCGAGAGCCCGCCCCCGGTCGGGATGCCCCGCGAGGTCCCGAACCGCCGACGCGATGGCATCGGGTGCCCGCGGCGGAACCACGATCCCGACATCCTCGTCGCGCGCCAGCCGCGCGATCTCCGAGCGCTCGCTCCCCTGGAAGATGAACGGTCGACCGGCCGCCAGGATCCCGTACGTCTTCGAAGGGACGGCCAGACCGGTGACGTCGGGGTGCAGGGGGACGAAGTGGACATCGGCGGCCGACAGGATCTCGGAGAGCTCGAACCGACGGTGCATGAACGGGTGGAGCTCCACGTTCGTCGACCCGGAGCGCGCCAGCCGCTCTTCGAGCGCGGCGCGGCGCACGCCCTCCCCGATGACCACGAACACGATGCCGGTGTCTCGCGCGAGTCCTTCCGACGCCGCCACCAGCGACTCGAGGGACTGGGCGTACCCCAGCGTGCCCGCGTACATCACCACGAAGCGCTCGCCCCACCCCATCTCGCGTCGGAAGCGATTCCGGGAGTGCGGGATGGGGTGGATCCGGTCGGGATCCGCCCAGTTGGGGATCACCCTCAACCTTCCCTCGGGGATGCCCTCTCGTCGCGCCGTGTCCGCCATGCAGCGCCCGATCACGACGACGCGATCGGCATTCCTGAGGGCGGTCCCGATCACCCGGTGCAGGATCCGATACGCCAGCGAATCGCGCGACAGGACTCCGACGGCCACCGCCAGCTGCGGCTGCAGATCCATGAGGATCACGCAGTACGGCTGACTCCTGAGCTTCGACAGGATCAGCCCAAGCACCGGGATGAACGGCGGCTGGGTCAGAAAGACGTTCCGGTGACGACCAGGGGCCAGGAGCGTCCGGGCGAGGGCATCGAGAAAGTACGCGACGCCGATCACCCCCTTCGCCAGGGTGCCGTGCCGGGCATGCAGACCGAGGTTGGCGAGTCGACGGAGCCGCGCGCGTTCGAGCCCCGCCAGAAACGCCGGCAGGCTTCTGCCGGGTCGGTACTCCGCACGGCTCGCGTACACCGTCACCGGCGCCCCGCTACTCACGATGCGGGGGACGAGCTCGCGGTACAGATCGGTGACCGGCTCGAAGGTATTGAACAGGCGAACGCCGGAAGGACCGGTGGAACGTGTCACGCGCGCGACCACACCACGCGTCTGACGTAATCGGTGTAGGACAACAGGATCCGCAGCACCTTCTCGGCCACGTTGGGCATGGCGTAGTCTTCCACCCGCCGCAGGGTCCGTGTCTCCCCGCGCCCCTGCTCACGCAGTACGCCCAGCCCCTGCCGCACCCGCTCGACGCTCGTGCCCACCATCATCACCGCCGCCTCCTCCATGGCCTCCGGTCGCTCGTGCGCTTCCCGGATGTTCAGGGCCGGGAAATTGAGGATCGAGGACTCCTCCGAGATGGTCCCGCTGTCCGACAACACCGCAGTGGCCTCGATCTGAAGTCGCACGTAGTCGGTGAACGAGAGGGGCTTCAGCAGCCGGACGCGCTCGTCGAACGCGACGCCCCGCGCCTCGATCATGTCGCGCGTGCGCGGATGGGTCGAGACGATCACCGGCCGCTCGTCGGACAGCGAGTGCAGGATCTCGACCAGACCCGAGAACCGCTCCTCGCTTTCGATGTTCTCCTCGCGGTGGCTCGACACGACGTAATAGCCGCCGCGTTCCACACCCAGGCGGTCGAGGACATCGGAGGCCTCGATCCTCGGACGGTAGTGGTCCAGAACCTCGAACATCGGGCTGCCGGTCTTGATGATCCGGTCGGCCGGCAGTCCCTCGGCGAGAAGGTACTGCCGTGCGATGTCGCTGTAGGTGAGGTTGATGTCCGCCAGGTGGTCCACGATCCTCCGATTGGATTCCTCCGGCACGCGCTGGTCGAAGCACCGGTTCCCCGCCTCCATGTGGAAGATCGGGATCTTCCGCTTCTTCGCGCACAGGGCGCTCAGGCAGCTGTTGGTGTCGCCGAGCACCAGAAACGCGTCGGGCGCCTCCTCGGCGAGCAACGGGTCGATGCGCTCGAGCAGACGCCCGATCGTGACGGCCGGGGTCGTCCCGGCGGCATCGAGGAAGTGGTCCGGCTTCCGCAGCTCGAGGTCCTCGAAGAAGATTTCGTTGAGCTCGTAGTCGTAGTTCTGACCGGTGTGTACGAGGACGTGCTCGACGGCGGGAGCCTCGTCGAGCCTCGCGATCACCCTCGACAGCCGGATGATCTCCGGTCGCGTTCCGACGACCGTCACGACCTTGAAGGAGCTCATTCCTCGACCTTCAGGTACCGGGTGTCGGGCCGATCCGGATCGAACACCTCGTTCGCCCAGAACAGCACGACCATCTCCTCGTCGCCGACGTTCTCGATGCTGTGCGTATACCCGGGGGGGATGTCGACCACCCGGGAGCGGTCCCCGGAGACGGGATACTCGAGCACGGCGTCCTCGCCCGGCTTGCGGAATCGGATGACGGCATCGCCCCGCACAACGCAGAACTTCTCCGCCTTGCTGTGGTGGAAGTGGTTGCCCCGCGTGACACCCGGACGCGTGGTCGAAACGAAGATCTGTCCGAAGCGCTCGGACTTCAACAGCTCGGCGAGCCTCCCGCGCTCATCGCTCCGCTCCACCAGATCGTACGCGAACCCATCCGGGGGCAGGTAGGAGAGATACGTAGAGTACAGGAGACGGACGAAGCGGTCGCTCATGTCCGGAAGACGAAGCGTCTCGCGCAGCTCGCGGAACGCCTGCAAGTGCCCGACGAGCTCGCCCAGGGTGACCTCGAATACGGGCGTCACCTCGACACGCGCCACCCCCGGGGGCGGCTCGACCGCGAGGTGCGAGCGGAAACGCTCGAGCACGTCGTCCACGTGGACCAGTCGAAGCGGGGTCGCGGGATCGTGGACCTCGATCGGCCGGTCTCGAGCCAGGTTGTGGCAGAACGTCGCCACGACCGAGTTGTAGTCAGGCCGGGCCCATTTGCCGAACACGTTGGTCAGTCGATAGATGACGGCCCTACCACCGTGCTCGCCGGCCCAGCGCTCCAGCACCTCCTCCGCCTGCCTCTTGCTGCGGCCGTAGTCGTTGTCCCGTTCCGCCTGCGTGGAAGAGGCCAGCACGATGGGGGGCGTGCGCCCCTGCTCGACCAGCTGATGCACGATCTGCTCGGTGAGGCCCGCGTTCACCTCGTAGAGCTCCTCCCTGCGCTCCGGTCGATTGGAGCCAGCCAGGTGATACACGAGGTCCGCCTCGCGGAGCTTCTGGGCGATGCTCCCGGGAGGGTCCTCCCGGGTGATCGCGAGCCGTCGAACGGGAGGGTCCTCCTCTTCCAGACGGAGGAGGAGGTTTTTTCCGATGAACCCGTTCGCGCCGGTGACGAGAACCGTCCTCATGTCGCCTTCTCGACGCTCCGACGGATGTCGCCGATGCCCATCAGGAGGTCTTTCAGCTCTTCCATCCCGAGCCGTTGCGTGTTGTGCGACGTATAGTCGTGCTCGGCGGTGATCCGCTCCTCGCCCTCGGAGAAGTATTTGCTGTAGTTGAGGTCGCGGGTATCCGGCGCGATCCGGTAGTACGCGCCCAGGTCCTCCGATCTGGCGAGCTCTTCACGCGTCAGGAGCGTCTCGAACAACTTCTCCCCGTGCCGGGTGCCGATGACCCGGATCTGGTTGTCGGCCTCGAACAGCTCGAGGAGGGCGGCCGCGAGGTCACCGAGCGTCGCGGCCGGGGCCTTCTGCACGAAGATGTCTCCGGGGCGGCCGTGCTCGAACGCGTACTGAACGAGATCGACCGCCTCCTGGAGCGACATCATGAACCGAGTCATGGAAGGATCGGTGACCGTGAGAGCCTCCCCCCTCCGGATCTGGTCGATGAACAGCGGGATGACGGAGCCCCGGGAGGCGATCACGTTGCCGTATCGCGTCCCCACCATGATCGTGTGGTCGGCGGTGCGGGATTGCGCGACCATCACCTTCTCCATGAGCGCCTTGGACATGCCCATGGCGTTGATGGGATACACGGCCTTGTCGGTGCTGAGACAGATGACCTTCGAGACCCCGTGCCGCCGCGCGGCGCTCAGGACGTTTTCGGTGCCGAGGACGTTCGTCTTCACGGCTTCGAGGGGATAGAACTCGCACGAGGGAACCTGCTTGAGGGCCGCCGCGTGATATACGTAGTCGGTCCCCGGCATGGAGGCCTCGACGCTGGCGCGGTCGCGCACATCGCCGATGTAGTACCGGACGCGCTCGTCCCGCACCTGGCTCCGCATCTCGTCCTGCTTCTTCTCGTCCCGGCTGAAGATGCGGACCTCCCCCGCGTCCTTCTCGAGGAGGTACTCGAGCACCGTGTGGCCGAACGAGCCGGTCCCGCCCGTGATCAGGATCGTCTTTCCGGACAGCATTTCAGGGCGTCCCGGCGGCCGGGCTCAATCGACCGCTCGCGTCGACGGAGACGACCCCACGAGCTCGGAAGGGGACGCTCGTCCGTCATCCGACACGAGGGCGAACAGCTCTGTGCGCAACGCGTCGTCCGACAACCCGGCGAGCCGCGATTCGAGGACCTCGAGCTCGCGGATGATGGACGCGTCTCCCGAGGGCCGCGTGCGCCGGACGATGCGGACCTTCTCGAACTCGGTCGGGGTGGTCGTCTCCGTGTGCGCCTCCAGCTTCTCGCGGAGCTTCTCGCCGGGCCGCAGTCCGATGAAGCGGATCTGGACGTCCTTTCCGGGGGTGAGGCCCGCGAGGAGGATCAGATTGCGAGCCAGATCGAGGATGCGCACCGGCTCCCCCATGTCCAGCATGGTGATGTGTCCGCGGGCCTCCTTGAGGACCGATGCCAGGAGGACCAGCTGCACTGCTTCGGATAGGGTCATGAAATACCGCGTCACGTCGGGATCGGTCACGGTGAGCGGCTGCCCCTCCCGCAGCTGCTTCTGGAAGAGCGGGATCACGCTGCCCTGGCTGCCGAGGACGTTGCCGAACCGCACAGCGACGAACCCGGTGTCGGGGTAGCGCTCCTGACACGCCATGCACACCCGCTCCGCCACCCGCTTCGTGGCCCCCATGACGCTCGTGGGCTCGACGGCCTTGTCGGTCGAGATCAGCGTGAGGCTCTCCGCCCTCGCCAGACCCGCGGCCCGAGCCACCGCCCACGTCCCGACCACGTTGTTGCGGATCGCCTCCCGGACGTTCGACTCCATCAACGGCACGTGCTTGTAGGCGGCCGCGTGCAGGATGCGCTGGGGCCGGGTCCGCTCGAACAGCTCCTCCAGGCACGACTCGTTGAGCACGTCGCCGACGACGGATGTCAGCGTCAGCCGCGGGTGTCGCTCCCGGAGCTCGCGTTCGAGGAAGTACAGGTCGCTCTCCGCGTGATCGAGAAGCACGAGACCGGCGGGGTCGTACAACGCGACCTGCCGAGCCAGCTCCGATCCGATCGATCCCGCGCCGCCCGTGATGAGGACCCTCTTTCCGGTCAGCTCCGATTGCACCTCGGGGAGCTCGAGGGTGACCGGCTCGCGCGACAGGAGGTCATCGATGCGCAGGGCCCTCAGCTGATCGAGATGGATCTGGCCATCCAACACCTGAGCGATCCCGGGAAGCACCTTGAACGGCCGGCCCAGGGGCTCGCAGCGCTCGACGATCCTGCGCAGTTCCGACGGAGTCGCGGAAGGGACCGCGATGATCATCTCGTCGGCGCCGACCCGTTCGGCGATCGCGGTCAGCTCCTCCGTGGACCCGAGCACCTCCACGCCGCGCACGGTCGATCCGCGCATGACGGGATCGTCGTCCACGAACCCCACCAGCCGGTAGCCGGTGGGGAAGCGTCGGATCTCCCGCGCCAGGAGGTTCCCCGCCTCTCCCGCTCCCACGATCAGCACCCGCTTCGCGTTCAGGTGGCGATCGTCCTGCACGCGACGCGACCGCTCGAACACGAGTCGGTAGCTCACCCATACGCCCGCAGTCGCGAGCGTGGTGACGAACCATTCGATCAGGATGATCGATCGCGGGACTCTGGGCACGAAATCGATCGTCCAGGCGAGCACGAAGAAGAGCGCGCTCCCGACGGTCGTGGCCGCCACCAGCCGACGGACGTCCTCGGTCCCCACGAATCGCCAGCGTCCCACCGCCAGGCGGAACACCCACGAGAACAGCAGTCGCACGACGACCAGCAGCGGGAGCGTCGCGAGCAGCGTCCCCACCCACCTCGTTGGGATGGCGAACTCGAAGCGGAGGAGGTAAGAGAGCCCGTAGGCGAGGGCGCTGATCCCGGCGTACAGGATGAGGGCCACGGTCCGCCGGTGGCGCGCCCGCTGTTCCACCAGCCGCTCGAAGACGGAGGCGATCCGACGAGAGAACACCGGGCGGCCTCCGCGCTGGCTCATCCCGGGCCGCACCATCGGGGTGCTCGGCCGCGGGATCGCGACCTGGAGGCAATGACGCGCCCTCCTCGCGGCATACGCGCCACCGAAAACAGCTGGGTCCCCACACGATCCTCCGCGCCCCGAACCAGTCGTTGCGTTGGACCCGCAAAGTCTATAGTCGCGGCGGGGCAGCCGCCAGCGCGATGCCGTGCGCGCTCGGCGGCGCGCGGCATGGTCGATCGTCTCATCGTCGCCGTCCCGTGGCCGAGGGGCGAAGGGGGTGCGATCGGTTGAAAAGCCCGACCGAAGTGCGTTACTCTTCCCCGCTCGCGACGCTCGACACGGCCCCATCCCCGTACGCGTGGCGAGGCCGGGTGACGCGCGCGGACGGGACGCTCCGGGGCCGGCGCCGAAACCGCCGATTCCGGCAGTTCGTACGGAGAGCGACATGGGAATGGAATCCCGGCGAAGCACAGGATGACCGTATTCGCATTCATCATCATCATCGTGGGTCTGGTGACCTGCGGCGAGGTGATGTCGAAGTTCTTCGAGCGGCAACCGGAGCGTCCGGCCGTCGACCCGGGCAGCGAGGCGGAGCTGGCCGAGCTCCGAGAGCGGGTCGAGGACCTGACCGACCGCGTGGAGCGCCTGACTGAAGAGCAGCGCTTCATGACGCGCCTGCTCGAGAGCGCGCCGTCCGTGGCCGCGATTCCCACACCGCGCGATCGGGGGATCGATCGAACCGCCGGCGCGCAAAGCGAGGGAACGGACTGATGGTGAACCGAGAAGACATCGAGAGCTTCCTCATCCGCGCGGAGGTGGATTTCGAGGAGCTCGGAGAAGGGATCTGGATCGTCCACGTCGTGACCGCGCAACCGGGCCGACACCCGGGCATCGTCGTCACGCACCAGCCCCCGGTGGTCGTCTTGCGGTCGGACATTCGCTCCGTCCCGATCGACGACGAGGACCAGCTGCGCCTGTACCGCCGCCTGCTCGAGCTGAACGCCCAGGACCTCGTCCACGGCGCCTACGGGGTCGAGGACGGGCAGGTGACCCTGGGCGATACGCTGGAGTTGGAGAACCTGGATTTCTCGGAGTTCCGCGCGTCGCTCGAGAGCCTCGCTCTCGCCATCACGGCGCACTTTCCGGAGCTCACGCTCGAGATCTCGAACGAGTAGGGGCCTGATACATGGGCATCATCGACCGTCTTTCACGGCTGATCCGATCGAACATCAACGACCTCATCGCCCGGGCCGAGAACCCCGAGAAGATGCTGGGTCAGATCATCGAGGACATGCGCCGGCAGCTGGCCCAGGCGAAGCAGGAAGTCGCCGTGGCGATCGCGGACGAGCGCAAGCTCCGCTCGCAGTTCGAGGAAGAGCGCTCGCAGGCCGAAGAATGGGAGCGCAGGGCGCGGCTCGCCATCCGGGAGGGCCGCGACGATCTGGCGAAGCAGGCGCTCGTGAGGGGGCAGGAGCACGCCCAGCACGCGCACGAGCTCGAGGACCAGTGGCAGAAGCACCGCTCCGAGACGGAGCGTCTCAAGGACTCGCTGCGGCAGCTCAATGCCAAGATCGAGGAGGCCAAGCGCAAGAAGAACCTCCTGATCGCGAAGCAGAAGCGCGCCGAGGCTCAGCAGCGCATCCACGACACGATGGCCGGGCTCCAGGACAAGAGCGCGTTCCGCGCCTTCGACCAGATGGCCGAGAAGATCGAGAGCGCCGAGCGGAAGGCGATCGCCACGGCCGAGGTGACCGAGGAGCTGTCGGGAGACACGCTGGTGCACGAGTTCAAGGCGCTCGAGGCGGGCGGCGATGCGGCGGTGGAGGAGAAGCTCCTGGCACTCAAGTCCGAGATGGGTCTGTTGCCGTCGGTGGAGGAGGCCGCGCCGAAGGCGCTCGAGTCGGGCGACGACGAGATCCCGGAAGCCGAGATCGTGGCGGACGAGACCGGGGGCGACGAACCCGAAGCGGCCGCCGAGGAGGAAGGGTCCTCGGAAGAGGAGGAGGAGCCCGAAGCGCGGTCCGGAGAGGCTTGAGCTCCAACAGGACGCTCCGCGGCCCGGCCGCGGCGTGGGAACCTCGACGGGGGGGCGGATGACGCCCCCCCGTTTCACCATCCTCGCCGAGGGCGCGTTCGGCGTCGAGTCGGCCAAGACCGCGGCCTCGGCGATCCGCTACCTCCCCGAGCGGGTGTCGTCGATCCTCGACTCGGGGCACGCGGGGCGGGATGTGGCGGAAGTGATCGGGTTCGGGGCGGGCATCCCGATCCTGTCCACCCTCGCGGCGGCGCTGGAGCGGGATCCGCGCCCGGACGCCCTCCTCATCGGGATCGCGCCGCAGGGAGGAGCCCTCCCCGACGCCTGGCGGCCCCTGCTCGAGGAGGCGCTCCGGGAGGGGCTCGACGTGTGGAGCGGGTTGCACACCTTCCTGGGGGACGATCCGGCGCTGGCGGCCCTGGCCCGCGAGCGCGGCCGCGCGCTCGTCGACCTCCGCAAGCCCCCGGGGCGGCTCCCGGTGGGCACCGGCAGGGCGCGGTCGACCGCGGCGCTCCGAGTCCTCACGGTCGGCACGGACTGCAACGTGGGCAAGATGACCGCCGCGCTCGAGACGCGCCGCGAGCTCGAGGACCGTGGCCTGTCGACCGGCTTCGCGGCCACCGGCCAGACGGGGATCCTCGTGGCCGGAGCCGGGATCGCGGTGGACGCCGTCGCGTCCGACTTCGTGGCCGGGGCCGCCGAGCGCGTGACGCTCGATGCCGGGGAGGGGAAGGAGGTGGTGCTCGTCGAGGGGCAGGGGTCGCTGATGCACCCGGGGTACTCGGGCGTCACGCTGGGACTCCTGCACGGGAGCCTGCCCGAGGCGATGATCCTGTGCGCGATGCCGAGCCGGCCGACCATCTATGGGGGAAGCTACGACTGGGTCGCGATCCCGCCCCTCGATCGGGTCGCCGCGCTGTACGAGGAGGCGCTCTCGTGGGCGCGCCCGGATACGCCGGGCCGCGTGGTGGGCGTGTCGCTGGCCACCTACGACATCGGGGAGGACGAGGCGCGCCGCGCCGTCGAGGATGCCGCGCGCGTCACGGGGCTCCCGGTCACGGACCCGGTGCGCTTCGGTGCCGCGCCGCTGGCGGAGGCGATCGTGGCGCGCCGCGCCGAGCTGGCCGTCACCGCCTAGCCCCGGTCGGATTCGCCGGCGAGAGCCCCGGTCAGCAGACGTCGGAACGCCCCGTCCACGCGCCCGTTTCCGGCCATGAACGCCGCACCGCGGTCCGCGATCGGAGTCCGCCCGGTCCCGGTCGCCTCTCCGTCGGCGCCCGTCGAGCCGCCGGTCGCGAACACGCGCGCGATCGCCAGGCCCTCGGCCGCGGCTGCCGCCAACGTGGGCTCCGGTGACCCCGGCAGGGCGTCGAACGTCCCGCCCGCCTCGAGCACCACGAGCGCTCCCGCGGCCACATCCCAGGGCATGAGCCAGTGCTCCCAGAACGCGTCCAGACGGCCGCAGGCCACGTCGCACAGGTCGAGGGAGGCCGCGCCGCCGCGCCGCACGCCGCTCGTCTCCTGGAGCGTTCGACCCAGCACCCGCAGGTAGTCGGGGATCATCGCGGGCCGCTTGAACGGAAACCCGGTCCCGAGAAGCGCGAGACGAAGCTCGGACACACCGGACACCTCGATCGGAACGCCGTCCCGGCGTGCGCCGCGCCCTCGGACGGCGGTGAACGCCTCGCCCGTGACCGAGTTCAGCACCACGCCGATCCTGAGCCCGGCCGCGTCCAGTGCCGCGATCGAGACCGCGTACTCGGGGTATCCGTGCAGCCAGTTGGTCGTCCCGTCGAGCGGATCGATGATCCACAGCGCCGCCCGCCCGTCGGTGGTGTGGTCCGTGCCGGAGCCCTCCTCGGCCAGGACGCGGTCGCCGGGAAACGCCGTCCGCACGCGCTCCACGATGCGCCGCTCGGACTCGCGGTCGATCTCGGTGACGAAGTCCGAGGTGCCCTTCTCCGACCAGCGCTCGGGCGTCAGGCTTCCCGCATGCTCGTGGTGGAGCTCCGCGGCCTCCCGCGCCGCGTCGAGCGCCACGCGCAGCATGGCGTCGTCACGGCCCGCGTCATGGGTCGCGGCGCTCGAGGTCATGGGGCTCCCCACGGGGTCGGAGGACCGGGGCTCGCGTGTGGCGAGACGTGCCGCGATACTACGCGGATCATGAACCGGCGCAAGCGAGTCCTCAGCGGCATCCAGCCGTCCGGCGAGGCGCATCTCGGCAACTATCTCGGGGCGATCCAGAGCTGGGTCGCGCTGCTGGACGAGTACGACTGCTTCTACTGCATCGTGGACCTGCACGCGGTCACCCAGGACTACGAGCCGGAGGAGCTCCCGCGGCGCGTGTTCGATCTGGCCGTTTCGTTGATCGCGGCCGGGCTCGACCCCGAGCGCTGCACGATCTTCGTCCAGTCCCACGTGCCCGAGCACGCCGAGCTCACGTGGCTGCTCACCACGGTCACCCCGCTCGGCGACCTGTACCGGATGACGCAGTTCAAGGAGAAGTCCGCCGGCCGGGAAGCGGTCAACGCGGGGCTGCTCAACTACCCGATCCTCCAGGCGGCCGACATCCTGCTGTACCGGGCCGATCTCGTCCCCGTCGGAGAGGACCAGCGTCAGCACCTGGAGCTGACCCGCGAGATCGCGCGCCGCTGGAACGCGCGCTTCGGCGACTACCTCCCCGAGCCTCGGGCCCTGATCGGTGAGGGGCGCCGGATCCTCGGGCTGGACGGCGTCTCCAAGATGTCGAAGTCGCGGAACAACACGATCCCGCTGCTCGGCTCGCCCGAGGAGATCTGGGCCGCCGTGCGCACGGCGGTGACCGATCCGGCCCGGGTGCGCAAGGACGATCCGGGGAACCCCCACGTGTGTAACGTATTCGCGCTGCACGAGTTCTTCACGGACCCGGCGGAGCGCGAGGAGATCGAGATCCGCTGCCAGACGGCCACCATCGGGTGTGTCGACTGCAAGCGGATCCTCGCCGACAGCATCAGCGAGCGTCTGGGCCCGATCCGGGAGCGCGCCGAGGCGCTCGAGGCGCACCCGGAGCGCGTGCACGACATCCTGGCGGCGGGGGCCGAGCGGGCTCGGGGCGTGGCGGAGGAGACCATGACCGAGGTGTACCGGCGGATGGGGCTGCGGGAGATCCCCGTCCCGGCGGGGACCTGAGGGCGGTCGGGAGGCTCGATGGCGGACTGGCTGTCGGTGGTGCCGTCATGGCTCGAGGTCGGCGTCCTCGGCCGCCTGCTGCTCGCACTCACCCTCGGGGCCGCGGTGGGCATAGAGCGGGAGATGCGGGGCAAGCCGGCCGGCCTGCGCACGGTCATCCTGATCACCGTGGGCGCCGAGTTGTTCACCGAGGCATCCATCGCTGCCGCCTCGCTCGCGCTGCACGACCTCGTGCGCGCCGATCCGGCCCGCATCGCGGCCCAGGTCGTGTCGGGCGTGGGGTTCCTCGGCGCGGGCACGATCCTCGTCCACCGGGGCAACGTCGTGGGGCTCACGACGGCCGCCTCGCTGTGGGTCGCGGCCGCGATCGGGCTCACCGTGGGGCTGCGCTCCTACGGGGTCGCCGTGGGCGGCACGGTGCTCGTGATGCTCACCCTCACCGTGCTCGGGTGGATCGAGGCCCGTTTCTTCAACCACGGGACCCTCACCATCCGGGTGCGGCTGTCGAACGAGGCCGAGGGCCATGCCTGGCTGAGGGAGCGCCTGGAGGGCTTCGGGTTCGACACGCACACGCTCGAGCTCGAGAGCACGGAGAGCGGGCTCGACGTGACCTACCGCGTGCGTGGACGCGAGCGCGATCAGCGCGCGCTCGCGGAGCACCTGTTCGAGGACCGGCGCGTGCGCGGCGTGAGCGTGGAGTAGCTCCCTCCCCGGCGGCACGACGCCCGAACTCCGGTTCGCGCAATACGATGACGGCGTGGCGCTTTGCCTCTCGACGCCCCGTGCTCGGCCTCGACCGAACACGCACCGAACCGACCGTCGACCGCTTCGGGCTCCCTCCGTGTGGCTCGCGTCGGCGCGGAAGGGTTTCAACTCCTTGTCGGCACGAGACTTGAGCTCCTGCGATCTCCGGGACCGGCCGGGCGCGGACCGCCCGGGTCGCCCGGCCCGGCGCTCGATCCCCCTCCCTCCGACACGTTGGAACGCCGATTGCGCTCACACCGCGTGGGGCGGTCCGCCGTGACCGGCCCGGACGTCCCGCAACCGGCCGGACAAGGAGCAGGGACCCGATGCAATTGATGGAGCGCCTGATTCGAGCCGCCGTCGCGCGGGGTGCGCAGTCGATCCACATCAAGGCGAAGGACGTGTTCCGCGCGCGCATTCACGGAGACCTCGTTCCGCTCTCCGAGACGCCGTTCACGCCAGACGAGACGCGCCAGATCGCGATCGAGCTCCTGCCCAACGAGACCTTCCGGCGCCGGATCGACGAGATCTGGGACCTCGACTTCGCGTGGGAGCTCCAGGACCTGGCCCGCTTCCGCGTCAACATCCTCCAGCAGCGCGGCTCGTTCATGGTCGTGCTGCGGACGATCCCGTGGCGGGTGCCGACGCTCGAGGAGCTCAACCTGCCGCCCGTCCTGTCCAAGATCGGCGATGAGCCGCACGGCATGGTGCTCGTGACCGGGGCGACCGGCGTGGGGAAGAGCACCACGCAGGCGGCCATGATCAGCTGGATCAACCAGAACCGGAAGAAGCACATCATCACGCTCGAGGACCCGATCGAGTACTGGCACGACAACTACATGTCGACCGTCACGCAGCGGGAGATCGGGAGCGACACCGAGTCCTTCCGTCGCGGGCTGCGCCAGGCGCTTCGTCAGGACCCCGACATCATCCTGATCGGCGAAATGCGCGATCTGGAGACGACGGAGATCGCGGTCGAGGCCGCCGAGACCGGTCACCTCGTCATCTCGACCATGCACGCCCCCACCGCCACCGGGGCGCTCAAGCACCTGTTCGGCATGTTTCCCGAGCAGCACGAGGAGCTCGTCCGCTTCCGTGTGGCCGACACGTTGCGGGCCATCGTGTCGCAGCGTCTGGCCCGAACCGCCGACGGGAACGGAACGGTCCCGGCCATGGAGGTGATGCGTGTCACCCCGGCGATCCGCGACTGCATCTTGCGTGGCGAAACCCAGACCGAGATCGTGGAGCTGATGCAGAACGGTCGGCAGCAGTACGGGATGCAGACGTTCGATCAGCACCTCATGGATCTCGTGGAAGAGGGCATCGTGGGCTACGACACGGCGCTCGAGATGGCCTCGAATCCCAGCGACTTCGAGCTCCACATGAGGACGCTGCGCGAGCACGCCCCCGACCTGCAGGCCGTGAGAAGCGAGGTCGGTCTCATGACGGGCGAGCGACGGTTCTGAGCCACGATCCACTGACGCTGCACGGAATCCACCTGCCGGTGACCACGCCCTTCGCCAACGCGGGGGGCGTGGACGTTTTGGCGTTCCGGTCCAATCTGACCGCCTGGCTCGCGCACCCCGTGGCGGGGATCGTGGTGGCGGGATCCACGGGTGAGGCGCCCCTGCTGGGCCGCGACGAGCTGCTCGCGCTCGTGGACGCCGCGCTGCCGCTCACGGAAGGGCGCCGGCTCATCGTGGGCACGGGGGCCGAGGCGACCCGGGACGCGGTGGCGCTCTCCGTGGCGGCGGGGCAGCGCGGTGCGGACGCCGTGCTGGTGCGCTCGCCGTCCTACTACCAGCCGGCCATGTCGCCGGCGGTGCTGCGCGACCATTTCGTGCGCGTGGCGGACGCCTCGCCCGTGCCCGTGATCGTGTACCACATCCCGAAGTTCGTCCCCGTCCGGCTCGACCCGGAGCTGGTCGGACGTCTCGTGGAGCACGAGAACATCGTCGGCATCAAGGACTCGTCCGGGGATCTGTCGAACCTCGCGGCCCTGGTGGACGCGTGTGGCTCGCGCGGGTCGGTGCTCGTAGGGTCCGGCGCGCTCCTGTACGCGGCCCTCGAGGCCGGAGCCACGGGCGGGATCCTCGGCGTGGGGCTCCTCGCCACCCGCTCGGCGACGCGGCTGTACGCGGCCTGGACGGAGGGCGACACGGCGGCCGCCGGGGCGCTCCAGGAGCGGATCGGTCCGCTCCACAAGAGCGTGGTCGTCGGTCTGGGGGTGCCGGGCGTGAAGGCGGCGCTCGATGCGCTCGGGCTCATCGGCGGTCCGCCACGGCCGCCACTGCAGCCCCTGACCGGCGATCGCCTCGCGGCGGTCGAGGCCGCCCTGGAAGCGGCCGGGCTCGGCGCCTCGTCGGGGGCCGAAGCCTAGCGCGGGTCGCCCCGGAGCCGCGGCGACCGCCCGAAGACGAACACCCGAGGTTCTGACCCGCGGCGGACGTACGTCCGCCCACGTTCGGCGTAGCGAGTATGAGGGGAGGGGTCTGTCCGTGTTCAGCGACAGCGTGCGTTGCCTGGTGGTCGTCGGCGCGCAGTGGGGCGACGAAGGGAAGGGAAAGCTCGTGGACGTGCTCTCGGAGCAGGCCACGATCGTCGCCCGCTACCAGGGCGGAGCCAACGCGGGGCACACCGTGCGGGTGGGCGACGACGAGTTCGTTCTCCATCTCATCCCCTCGGGGATCCTCTCTCCGACGCCCCGCTGTTTGCTCGGGAACGGCGTGGTCATCGATCCGTGGACGCTCGTCGAGGAGATGGACGCCCTCAGGGCGCGCGGCATCGACCTGGATGGCCGGCTGGGGCTCAGCCGGCGGGCGCATCTCGTGCTTCCGTATCATCGGGCGCTCGATGCCGCGCACGAAAACAACCCGGGGACAGAGAAGATCGGCACCACGGGACGCGGGATCGGCCCGGCCTATCGCGACAAGGTCGCCCGGACCGGGCTGCGCGTCGGCGACCTGAAGGACCCGGACCGGACGCGGGACATCGTCGCCCGCGGCGTGGCGAGCGCGAACGCCGTGCTCGAGCGGCTGAACGCGAGCGAGGGCGTCGACGTGGACGCGGTGCTGGCCGCCCTCGAGGACGTACGTGCGACGCTGCTCGGGCTGGCCACGGACACGGGCGAAGAGCTCCTGGCGGGGCTGGCTGCCGGAGGGCGCGTGCTGCTCGAGGGCGCCCAGGGATCGCTGCTCGACATCGACCACGGCACGTACCCGTTCGTGACGTCGTCCACGACCACCGCCGGCGGGGCGGCGGCCGGGGTGGGGATCGGCCCCACCTTGATCGACGAGGTGCTCGGCGTCGTGAAGGCCTACACGACCCGTGTCGGGAACGGGCCGCTCCCGACCGAGCTGGGTGGAGAGGCGGCGGAGCGCCTGCGACGGCTGGGATCGGAGTTCGGTGCTACGACCGGCCGCCCGCGGCGTCCAGGCTGGTTCGACGCGAACGTCGTCCGGTACGCCGGTCGGGTGAACGGCCTCACGGCCCTGGCGGTGACCAAGCTCGACGTGCTCGACACGCTGGACGAGATCCTCGTCGCGACCGCGTACGAGCTCGACGGCGAGAGGGTGGACGGATTCCCGGACTCGGCCGCGGACCTGGAGCGCGTCACTCCCGTGTACGAGCGCCATCCCGGCTGGAGCGAACGCACCGCAGAGTGCCGGGAGTGGACGGAGTTGCCCGGGAAGGCGCGTTCGTACCTGTGCGCTCTCGAGGAGCGGGGGGGCGTGCCGATCCGCTACATCTCCGTCGGAGCGGCGCGTCGCGAGACGATCCGGCTCGCCCGAGGCGGAACCGCCGAATGCGCCTAGGCGGAGGCCGGCCTCACTCCTGTCCGATCCGGCCTCCGGCCGAAAGGAGGGCTCGCTTCTCCCGCACGCCGGTCGCCAGATCCTCGATCGTGGTCGAGGTGAGGTAGGAACGGATCGTCTCCCTCACCCGCTTGAACTCCTCGTGCAGGGGGCACGGGGTCTCGTCCGAGCACGGGTCGAGGCCGACCGCGCACCTGTCGAGGCCGGCGACTCCATCGATGGCCGCCATCACATCGAGCAGCCGGATGTCGGAGGCCCTTCGAGCGAGACGGTACCCGCCGCCGGGACCGCGCATGGACCTGAGCGTCCCGTTCCGCACCAGGTCCTTGAAGATCTTGGCGAGGTAGGGCTCGGGCAGGTGGGCCTCGGCGGCGATCACCGGCACCGACACCCAGCGGTCGCCGGGTTGCAGCGCGAGGGCGGTGAGCGCGCGGATGGCGTACTCGCATGGGCTGGAATAGAGCATGGCTGGCGGTCAATTTATGAGTAATCTATCTTCTAATCTTGTATTCACCCCGCTCCCGGCACCACCATCACGTCGAAGGGCCGGGGCCCGGACTGGATCCGCCAACCGGAGCCCGACATGAGCAACGCCGGCCGCACGGCAAGTCCCGAGGGCGAGTGGACGCGGACGCTCGCGATCGGTGTGGCCGCCCTCCTCGCATTCGAGACCCTGACCGGCCTCTCCTTGTGGCTGCTGCCGTTCAGCGTCGCGAATCAGGTCGCGGTGCTGGTCCATACGATGGTGGGCCTCCTCCTGCTCGTCCCCTTCGCCTGGTACCAGATGCGTCATTGGAACCGGTACCGGCGCATTCCGATGACGCACGTCAAGCTTACCGGGTACGTCGCGCTCCTGTCGACCACCGCGGCGATCGTCTCGGGCGTCGTCCTCACCCTGCAGGCCCTGTTCGCGACGCGCATCTCCTACGCGTGGGACCTCGTGCACATCGTCGCGACGCTGGCCCTCCTGGCGGCGGCGCTCCCCCACCTGCTGACGCTGGTGATCCGCACGCGTCGCGCGTCGGCGGGGGATCGCATCCGGTCGATCCGCCACGGCCAGCGGCGCTACGGCCTCGGGGTGCTCGCCCTCATCCTGGGACTGGCAGCCGTGATAGCGGCCGGGACGATCGCCTACCGCCCCGTCGAGCTCCAAGAGGAGCTCCCCGACGACTACAGCTATCTGTACGGGCCGGAGCGGCCGTTCGCCCCCAGCCTGGCCACGACGCAAAGCGGGGGTCCGTACGATGAGCGGGTTCTGAGCGGGTCGCAGTCGTGCGGAAGTGCGGGCTGTCACGAGGAGATCGCGAAGGAATGGTCGGTGAGCGCGCACCGCTGGTCGGCGATGGACGCCGCCTTCGTCCAGGTCCAGAGCGTGATGGCGAAGCAGAACGGCGCCGAGTCCACCCGCTACTGCGGGGGGTGCCACGATCCGATCTCCCTGTTCGCGGGCACCAAGAACGTGTTCGTCGAGGATCTGACGGGGCACGCCGGATACGACGAGGGAGTCTCCTGCCTCTCGTGTCACGCGATTCGCGAGACGGATGTGCAGGGGAACGCGAACTACGTGATGGACCATCCGGATCGGTACCTGTTCGAGCTCGCCGAGGGGGCCCTGCCCAAGAAGACGAGCGACTTCCTGATCCGCGCGTATCCGCGTCACCACACGGAGTCTCTGAGCCACACGCTGTTCAAGAGCCCGGAGTTCTGCGCGGCCTGTCACAAGCAGTTCATCGACGAGGAGATCAACCAGGTGGGCTGGGTGCAGCTCCAGAACCAGTACGACAACTGGCGCAAGAGCCGCTGGAACGAGCCGGGGGATCCGACCCGGACCATTGAATGCCGGGAGTGCCACATGCCGCTCACCGAATCGAGCGACCCGGCCCGGGGCGATGCGGCGGACTACAATCGCGCTTTGGATGACGGGAAGCACCGGAGCCACCGCTTCCTGGCCGCGAACCAGTTCATGCCGCTGGCTCTGGGTCTCGAGGGAGCGGAGCGGCAGGCCGAGCTCACGGAGCGCTGGCTGCGCGGCGAGATCGACATCCCGGAGATCGCCGACAAGTGGAGGGAGGGCCCCGCCGTACCCATCGAGATCGTGGCGCCGCCCCGGGTCGAGCCCGGCGAGGATGTGCGCATCCAGGTGGCGGTCACGAACAACAAGGTGGGGCACGACTTCCCGACCGGGCCGCTGGACATCATCCAGGCCTGGATCGAGCTCGAGGTCGCCGATCAGGACGGGAACGTGGTGTACGAGACCGGCCGTCGAGACGAGCGCCACTTCATCGAGCCGGGCTCCTTCATCTTCAAGGCCGAGCCGGTGGACCAGTACGGCAACCTCATCGACCGCCACAACCTGTGGGAGATGGTCGGGGTACGGTACCGACGCTCGCTGTTTCCCGGATTCTCCGACATGGCGGAGTTCTCGTTCGCGTGCCCGGGTCTGGCGAGCGGATCCGAGGCCTCGCCGCAGGAGGCGATCCGAGCCCCCGTGGATGGGGAGACGACCGGCCGGTTCGAGCTCACCGCCCCCTCACGTGTCGTCGAGCTCCACGTGACGGCGCGCTTGATGTACCGGAAGGCGGACCAGTTCCTGCTCAACTTCCTGTTCGGCGAGGAGTCCGGTCTCACCTCGCCCGTCACCGTCATGTCCGAGGGACAGGCGACGATCCGAGTCGGCTCGGGGTCGGGATAGGGGTGGCGGCAGTCGATGATCCCGGCTCTCCGCTCCATGTCTCGACGCCGGCGGCGTATCGCGCTGACGGCCGCCCTGTTCGTCGGGCTCGCGCTCGTCGGGGCGCTCGCCGTTCTCGGCGCCCTGCGCTCCGGTGAGACCTACACGCCCGGCGAGAGCGTCGAGGGCCTCACGAGCCAGCTGACGCGCGCGCTCCCCGACAATCCGCCCAGGGTGGCGTTTACCGATGTGACCGAGGCCGCCGGCATACGCTTCCGGCACTTCCCGCACCGGCGCACGGGGCAGTTGCCGGAGGACATGGGCTCCGGGGCCGCGTGGGGCGATTACGACGACGACGGCTGGCCGGATCTCTTCCTCGTCGACGTGGCGCGCCCCCTTCCCGGGAGGGAAGGGGACGACGCAGGGGTGGAACGCTCGGCCCCCGGCCGCTCCGTCCTGTACCGGAACCTGGGGGACGGGACCTTCCGCGACGTCACCGACTCGGCCGGCATCGAGCACCGCGCACAGGGAATGGCCGCCGCCTGGGGGGACTACGACGGGGATGGACGGATCGACCTCGTCGTGACCGCGTTCGGGGAGAACGCGCTGTATAGGAACGAAGGCGACGGCACCTTCAGCGACCGGACCGCGGCCGCCGGCCTCGCCGGGCTGGTCGGGTTCTGGAGCGGCGCGGTGTGGGGGGACTACGACGGCGACGGCGATCTGGATCTCTACGTGACCGGCTACGTCCGCTATTCCCCGGGCGCCGGAGCCGGCGCGTCGGCGCTCCAGTACGACGTCGAGGTCCCGGCCAGCCTCAACCCCTCCGCGTTCCGCCCCGAGCGCAATCTGCTGCTCGAGAATCGGGGAGACGGGACGTTCCGGGACGTGGCCGAGCGCGCGGGCGTCGCGGGGCTGGAGGGTCGGTCCCTGGGTGCGGTGTGGGCCGACTTCGACGAAGACGGCCGGCTGGACCTCTATGTCGCCAACGACCTGTCCGACAACGCGCTGTATCGGAACCGTGGAGACGGCACGTTCGAGGACGTGAGCCACCCCGCGATGGTGGCGGACTATCGCGGTGCGATGGGACTCGCCGTGGGGGACTGGGACGGCGACGGCGACATGGACCTGTTCATCACGCACTGGATCGCGCAGGAGAACGCGTTGTTCAGCAACCGGCTGCGCGACGGAGCCGGCTCCGGCGGATCCGTGGACGGACGGTCTGCCCGGCCGCTCCAGTTCATCGACGAGGCCGACCGCTTCGGACTCGGACAGGTGGCGCTCGACTACATCGGGTGGGGCACGTCGTTCTTCGACTACGACAACGACGGTCGGCCCGACCTGTTCGTGGTGAACGGCAGCACGTTTCCGCGGAAGGACCGGCCGGAGCTCCTGGAGCCGATGAAGGATCAGCTGTTCTGGAACCGGGGTCCCTCCGAGGGCTTCTTCGATGTCTCGCCGGTCGCCGGCGAGCACTTCGCCCGCTCGCTCGTGGGCCGCGGGGCCGCGTTCGCGGACTACGACCGGGACGGCGACGTGGACGTTCTCGTCATGAACCACGGCGCCGCGCCCGCGCTCCTTCGAAACGACGGGGGGGACCGGGCGGGACGCTGGATCCATGTCGAGCTCCGCGGCCGCCGACTCTCGCCGCCCGTGGGAGCCCGCTTGCGGCTCGTCGCCGGGGACGCGACGCAGGTGCGCTGGATCGGGTCGCAGAGCTCCTACCTGTCGCAGAACAGCCCGAGCGAGCACTTCGGCCTCGGGGACCACGACGTAGTCGACACGCTGGAGGTGACCTGGCCCGATGGCGAGCGGCAGACGTGGACCGGCATCCCGGCCGACCGGGCGGTGCGGCTGGTCGCGGGCGAAGCCGAATGGGCGGAGCTGTGGGCGCCGGAGCCCGTGGGTGGGGCACCCGACGGCGACAGACCGCCCGCGGCGTCCGGCGGCGGTGCCGAGCCGGTCCCCCGTGAGGCCGTTCTCAGCTTCTGGGGTCATTACCGGTCCGCCACGCGGCTGCGGGTGGCCGGACGATTGGAGGAGGCCGGGCGGGCCTACGAGGCGGCGCTCGCCGTGGACGGCTCGCACGAGGATGCGCTCTATTACCTCGGCAGCGTGCGCCTCGCTCTGGGACGCGTGCAGGAGGCGAGGGAGGTTCTCGACCGCCTCGTCCGGGTGAACCCCCGCAGCGGACGGGGCCATGCGCAGCTCGGCATCCTCGACGCGTGTCCCGACGCCGGGGTGCGGCCGGATCTCGACCGGGCCGCCGCCTCCTTCGAGCGCGCGTGGGCGATCAACCGCGAGCAGACCGGGGTCCCGCTGTGGCTCGGGATCATCTCGCTGGAACGGGGGGACTTGTCGGGGGCTCGGCGCCGCTTCGACGAAGTGCTCGGATCGGATCCTCACAGCGTGGTGGCGAACTACTTCGGTGGATACACGGCCTGGGCGGAGGGGAGGGGCGACGAGGCCATACGCCGGGCCTCGGCGGCCGTCGAGGGTCTGGCGGGAGAGCGATCCGTCGAGCCTGGACTCCGCGAGGGCGACACACGCGCGTCACCCGCCGTGTTCGCCGCCGCCATGAGCTGCAAGTGGCTGGAGGAACGACTCGCCCCGCTCGCCGAGCGAGCGGCGCCCGCCTCCTCTCTCTCGAAGGCTGACGTCGACGAGCTCTACCGGGGCCTGGACGTCTCCCTCGAGACGCTCCGCCGGGGTGTCCGGCGGTCCGGCCCGGGCGGTGGTCGCTGACGGGAGCGCGCGTCTACGCGGGCCGGCGCGCACCACAGTCGAGACATCCTGCTCTCGCCCGCCCGCCCGCCTCCGCACCGTTGCCCGGGGCCCGCTACGGCCCTAAACTTAGCGGCTGGGTAGAAATCGGGTCAGGGCGGCAACGGCCATTCTCGAGACGCGGGGTCATCGCGTCTCTTTGCGTGTGCGGGCCCCGCCGGTCCCGCGACCGAACGGCTGGCGGGGGGTCAACGGCAGGCGGATGTTCGAACGGCTGAGCGACCGGCTCGACGGCGTGCTCGGGAAGTTACGTCAGCGCGGCGTCATCACGGACAAGATGCTCGCGGAAGGGCTGCGCGAGGTACGGCGCGCCCTCCTCGAGGCGGACGTCAACTACGAGGTCGCGCGCACGTTCCTCGCGAAGGTCGAGGAGCGCGCGCTGGGCGAGAACGTCCTCGCGTCCGTGCGGCCGGGCGACCAGATCGTCAAGATCGTGCACGACGAGCTCGTCGTGCTCCTCGGGAGCGATCCGCGGGCGTCCGCCGAAGCCCCTGTGCCGCCGACGGTGTTCATGCTCGTGGGGCTCCAGGGCTCGGGGAAGACGACCACCGCGGCGAAGCTGGCCCGCCGTCTGAAGGTGGGGGGCGAGCGGCCCGCGCTCGTGGCCTGCGACCCGTACCGCCCCGCGGCGGCCGAGCAGCTCGAGACGCTGGCGAAGGCGATCGATGTGCCGCTGGTGGCGCGTCCGGAGGGGGGGGAGGGCGAGGACATGGCCGACCTGGCCGGCGCCGCGCTCGACGAGGCGCGGCGCGACGGCGCGAGCCACGTGCTGCTCGACATGGCGGGCCGGCTCCAGGTCGACGAGGAGCTCATGGACGAGCTCCGGCGGGTGAAGGAGCGCGTGCGTCCCGACGAGGTGTTTCTCGTGGCCGACGGCATGACGGGCCAGGAGGCGGTGCGGATCGCTCGGGGGTTCCACGACACCGTGGGGCTCACGGGCGTGATCCTCACCAAGATGGACGGGGACGCCCGCGGAGGCGCCGCTCTGTCGATCTTCGGCGTTCTGGGGGTCCCGATCCGCTTCGTGGGGGTCGGGGAGCGCCCCGAGGACCTGATGGCGTTCGACGCGCGCCGCATGGCCGGCCGCATCCTCCAGATGGGAGACATCGTGGGGCTCGTGGAGCGGGCCCAGCAGACGATCGACATGGAGGAGACGGCGCGGCTCGAGGAGAAGGTGCTGGGCCGCGGCGAGTTCGACCTCGAGGACTTCCTCCGGTCGATCCAGCAGATCCAGAAGATGGGCCCCCTCAAGGGGCTCCTCAAGATGATCCCCGGGGTCAAGTCCAGCATGCTGGACCGGACCGAGGTGGATCCACGACGCGTGCGGCATCTGGAGGCCATCATCCTCTCGATGACGCCGGAAGAGCGCAGAAGGCCGCAGATCCTGAACGGGTCGAGACGGGCGCGGATCGCCCGCGGCTCGGGCAGGCCGGTCCACGAGGTGAACCGGCTGCTCCAGCAGTTCGAGGAGATGCGGAAGATGATGAAGCAGATGGGGAAGCTCGCCCCGCAGCTCATGGGCAAGGGGCCGGGCGATCTGAGCCGCCTGATCGGGTGATCGGGACATGCGAGCGCCCCGGGGGGCGTGCGACAGGAACGACAGGATAACGGAATGGCGACGAGCATTCGTTTGAAGCGGGTCGGCGCGAAGAAGGAGGCGTCGTACCGCATCGTGGTAGTCGATTCGCGCGAGGGGACGTCGGGGGCGTCCGTCGAGCGACTGGGTCTCTACAACCCCCGCACGCGGCCCTCCCTGATCCGGGTGAACGCGGCCCGGACGCTGTACTGGCTCCACGAGGGCGCCGAGCCGAGCGACACCGTGCGGTCGTTGCTCAGGAAGACGGGCATCTGGAAGCAGTTCCACGACGGCGTGACCGGCGAGGGGCTCGAGGAGGAGATCGTGTTCCTGGGCCCCGCGGCCGACGCGCGGGGCACGTCGCAACGGCCGATGCCCACCGACCGGCCCGCGGAGGCCGAAGCGGCACCGGCCGGGAAGGGCGGGAAGGCGGCCGCGAAGCCGGCGAAGTCCGACGCGGAAGCGGCGTCGGAAGCCGAGGAGGCTCCCGCCGCGGAGACCGAGGAGGCTCCGGTCGCGGAGGCCGAGGAAGCTCCGGCCGCGGAGGCCGAGGAGGCGGAGGCTGAGGCCACGGCGGAAGCCGAGCCCGTGGGCGAAGCCGCCGACGAGGCCGAGGAGCGCGAGGCGGAAGCGGACGAGGAGGCTCCGGCCGCGGAGGCCGAGACCGCGGAGGAGGCCGAGCCCGTGAGCGAAGCCACCGCCGAGGCCGAGGAGCCCGAAGCGGAAGCGGACGAGGAGGAGAAACCCTGAGGTGACCGATGAGCCCGTGATCGTCGCCCGGATCGCCCGGGCTCACGGGATCCACGGCGCCCTGCTCCTCGTCGGCGAGACCGATCGTCCGGAGGCGCTGTTCCAGGCGGGACGGCGCCTGCTGATCGTGGGCGACGTCCCCGACGCGCCGCCGTCGATCCGCCTCGAGGCCGCGCGACCACACGGGAAGCGGTGGCTGGTGACCGTGGAAGGGGTGCCGGACCGGACGGCTGCCGAGCGTCTGCGGGGGCTCGATCTCGCCGTTCCGCGCTCCGAGCTCCCCGAGCTGGACGAGGGGGACTACCTGCTCGGTGACCTGGTCGGTCTGGCGCTCGTGGAGGGCGGCCGCCGGCTCGGGAAGGTCACCGACGTGTACGAGCTGCCCGCCGGGCCGATGCTGGCCGTGGACGTGGACGGGCGGGAACGCCTCGTCCCGTTCGACGCCGGCTTCGTTGCATCGGTGGACTTCGAAGCGGGCGAGATCCACGTCGAGCTGCCGCAGGGCCTGCTCGAGCTCTAGCTTCCCGCAGCCCGGCACGCCCGGATCGTGCCACCGGAGGGCCGGGCGCGGAGTCGACGGCCCCGGTCGCGGCGAGCTCCGGACACCTGGATCGATCGGTTGCAACATGCGGATCAACGTCCTCACGATCTTCCCCGAATACCTGCGGAGCCCCCTGGAGTTGTCCATCCCGGGGCGCGCCCGCGCGGCGGGGCTCGTCGAGTACCGGCTCGTGGACCTCAGGGAGCACACGCACGACCGGCACCGGACGACCGACGACGAGCCGTTCGGCGGCGGTGCCGGGATGGTGATGAAGCCGGAGCCCTTCTTCGAGGCGCTCGACGCGCTGGCCCCGGCCGGACCGGTCGTGTCGCTCACGCCGCGCGGGCGTCCGTTCGACCACGACACCGCGGTCCGCTGGGCGCTCGAATCCGAGCTCACCCTGCTGTGCGGCAGGTACAAGGGAATCGACCAGCGCGTGATCGACGCGCGGGTGGACGAGGAGGTCTCGATCGGCGACTACGTGCTGAGCGGTGGCGAGCCGGCGGCCCTGGTGGTGATCGACGCGGTCGTGCGCCTCCTGCCGGGCGCCCTCGGCGACCACGAGTCGGCCGCTTCGGATTCGTTCTACGACGGCCGGCTGTCGGCGCCGGTCTACACCCGGCCCGCCTCGTACCGGGGCCTCGAGGTGCCCCCCGTGCTGCGCTCGGGCGACCATGTGCGCGTCGCGAGCTGGCGCGAGCGGGAGGCGCTCCGGGCCACACGCCGGACGCGGCCGGATCTGCTCGATGGAGAGGGCGCCGACTGACGGGACGCCCGCCCGCGACGCGGAGTCGCCGGGCCGGTCGAGCGACCCGGGGATCCGGGGCCGCGGGGCCGTGTCCCCCTGCCGTAACGGGCACACGTCGCATATATTATCAGGCTTCGGAAAACAGGGGGGAAAGGACACCGGGATGGACCCGAGGATCGCACAGATCGAGAAGGAATACATGCGGAGGGACCTCCCCTCGTTCGCCCCCGGCGACACCGTGCGCGTCCGCGTGAGGGTCAGCGAGGGCGGCAAGGAACGCGTCCAGTCGTTCGAGGGCGTGTGCATCGGTCGCCGCGGCGCCGGCGTCAACGCGACCTTCACGCTGCGTCGCGTTTCGGGCGGTGTGGGCGTCGAGCGCATCTTCCCCCTCCATTCGCCGTGGATCGCGGGGCTCGAGGTCGTGCGCCGCGGGGACGTGCGCCGCGCCAAGCTCTACTACCTGCGCGAGCGCCGCGGCAAGCGAGCGCGGGTGCGCGAGCGCAAGTGGTGGCTGGGCCGGGGCGAGGCCGAGCGGGCCGGAATCGTCCCCGGGTCGGAGCTCGAGGATCTCGCCGAGGACGAGGATCTCGCCGAGGACGAGGATCTTGCCGAGGGCCCGGACCCCGACACGGCGTCCGGGGTGGATGACGGCGAGCCCGAGGAAGACCGCGCCGCGACGGCAGAGGCGGCCACCGAGTAACACGCCGGGAGGCGTCGATCACAAACAGGACGCGTCGCGAGCCCGACACCGCCCCCCTCGACTACGAGCGAGAGGGGTGGACGTCGGGCTCTCGCGTCGTGGTGGGGATCGACGAGGTGGGGTACGGGCCGGTGGCCGGCCCGGTGGTGGTCGGCCTCGTCGCGCTCCACGAGGAGCAGCAGTTCGAAGGCGCCACCGACAGCAAGCTGCTCACGCCGGAGCGCCGCGAGGAGCTTGCGGTGCGGATCCGCGGCGAGTGCCGGGCGTGGTGCGTGGCCGCGGCGTCGGCGCGAGAGATCGAGCGCCTGAACGTGCGCGGGGCCGCGATCCTGGCCATGCGGCGGGCGCTCGCCCGGCTTCCGTTCGAGGCCGACCTGATCCTGGTGGACGGGAATCCCGTCCGCGAGCTGGGGCGTCACCGTGCCATCGTGGGCGGCGACCGCCGCTCCCACTCGATCGCCTGCGCCTCGATCATCGCGAAGGTGACCCGCGACGAGCTCATGCGGCGGCTGGATCCCAGGTATCCCCAGTACGGATGGGCCTCGAACAAGGGGTACCGGACGCGCGGGCACATGCGGGCCATTCGTCGCCACGGCCCCACGCCGCACCACCGGCGAACCTTCCACGGCGTCCTCCAGACCGAGCTCGACATCTGAGCCGTGCGGCGCCGCCGCCGGCTCAGCGTCGATCGCGCGTGGCAGCCGCGTCCGGCGTCGGCGGGGCGCTCGCGGCCTCTCCCCGTACCGGCGCCGGGAGTACCGCTGGGCCTCCTTGCCGCGCGGGTTGCCGAACCGCCACCCCGGCCCCACCATTCCGCGGCGTGCGGTACCTCCCTCCGTCCCGCGGGGTATCCCACCCCACCGGACCGGGTAGCTCAGTCGGTAGAGCAACGGACTTTTAATCCGTAGGTCGTGGGTTCGATCCCCACCCCGGTCATCCCGGTTCCGGTCCCTGTGGCGGCACCGCACCCGCCGGCCCGGACTTTGCATCAAAAAGTACTTGACAGCGCCAAAGGAGCATGCGAGATTCGGACGCCATGACACGACCTTCGTTCGCCAGACCGACATCGGAGCCGATCCCCCTCAGCCATCGGGCGATGGAGGACCTCGGCTTCATCCGTCGCACCATGGAGAACGGCAACGCCTTCACCGCGGTGCCGGGGTGGGGCGGAATGGGGATGGGGGTGACGGCGCTGGTCGCCGCGGCGGTCGCCTCCGGTCGTGCGACCCCCGAAGGCTGGCTCGGCGTGTGGGCCGTCGAGGCGGTGATCGCCGCGCTCATTGGCGGGTGGGCGATCGATCGGAAGGCGCGGCGCGTCGGCCTGCCCGTCCTCACGGGAGCCGGTCGCAAGGTCCTGCTCGGCTTCGCGCCTCCGGCGCTGGCCGGGGTCGTCCTCACTCTGGCGCTGTGGCGCGCCGGCGTGCCCGGCATGATCCCGGGGGCGTGGCTCCTCCTGTACGGAGCCGCGGTGGTCGCCGCGGGGATCTTCTCGGTCCGGGTCGTCCCGGTCATGGGCGTGTGCTTCATGGTGCTGGGAGCCCTCGCCCTCCTCGTGCTGCCGGGCGCCGGGGACGCGCTGATGGCCGTGGGCTTCGGGGGGCTCCACATCCTGTTCGGTCCGATCATCGCCAGGAGGTACGGTGGCTGAGCCGGCCCGGTCACGGGACGAGGGGGGTTCTCGACAGCCGGCCCGGGGAGCGAACGTGCACCGCGCCGCCGAGCTCGAAGCGAGCAATCCGGTGGGACTGAACCAGCTCATCCACGGGCGGGTCCGCCTCGGCATCGTCAGCGCGCTGGCGGTGGAGGAGTCTCTGACCTTCAACGAGCTCAAGGAGCGGCTGGAGACCTCCGACGGCAACCTCAGCGTGCATGCGCGCCGGCTCGAGGAGGCCGGCTATCTAGAGGTCACCAAATCGTTCGAGCGCCGCATGCCCCGCACGGACTACCGGCTCACGGCCGCCGGGCGGAAGGCGCTCGAGCGGTACCTGGACCACATGGAGGCGTTGATCGAGCGCGTGCGGGAGTAACGCGCGGATCGGGACGGTTCTCTTTTTTTGAGAGGTAACTTTGTGAATTCAAGTACTTTGCACGCATCGAACACAGATCGCGACGGACCGCGGGCAGGGCCTCGCCTCGCCGTTGCGGAGACGGGCGAGACGCCACGGCCCGGGCGCCTTCACGTCGCGATCATCATGGACGGCAACGGCCGCTGGGCGCAGCGGCGGGAGTGCCCGAGGCAGGTGGGCCACGTGGCGGGGACGGCCGCGGTGCGGCGCACGGTCGAGGCCGCCCCGGGGCTGGGGATCACGACGCTGACGCTGTACGCGTTCTCGGCCGACAACTGGCAACGGCCGCGCTCGGAGGTCGACCACCTCATGGAGCTGTTCCAGAGCTACCTCCGCTCCGAGTACGGCCGCTGCGTCGAGCACGGCGTGCGGCTTAGCGTGATCGGGCGGCGGGACAGGTTGTCCGCGGGCCTCCGGGACGCCATCGACGTGGCCGAGTCGCGCACGCGCGGGAGGACCCGTCTCCACCTGCGGATCGCCATCGACTACTCGGCACGGGATGCCGTGGTGGCCGCCGCCGCGTCGCTCCGGACGACCGTCCCTCTATCACGCGAGCTGTTCGGGCGCGCTCTGGCGCGGGCCGTGAACGCTCCGCCGGGCACCCCCGATGTCGATCTGCTCATCCGCACCGGTGGGGAACGTCGCCTGAGCGACTTTCTCCTGTGGGAATCCGCCTACGCCGAGCTCGTGTTCACCGACCGGCCGTGGCCCGATTTCACCGCCGACGACCTCGAGTCCGCCGTCCGCGAGTTCACCCATCGAGAGCGTCGCTTCGGCGGCCTCGGCGGCCCGGCCGACGAACCCACGACCCTCCACCTGCAGAAGGGATGATCGGATCATGAGCACGAACAAGTGTCAGATGCCCGTAACGACCATCGTCGCCGCGGGCGTGGGGCTGGGCTTCGCCGCGGACTCGCTGCTCCGAGCGCCGGGCGGCCCCGGACTCAACCTCGCCCTCCTGTTCGTCGGGCTCGCGGCCTCGCTGGTGCTCGTATCCCGGCAGGGAGGGCCCCGCATCGGCCCGGAGGCATCGATCCTGATGGCCGTCGGCGTGCTCTCGGGTGCCGGACTCCTGTGGCGGGGCTCGGAGCTTCTCCGCCTGCTCGCGTTCGGGGCGGCGGCGGCGGCGTTCGCCCTCCCCGCCCTTCACGCGGGGCGCGGATGGGTGCGCCGGGCGCGGGTGGCCGATCTCCTCGAGGCCGTCGTCGCCTCCGGGACCCACGCCGCCCTCGGCTCCCTCCGTCTCTTCCAGCGGGACGGCTGGGAGGTCGTTGGATCGCAGGAGTCGCGGGTCACGGCGCGGAACGTGGGCCGCTCGGCGCTGGTGGGCGGGCTGCTGGCCGCCGTGCCGCTGCTCGTGTTCGGCGCCCTGTTCATCTCCGCCGACCGCGTGTTCGCCGGAATGGTCGAGGATTTCGTGCGGATCGATCTGCAGGCGTTCGCCTCCCACCTGACGGTGGGCGCGATCCTTTCGTGGCTCGCCTGCGGGTACCTGGCCGGCTTCTCGTCCGGCACGCGGCTGGACCGCCTCCGCGAGATCGGCCCCTCACGGCCTTCGCTCGGGACCGCCGAGGTGGTCACCGCGCTGGGGCTGGTGGACCTCCTCTTCCTGGGGTTCGTGTTGGTGCAGTTTCGCTACCTGTTCGGCGGCGCCGGGTGGGTCGAGGTCACGCCGGGGCTGACGTATGCCGCGTACGCCCGCCAGGGCTTCTTCCAGCTCGTGACGGCCACCGCGCTGGGGCTCCCCTGGCTCCTGGCGGCCGACGCCCTGCTCGGAGAGCCGGAGGGCTCCGGCCGGTGGGTCTTCCGCACCTTCGCCGGAGCGCAGCTCCTGCTCCTCCTGGCCATCGTGGCTTCGGCCGTCCAGCGGCTGCGGGTCTACCTGGATGCGTACGGCCTCACCGAGGACCGTTTCGTGGCCATGGCGGTGCTCGGCTGGCTGGCGCTCCTCGTCCTGTGGTTCGGGGCCACGGTGTTTCAAGGTCGGCGCTCCCGCTTCGCCTTCGGCGCGCTGGCGAGCGCGTACGGGCTGGTGGCGGTCCTCCATGTGGCCAACCCCGCCGCGGTCGCCGCGCGGAGCCACCTCGACCGGGCCGGCGAGCCCGCCGTCGCCGACGAGCCCGAGACCGGCCTCGACGCGCGCTACCTCGCCTCCCTCGGGAGCGACGCGGCGCCGATCCTCGTGGGGCGGCTCGACGAGCTGAGCGACGCGGACCGCTGCCTCGTGGCCCGTGGGCTCCTCTCGCGGTGGGGTCCCGAACGGGAGCGGGACTGGCGGAGCTGGAACGCCGCGGACCGGCGGGCGCGGCACGTGGTGGGGACCGAGGTGGCCCGGCTGCGGCTGATGGCCGGGGTCGGCGAGACGTGCGGATGAGACCGGCGGCACCAGGGTGAGGGCTGCCCCGGGAAGTCATCCTCGAATTCCGGAGGCTCCGTGAATGCGGACGCCGGACCGCATCCACGAAGGACCCCGTCACGTGTCCCCACGCATGGCCCGGGTCGCGCGGGGCCCAGAGGCGTACCCCTGTCACGAGCGTCTCATCTGGCACCGGCAGCCGTGATCGTGGCCCTGTGCCTCGGGAATCTGAGGGCCATCGTGGGGGGCTCGGGCTCCTGCCGAACCTGCTCGCCGGCTGACCACCAGACCCCCCGCCGGGGCGGGACCTACGACCCGATCCGATAGCGTGGACCCGGATCTCGATTCCCGGACGCCCCCACGACGGGCGCGGACCACGGTCTGGACGATCCCGTCGGACGGGGCGCGTGTCGAGACGAAGGCACGCGCCCCGGTCTGCGGGCATTCGGGTGGATTCTAGTACGATGTGGGCGAGCCGAAGCTGAATCCTCCGGGGTTGGAACCGACCCAGACCTGGAAGTCATCCCACCACACGTGCATCAACTGGACGGCGCCCAGATTCCTGTTGGATCCGATTCGCACCTTCGTAATGCTGCGCGACGAAAGGCCGGACTGGCTGTGGCTCGTCTCGTAGTTGTGACTCACGATTCCGTCGATCCGAGCCTGCACGAGCGCGTTCCCGTTGGGCCGGATGGCGAAGTGAAGCGCCACGTCGTGCCATTGGCCGTCGTACAGATACTGTCCGCCGATCTGGCCGACTCCCCGCACGACGCCCACGGGCACGTTGTCCAGCGTCGGCCACCCCGGACCCGCGACGTGCATGAACTGGTTCTGCGCACCGCTCACCAGCTCGAATCGCTGAATCGCGAACTTCTGGTCGATGTCGGCGAACACTGTCTTGTAGGCCGGTGTGGGCGACGTGCAGTTCGGGTTGTCGTTGCGCCAGTTCGATGAGAAGCGGATCCGGAACTTGATCCACACCTCCTTCGTGTTGGCCGGAAGCCCGATCGATGACGACAGCGCCTGGTCCGCGCACCGCGTCGGGAAGGGCTGGAAGTCATACCGCATCCCCACGCCCGGTTCCGCATGGATGTTGTTCCGGGTCGCCACGTTCACCATGGCCTGCAGTTCCGCGTCGGAGCGGGCGGCCGAGAAATCGCCGCTGAACCGCTGACCGCTCGCGGGAGGAGGGGGTGGTGTCGCACCGGAGCCCCCACCCGCGGTCCCCGACCCGCCGCCCGGGGAGCCGGAGCCGCCGCCCCCGGTCCCCGAGCCGTCATGGCCCCCCGACGGGCTGCCCGGGTCGCCGGACCCGTCATCGCTCCCCGACGGGCTGCCCGGGTCGCCGGACCCTTCATCGCCCTCCGACAGGCTGCCCGTGTCGACCGAGCCATCATCATCCGGCGACGGGCCCTCCGCGTCGCTCGAGCCGTCGTCGATCCCCGGGCGCGGGCTCGTGGTCCCCGTGACCAGGTTCGATCGAGGCCCGTACCAGCGATCATCTTGCCACTCGCCGAACGGAGCGGCCTGGAAACGGTACTCCGTCGCGGACGCGAGCCCGTCGACCCAACACCGCACCTCGTGACCCGGGTCCACGGAATCGAGGCCCGCGCAGCTCCCTTCGGTCGCGACTCGCGCCCGCTCCCACGCCCAGTCCGATTCCGTCCGCTGGAAGCGCACCTCGTAGGCGACGGCACCGGTGTCGTCCGCCGTGCCCGTGAACGACAACTGGGCCGCGCCGGACGTCGTGCTCAGGACCGACAGGTCGGTGATCCTGCCTGCCCCCGGGACCTCCCGGCCGTCCGGCCCTTCCGGAGACGCCGTCCGGGGCCCGATCATCGACTCCCCCGAGCAGGCCGCGATGAGAATCGACACGAGACAGCCCGCCGTCGGCAGGAGTCGTGTCGGTCGTACGGTTCGTGTCGTGGGTGGGATCTCTCCCATGGATCGCATGTGATGCTCCTCCGTAGACCGATGGTCAGCCCGCGGCTCGCGCGCTCGAATCGCGCGCGCGTCACGGGTGCGCGTGACGGGACAGCTGCCGCGCGCATTCGCGGTTGTGTGTGTGTCGTAGCCTGTGTGTCGGTCAGCGGCTGGACGCCCTGTGGGAAATCAGGCGTCCAGAGAAGCTCGAAGTCACGATCGAGCTCAGGCGTGTGGTGGGTACTCGGGCTGCGTGGTCAGGGCAGAACTTCCACCGGGAACGCTGACATTCGCCTCGCGGCGGTGTTACGTCCTCGAGATTGTTCTTGTCGGGCTTCCCCCTTGGCCGGAGAACCGGTTTGGATGTAACCCGTGCGTCACACCTCGTATCGTTGCCGGCACCCATCGTGACGTGGGTGGCACCCTCGCGCAAGTTCGAGCCACGGTTGCGCCCGGTCGCATCGAGCGTGGCGAACAGTGCATCAGCGCCATCACGCCGGCGATGGACTCGGGAGCGGGGAGATGCGTCCGCAGGGTGGCTAGGGCGATTCCGGCGGTGGCGGGTTCCCCTCGTCGGCCTCGTGCTCGCTCCCGAGGGACCCGAAGCCGATTCGACGCGGCTTCACCTCGACGCCCGGGTCCCTCCACTCGAGGTCTTCGGGCTCCAGCGCGGTGAGCTCGTTCATCTCGACGTCGCCGTCCGCGGCCGCACGGAGCGCCATGCGCGCGTACGCCTGCTCGAACAGTGAGCGGGCGAACCGGCCGTTGCCGAAATCGGGATGGTTCACCGCCCGCCGGAACAGGTCCTCGGCCTTGTCGAGCGTCTCATCGCCCACCTCGAGCCCGGTCGAATCGGCGAACCCGGCGAAGATCCGAACGAGCTCGTTGGGCGTGTAGTCCGGGAAGGCGATGAACGTCTTGAGCCGGCTGCGCAGCCCGGGGTTGGACCCGAGGAACTGCGACATCTCCTCGCTGTAGCCGGCGAAGATGACGGCCAGCTCGTCCCGGTGGTCCTCCAGCGCCTTGACGAGCGTGGCGATCGCCTCGGCGCCGTAGTCGGAGGCGTGCGTCGGAGCCAGCGAATAGGCCTCGTCGACGAACAGGACGCCCGGCAGGGTCTTCCTCACGACCTCGGACGTCTTCATGGCCGTCTGGCCCACGTACCCCGCCACGAGGCCGGACCGATCCACCTCGGTGAATCTCGCCCCGGGGAGCGCGCCGCACGCCGCGTACAACCGGGCGACCAGCCTGGCGACCGTCGTCTTGCCGGTCCCCGGCGGGCCGGTGAACACGAGGTGGAGGCCGGGGTTGACCGTCGCGTACCCGGCCCTGGCGCGCTCCCGGTTGGCCAGGACGACCGCGATCACGCTGCGCACCTGCTTCTTCACCGCGTCCAGGCCGACGAGCCGGTCGAGCTCGGCGAGCACATCGTCCGTCGTCTCGTCCCGGCCCGACATGTCCTCCGAGGTCGCCCTGGAGGGGCTCTCGGTCTCGGAGGCGTGGTCGGTGGAGCGTTCGGCCCCGCCGGCCTCGGTGGTCCGCGACTCGCCTCCTGCAGGATCCGCCTCGCCGGCGACGATCCGCCGGAGTGCGGCGATCGCGTCGGCTTCGGAGGAGATCGAATCGAGGATCGCGACCGCCGCGTCGGTCGGCACGGGGACCTCGTAGGAGGTTCCGTGCGGCTCGAGCGCCCGCTTCGCGGCGGGCAGGAGCTCGGCCACCTCCGGCCGCTCGTCGAGATGGCGGGCGATCGCGTACGCGACGTGACGCGGCTCCGCCTCGGCGTGGGACCAGGCCTTTGCGGCTGCGAGCGCGCCGTCCCTCAGGTGAGAACGGAGCATCCGAGCCCGGTCACTCGATCGCCCGCTTGCCGCCGAACTTCTGCTGGAGCTCCTCGTCCCAGCCGTTGGCGACCGACAGGATGCCCCACATCGCGGTCTCGAGCTCCGGCTGGTCGAGGTAGTCGCCGAGGAGCGTGTGCGAGAAGATCAGGTTGACCCTGCCGGTGTCCCCCGCGTCGTACACCTCGATGTGTCCGAACCAGCGCGATCCACCGTTGCGGGCGATCCACTCGAACAGCTCCGGGGTCGGCTCCACCTCGTGCAGGATGGGGGAGGTGACGAGGACGACGGTCCTCGGCTCGCCGTCTTCGTTCTTCCCGAACTCGGCCACGCGCAGGGTGAGGAAGGTGCTCGTGTCCTGGAAGGTGACCTGGAAGCGATCCTCCTGGAGCATCACCTGGAGGCCCATGGGCCCCGTGATGATGCGCTGGACCTTCATCATCGTCTGTTCGACTGTTGCCATGGCGCGGTTCTTGGGGGGAGTAGGACGGCCGGTGCGGCCGGACTCCGTGCCGGGACGGCGCGCTCGCCTCGAGCTCGTGTCGGCGGGTCCTGTCACGCCCATACGCGCGAATCTGACGCCGGCGCTCGACGGCAGCAAGGACACGTAGCCGGCCGCGGGCAGGCTGCCGACGCGGCCTCCGGACGTCGTTCGTCCGCTAGGGCCGCCGCACGTTGAGTCGTCCGTCCGCGTTCGGCAGGTCGTCGGTGAACCACGGGTCCAGCTGACCCACGATCCAGGCTTCGACCTGGGCCGGCGTGGCGGCCGGGAACTCCTGCAGGTAGAGGGCCGCCGCGCCGGCGCCGTGGGGGGAGGCCATGGAGGTCCCGCTGATCACGTTGTATCCGCCGTTCAACCAGGTGGAGCGGATGTTCGCCCCCGGCGCCGCGATCGTGACGGGGTTGCCGTAGTTGCAGTCGCCGTCGTGGTCGGTCTCGTCGCTCAGGGTGATCGTCAGCACGCCGTTGATGCGGGCCGTGTTGCCGTCGCTGCCGTTCTGCGCGTTGATGGCGTCATCGCCGACGCCGGCTGGCGACACGCCCTGGGCATCGGCCGGGAAGAAGCAGGCCCCGAGGATGCCGTTCCCGGCGCCCACAGCGTACACGACCCCCGAATTGATGGACGCCCTGAGGCCGGTGTCGATCGACGGCGTGACCGCGCCCGCGAGGCTCATGTTCGCTACCATGGGCTGGCCGGGATTCGCCAGCTTTTCGGCCGTGACCGCCTCGATGGCGGCCAGGATGTCGTCCTCCTGGCAGGTTCCGGCGTCTCCACACACGCGGTAGGCGTGAATGGGCGCACCCGGGGCGACGCCGACGACGCCGCCGTTCCCATCCTTCGCGGCGGCGATGCCCGCCACGTGGGTGCCGTGGCCGTTTCCATCCTCGCCCGTGTTGCCCGGTTCGGCCATCACGAAGTTCTGGACCTCCGCCACGTTGAGGTCGGGATGATCGCTGTCCACTCCCGAGTCGAGGATGAACATCCAGGTCCTCATCTCGCAGCCCGGCACCTGGCTGGCCAGCCAGTGGCGGTTGTGGTCGGCCTCGATCTTCTGGATGTTCCACAGCGGGCCGAGGTCGTCGTGGTTGCCGGTGTCGTAGCACACGCCCGGTGGCGGCGCGGGCGGCGTCTCGCAGGCGACGTTGGAGGCGGCGGACGGGCCGTCGCCGTTGAACGCCGACACGCGATAGCAGTATTCGGTCGAGGCGATGACCGCGGTGTCCGTGTACGCCGCGGCGTTCGGGCCCAGCTCGGCCAGGAGCTGGAACGTGCCGCTCTGCCCCTGTCGGCGTTCCAGCGTGAAGCCGTCTTCGTCCACGGAGGCGTCGATCCAGGCGAGGTCGATGGTGTGGTAGTCCACCGCCGTGGCCATCAGCCCGCTCGGCGGCGCCGGCGGGTTGCACGCCCCGGCCCCGACGCCGTTCACATCGATCCCGTACTGCGTCCCGAGGTCGGCGACGAGGCCGTCACGCTCGCAGTCGAGGAGCGCGCGGTCGTACAGGACGAGTTCGGCCAGCTGCCCGTCGAACGGGTTGACGCCCGAGGGCTCGGGGGCGCCGATCAGGTAGCGGTCGAACACCGAGAGCATGTCGCTCGAGATGGGCGACGAGCCCGCCGACAGCCCGTCGACCTGGAAGTCGAGGTCGTTCGATCCGTCGATCCGCCATACCGCGACGTGCTCGCCGCCCGCCGTGGGCGAGAAGCTGGAGTTGTGCTGCCCGAGGGTGAAGTCCCAGTAGCCGAGCGGATCACCGCCACCGGTGAACATGGTGGCGAAGGTGCCGCGGTTGCTCGAGTTCTTGTAGGTGGCCAGCAGCCCGTAATTGTGGGCCGCCTTGTCGGTCTGGCTGAACACGGCCACGAGGGTGGCCGAGCCGTGCGGAGCGACCCCGGTCACCTCGAGGAGGTCGGACGCACCGCCCTCCGTGAACCCCACGTGCGCCTGGCCGGCGAACTCGCCGGTCGCGCCCGTTGCGTGGAACGTGGGTTGCCGGGTCGGGTCCGGCTGTGAGGCCGCGCCTTCGCCGCCCCCCAGATTCGGCCAGCTGTCCACCTGCGCGCCATCCGCCAGGCCCAGCTCGTTCGCCACCAGGCGCAGCCGCAGGCCCTGGGCCGGCACGTCCACCGGCGGCATGGGCGGCGGTGCGGCCGCGGTGGTCGCGCATTGCACCGGGCTGTAGCCCGAGGTCCCGTCCGCGTTGAACGCGGCCACCCGGTAGCAATACTCCGTTCCGGGCACGAGGCCGACATCGGTGTGGGTCGTGACGCCGGCACCGACGTCGGCCGCGAGCTCGAAGGGGCCGCTCTGCCCCGGTCGCCGCTCGAGGCGGAACCCGTCCTCGTTGGTCGACCCGTCGATCCACGTCAGCTCGATGGTGCGGTAGTCCACGGTCGTGGCCATCAGCCCGCTCGGCGCGGCCGGCGGGTCGCACGACCCGGCGCCCACGCCGCTCACGCCGATCCCGTACTCGGCGCCCAGGTCGGCGACGAGCTGATTCCGCTCGCAGTCCGAGAGGGCGCGGTCGTACAGCTCGAGCTCGGCCACCTGCCCGTCGAACGGATTCACCCCCGAGGGCTCGGGGGCGCCGATCAGGTAGCGGCTGAACACGGAGTGCATGTCGCTCGAGATGGGAGACGAGCCGGCCGACAGCCCGTCGACCTGGAAGTCGATGACGTTGGACCCGTCGATCCGCCACACCGCGATGTGCTCGCCGCCGGCCGTGGGCGAGAAGCTGGAGTTGTGCTGTCCGAGGGTGAAGTCCCAGTACCCGAGCGGCTGTCCGCTACCGGTGAACATGGTGGCGAACGTGCCGCGGTTGCTCGAGTTCTCGTAGGTCGCCACAAGCCCGTAGTTGTGGGCGGTCTTATCCGTCTGGCTGAACACTGCGACGAGCGTGGCCGAGCCGTGCGGGGCGACCCCGGTCACCTCGAGGAGGTCGGACGCGCCGCCCTCCGTGAACCCGACGTGCGCGTGGCCGGCGAAGCTGCCGGTCGCTCCCGTCGCGTGGAAGGTGGGTCGCCGGGTCGGGTCCGGCTGTGAGGCCGCGCCCTCGCTGCCGCCCAGGTTGGGCCAGACGTCCACCTGCGCCCCGTCTGCCAGGCTCAGCTGGCCAGCCACCAGCCTGACACGCAGCCCCTGGCCGGGCACGGGAATCGCCGGAGGAGGCGGCGGGGCCGCTGTGGTCGTCGCGCACTGGACGGCCGTGTAGCCCGAGCTTCCGTTCGCGTTGAACGCGGCGACCCGGTAGCAGTATTCGGTCGCGGCGGCGAGACCCGGGTCGGTGTACGCGGCCACGCCGGCGCCCGTCTGGGTGATGAGCTCGAACGCCCCGGCCTGCCCCTCGCGACGCTCGACCGCGAACCCGTCTTCGTCCGCGGAGGCGTCGATCCAGGCGAGGTCGACGGCCTGGTGATCCACGGTCGTGGCCATCAGCCCGCTCGGCGGCGCCGGCGGGTTGCACGCCGCGGCGCTCACGCCGTTCACGCCGACCCCGTACTGCGCCCCCAGGTCGGCGACGAGCCCGTCGCGCTCGCAGTCGAGGAGGGCACGGTCGTACAGCTCCAGCTCGGCCAGCTGCCCGTCGAACGGGTTCACGCCCGAGGGCTCGGGGGCGCCGATCAGATAGCGCGTGAACACGGAGTGCATGTCGCTCGAGATGGGAGACGAGCCGGCCGACAGCCCGTCGACCTGGAAGTCGATGACGTTGGACCCGTCGATCCGCCACACCGCGATGTGCTCGCCGCCGGCCGTGGGCGAGAAGCTGGAGTTGTGCTGTCCGAGGGTGAAGTCCCAGTACCCGAGCGGCTGTCCGCTACCGGTGAACATGGTGGCGAACGTGCCGCGGTTGCTCGAGTTCTTGTAGATGGCCGCGATCCCGTAGTTGTGGGCGGCCTTGTCGGTCTGGCTGAACACTGCCACGAGCGTGGCCGAGCCGTGGGGTGTGACCCCGGTCACCTGAAGGAGCTCGCTGCCACCGCCTTCGCGGAACCCCACATGGGCGTGGCCGGCGAACTTCCCGGTCGATCCCGGTGCGTGGAAGGTCGGCCGCTTCGACGCGCTCCCCTGTGTCGCGTCTCCCTCGCTCCCACCCAGGTTCGGCCACACGTTCACCTGCGCCCCGTCGGCCAGGGCCAGCTGGTCCGCGACGAGCCGCAGCCGGAGCCC
>CAZCLY010000013.1:0-156835 GCA_964499635.1 uncultured Gemmatimonadota bacterium | reverse complement strand
AGTGGTCGGTCGCGGCGGGCCGGATCGCCTTCACGACCTCGCGGGTCATGTCCCACTGGTTGAAGCCCTGGCGCCCGTAGTCGAGACCCCGGCGCACGATCACCAGATCGTAGGAAGGGACGATGACCACGTACTGCCCCCGATTGCCGGCGGTCGAGTACGCGTCCCTCGGGACGTCGGTGCGGTCGTCGGGCACGAGCCAGAACGTCCCACCGTAGAAGTTCCCGTCGGCGGCCGTGGCGGGGGCCGGCGTGCGCTCGAACGCGATCCAGTCCTCCGAGATGAGGCGCTCGCCGTTCCACACCCCGCCCTGCTCGTACAGGAGCCCGAAGCGCGCCAGGTCGCGGGCCGTCGTGTACACCTGGCTCGACAGGATGAAGTCGCCGAACCGGTCGACGCTCAGCAGCGTGTTGCGCATCCCGATGCGGTCGAGGAGCGCCCGGCGCGGGAAGGCGTGGTACGTGTCCTCATCCCCCAGCGCCTTCTTCATCGCGTACACGCCGAGCAGCGTATCATAGTTCTCGTAGTCCCAGTACGTGCCGGGCTCGCGGATCATCCCGCGGTTCCGCGCCCCGGCGATCGAGCTGGCTCCCGCCCAGTAGGCGAGCCCCGATCCGGTGACGTACTCCATGCCCCAGCTGTCCACCGGGTAGAGCCCGCTCGACATGTTGAGCACCTGCCGGAGCGTGATCCTGCGGCGCGGATCGGTGTCGGGCGACGAGGCGCGCGCGGGGAGCCAGTCGATCGGGAGCGGCTCGTCCAGCGCGAGCTTCCCCTGGTCGACCACCATGCCGATCAGCGTCCCCGCGATGCTCTTGGCCGTCGACCAGGTGCGCGTGCGCGTGTGCATGTCGACGCCCGGCGCGTAGCGCTCGTGGATGATCCGGCCGTCGTACACGACGATCAGGCTGAGCGTGACCTGTTCGGGGGACTCGCGGTCGAACGTCCAGTCGGAGGCGGCGGCGAGCGCCGCCGGGTCGACGTTGTCGGGTAGCGTTGCCTCCCGGACCAGATCGCCGTCCGGCCACGGGATCGTGGCCGGGTCGCCGGGGAGCGGCGGGGCCGTGAACTCCGGAAGCTCGTCGATGTCGTCGAAGGTCTGGTCGGGCGCCATCACGACGCACCCGATCCCCTCGCGGAACGCGGCCCGCATCACCGGGCCGTCGTCGCGATCCCCGATCGCGACGGCCTTCCGCTCACGATCGACCACGTAAGCGCCGCCCGCCGCCGTCCCCACCGGCTCGCGCACGTACGCCAGCTCCTGGTCGAACACCTGCTCGAGCGTGCGGTCCGAAGTGAACAGCCCGTTGCACTGGAGCACGGCCTGGACGCCACGCTGGATCATGGCGCGGTCGGCCCGGAAGTAGTCGTATCGCTCTTCCTGCTGCGCGTGCGCGAAGGAGGGCAGGACCAGGAGCAGGGCGAACAGCGTGCGGATCATGCGCGTCATGGCTCATCTCGGGATGCGGATTTCGGCGCGGCGTGACCGTAGCATGATCGGGCGCGCGTGGCCCCGGCGACAGGGCTCGCCCATCGACGCCGCGCTCGACGTCCGAGCGCGGCACCGGCGTGTGGAGCGGCCCCATGCTCCCACCGGTTGCCGCGCGGACCCGCCGGCTACTGCGGGCCGTCGCCCGTGTCGGAGCACCCCTTGTCGAACACCACCCTCCACCGGCCGTCGCCCTCCAGGCGCCAGATTGAGTTGAAGCGGGCCACGACCTCGCCGGCCACGTTGCGTACCGGCCCGGTGCTCAGGGCGAGGTCGCCCGACTCGAGCACCTCCACACGGTCGGGCTCCCAGGAGAAGGGAGCCTCGGCTCCGTCGTACAGCCGCCGCCAGACGGCGCCCACGGCGTCCCTGCCCCGCAGCGGGACCTCACCGTTGAAGAAGACGGCCTCCTCCGACACGAAGGTCAGAAACGCGTCGAAGTCCCGGTCGGCCATCGTCCGCGCGAACGCGTTCTCGCGGGCCTCGACCTGGGCGGCGAGCTCCGCCGCGTCGACCGGGTCCTGCCCCGCGAGCCGCCCCGCCGAGGCGACGACGGCCAGGGTCAGGATTCCGCAGCAGCCACACGCTCGGCGAGCCAACGCGCTTCCGTTCATGCCTTCGCTCCTCGGATCGATGGTCGGCCTCCCTCGATGGACGTTCGGCTACCCCGTCCCGGGCGAATGGATCGCCGGGCGGGTGCCGTGAGCGCACCTTGGTCGCGTGACGTCGTGTTTCCCCGAGAGGCGTGATGCCCGTCTACGCGATCTTTCTGCTTTCGTTCTTCGTCGTCCCGGTCCTCGTGCTGGCGTGGGTCCTGAGGGCGGCGATCCGGCGCTACCCCCGGACCATCCTGTGGTCGCTCGCCTTCGTGTACGTGATCGGCCTCCCGTGGGACTGGCTGTCGGTCAGGACGGGGGTGTGGCGGTACGATACCGCCCCGACCCTCGGCGTGTGGTTCGACGGGCTCCCGATCGAGGAACTCGCGGGCTTCTACGTCTTCGGCACGCTGTTCGTCGTGCTCGCAGTACTGGCCGCGCTGAGGCGCTCGCCCCGTGTTTGAGCGCCTCAGCTACGTCGGGTACACGGCGCTGTTCTGCCTGCCTCCGCTCGTTCTCCTGTGGCTTCGCCGGGAGTTCGTCGAGGTCCTGCGCGCGAAGCTGCGGGCGATCCTCCTCTCGACGCTCGCCGTCACGCTGTACGGGAGCCTCCTGTGGCCCGTCGCGCTCGAGCGCGGGGCGTGGGCGTACGGAGCGGATCGCGTCACGGGCATCGAGCTGCTGGGATACGTGTATCTGGACGACGTGCTGTGGTGGCTGCTGATCGGGCTCCTGCTCTCCTCGTTCGTCACGCTGTCGACGCACTACGAGGACGAGGGCATCGACATCGTGGCGCGGGAGGTGCGCGGGTTGTGGGCCGGGTTCGTGAGCGCCTTCCGTGGTCTCCGCGTGGTGCCGCTCGAGCGGAACTCCACGATCCACGTCGCGGTTGCGCTGTTCGTCCTGCTCGAGGCCCTGCTGTTCGATCTGAGCGCCACCGAGTGGGCCCTCGTCGCCCTCGCGATCGGGCTCGTCCTGGGGTCGGAGCTCATGAACAGCGCCGTGGAGCGAATGGCCGACGGCGCCTCGCCGGAACGAGACGCGCGGATCGGGCTCATCAAGGACGCGGCCGCCGCCGCCGTGCTGGTCGCGGCCCTGTCCGCCGCCGCGGTCGGACTCACGATCTTCCTCCACCGCGTGCTCGCCGCCTTGTCGTGAAAACGCCGCCCGGTGGCGACGCGGGGCCGGATCCGCTCCGGCCTTGCTCGGCGCACGCCTCGCGACACATGCTCGACAGGGAGATCCGAACGCAGATCCGATCGACCGGGCCGGACGGATGGAGCGGAGGACGATGCGGACGGCTGCCGTAGCGCTCGCGAGCCTTCTCCTCGCCGCCTGCACGGGGGGCGAGGCGAGGCAGGCCCAGGAGTACGCGCCGGACCTTCCGGCGTCGTGGGCAGATGCCGTGACCCATCCCTTCCTTCCGCTCGTCCCCGGCGCTCGCTGGCGGTACCAGACGCCGAACGGGCCCGCCACGATCCTGGTGGAGGTCCTCGCGGACACTCGGACCGTGCACGGGGTAGCGGCCACCGTCGTGCGCGACCGCGAGCTCGAGGATGGCGAGCTCGTCGAGGAGACGTTCGACTGGTTCGCGCAGGACGAGGCCGGGAACGTGTGGTACCTGGGCGAGGACTCGCGCGAGATCGAGGACGGGCGGGTGGTCGGCACCGCCGGGTCGTGGGAGTGGGGCGTAGACGGGGCGCTCCCGGGAATCATCATGTGGGCCGACCCCGGGGCCCATGTCGGCGAGGACTACCGCCAGGAGTTCCGCGCGGGGATCGCCGAGGACTGGGGAAGGCTCGTCGGGCTGGACGAGCGCGTCTCCGTCCCCGCCGGCGACTTCGAGAGCTGCCTTCACACCGAGGACTGGAGCGCGCTCGAATCGGGTCCGCGCGAGAACAAGTACTACTGCGACGGCGTGGGCCCCGCGCTCGAGATCGATCCGGGGGGCACGCGCGTCGAGCTGGTCGAGGTCGAGGGCGGCGAGTAGCGCGACGTTGTGTGGTGGGAGCGCCGCTCCGAGTTCAGCCACCCCCTCACGCTGCCGGGCACCACCGACATCGGAGGATCAAGGCCGAGTTGGACAGGGTGTGCCGACCGGCCACATGCCGAACACGGTGGAGTCCAGGGGCGTTCCGAGCCCCTCCACGTGGCGGGCCGGGGCCCGGTTCTTCGCTGTGACCTCCAGGACGGCCCGGCACATGCCGCTCGAGCGCGACCCCCGGTCATGGCCGACCGAGCACCTCGCGCGCGGCTCTCCGGAGGGAAAGAGGATGCGAAACGCGGAAGCGTCCGGAGCCCCACCCCTTCGGCGGGCCCGGACCGAGGGATGAGCGGCGGCGACCGCTGGCACGAGATCGACGATGTGTTCCGCGGCGCACTCGCGCTCCCGGAGCCCGATCGCCGGGGGTACGTCGACCGCGCCTGTGGTGGGGATCCGGAGCTGCGCGAGGCCGTGCGGGAGCTCCTCGCGGCGGCTCGGGAGGCGAGTCCCTTCCTCGATGCGCCCCTGGACGAGGTCCGACATCTTCGGTGGGAGAGGATCTTCCCGCCTCGCACCGGGGACGGCACACCCTGACGCCTTCGGTGCGTGTCTGCCGGCCGCCTCCGCGCTCCCCGAGGGGCGGCCGCGGCCGCGCGGAGACCGGATAGGGCTCCGTTTCAAGTGGGCGTTTCATGCGTCCACGAGCGGTTTCATGGAACGCCCCACGACGGTGCCTCATCCGATCCCATGCACCGGATCCATATACGTCGCAGGCACTTACGTGCGTTTCGCGTCCCGACGCCCGCCGGGCGCGGGGGCTGCTTCCCGACAGGGCGTCCGGTCGACGGTCGACCGGGCACGGAGGGATCCAGCCAGGAGGGACCAATGAAACGAACGCACTTCGGTCTGCTCGCGGTGGCGCTGATCGCGACGGCGTGCTCGGAGAGCGGAGAGGTGACCGGGCCGGCGGCGGTGTCGCCGGACGCCTCGAAGGGGCTCGAGCACGCCCGCATCGACGGCGGCGCGGCGGGGACGGTGTACACGGCGACCAACGCGACCGCCGGCAACGAGATCCTCGTGTACGGTCGGTCGGGGGACGGGGTCCTCGAGCTGGTGGACCGGGTGGCCACGGGTGGGCTGGGGACCGGCAGCGGCCTGGGCAACCAGGGCGGGCTCGTCGCGACGGGCGGTGGCCGCTGGCTGCTGGCGGTCAACGCCGGCGACAACACGATCTCGGTGCTCCGGCGCGGGCCCCGCGGCGACCTCTCGCTGTCGGACGTGGTCGGATCCGGGGGCGAGATGCCGATCAGCGTCGCCCGGCACGGGACTCTCGTCTACGTCCTCAACGCGGGCGGCGATGGAGCGATCTCCGGATTCCGACTCGTGCGCGGGAAGCTCCGGCCGATCGACGACTCGGCACGTCCCCTGAGCCAACCGGCCCCCGGCCCCGCCCAGATCTCGTTCACGAACGACGGTTCCCGGCTGGTGGTGACCGAGAAGGGCACGAACCGCATCGTCACCTATCTCATCCACCGACGCACCGGTCTGGCCTCCGAGCCTATCGTCAACGCGTCGGCCGGCGCCACGCCGTTCGGGTTCGCGTTCGACAGCCGCGGGCGGCTCATCGTCTCCAATGCGGCGGGCGGCGCGCCCGGCGCGGGCTCGCTCACCTCCTACCTCGTGCGGCGGGACGGCTCGCTCGACCCGATCGACATCGAGGTCCCGAACTTCCAGGCGGCGCCCTGCTGGGTGGTTGTGACGAACGACGGGCGCTTCGCCTACACGACCAACACCGGCAGCAACACGACGTCCGGGTACCGCATCGACTCCCGGGGGCGTCTGGAGCTCCTCGAGGCGTCGGGTGCGTCGGGTACCAACACGGGGGCTCCGATCGACGCCGCCGTCAGCCAGCGGGGCGGGAGGTTCCTGTATGTCCTCAACGGGTCCGGCAACGCGATCGACGCCTTCCGAATCGGATCGCGTGGCGAGCTCACCTCGATCGCGGGCGGGATCACCGGACTGCCGCCGGGCACGAACGGGCTCGTCGCCTTCTGAGCGAGCGTGATCGTCACCGCGGCGCCCCGTCGGCTCCGGGGTCACGGGGAGCCGCTGCCACCGCCTTCGACGATGGGTGGCGTGCCGCGGGTGAACGAGCTCGAGATCGCGCGCCGCCCGGTCCTCGCGGCCGGGCGGTGCCGCCCGGCATCGGGGCGGCGGCCCGTGGGGCCTATTCGACCCTCAGCGCCTCCATCGGCTCTACTCGAGCAGCCCGCGTGGCCGGAACCAGACACGCGGCCAGGCCCACCACGAGCAGCCCGACGGACACGCCGAGCAACGTGAGCCCGTCGGTGGGGGAAGTCTCGAACAGCAACGCGGAGAGGAAGCGTCCGAGCGCCAGCGCCCCACCAATCCCGATCACGATCCCGACGGCGACTGGCAGCATGCCGCGCGCGAGCACGAGCTTCACGAGGTCTCCCGCCGTCCCCCCGAGCGCGGCGCGAACGCCCAGCTCGTGCGTCCGTTGTCCCACCATGCAGGAGAGCACCCCGTAGATCCCGATCGCGCCGAGCAGCAGGGAGACTCCGGCGAAGGTCGCCAGCAGCACGGTCCGGAACCGCGGCCCGAGCGTCGTCGCCCGCACGACGCGTCTCATGGTCGCGACGTTCGAGACCGGGATGGTCGGGTCGATCGACCAGATCGCCCGTCGCAGTCCGGGGGCCAGCGACAGAGGGTCGCCGGCTCCACGGGCCACGATCCAGCCGTCGTCGATGATCCAGTCCAGGCCCTCCGGCGTCTGATCGACGCCGAGATAGATGCTCGGTCGCGGCGCCCGGTCGAGACCGAACTGGCGCACATCGTTCACGACGCCCACCACCTCCCACTCGCGGCCGTCCAGCACGATGGTCGAGCCCACCGCGTCCCGGTCCGGCCAGTACCGCGTCGCCAGCGTCTGGTTGACGACCACCACCGGCGCCCCTCCCTGCCGATCGCGCTCCGACAACAGCCGACCGCGGGTCGCATCGATCCCCAACACATCGAAGTACGCGATCGACACGCCCCGTGTCTCCGCCGAGACGCGCTCGCCCTCCCGCGGCGCGTAGCCCGGCACCGAAAAGCCCATGCCGTTGAACGAGCCGCTCATGGGGAGGATGCTGGCAAACGCGACACCCTCGACGCCCGGTACGGCTCGCAGCCGCTCCATGAGCTCGGCGTGGCGCTGCCGGAGCCGACCGATGTCGAGCGACCGGGCGGCCTCGAGATCCACCTCGAGCGTGAGGACCCGGTCGGGCTCGAATCCCGGATCGACGTCGACGAGTCGCGAGAAGCTCCTCCCGAGAAGACCGGCGCCGACGAGGAGGAGCACGGCGATCGCCACCTCGGCGACGACCAGCGCGGATCTCATCCCGGACCGCCCGAGCCCCCGGGACCGGCTCCGGCCGTCCTGAATCGCCTCACGGACATCGGTCCGCGCGGCGCGGGTCGCCGGCGCGAGACCGAACAGCACGGCCGTCGCGATCATCACGAGCAGCGCGAAACCGAGCACGACCACGTCCACGCCGACGCCGGCGGCGCGCGGGACGCTGTCACCTGCGACGGCGAGCAGGGTCCGCGTGCCGACCAGGGCGAGACCGGCACCCAGCGTGCCACCCGCGAGCCCGAGCGCGACGCTCTCGGTCAACAGCTGACGCACGAGACGTGGCCGCCGCGCGCCGAGCGCGGCGCGCACCGCGAACTCTGTCCGACGATCGCCGGCCCGGGCGAGGAGGAGGTTGGCGACATTCGCGGCCGCGAGCAGCAGGAGGAACCCCGCGGCGGCGAGCAGCACCCAGAGCGGGCGCCGGGCGCCGGCCACCTTCTGGTCGCGGACCGGTACCAGTCGAAGGATGCGGTTCTCGTTCTCGGCCGGGTGCTCGGCCTCCAGGCGGTGCATGATGCCTTCCACCTCCGCCTGCGCCGCCTCGAGCGACACGCCGGGGCGCAGCCGGGCGATGGCCGTGAACGACCGGCCGTCGCGGGAAGTCTCGAGGGGGTCGAAATAGCCCGGCGTGGAGCGCCAGATCTCGTCCGGCGCCGCGTACGCTCCGCGGGAGAGCGAGGGGTCTTCGAAGTCCCGGGGGAGAACCCCGATCACCTTGTACGGTCTGCCTCCGAGCTCCACCGTGCGCCCCACGGCCCCCGAATCGGCGGCGAGCCGGTCGCGCCAGAAACCGTGGCTCACCACCGCCACGCGGGCGGCCCCCGGCACATCCTCCTCCGCCGAGAAGAACCGGCCCATGGCGGGCCGCACGCCGAGCACCTCGAAGAACGCGGCGTTCACCGAGGCGCCCGCGAGCTTCTCCGGCTCGTCCGTCGAGGTCAGGACGGGCGTCCATTCGTCGTAGGCCGCGGCATCCTCGAACACCGACGCCCTGTCGCGGAGATCCTGGAAGTTCGGATAGGAGATCGTGCCGAACCCGGAGGCATCGTTCGAGTAGTACCCGAACACCCGGACCACGCGATCCGGCTCCTCGTACGGCATGGAGCGCAGGAGCACGCCACGCACTACGCTGAACACCGCCGTGGTCGCGCCGACCCCGAGAGCGACCGCGAGGATCGCGGTCGAAGCGAAGACGGGGCGCCGGCGAAGGCCGCGCATCGCGATGCGAAGGTCCGAGGCGAGGGAATCCACGACGCTCTCCGGAGTCAGAGGGGCTGGAAGGCGGCTCGGGGACTATGATGGATCGTGTCGGACGAGCGTTGGAAACAGTCGTCAGGAGCGCCGGAGACGGGAGCCCCCCCGCCCGTGAGCTCGACGACCGTCGGATGAGGAGGCGAGCGAGCCAGCATGACACTGATCGAGGAGATGGAGCGGAGCGGCGGGTGGCTGTTCCGGTGGAGGAGCTACCTGCCCCTGTTCGTGCTGGCGCTCCTCGTCGGCTCGATCGTGGCGTATCGCCCGGATCTGGACGCCCGTGTCCTGGACGACGGCTGGGAGGCGGTGTGCCTCTCGATCGGCCTCCTCGGCCTGGGCATCCGGCTGCTCACGGTGGGGTACTCTCCGCCCGGCACGTCCGGGAGGAACACCCGGGCCCAGGTCGCCCGCAGCCTGAGCACAACCGGCCCGTACTCGGTGGCGCGGCACCCGCTGTACCTCGGCAACCTCCTGATGTGGCTCGGCCCGGCCCTCTACCCCCGCCTGTGGTGGCTGGCCCTCCTCGTCGTCCTCATCTTCTGGCTCCACTACGAGCGCATCATGCTGGCGGAGGAGCGCTTCCTGCGCGAGAAGTTCGGCTCCGCGTTCACCGAATGGGCGCGGCGCACGCCCGCGATCATCCCCAGGCCGTGGCTGTGGCGTCCCCCGTCCCCCGCGTTCTCGATCCGCAAGGCGCTGCGACGGGAGGCGTCGAGCTATCTGGGGCTGGTGTCGACGCTGGCGGCTCTGGAGCTGACCAGCGGGCTGGCGCTCGAGGGCCGCGTCGAGGTCGATCCGGTGTGGATCGCCCTGTTGGCGCCGGGCGTCGCGCTCTCGATCCTCGTCCGACTGACGCGGCGGCCGGACGTCGACGCGCGCGGTGGCATTCGGCGGACGCTTCGTCCGGATCGCCACGCGATCTCCGGCGGTCCCCGCGGAGGGCAGGTCGAGCCGTGAGCGGCGCGCGAGCGCGACGCGTGGCCTGGACGCTGGCGGTGCTGTCCGGGTGGGCGATCCCGGCCGTGGCGGCCGCGCAGTCGACGGGGGACGCCGCGACCGCCGCGCCCCGCGCCGCGGGTCCAGCCATCGGCGACCTCCGCGTGATGTCGTTCAACATCCGATACGGCACGGCCGAGGACGACGAGAACGCGTGGCCGAAGCGCCGGGAGTTGCTGTTCCAGGTCATCCGCGATATCGGGCCCGTCATCCTCGGGGTACAGGAGGCGCTCGACTTCCAGGTCGATGCCCTGACGGAGGCGCTGCCCGGCTTCGAGGCGATCGGCGTGGGTCGCGACGACGGCGTTCGGGCGGGCGAGTTCTCCGCGATTCTCGTCGACACGACGCGATTCGACGTCCTGGACCGCGGGACCTTCTGGTTCTCCGACACGCCCGGGACACCCGGATCCGCTTCATGGGGCAACCGGATCCCCCGCATCTGCACCTGGGCCCGGGTGCGGGACCATCCATCGGGGGAGCGGTTCTACGTATACAACGTGCACTGGGACCACGAGTCGCAGCCATCCCGCGAGCGGAGCGCCACCCTCCTTCTGACGCGCATCGCGGGGCGCGCGCACCCGGACGAGCCCGTCCTCGTGACCGGCGACTTCAACGCCGGTGAGACGAACCCCGCCTTCCGGGCGCTCGTCGAGACGGAGCGCACGGGGCTGCGCGACACGTTCCGCGATCTCCAGACCGATGCGACCGAGGTGGGCACGTTCAACGGGTTCGAGGGCGTTCGCGACGGCGACAAGATCGATGCGATCCTCGCCTCCGGGGGGTGGTGCACGCGGTCGGCCGCGATCGTCCGGACGGCGAAGGGCGACCGGTACCCCTCCGATCACTTCCCGGTCACGGCCGTCCTCGCGAGCGCGTCGGGCGAGGCCTGCTGACGCATCGGCCGACTCGTCGCGCCCTCATGCCGCCCGCGCCAGCTCCTGCCGCGCCATGCGCGATACGTGCCGAACCGCCACGCCGAGCGCGATCAGCGAGCCGAGCCGCACGGCGAGGTGCGGAATCCCCGGCGCCGCGCCGTGCATCGACAGGAGATGGGCGCCCGTCGAACCCATGAGGGCGAACACCAGGGTCGGCGGCACGAGCCCCACGAATGAAGCGAGCAGGAAGGTCCGAAACGGGATCCCCGTGAACGCGTAGAGGCAGCTCTGTACGGCTCCCGGGATGAGCGCCGAGAGGCGCGTCAGACCCACGATCTTCCAGCCCTCGCGCGACACGGCCCGGTCGAGCGCCTCGAACCGCCGCCGGCCCTCGAGCCGGGTGCGGACGGAGCCCCGGAACAGGTGGCGCGCCGCGGCGAAGTGGATGACGGCCGCCACGGTCGAGGCGGCGACAGAGACGATCAGCCCGAGCCACAACCCGTAGGCGAGTCCCGCCGCCAGCGTGAAGGCCGACCCCGGGGCGAACAACACGATCCCGACCACGAAGAGGGCGAAGAAGGCGGCCGGCTCGCCGCGCGCCAGCTCCACCGCTCCCGAGACCAGGCGCGGGGCTAGGGCGGGACGGGACGGGGCGGCGGCCTCGAGGACGTCCGATCGCGCGACCGGGACGTGCGGATGCTCCTCCGAGGGCCCCATCGATCCCTCGAGATGGGCCGTACCCGCCGTCGCGATGACGACCGGCAAGCCGACCAGCAGAAGCGCCCTTCGAATCATGCTCTCGTACGGTGCCGGTTCCGTGCCACGTCGCCGGCCGCGCCGGGAGGCCGGGAATTCCGCCATTCCACGGCGCTTTCCCTTGGCCGATGGACGAATCGGAGCTCCGGGGGACGACCCCGGACAAGGGATAACTTCCCGGGACGCACCCGATCCGGTCGTTCGGCGGTCGCGGAACGCCGGCCGTCCGACCGTCGGCGTGGTCCTCAGCCCAGCGCCAGGGTCTCGGTGTACACGCGCTCGAACCGGTCGGTCGCCTCGACCCGCACCTCGCGAACCCCGGGATCCACGGGGGCGTAGAACAGGTGGTTCGTGATGCGCGGTTCGACCCAAGTGCGGCGCGGCGGGAGCTCGTCGCCCGAATGGAGCTCGACGCTCAGCGGGTCCAGACCGGGCCGACGGGCCATGGTCCCCCGCGGGCTCCCGTCCGCGAACCAGCGCACGGTCCACTCCGGATCCCAGTCCCACACGTTGGCGACCAGCTCGTCGGGTGCCGAGGGATCGGCGCCGGGCGGGTACAGGCGCATCTGGTGGGCGGCGTCGTGGCCCGTCGACTTGTAGCGCCACGTCACGCGCTCGCCGTCGATCTCGTACACACAGTATCCGTTCGGCGTCCCGTCCCAGCAGATCGGCCCGCTCCACCACGCCCCGCAGATCGCGCCCGCCACGTGTTCGTGCGTCCCCTGCTCGAACACGTGCTCCATTTCGTGGGTGTGACCCGTGAGCAGGTGGGCCTCGAAGGGCTCGAGCAGACGGTAGAGGGCGTCCCGGTTCATGATCGCCACGTCCGGCTGCGGAGAGCTCTGCCCCAGCCGGGCATGCAATCCACCGAGCACCGGGATGTGGGTGGCGACGATGACCGGGGCGCCAGGCTCGACGCGCATCAGATCCGCCTCCAGCCACTCGAGCGCATCGGCGCCGAGGTATCCGATGTAGCCGCTTCCGTGCCAGAACACGTCGTCGAGGACCACGTAGTGGGCGAGCCCGCGATCGAAGGAGTAGTAGCGGGGCCCGAACCGGTGGCGAAACGTGGCGGCGGACGCCTCGTCGGTGCGGGCCTCGAGGTCGAGGTCGTGGTTCCCGATGGCCTGGAAGAAGGGGATCCCGAGCCGCGATACGCCCCGCTCGTACTCGGGGAATAGCTCGAGCCGGTCGTACATGATGTCGCCGTCCGAGATCCCGAACGTCGGGACGTCGCGCAGGTCGCGGATCGTCTCGCGGATGTCGGGCACGGACTGGTCGTGGAACCAGCCCATCTCGTCCCCGTCCTGCGTCTGGATGTCGCCCAGCAGGAGCAGTGCGTGTCGCTCGTCCGACAGCCCCAGGGGCTCCAGGTCGAAGGCCTTCGTCATCTCGTCCCGTGACTCATCGAGGGGCTGGTAGAAACGGGCCGTGCCCGTCTGGTTGCACGGGATCCGGTGTCCCGCCGGGAGCCGGACCCATACGAACTCCCGTTCCGATGAGCTCACGAGCTCGTAGCGGCCCTCGCCATCCGTGTCGACCACCTGCAGACCGTCCGACACCGGGACGCCGGGCAGCCCTCGACCTGCTGAGCGCACCACACCGCGGATCCGGACGGGGCGCGCGTGGATCGCGCGCCGCCAAAGCGGGCCGTAGGGGTCGGCCAGCACGCGCGCGGGCAGGGAGGCGATCGCCGCCGTTGCAAGCGCACTGGTTCTGAGGAAGGTCCGTCGATCCAGACTGCGCGGGCTCGGTGCGAGGAACATTTCGACATCCTCATTCGTGGACGGTTGCGCGGCAACACCGACGTTATGTCTTTCGCGTCGCGCGTGGTCGTTCATCTGGGTCACACGTGGGCAACGAGCACGCTGAATGTAGGGAGGACCGGGTCTCGCGTCCCCACACTCCGCTTGACCGCCGCGCGCACCAGCGTATGGTGCAGGCGGAGCCTCGGCTCTCCAGAGGCGGAGCCTGCGAGCCGGTGGCTGGAGCCGACACGTCATGCTTCGTTCCGGTGGGCACAACACTCGCATGGGCACCATCGACACCTCCGCGATCCTCTTGCCCGGCGGGCTCCTCGCCCTGCTCCTCGCGATGGCGTGGACCTACAACCGCCTCGTGAGGAGCGCCGAGCGGACGAAGGAGGCGTGGTCGGGGATCGAGGTTCAGCTCGGCCGGCGGGCCAGTTTGATTCCCGCGCTGGTCGAAGCTGTCCGGGGGTACGCGCGGCACGAGCGAGCGACGCTCGCCGAGGTCGCGGAGGCACGGACAGCTCTCCAAACGTCTACGGGGGCTCGCGATGCCGGGTCGGCGAACTCGAGGCTCACCGGGGCCATCGATCGGCTCCTCGTGCTGGCCGAGGCGTATCCCGAGCTCGAGGCCTCCCGGAGTTTTCTGGCGCTGCAGGAAGAGCTCGCGGATGTGGAGGAGAAGATCGCGTTCGCCCGCCAGTTCTATAACCGGAACGCACTGGAGTTCAACACCGCCATCCGCTCGATTCCCGGGGTCCTCGTCGCCTTCCCCATGCGGCTGCGCCGCTTCGACTTCTTCGAAGCCGGTGAGGAGATGCGGGAGGCCGTACCGGTCCGGCTAGCGGAGGCGGACGGCGCGGCGGGCCGTTGATGCCGAACGGCGATCAGGCGCCGCCCGTGCTCGTCTACGACCGGATTGACCGGAATCGTCGTCGCACACGTGCGCTGCTGTGCGTATTCGCCGGCGTCCTCCTTCCCTTCTTCGCCGCACTCCTCCCCCCGATCACGCTCGTGGCGCTGTGGACGGTCGCGGCATCGGAGCAGGAAGCGCGCGAGCCGCTCCGGACGCTGATCACCGCCGGCGCGCTCGGATTGGCCTGGGCGCTGATCGCCGTCGTCTGTGCGGTGGCCATCGAGGTATCACGGGCCCGGGGATGGGCGCTCGCCCGGACCCGAGCCTGGCCCGTGACGGCGGCGGAAGAGCCGCAGCTCTGGCGAGTGGTGGAAAACCTCTGTATCGGCGCGGGTCTTCCGATGCCCACGCTCTACGTCTCCGATCAGGGGCCAGCAAACGCCTTCTCGGTAGGGACACGCCGGGGGGAGGTGGCGCTGGTCGTGACACGATCGCTGCTCGGGCTCCTCGACCGGCGGGAGCTCCAGGGTGTCATCGCGCATGAGCTGTCCCATATCGGGAACGAGGACATGCGCCTCAACACCATACTCGCCGCCCTGCTCCAAACGCTGCGTCTGCCCTGGCAGCTCTTGAACCTGGCGGGTCAGCGCCTGGCACGGGGATGCCTGGTCCTGAGCATGGCCGCGCTGGCCTTCGCGGCGCTCGGACTCCTCTCGATGGTGGTGTTCGCCCTGGGGCTCATCGGCACGTCGGAGGTCGGGAGCCGTCTTCGCGACGCGCTCGCGACCGACCCGGAGATGAGAATGGCGGCGGCCGTGGAGCTGGGCATGGCGGTCATTGGCTTCGCGATCACCGCGGGTCCGGCCTACCTGCTCGCGGGCGGTCGCTGGCTGGGCATGGCCGCGGGTCGGGCGGTCCTGCGCGAGCGCGAGCTCCTGGCCGACGCCGACGCGGCCCTCCTCACGCGCGACCCGGAGGGGCTCGCTCTGGCTCTCGTCAAGCTCCAAGGGGCCTCCCTGAGGGGACCCGCCTGGACACACTCCTCCATGACGCACCTGTTGATCGTTCGACCCGTCGGGGGCGAAGACTCCTGGTGGGAGCGGAGCGTTCACACGCACCCGACGCTCGACGAGCGTATAGAGGCCCTGGTCCGCATGGGGGCGGGACATCCTTCCGATGCGTTGAGGAGGGCCCGGGACGAGCTCGGCATCAAAGGTGCGATCGGAGGCGGGGCACTCCGCCCGTTCGGTCCGGTCGAGCCCGACCGGTAGGGGTCCCGACCGGCCGCGGCCCCGCCTCGCTTACCGTCGCCCCCGCTCCACCCGGACATCACAGCCTGCTCAGCCACTCCGGATACGACATCGAGCGCTCCGCCGTCAGCACGAAGGCGGGGGGGAGCCCGGCCGCGAAGGCCCGCACGTTGCGCACGAAGTCCTCGTGCATCTCGGGATCCGGGGGATACGCCTCGAAGCCCAGGCTCCAATGCTCTCCGTACGCTTCCGTGCGGATCCTGGCGAGCTCGATGGTCAGCCCGCGATCGACGAACGAGCCGGCCCCGGATGGGGCGATCTCCTCGTCGCGGTCGCCCGCGTCGAATCGGATCTTTCGCAGCATGCGGATCTTCTCGACGCCCAACCCGATCTCCCCCGTGACGAACGGGGCGAGCAGCGACCCGGGGACCTCCGCGTCGGCATAGGACCATTTGAGCCAGCGTTCGACGATGCCAACGGCGTTGGTGTCGAACCCGACGGGGCCGGGGATGGACGTGCGCGCTTTGTATTCGAGCCGCACGCCTCCCCCGCTCGCCCGCTCATCACGCAGCTTGATCCCCATGTCGACCTCGCGCGGATCGACACGGACCGGCAGGCAGACATAGCGGTCGCGCCGCCACGCCTCGGGCCACTCCGGGCGCGGGACCTCCACCTCCACGGGCCACCCGCCGGCGCCCCGGAACGCGTCCACGATCTCGACCTCGCGCGCGCCCGCGAGCGGGCCCTCGAAGAACCACCGGCATTCGTGGCTGGCGAATCGCACGGACACCACCTCCTCGGGAGGGGTCGGACGTCGTCTCAGTCGGTCGTGGAGACGGCGGCGTCCCCGGAGCCGGACGCGCTCCCCGGCGGTTCCAGACGCCATGCCGCCCAGTATGCGCCGAGGCGCGCCACGAAGCGGCCGGGGGCTTCGTGCCAGATGCGGAGCCCCAGCGGGCGGGCGAGCTCGCGGAGCTCATCCCGCCGTGTCGTGCACAGGGACGTCAGGGCCGCGCGCTCCGTGCACCGGGGCGCCAGGGACGGGGTCCTGGCGAGCCGGTTCGCGAGCACCGACAGGTCGTGGGACTCGCCGATGAGGTCCGACAGGTCGTGCAGCGAATCCGCGAGGCCACCCAGCACCCCCGGCCACGATCCCTGGAGGATGCGGACGTGGTACCACAGGTATTTCACCCGCTTCCGCCACTCGTGGAGCCGGCCGAGGCCCCCGTCTCCGTACACATCGTCGCGTCGCGCGCGGCCCCGCCCGTACACGCGTCGCAGCCCCGGTGCGATGGTGTCGAAACTGTCCTCGCCGAGCGGCCACTCGTCGATGCGCGACAGCGAACCCTCGAGCGCTTCGGCCACGCGCTCGTGCCTGCGCTCCCGGGCCAGATGCCGACGGGCGAGGTCGTCGCGCCGCTCGAGCAGCCGGCCGCGCACCCCGGAGAACGCATCGGCGGCGAGCTCGTGCGCGTAGTAGAGCTCGAGCGCGTCGAGCGTCTGGACGGACACGTGCGCATCCCTGATGTCCGCCAGCCGGCGCCCGAGATCGCGAAACTGGACGTTTTCGGACCGGTACCGGTCCGGCCCGAGCTCATCGCGCACCAGACGCAGGAGCGCCCGGACCTTCTTCATCCGCTCGCGGGCGTCGTGCACGGCCTCGTGGAGGTCGTCGGAGTCGGCCAGGGCGAAAGCCGCGAGCTCGACCTCCTCGCGGGCGACCCTCCGTATCCCCGCCTCCAGCGTCTCGCCCTTCTCCAGGCAGTAGCTCATTGTGGAACTCCACACGTCGGACCGCCCGGATCGCGTCGGCGGGCTCGCCCACCCGGGCGCCCGAATCTAACCCGCGACGGCGTCGAAGGGCGCGTGATCGTTACATGGAGCCCTGGCGGAGTCCGCGCCGGGCGGGGCCGGCGGGGCCGGCCCGCCGCCGGGGAGCCCGTGGATCGTTCCTTGCGGGATCCCTCTCGACCATCGTGAGAGGCGCGCTGCCTTTCGGGGGGACGGGACGTGCTGAAGAACCTCATACTTGCGTGTGCAAGTGTCGTCGCCAGCCTCGCGGGGGTGGAGATCGCCCTCCGGATGGTGGACCTGTACGCGCCCATGTCCTATCCACCGGAGGCCCGGTGGACCGATGTCTATACGTCTCACCCGGCATACGGGTACGCGTTGCACCCGACCAACACCGTGGCGTTCGATTTTCCGCACAAGACACCGCGCACGTTGACGATCCACTCCAACTCGGACGGATTCCGCCAGCGCCGGGAGCTCGAGGAGGAGGATGAGCGCATCCACATCCTCGTCACGGGCGACTCGTACACCTTCGGACAGGGGGTCGAGGAGTCCGAGCGCTTCACGGATCGAGTGGAGGCCCTGCGGCCCGACCTCCGGGTCGACAACATCGCGATGACCGGGTGGGGACTCGACATGATGGTGCTGGCCCTCGAGGCGGTCGTCCCCCGCACGCGGCCGGACATCGTCGTGGTCGCCCTGTTCTACGACGACTTCCGACGCGTCAGGACGCGGTTCGCCGGCGTGGGCTTCCCGATCCCCCGCTTCATCCTCCAGGGCGACGAGCTCGTCCTGCGGCCGTACCCCCGTCCGCGGCTGTACGAGCGGCTGCACCTGTACCAGGCTTACAACCGGGCCCTGCGGGGACCCGACCGGCCGATGGCGGGACCCTCGAAGACCGAATGGAGGATCAACGATCGGCTGCTCGACAGAGTCCACGAGCTGAGCCAGACGTACGGCTTCCGCACCGTGCTCGTGTATCTCCCGAGCCGCTGGACAGGCCGCGTCGACGACAACCGGCGGAGGTGGACGCGACGGGAGGCCGAGCGGCAGGGGTTCGCCGTGGTGGACTCGATCTACGAGATCCAGCGAGATTCGGTGAACGCTTTCATCCGCTACGACGGTCACTACAGCCCTCGCGGACACGAGATCGTCGCCCGGGCGATCCTGCCGGTGCTGGACTCCCTGAGCGAGGTGGTCCGCCCTCGATGAAGCCCACGTGGATCCTCGGCATCTCGGCCTTCTACCACGACAGCGCCGCGTGTCTGCTGCGCGACGGCGAGATCGTGGCGGCCGCCCAGGAGGAGCGCTTCACGCGCCGGAAGGGAGACCCGGACTTCCCGGTGCACGCGGTCCGGTACTGTCTGGCCGAGGCCGGGATCGAGGCGTCCGACCTCGACCACGTCGGCTTCTACGACAAGCCGCTCCTCAAGTTCGAGCGCATCCTGGAGACATACTTCGGCGTCGTGCCCCGGGGCATCCGGTCGTTTCTCATGGCGGGTCCATTGTGGATGAAGGACAAGCTGTACATGGACCGGCAGCTGCGGCGCGCGCTCGATCGGAAGGCGCCCGTGCTGTACGCCGAGCACCACGAATCGCACGCCGCGAGCGCGTTCTTCCCGTCTCCGTTCCGCGAGGCGGCGATCCTCACCATGGACGGGGTCGGGGAGTGGGCCACTGCATCGATCGGTCGTGGGAGCGGGAGCGAGATCGAGCTCCTGAGCGAGCTCCGCTGGCCGGACTCGCTCGGCCTCCTGTACTCGGCGTTCACGTACTACACGGGCTTCAAGGTCAACTCGGGCGAGTACAAGGTCATGGGCCTGGCACCGTACGGCGAGCCGCGCTACGTGCAGGCCATCCTCGACAACCTGATGGATCTGCGTGAAGACGGATCGTTCGTGCTCGATCAGACGTACTTCAACTACCTGTCGGGGCTCACCATGACCAGTCGGGCCCTCGATCGCCTGTTCGAAGGGCCGCCGCGACCTCCCGAATCGCCGGTCACGCAGCGCGAGATGGATCTCGCCCGCTCCGTCCAGGACGTGTGCGAGGAAGTCATGCTCCGCATGGCCCGCACGGCCCACCGGATGACCGGCTCGCCGAACCTGTGTCTGGCCGGCGGCGTGGCGCTGAACTGCGTCGGCAACGGGCGCATCCTCCGCGAGGGGCCGTTCGAGGACATCTGGATCCAGCCGGCGGCCGGGGACGCGGGCGGCGCGCTCGGTGTCGCCTCGCTCATCTGGCACCGGCACTGCGGGGGCGAGCGGACGCCGCGCTGCCGGGACTCCATGAAGGGTGCCTACCTCGGGCCCGCGTTCACCCCGGACGAGATCCGCGCCACCCTCGACGGCCTCGGCGCCCCCTACCGGGAGCTCCAGCGCGACGTGCTCATCGACGAGGCCGCGGCGCTGCTCGCTTCCGAAAACGTCGTCGGGTGGTTCAACGGGCGCATGGAGTTCGGTCCGCGGGCCCTGGGGGCTCGCAGCATCCTGGGCGATGCGCGCAGCCCCCGCATGCAGAAGGTGATGAACCTGAAGATCAAGTACCGGGAGAGCTTCCGACCGTTCGCGCCGAGCGTAGCCTACGACCGCGTGGGCGACTACTTCGAGCTCGAGCGGGAGTCGCCCTACATGCTGCTGGTCGCGCCGGTCCGCGAGGAGCGCCGCATCGCGTACACGGCCGAACAGCAGGCGCTGTTCGGGATCGACAAGCTCAACGTGCCCCGCTCCGACATCCCGGCGGTCACGCACGTCAACTATTCGGCGCGCGTGCAGACGGTGCACCGGGAGGACAACCGCGACTACTACGACCTGATCAAGGCGTTCGAGGCACGCACGGGCTGCGCGGTGATCGTGAACACTTCGTTCAACGTCCGCGGGGAGCCGATCGTGTGTACCCCCGAGGACGCCTACACGTGCTTCATGCGCACGGAGATGGACCACCTGGTGATGGGTCCCTTCCTCCTGGACAAGGCCGACCAGCCGGAGTGGGTGGAGGAAACCGACTGGCGCGAACAGATCGAGCTCGATTGATGGACACGACGTCGGAAGGCGGGAAGTCGCGCGCGGAGCTGCGGAAGTTCGGCATCACCCTGGGGATCGCCTTCGGGGCGCTGGCCGGTATCTCGGCGTGGCGAGGACACACGACCGCCCCGCTGGCGCTGGGCGCGATCGGCGCCGTGCTGCTCGTCGGCGGACTCCTCGTGCCGGCGGCGCTGCGACCGGTCGAGCATGCGTGGATGGGGCTGGCGCACGCTCTCTCGAAGGTCACGACGCCCATCTTCCTGGGAATCGTCTACTTCGTCGTCTTCACCCCGGTCGGCCTGCTTCGGCGCGCCCTCGGGCGGCACCCCCTGAAGCACCCGGCGGTGGATGGAAGCTACTGGCACGATCGGGGCGGCTCGCCCCGAAGCGATCTGGAACGTCAATTCTGAAGATCGTCTCGACGATCGACGCGAAGAGGTGAGAATATGAGCCTGGTCAAAGAGGTGTGGGCGTTCATGCGCGTCCGGAAGAAGTGGTGGCTGGCCCCGGTCCTCATCGTGCTCTTCCTGGTGGGCACGCTGCTCGTGTTCGCGCAGGGGTCGGCGCTCGCGCCGTTCATCTACACCATCTTCTGAGCCGGGACGGAGGGGTCGGGAGCCCTCCCCCCCACTGCCGCCGATGGGCGTCCCGATCGTGCGATGGCCGGGACGGCCGCTCTCCCCGTGAGGCGGTGCCGCCGCCACGGTACCGGCCACGCGTGTCTATCCGTACACTTCGCCGTCCCGGCCGGAGGGGTCGGGGGCGAGCAGCGGCGGATCGCCCGACCGGCCATCCGACCTCACTCTGCAGAGCAATTGCGGAGTCGATCTGAAAGGAAGACCTGAAATGGACGACCAGAGCGTGATCCTGGTGACCGGAGCGACGGGACGCCAGGGAGGCGCCATCGCGAGGGAGCTGCTGACGAAGGGACGCTCGGTACGGGCCATGACCCGACACCCCGGCGGCGAGAGCGCCCGGGCGCTCGAAGGCCTGGGCGCGGAAGTGGTGCGAGGAGACCTCGACGACGCGGAATCGCTGAGACACGCCCTCGACGGGGCGTGGGGCGTCCTATCCGTCCAGAACACGTGGGAGGCAGGGGTCTCGGGCGAGGAGGAGCAGGGCAAGCGCCTTGCCCTGCTGGCGCGTGAGGCCGGCGTGGGCCATTTCGTCTACCAATCCGTGGCCTCGGCCCACCGCGCTACGGGCGTCCCCCATTTCGACAACAAGTGGCGCATCGAGGAGACGATCCGGGAGCTCGACTTCCCCTCCTTCACGATCGTCCGACCGGTCTTCTTCATGGAGAACCTGTCGGGTCCGTGGTTCAAGCCCGCGCTGGCCGACGGCACGCTGGCCATCGGGATCCGACCGGACACGACGCTCCAGATGATCGCCGTGGCCGACATCGGGAAGTACGGGGCGCTGGCGTTCGAGCATCATGAGGTGCTGAACGGCCGGGCCATCGACATCGCCGGGGACGACCTCGCCCCTCCGCAGATCGCTCGGATCCTGAGCGAGGTCAGCGGCCGGGAGATCACGCACTACCAGGTGCCGATCGAGCAGGTGCGCGAGTCGAGCGACGATTTCGCCGCCATGCTCGAGTGGTTCGACGCCGTCGGCTATGACGCCGACATCGACGGGAACGAAGCCGAATTCGGGATCCGGCCCACCCCGTTCAGGGAGTGGGCGGCCCGACAAAGCTGGGGCTGACTGCCCGCGGGCCCCGGACGAGAGGGGACGATCGCGCGGCGGCCGTGCTGCTCGGTGAATCGAGAAAAGCCCGCCAGCGTTCCCACCAGGCTGGCAGGCTCTCGCCGTACGCCTTCCTGAAATCGGCCTCGACCGTGGCGGCGTCGCCATCCGCGTCGGTCCCGGCGGCAAAGTGCTTGAAGGCGTCGATCCCTCCCTCATCGATGAGGAAGCGGACGAACGATCCCGCCACGGGGTACGTGATCCGATCGTCCAGTTCGCGGAATCTTCGGCTGGAGACCAGATCCGAGAGTCCCGGAAGGGTCCCCTGTGCGCGGAAGCGTCGGGCGAGGTCGTGCACGGATTCGCCGTTCCACAGCGGCTCCCCGTCGAACTCCCCTTCGACGGAAGCGCCGTGATGGGCGACCGCCACTCCCTCGTTGAACAAGGCGGGCGGCTCTCCCACCAGCGTGGTGAACAGCGCGTGCACGTACTCGTGGTTGTCCAGCGGCCAGATGGTGTGGAAGCGGTACGTGCGGGGCTCCGCGAAGCCGTTCGTCCGGTGTCCGGTCAGCCGCTCGAGGTGCGCCCGGTCCCGGTACTTGTGGTACACGAGCTTCCCATCGGGAACGAGTTCGAGCTTCCGAGTAGCCCAGGCGAAGTGACGCTCCTGGAAGACCGTGTCCACGCCGTCCCCAATGGCGTGGAGATAGACGAAATGGGCCGACTCCAGGCGCCCGACGAGCTGATCTCCGGGCGCGATCGGCTGGCTCCCGCACGCCACGGTCATGGCGAGCGGGACGAGCGCTCCGAGCCTCCGCAGGCGCACGGCTTTCATGACCTGGTCGTTCCCCCCGTCCTCCGGACCCCGGGGCGGGGCACGGGAGCACGCTCGAAGGTGGCTGCCATTTCCACCCGGTCCAATGCTCCCCGCCGGCCAGATCGTGCGCGCCCCGACCGCGTGTGGACGTGTGCCTCGAGCCGTCCTCGCGGCCTACCCGGCAGGCGACGACGCCGAGGCGTGGCGATCGGCGATCGCGCTGGCGAGCGACGACTTCATCGCCTACGGGACGTGGAAGTGGATCGAGCTCCACGCGGCGGCCGGTCTCGCGCCCCTGTATCGGTACCCGTTCGACCAGCCTCAGCCGACCCCGACCGGTCCTCCCGCCGAGAACGATCCCGGGGCGGCGCACGCCATGGAGATCGAGTTCGTGTTCAACACGCTCGATTCGCGCGACCTCGCGTGGCGCGCGGAGGACCGGCGGGTGGCCGACCCGACGGCGACGTGGTGGACCAACCTCGCGCGCACGGGGGATCCGAACGGCCCGGGTCTCCCCGAGTGGCCGGCGTGGGGTGCCGACGGCCGGCACGAGCTGATGAGGATCGACGCGGCCCCGGCGGCCGAGGAGGAGGCGCACCGCGACCGGTACGAGCTCCTCGACCGGCTCGAGACCCGACGGCGCCCGGGCGGCCGAGGCCGACTCGCGCGGCCGCCCGCCGGCGGGCCCGACCGACCCCTACCTGTGCCACTCCAGCGGAGGCAGGACGTCCTTCTGGAGCTCGCACAGCTCGTCGATCAGACAGACCGCGTTTCGGTAGGAGGGCGTCGTGGGGTCGAGCAGCAGGGCCTGGAGGAGCTTGTCGCGCGAGCCCTCCTCGAACGCCTCGCACAGGAGTCGATGGATCGAGACCTGGGGCCGGAGGAGGCCGAGCACCCCCTCGGGCAGCTCCGGGGTCTCGACCGGGGCGAGCCCCGTCCCATCGGCGATCGCCGGCACCTCGACGACCACGCCCTCGGGCAGGCCGGGCACGTAGCCGCGGTTCGGCACGTCGATCGCATCCAGGCGCCGGCTCACCCCGCAGCTCAGCCCCTCGATGAGCGGAATGGCCAGCTCGCCCGACGGGGTCGGGGCCGTCGGGTCGACTCGCGATCTGTCGCCCGGCCGCAGCCGGCCTTCCGCAGTGGGGTGGCCGAACGGAACGTCGGTGGGCGATTCCTCGAGGTTGTAGATCCAGGGCGGCACGCGGCCCTCCGTCCACGGGTCCAGCTCGGCCGGATCGTAGAAGAACTGAAGCGGACTCGAGGCGAGAAAGTCCTGGGCCCAGCCGAGGTATTCGCCGATGTGGTTGGCTCCTGGCGACGGATAGAGGCCGAACGCACGAAACAGCGTGCGGCTGAGCGCGATCTCGTCCCAGCTCGACAGCCAGTGCGCGGCTCGCTCACGCTCACGCAGCTCCGGGTACAGATCCTCGCCCGTCTCCCGGTCCCGGATCGAGTTGAACCAGGTGAAGTGGTTGAGCCCGCTCGCCTCGAACTCGATCTCCTCGACCGGGCGCCCGAGCAGAGCCGCGACCTGCTCCATTCCGCCGAACACGCCGTGGCACAGCCCCACGGTCCGCACGTCGCTCGAGCGGGCGAGCTGCTCGCACAGCTTGGTGAGCGGGTTCGTGTAGTTGAGGAGCCACGCGTCCGGGCACAGGCGGTCCATCGCGCGGGCGACCTCGACGCAGGGGCCCATGTTGCGCAGCGCGTGGAACAGCCCCCCCGGACCGCCGTTCTCGCCGTACACCTGACGGAAGCCGAGCTTCCGGGGGATATGGAAGTCCTGGGACCAGTAGAAGTACCGCCCGCGCTCGATCGACAGGATCACGTAGTCCGCCCCATCGAGCGCCTCGTCGAGCGATGTCGTGGTCTCGATCGCCGGGTCGCGACCCAGGGCCTCGGCGCAGGCGCTCGCGAAGGCTCGCGTGCGCTCGAGGCCCGGCGCGTCGAGGTCCATCAGCGTGAGCCGCAGCTCGCGCTCGCAGATCGCGTCGCTCAGCAGGAGATCGGCCGTGGTCGCGGGTCCGAACTCGCGACTGCCCGCCCCGACGAGGACGATGTGGAGCGTCATGTCGTCGACGTGGCGCCCTCGCGCAGCGCCACGCGCAGCGTGAGGAAGCCCGCGATGCCGGACAGGACGAGCAGGACCACGCCGGCCGCCGGCCGCCCCGTGATCCCGTACCCCACGCCGAGGAGCGACGTGTACAGGAAAGTGGTCCCGAGGAAGAATCCCAGCCAGCGCCCCCCGGCCGTGCCGTCCACACGTACGTCCCCCGCCGCCCGGGCCACAGGACCCCACCAACCGCCCGGACGCACCTTCCGATAGAACGCCACCAGCACCTCCGGGTCATCGGGGCCCGTCGCGAGCGCTACCCCCACCCACAGGATCGTGCACACGAGAACGATCACCGTCGCGCGGACGAAGTCGTAGTCGGTACCGTAGAACACCGCCACCGAGTCGGCGAACGCATTCGAGACCAGACCGAGACGGTCGGCCAGCCGCACCAGCCCCCCGCCGTTGGCCAGCAGCGCCGAGCCCGCCATGGCGACGATCTCGGCCCAGGCGTTCACGCGCCACCAGTACCATCTCAGGAGCCACACGAACGCGATCCCGGCCGTGAGCTCGATCACGTAGATCCAGGCGCGCTGGATGGAGGTCATCTGCCAGGCCACGAGCGCGGCGAGCACCGCGAGCAGCGCCACCGCGATACGGGAGGCGCGCACGTAGTGCGTCTCCTCGGCATCCCGACGCAGGAACCGACGGTACACATCGTTGATCAGATACGACGCGCCCCAGCACAGATGCGTGTCCATCGTGCTCATGAACGCGGCCAGGAAGGCGGCCACCACGAGCCCGCGCAGGCCGGCCGGCATGAGATGACCGATCATCATCGGGTAGGCAAGCTCGGGATCCCGGGCGAGCTCGCCCCCGGCGGTCGCGGCGGGGAGCAGGACGAGCGATCCGAGCCCCACCAGGATCCACGGCCACGTCATGAGTACGATGCCCGCGAACGCGAACCACAGCACCCCCATCATCGAATGCCGCTCGTCCCGAGCCGCGAACATACGCTGCGCCAGATATCCGTCCCCCTGCCCGCTCCGCACCCACAGGAACAGGATCAGACAGGCAAGGGACCCGAACTCGAGCGGGCCCACGTGCGCGGCGCTCGGGAGCAGGTCGAGCGTGCCGGGTCCGGCGTCCGGGAGCGCCCGGACCGCGTCCACCAGCGCGGCCCCGCCCCCGACGGCCGACAGGACGAGGCCCGACAGGATGAGGGAGCCCACCATGGCGACGACGAACTGGAGCAGGTCGGTAGCGGCCACGCCCCACAGCCCCGCCGCGGCCGTGTACACGAGCGCCGTCAGTACGCACACGGTGAGCGTGAACGCCGGATCCCACCCGAGCAGCACCTGACTGAACTTGACCATGGCCAGCATGACCCAGCCCATGACCACGGCATTTCGGAGGAGCCCCTGATAGACGGCGGAGAAGCCTCGCAGGATGGCCGCCGGCCGGCCGGCATAGCGCAGCTCTATGAACTCGGCGTCGGTGATGATCCCCGCCCGCCGCCAGAGCTTCGCGTAGAAGAAGACCAGCAGCATCAGACCGGTCCCCTCGTACCACCACAGCCAGTTCGCGTACAGGCCCCGCTCGCGGACGATCCCCGCCGTGGCCAGCGGCGCGTCCGCAGCGAACCACGTGGCGGCCATCGATGTGCCGAGGATCCACCACGGGAGCTGCCGGCCGGCGAGGAAGTAGTCCTCGACGCTGCGCCCCGCCCGACGCGCGAACACGACGCCGAGCGCGAGGACCACGACCCCGTACAGGGCGATGACGAGGATGTCGACGGGCGTCAGGCGCACGTCAGGTCGTATCCGTGCGACCCGCTGCCCGTCGGGTCACGGTTTGCCCGCCGCAGTCGCTCGCATCCCCGGCTCGCCCCCCGCCCGAGTGGCGCCCGGGAGGGAGCCGGGGTCGAGCGGAGGGGGAGTCCGAACCGAGATGGTCTCGGCGTGTCAGCGCGACCCGCCTCCGTCCTCGTGGTCCTCCATCATCGGCACATCGCCGCAGGCCGCGGGCCGGCCATCGGGCATATGGATCTGGATGAACAGGCCACCCGACGCCTCCTCGGTCTCCTCCGCCTCGTCCTCCTCGTCGTCGGTGGTCCTCGCCATGTCCATCATCTCCGCGTGGGCCGCCTCCAGCGCCGCGATCTGATCGGAGCCCAGGACTGTGGTCGAGCTGGCCATCGACCCCTGTGCCTCGACAGCCACCAGCGCCGTGACCACACCGCCTCCCGTGGCGCAGGTGCCCTTGTGGACGTGGGCCGAATAGCTCTGCCCCGCCTCCACCCCGGTCAGGTCGATCACCACCTTGGGGGCCGGCTGGCCCATTGCATCGACCTCGTGGCGAAGCACGGCGGTGCCGCTGATGCCGCTGTCGTTCTTGGGTGCGAGGGTCACGGTGATCTCTTCCTGCATCCCTTCGTCGTCGTCCTCCTGGGCGGCGAGGGGCGGGACCAGCGAGAGCGCGGTGATCAGCGTGGTCGCGACACCGAGCGTGGTGCGTGCGTACATCGGTACCTCCCTGAGGCTGGCCTGTACGGCGTGGGTGTGGCGGGGACAACCGGCTCGGAGGGCTCGCATGCCATCGACCCGCGGCGAGGTTGCGCCCACCACCAGCTTGCTCACCCCGGGCGGGACGCGTCAAGCGGGGGGTGGGTCGAGCGCTGCCGGGCGACATGGTGGGCCAAGTCATTGCGGTGCTCGGACCTTCGGTCTAAGATAAGGCTTCAGATCAGGCTTTCCCACCATGAGTTCTGCTACCGGCGCCAACCGTCCGGTCACATCACTCATCACGTCTCTGGCGGCCTCATCACGTCCAGGTCGCCGAACCGCCACAGGAGGGACCATGCGACGTTATCTCATTCTCACGGCCGCCGTCGGCGTCCTCGCCGTTCCCGCGACGGCGCGGGCACAGGACTCGGATCCGTATGTGTTCGCGACCTACTACGAATGCGACCAGAATCGCGAGGCGTTCACCGACCAGCTCGAGGAGCACGTGTTCGGGGAGCGGCTCGACGCCCGGGTGCAGGCGGGGGACCTCCTCGCGTGGGGCTGGCTCGCGCACCGCGTCGGCGGCGACTGGAGGCGCGCGGAGTACATGATCGCCCCGGATCGCACGACGTTGCTACGCGTTCGCGACGAGATGATCGAACAGGACGCGAGCGATGCCGCGATGCAGCAGGCGCAGACGGAGTTCACAGACATCTGCCCCGGCCACGACGACTACATCTGGCGGGTCGTGGCGTCCTCCAACCCGGAGGCCATCGCGCAGGCTCGTCCGGCCGCCGGGATGACGACCTACTACGAGTGCAGCATCGCGGATGAAGCCCGCGCCGACGAGATCTTCGCGGGGTCGCTGGCGCCGATCCTGAACCGTCACGTGGGAGAAGGCGCGCTCCACGCCTGGACCTGGCTGGCTCACGATACGGGGGGTGAGTTCCGCCGCGCCCTGTCGATCGACGCGGTGGACGGTCCCACGCTGTACACGCACCGGGACGCGGTGATCGCCGATGTCGCCAGCCAGGCGGCCGAGGCCGGTGCCGAGTGGAACCAGATCTGCGACAGCCACGTGGACTACCAGTGGGACATCACGATCTCGCACCCGTGAGCTGAGTCGAAGGGAGCCTCAAGGTCCCCCTCGCGAGGTCGCGAGGGGGATCACCTTCCGGCCCGCGGGTTCCATTCCCCCCGCGCCACGGCGGGCACGAAGGACTCGAGCTCCGGCGGCGGGAAGGCGATCGTCCTCCCCTCCTCCGCGCTCATGTAGGCCGTCATGAGGAGCTCCGTCACGTTCACCCCGTCCGAGAAGCTCTCGTCGGGGCGCCGGCCGGCGAGGAACGACCGCACCATGTGCCGGTTCTCCGCCACGTACCCGTACTCGGCCTCCTCGTCGGCCACCACGGGCATGAGCCCCGTCTCGGCGTTCTGCTTCTCGACCATGTCCTCCCCGGCCTCGCCCCGCACCTCCCGGCTGAAGAAGAGCGTCGGTCCGGAATCGAGCGAGGTCACCGAGAGGGAGTACTCGGGCCCCAGGAGCTCCATCGAGAGCCTGAGTCCCGCCCCCACGTAGCACCATGAGGTGGTCGCTTCCACGATGAGAGGATTGCCCTCGGCGTCCCGGTACTCGATCAGCGCCCGCGCGAAGTCCTCGGCGGGGCGCTCGCGGTAGTCGAGCCTCCCGCCGCTCCGCTCGGCGAGCTCCGCGGCGTACCGCGGCCGCTGCCACTTGAGACACGAGGCGTGCGCCGTGACCTCGACCGGGGTGAGCACGTCGCGGCGAGCGCCGGGCGGGGTCAGGAGGAAGCGTCCCACCTCGACCGAATGGCACATCATGTCGTTCAGGACGCCGCCCCCCTGGAGCTCGCCTTCCCAGAACCAGGGCATGTGCGGACCGCCGTGCTCCTCCGCCGCCCGGGCCAGGAAGGGCCGCCCGGTGAGCGCGGCGCCCCGCCGCCACAGGATGTCCTTCCCCCGCACGACACCCGGCGAGAACAGCTGGTCCTCCAGGTAGCCATCCAGCAGACCCACGCGCTCGACCAGCTCGAGCATGGTGCGCGCCTCGGTGACGTTCCTCCCGAGCGGCTTCTCGCACGCGACGCCCGTCAGCTCGCCCCTGCCCGACTCGATGGCGTGCACGATCTCCTCCATGATCTCGAGCCGGGTGAAGTTGGGCGCGCACATCCATACCGCATCGATCGCGGGGTCCGCGATCATGTCCGTGACGGACTCGAACACGCGCGCCGGCCCCACGTCGAGCCCGCTGGCGAGGGCGGCAGCCTCTTCCGCCGATTCGCGAGACCGACTCACGACGCCCCGGATATCGGCGTCGCGCACGCCCGCCCACGAGCGGATATGGAACCTCCCGATGAAGCCGCAACCGATGATCCCGACTCCGAGTCTGTCGCTGGTCATCCGATGTCCATTCGGCCGGAGGTAGCTTCAGGACGCGCCACGGGCGGTCCGGAACGAGATCGGCGGTCACGTCGTCAGGAGCAGGCACCCCGTAGCCCCGGCCAAATGAGGCGTCCCGTCCGCACCGGGCAAGGAGCCTGAAGAGGGGCTGGCCAATCACGTAAAACGAAGATATCTTCCTATTATGCGAATCTCGTTCGGCGGAGTGCTGCTCGTCTCGTTGTCCGGTGCCTCATGCACCGGTGGGGGATCCACCGAGGACTCGCCGGCCCGTGCCGGGTCGGAACCACCGCGCTCGATCGCCGAGGAGACGCCCGGTTTCTATCAAGACGTCTCCTGGGCCCCCGACGAGAGGAGACTCGCGATCTCGGTCCTGGAGTCGGCGGAGACCCCGGAGGGGTTCCAGTATCGCGTGTTCGTCATCAATGCGGACGGTACGGACTACCACCCGATCACGGCCGGCCCGATGGACTACTGGGTCTCCTGGTCACCGGACGGCTCGCAGATCGCGTTTTCCGGCAGACAGGGCGACAACGTCGACATCTACGTCATCGACGCGGACGGCACGAACCGGCGGCGCTTGACTCGCGACCCCGGCGCGGACTTGCAGCCCGCCTGGTCACCGGAAGGTGACCGCCTCGCGTTCATCTCGAACCGCGGAGGCCGCGAGGAGCTGTTCGTGATGGACAGCGACGGGGCCGGGAAGACGAGGGTATTCGGCGCCCCACGGGACCTGCAGAACCCGACCTGGTCGGGCGATGGGCAGTCGTTGGCCTTCTTCCTCACGGATGGTGAGACCGATTCGGTGGCGGTCGTTGGAGTGCACGGCTCCGACCTCCGCGTCATCGCGGCGGGAGTCTGGCCATCGTTCACCCGTCGAGGGATCCTGTTCGGCGCCCGCGATTCACTCTGGCTGCTGTCTTCCGGATCGCCCGACGCCGAGCTCATCGAGGCCGGTGCGGAGTTCGGACGCGTGTCTCCCAACGGTACCCTGTTGGCATTCGTCGCGACCGATGAGGCGAGCGTTTCCGTGCGCGTTCGGTCCCTGGACAGCGACTCCAGTCGCGTCCTGTTGACACGACCGCTGCCGCCGTTCTTCTGAGCGGATTCGTACGCATGCGGCGTAGGCCCGGGCACCTCCTCCCGATCGAGCAGCGCATCCTGGCCGCGATGGCGCGACCGGGCGGGGGATCGGATCCTCTCGAGATCCACGGGTTCGCGCTCGCTTCGGCGATGGCCGATGGATCGCGCGCCAGGGTCCTCACCTCGCATGGCACGCTCTACAAGGCTCTGCGGAGGCTCGAGGATCTGGGACTGCTGTCGAGCCGTTGGGAGGAAGCCGACCGGGCGCTGGCGGAGGGCCGTCCGCGCCGTCGACTCTATCGACTCAGCTCGCGCGGGAGGGAGGTCGCGGCCGCAGTCGGACGGGCGGCAGCTACCCGAAGCGACCGTGTCCGGATCCCGGCTCTGGGAACATGAGGAGGTCCATGGCCCTCGCGAGACGAATCGTGATGGCGTGGGTCCGCCTGTACACGCTGGGGCTGTCCGAGGCCGTCCGGAGTCGCAGGATCGAGGAGCTGGAGTCGGACGTGTGGGAGCAAGGTGTCGCCGGACGTGATCGGCCGGCGCTCCCGACCGCGGCTCACGTGCTGTGGAGGGTCCTGGCCGGCATGGCGGCGGATATCGGCTGGCGGCGGACGATGGCGAGTCGGGATCGAAGCTCGGGCTCGACGGCTCATCCACGTCTCGCCGCCCTGCTGCGAAGGGTCTTCTCGTGCATGGCGGGAGTGTATTCCGTGTTCGCGGCCATGGCGGTGGTCGCGCCGGATCCTGGACTCGTGGGGTGGTCGACGGCCGAGCAGGTGACGGTGTTGCTTGCAATCGCGCTGATGACGCTGGGGGCCGTCGTCACCGTGCGCCGGTCCGTTGCCCTCTCCCTCCTCTGCGCGGTACCGGCGGTCCTCGGCCTGGCCATCCACGCGAGGGTGCTCGCCAACCTCCGCATGCTCCTCGTCGTCTGGGTCGTGGCGGTCGTGACCGCCCCCCTGCGACCGGAAGGTGACGGCGCGGCCGACGGCGGACACGTGGTAGCGTAGGGCTAGCGGGTCCCGGACGTCCCCGACCCATGCGGCGTTGGTTGGGCCGACGGGCGGCCCCACCCACCATGCTGCGCACCCGGGAGCCGATCTCCGTTCTTGTGCGACTCCGGGCCCAACCGCTCAGGGGAAGATCCCGCGCTGCCCGTAGATGACGGCCACCTTGTCGATCGCGATCCGGAAGGCCGCGGATCTGAGATCGGTGTCATCCCGGCGGGCCGCTTCGGCGATCGAGTGGTACGCGGACACCATGGTCTCCTCGAGCCCGGAGTTCACGAGGTCCTCCTCGTCCGCTCCGTGCGCGATCCGCTCGAGGGTCTCGTCGCTGAAGCGCTCCCCCGTCGCCCCCTCGACCGCCTCCAGCAATCGACGGCTGCTGGTCTCCTGGAAGCGCTTCTGCAGGCGCCCGAACCGCACGTGGCTCAGGTTCTTGATCCACTCGAAGTACGAGGCGGTGACCCCGCCCGCGTTGAGGAACAGATCGGGCAGGACCAGCGCGCCGCGCTCCTGGAGGCTCTCGCTGGCGGCCGCGGATACGGGCCCGTTCGCCGCTTCGGCGATGATCGGTGCCCGTACGCGCTCCACGTTGCTCGACATGATCTGCCCCTCCAGGGCCGCGGGGACCAGGATGTCGCATTCGAGCTCGAGGGCCCGCGCCGACTCCTCGATCTCCCCCGTCGCGCCCGGAAACCCCGACAGGCCGCCCGATTCGTCCAGGTGCGACCGAGCCGCCTCCACATCGAGGCCCCCCTCGTTCGTGATCGCCACGTCGCGCTCGGCGATGGCGACGATCAGGGCCCCCGCCTCGCTCAGGAACTTGGCCGTGTAGTAGCCTACGTTCCCCAACCCCTGGACCACGATCCGCTTCCCCTCGAGACCCGGCTCGAGTCCCCTGGCCTTCATCTCCTCGCGATCGTCGAGTGCCTCCCGGACCCCGAAGAACACGCCTCTACCCGTCGCCTCCAGCCGGCCGCGGACCCCTCCCTCGGCGAGCGGCTTCCCGGTCACGCACGCCGCCCCGTGCAGCTCGTCGGGACGCATCGACAGATACGTGTCGACGATCCACGCCATCTCTTTCGGACCGGTGCCGTAGTCGGGGGCGGGCACGTCGACGGCGGGCCCGATGCAGTTCTTCTTGATGAGCTCGAAGGTGAACCTCCGCGTGATGCGTTCGAGCTCGTGCTCCGAATACCGCGTCCGGTCGAACTGCACGCCTCCCTTGGCACCGCCGAACGGCACGTCCACGATGGCGCACTTGTAGGTCATCAGCGCGGCGAGCGCCGTGACCTCGTCCTCCGACACGGTGGGGGCGAAGCGGATCCCCCCCTTCGCGGGCAGCTTGTGGCTGCTGTGCAGCGCGCGCCACGCATGCAGCACCTCGATCGTGCCGTCGTCCCGCTCGAGCGGAAAGGCGACGTGATACACGCTGTTGCACTGCTTGATCTGGTCGAGGAGACCCGGTGGGTGGTCGGTGAGCGCTGCGGCCTTGTCGAAGTACCGGTTGACCTGCTCGAAGAACCGCTCGGTGGGGCGCATGCGTGAACCCGGGTTGGAGTGGCTCTGAAAACGGGACGCGAGATCGGTGGGCAACGTGGGAGGAGCCCGGCGGACTCGGCAAGCCGCGCGGCCGGAGTGCGACGCCGGCCGCCGGCCGGGCGGCGGGAGGGGCGCGGAGCGAGCGCATGGCTCGCTCCACCCCGTGCGGCGAGGTCGCCTCCATGTCGGCTCCCCGGCGCGACCTTCGATCAGGGCGCCGCGTGGCTCTCGAGGAACGAGACGATCCGGGACCTGACGTCCTCGCTCAGCGGATCGACGCCCATCTGCGGCATGTTCGCCTGCATCCGGCCCACCACGCCGGCCCACTCGGCAGCCGTATGGGCCTTCGGCGACGGCGTCTCGTGGCATCGGGTGCAGGACTCGATGTACAGCGTCGCGTCGTCCCCCGTACCGATCTCCCCCGGGCCGGCCACCGGCATGGCATGGGCCTCGAGGTAGGCGAGCAGGCTGTCCGCGTCTTCGGCCGACGGCATGTACGACCACCTCATCCCCTCCAGCAGCCGCTCGCTCCCGAGGAGCTCGATGGTCAGCGGACCACCCATGTGCTCACCCAGCGTGGCGGCGCGCAGCTCCATGCGTCTCAGCAGGAGCGGCCACTCCCGCGCGCTGTGCATCTGTGGCGCGGGCATCCAGTGACAGCTCTGGCAATGGGCCTGGAGAAGCGCCGCGCCCCTCGAGTCCGGGTCGGGCAGGTTCTCGCGGTCGAAGCCGGGGGGAGGGAGCCCGGGTCCGACGGAGCTGATCATCCGCCACCTCTGGGTCCGGTTCATCACGCCGATCGCCTGACCTCCGAGCTCCGTCATGACGCTGTCGATGAGGGCGAGCGTCGCTTGCGAGTCCCGTTCCCGGGCGCAGCCACCGAACGTCGCCGCGGCGGAGACGAGGAGCGCCACCACCAGGAATGCGCCGACGGCCGGAAGGCGCCCCGCGCCGGCACCCCGCGGTGCGCGAGGTCCGCTTCCAGTGCTCATGGATGCCTCCAGGAGTCATTATTGCCCAGGCGGACGGAGACGCGCGATGAGCGGACGCCCTCCGCCCGGCTGCCGAGCTCGTCGGAAGGCGGCGAGTCTCTCGCGAGTGGTCGCATGCCGACGCACGACACGGGCCGGATTATGCGTTCCCCGGCCGCAGTCATCAACGCCCGGTACACACGGGGAGATCGGCCGAGGCCACCGGCTGGCGACTCTTCACACGGGACGTTCCGACCCGACCTCGCACCCTCCCGGTGACAGATCGTCCCCCCATGCAGGCCGGCGCACCCCGGCCATCGAACGGCGATGACATCGTGAACCTGTTCGGGAACGAGGGTCCCCGGTCGGCAATCTGGGACGAGCTACACCAGCACGCGATGTGGACGGACAGATCGTCGCGCCCTTCCGCAAGCACGGCGTGGCGCCACCGAGCTCCCTGTTCTTCCAGCGGGCGGCGTTCACACCGAGGCGGGCGTCGCTGCGTAGTCGATGCGGGTCAGTCCGCCCGTAGCGCGCTCAGGGGGTCGACGGCGGCCGCGCGTCTCGCCGGCACCCACCCCGCCAGCAACGCAGCGGCGAGCACGACGCCGGCGACGCCCGTGACGGTCAGCGGATCCGTGCTCGAGACACCGTACAGAAATCCCTCCAGCAGGCGGCTCGTCGCGAGGGCGCCGGCCCCTCCGAGGACGACCCCGATCGCGCCGAGAAGGAGGGCGCCACGCACGACCCCGCCCAGGACCACGGCGGGTCGAGCGCCGAGGGCGATGCGGAGGCCGATCTCGCGACGCCGGCGTGACACGTCGTAGGCCAGCAGCCCGTACACCCCGATCGCGCCGAGCAGCAGCGCCGTGCCGGCGAACGCGCCGAGGAGCATCGTCAGGAATCGCTCGCGGGCGACGGAGACCCCCACCTGGTCCTCCATCGACGTCACCGCCCCGAGCGGGATGTCGGGGTCCAGCCGGCGCATGATGTCCACCATAGCCCCCCGCAGGTCGGCGGCCGACCGCCGCGTCCGGACGGTGACCATGAGCGACGGGCTCGGGCCGAACGGCAGGGCCGAAAGCGTGAAGTACGTCTGGGGTCCGGGCTCGCTCCCCAGACCCCGGATGCGGACATCGTGGACGATTCCCACGACCTCGCGCCATACGGGCCGATCGAAGTTCACGTTCACCAGACGTCCGACCGCCCGGCCGTCCGCGAACAACCGGCGGGCCGCGGTCTCGCTCACGAGCACGGACCCTTCGGGTCGGGCGAGGTCGGACTCGTCGAACAGCCGGCCCTCGACGAGCCGGATCCCGAACGTCTCGAAGTAGTCGTTCGTCACCACGTTGGGGTCCGCGCTGACCCACTCGCTCTCCTCGGCTTTCGGACGAACCGGCCAATCGCTCATCCCGGTCTGGAGGGGGGTCTGCCACGACGCCGCCGCGGCGGCGACACCCGGCAGGGCATCGATGTCCTCGAGCAGCGTGCGATACAGGGCGCGGATGGCCGCCGGATCCCCGTAGCTCGCCCGCGGGGCGTTGACCTGGAAGCTGAGGAGATCCTCGGGCTGGAAGCCCGGGTCCACCGCGCGTAGCGCGACCAGCGTCCGTCCGAGAAGCCCCGCGGCCGACGCGATCACCACGGCGCCGGCCACCTGCGCGACCACCAGCGCCCGGCGCAGGATGGTCCGACGGCGTCCGAGGGCCCCGCCCCTGCCGGAGGCCTTGAGCTCCTGGAAGGGTTCCGAGCGCGCCAGCCGGAGCGAGGGGAGCGACCCCGCGAGGGCGCCCGCCACGAGGGAGATCCCGGCGCAGAACGCGAGGACCCGCACATCGAGGCCGATCTCGTCGACGCGCGGGAACGAGGGCGGAGCGAGTCGCACCAGGCCCTTCTGTGCCCAGAAGGCGAGGAGGATGCCGAGCCCGCCGCCGCACAACCCGATGAGAGCGCTTTCCGTCAACGCCCGCAGCGCGAGCCGTGACCGGCCGGCCCCGAGCGCCGAGTGGATGGACGACTCGCCGAGTCGGGCCTCTCCGCGGGCGAGCAGCATGTTCGCCACGTTGATGCAGGCCAGCAGGAGGAGGAGGCCGACCGCCGCCAGGACGACCCACAGCGTCGACCCGACATCGCCGACGATCCGATCCTGGAGCGGCGTCACGGCGACGTCGCGGCTGCCGGCCGAGGAGATCCCCGGATACCTCGCTTCGAGACGCGCCACGGCCGGGAGGAGCGCCCGTTCGGCACCCGGCGGCTCGACGCCCGGCGCCAGACGCCCGAGGACGAACAGGCTGTGGATCTCGACCGTCCTGTCGTCGAACGTCGCCGGGTCGATCACGGCGGGGGTCCAGAAATCCACACTCCGACCGGGGAACAGGTATCCGGCGAGCGGCGTGTGCCCGGGGCTCACGACGCCGACGATCGTGCGTGACACGCCGCCCATGACGAGGGTGCGGCCGAGGACCGCGGGATCGCCCCCGAGGGCCATCTGCCACAGCCGGTGGCTGATGACGACCGGGCGAGGGCCGCCGGGACTCTCTTCCTCGGGCGTGAACCCGCGACCGGCCGCGAACGGGACGCGTAGCAGGTCGAAGTAGGACCCCGACACACGGAGACCCTGGAGCCGCAGCGGCGTGTCGAGACCCGTGAGGTTGTCCGACTCCAGGGACAGGGCCGCGAGCCCCTCGAAGGCCCCGGCGGACCCGCGGTACTCGGCGAGCTCGGCCGGCGAGACGCCCCCGACGCCACCGCCCGGCAGGTATCGGTTCTGGACCCAGACGAGGTCGCCCGCCTGCGCGTAGGGGAGCGGGTTGAGGAGCACCGCCTCGACGACGCTGTAGATCGCCGTGGTCGCCCCGATCCCTAGCCCGAGGGTCACGATCGTGATCGCAGCGAAGCCGGGGTGCCGGGTGAGGGTGCGCACCGACAGCCGGATGTGGTCGCCCAGAACGGCCAGCATGGGATCTCGATCCTTCCCGGGGCCCGAAGGAGCCACCCGTCGACGAGTCGTTCGATGGCGGTGCGCCCGCAACGCGGCCCACACCGTGTCAGCCACGAGGTGAAGGGCGAGGCGCACGCCCGGCCGCTCGGAGTCGCGTACGTACTCCTGGTACGTATGGATCATCTCCTCCCCGTAGGCGCGCCGGAACGCGCGCGGGAAGAGGAGCAGGGAGGCGCGGAACAGCCGTTCCCCGAACGACGTCGGCTCGACGGGGCGCACCGGTCAGGCGGCGCTCGCGTCGCGCAGCAGCCGCTTGTCGCGGGCCGAGCGGACGATGTCGGACATCATCTCGAGCTCCGACACGAGGATGGAGCGCCCGTACGGGGTCAAACGGTAGGTACGCCGGCGTTCGTCGTCCCCTCCCCCATCCTCCACCTCCTCGATGAGCCCGGCGTCGGCCAGCCGGCTCAAGGTGAAGTACAGGGAGCCGGGCCCGATCTTCACCCGCCCGCCCGTGCGCGCGGTCACCTCGACCATGATCGCGTACCCGTGCGCCTCGTCGTCGCCGAGCGACAGCAGGACGTGAAGCACGATCGGCGTGATCTTGAACGGCGGCTCGGGGCTCGAACTGGCCATAGCGTGTCTCCTGGCCTGTATATCAGTTACTGATATATGGCCGTACGGAGACTCGCACAAGCTCTCCGGGGCCCCGCCGGCGACCGGGGATGGCCTCGTGAACCTGTTCGGCAGCCAGGTTCCCCGGTGGTCCACACTCCCGCGGCCGTGTTCCCGAGGCCGTCGGACCGGAGATGGCGTGCGAATCGGGTCGGGCCCGATCCACCACGTGTCGATTCGAATCCGACGCTTGCGAGGCCGAGCTGGGCCGCAGCGGTCACCTGGTGAGCGCGGAGCCACTGCACTCCGTGCGTGCGGCCACGACCGTCCGCGTCCGCGTGGGCCGACCCATCACGACCGACGGACCCGCGACGAACGGCGGCGAGCATCTGAGCCGCGTGCTCGTGGTGGAGGCGCGCGACCTCAACGAGGCGATTCGGCTGGCCGCCGGGCTCCCGTCCGGACGGGCGGGGAGCATCGAGATCCGGCCGATCCGAGGTCCTCGGGAAACGCCGCGGCCGAGGTCGGGTAGATGGTCGGGACACCCGCCACCTTCCGCGAGCGGTCGTTCCGCACACCCAGGGAAACACGCCATGAGATCCGGATCCTCCCGTGCGCGCGACCCGGCCCGTCCGGCCGCCGACACCCCGGCGCGCGACACGGATGCCTCCCCGGTGCACGACGCGGTGGAGGAGGTCTATCGGAATGAATCCCGGCGCGTGCTCGCCACCCTCATCCGATTGCTGGGCGACTTCGACCTCGCCGAGGAGGCCCTGCACGATGCCTTCGAGGCGGCGCTCCGCACCTGGCCGCGCGACGGCATCCCTGGCAACCCGCGCGGCTGGCTCATCTCGGCCGGGCGCTTCCGGGCGATCGACCGGCTACGCCGCCGATCGAAGCTCGACGACGCGCGCACCGAGGCCGAGATCGTCCACCAGTTCCGGCTCGAGACGCCCGATGGCGACGAGGTGGCCGAGCGTCTGGACGATGACAGCGGTCTGGTGGACGATCGCCTGCGTCTGATCTTCACCTGCTGTCACCCCGCGTTGTCGGCCGACGCGCGCATCGCGCTCACGCTCCGGGAGGTGTGTGGCCTCACGACCGAGGAGATCGCGCACGCCTTCCTGCTCCGCACGCCGACGCTGGCGCAGCGCATCGTGCGCGCCAAGTCGAAGATCCGCGACGCCGGCATCCCGTACGAGGTGCCCGCGCGCGCCGAGCTCCCCGAGCGGCTCGACACCGTGCTGCGCGTCGTATACCTCGTGTTCAACGAAGGCTACTTCGCCTCGGCGGGGGACGGGCTCACCCGTCCCGATGTGAGCGACGAGGCGATCCGGTTGGGCCGCCTGCTCGTCGAGCTCCTGCCCGAGCCCGAGGTGGAGGGACTCCTCGCCCTGATGCTCCTCCACGAAGCCCGCCGGCCGGCCCGCACGACCCCGGCGGGCAGTCTCGTGCTGCTCGAGGATCAGGACCGGTCGCGCTGGGACCGGGGGCTCATCGAGGAAGGAGCCACCCTGGTGCAGCGGGCGCTGTCGTCGCGCCGGTTCGGCCCGTTCACGCTCCAGGCGGCCATCGCGGCGGTGCACGCCGAGGCGCCCTCGGTGGCAGACACCGACTGGACCCAGATCACGGCGCTCTACGACCTGCTGCTCCGGATCGAGCCTTCGCCCGTGGTGGCGCTCAACCGGGCGGTGGCGGTCGCCATGCGCGACGGACCCGCGGCCGGTCTCGAGGCCGTCGACGAGTTGCTCGAGTCGGGCGAGCTCGCCGAATATCGCCTGGCTCACGCGACGAGGGCGGATCTGTGCCGCCGGCTCGGGCGGAATGCCGAGGCGGCCGACGCCTATCGACGTGCCCTCGAGCTCACCGGAGAGGCGTCGCAGCGCGCATTTCTCGAGGGAAGGCTGGCGGGGGTCGCCGGGGAGGCGACGACGGACGACACCAACGAGTGATCGAGGAGACCCGATGCAGTATCTGCTCTTGTGCCGGTTCAACGAGGAGGCGTGGGAAGCGATCCCGAGGTTCGAGCGCGAAGCGATCATGGACGAGTACCACGCCGTGCTCGACGATCTCGATCGCACCGGCCGCCACCTGGCCACCGCCAAGCTCCAGCCCGCCGCCATGGGCCGTACGGTCCGTCACGATGGCCGGGCGCCCGTGACCGATGGCCCCTTCATGGAGACCAAGGAGCACCTCGGGGGTTACCACCTCATCGAGTGCGGCGACCTCTCGGAGGCGACCGAGATCGCCGCCCGCTTCCCGACGCTCGCCGTGGGCGGGGTGATGGAGGTCCGCCCGCTCGTCCCGGACGGCTCGCGCTGGCGCGGCTGACTCCGGTCCCGTAGACGGCGCGCCCCCTCCGACGCGGCGCGGGTGGGGTCGCGACGCCGGAGATACGAGGCCCTTCGCATCTAGCTGCCCGGCGGCCGAGTGCCGGCTGTCGAATCCGTCTCCCTCCGCTCGACCATGGAGTGAAGAACGTCGGCGGCGGGCCACACGCCGTCCCTCCGCCGGCCCGTATCCACATCCGGAACCACGGGAGACGAGCCATGCGGTCCATTCCATACCTCAACTTCGATGGGCGCTGCCGGGAGGCGTTCGAGTTCTACCGTGACGTCCTGGGCGGCGAGATCACCGGGATCCTGACGTACGGCGAGTCGCCGATGGCGAGCGAGATGCCGCCGGAGTCCCACCGCGGGATCATGCACGCCCGGCTGATCGCCGGCGGCGCCGAGCTGTACGGCTCCGACGGACCGCCTCCGGGCGACGGCACGTCGCGGACCATGTGGGTGGCGCTCAACGTCGACGGGGCCGCCGATGCCGAGCGCATCTTCGCCGCGTTCGCGGATGGGGCCGACGTGAAGATGCCCATACAGGGGACCTTCTGGGCCGAGCGCTTCGGCATGCTCGTCGACCGCTACGGGACCGCGTGGATCATCAACGGCAACCTGGCGGAGGAGGACGGATGAAGTACCTGTGCCTGGCCTGTGGGGACGGATCGGCGTGGGAGAAGCTGACCGAGGAGGAGCGGCAGGTCTACATGGATCGCTGCCGCGCGTACGACGAGGAGCTCGCGGCCGACGAGCGCGTGCAGCTGTACGCGGGCCTCGCGGGAGGCGGCAGGATCGTGCGCAGCCGGGGCGGAGAGCGCCTGATCACCGACGGGCCGTTCATCGAGTCGAAGGAGATCGGTGGCGTGTTCGTCGTCGAGGCCGACGACCTGGAGGAGGCGGTCGAGCTCGCGTCCCTCCACCCCGCCGGCCGCATGGGCGAGGAGCTCGGGTGGTACGTGGCGGTGCGGCCGCTGTTCGTCCCGGAGCCGCCGTAGACGAGAGCGGGGAGCACCGGCCCCCCGTCGCCTCCCTCACGCCCGGGGGGGCGGCGGGGGAGAGGCGTCCCGCACGCGCTCGTCCGCCTCCGACATCCCCGGCAGGCGGTTGAGCTGGCGCTGGGTCATCCACAGCTCCCGCTGGATCGCGTTCCCCTGCTGGAGGACCACGCCGAGCACGAACAGCACGATCGACAGGATGACCATCAGCACGCTCAGCAGGGCCATGTACACGGACACCTCGCCCTGGGCCGTGAGCACGATCGCCCACACCAGCGAGGTCATGCCGACGAACAACGCGGCCAGGCTCATGGCCCACACGTACCGCAGCGGCTCGGCGAACAGGCTGAACAGGGTGTGCGACTTGATGACCGGTCGGAGCTGCGACGCGCTCTTCCGCTTCACCCGCCGACCCTCATGCTTGTACTCCAGCCACTCGAGGACCGTGGGGATCTCGCGTACGCGGTAGCCGAGCGCGGTCGCCTTGAGCAGGACCTCGAGATGAAACTGCTTGCGATCCTCGCGAAGGGGCAGCGAGCGGATCACTCCGCGTCGGTACGCGCGCGTCATACCCGTGTTCATCGTGACGGCCTGCGACATGCAGGCCCGGATCACGTGATTCCCGAACCTGCTCAGGAAGACCCGCTTGCCGGGCACGTTCCTGTACCCGCCGCCCGGCAGATGCGGACTCGCGACGACGATGTCGGCATCGGGCCACTCGTTCATTGCGGCGAGGAGCCGCTCGACGATGTCCTCGCCCCAGGAGAGATCGATCTCGGTGGTGATCACGACGGCTCCCCGGGCCGCCCCGATTCCCGTTCTGAGCGCGTACCCGCGCCCGCGGTTGGTCGTGTATCCCACACATCGGAGGCGTTCGTGCCCCGCAGCGAGCCGCGCCGCGATCTCGCCCGAACCGTCCGTCGAGCCGTCGTTGACAATGAGCAGCTCCCACGACTCCTCCATCGCTTCCAGACGTGCCAACAGTCGCCGCACCGCGGACTCGAGGATCTTCTCCTCATTGTAGAAGGGGCACACGACGGACACGTCCACGGCCGCTTCGCCGGGGGTCGCCATGGGCCCCGGAATGTCTACCACGGGATTGGTTCTCATGCTCATCTCTCTACGTCTCTCCGTCGCTTCGCGACCCGCCCTCGGATCGTCCGAAGTCGTTCTGGTCAACGTCCACCCCCGGGTGGCCGGTCCCCTCCGTGGGCTCGCGCCGCTCCATCGACTCGCTCGTAGATCCGAATCGTCGGATTGACGGTCGGGTAGTCGAGCGCCGGCATGCCCGTCCACGGAAGGAGCGGCTCCGTCCGGAATCGGGCGACCGGCCGGAAGGGCGTGGCGCCCGCCTCGAGGGCGTCGAAGAGCTCGGGCGGCAGCGTGATGTTGTGTGGCACGCCCGGATAGCTGACGTGGTCCGGCATGACGATGACGAAGGCGGGCCGCGTTCGCTCCCAGTGATCCAGGATCTTCCTCGGCGCGACGGCGTCATCCGGACGCGTGGCCCACATCCCCTCAAAGGGAGCGGACTGGTCGGAGACGACACCGCGCTCGAGGGGCGGCAGCTTCTGGATGGGCCCGAAGTAGGCGACCCGGTCCCCGCTCTCGGTCCTCGCGGCCAGCCATCGGGCCGCGTCGTTCCGGGAGTCACGCACCATCTCGTACGTGAGCTCGCCACCCCACAGGAGCCCGATCCCCAGACCGGTGGTGGCCGCCGCGATGGCGCTTATTCGCAGCCACGCGCGATCGGAGCGCCACGCGGATGCCACCGCCCCGCCGGCGAGGATCGCGAGCACGTACGCGAATGGCAGCACGTAGCGGAGCTGAAGCGTGCGGACCGTGAGGAACATGAAGATCGCGTATCCCAACGCCGGGATCAGCAGCAGTCGCGTGCGACGCTCGCGAAGCCCCAGCGCCACCCCGACCGCCCCCAGCCCGAAGATCACGGGGTTCATGGCGGAGACCAGATACCGACCCCCCGCACCCAGGTAGGCGAGGTCGCCGGACAAGGTACGTGGGTAGCTCCGAACGACCCCCTCGCCCTCCCGGGCCACGGTGGCGGTCCGGGCCAGCAGGAATCGGACGTGATCGATGTACCAGCCCGGATCCAGGAACAGCCCGCTGCCGAGACCGTAGGCGAGGACGCACGCGAGGCCACCCCACAAGAGCGGCTTCCGGATGCCGTCGGGCGCGGCCTCGGCGGGATTCCGGACCGCGATCCACGCCATGACGAGCGGGATGGGGGCCACGGCGCCGAACGCGGATTCCTTCGTCGCGACCGCAAGCCCGATCCAGATCCCCGCCCACACCGCGCGGCGCGCAGTGACCCCACCGCGCAACGCCCGGACATAGGCGGACAGGGCCAGGGCTATGAAGAACAACATCGGCACGTCCACGTTGCCGGTGCGGGCGTAGTAGAACATCGGGAAGACCACCGCAGCGAACGATGCCGACAGGACGCCGGTCCCCGGTGTCCACAGCACACGCCCCACATCGAACGCGGCCAGCACGATCCCCACGCCCAGCAGGACGGAGAGCAGGTGCGCGACGTTCGAGAGCCGTTCGATCCCGGTCACCGGGTCGGCGAACCCGAACGGGTACTCGTCGTCGAACCCCGACATCCGACCCGTCGCCCGGCTCCACACGATGTAGGGGGCCATCGCGGCGGTCGACATGAGCGCGTGCATCTTCGGGTAGCCGGCATTGCGGCGGGGTCGCGGCGCGACGATGTCCGCGACCTGTCCGAGCGTGCCGAGCGGGGTCTCGTCGTCGACACCCCAGGGCCGGACCCTGTCCGCAGACGTGGCGTGCGGCGCCCCCCACCAGAAGCCCGGCGCGTAGCACGCGAACGCCCCCAGGGCGAGCCCGACGAGCGGCCCGCGCGGCCGCGTAAGCGCCGGCGCACTCATCCCGCTCGCCTCGCGCCCGTCCGGCCCGACCGGTCGAACACCCCCCGCATCCACAGCTCGAGCACCACCAGGCTGAAGAGCTGCTTGACGTACACGAACTCTCCGCCCACGGCCCGGTCACGGAGAGCCTGCACCCCGGCCGGCCGGAACAGCCCCCGCTCCCTCACCGTCTTCTCCGAGAGCGTCTCGTCCACGAACGCCAGGAAGGTCGGGTGTCGGGCGTACTTCTCGAGCGGGAGATAGAACGGCATCTTGCGGCGCCGAACGATCCGATCGGGGAGGACTCGCGACGCGTAGCGGCGCAGCAGGTGCTTCGACGTCAGACCCCGGATCTTGAGGCGCGGGGGGACGCGAAGCACGTACTCGACGAGCTCGTGGTCGAGGAAGGGAACCCGCACCTCGACGCCGCTGGCCATCGACATCTTGTCCTGCTTCATGAGGATGTCGTCCGGGAGCCAGTGCGCGAACTGGAGGTGCAGGATGCGGTTCAGGTACGGGGCCGCACCGTCGGGCGACGCGAGTTCGTGTGGCGGTGCATCGCCGAGGGCCCGCTCGAACTCGTTCGCGTAGAGCGCCTCGACATCGCGCGCGTCGAACAGCGAGATCAGGTGCCGATACGCCTCCGGAAGCCGGTCGGCACCCGTGAGATCGAGGTAGTCCAGCAGCTTCTGCTTGCCGCGCCCACCCAACGCCGCCGGGTAGCTGAACGCGAGGTTCAGGACGCGGGCCGGGGTCGCCCGCAGCGCTGGGCCGAGCAGGCCGCGGCGAATGAAGCCGGGCACGGCCCGATTCAGTCGGCAGCCACCCAACAGGGCCTTGTGGAACAGATAGCCGCCGAGGATCTCGTCCGCTCCCTCCCCGGCCTGGATCACGGTGACGTGGCTCTTGGCCGTCCGCGCGAGGCGGTGCATGGGGATCACGATGGGATCGCCGAGCGGCTCGTCCAGATGGTACACGAGGTCGGGGAGCAGCTCGATGTCGTCGATCGTGCAGGCGATCTCGGTGTGCTCGCACCCCAGCAGGCGGGCGGTCTCGGACGCCGCCGCGAGCTCGTCGTGCGCATAGTCGAACCCGACGGCGAACGTGCGGACCGGGGTCGAGACGCGCGCCGCCATGGCGGCGACGATGACGCTCGAGTCGAGCCCGCCACTCAGGTAGGCGCCGAAGGGCACCTCCGACATCAGACGTCGCTCTACGCTCATCTCGAAGCGCTGCGCGAAACCTTCGAGGTACTCCTCGTCCCGGTACGGGAACGGGCCCTCGTACAGCTCGGGCTGCCAATAGCGCCTGAGCTCCAGGCGTCCATCGCGGTATCGCGCCCAATGCGCGGCCGGGAGCTTGCGGATCTCGGCGATCATCCCTCCCGGCCCGGGCACGTATCGCAGCGCCAGGTAGTCGTGCACGGCGCGGGGGTCGAGGGTCGGCCGGAGTCCCCCGTAGCGGAGAATCGACTTGCTCTCCGACGCGAACAGGAACCGGCCGCCCGGGAGGTCCGCGTAGTACAGGGGCTTGATGCCGAGTCGATCGCGCGCGAGGAACAGCGAGCGATCCCGCGTATCGTAGATGGCGTAGGCGTACATCCCGCCCAACCGCCGCACGCCTTCCGGGCCCTCCTCCTCGTACAGGTGGACCAGAACTTCCGAGTCGGACCGCGAGCGGAAGCGGTGGCCTTTCGCTTCGAGCTCGGAACGGAGCTCCCGGTGGTTGTAGATCTCGCCGTTCGCGATCAACACCACCGAACGATCCTCGTTGAAGATCGGCTGTTGACCGCCCGCCACGTCGATGATGCTCAGCCTCCGGTGACCGAGCCCGATGGCCTCCTCCGCGAAGCACCCCTGCCCGTCCGGACCCCGGTGCGCGATCGCCTCGGTCATCGATCGAAGCAGCCCCGGCTCGTGGATTCCCACGTACCCGCAGATGCCGCACATATCAGGCGTCCGCGCGAACGGGGCGGGCGGAGCGGCGCAGCGGAGCCCCCGTCGCGAGCTCGCGCAGGTCGATGGAGCGCTCCGCGCCGCTCGCGAGCTCGTTGGCCACGTAGTAGCGGGCAGAGCCCATGTGGATCGTGGTCAGCAGCGGGGCCCACTCCAATCTCTCGAGACGCGCCAGCCCCGGTCCCCCGATGCGATCCTCCACTTCCACGATGCCCTCCGCGAACCGAACGCGACGCTCGAAGCGCAGCGGAATCGGCCGCTTGCGGTGGATGAGGACACGGACCAGGAGTCTCTTGAGCCAGCGCCCCACAGGGGGAACCCGTCCCACGGTCAGGCTGAACAGGCGGAAGCCGATGAACCGTGCGGGGGTCATCGCGGGGCGACCGAGCTCCATGAAGGAGCCTTCCACGATGACCTCGTCATCGCGCGTCTCGACGGGCCGCCGGGGGTCGAGGTACTGGCTCGAGCACAGCCGCCCGTCGGACAGCCGGCCCACGTACCCGCAGTCGGAGAGCAGGAGCTCTCCGGTCGACCGGTCGAACACTTTCAGCACGCCGCCCTTGGTCGTCCCCATGAACAGCTCGTAGCTCGGTCGCCGGACCCTCAGGAGGCCGGCATCCGGAAAGCGCGTGCAGCCGCTCCCGGGGGTCGGATCCCGCGCCATCCCTCCATCCCCATCGCGCTCGGCGCAGGCTCGCAGCGCGAACACATAGTTGTTGAGGAACGGGAAGTAGTTGTATGCATCGATGCCGCGCAGGCTCGCCGCGGCGCCCACCGCCACACCCGGCCGCATGTGTCCGGCGATCCAGGCCGCTCCCTCGTGCTCGGCGGCCAGCATCTCGAAGGCGGCCGGATAGTAGGTCTTGGTGTTCCGGCTGGCGTATTCGCCGCCCAGACTGCGATCGGGGTGCACGAAGTGGGCGATGAAGTCCACCGATCGATACAGACTCCGCCGTAGGTTCTCGTCGGGCGCCAGTTCGAGACAGCGCGCCAGATAGAAGCTGCCGTGCGTCTGGTAGCCGGGGTCCGCCCCGCCGTATTCCTCGTACCACCCCTCGTCGGACTGACGGGACAGGATGAGGCCGAGGAAGTACCGACTGCGGTCCCCGAGCGCCCGCACTCCGGTGAGCCGGTGGGCGTGCGCGAGAGCCGCGGCGGCCGCCGCGAGGTGGTTCGAGAGCACGCCGTGCGACTCGTCGTTGGCGAGCAGCCACCGCCCGGCGTCGTGCACGGTTTCGACGACCCGCTCCCGGGTGTGGTCGCGGATCGCGTCCCCCAGCATCTCGACCGCCTCCGAAACGTAGAAGGTGGTGAAGGCGGTCGCGGCCAGCGAGCGCTCGAACGGATACGCCTCGTCGAAGCTGCCGTCGCGGTGTTGCAGGCCGCACCAGAACTCCAGGCCGAGGTGGATCCACTCCAGAAGCGTCGGGCTCCCCCGGAACGGGCTGTCGGGCGCGGACTCGCTCCACACGAACGCCAGCGCGCACAGCGACTCCTGGAACCTTGCGCCCGGAAAGTCGACGAACTTCCAGGCCCAGTAGTTCCGGTCGCAGCAACCGGCAGTCGGGCTCATGCCCTCCCGGTCCATGAGGCCGAGGACTCGTGGAGCCTCGGTCCGAATCGCATCCCAGTACATGCGGGCCGCACAGTCGACCGCGCTCAAGCGTCTCCTCGCGCGGAGTGCCGGAGGGGCGACCGATACTCCACCGTGCGCCCCGTTTCGAGGCTCTCGTGGACGAGGAACGTCGTTTGGGTCACCGCGATCAGCGTCCCCGGATCGATCGGCATGGGCTCGGCGCGCAGGAGCGCGCGCAAGAACGCCTCCACCTCCTCGGCATGACCCTTCGCCTGATTCCACAGACGCTTCTTCCTCGCCCGATTGCCGGCGTGGAAAGTGGCCCGGCGATAGTTGTCGAGGATGGCGACGCGTCCGCCTCCGAACACCTCGCAATATTCCTTGGGCAGGCTCGGGTCACCGTTCGCCGCATAGTGGATGACGCCCACCGATCCGTCGGCCATCCGCAGAGTGATCGCGATGCCATCCGGATCCAGGTCCGCCTCCCGTCCGCCGGACGTCTTCGCCGCCGATACGCGTTCGGGTATGGAGCCGGTCAGGTAGCAGACCAGGTCCACGAAGTGGCACCCCTCGCCGATGATCCGTCCCCCACCCTCGACCGGGTCGAGGACCCAGCTTCCCCGTTCGACGGCGCCCGCGTTCACCCGATACGAGACGTTCAGGGGACGGGTCCGTGGCTGGAAGAAGTCCCGGCAGCGGACGGCCAGTGGAGAGAAGCGGCGATTGAAGCCCACCATGAGCCGCGGGTTCTCGCAGGACCCGAGCACCTCGGACAGCTCCGCGAGCGAGTCCTCGTCCAGCGCGAGTGGCTTCTCGACGAACACCGCCTTGCCCGACCTCAGCGCTTCCATCGCCAGCCCCGCGTGCCGGTCGTGGCGCGTCGCGATCACGACCGCGTCGATCGCGTCGTGCCCGATGATCTCCGCGGGATCCGATGTACAGAACGCGGCCCCGAACCGTTCGGCCACCCGCCGGCTGGTGATGCCCGAGGCCGTGCTGAAGCCCTCGAACCGGACGTCGTTCGAGCGCGCGAAGGCGGGAAGCAGCACCCCCTTGGCGAATTGTCCGGCGCCGATCACGCCGAGGCGAATCGTCCCGGGGGGCGCGGCGGGGCGACCCCCGGAGAGGACGACCCGTGTTCGCCCCTCCTCCCCCGGATATTGGAGCAGAATGCCGATGGGAGGGTCTTCATCGGCCCCCTTCACAGTCCGGTAGGCGTTCTCGGCCGCGTCGATCTCGTACCGGTGCGTGATCAGGGGGGCGACCTCGACGTCGCCACGCGCCAGCAGGTCGATGAACGCCTGCATGTTCCGCCGCTCCGTCCACCGGACGTATTCGTACGGATAGTCGTCCCCGCGCACCTCGTAGGCGGGATCGTAGCGTCCCGGGCCGTACGAGCGGCTCACGACCAGCCGCACCTCCTTCTCGAACAGGGGGCGACGCTCCAGGTCCATGCCGACATCGCCCACCAGGACGACGCGGCCGCGGATCCGCGACAGCTTCACGGCCTGTCGCAGCGGCGCGGAGGACTCGGCGGCGGCACACACGAGCACCGCGTCCGCGCCGTGGCCGTCGGTCATGCCGTGCACCAGCTCCTGCACCCGACCGGGATCGGCGCTTGCCCGATGGGCCCCCAGTCGGAGGGCGAGCTCGCACTTGTCCGGATCGAGGTCGGTGGCGATGACCGTCGCGCCCCCGGCGCGCGCCAGCTGCGCCGCCAGCTGCCCGACCAGCCCGAGCCCGATCACGACGACCACATCGCCGAGCGCCAGGTCGGCCAGCCGAACCCCGTGCATGGCGATCGTCCCCACGGTCACGAACGAAGCCGCATCGTAGTCGAGATCGGCGGGGAGCTTCACGACGAGGTTGCGGGGGATGTAGTTGACCTCGGCGTGGTTCGCGAAGTTGAGCCCGGCGCACGCGACTCGATCGCCGGCCACCAGCTCCGTGACCTCGCCTCCGACCGCGATGACCTCCCCGGCGCACGAGTATCCGAGCGGAATGGGGGAGGCCAGCAGGTTGCGCACGACTCTGTACGTCCCCCAGTAGCCTTCCTGCTTCGCCTTGTTCAGGACCTTGCGCGCGAGGTCGGGCCGGTCGCGGGCCTTGCCGATCGGTCCCTTGCCGGCCAGGGACATGACGGCACGCTCCGTCCCCAGGCTGATCAGCGACCGGCGGGTGCGGACGAGGACGCCCCCGGGGTGCAGCTGCGGAGGCGGGACCTCTTCGACCCGGACCTCGCCGTTCGCGAGGTCCTGGATGACGGCTTTCACGGGTACGCCTCTTCCCCCCCGGAGAGGTGCGCCAAGATCTCGCTGGTCGCTACCAGGCGGAAGCGCTCGCGCGCGAGATTCAGCATGCCACTGCAAGAGTCGAGCTTGTCCGGCTGCGATCGATGCGAGATGGTGAACAGCCGCTGCGCGGGACCGCGGATACCCTCCGACAGCGGTCGTGCGAAATCGGTGAGGTGGAACAGGAGAACCAGCGGTGCCCGCTGCCGCGCGAAGCGTCGTAACCCGGTGCCGAAATACCACTTGCCGAGCACCAGGGCGTAGCTGGGGTGGAAGGGGAGCGGCAGCCCGCCGTGCCCCGGCAGCGGGAGCTCGAGGAGGGGCCCGGCGAGGGGACGATGCGGGTGGGCCGGGATGCGGTCGACACCGAGCCGGCGGGCCCCACCGCGGGATGGATGCAACGACGAATCGTACGCGTATCCGGCCTCCGCGATGCGCTCGAGGACCGCTCGATCGAGGTCGAATCCGGGGGCCCTGAAGCCCCTCACGGAGACGCCGAGCCCGTCCTCGATCGCCTTGCGGCTGTCCGCGATCTCGCGATCCAGCTCCGCGGCTCCCAATCCGCTCAGCCGTCGGTGACTCCAGCCGTGGGACCCGAGCTCGTGACCGCACGCGACGACCTCGCCGAGCGCCTCCCGCTTGGCCGGATCCCCGAGATCCTCCGCGATCACGAAAAAGGTCGCGCACACCCGGGCGCGCCCCAGGAAGTCGAGCGCCGCTTCGAGCCCGGAGAGGAAGAGGTCGTCGCGGTCGAGGGGATACTCCCACCCGTGGGCCGCGAAGATATGCTTCGCGCCGTCGAGGTCGATGTGAACGGTCCCGGGTGGACGGTCCTCCGGCATCATGCCAGGGTACGCTCCACTCAGCAGAACCAGCGGTTCAACGTGTGGCCCGGCACCGGCGTCAGGCGGACGGGAAGGCGGCGCCAGAGCTTCCGCGCCAGAGGATCGGAGTCGTAATACTTCTCGAGCGAGACCGGCCGACCCGACCTCGTGCGCGTGTAGATAGTGACCGGACGGGTCTCGGCCCCCCACCGCTCCTTGAAGTCGATCAGCCCGGTCTGCGTTCGGGAGGAGGTGCCCCATCCGACCTTCCGGAATCCGCGCTCGATACAGATGTCGAGCGTCTTTCCGTACAGGGCGGAGAATGTCCGGTACTCGACCGCGTCGGGTAGCACCACGGCGAACTTGCTGATCGCCGTGGAACCGAAGCAGAACAGCAGCGCTCCGCCGATGACGGCGCCTTCGCGCTCCGCCAGCAGCAGCTGCGCCCTGGCGTGCGGGACGAGCGACCTCGACACCGCCACGAAGTAGCGCCGCGCGTACGGCGGCGTTCCGAAATCCCGGAACACGCGCAGATAGACCTCGTAGAACGCATCATAGTCCGCCGGATCATCGGCCAACCTGACGCGCACGCCCCGCCGCTCCGCCTTCGAGAGGGATTTCCGCTGATCCGGGGCGACCCGCTCCCACGCCTCGGACCCAGCCTCGAGGCACGTCTCCGACAACATGATCGGGTGATCGACGTGGAACGACATGCTCTCCAGGGAGGGACGGTCGTGGCCGCACCTGAGCTCGAGCGAGCGCGCGCGCAGCTCTTTCGCGAGCGCGAGTGCGTGCCCGGCGAGGGCCCGTTCCGCCTCCGGGTCGTCGGCGAGCGGTCCTCCGGATCCCGCATCGTACGGCATCGACACCAGCTTTCGCCCGAGCAGCGGAAGCCGGATCTCGAATATGGCCAGCACGCCGACCGGGCGGGAGCCACGCCGGGCGAGGAGGTAGTGGGGCCGGTGCCCGAACACCTCCCGGATGAGCGCCGCCCATTCCCTCGTGTGATACAGGTCGGCATCCCGGTTGCCCGCGATATAGGCATCCCACAGCTCCGCCGGTTCGCCCGGGGATGATTCGGACAGGCGCTCGACGGTCAGCATCGAGAGCGATCGACCGGGTCACGGGTCACGGGTCGGACTTGCGGAACACGGCCAGGAGCAGGTTTCCCCGGGCGATGGGGGGCAGGACCAGGTCGGTGAGTCCGAGGACGAGCTTCCGCGTGTGGTAGTTGAGCCACGCGCCCGGAGAATCGCCCAGCCAGTCCTTCCTGAGCTCGCTCTTCACCGATTCGAACTGGAATCCCTCGAAGCCCCGCGCGCCGAATACGGACACCAGCTCCCGCTTCCACAACGCCCGCTGGTTGGGGGTGAGACGCGGATTCCGTTTCAGACGGTGCAGGACGTTCATGAACACCCACTGCGCGGGGTTGTGGGCGTTGGCATCGAGCGCGACCACGACCCCGCCGGGCCGGAGGACACGGGCGATCTCGTCGGCGACCCGCGAGAAGTCCGCGAAATGGTGCAGAAGCAACCCGCAGATGCAGGCGTCGAACACTCGATCCGAGACGGGCAGGTGTTCCGCATCGGCGTTCAGGATCGCGATCGAGAGGCCCTCCCCCTCGACGGTGGCTCTCGCGACACGACAGCCCTCGATGGACAGGTCGGTCGCCAGGGTCTGCATCCCGCACCGGGCGAGGCAGATAGCCTGTGAGCCCGAGCCGCACCCCAGCTCGATCGTCCGGCGCCCCGGCGCTCCGTCGGCCGCCGTGTGTGCGATCCGCTCGTAGATCTCCATCTGGAACTGATCGAACCGCTGACGGCGGCCGAACAGGTCGTCGTAGAAGGCCTTCTCGGATCGCTTCTCTTGCGTGGAAACGGCCATCACGCCTTCGCCTGAACCGGCAGGGAACGGGGTCCCGTCGATACGGGGGGCATCCTATTCATATCGATCTCGCAGGAGCTCCAGCAGGCGCCGGCTCGTGTCCGGCCCGACCCGCGGGTGGGTGGGGAGCCCGACGAGGCGCGTGGCGACCGCTTCGGCGTTCGGACAGCACCCCGGCTGGTATCCGTAGATGGCCAGTTCCTTCGCGCGCCTCACGCCGTACAGGGGCGTCGAGCCCGGCCAGTCGACCAGCTCGAGGCGGCGACGGCGGGCCTCGTCGAGCAACGCGGCCTTGTCGTCGACCAGGACCGGGAACAGGTAGTACGGTCGTGCCGCCGGCCATGGGAGCATCTCGCACCGCGTGAGCCCGGCAAGGCCGTCGGCGTACTCGATGGAGCGGGCCGTCCGGTGCGCCGCGACCTCCTCTGCCCGGCGCATCCAGGAGAGACCACGCCGGGCTTCCCAGGCGGAGAGCGTGCGGGGCTCTCCGAACTCGCGCTCGAGCGCTTCATCGATCGTGGCCGGTCGTGCGCCTCGGACGATCATGTCGTGCACGCCGAGCAGCGTCCAGTACGTGTTCGGGTGAAGGAGCGTCGCGGTTCCGAGGGCCCGCGCCCGGATGGCGACTCGCGCCAGCGGCCCGGCGGCAGGCGCCCGATCGCGCCACGCCGCCACCCGCTTCGCGAGCGCCCGGTCGGTCGTGACCGCCAACCCTCCTGCCCCGGCCGGTACGGGCTTCAACAGGTCGTTCGAGAACAGCGCCGCGATCGGGTGGCTGCCGAGCGCGGCCTCCCCGTTCGACAGGGGGACGTCCTGTGCGCGATCCTCCACCAGCGGTATGCCGAGGGCCCCGGCGCGGGCGGCCACCTCCGCGGCCCCCGACGCGTTGCCGTACGTGCGCTGGAAGAGGGCGACCGCCGGAGAGGGCTCGATCGCCGACAGGGCGTCCGGGGACATGTTGAGCGTCCGCCGATCGATGTCCACGTACACCGGGCGGAGACCGGCCCGCATCACGGCCATCGGCACGACCGAGCACGTGAGGCCCGAGACGGCGACTCGTCCCGTGACGTCGAGCGACCGGAGGATCGCGACCAGCGCATGCCGGGCCCGAGAGAACGCGCACGCGAACGGCGCATCGACGGCGGCCGCGCCGGCACGTTCGTACGCGCCGATCGGTCCGGCCGACCACACCCCCCGCTCCCCGGGCCCGTACCCCGACACGGCGAGGACGGTCACCCGGCACCCCCGGGCAGGTCGCGGGACAGTGGTGGGGCGGTCCCGGGTTCCGGAACCTGATCCGGTCGGAGGGCGCCACCCGACCCGGCTCCCCGCGCATACCACCACATGCCGAGAGCCCCGACCGGGATGATGGCGGCACGCCACGCGAGCAGGAGCGCGGCTCCCCCGGCATGGCCGGCCAGTCCGAACAGCCGGTCGAACGCGGCCTCGCCGACCCCCAGCCCGCCAGGGGTGAGCGGAAGCGCGTTGGCCAGGAGTCCGAGCAGGGAGAGAAAGCACACGGTCATCGGTCCGGCGTCCGGGAGGATGACCGCCCCCGCGACGACGAACATGGCTGCCAGGGCGATGTGCCCCACGGCCGAGATCGCGCAGGCCTTCACGGACGCGGCGCGATTGCTCGCCAGGGTCGCCACGGCGCGTCCCACGCGCTCGACACGGCTCCCCGGCGGGAAGAAGCGTCCCCGGCCCCGCTCCAAGAGAGCGCTGCGCCGCAGCCTGGCCGAACCGAGGAACGCCGCTCCGAGGAGGAGGGCGGCGCCTACCGCCGCGAGAAACACGTACAGGCTCCGGATCGACGGGATGTCGAGCACCTCCGTCAGCACGGCGAGACCGAGCGCCAGCGTGACCACGATGAACGCGAACAGCGCGATGATCCGATCGGCGAGCAGCGTGGTCCCGATCTCGAGCACGCGGCCCCGGTGTCGCCCGCACAGGTAGTAGAGCTTGAGCGCGTCGCCGCCCGTCCCGCCGGGGAGCGTGAAGTTGAACAGCGTCGCGATGGCCACGATGCGATACGCGTACGGGATCGACACGTCGAGACCCTGCGCCTCGAACAGCAGGTGCAATCTGATGGCCTCGATGGCGGCTCCCAGAAACGGGATCGCGACGATGGCCGCGAGGGCCCAGGGAGCTCCGAGCAGACGGGCAAGGGCCTCGGGCGCATCGGTCCTGGCGAGCACCCAGCCGAACAGGGCCACGCCGACCGCCAGCCGGACGATCTTCAATGCGAGACCGTTCCTTCCCCTGCCGGGCGTCTCAGACCGGATAATGCCCCCCATCGCACAGGACGTCGACGATGCGGCCGGCGGTCCTCCCGTCCCAGCGCTCGATCGCGCACGCGGCGTCTCCAGTCGGTCCTCCATCCAGCAGCTCGATGCACGCCTCGAGCAGGCCGGGGTCGTCCGGCGGAAGCAAGGTGTTCGTCCCCGCCGTGCACGTGATCGGACGCTCGGTGTTGGGCCGCAAGGTGGCGCACGGAATCCCGAGGAAACTGGTCTCCTCCTGGATCCCGCCGGAGTCCGTGATGACCAGACGCGACGAGGCCAGGAGAGACAACATGCTCAGATAGGGAGCCGGATCGAGGAGCCGGAGATCGCACCCCGGGGGGACGCTCCACCCCAGCGTCTCGATCCGATCGCGCGTCCGCGGGTGCGCCGGGAAGAGGACCGGGTGCCGACGGGACAGCTCCGCGAGGACCCGCAGAATGGCCCTCAGCCGGTCCGGTCGGTCGACGTTCGACGGCCGGTGGAGCGTGACGACGACGTACCCCCGCGGCTCCACACCCAGCCCGGCGGCCGCGTCGCGCTCCCGGGCCGCCGGCAAGGCGCGCACGAGCGAATCGATCATCACGTTTCCGACGAACTCGAGACGCTCGGACGGAACTCCCTCGGCCCGCAGGTTGTCCGCGGCATCGCGGGATGGCAGGAGGAGGAGGCTCGAGAGACGATCGGTCACGATCCGGTTGATCTCCTCCGGCATGGACCAGTCGGCGCTCCTGAGACCGGCCTCGACGTGCGCCACCGGGATCCCTGCCTTCGCGCACACCAGCGCGGCGGCGAGCGTCGAGTTGACATCGCCGTACACCAGAACCACGTCGGGTCGGTCGCTCGCCACGAACGCCTCGAAACGCTCGAGGATGGCTGCCGTCTGGCGCGCGTGGCTTCCGGACCCCACCTCGAGGTTCTCGTGGGGCTCGGGGATGCCGAGATCGGTGAAGAAGTCGTCCGACATCTCCCGATCGTAGTGCTGGCCGGTGTGGAGAATCACGTGCCCGACGTCGGGACGGCGGGCGAGCTCCCGGGCGACCGGGGCGAGCTTCATGAAATTCGGACGCGCACCGACGACCGACAGCACGGACTCGATGCGGTCGGGCCACGCTGGCGGTCGTGTGCGCACGGCGTCACTGTCGATAGGGGTCTTTCCGTGACCGGCGGGACACCACGCACCTCCCCCTCCCGGAGGCTACGGACGTGCGTGCGAACCAGTCGGCCCTGGGGGGGCAACGATCGTGCCATCATGGCAGTAGTAGCGGGGGCAGGGGCGCGTCCCCTGCGGCGGGGAGATACGACGCCTGCCGCATCGTCCGGGTGCCGATCCGTGACCCGCGCGGCTGTTGCGCCACGACCACATGGCGAATCATGAACCCCGGAGCCGACGTCCGGGTCGAGAGGCCGCATGACTCCGCCCGAAACCGACATGGAAGGCCTCTTCCGGGGCGAGTCGGGTCGCTTGATCGCGGTCCTCACGCGCAGGCCGGGCGGCGAGGGGCGGCTCATCCCCCTCGATCGGCAGGAGCGGTCGCTCTGGGACGCGGCACTCATCGCCCGGGGGTTCGCCTACCTGGCCCGCTCGTCGAGGATGGACCGGATGCAGGCCGGTGCGTACCATCTCGAGGCGGCGATCGCGGCGCCCCCTCACGGCCCGGCGGTGTCCGTCCTGGCCAACCTGTACACGCGCGCGGGCTCGCTGGAGGCGGCCCGACGCTTCCTCGAGGAGGCGCTCGCCGGCGCTCCGACGGAGCACGAGCGGCGTCTCATCGAGCGTCAGTTCGACGCCGCGACCGGGGGCCGCTGAACATGACGGACGGGCTCCCCGAATTGGGAGACGGAGCGGCGACTCACGACCCGGCCGCGAACCTGATCTCGATCCCGATCCTCCCCACGTTGGCGGTCTTCGGTCGTACGAGTCGACCTCCGGGCAGGTGTGGTGTCCGTCGACCGATGCATCCGTGACGGTGACCTCCTGTGCAGATCTCCGCTTCGCCCGTGGCGGTGTGCGACGCGCCGCCGGGGCACGCGAGGCCGTCGCGGCCCAGCGAGAATCTGGACGCGGCGCCCACGGAGTCGCACGCGTTTCTGGCCCCCACGCTGGCACGTCCCCTTCGCCGTGCTACGTTGGCGTGGAATCGAATCCCGGGTCCGGGTGTTGGTAACGGCTCGCCGACGCCCCGGCGAGCTGCACCACTCGCGTCCCCGGGCGGCGGGCGGGCGAAACGCCTCGACTCGCCGCGCCGTACGTACCTGCGGCTCCTCACCGTGCGGCCAGGACGGAGCGACATGGAAAAGCTGACTCGAGATCTCCGCTACGGACTCCGCTCCCTGCTGCGCGCGCCAGGATTCACTGTCGTCGCGGTCGTAACGATCGCCCTGGGGATCGGCGTCAACAGCACCATCTTCAGCCTCGTGAACGCGGTGCTGTTCCGGCCCCTCCCCGTCGAGCACCCCGAGCAGCTCGTCGACATCTACGGCCGCGCCGCTACTTCGTCGGACCACGGGTCGAGCTCGTATCCGAACTTCGTGGACTATCGCGACCAGACCGAGACGCTTTCGGGGATGATGGCGTTCACGAACTTCTTCGCGAGCCTGTCGATCGCGGGGAGCTCGGAGCTCGTCGTGGGCGAGCTCGTGTCGCGGGACTACTTGGAGGTCCTCGGCGTCAGACCGGTCATGGGGCGCGGGTTCTCCCCCGACGAGTTCGCGGCCGTGGGCGCGGCCCCCGTCGCGATCCTCAGCTATCCGTTCTGGCAGAGCCGCTTCGCGGCCGACCCGGACGTGGTCGGGCGCACGCTCAGGCTGAACGGGACCACGTACACGGTGGTGGGGGTGGCACCTGACGGGTTCGGCGGGATGTTCCCCGCCGTGACCGCGCAGATGTGGCTGCCCGTCACGATGGTCGAGGAGGTGGAGCCGCTCGGGAACCAGCGCGGGTCGGGCGCCGGTGGCGGCGACAACCGTCTCGAACGCCGCGGGCAGCACTTCCTGTGGATCAAGGGACGAAGGAAGCCGGGCGTGTCCGTCGACCGGGTACGAGCGGAGATGGAGGGGATCGCGGCCCGGCTGTCGGCCGAGTATCCGGAGACGAACGAGCTCGAGCGCGTGGCCGTCCTCGCCACGAACGACGTGGCGCTCAACCCGGACTTCGACCGCACGATCGCGCCGGCGGGGATGGTGTTGCTGGGCGCGGTCGGTCTCGTGCTGCTCGTGGCGTGCGCCAACCTGGCCAACATGACGCTCGCCCGCGCCTCGTCCCGGGCGCGGGAGCTCGCCCTGCGCCACACCCTCGGAGCGGGTCCGGGGCGTCTGGTGCGCCAGCTGTTGACCGAGAGCATGATGCTCTCGCTCGCCGGCGGGGCCCTCGCCATGGCCCTCGCGCACGGGCTAGCGCGCTTCATCGCCCGGTTCCAGCCGCCGCTCCCCATCGACCTGGGGCTCGACGTCACGCCCGATTGGCGTGTGCTGGTGTTCACCCTCCTGGTGGCGTGCGGCACGGGCATCGCGTTCGGACTCGTGCCCGCGTGGCGTGCGTCGCGCGCCGAGCTGGTGCCGGCCCTCAAGGGGACGAGCGAGGGCGACGGCCGGCGGAGGCGCCTCAGCCTCCGGAACGCGCTCGTCGTGGTCCAGGTCGCCGTGTCAATCGTCGTGCTCGTCGCCGGTGCGCTCCTGGTCAGGAGCCTGGACGCCGCCGGGCGCGTCGATATGGGGTACGACATCGACCGCATCGCGTACCTGTCGCTGGCCTTGGAGATGAACGGCTACGAGCCCGACGAGGCCGCCGCCTTCATCGCGGAGAGCACGCGGCGCATCCGCGCCCTGCCACAGGTCGAGGCCGTGGGGCTGGCCAGCCGCATGCCGCTGTCGCTCAACAACAACGGCTTCGGGGTATTCATCGACGGCCATCAGACGTCCGCCGACAGCCGGCCCTACATCATCGACGGGGCGAGCGTCGACGAGCACTACTTCGACGCGCTCGATCTGCACATCCTCGCAGGCCGCGGGATCGAGGAGACCGACCGGGACGGCGGCGAGCGCGTGGCCGTCGTGACCCGCACGATGGCCGAGCGCTACTGGCCGAACGAGGACGCGGTGGGGCACGAGTTCCGCACGTCGTGGGGCGGGCGCCCGTACCGCATCGTCGGCGTCGTGGGGGACTACAAGGTGGACACCCCCGGCGAGTCGCCGAAGCCCTACATCCACATCCCGCTCCGACACGACGCGATGTACGCCGACTACCTCGTGCGCACCGCCACGCCGGCCACGGGGTCGGTGCTCGGCCTCGAGAGGGAGCTCCGGGCGCTCGATCCGGACCTCGTCTTCCTCGGGACCGGCACGGCCCGAGGGCTCGCCGACGTACGACTGTTCCCCATCCGGGCGGGGGCCTGGCTGATCGGGATCTTCGGCATCCTCGCCCTGGTCATAGCCTCCGTGGGTCTGTACGGCGTCGTCAACTACTCGGTGAGCCGGCGCTCGCGCGAGATCGGGATCCGGAAGGCGCTTGGTGCGGCGAGCGGCATGGTGGTGGGCATGGTTCTCCGCGAGGGGATGGCCCTCGTGGCGGTCGGGGCCGTGATCGGGGTGCTGCTCGCCGCGGCGAGCGCGCGCTTCCTGTCGAGTGTGCTGTTCGTCGGCCCCCTCGATCTCGTCAGCTTCGCCCTCGCGTGCGGGATCCTGGCGGCGGTGGCGGCGCTCGCCAACTTCGTCCCGGCACGCCGGGCGTCACGTGTGGATCCGATGGTGGCGGTGAGGGCGGAGTAGCCGGGGGAGGGACGCCCCATCACAGACGGCGGGATGCCGACGCGATCGCCCGGTCGTCGTCCGGCTCCGGACCCGGCCGCGCGGCGTCCGGGATCGGATCCTCGCCTGGGTTCACGTACGCGTCCTCCACGATCATGCGCTGCTTCTCGTACAGTCGGCGATACAGGCCCTCGCCGTCGGCCAGCAGCTCCACGTGCCGTCCGCGCTCGACGATCCGACCGCCGTCGAGGACGAGGATCTGGTCGGCGCTCTGGATGGTCGACAGCCGGTGCGCGATCACGAACGTCGTGCGCCCGCGGCGCAGGTTCAGGAGGCCGTCCCGGATGAGCGCCTCGCTCTCGCTGTCCAGGCTCGAGGTGGCCTCGTCGAGGATCAGGATGCGGGGATCGGCGAGGATGGCCCGCGCGATCGCGACCCGCTGGCGCTGCCCGCCCGACAGCTTGACGCCGCGCTCACCCACCACCGTGTCGTACCCGTTCTCGAAGCGGTCGACGAACTCGTCGCAGTGCGCCACGCGCGCCGCGGCGATGATCTCCTCCTCGGGGGCGTCCGGGTGGGCGAAGGCGATGTTCTCGGCGATCGTTCCGTCGAACAGGATGTTCTCCTGCATGACGACGCCGAGCTGCCGGCGGTAGTCGCGCAGGCGGAGGATCGCAAGATCCCGCCCATCCACGAGCACGCGCCCGCGCTTCGGTCGCGCGAACGCCATCACCAGGTTGATGAGCGTGCTCTTCCCCGCCCCGCTCGGGCCGACGAGCGCGGTGGTCGTGCCGGCGGGCGCGTCGAAGGAGACGTCGCGCAGGACCGGCGTGTCGGGCTCGTACTCGAAGTCCACGCCGTCGAACGAGACGGCCCCCTCGAGCTCCGCCGCCGGCTCGCGGCGATCGTCCTCCGCGTCCTCGGTCGGCTTGCCCCGGATCTCCCGGATCCGGTCGAGACCCGCGAACGCCTCGCTGAGCTGCGTCCCGATGGAGGCGATCTGGACCAGCGGCGCGACCATGAGCCCGACGAAGAAGATGTACATGACCAGGTCGCCGAGGGTCATGCTGCCCGCGAGAATGGCGCGGCCGCCGACGATCATGATGAGCATGCTGATCGCGCCCACCACCACCGTCGAGAAGGCCGACACGGCGGATGTCCCGGTGATCGTCTTCGCGATCGTGCGGAACAGCCGGTCGACGCCGTCGTGGAAGATGCCGCGCTCGCGCTCCTCGGCCACGTACACCTTGAGGAGCCGCACGCCGCCCAGCGCTTCGCCCAGCCGCCCCGTCACCTCGGACTCGATCTGCCACCGCTCGCGAAAGATCGGTCGCAGCTTCTTCATCGACCAGCCGATGACCACGGCGAACACCGCCAGGAGGGCGATGGCGCCGATCGTCATCGCCCAGTTGAGCCACAGAAGGACGCCGAGCGCGAGCACGGCCGTCGTGAGACCGCCGACGAGCTGCACCAGCCCCGTGCCGACCAGGTTCCGGATGCCCTCCGCGTCGCTCATGATGCGGGTGATCAGCGTGCCCGACTTTGTGGCATCGAAGAACGCGACCGGCAGGCGGATCACGTGCGCCTGGACCGTGGTGCGCATGTCGCGGATCGCCCGCTGCGCGGCGATGCTCACGATCCTGGCCAGACCGAACGAGGTGGCCGCCTGCACCAGCGTGGCCGCGCCGGCAGCCAGCGCGATCGGCACGAGGAGCTCCGGGCGCCCCTTCCCGATCACATCGTCGATGATGAACTTCGAGCTCGCCGGCAGGACGAAGCTCGCCAGACGGCCGATGATCATCAGCCCGAGGCCCACACCGAGCGGTCCCCGCTGCGCGACGATCAGCGACCACGCCTCGCCGCGTACATCGCGCAATCGGACTTTCCTCTTCTCGTCGCCCATGTCTCGTCCGGACTCCCCGCTCGTGAACTCGCGTCGGGCAATCTACGACGGTCGCCACCGCCGACGCGCCCGAGCGTCGTGGCCGGCCATTCGTGTCCCCCTGTCGCAACCTCGCGATTCGTACATTCGTGAAGCGGCGTAATGGCGGGTGTCCCCAGCATCCGCGGGTTCGATTCGTGATTGCGATTCGCAGCTTCGCGACACAGAGCGAAGTCGAGGGGAGACCGGAGCGGTCGTGGCGGGACCCATGGCGCGCCGCGGTCGAACGTGGCGCAACTGACGCACGTGGTGCGCCGCCGGTGGCTAGTCCAGGGCCAGCAGGACCTCCACCTGCGCCTTCATCTGGCGGTTCAGCTCGAGGTGAAGCTCTTTCGCCTGCTTCAGGTTCCAGTCGAAGGACGAGATGCGGTGGGTCACGTCGAGGAGCCCCCTGACGCGCGCATCGCGTTCCGTCTGGTAGGTGCGAAGACCGTCGTCCCCGTCACGGGTGATCGCACGCGACAGGAGCTCGGCTTCGCGGAGGGCGTCGCTGATGCCGTGCGCGGTGATCGGGTCCCGGAAGTAGCCGGCGTCGCCGACCAGCGCCCAACCCGGTCCCGCGGCGCGACGCAGGAAGCCGGGCGAGCCCGCGAAGGCGCGCAGCTTTCCCGTCGCGCCGTTCTCCGGGGCGGCATCCGCCGGCTCCGCCGACACGACCGCCGCGAGCTCGGGCGACACGCGACCCACGGCCTCGTGGAACAGGACATCGATCCCTTCCTCTCGCCGCTCCCGGAACCGGCTCTGCGGGATGAGGGCGAACACGCACGTGGCGTCATCGTTGGTGGGGATCGTCCCGATGCTCACGCCGGGGTCGTAGAACCAGTGGTTGCCCTCGAACGGGACGCCCCGCCAGTACCCGTAGATCGAGCAGGCGGCGTGGGGCACCGTGTAGTCGACCTCGGCGTCGAGGATGCGTGCTACCCTCGACCGCATCCCATCGGCGCCGATCACGAGGTCGGCCACTACGTCGGTCGTCGCGCGATCGGCGCCGGAGATCCTCGCGCCGCGCACGCGGCCCGCGTCGTCACGGATCAGGTCGACGACGGAACGCCCGTGCACCACCTCGGCGCCCGCTTCCAGCGCTGCATCCACCAGGATCGGGTCGAGCACCGTCCGTCTGGGCGCATACAGGGCGTCGACCCCGTTCCGCGGCTCGATGCGCACCTCGATCGTCTCGGCGCCGTAGTGGAAGGTCGTCGTGGTGATCGCGGTCGTCCCCGACGCGCGCACCGCCTCGAGCACGCCCCAGCGGTGAAGCTGCAGCACGGCGCCCCGCATGAGTGCGTGCGTCGAGAGCGTGTCCGCCCCGTAGCGCACCGGGTCGACCGCCAGCACGCGGAGTCCGCGGCGTGCCAGCAGCATGGCGGTCGGGGCGCCCGCACAGCGCGCGCCCGCGATCACGACGTCGTACCGGTCTCGGGTGAACGGTGAGCCCACGGAAGCCTTTTTCCGGTCGTATGGGGTGTACACGAAGATGCGGGTCCGCGCGCCGACACGACAGAAGCAGGACGCGGAGCGGTTCCCGCCACGCTCGGCACGGAGCCACCGACCGCCACGCGGGCAGCGCTGGCCGAGTGGCTCCCGATCGGCGAAGCTTACGGATGGCGGCGTGCATCCGCACAGGTCGCGATGACTCGCCCACACCCGAAATCGACAGGAGGAGAACGACCATGGAGACCACCACCACCCGGCCGGTCGACAACGGAGTCAACGTGGAGGCCCTGCTGGGTGCCCGCGAGGCCCTGTCGGAGGCCCCCGAAGCCGCCCGCTTCCAGTGGCGCACGACCTGCGAGTGGATCAACGGCACGCACAGCCGCTCCACCGTGGAGGGGTTCTTCGGTCTGGGCGAAGAGCAGAGGCACCGGACGGCGTTCACCTTCGACGCCGACCACCCCGAGGTGTTCGCCTCGGAGGATCACGGCGCGACCCCCGTGGAGATGGTGCTCGCCGGACTGGCGAGCTGCCTCACGGCGGGGATCGCTTCGGTCGCTCAGATGCGCGACATCCAGCTCCGGTCCGTGACCGCGACGCTCGAGGGCGGGATGGACATCCAGGGGATCCTCGGGATCGACGGCGAGGTCCGGAACGGGTTCGACGGGATCAAGGTGAGGTACGAGATCGATGCGGACGCGACGCCCGACGAGATCAGGGCCGTCGTGGCCCAGTCGCAGAAGCGCTCGGCGGTGTACGACATCGTCACCAACCCGACGAACGTCACGGTCGACGTCGTCTAGGCGGAAGCGGACGAGGGAGACCGTTCCCGTGCGCACCACGACCGTCATCATCGGGGCCGGCCACGCCGGTCTGGCCATGAGTCGCTGTCTCGCCGAGCGCTCGATCGACCACGTGGTCCTCGAGCGCGGCGAGGTGGCGAACTCGTGGCGGACCGAGCGCTGGGACTCGCTCCGGCTTCTGACGCCCAACTGGCAGAGCCGGCTCCCCGGCTTCGGCTACGACGGGGAAGATCCCGACGGCTTCCGCGACATGCCCGAGACGATCGCCTTCATCACGCGCTACGCGAAGGCGATCCGCGCCCCGGTAGAGACGCACACCACCGTCACCTCGGTGAAGGCCATGGACGAGGGCTACCGGGTGTCGACCGACCGCGGGAGCTGGGAGACGAAGGCCGTGGTGATCGCGAGCGGCGCCTGCAACACCCCCAGCGTGCCGCGCGTCGCGGATCTCGTGCCCGCGGGGATCGATACGCTCACTCCGATGGAGTACCGGAACCCCGAGCAGCTCGCCGAGGGCGGCGTGCTCATCGTGGGCGCGTCGGCCACGGGGAGCCAGATCGCCGACGAGGTCCACCGCTCCGGCCGGCCCGTCACGCTGTCGGTGGGCGAGCACGTGCGCGTGCCGCGCGTGTATCGCGGGCGGGACATCGAGTGGTGGATGGACCGTTGCGGCGTGCTCGACGAGCGCTACGACGAGGTCGACAACCTCGACCGGGTGCGGAGCCTCCCCTCGCTGCAGCTCGCGGGCTCCGAAGACCGCCACACCGTCGATCTCAACTCGCTCACCGCGATCGGCGTGAAGCTCATCGGCCGGCTCGCCGGCATCCAGCAGGGAACGGCCCAGCTCTCCGGCTCGCTCCCGAACGTATGCGCCCTGGCCGACCTCAAGATGAACCGCCTGCTCGACCGGATCGACGAGTGGGTTCTGGAGAACGGGCTCGAGGGGACCGTCGAGCCGGCGCACCGCTTCGAGCCGACCCGTGTGGAGGCATCGCCGCCGCTCGGTGTCGATCTGACGAGCGGCGAGATCCGCACCATCATGTGGGCGACCGGGTTCCGGCCCGATCATTCGTGGATCGAGGTCCCCGTGTTCGACCGCAAGGGGCGCATCCGGCACGACGGCGGCGTGGTCGAGGCCCCCGGCATGTACCTCATGGGCATCCCGTTCCTGAGACGCCGCAAGTCGAGCCTCATCGACGGGGCCGGCGACGACGCCCGGGACCTGAGCGCGCACCTGGCGGGGTACCTGGCGAGGAACCGAACCGCAGCCGGCGCGCCGCGGGAGGTCGGGACCGGTCCCGGGGTGTCTTGGCGGTAGCCCCGGAACGAGCGCCGGACGAGCCCGGCGGGTCTCGCGCCGCGACTCGAGCGCCGCACGCCCAGCACGTCGAGGAAATCCCGTGCCACGCCCGCGCCGATCAGCCGCTCGGGCTCGCCGTCGCCGACCAGGTTGTAGCTCCCCTGCCCGAAGAACGCGTTGTAGCGGCTAGGCCCTCGAAGGATCGGCCGAGAGCACGGAAGTCGCACAGGTTGGAAGGGCGGGAGGTGACCCCGGACATCCCCGCGCTCGGGTCGCCGGCGTTCGCGATCCACCCGAGCCGGTCGGGCTCCCGGAAGGGGAGCGGCCGAAGCAGGACCGGGTTCAGCACGCTGAACACGGCGGTACAGGCGCCGACCCCACCCCGACGATGAGTGCCGTGAGGCCGAAGAAGCCGGGCTCGCGTCGCATCGCCCGGAGCGCGTATCGCAGATCTCGCAGCATGCCCTGCCCTGACGAGGACTCGTCTTCGTCGCGATCGGTTTGATCGACCGGGGCGCCGGAAGGTTGTCGTTCAGGCGCCGGCCAGGGGCGCGATGTTGCTGTTCAGGCGGAACAGGTTCATCGGATCGTACCGCGCCTTTATGCGGCTCAGTCGCTCGTACGCCGGGCCGTAGTTCCCGGTGGCCGCGGTGCGCTCGTAGTCGATGTTGTCGTAGTAGCCGCCCGTGAACGGCTCGAGCGCCCCGAACCACTCGCGCGCCGTGGCGATCGCCTCCTCGTCCTGGGCCGGATCGTGCCACCCGCCCGCGACGATGATCATCGACTCGACGTTCCGGTGCGGAAACGCCGTCGCGAGCTCGTCGACCCGCTTCACGGCCCCGCCCACCGTGTGCGTGAAGCACGCGAGACGCGGGTCGGCCACGTACGCGTCGATCATCGCGTCGAGCAGCTCGGGGGTGATCTCCTTCACCATGCCGTTCTTGGCGTAGGATCGGACGCCGGGAGCGAACGGCTCGTCGTCCTTCGTCTGCATCACCATGTAGTCCTGGACGACGACCCCGTCCTCGATCGGCGTGCCGAGGCGGCGGAGCGGCGCGAGCTCGCGCTCGCCCGCCGCCGGGTCCCCGGCGTAGACGACCTCCATCACGACGACGCCCTGGCCGTCGGGCGTCGTCACCAGCACCGGTCCGACGTACAGCTCATCGGACAGCCCGCCGTACCACCCGCCGTAGAAGTCGAGGACGTCGTGCGCCTGGTCCATCGGCCACATGATCATCCCCGACAGCACGTTCCGGTCGAACGGATGGACGCGGTACACGAACTGCGTCACGACCCCGAAGTTGCCGCCCCCGCCGCGGATCGCCCAGAACAGATCGGGCTCCTCCTCCTCGCTCACACGGCGCAGCTGGCCGTCGGCCGTGACGATCTCGGCCGATACGAGGTTGTCGACCGCCAGACCGAACTTGCGGTTCACCCGCCCGAAGCCGCCCCCGAGCGTGAAGCCACCCACTCCGGTGTGCGACACGACCCCGGCGGTGGTGACCAGGCCCTGCGCGAGTGTCGCCGTGTCGAGCCCGTTGAGGAGCGCGCCACCCCCGGCGGCCGCCGTGCGTGCTTCCGCGTCCACGGTGACCCCGTTCATCGAGGAGAGGTCGACCATCAGCCCGCCCTCGCACACCGACGTGCCGGGCCAGCTGTGGCCACCACCCTTCACCGCGAGCAGTAGCTCGCGCTCGCGCGCGAAGCTCACGGCGTGCGTGACATCGGCGGGATTCCGGCAACGCGCGATGAGGGCGGGGTGCTTGTCGTGCATGCCGTTCCAGATGTGCCGGGCCTGCTCGTACCCCGGGTCGTCGGCGAGAAGGAGCGGACCGGTCATGGCGTCCGCCAGCTCCTGGATCGCGGCCCCCTCGAGCTCGATCTCCTCTCCGGCGAGCGAGATCGCGGGGACCCGCGCGCGCGTCGCGTTCCGCGCCATCCGCTCGCAGGCCGTGAAGCCCGGAAGGGCGACGGTGACCCCCGCCGCCAGCGCGCTCCGACAGAATCCGCGTCGATCCATGGCTTTCCCCTTTCCGGTGGCGTGTTTGGTACCCTCGCCGACCGAGGCACGCCCGACGGCCGGCCCGCTGACGCCGCGGCTCCCACGGCGTCGAGACCCCCGAGGCTCAGAACGGCAGGTCGGCGTCCAGGTCCTCCTCGACGGGCGGGGGCAGCGATCCGCCGCCCGACTCCCCGGTTCGATCCCCCCGCTCGACCTTCCAGGCCTTCACGTCGGTGTACCAGCGGCCGTTGTACTCACGGCTGCGGATATCGATATGAGCCGTGAGATTCTCCCCCGGCTCCACCGCGAACTGCTCGATGTTCTCGCCCCATTGCGTGATGCAGACCTGGCTCGGAAAGCGCCCCTCGGTCTCGAGGATGAAGTCCTGTTTGCGCCACGGCCCGTTCTTCCCCGTCCCGGATTGCTCCTCGAGGATCTCGATGACGCGTCCCGTGATCTGCAATGACACAACCACCTCCATTCCGTGCGGTCCCGTGTGGGACCAATGTGGTCCCGGCGTGCGGGTCGCGCGACCACCCGGCGGCCGGCACGGCCGTCGGGTCGAGACGTATCGTGTCGAGCGACCCGACGAGATCCTGCGTCCGGCGCGGCCGATGCGTATCGTGCCTTCCATGCGCCCGACCTCCAACGCCGTCGCCGATCCTGCCATCCACCGACAGCCCCGGGAGGGCATCCGCCCATGATCGTCTCCCTGCGGACACCGCGCTTCGACCCCCGATCGAGAAAGGTCCTCGCCATGCACAGCTCGAAAGGCGACCCGCGGCCGTTCATCGGCGCGCGGGGGGCCACGTTCGCGGCAGTGCTCCTCGTCGTGGCCCTGGCCGCGTCGCGTGACCCCCTGGCCGCCCAGGACGTCCCGGGCCTGCCGTCGTTCAAGGAGGTCCTGTCCCTGGAAGGCGTGGGCGGGGTGGCCATCTCGCCGGACGGCCGTTCGGTGGCGTACAGCGTTCGGAGCACCGTGTGGGACGACAACCGGTACGACGCGGAGATCTGGATCGCGCCGCCCGACGGCCAGCCGTATCAGCTCACGCGAACACCGGACGGGAGCTCGAGTTCGGCCCAGTGGTCGCCCGACGGCCGCTGGCTGGCGTTCCTCGCCAAGCGCGGAGAGGAGAAGGCGGCCCAGGTCCACCTCATCGATCCGCGGGGTGGCGAGGCGTGGCCGATGACCGACGTCGAGGAGGGGGTGAGCGGCTTCGCCTGGTCGCCGGCGGGCGGCCGGATGCTGTTGCAGATCCGCGACCCCGAGTCGAAGACGGACGAGGCGCGCGAGAAGGGGTATGGAGCCTTCGCGATCGAGGACGCGCCCGGCCCCAGCTCACATCTGTGGGTGGTGTCGATCGACGAGGACGGCGAGGCGGGCGAGGCCGAGCGGCTCACGGAGGGGGACTTCGATGTCGCGGACTTCCGCTGGTCTCCGGACGGGACGCGCATCGCCTACGTGCGACAGCCGAACTCGAATCTCCTCTCGTTCATGGAGACCGACATCTATGTGCTCGACGTGGCGTCGGGCGACAGCCGCCCGCTGGTCGTGGGTCCCGGGCCCGACGGGTCCCCCGTGTGGTCACCCGATGGCGAGTGGATCCTGTTCTCCGAGTTCGACCGCGACCTCGGATCGCTGTTCTACCTGAACGGCGAGCTGGCGCGCATCCCCTCGCGGGGCGGGGAGATCGAGGTCCTGACGCGCGGCTTCGACGAGGATGCGGGTGGCGCCCGGTGGACCGAGGCCGGGATCCGGTTCGTGGCGAGCGCGAGGACCGGCCGTGTCCTGTACGGTCTCGACCCGGACACGCGGCGAGTCACGCCGTTCGAGCTTCCCACGCCGGTGGTCGGGGCCTGGGACTTCACCCCGGACGGGAGCGCTGTCGCCTTCACCGGCGCGAGCGGCGAGAGCTTCTTCGAGGTCTATCGGGCATGGGGCGGCGTCGCGTCGGGGGCCGGCGTGGGTGGCGCGCGTCCGGAGTGGGCAAGGCTGACCGACATGACGGCCCAGACCGACGGCTGGGCGCTCGGCACACGGGAAGTCATCACGTGGGAGAGCGAGGATGGGACGGAGATCGAGGGCGTGCTGTACAAGCCCGACGGATACGACCCGTCGCGGCGGTACCCGCTGCTCGTCCAGATCCACGGCGGTCCGACGGGGACGTCCCGCCCGGACCTCGTGCCGTCCTACGTGTACCCGATCGTCCACTGGCTCGCGAAGGGGGCCGTCGTCCTCCAGCCCAACTACCGCGGCTCGGCCGGGTACGGTGAGGCGTTCCGGAGTCTGAACGTCCGAAACCTGGGCGTCGGGGACATGTGGGACGTCGTATCCGGCGTCGAGCACCTGATCGACGCCGGGATCGCCGACCCCGAGCGGCTGGGGTGCATGGGTTGGAGCCAGGGGGGCTACATCTCCGCCTTCCTGACCACGAACACGGACATGTTCGATGCGATCTCGGTCGGGGCCGGGATCTCCGACTGGATGACCTACTACGTGAGCACCGACATCCACCCGTTCACGCGGCAGTACCTGAAGGGGACGCCGTGGGACGATCCGGACGTGTACGCGGAGACGTCGCCCATCACGAACATCGCGCACGCGTCGACACCGACCCTGATCCAGCACGGCGAGCTCGATCGGCGGGTTCCGATCTCGGACGCCTACGAGCTCTACCAGGGCCTCCAGGATCAGGGGGTCGAGACGAAGCTCATCGTGTACAAGGGGTTCGGGCACGGGATCAGCAAGCCGAAGGAGCTGCTGGCCGCCGTGTGGCACAACTGGCAGTGGTTCGGCAAGTACATCTGGGGGGAGGACATCGAGCTCCCGGTCGATACCGAGGCGGCCGCGGCGACCACGAGCGAGGAGGAGGGCGACGGCCCCTGATGCCCCACCCGGGCCACCGGACGTCGCCGTGATCGAGGTCGGCGACCTTCGCTTCACGTATCCGGGCGCGGACGGACCCGCGGTCGACGGACTCCGGTTCGAGATCGATCGCGGCGAGGTCTTCGGCTTCCTGGGCCCGAACGGTGCCGGGAAGTCGACGACGCAGAAGATCCTCATCGGGCTGCTGCGCGAGTACGATGGCACGGTGACCGTGCTCGGGACGCCGCTCGCCGACTGGGGCCCGGATCTGTACGAGCACATCGGCGTCGCGTTCGAGTTCCCGAACCACTATCTGAAGCTCACGGGTCTCGAGAACCTCGCCTATTTTCGCGCCCTGTACAGCGAGGGGACGATCTCCCCCGAGGAGCTCCTCGAGCGGGTCGATCTCGCCGACGCGGCGGGTGTTCCGGTGTCGCGGTACTCGAAGGGAATGAAGGGTCGCCTGAGCATCGCGCGCTCGCTTCTGAACGACCCGGACATCCTGTTTCTCGACGAGCCGACCACGGGCCTCGATCCGGTGAGCGCGCGCCGGATCAAGGAGCTCATCCGGGGGCAGCGCCGGGCGGGGAAGACCGTCTTCCTCACCACGCACGACATGACGGCGGCCGATGACCTGTGCGATCGGGTGGCCTTCATCGTCGACGGCAGGATCGCGCTCATCGACACGCCCCGGAATCTCGAGCTCGAGTACGGAGAGCGACGCGTGCGGGTCGAGTATCTGGAGGACGGGCGCACCGAGCGACGCGAGTTTCCGCTCGACGGCCTCGGGGCCGAGCAAGCGTTCCTCGACCTGCTGAGCCACCCCGAGCTCGAGAGGATCCACACGCTCGAGGCGACCCTCGAAGACGTATTCGTCCGCATCACGGGCCGCAGCCTCGCGTGAGCCGCCTCGTCGCGACGCTGGCCTGCGATGTCCGTCTCCAATTCCGAAACGGCTTCTATTGGGCCGTGGCTTTCCTGCTCGCGATCCTCGTGGCCGTCATTAGCCGGCTCCCGTCGCTGGACTGGGCCCCCGTCCTGCCTCCGCTGGTGCTCGCCAACCTGTCGCTGGCCACGTTCTTCTTCATGGCGGGGCTCGTGCTGCTCGAGAAGGAGGAGGGGACGATCGAGGCCCAGGTCGTGACGCCGTTGACGGTCGATGAGTACCTGGCGTCCAAGCTGGTCACGCTTACCGGCCTGTCGATCATCGAGCACCTCGTCATCTGTCTGGTCACGGTCGGATTCGACTTCTCGCCCGTGCCACTCATCGCGGGCGTCGCCCTGGCCGCCGGGCTCTACTGTCTGGCGGGATTCGCCGCCGCGGTGCGCTACGATTCGATCAACGAGCTCCTGTTCCCGACCATGTTCTGGGTGACGCTGTTCGCGCTCCCGATCCTCGATTACGCGGGGCTGTGGTCGACCCCGCTCATGTACATCCATCCCTTCCAGGCACCGCTCGTGATTCTGGAAGGCGCCTTCCGACCGCTCGCGGCGTGGGAGTGGATGTACGGCCTCGGGTACGGGGCCCTGTGCGCGTGGATGGCATTCGCCTGGAGCCGACGGGAGTTCCGGCGCTTCGTGATCGCGACGGCGGGGGGCCGCTGACGTGACCTGGAAGCCGGCGTGAACGCGCTCGCCGTGCTGCGGGCCCTGGGCCCGATCGACGCGGCCAACGTGCGCCGGGATCCCCTGCTCCGCTGGATGCTGGTCCTGCCGCTCTTCTTCGCGCTTCTGTTCCGCTGGGTTGCGACGCTGGCGGCCCCCTGGCTCGCCGAGCGCTTCGGCATGGATGTGACGACCTATTATCCGCTGCTGGCCAGCTCCCTGGTCATCCTCGCGCCGATGGTGTACGGCGTGGTGGTCGGGTTCCTGCTCCTCGATCAGAAGGACGACGGGACCCTGACGGCGCTCCGGGTGACGCCCCTGACGGCGCGCGGGTATCTCGCGTATCGCATCGCGATCCCCGTCGCGCTCGGCATCCTCATCGCTCCCGTCGTACTGGCGCTGTCCGGCTTCTCGCGCCTCGGCGTCGGCGCGCAGCTCGTCGCGGGCCTGGCCGCGGCTCCCTTCGGCCCCGCGTTCGCCCTCTTCCTGGCCGCCTTTGCCCGTAACAAGGTGCAGGGCTTCGCGCTCATGAAGGCGGCGGGGGTGATCAACTGGCCGCCGCTGATCGCCTGGTTCGTCGACTCGCGCTGGCAGCTCGCCTTCGGGCTCTGCCCGACGTACTGGCCGGCCAAGTTGTACTGGGATCTCGAGGCCGGCGCGTCGGACGCGTGGATCCACCTGGCGGCCGGGACCTTTTACGTCGCGCTCCTGATCTTCCTTCTCCAGCGGCGCTTCGCGCGGGTCGTCCAGACCTGAGCTACCGGCCCGCCGTCCCGTTGAGGGCCTCGATCAGCCGCTGCGCGGCCGGCCCGTCCCGCTCGCCGAGGTTGGCCCACCGCGCCAGCGCCTTGCCCCAGTTCGAGCGGGCCGCGTCGATGTCGCCACGCCGGGCGGCGAGATCCCCCAGATACGTGAACGACTTCGCGCTTCCCCGCTGGTCGTCGAGCTCCCCGTAGATCGTCTGCGCCTCGCCGAAGTGGCGCTCCGCCGAGTCGATGTCGTCCTTCCGGTTCGCGACCATCCCGAGGTTGTAGAGGCTGTGGGCGACGTTGAGCCTCTCGCCCGCGGCGTCGAACCCCCGCCGCGCCGCCTCGTACCAGGTCGCCGCCCGGTCCGGATCCCCGGCCCCCATAAAGCTCGCACCAAGCTTCATGGCCGCTCCGGCGGCCCGCGATTGGAGCCCCGCCTCCTGGAAGCGCTCGAAGGCCCGCTCGTCGTACTCCCGCGCGTCCCCCTCGTGCTCCTGTCCTTCTGCCAGGCGCGCGAGCTTCCACCACGCGTCCCCGGTGACCTCGGGGTCGTCGAGCTCGATCCCGAGGTCGACGGCCTTCTTCAGATAGTCCTCGGCTCGGCCGTGCTTGTCCCGCCTGCGGGCCACCTCGGCGAGGAAGACGAAGGTCTCGACGGCCGCCCGCCGGTCACCGAGCTTCTTCTCGTGCGACAGGGCGCGTTTGTAGAGCCTCTCGGCCTCCGCCAGGTTCTCGCGCAGGACCTCGACCGAGGCGAGGCGGCCGAGGGCGTCCGCCATGCCCTCGCGATCGTCGAGTCGCTCGTACAGCTCGAGCGCCCGCGTGTAGTTGGCCATCGCGTCCGGCAGGTCCTCGAGGTGTGCGGCGTTGGCCCCGAGGTTGATGAACGTCTCGGCCATGCTCTTCGGCGCCCCGACCTCCTCGTAGACGCCGAGCAGGAGCGCGTGCCAGCGGCCGGCGCGGGCGTGATCGTCCCGCTCCCAGGCGTTGTCGGCGAGGCGGGTGAGCTCCTCGACGGCGGCATCGGTCGAGTCCGCATCGCCCGCCAGCCGCACCAGCTCGTCACCCCACGCGTCGGCCTTCTCGTGCTGCCCGCTCCGGTCGGCCATGTCCGCCAGATCCCCGAGGGCCGAGGCGCGGAGCTCGCTGCCGAGGTCGGGAACAGCGAGCAGCTCGCGGTACCACTTCTCGGCCCCCGCGAGATCGCCCGAGCGGTTCACGAGGCTCGCGAGCCGCATGAGCGCGTCCGCATCGTCCCGCTCGAGCCCGAGCAGTCGCGCGTACGCGTTCATGGCCACCTGCGGCCTGAGCGGCGCGAACAGCTTTCCCTTGAGGCGAAGCGTCTCCATCATGCCGTCGCCGGCTGCCTGGATGATCTCGTCCAGGCGCTCGGATACCTCGTCGATCTTGCCGTCCTCGACGAGGAGCGCGAGGGCGACCTTCTCCTGCGGGCCCTTCGTCGCGGCGAGAGCCACCGCGGCCTCGACGAAGTCGACCTGCGCCGCCAGGGCGTCGTCGATCTGGTCGGGCGTCTCCGCGGAGGTGACCGCGTCGCCCGCCAGCAGCTCGTACATGGCCGTCGCGGTCTCGACGGTCACGCGGTCGTGAACGATGTCGCCCCAGATGTCCTCGCGGGGGTTCGGCGTGCCCGATACGGGAGCCCGGGATGGTGGCGCCATGTTGGAGATCCCTCGTGCAAGGCGCTCTCTCTCGATCCTCGATCGCTGCGACGCTGCGCAGGCGGAGAGCGGCGCCATGGAACACCGATCCACAATCTGCTGGAAACGGCGTCGCCCGCCAGAGGCCGGGGAGCCCGCCACCTGCGAGTACCCTGGGCAGGCGGGCCGCTCGGGGGGCGACGGCGGGTTCTGAGCCGCGCTTGACGTCGGGCCCGGCATGTAGACATTCTACTCCCTGAGGCTGTAGACACCCTACACCCAGGGGGGGGAAGCCCCATGACCGACCGCGGAGACCCGCTCGCGCGGATCGAGCTGCTCCAGGGCACGCTCGATCTGATCATACTCCAGTCGCTGCGGTGGGGGCCGTGCCACGGGTACGGGCTCGCCCGGCTCATCCAGTCGACCTCGAAGGACGTCCTGCGGGTCAACACCGGCTCGCTCTATCCCGCGCTCCAGCGGCTCGAGCAGAAGCGGTGGATCGAGGCCGAGTGGGTCGTGTCGGACAGGGGGCAGCGGGTGCGCGAGTACCGCCTGACGGACGCCGGGCGGAAGCACCTCGTCGTCGAGCGCAGGCGCTGGGAGACGCTCTCGGACGCCATGGCGCGCATCCTCGCGCTCCGTCCGGAGGAGGGTGAGGCATGATCGGCTGGCCGTCCCGGCGCCGGCGGGCGCGGGAGCTCGACGAGGAGATCCGCACGCACATCCGGATGGCCGTCGAGGAGCGCGTGGCGCGGGGAGAGTCCCGGGAGGAGGCCGAGCACGCGGCGCGGCGCGAGTTCGGCCGCGCCGACGAAGTGAAGGAGGCCGTGCGGCGCGTCCGGGGCGGGTTGTGGGTGGACCGTCTCGGCCGCGACCTGCGCTTCGCGGGGCGCCAGCTCCGGCGCAGCCCCGGGTTCGCGGCGATCGCGCTCACCACGATCGCGGTGTCGATCGGTCTCACCACCTCGGTGTTCAGCCTCGTCAATGCGCTCTTGTTCAGCCCGCTCCCGGGGGTCGAGGATCCCGGTCGTCTGGTCGCGCTGTACACCGACGAGGGGGACGGACCCGGCGTCTCGTCCTACATGGACTACGTGGACTTCGCGGCGGAGGTCACGACCCTCGAGGAGCTCGCCGCCTTCAAGGCCCGGGATGTGGACACGACGACCCCGACCGGGACCGTGCGGCTGCGGGGGCTCATGGTGTCGGAGAGCTACTTCCGGACCCTGGGCGTGCGGCCTCGGGTGGGGCGGTTCTTCGCGCCGGACGAGGACGAGGTCCCGAACGCCGAGGCGGTCGCCGTCCTGTCGCACGGGCTGTGGCAGTCGAGCTACGGGGGGCGCGAAGAGGTCGTCGGACAGACGATCACGCTCAACCGGCGGGCGTTCGTCATCGTCGGCGTGGCGCCGGAGGGGTTCCGCGGAACGAACCTGGTCAACGCCCCCGACGTGTTCGTCCCGATGGCCATGCAGCCGCAGCTGATGCCATCGTCCGGTCTGCTGCTCGATCGCCGCGGGTGGGGCGGCATCGACGTGCTGGGACGGCTCGCGAAGGGAGCCACAACCGCTCGGGCCCAGGCGGAGCTCCGGGTGATCGGGGAGCGGCTGCGCGAGGCCTACCCGCGCACGAACCGGGACCGGCAGTACACCCTCGGGTCGTTCCGCGACGCCACGATGCCGGTCGGCGTGCGCTCGGACATCCTCGGGTTCGGCGGGATCCTGATCGGGCTCGTCACCCTCGTACTCCTGATCGCGTGCGTGAACGTGGCGAACCTGCTCCTCACGCGCGCGCACGCGCGGCACCGTGAGGTCGCGGTCCGACGCTCGCTGGGCGCCACGCGCGGCATCCTCGTGCGGCAGCTGTTGACCGAGGCGGGCGTGCTGGCGCTGATCGGTGGGGTGGCGGGTCTCCTGATCGCGTTCTGGATGAACCACCTGCTGGCCACCATCCCGCTCCCGTTCGAAGTGGCGTTCGCCGTGGACCGGAACGTCGTCCTGTTCGCGCTCGCCGCCACCGTGCTGACCGGCCTCGCCTTCGGGCTCGCGCCCGCGATCGGCGCCACGCGGCACGAGCTCGTCTCCGGGTTCCGTGAGACCCCACCGCCTGCCCCGCGCCGCGTCCCGATCGCGGCGTCCGAGGCGCTCGTCGTGGTCCAGGTCGCGCTCTCGGTCGCGGTCCTCGTGGCCGCCGGCCTGCTCGGCCGCACGCTGCTCAACCTGCGGCTCCTCGACCCGGGGTTCGTGTCGGACGGCGTCCTCACCGCCGAGCTCGACCCCAGCCTGCAGGGCTATACGGACGAGCGCGCGAAGCGCTTCCACGAGGGCGTGGTCGAGGCCGTTCGGGCGCGACCCGAAGTGCGGAGCGTGGCGCTCTCGAGCCGGCTTCCGGGCCCCGACGCCGATCGAATGATGATCCGCATCCAGGACCACGCGCCACCAGACGGGAGCAGCCCGTACATGCAGTTCTCGGTCGTGTCGCGCTCGTATTTCTCGACCCTCGGCATCCCGATCCGCCGCGGGCGGCCGTTCGAGGCGGGCGACCGCGAGGGGACGCCCTCCGTGATCGTCGTGAACGAGGCCGGGGCCGCCTATGTGCGGGATCTGACGGGCTCCGACCCGCTCGACGCGCGGATCAGCGTCGAGGGACCCGACGGCCCGTTCATGCAGGTGGTGGGCGTGGTGGCCGACGTGCGTGCCGGCCCGCCCCGCCAGGACCCCGCGCCCCACATGTACTTCTGCTTCGAGCAGATCCCCGGGAGCGAGTCGTTCGCGGGCATGGCCCTCATCGCGACCGGCGCCGGCGACGCGGCGAGCCTCGGTCCGGCGTTCCGGAGCGCCGTGGGCTCGGTGGACCCCTCCGTGCCGCTCATGTCCATGCGCTCGCTCGACGCCGTGCTGGGGGACGGGGTCGCGCGCGAGCGTCTCGCGACCACGGTGCTCGGGATCGCGGCGGGGCTGGCGCTCCTGCTGGCCTCGCTGGGGTTGTACGGTGTGCTCGCGCACGCAGTCACGCAGCGGACGGCGGAGATCGGGGTGCGGATGGCGCTCGGGGCCGCCCGGGGATCGGTGCTCCGGAGCGTGCTCGCGCGGGGGCTGGCGCTCACGGGGGCGGGGTTGGTCGTGGGACTCGCCGTCGCGACCCTGGCGGGGCGGACTCTGGCGGCCCTGTTGTACGGCGTGTCGGCCCAGGACCTCGAGACGTTGGTCGGGGTATCGGCGGTGCTGGTCGGCGTCGCCGTCCTGGCGAGCTGGGTCCCCGCCCGGCGGGCGACACGGATCGACCCGGTGGTGGCGCTCAGGGTAGAGTAGGGACAGGAGGGCACGCCGATGCGAAGCCAACCCATACGAGTCCGAACCCTCGTGCTCGTCGTCGGTCCGACCGCCGCGGCGGCCGGAACCCGACCGGCCGTCGCGACCGGACGGCGGACAGATCGCCTTCCAGTCCAAGCGCGACGGCAGCCAGCGAACCGCGAGCAATTCCCAAACGGCCGTCCGTGAGACCGATGAGTCGATCGTGCAGGACGCCGGGCATGGTGTCCCGTCGCCCGGGCGCGCACACGTCGAGGTGAACGGATGTACGTGAGATCCTTCCTGGCGCCGCCCCCCCGGGTGTTCCGCCTGACCCCCGCCTCCTCCGGGACACGCGCCACGGCTGAAGTGCCCGGCTCATCCGGACACGAGCTGCGCAGCGTGAGGTACGCGCGCCGCGAGCGGGGGACGTGGGCGAACGCGATCGTCGCTTCCGTGCTGTTCCACGCGCTCGTCATCCTCCTGTGGCCCGCCGTGTCGATCGCCGTCGAGGGCACCCGGGATCCGGGGCCGCCGCCCCGGCTGGTGCGCCCCATCCAGGTGATCGGCGTGCGCCAGCCATCGCCGGCCCCGGACGCCCCGTCCCGACGACCGGTCGTCCCCGTCGACGTGCCCGCCGTCACGCTGGTGGACGCGGCCCCGATGCGGCGGGGTCCGGAGCTGGTGCTCGCCGAGCTCGCGCCCCCGGGGTGGGCCATGCCCGCGCCACGTCCCGAGGTCGCGGCACCGGCACCGAGCTCCGAGGAGGGAGACGAGTACATCCGGCCCATGGCCCTGTCGATTCTTCGGGACTGGAAGCCCCGAACGCAGCTGCACGGCGTCGAGATCACGGTCCGCGTCCACACGAGCGCCGCCGGACGTGCCACGGGTCTCGTGGAGCTGGTCCCCCCGACCGCGGACCCCTACATGAATCGCGAGATCGCGTCGATGGTGCGGCTCCTCAGGTATCAGCCCGCGCTGCGCGGGGGGCGCCCCGTCGCGGCGTGGGCCGAGATCACCCTCATCTTCTGCCACACGGGCGTCACGGCCACGAGTCCGGCCAGCGCAAGCGGCCTCGCCGACCCCTGCGCGGAGGGCTCGCGGCTCGCCTCCACCGAGCCGCACGCTCCGTAGGACCCGCCCGGCGGCCGATGCCGGTGGTCCTTATGGAGCGAGCTCCGTGAGGGCGACCCACACGGTTCCGTCCGAGCCGGCGAACACCCCGCTCGTAGGACGCCTTCGTTTCCGGAACGTCCATGGCCGCCCAGCCCCGCTCCAGCTCCGGCAACTGTCCCCGTGTCCACGAGGCGTTTCGCTGCCGGTCCTCTCCACGCGTCGACGTCCGCGTCGGTGATCGCCTCGGGCTCGGCCTCCCAGCGCACGATCGAACGCGTCCCATCGGGCCGGTCGACCTGTGGGGAGGCGTCGTCTCCGACGACGATCGTCCCATCCGCAGCGCCCAGCGCCCACGACGCATCGGACGCGAACGGCGGTACGATCGAGGTGGGCTTCCACGTGCCCCCGACGTACACGTACCGCTGCTGAATGCCCCCGTAGTCGCCGAGCGTGTCCAGCCCGCGAGATCCGCGGACACGCGAACCAGCGTCATCGGCGGTCGGTAGGGCGGTCCGGGCCGGGAAGGGTCGGGGTTCCGGTCCCAGTGATAGATGGGAGCGAACAGGGTCCCATCTCCCATCCACTGTCCGCCCTCGGACTGCCCCCCGGCGACCTCCTACCGCCTCGGCCGGGCCTGCATGTCGGTCGTCTCGCGAATGCAGGAAGGTACCGTCCGGCGCGAAGTAGACGCGGTCCATGAAGTCCTGGACCTGGAGCGTGTCGCCGGGGAGGATGATGAGTGCCCGCGCCGAGGACCCCGGACACGGACCCGGTCACGAATCACCCCCATCAGTCGCTTGCAGTCCGCCCGCGAAGATGGCCCGGAGCCGACAGACCGCCGGCGAGTGATCGCCGTGGTCGACAATGGACCGATGGAGACGAATGTGGCAAAACCCATAGTCGTCGACAGGGCGATGGACAGCAGCCCGGTTCGCGCGTCCGACCCGGACCCGTCGAGTCGTTCGGTCCGCGGCTACTCCGCCCGGAGCGTGCGCATGGGCTGCAGCGACGCCGCCCGGCGTGCCGGCAGCAGCACCGCCAGCGCGGCCACGCCCACCAGGACGAGCGGCACGCCCACGAAGGCGACCGGATCGAGCGGGCTCGCGCCGTACAGCATGCCGCTCACCAGCCGCGCGGCGGCCACCGCGGCAGCCAGCCCGAGCAGGGCTCCGATCACGACCAGCCGGAGCCCCTCGCCGAGCACCATTCCGATCACCCGGCCGCGCCGGGCACCGAGCGCGATACGGATCCCGATCTCGCGACGACGCCGGGAGACCGAGTAGGCCATCACCCCGTAGATCCCGACGGCCGCCAGCGTCAGTCCGAGGAGGCCGAACAACCCCAATACCGACCCTCCCAGCCGCGCCGGCATGAGCGCGATACCCATGTGATTCTCCACCGAGCGGACGTCGTACACGGGCAGATCGGGATCCAGCTCACGCACGGCCTGGCGGATGTGCCCCAGCGCGATGGTCGGGTCGCCCGATGTGCGCGCGACGAGGGACATCTCGGAGCTCAGGAGCTCGCGCTGCGAGAGGTACATGTACTGGGTGTCCTGTTCGCCGAGGCTCCGGTACTTGCCGGTCTCCACGACCCCGATGACCGTGCGATCCTCGCCGGCGGTGCGCACGATCTTCCCCACGCCCGATTCGCCCGGCCAGAAGTGGTCGCGGAACTCCTGGTTCACGATGATGACCGGGGGCGCGGTGGCGTCGTCCCGACGCTCGAATGTGCGCCCCTCGACCAGACGCACCCCCGCCGCCTCCAGATAGCCCTCGGTCACGATGCCGTACATGATGCTCCGGAGCTCGCCTTCGGCGAACTCGTAGCCCGGGATGTCGACCCCGCGGTCGGACCCGCCGAGGCCGAGGGGGAGCGCGTCGATCATCCCGACGGTCTGGATCTCGGGAAGGGCCCGGACCTCCTCCATGAGCCGATCGAAGAACGCCTGCGTCCGCGTGTCGTCATAGCCCCGCAGCGAGGGGTCCATCGAGAGCGTGACCAGATTGCGCGGGTCGTCGATCCCCGGGTCGATGAGGGCCGCGCGCTGGAGGCTGCGCAGGAAGAGCCCGGAGCTGATGAGGAGGACCAGCGACAGGGCCATCTGGACGACGACCAGCGCGCGGCTCGCCCGGGACTTTCCGCCGCGCTCCGAGTCGCTCTTGATGGCGGCCATCGTATCCGGACGCGCGGCGTGGAGCGCGGGGGCGAGACCGAAGATCAGCCCGGCGCCGACCGCGATGGCGAAGGTGAACCCGAGCACGACGCGGTCGATGGACACGTCGAAGTACCACGGCCCATCCATCGGGGGCCGGATGCCACCCAGCACGTGGACCGCGCCCCAGGCCAGCGCCAGACCGGCGAGACCGCCGAGCAGACTGAACACGAGGGCCTCCGTGAGGAGCTGTCGGATGATGTCCGACTTTCCGGCTCCGAGGCTCAACCTGATCCCCATCTCGCGTCGCCGGTCCTGCGCGCGGGCCAGGAACAGGTTCGCCACGTTGACGCAGGCGATGAGGAGAAGAAGCGCCACGACGACGGTGATGACCGTCGACATCCCCACCTGCGCGTCCCGCAACGTCGGGTGGAAGCCGGCCATCTTCTGCGGGACGACCGAGGTGCCAACCTGGTCGTCGTAGCTGTCCGGCAGCTCCTCCCCGAGCTCCGCCAGCACGGCATCGAGCCGCTGCTCGGCCCGCCCGATCGTCACCCCGGGCCGCAGGCGCGCCTCCACGTTGAGGCTGTTGTTCCCGCGCGCCTCGAGCATGTCGTAGCCCGGGTTGATCTCGTGCTGCATCATGAGCGGCGCATAGAACGGGACATCGGCGAACGTGGCCGGGCCCTTGAACTCCGGCCGCGTGACGCCGACGATCTCGAAGCGGTGGCCATTGATGTCGATCGTCCGTCCGATGACCTCCGGGTCGCCCCCGAAGCGGTTGTGCCACAACGTGTTCCCGAGCACGACGACCGGGTGGGCGCCCGGCCCGCGATCCTCCTCTCCCGGGATGAACGGTCGGCCCAGGAGCATCTCCGCCCCGTAGGTCTGGAAGAAGTTCGCGCTCACCATGAGGCCCATGAGCCGCTCGGGCTGACCATCCACCGACATCGCCGCCTGCACGAAGCCCCACGCCGCGACGTCGGAGAACACATCGCCCGTGCGGTCCCGGAGGTCCTGGTAGTGGGGGACGGAGTTCGAGCCGTAGTCCATCCCCGGCCATTTCCGGTACAGCTGTACCAGGTCGTCCGGGCTCTCCGTCCCCCCCAGCGGGCGAAGGAGGATGCCGCGCACCGCGGAGAAGGTGGCGGCGTTGAGGCCGATGCCCAGGGCCAGGGTGCTCACCGCGGCGAGCGTGAACACGGGGCTCTTGGCCAGCATACGGACGCTGAAGCGGAGATCGCGGAGCAGTTTGCGCACGGGATTAGTCCGTTCGGGTCGAGGTGCGGACACGCGGGAACTACGGCTGCGCCGGCGGGGTGGTTTCATCCGGTGGTGGCGAGGGGCGACCCGCGCCGGCACACTCCCGGTCGAACATCCTGCGGGGTCCCGAACTTCCGTCCCCGGGACCCCGCTCCCGGCCGAGACCCGACGGAGGGAACCGAGGTGCCAGTCTCGAGCCCCGATGAGCTGGGCGCGCACGTGTCCGCCGCGGGCGGCGTGGACAAGGCCCCGGGCCGCGCTGTCGAGATCGGGTGCGCATGTCTCCAGCTGTTCACCAAGCAGCCCCAGCGGTGGGCCGAGCCGACCCTCGATGACGCGACCTGCGAGGCCTTCAAGGGCGCCCGCGAGGCGCACGGCATCCGCGTGGCCGGGGCGCACGACTCCTACCTCATCAACCTGGCGTCACCGGACCGGGCGCTGTGGAAGCGGTCGCTCCGCTCCTTCGAGGGCGAGCTGGCGCGCGCATCGATGCTCGGGCTCGACTTCCTCGTCACCCACCCGGGGAACGCGACCGACGGCGACCTTGCATCGGGGGTGGCCCGGAACGCCGAAGCGCTGACGGGTGCGCTGGAGCGGGTCGGCGGCTCGACGCCGGTCCTCCTCGAGCTGACGGCCGGATCGGGCACGTCCATCGGCGGATCGTTCGTGCAGCTCGCGGAGATCATCAGCGCCCTCCCCCGCCACCTCGCGACGCGGGTCCGTGTGTGCGTCGACACCTGCCACGCATGGGCCGCCGGCTACGACCTCGCCGGCGACTGGGAGGGCGTATGGACGCGCTTCGACGACGCGCTCGGGCTCGAACGGCTCCGCCTGTTCCACGTCAACGACTCGAAGCACCCGCTCGGCTCGCGCCGGGACCGACACGAGCACCTGGGCCGGGGAACGCTCGGCACCGAGCCGTTTCGGCTCCTCATGAACGACGAGCGCTTCGCGGGCGTGCCGAAGCTCCTCGAGACACCCAAGGAGGACAGCCCACTCACCTTCGACGTCATGAACCTGGGCTTGCTGCGCGGCCTCCGCGACTGAGGTCACGTCGCCCCGGAGGATCCCGTCGGCGGGCGCAGCGCGCCGGCGGGTCCGCGGGCCCGACCCGGCGGCCCGATCCGGGGGCAGGCCGGCCTCGATTCGAGTACCTTTCGGGAGCACGCACCGCTCACCCCGGCGACGTCGGGACACCGCTGAGCTCGCGTCGCGCGGCTTCCGCTCGGTCGGGGTGCCCGGCGGGTGGCAGGTCCCTGCGAACCCGGACCTCTCTCCTGCCGGACGGCGACACCTCAGCTGGGAGCCATGTCATGAAGCTTCAGGCCTGGGCGCACGGCGCGGAGATCGTCGCCAGCTTCGCGATGGTCGTGACGCTGGTCTTCCTGATCCTGGAGGTCGAAGGGAACACGCGGGCGCTCGAGTGGCGGGCGGATCTCGATCGGGCCTCCGCGTTGAACACCTCCTTCTTCTCATCGCCGCGATTGTCATCGGTCCTGGCGAAGATCAAGGCGGTCGACGGGACCGATCCATTGCCCCGGGCCCTGACGGAGCGATACGGCCTCACGCCGGAGGAGGCGGTCCTGTGGGAGCGGCATCTGTGGCTCATCTGGCTGGGGCACGAGGCGGATTTCGGCCGGCGCGGCTGGTCGGAGGAGCTCGCGGCGTGGGTGGGTGGGACCCTGGAGACGCCCGACAACCGGCTGTATTGGGAGATCAAGGGCCCGGACTCGGACCCCGGCTTCAGGGCCCACGTCGATCCCCTCGCGGAGGCCCGGAGATGAGCCCCCGGCTCGGGGGACGTGGCGTGACGGCGCTCCTCGGCGCGGCCCTGGCGGTCCTGCTCGTGGCGTCGCGTCCGCTCGCAGCCGCGAGGCAACAGCCCCCGGGCGTGGACCTCCACCTGGCGGCCCTGCGCGGAGACCTCGAGGGCGTTCGTCGGCACATCGCGGCGGGCACGGACCTGGACGCGAGGGACCGGTACGGCTCCACGCCACTGATCATCGCGGCCACGTTCGGCAGGGTGGAGGTAGCCCGTGCGTTGATCGAAGCGGGAGTCGACCTGGAGATCGCCAACGACGACGGAGCCACCCCGCTCTACATCGCCGCGTTCCTCTGCCGCGTCGAGATCGTGCGGGCCCTGCTGGACGGGGGAGCCGACAGGTATGCCCGCGACCACGAGGGCCAGACACCGTTCGACGCCGTCGCCGCTCCGTTCGAGGATGCCAGGGGGATCTACGACCTGCTCGGAGAGGCCCTGGGGCCGCTGGGGCTGCAACTCGACTACGAACAGATCCGCAGGACCCGTCCCCGGATCGCGGCGATGCTGCACCCTCGTGCCGAGGATCTCGAGAGGGTCGAATACGCGCCGCTCCCGGGCGCCGATTGGAGCGTGTCCACGCCGCGCGAGGAAGGGCTGGATCCGGCGCTCGTGGCGGAGCTGTATCTCGATGCCGCCGAGCTGTCGACCCTGAACGGGGTCCTGGTCGTCAAGAACGGCCGACTGATCGCGGAAGGATACTTCAACGATGGGGGGGTGGAGCGGAAGAACGTCGTTCAGTCCGTGACCAAGAGCTACACCTCGGCGCTGGTCGGCATCGCGCTCGATCGGGGATGCCTGGCGAGCCTGGACCAGAGGATGATGGACTTCTTCCCAGAGCTCGCCGGGCGGATCACGGACCCGCGGAAGGAGCGGATCACGATCCGGCAGCTGCTCCAGATGCGCGCCGGATATCCCTGGGAGGAACGCGAGCCGCCGTATGCCGAGATCCTGTTCGCGACCGGCGACCTGCGCTGGCTCCCCCACCTCGTCGACTTCCCTCTGAGCAATGATCCGGGCACGGGATTCGGGTACAGCAACCTGACGTCCCACATCCTCGGGATCATCGTCGCGCGGGCGTGCGACACGACACTCGAATCGTTCGCCGAGCGAACCCTGTTCGCACCGCTCGGCGCCCAGCTAGGGAGCTGGACCCGCGACGCGGATGGCTACAACTTCGGCTCGTTCGAGATCTCCGTTACACCTCGCGATATGGCCAAGTTCGGCCTCCTTTATCTCCGTGGAGGTGAGTACGAGGGCACTCGCGTCCTCCCCGCGGACTGGGTCGGAGAGTCCCTGCAGGCGTATTCCACGGGCATGTGGGACGACCGTTGGCGGCGGGACTCCGACAACTATATGGGCCCCTATCTTCGAAACATCGCCTACGGATATCAGTGGTGGTCCGCGAGGGTGGGCGAGCACCGATTCGACTTCGCCTGGGGACACGGCGGCAATCTGATCGTCCTGCTGCACGACCTCGACATGCTTGTCGTCACCGCCGCCGACCCCCTCTACCGCCTCGGACCGGCGGAAAGCTGGGAGTACGAGGGGGCGATTCTCCAGCTGGTGGGGAAGTTCATCGCGTCCCTCCCGAGCGGCTGATCGGTCCGCGTGCGCTGCACGCCCTGCCCGTGTGCGGGCCGCCACCCCCCGTGTCGAAGGCCGTCGAAGACCGGTCGACCACCAGGTCCGGACCGCCACGCACGGGCGCGGCACGCTCTGGTCAGCGGTCCTTCGCCGACGTCCGGATGTCGAGCGCCCGAGCTGCCAGCCTGTCGGCCTCGTCCGTCCGATCCACCCGCCGGAGAAGGTCGGCCATCCCCTCGAGCGTCTCCGCCACCGGACCGCCGTCCGGTCCGAACACTCGTTCCCGGATGTCGAGCGCCCTCCGGTACAGGGATTCCGCCTCGGCGAACCGGCCCTGATCGCGGCGCAGATTCGCCAGCCCGTTCAGGCCGATCGCCACGCTCGGGTGATCCGTCGCCAGGGTTCGTTCCTTGATCGCGAGCGAGCGCGTGAAGAACGAATCGGCCTCATCGTACCGCTTCAACGCCCAGGCCGTCTCCGCCAGGTTGTTGAGGATCCCCGCCACCCGCGGATGCTCGGGCCCCAGCGTCTTCTCGAAGATCCGCCTCGCCTTCTCGTAGACGCCCTCGGCCTCCTGGTATTTCCCCTGTGACCAGTAGAGCGCGCCGAGGTTGTTGTACGCCGAGGCGACAGTGGGGTCGTCGGGACCGAGCTTCGACTCCCGGATCTCGACCGATCGCTCGAAGAACGGCTCGGCCGCCGCGTACTCTCCTTGCCCCCAGTACAGGACCCCTAGGTCGGAGAGCGTGGTCGCCATGTCGAGCTCATCCGATCCGGGCGCCGTTTCGCGGATTGCGAGCTCGCGCCGGAGCAGCGGTTCGGCCTCGGCGTATCGCTCCCGCCTCAGATACAGTCCGGCCAGACCTCCGATGCTGGTCGCCATATCGAGGTCATTCGGCCCCAGCCTCCGCTCCCGGATGGCGAGCGCGCGCTTGTACAGCTCTTCCGCCGCGTCGTACTCCCCCCGGTAACGGTGCAGGGTCGCGAGCTGGTGAAGGCTGGCGGCGACCTCGAGGTCGTCGCTTCCCAGCTCCCGCTCCCGGAGGGCGAGGGCCCGCTCCAGCAGCGGGAGCGAGCTGTCGTACAGCCCGAGCTTCCGGAACACCTCGCCCATCGAGGCCATCATCCGCGCTTGGACCAGCGGTTGGCCGGATAGCTCGTCCTCGATGCGCGCCGCTCCACGATCCAGGAGCTCCCGGGCGGTGATCGTGTTCCCGAGCGCCTCGTTGGGATCGCTCACCTCGAACAGATCCTCGAGGAACTCCGACACCTGTTTGGCCGTGGCCGACTCCCGCTCGGCCCGCGTCTCCGCGCGCCGCGCCTTCACCATCCCGATGGTGGCGGCCACGGCTCCACCCGAGATGGCGAGCCCCGCGACGCACGCGGCGATCACGGCGGTCCTGTTCCGGCGCACGAACTTCTGCAGGCGGTACTTCGTGCTCGGCGGCCGGGCGAGGACCGGCTGGTCATCGAGGTGTCGCCCGAGCTCCATGGCGAGGGCATTGACCGTCTCGTATCGTCGCGTCCGGTCCTTCTCGAGACACCGCATCACCACCCAATCCAGGTCCCCCTTGAGCGCCGTCTTGAGCGTTCCGGGATCGGTATGACGATACCGGGCCACGGTTTCCTGCTGCTCTCCGGAGAGCGTCGTGAGCCGGGCACTCGGCGTGGGGGCGTTCCTCTCCCGGATCGTGGTCTGCCTGGCGATGTCGGATACGCCGCGCAGGTCGAAGGGAAGCGCGCCCACCAGGAGCTCGTACAGCATCACGCCGAGCGAATAGATGTCGGTCCGGGTGTCGACGTCGATGCCCGACATCTCGGCCTGCTCCGGACTCATGTACTCGGGCGTCCCCACCATCTGGCCGAGCTGCGTGACCAGTGTCCGGTCGGTGAAGTCCTGCCCCACGGCCTTCGCGATCCCGAAGTCGATCACACGCGGCACCGGCTTCCCGTCCTGCAGGGAGACCAGGACGTTGCTCGGCTTGAGATCGCGGTGGATGACCCCTTTGTGATGGGCATGCTGGACCGCGGCGCACACCTGGATGAAGAGCTCGAGCCGCTGGTCGGTGGCGAGCTTCTGCGCGTCGCAGTACTCGGTCAGGGGAACCCCGTTGACCAGCTCCATGACGAAGTACGGACGGCCCGTCTCGGTCACGCCCGCATCGAGGACCTTGGCGATGAAGGGATGGTCCATGACCGCGAGGGCCTGGCGCTCGGCCTCGAAGCGGGCGACGACCTGCTTCGTGTCCATGCCGAGCTTGATGATCTTGAGGGCGACGCGCCGCTGCACGGGCTCGATCTGTCGGGCCTCGTACACGACCCCCATCCCTCCCTCGCCGAGCGTTCGGAGGATCCTGTAGGGGCCGATCTGCCGGGGAGTGTCGTTCACATCGCCCGACCCCGCCTCGGACCCGGCCCCGCCGCCCGCACCCTCGCGTCCGGGGTCGACCCGGGAGGCGTCGCGCGGGATCTCGGACAAGGGACTACCGCCTCCGGCGAGGGCGGATCATCGATTCCGTCGTGATCGATTCGAGGCGAGCTGGCCCGGTCCGACCTCGATCTCGGGGTCGAGGATCCGTACGCGCTGGCCGTCCCATACGCTGACCATGTACTTGTAACGTCGACCCACCTGGGCCTCGGCGTTGAGCGCCTGGCCGCGGCGCTGCCCCCTGTTGCCGTTGATCCCCTGCTGCGCCGCGGCGTTCCCGAAGGGGACGGGCGACCGGAAGCGGATCGTCCACGACTCGACGGCGCTCTCGGGATCGGCCACCCACTCGACGGTCTCTCCCCGGTTCACGACGACCGGATCCGGGGAGACCGTGATGTTTCCTTCGTCATCGAGGCCGATCGTCACGACCGGAGCCTCCTGCCCGGCGCCGGCGAGGCCGGGGGCCGGAGAGTGGAGAGCCGACCCGAGAACGACGGTCGCGACGACAGGGGTGAAGATGCGTAGCCTCATGGGGAAGCCTCCACAGGTCAGGTGCGAGAAACCACCGATCACGCAGGGTGTGGGCGAGAAGCTATGGTACGGCTTCACCAGGGCCCTGAGAAGGCCTCCGGATGCCGAACCGGATGGGTTGCCCGAGCTCTCGCACCGCGTAAATTGCGCGTCGTGATTTGCGTTGCGCAATTTACGCGGGAGGCCCTGTGAGATCCAGGGAGCGAAATCCGTTTCCGTACGGCCGGGAGCTTTCCCCCCGCGAACTGGTCGACCGTGAGGACGAGCTGGCGGAGATCGGCCGAACGATCGACAACCGCGGCAAGCTCTTCCTGATCGGCCCCCGCCGGTACGGCAAGACCTCGCTGCTCGCCGCCGCCGCCGAGGAGGCCCGCGGCCGGGGGGCGCGCGTGCTCCGGATCGACGCGGAGCGGTACGAGACGCTGCCGCTTCTCGCGCAGGCGCTTCTGACCGCCGCGGCCCGCGAGCTTCGAGGACCGGTGGAGCGCGTGCTCGCCGCGCTCAACGAGGCGGCGGGCCGGCTGCGGCCGGAGCTCGGCCTCGACCCGACGACCGGCGGCGTGACGGTGTCGCTCGGCCTCCGGGAGGAGGACCCCCTGCCCCTCTTCGGGGAGACGCTGGACGCGGTCGAGCGGCTGGCCTCGAAGACGGAGGCTCCGGTCGCGGTACTGCTCGACGAGGTGCAGGCGATCGTCGTGGAGCACGGTCGTCCCGCCGAGCGCCAGCTCCGCTCGGTCGTTCAGCGTCATCGGCACACCGCATACGTGTTCGCCGGCTCCGCGACCCGGCTCCTGGCCGAGATGACCGAGGATCCCGAGCGACCGTTCTGGCGGCTCGGGGCTCGACTGTTCGTCCGCGAGATCCCGCGGGAGGAGTTCCACCGCCACCTTCGCGAGACGTTCGAGGCATCCGGGATGGCCCCGGAAGAGGCCGGGATCGACGCGATCCTCCACCGCGCCGACGAGGTGCCGTACAACGTGGAGCGTCTCGCGCACGAAGTGTGGGAACTACTGCGCGTGGCGGACGACCCGACGATGACCCCCGCGTCCGTGGACCATGCGCTGGTACGCCTGCTCGGAAAAGAGGACCCCGCCTACGCCCAGCTGTGGTCTTCGCTCAGTCAGAACCAGAAGAAGGCCGTGAAGGCGATCATGGAGACGGACGGGCGCGGGCTGGCGTCCGCGGCCGTCGCGCGCCGTTTCCAGATCGCCTCCTCGAGCCTCCGGACCGCCCTCCGGCAGCTCGAGGATCTCCATGTGGTGCGCGGGGAGCACCGCGACGGGGAGCCTCGATTCCGGCTCATCGATCCGTTCCTGTCGGCGTGGGTGCGCCACAGCCAGGGGCCCGGGGCGGTCGGTGGCCCTGTGCACGGATGAAGGCAGGGGCTTCGGGGCTGAGTAGCGTGCACGCCAATGTGCGCGTGTCGCACCGCGGGGGGGCGATCCGCAACGTGGTGGGCAAGTTCATCGGGTCGCTAGCGGACGGATGACCCGTCCGCGGCTCCGGCGGGCGGGGCGGCGTCCTGCCGCACCACCGCCGGTGGTGCCAGGTTCACCCGGCGGAGCAGGTCCGCGAACCGGGCGTCCGAGCGCAGATCGTCGAAGCGGGGATCCTGCTTCGCGTAGCTCAACATCGGCGACCGCTCCTCGTACGCGCGCTCGAGCCAGTCGAACGCCTCGTCGGCGCGGCCGAGACTCGCGTACACGAGCGCGACCTGATACGAGTATACATGCCGGGTGCGTGTGCGTTCGAGCACCTCGTCGAGCACCGCCTCCGCCTCCGTCGTGCGCCCCGCGACGGCGAGGACGTGTGCCAACGAGGCGAGGCTGTTCACGCCGCGTCCCGCGAGCGCCATGGCCTTCTCGAACTCGGCCACGGCCTGGTCGTACTGTTCGAGCTGCTCGTTCACGAGTCCCAGACCCCAGTGCGCGACCGGGAAGTCGGGATCGATCTCGAGCGTGGATTCCAGCTGCGATGCGGCGCGGGCGTAGTCCCGCCCGAAGTACGAGATCACCCCCAGGTTCGCGTGCGCGACCAGCGACAGCGGATCGAGCTCGTCGGCACGCCGCGCTTCCACCTCGGCCTCCGGCAGCCGGCCGAGTCCGGCCAGCAGCCGGCTGTAGGCGTGGTGGGTATCGGCATCGTTGGGGTTGAGCTCGAGCGCCTGGCGGAGCTCCCCTTCCGCTTGCGCCCAATCCCAGTCGGCGTAGGCCACGACATACCCCAGCGCCGCGTGCGCCACCCCCAGCGACGGGTCGAGCTCCAGCGCCTTGAGAGCCGCCGCCCTGGCCCTGCCGAACGCCTCGGCCGGCGTGACGTTGTCGTAGAACGGCAGCAGCCGGTAGTAGTCCGCCAGGCCGGCGTGGGCCGGGGCGAAGGTCGGATCCAGCTGGAGCGCCTGGCGGAAATGGTCCAGGGCCTCGCGGAAGCCGTCCGGAGTGCGCGGCTCGAGCTGGAAACGCCCGCGCAGATACTCCTCGTGCACCTCCGGGTTCACCGCCTCCGCGGCGGCCAGCCGATCCGACTCGCGTTTCGTGAGCCGGGCGTCCACGTGGCGCGCGATCTCCCGGGCGATCTCGCTCTGGAGGAGGAGGATGTCGCCGAGCTCGCGATCGTAGTCCCGACTCCAGAGCTGCGCATCGGTGCGGGCGTCCACCAGGTGCACGCGGACGAGGACGCGTCCGCTCGAGCGGGACACGGACCCTTCCACCACCGCATCCACGTTCAGCTCGCGCCCGATCTCGGGGAGCGTCTTGTCCGTGCCCCGGTACTGCATGACGGAGGTGCGGGAGATGACCTCGAGCGAACCGATCTGGGCCACCGTGCCGATCAGGGCATCGGTCAGCCCGTCCACGAAGTAGTCCTGCGCGGTGTCGCGATTCACGTCGTCGAGCGGGAGCACCGCGAGCCGCCGGTAGGACGGCGATCCGGCGCCCCGGCCAACGTTCGATCCGATGATCCAGCCTCCGAGCGCGACGGCCGCGACGACCGCGGCGGTGGAGAGCGCGACACGCCACCGCCTCCCCGAACCCTCCGCGCCGCGCGCGCGGCCCGAACCCATCGCCCCCTCGGCCGCGCTGATCGTCGATACGTGCGCGAGCGCGTCGGCGAACCGCGACACGGTCGGGAAACGGTCGGCCGGCGTGCGCGCCAGGGCCCTCCCCAGCACGTCGTCCAGGGCCGGCGGGACGGTCTCCCGGATGGGGTGCAGCGGTCGCACCGGCTCGGTCAGCATGCGGTTCAGGAGGGCCTGCACGGTGCCGCCCGTATGCGGCGTCTCGCCTGCCAGCATCTCGTACAGCGTGCACCCGAGGGCGTACACATCGACGCGGGCGTCGAGGTCGGTCTCTCCGCTCGCCTGCTCGGGACTCATGTAGCCGAGGGTCCCGAGGGCGATGCCGGTCCCCGTCAGGGTCGACCCCGCGGCGACCGACAGGGCGCGAGCGATGCCGAAGTCGGCGACCACCGCCTGACCGCTCGACAGGAGGATGTTCTCAGGCTTGATGTCGCGGTGGATCACTCCCTGCCCGTGGGCGTAGCTCAGGGCCGCCGCCACCTCGCGCGCGATCCGGATCGCCTCGTCCACCGGAAGCTGCTTCTCGCGCTGGAGCCGGTCGCGGAGCGACTCGCCCTCGACGAACGGCATCACGTAGTAGAGCAGCCCGGCGGCCTCTCCGGAGTCGTGCAGCGGCAGGATGTTCGGGTGGGTGAGCCTGGCGGCGATCGCGATCTCGCGCAGGAACCGGTCGGCCCCGAGCGTGGCCGCCAGCTCGCGTCGCAGGACCTTGACGGCGACACTCCGTCCGTGCTTCGGGTCCTCGGCCAGGTAGACGGTGGCCATGCCGCCCCGGCCGAGCTCGCGCACCAGGCGGTAGCGGTCGGAGAGGCCCGCGGTGAGTCGGTCGAGCTCGGTTGCCACGTATACGCCTCGGCGCATCGCGACGGGACGGTATCGCCGCCCCGGATGGGCGTGCGGCCCGCAGAGGAATCTACGCGTTCACCTGCCTGTCGGCGCGGGTGTCCTCGCGCGTCGGCCCTCCCGCGACCTATTCTCGGCGGATGTTCGATACTGTCGGCGTTTCCTTGCTCGTCGGCCTGGCTGTCCTCTTCGCCTGGCTCACGCGCCGCGCGTGGCGTGCCCGTCGGCGGGTCCTGAGATGGTCCGGGGCCATGCTGTCGGGCCTGATGACGCTCGTATCGGCCGCGGCCCTCGTCCTCGTCTTCATCGGCTACGCGAAGCTGAACCGGAAGCACGACAATCCCGTGCCTCGCGTTTCGGTCGACGTCACGCCCGAGCGGATCGCGCAGGGCGAGCGATTCGGACGCCTGTGCGCGGCGGCGTGTCACGCGGATGACGAGTCACCGCCGATCGAAGGCAGCGACTTCCTCGAAGACGCCCCGCCGATTGGCACGTTCTACGCGCCGAACCTGACCCCGACGCACCTGGGTGAGTGGACGGACGGCGAGATCATTCGGGCGATCCGGGAAGGCGTGCACCGGAGCGGCAGGTCCCTTCTGGTCATGCCATCATCGGTGTTCCGGCATCTGAGCGACGACGACGTACAGGCCATCGTGGCCTACTTGCGTGCCCAGCCCCCCGTGGAGCCCGACACGCCGACCAACCGGCTCAACGTGCTCGGCGCGATCATGGCGGCCCTGGGCGGACCCTTCGAAGTCCAGCCTCCGCTCACCGAGCCCGTCGTGGCGCCGGCGCCGGGCCCCACGGCGGCGCACGGCGGGTACCTCGCCTCGGTCGTTTGCTCGCTCTGCCACGGTGCGGATCTCGGTGGCATCGAGGCGTTTCTCGCCCCGCCACTGGCGGGCGTGGGCCGCACCTGGACCGAGGAGCAGTTCATCCATTTCATTCGAACGGGTGAGCGGCCGAGCGGTCCGCCGGTCGACGGCGAGCTGATGCCGTGGGAAGATCTGAGCGGGTTCTTCCAGGATGACGACGACTTGAGGGCCATCTTCGCGCATCTCGGCACCCTTGACGGGTGAGGCCTCCCGTGAGGCGAACCGCCGCGATTCCGTAGTGGGCTTCGGCCGTCATCGGGCGCTTCTACCTCGGCTGCGCGAGGGCCGCGTCGAGCACGGGGTCACGGCCTGCCCGGTAGTCGGCGGCTGTCGGCCCCACCGCCACATCGGGCTCGATCCACGGACGATCATCGGTAGGATCGCTGTCCTGCCAGTAGAGCGAGGACGCTCGCACCACGAGACCCGCGTTCGGAAGGCTGGTATGGTGTGACCCCTCCTTGACGCTAGATTGCCCGTGGAGCGCGGAAAGCGAGAACGGGGGTTCCACATGCTCCGCAACGCATGCGCGCCGGCTCTCCTGACTGCCGGCATGGCTTTGGCCGTTCTCCCGAATGGCTGCGGGGGCCCTCGGTCGCCGCGATTCGTGCCCGGACCGGCCGACGTCGAGACCCCCCGGGGTGCGATCGCCGGCACCATCCGGACCGTCCAGCCGGCTCGCCGGATGCTCGAAGTGCTCACCGGGCGTGGGCTCGTGATCGAGGCCATGGAGTTTCGAGTTCCGGAGAGCGTGCCCATCATCTGGCACGGCGAGGAGGTGCAGCTGACCGCGATGGTGCCGGGGTACATCGTTCGGATCCAGTACCGCAGGACGGAGTCCGGCATGGTCGCCGAACGGATCGAAGAGATCGGCGACGCCAACCCTCCGCCGGAACGTCCCGGGAGTCGCTTCCAGTGAGTGGCGCGCCACCGGGGGCCGCGCCGGCCGGAGGGCGCGTCGCGCTGGCGGCGGCGATCGTGGCGCTGTCCCTCTACGCGTGCGGGAGCCCACCGCCGAGACCGGGCGATCCCCTCGACGGGCTTACGGACGCCCAGCTCCGTCGATTCGAGACCGGCCGCCAGGTCTTCGAGCGGACGTTCGACGCGGCCTCGGGGCTCGGGCCGCTGTTCAACGGCGCCGCCTGCGCGGCCTGTCACGGCGATCCCGTGCCCGGCGGGGCCAGCCCGATCACGGAGGTGCACGCCACCCGGTTGCGTGCGGATGGATTCTGCGATCCCCTGCCCGAGCGCGGCGGTCCCGTGTACCAGCAGCACGTGACGCAGGCCTTGCGGGACGCCCTCGGCATCGATGCGGAGCCGATCCCGTCGGAGGCGACCCATCGGGGGACGCGCACGTCGCCCGACGTGTTCGGCTTCGGCCTGCTCGACGCGGTTCCGGACGCCGTCATCCTCTCGATGGCCGACCCGAACGACGAGGATGGCGACGGGATCTCCGGTCGTCCCAACCGATTCTTCGACGGACGGATCGGCCGCTTCGGCCGCAAGGCCCTGGTGGCGAGTCTGACGGAGTTCAACGAGGGCGCGTTTCCGGTCGAACAGGGGGTGACGACTCCCGGCGCGCCGGACGAGGGCACTGTCGCGGGTGATCCGCTACCACCCGGGACGGACCCGGCCCCGGACCCGGAGACGACGGCGCCCGACGTCGAGGCGGTGGACGCGTTCGTCCGCTTTCTGGCACCCCCCGCTCCCCTCGACCTCGACTCCGAAGCCCGGCGCGGCGAGCGACTGTTCGCGGACATCGGCTGCTCCGCGTGTCACGTGCCCACCTTGCACACGGGCGACGGTCCGGTGGAGGCGCTGTCGAACCGCGAGATCCGCGCGTACACCGATCTGCTTCTGCACGACATGGGTCCCGAGCTCGCCGACATCTGTCTGGGGGTCGTCGCGCGACCTTCGGAGTTCCGGACGGAGCCCCTCATGGGTCTCCGGCTCATGCGGCGCTTCCTGCACGATGGGCGGGCCGGCTCCATCGACCAGGCGATCGACCTGCACGGCGGCGAAGCTTCCGCCTCACGGTCCGCATACCGGGCGCTCTCGGCGGATGACCGCGACAGGCTGCTGGCCTTCCTGGGGCATCTGTAGGGGGATCCGCGGCCGGCCCGCTCGGATCGGCCGCGCGATCAGGTCGCGGAATCCTATTCGGGGGGCGGCCCCACCCTTTCGTAGCTCGCCGGCTGGCCGGGCCCCGGCAGCGAGGCCTGGATGAACTCGCGGATGGCGTCGTTCGCGGTCACCCGGTCCTCCTCTCGCAGGTACATCATGTGCCCGCTCCGGTAGCCCTCGAACCGCATCCGGTCCCGGAGCTTCCCACTCGGGTCGATGTTCCAGAGCACGTACTTGGCCGAGAAGTAGTCTGTCGCGCCGTCGTAGAACCCCGATTGCACCATGAGGTGGAGGAACGGGTTCTCGGCCATCGCCTGCCGCAGCTGCTCGCCGGCGTTGTAGTTCGGGTTACCGCCCGACCACGGGTTGACCGGGCCGAACAGGTAGTACTGCAGATCGGTGTGGAAGCCGAGCTCGTCCCGCAGGTAGTGGTTGATGGCCGGCGCGAAGGCGTGGTTCCAGGTGGTGAGCTCGGGGGAGTAGTCGTAGCTGTCCCCCGCGTCCTGTCGATCGACCCCCAGATAGCGCGAGTCGAGTCGCCCGATCGTGCGGCCCTGGTCTCGGAGGAGGTCCTTCCAGAAGAAGGACGACGGCACCGTCAGGTTGTGGTCGAGGACCGTCTGCTCCGAGAGCCCCGAATAGCGCGCCACCTGCCGGGCGATCTCCCGACGGCGGCCCTCGTCGAGGAAGCCGCCACGCGACACGGCGGGCAGGTACTGGTCGAGCGTGAACGCCTCGACCTCCGGGAGGAGGTCCTCGAGCGTCCGCCCCTGGAGCTCCGGGTCGAGCTGGCCGTGATAGTGCGCCGCGGCCGTGTAGTAGGGGAGCTTGAGGACGGACGAGCGCGGCGACGCGCCTTCCGGGTCGAGCCCGAGGCCCGTCGGCGAGACGAGGATGACGCCGTTCAGGTACATCCAGTGGGCGTCCTGGAGCTCGCCCGCCAGCCCCGCCACACGCGCCGTGCCGTAGCTCTCGCCGATCAGGAACTTGGGCGACGTCCAGCGCGCGTGACGCGAGACGAACACGTCGATCCAGTCGGCCAGGTAGCGCACATCCGGCTGCGCGCCGAAGAAGGTCTCCCGGTCCACCTCCGGATCGAGGATGCGCGAGAACCCCGTGTTGACGGGGTTCACGTACACGATGTCCGCCACGTCGAGGATCGAGTGCGGGTTGTCCTGCACGCCGTACGGCTGGATCGGGTAGCCCTCGTCGTCGACGATCAGACGCTTGGGGCTGGTGTACCCGAGGTGCATCCACAGCGACCCCGACCCCGGCCCGCCGTTGAAGGAGATGAACAGCGGCCGCCGCGAGCGGTCCTGGACGTCGGTGCGCTCGTAGTAAGTGTAGTAGAGCGCCGCGTCCGCCTTCCCGTCCTCGCCGTACCACGGCTGCGTCCCGGTGGTCACCCGGTACGGGACCCGCACCCCCTCGATGGTCACCTCGCCGGTGGCCGTGATCGCCGTGTCCGCCGGGAGCGAGCGCTCGACGGGCACGTCGCTCGGCGTGGCTGGAGGTCCCTGTGCGGTCGCGGAGTGCTCCTGCGCCCCGGCGTGAGCGGTGGCGAGCGTTCCCGTCAGGATCGGGACGAGGAACAGGGTCGACACGCAGCGGGCGATCGAGCGGCATCCCGTCATATGGCTTCCTCTCGTGAACGAGTCCTGGATCGAGAGGGGAGCATAGGACGGAACCGGCACGCCGGCCAAGCGGGACGGCCCGATCGACCGCGGCCGGACCCGTCCGTGCGGCGAATCAGATCCCGATGTACGCCCGTCGGCGGAACCAGCCCGGCGAGGCCGGAGCCCCCGTGCTCCCCGGGTCCATTAGATTGCGTCGTGTCGAGAACCCCGGGGTCCGGAGATTCCGCCGGTTCACAGGGAGGGGCGTGAAAGGAGATTCGAGTGGATCGATTCGCGGGACGCACCGTGCGGGATTCGGATGATGGATACGCGCTCCTCGAGGCGCGCCGGCACAACCACCCGCGCGTCGGTGAGGAGGCCCCCGACTTCGAGCTCGACCTGTACGACGGGTCGGGCCGCGTGCGGCTCTCGTCGCTCCGGCGGGATCGGCCGGTCGTCCTGGTCTTCGGATCGCTCACCTGAGGGCCGTTCGCCCGGGCGTCAGGTGACGTCCTCTCCCTCCACGAGCGATACGAGGACCGGTTCGAGTTCCTCCTCGTCTACATCCGCGAGGCGCACGCGACCGACGGCTGGAAGATCGAGGCGTCCGGCTGGTCGATCATCTCCGACGCGACCGATGACGCCGGCCGGAAGGCGGCCGCCGCGAAGGCGTGCGCCATGCTGCGGTTCCCCTTCCAGGTGGTCGTCGACACGATGGACGACGCGGTGGCCGAGCGCTGGAGCGGGTGGCCCGAGCGTCTGTTCGTGATCGACACCGGCGGCATAGTCCGCTACGTGGGCGGGCAGGGGCCGTGGGGATTCTGGCCGAGGGCCGCCTCGAAGCCGTATGGCTGGGGGGAGGGCCACGGCTTCTCCCACGGCGAGCCGCTCGACGCGTTCATGGAGGCGTTCCTCTGATCCGGGGGGACGCCGCGCCGAACCCGCTGCGCGCCGGGGAGGAAGCGCTTCCTCCCGGACGAAGCCCCGTCATGTCGGAGGTCGCGCCATGCGCCATGCGATAGCAGGCAGATCCGATGTCGCGATCGCCCGTTCCGTGCGCGTCCGGGGCATCGTCCAGGGCGTCGGGTTCCGGCCGTTCGTGTACCGGCTCGCGCACGGCCTCGCGATCACCGGGTGGGTGCTGAACGACGACGACGGTGTCGAGATGCACCTCGAGGGTGAGGCCGAAGCGCTCGAGACGTTCGTCCGCCGGCTGCGCGAGGGCGGCCCCGAGGCGGCCACGATCGACGAGGTCGAGGTCGCGAGCGCGACGGTGAGCGGACTCGTCACGTTCGAGATCCTCGCGAGCGACCGCGGCGGGCGCCCCACCACGCGGATCTCGCCGGATCTGCCGGCGTGCGCGTGCTGTCTCACCGAGATGCGCGACCCGAACGATCCGCGGTACGGGTACCTGTACATCAACTGCACCGACTGCGGCCCGCGGTACTCGATCATCGAGGCGCTGCCGTACGACCGCGAGCGCACCACGATGCGCGGGTGGGCGATGGACGAGTTGTGCACCCGCGAGTACCACGACCCCGCGAGCCGCCGCTTCCACGCACAGCCGGTCGCCTGTGCGGGCTGCGGCCCCCGCCACGCGTTTCTCGACGCCGGCGGACGGTGCGACGCCGCCGGCGACAGCGACGCCGCGGTCGTCGCCCGGGCGGTCGAGGCGCTCTGCGACGGGCGGGTCGTGGCGATCAAGGGGATCGGCGGCTACCACCTCGCCTGCGACGCGCGCCAGCCGGCCACCGTGATGGCCCTCCGCGAGCGGAAGTTCCGAAAGGAGAAGCCGTTCGCCCTCATGGCGCGCGATCCGGATGTCGCGCGGTCCGTGGCGGACATCTCCGCCGAGGCCGAGGCCGTACTTTCGAGCGCCGCGCGCCCCATCACGCTCGTGCCGGCTCGTACCGAGCTCGCGGGCGTGGCGCCCGGAAACCCCGACGTCGGGCTCATGCTCCCCTATACGCCGCTCCACCACGCGCTCTTCGACGCCGGCGCCCCCGAGCTGCTGGTCATGACGAGCGCCAACCGCTCGAGCGAGCCGATCGCGTTCGGGGATGACGACGCGCTCGACAGGCTCGGCGGCATCGCCGACGCGTTCCTCGTGGGCGAGCGGCCGATCGCGCGCCGGGTGGAGGACTCCGTGGTCCGCTGCGGGCCCGAGGGCTCGATCGTGCTCCGCCGCAGCCGGGGGTACGCTCCGGGCTCCGTCACACGGCTCCCCACCCGCCGGCCCGTCCTGGCGCTCGGCGCCGACCTCAAGAACACCGTGACGCTCGTCGTCGACGGGGAGGCGTTCGTGAGCCAGCACCTCGGCGACCTGGCCCACCTGGCGGCGCTCGATGCGTTCCGCGCCACGGTCGGCGACCTGCTCGCGATGTACGAGCTGGATGTGGAGGACGTGCTCGCGGTCGCCGACTGCCACCCCCAGTACTGGTCCACGTTGTTCGCGACCGAGCTCGGGGCCGGGGAAACGCGCCTCGTGCAACACCACCGCGCGCACGTCGCATCGGTCATCTCCGAGCGGCAGGCGTTCGACGCCCGGGTCATCGGTCTGGCGCTCGACGGCACCGGGTACGGCGATGACGGGACGATCTGGGGCGGCGAGATCTTCGTGGGCGGGTTGAGGGACGGGCTCCGCCGGGTCGGCGGGCTCAGGCAGGCGGCGCTCGTGGGGGGCGATGCCGCGGCAGGCCACCCCGTCCAGGCGGCCGTCGGATTCCTCGCGCAGATCCCCGACCCGCCCGACTTCGCGGCCGCCCCGTTCGGGTTCCCCGACCGGTACGAGCAGGCCCGCCGCGTGCTCGAGAGCGGGACCCGCACCTTCTCGACCTCATCGACCGGGCGGCTGTTCGACACCGCGGCGGCGCTGCTCGGCTTCGTCCGTCCGATCACCTTCGAGGGTCAGGCCGCAATGTGGCTCGAGCATCTCGCGCTGCGCGCGCCCGAGCGGGTCGAGCCCTACGAGCTCCCGTACGCCGACGGCGAGCTCGACTTCCGACCGCTGCTCGGCGCGCTGATCGAGGATCGCGCCGGGGGCCGCGAGCCCGCCGAGATCGCGCGCGCCTTTCACGTGGGTCTCGCCCGCGGGCTGGCCCGCGCGGTGCGGAGGGTCGCGCGCGGCGACGGGATCGATGCCGTGGTCGCCTCGGGCGGCGTGATGCAGAACGCGCTCCTGTCGCACGAGCTTGCGGGGCGGCTGCGGGCCGACGGATTCGACGTGTGGACGAACCGCGTCGTACCGCCGAACGACGGTGGCGTGAGCCTCGGCCAGGCCGCTCTCGCCGCCTTCGGCCGCTTCGACGGCGAGGGGGTCACCGCATGACCGGCTTCCTGACCGTGGCGATCGTCGCCTTCGTGCTGGGGATCCGGCATGCCACCGACGCGGACCACATCATCGCGACCACCGCGATCGTGACCCGCCACCGGAGTCTGTCCGGTGCCGCGGCGATCGGGCTGGCGTGGGGGGTGGGGCACACGCTCACCATCCTCGTCGTGGGCGGCGGGATCATCCTGCTCGGCTGGGTGATCCCCGAGAGCGTGGGGCTGTCGATGGAGCTCGCCGTCGGGGTCATGCTCATCATTCTCGGTCTCACCAACCTGAGGGGCGTGGTCGATCGGACTCGCTGGCTCGCCACCGCCCCGGCCCCCGAGCCGGAGCTCGCACCCCGCACGCACCGGCACGGCGACTACGTCCACACGCACGCGCATGTCGGGGCATCTGGACGTCATCCGCACCCCGAGGACGCGACGCCGGTCGCGCGTCTGGATCGCACGTTCGGGGGCCTCAAGGCCTACCAGCTCGTGCGTCCCCTCCTCGTAGGGGTGGTCCACGGCCTCGCCGGGTCGGCGGCCGTGACGCTCCTCGTCCTCGCGACCATCCCGAGTCCCGGCTGGTCGATGGCGTATCTCCTGATCTTCGGCGCGGGCACCATCCTCGGCATGATGGCGTTCACGGTCGCCATCTCCCTCCCCCTGCTGCACCCGCGCGTCGGGTCCGCGAACCTCGCCGGCCGTCTGCGGGCGGCGGCGGGCATCCTGAGCCTCGGCTTCGGCCTCTTCCTCGTGTATGACGTGGGCGTGGTGCAGGGGTTGTTCGGCCTGGCCTGAGGGCCGGGCGACGGGTCGATCCATTCGAGACGCCGGGCCGTCTGCATGGGGATCCTCGAAGTCCGTGAGCGGGATCCGGGTCGCGCAACGAAGATCGGCCGTGCCCTCGCCCTGAGCATTCCCGACCGGAGCGTCCGTGACACCCGTTGTCCGTCACACACCGGGCATCGGCACGCACGCTACGTGGAGGATATCGAGGTATGATGAAGATGGATTGTCCCGCGCACGAAGAGCTCGTCGGCTTCGCCCTTCGCCATCCGGCGACTTCGGCCCCGACCGCCATCGGGGCTCACGCCCGCGAGTGCGCGGCCTGCCGCACCGAGGTGAGCCGGATTCGCGAGCTGACGGGGGCGTTACGGTCGGCGGCGTCGGTGGACCTGCCGGGGTCGGGCTCCTGCCTCAGCGACGAGGAGATCGCCGTGCTGCTCGCCGATCCTCCCCGGGAGACGGATGCGCGCCAGATCGAGCACCTCTCCGGCTGCGCAGGGTGCCGCCGCAGGCTCGCGGCGATCACCGCGCTGGTTCGTGACGACGCGGTCGCGGGGGAAATACACAGGCTCGGTGTGCAGGGGCGCACGGCCGGCCACTACCGCGCGATCGGACTCATCGCTGCGGGGGTCGTCGGGATCGCTGCGGTCGGCACGCTCGCGGTGCTCCGGGATCCCGCGGCCTCGAGCGGGACCGACGACGCCTCCGCGACGAGCGCGATCCACCGCGAGAGCGCCATCACCACCACGGTCGCGCCCAGGATCGTCGGTTCCGCCCGCGTCCTCGGAGCGAACGATTCGCTCCGCTGGACGAGCGTCCCCCACGCCGACCGGTACCAGGTCATGGTGTTCGACCGCGATGGGACGCTCGTGTGGGATCCGCAGACGAGCGACACCGGCCTCGCCGTGCCGGACGCGCTGATTCGCGACACCTCGACCACATACCTGTGGAAGGTCGAGGCGCGCACCGGGTGGGATCGGTGGGTGGCGTCGGAATGGGAGTACCTCACCGTGGACCCGCCGCTCGAATCCCATGAGGACCATGCAGGGCCGCCCAAGCGGCGGAGCCTCGGCTCCGGCGGGTGACCTCTGCGGTCACTATGCCCCCGCCTGGTCCCCGGCGAGGCCATAGTCGGCCGATACCACCGAGCATATTATGAATGTTACCCATCCGCTGGGGCCGTGAGGCCCCGGGAGCCCCTAGTGCACCCACACCGGCGCCTCCTCGCGCTCGTTCTGCCCGCCGTCGCCATGTTGGGGTGCTCCGACACATCCACGGGACCGATCGAGCCGGGCTGGACACCCGGGCCGGCGGCGCGGTCACCTCGCTCCGGTGCGCCGTGAGACCCCGGGCTCGGACCCTCGTCGTGAGTGGGCTCATCCTCGCGAACGGCATCGCCGCCTGTCGAACAGAGACCGGGTCGGCGAGGGTGCCCGTCTCCCCCACGGAGGACATGGGCCAACTGGAGGCGGTGGCGCACGCCTGGCCGGACAGCGTGCGCGACGGCTTCGCGCGCGCGCTCCGCTCGACCGCGGCCGCCGGGACGGACAGCGCCCGCGCCGCGGGGCTGGCGGCGGCGCGAGTCATGGCGAACGCCTATGCGACGGTGTGGAACGATTCGTTTCTCGTGCGCAGCCTGTCTCGTTTCGAGTCGACGTCGGCTTCGCGGCGCAGGGACATGGCTGCGGCCGACAGCCTGTGGCGTGCGGGCCGCGAAGCGTTCGGTCGGGAGGGCGTCCCGGCCGCCATGGGACTGTGGCGCGAGAGCCTGCGTCGGGCCGGGGCGGCGAACGACTCCGCCATGCGCACGGCAGCGCTGGGGGCCATCGGCGCCGGGTTCTATGCGGCGGGCGAGCTGGACAGCGCCACGGCATACCTCACCGAGGCTCGAGGGTTGGCCGAGCTCGTCGGCGACCATCGGTCGGCGGGTAACGCCGCGGCGAATCTGGCCAGCGTGAGCAAGGACCGCGGGGACCTCGCCGACGCCACGGAGCTCTATCAGGAGGCCACCCGGATCCGGACGCGCATCGGCGACTCCCGCGGCATGGCGTCGGATCAGAACAATCTCGGTCTCATCGCCTGGGAGCTCGGGGACCTGGGGGAGGCTCGCGCCGCGTTCGAGCGGGCGCTCGCGCTCAACCGCGCGCAGGGCGCCGAGCGCTACGCGGCGCTCAATCTCGCCAACCTGGGCGATCTGGCGAGCCTGGACGGTGAGTACGCGGCCGCCGAGGACGCGTACAGCGAGGCGCTGGCGATCAACGAGGCCGCAGGCGATGTGGCCGAGATGGCCTTCGTGCTGCACGACCTCGGGGCGTTGGCCACCCGACGCGGGGACTATCGACAGGCGCTCGCCCTGCTGTCGCGGGCGCTCGAGCTGCACGAGCAGTCGGGCGCGGGGCTCGAGACCGTGGCGGTCCGACGCGACCTGGCGGCCGTGCGGGCCGCGATGGGCGAACTCGAGAGCGCGGTCGCGATCCTGGCGCGTGCCCGAAGCGACGCGGGAGCCGCCGCCGCGACCTCGACCGTGCAGGCGGGGCTGGCGGTCGCGGGCGCGGACCTCGCCCTCGAGCTCGGCTGGTACGCGGAAGCGGACGCGGAGTACGTGCGGGCCGAGCGACTGTACGCGGAGGACGGGGATGATGCGGGGGTCGCCGAAGCGGAGCAGGGCCGCGGCGTGCTCGGACTCCTGAGGGAAGACTACGAAGAGGCGTTGCGCCTGCTCGAGCTGGCCGCACGCGGACAGGAGCGGGCGGGCGACCGGCGCGCGGCCGCCATCACACAGCTCCTCGGCGGAGACGCCCGGCGCGAGATGGGCGACACCGCGGCCGCGCGTCTCACCTTCGAGGGTGCTCGCAGCACGTTCTCGAAGCTGGAGGATGTGGCGGGCGAGGTCGCCGCGATCGCGGCCCTCGCCGATCTGGCCGAGCGGGGCGACGCGCCGCTGGCGTCCGAGTCGCTGTACCGGGAGGGTCTCGATCGCCTCGGCGAGAGGCCGATCCCCGACCTCCGCTGGCGCCTCCACGCCGGGCTCGCGACGACCCTTCAGAGCCGCGGCGCGCTCGACCAGGCGGCCGAGGAGCTGAGAGCGGCGGTCGCCTCGATCGAGGAGGTGGCGCTCGGGCTTCGGGTCGAGGACCGCCGCGCGGGCTTCCTGATCGACAAATGGCATGTGTACGCCGCGCTCGCCGAGGTCGAGCAGGCGCGCGGACGGCCGGATCGGGCGTTCGCGGTGAGCGAACGGATGCGCGGCCGTCAGATGCTCGCGCTCCTTTCCCGCGGCAGGGTCGCCTCGCGGCGCCAGACCGACGGCCGGGAGCAGGACCTCCGCCGGCGTATCGGCGAGCTCACCGAGGAGATCGAGGCGGCCGCATCCCGGCCGGGCGACCTGCGCGAGCCCGCGCTCGCGACCGCCCCGGTCGACGTCGCGCGGGAGGCGCTCGATGCGGCACAGAAGTCCTATGCCGACCTGCTGCTCCAGATGCGCGACAGCGACCCGGAGTACGCCCGCCTGGTGTCCGCCGAGCCGCTCGACTGGCGGCGGGTGGCCGGAAGGCTCGCTCCGGACCAACTCCTGCTCGAGTACCTGCTGACGGAGTCGACGTCCACCGTGTTCGTCGTCACCCGGGACACGGTCGTGGCCCTCGATCTCGGCGTACGTCGCCGCGACCTGGCGAACCTGGTGGACTTCGCCAGGCGCGCGATGGACCGGCCGGACAGCACGACCGGGAATCCCCTGTGGCGAGCGCCGCTCGCCCGCCTCCGCCGATACCTGATCGACCCCGTGGAGCGGGGCGGATACCTGGACGGAAAGCGGACCTTGGTGATCGTGCCGCACGTCGAGCTCCATGCGCTGCCGTTCGGCGCCCTGTCGGGGGCGGAGCCCGAGAGTCGCTTTCTGGTCGAGGACTTCGACCTGGTGTACGCGCCATCCGCGACCGTCTGGGCGCAGGGCGGCGAGCGCGTCGCCCTCCGGCGCCCGCCGCGCGTGCTCGCGCTGGCACCGCGCACGAATCGACTGCCGGCCTCGCGCGCGGAGGTGGCCGGCATTCGCGCCGTGTACGGCCGACGCGCGACCGTGCTGACCGATGCCCAGGCCTCGGAGCGCGCGCTCCGTTCGGCGGCACCGCGCCACGACATCCTCCACCTGGCCACCTTCGGCGTGCTCAACAAGCACAATCCCCTGTTCTCGTACGTGGAGCTCGCGCCGGCGGGGGAGACCGATGGACGTCTCGAGGTGCACGAGGTATTCGACCTCGATCTGCACGGCCAGCTCGTCGTGCTCAGCGCCTGCCAGACGGCCCTCTCCTCCGGCGCGCTCGCAGATGTTCCGGCGGGGGATGAGTGGGTGGGGCTGACACAGGCCTTTCTCCAAGCGGGCGCCGGACGGGTGCTCGCCTCCCTGTGGCCCGTCCAGGACCGCTCGACCGCCCGTCTGATGCAGGGATTCTACGAGCAGCTGGCCGCCGGCCACTCCGAAGCGGAGGCCCTGGCGCTGGCGCAGCGCGCCCTGCTGTCGGAGCCCGGCACGGCGCACCCCTTCTACTGGGCCGGCTTCGTCCTCACCGGAACGAGCTAGAACCCGAGCGGGCCGGCGCCCGAACCGCCGGCCGCGTCAGGAGTCATGTCCGTGGAGTCGTGGCGTGCCAAACTCGAGGAGGGCCACCCCGAGGGGGCGTGGGACCTGTTCATCGAGCGCTATCGCCCGCTCATCCTGGTCACGATCCGACGCATGATCAGCGACCGGGAGGATGTGTTCGACGTGTTCGCGCACGTGTGCCACGCCCTGTTCGCGCACGACCTCGCGCGGCTGCGACGCTTTCGCGTCGACGTCGCGCGACCGGCCGAGTTCTCGACCTGGCTCGTGACCGTGGTCCACAATCTGGTCATCGACTGGTTGAGGCAGCGCGATGGCCGGCCCCGCCTGAAAGTGCCCGCGGCGCTCTCCCCGCTGCAGCAGTGCATCTTCCGGCATGTGTTCGTCCATCAGCGCTCGCACCTGGAGGCGTTCGAGCTCGTGCGGGGCGCGCCGGACGGTGATACCCCCAGCGGCGCGTCGGCGAACGAGCTGTCGTACGGGGCGTTCCTCAAGGAGCTGGCCGAGACCTATCGCATCGTAGAGCGGTCGCACTCGCGCGGCGCGATGCGCTACCTGGCCGGGCCACCGCCCCTCGCCGAGCACGAGGGGGCGGGGCTCGACGGGCTCGACCTGTCGGCCATCCGGACGCGACTCGCGGGTGCGCTCGGCTCGCTGTGCCCCGAGGAGCGCCTGGCGATCCAGCTGTACGTCGTCGAGGGGCTCGCGGCCGCGGATGTGGCGCGGACGCTGGGGTGGCCGAACGCCAAGGCCGTCTACAACAAGGTCTACCGGGGACTCGCCCAGCTGCGCGCGTCGCTCGAGCGCGACGGGGTGCGACGGGGGGATCTGTAGTCGATCCGCACCACGTCGACCCGGGGCGGGTTCTCATGGGTCGAGCCCCATCTTGTCGAGCAGGGCTCGAAAGCGCGGCTCCCCGTGGAGGGAACGAAGTCGCGGGTCGATGCCGAGGTCGACCAGCCACCCTCCCTCCTCGACCGCCCGCGCCAGCCAGTCCAACGCCTGCTCAACGTCTCCGAGTCCCGCGTAGATGGTCGCGATGTCGATCGCCCATTCCCCGTCGTCCTTCCTCCGTACCTTCAAGCCCTCGAGCACATTCAGGGCCTCCTCCTTCCGGCCGGAAACCGCGTACAAGTGCCCCAGCACACCCGGCGACACGGCCCCGGGCCGGGAGCCTCTCTCGAACGCCTCCACGGCCTCCTCGTACTGTCCCAGCTGCTCGTGCGCCCTGCCCGCGAGCCAGTAGGCCCAGGGGAAATCCGCATCCAGGGCACGCGCCTTCGCCGCGGCCTGCAGGGCCTCCTCGACACGCCCGCTGACGAGTTGAACCCATCCGATGGCGAACTCGAAACGCGCCGACATTGGCGCCAGGTACAGAGCTTCCCGCGCCTCGCGAAGCGCCTCGTCGAACCGACTTTGGCGCATCAGCAGCATGCTCAACTCGTGATGAGCCTCCGCATGGCCGGGACTCACCCGGATCGCTCGTCGAAGTGCTTCCTCCGAGCCCGCCCAATCCCAGTCGTCGAGCTCTCGGATCAACCCCAGCGCGACATGGGCATCGGCGAGGTTCGGATCCAGCTCCACGGCTTTTCGAGCGAGCCATCTCGCTCGAGAGGAATCGGGGGCTGAAAACGCGAGCACCCAGGCCAGCCCGGCGTAGGCCGGCGCGTAGCCGGAGTCGCGAGCAATGGCTCGCTCGAAGTAGTCGGCCGCCTCTTCCAACGTTCCAGCGGTGTTCTCGTAGCGCGCCTGGGTGCCCTTCACGTAGAGATCGAACGCCTCCGGATCGACCGGCGCGGCCGCTTCCAGACGCGTCAGATCCTGTGGCGTGAGCGTGATCTCGATCTGCCGCGCGATCGCCAGTGCCACCTCCCGCTGGAGCCCCATGACGTCGCGCCGTTCCCGCTCGAAGCGCTCTCCCCAAATCGGCGTCCCCGTCTCCGCGTCGATCAGATTGGCCGTGATCCGGACCCGGTCTCCCTCCTGCAGCACGGATCCATCCACCACGTACCGAACACCCAGCGACACCGCGATCTCCGGCACCGACGTGTCGGAGCTCTTGAACTGCCGCACCGAGCGATGGGCGATCACTCGCAGCCCCTCGATCTTCGCGAGCGTGGTGATCAGCTCTTCGGTCATCCCGTCGGCGAAGTCTTCCTGCTCGGGATCGCGCGAGTAGTTCTCGAGCGGCAGCACGGCCAGCCATGCAGGTTCCGCAGGCGCTCCGGAGCCCTTCGGTGTGGAGGCGTTCTGCGGGCCGGAAGCCTGTTCCCACAAGACAACCCCCAGGGTGCCCACCACGAGCACGATCGCCGCGCCGATCACCCGGCGGCGTCCCGTCCCGGACGTCCTCGGTGACCGCTCCGCCGACCGGAGGTCGAGGGCGGCCGGCTCCCGCAGGCCCTGCAGATCCGTGAGCAATTCGGCGGCATCCCGGGTTCTGGCTTCCGGATCCTTCTGCAACAGGCGCCTCAGCACTCCAACCAGCGCCTCCGGGATCCCCGGGGAGAGCGACGCGAGCGACTTCGGCTCCCCGTGACGAATCGCGTCGAGGGTCGCCAGGACGTTCTCACCTTGGAACGGCCGCTCCCCTGCGAGCATCTCGTACAGGAGGACCCCCAGCGACCACAGGTCCGTCCGCTGATCCGCCGTCTGGCCGCTCGCCTGCTCGGGGCTCATGTAGGCCACCGTTCCCACGGTCATCCCCGTCTGCGTGACGTTTTCACCGGGGACGTGAGCAATCCCGAAATCCACCACCTTCACCTGGCCTCGATCGGTGACCAGGACGTTCGCCGGCTTGATGTCGCGGTGCACGATTCCGGCCTCGTGAGCCCGCTGCAGCCCCTCGGCGATCTGGACGACATAGTCGAGGGCCTCACGGACCGGCAGAGGTCCGTGCGCGAGCTTCTTCTTGAGCGTTTCGCCCTCGTAGAAGGCCATCGCGATGAACAGCTGTCCGCGGTGCTCCCCGATCTCGTGCACGACGGCGAGGTTCGGATGATCCAGGGCCGAGACCGCACGGGCCTCGGACATGAGGCGGGCTCTGGCCCGGGGGTCGGCAGACTGGTGAAGGTGCAGGAACTTGAGTGCCACGAGGCGATCGAGCCGAGCGTCGCGGGCTTTGTAGACGACGCCCATGCCTCCTCCGCCGAGCCTTTCCAGGATCTGAAAGCGGCCCACGGCCTCGCCCACGAGCGGATCCACCGCCCGTTGTTCGTTACCCTCCCACGGGTCGGTCAGCACTTCCGCGGCGCGGGCCATTCCAGGTCCGACCACCCGATCGAGCCAGGCCTCGGCCTCGCCGGCATCTGCAAGGAGTGACGCCAGCTCGGCGCGCAGCGACGGATCGGCCCTGCACGTCTCTTCCAGGAAGGCGTGACGTTCCTCGGGCGGCAGCGCTGCGGTTTCCGCGAAAAGCCGCTCGAGCCTCTCTTCACGGGTCTCAGCCACGGTCGATCCTCATCACCCCTGCTGTTCCTTCACATCCTGGTACAGGCGCACCTTCGCCAGTACCCAGCCCCGGCTGACCGTCGCCGTCGAGATGCCCAGCGCCGCCGCGGTTTCCTGGATCGTCATGCCGCCGAAGAAGCGGCATTCGACGATCCTGCTCTGGCGCTCGCTCACCTCTTCCAGCCGGCGGAGGGCATCATCGATCGACACGAGGAGTTCGCTCGTCTCCTCCGTGAGCGACACCTCTCCCCCCACCCGCTCCGCGATCTCCTCGAGCGAGAGATTCGGACGGTCGCCCCCTCGCTTTTGGGCGCGCTGGTCGCGGGCATAGTCGATCAGAATGTGGCGCATGGCCTTGGCTGCCGTGGCCAGAAAATGGGCCCGAGTCTCCCAGCTCGCGCGCTTCTGATCGACCAGCTTCAGGTAGGCTTCGTGGACCAGCACCGTCGTGTTGAGCGTGTCGTCGCCATGCCAACGCTGACGATGCCCGTGCGCCCGACTGCGGAGCTCCTCGTACACGGTGGAAAAGAGCGCGTCGAGGGCGCCACGATCGCCCTGCTGCACGGCCTCCAGCAGGCCCGTGATCTCTTCCGGCGACACATGCGCCATGCGCGTTCTCCCCGCCGATGTCCGGGGCACCGCCCCGACCGCTTCAGCCAGAGCATGATAAGAAGCGCGCGGATTTCGCGTAGGGCTGATGAAAGGACATCCAGTTCGGGCCACTGGGGGACAGCGGCCAGTCGTGCGGATGCTCCAGCTTCTTGCCTTGAAAAATAAGCCTCAGGAGGACGTCGTGAAAGGGATTCAGTTGATCGGTGCCGTAGTCAGCTTCCTCATCCTCGCGCCGCACCCGGCCCTCGCGCAGGGTGAGGATGGGCCGCGGACCGCAGAGGCGCTGGTGATCGATGTCGAACGCTCGGACGAGCTGTTCCAGGAGGCGTTCCGCCTGCAGGCCGACGACCACGACCTGGTCAAGGCCGCCGAGCGGTACGTCGAGTCGGCCGAACTTCGCCCCTACGGAGACGCGAGGGCCTACGTGGCCCTCAACCGGGCGGGACAGTTCTTCTTCCACGCCGGCAAGGCGACAGCGTCCAGCCGTGCGTTCGCCGCTGCAGGCGTGCGGGGTCTGGAGACGGGGCAGGTCTACGAGGCGGCCATGGCCTTCGTGAACGCCGCCGAGCAGGGGCAGCAGTACCGATGGGGCAATTCGCTGGTTCTGGACTACATGCGCATCGCGCGCCGGCTGAGCGAATCGCCGGTCTTGACCGAAGGGCAGCGGGAGCAGCTTCGTGACCGAATGGGCCTACGCGGAAGCTGAGCCTGCCAGGCCCCGTACCCGAACTGCGACGAAGCAGTTCGGCTCAGCGTCGTCCGGCCTGCCCGGAGCCTCGGGTGGGCCGGTGCTGTATTGGCGCCTCCAATCACGATCCGTTTCCGACGCGGAACCTACGACGACCCTCCCGCCGGCTAGCCCTTCTCCATCAGGAGGAAGCGTCCGCCCCCGGAGAACAGCGGCAGGACCTCCTCGGGCACGCCGGCTTCGCGAGCGTAACGCTCGAGGCCCCGGCGCACCGCGCGCACCGATTCGAACCCGGCGGCGCGCCCCAGCACCTCGAGGTCCCCCGAATCGTAGAAGCGGAGCCGCGACTCCATCGGCTCCGGTGCGGCCGGAGTGCCGCGCAGCTCCGGGTCCGTCCCCTGGATCACGGCCCGGCCGTCGGGAGCGAGCACGCGTCGGATCTCCTCCAGCACCGTGACCGGGTCCGGCAGGAAGCCCAGGACACCCATCATGACCGCGCACGTGAACGCGCCGTCCGGAAGCGGCAGGGACGCGGCGTCCGCCTCGAGGATCTCGAGCCTCCCCGCGTCGATCGCCTCCCGGTTCAGGACCCGGGCCACCCTCACCATGTCGGGGCTGTGGTCCACAGCCGCCGCCCGGCACCCGCTGTCGAGCGCCAACTGGAGGAAGGCACCGCCCCCGCAGCCCACCTCGAGGAGATAGTCCTCCGGCCCGAGCGCGATGTCCGCGAGGATCGCGCGGAAGCTCGGGTAGTGGTACAGGGGGTCGCGATACGTGGCCCGGGATTCCGCCCCCGAGGGGCACCGGGCCCGGCGGTCGGTGACCCAGTCCCCGAGCGCCGCCGGCCCCATGGCGGCGAGGAACGGCGCGCCGACCTCGGAGGCGAACCAGCCCACCGACTCGGCGTCACCGCCGACGGCGAGCGGCCAGCCCCGCTGGTCGATCACCAGCCGGGAGAGCCCGTCCACCGCCTCCACGCGGATCTCGACGCCCGACACGAGGTCGGGTTGCCAGCTCGCCGGTCTCCACTCGAGGACGGCGCGGCGCCCCGCCTCCCAGGAGATGACCGTGCCCACCACCGTGTCGCCCTCCAGCAAGCGGCCGCCGGGGCCGGCTTCCAACCGCATCCCGACTCTTCGGAGAGAGGTGGCGAGCTCTCCGATGAGAAGCTCGAACGCAACCTCGGGATCGAGAGCCAAGTCGAGACCGACCCGAACGACTCCCGCTGGCTCCGGCACGCCACGTCTCCGCTGCAGGGGGTGGACTCGTCCGTCGGTTCGAGGACGTCGATCTGGCCATCGCCAATGTGCCCCGTGGGCCGGCGGCGCGCGACCACCACCCGGCGGCGCAGCGCGACCGCGGCTGGCGCGCGCATCCGTCAGGGCTGCGTCGGATCCACGAAGTCGGGCACGACGACGACCAGACAGGCCATCGGAGTCCCGGCGTTCGCCACCTGGATCCACGGCATCGTCTCCGGGAACCCGATCGCCTCGCTCGTCAGGTAAGGCACGTACAGCATGAGGTGCGGCTTCCAGTTGCCGGCATCGTGCCCCGACTCGGGGTCGTACAGGTGCTGCCCGGAGGACATCATGTACGTCATGGCCGGGCGCCGGGGGAGCGGGATGTCGCCGCCCCCGATGGCGCGCTCCAGGGCGGCGTCACGCTCCTCGGCGGAGGTGCCCGCCGTGCGGAGCCGGACGTACTCGTGCTCCCACTTCATGATGCTGGCCGCGGCCTCCGGATCGTAGCAGATGGGCTCGAGGCTCGGCGGCTGGCTGCGGGACACCATGCAGTGGTTCCCGTTCGTGCCCTCTACCGCCACCTCGAACTCTCCGTCGCGGAACACCCAGATGGTGGCGTCGGCCGATACGCTCTCGGGCGCCGCGCTCCGCGCGAGCGCGATCTCTTCGGGCTCGGGGAGCCGGACGTAGTCAGCGGATGCGGCGCGCCCGTCCGTGGACGCGGACTTCGGGTCCCCGGTCGCGGACTGGGCCGCGAGCACGCCGGGGATCCACGCGGCGGCGACGCCGACGGCGGCGAGGAGTCTCATCTCATCCCTCCTTCACGAGACGGTTCGTTCCGCCCCTGTGACCGACGCCGGGGACGCGATGGTTACACGCGTTGTAACCTTCCCGCGGACCCCGGTAGTCTGCGGGGGTGAGGGCGAGGCTCACGATGAACGAGAACCCGGCGGCGGGGTGTCCCGAGACCCGAACGACCTGACCGACACGGCGCTCGTGCGCGCGGCCGGCGACGGCGACATGGACGCCCTGGGCGTCCTGTACGTACGCCACCACCGCCACGTGTACGAGCTGTGTCTCCGCATGGTGCGCGATCCCGACGTCGCCGAGGACCTGACGCAGGAGGGGTTCCTGCGCGTCCGGCGCTACGGATCGACGTTCGACGGGCGGTCGTCGGTCGCGGCGTGGCTCTATCGCCTGGTCCGGAATCGGTGCCTCGACCACCTCGCGAGCCGTCGGCGCGAGGAGGAGAGAAGGAGGGCGTGGAGGGTCCGGATGGAGACTCGAGGGATGGAATCGGCCGCGGAGACGGATCGTGAGGCGCGCGTCCGCGAAGCGCTCGACCGCCTGAAGCCGGAGCTCAGGGAGGTGCTGGTCCTGAGCCGCTTCGCGGGCCTCAGGTACCGGGAGATCGCGGAGGCGTGCGACCTCTCGCTGTCGAACGTCAAGGTCCGGGCGCACCGGGCGATGATCGCGCTCCACGCCGTCCTGGAGGAGATGGGAGCATGGCCATGAACTGCGAGGAGGCGCGCGATCTCCTGATCGACCGCCTCCTGGACGAGCTCGACCCGGAAGAACGGCGGCGTCTCGAGACGCACCTGTCGGGGTGCCCGGACTGTCGTGCGGCAGCGCGGGAGATGTCGGCGGTGTGGGAGGCGCTGGGCAGCCTGGGTCCGCCACCGGCGGATCCCGCGTCTCTGGTCCGCTTCGGCCGGCGGTTGGAACGAGAGCGACCGCGGACGCGTCTCGCCTGGCCGCTCCTGGCGGCCGCGGCGACCGCGCTACTCGTGGCGGGGGGGCTCGTCGGCCGGGCCCTCTCGACGGGCCGGGCGGGCGGGGCGACGGGGACCGCGTCGCCGGGTGGCGCTCCCCCACCCGCGGCCATCGGCCCCGAGCCGACGCCTGTCCTTCCCCGCTTCCTGCTCCTCCTCCGCGGAGACGAGCCCGATCGCCGGCAGCCCCACGAACGGCTGATCGAGGAATACGGCGCGTGGGCCCGGCGGCTGGCCGCCGCCGGCGCGCTCGTGTCGGCCGACGAGCTCGATCCCGCCGGTGGGAGATGGGTGACGCCGGACGCCGCGACGGATCGGACATCGGAGCCGATCGGGGGCTTCTTCCTCGTCGAAGCTCCCTCCTACGACAGCGCGGTCGCCATCGCCCGCGCGTCGCCCCACGCCGCCTACGGCGGCCTCATCGAGGTCAGGCGGATCGTCGGCGCCCGCTGACGTGGGGGCCGCGATCGCGACCCGCTGGACGGATGCCGACAATGCGCTAGGGAACGATCGGGCGCGTATCGCGTAGTTAGAAGGCTCTTCGTACCACCAACCGGAGGAGTTCGAATTTGGGTAACAAGTACGTGAAGACCGACCTGGACCGCGCCCGCGACGAGCTGTTCAGCCATATTCAGCGCTGCGACGTGCTCGAAGCCGCGGAAGAGGACGCGCAGGAGTGGCTCGCGGACACGCTGGAGTACATGGCCGAGCGGTATCCGCAGCTCTCGAAAGCCGAGCGGGGCCAGCTGGCGGTCATGGCGCAGCGCTATATCGAGCCGGTCGTCCCGCACGGCAGGGAGGCGACCGCGGAGAATCGCGACGAATGGCAGGAAGAGGCGGTCGCCGTCTGACCCTCGGTCCGCGAGGGCATACAAACCACACGCGCTTCGATCCGGCCCGGGCTCAGCCCGGCCGGATCTTCGCGTTTCAGGCCGCCCCGCGGGGTGAGCGCCTCCGAATCGCCCTCCTCCTGACGATGCCGGCCATGCTCGGTTCCGAATGCCGCTTCTCGCTCGGGTCGGTCGACCTGCCGGTGCGGGAGATCGTCGTCGTCCCCTCCGTCGTCGAGCTTTCCCCGGGCGGGCTGGCGGCGGTGGAAGCGATCGGACGCGACGAGCTCGGCGGACGGGTCGACGTGCGCGTGTCGTGGGAAGCCGCCGATCCGGAGGTCGCGACGGTGTCCCCGTCCTTCGGCTCCGACACCGTGATCACGGGGGGGGCGCCGGGGGCGACGTCGGTGGTGGCGACCCACCGAAGCTCCGGGGCCCGCGACACGGTGGAGGTGACGGTGACGGCGATCGCCCTTCGAGTCGCGCATCGACGGTCCGGGCACGTCGCCCGAATCCACGGGCTCGATCTGGGGAGATGAGATGAAGTACCTCTGCCTTGCCTACGAGCAAGAGAGCCGGCTGAACGGTCTGTCCGAGGACGAGTGGCACGCGCTCAGGGAGGAGACGCTGAGCTACGTCGAGGCCCTGCGGGAGAGCGGACACCTCGTGTCGACGAACGCCCTCCAAAGCGCCACGACCGCATCCACGCTCCGCGTGAGGGACGGCGAGCTCGTGGTCACCGACGGTCCGTTCGCCGAGACGAAGGAGCAGATCGGCGGCTTCTTCCTCATAGAGGCCGGCGATCGCGACGAGGCCCTCCGCATCGCGGCCGCGTGGCCCTCGGCGCGGCTCGGGACCATCGAGGTGCGTCCCATCGAGGACGAACTGAGCCTCGAGCGGCGGTACCGCTGACCTGCGGTCGCCTCCTGCACGAAGGAGCGGCGCGGGTGAAAGCCCGAGGGCCGCCCCCGTTAACGGAACCCACGGCTCGTGCGTCACCAGGACGGGTGGAAGTCACGGGACGAACGGGAGGCAGCCGAGATGTCCGGAGCGATGAGCACCAGACGCCGGGGCACGCGAGCGATCGCGTTGCGCGTCCCGGCGGCGATCGCATGCGGTCTCGCGGCCGCGACGTGCGGTGGCGCGAGCGATGCCGTCCGGCCGCCGGACCCGGTGCCTGGCCCAACGCCCGACCTCGTCGCGCTCGACCTCCTCGAGACCGACTACTACGGCCTGTCCGGGGGACTCCGCTGGAACGGGGTCCCGACCGTGACGCCAACCGACGGCCGCATCGTGATCATCGCGATCTCGATGTCGAACGGGAATCTCGAGTTCCAGAAGTTCATGGATCTATACGCGGGTCGCCCCGATGTCTCGCCGGCGATCGGGCTCGTCAACTGCGCGCGGGGCGGGAACGCGCTCGAGCGCTGGCTCGAGCTCCCGAGCCTGTGGGACGACTGCCGCGCGCGGATCGCCGACGCCGGGTTCGCGCTCGATCAGGTCAAGGTCGTGTGGGCCAAGGACGCGGACCAGTTCACCCAGAACGCACGGACGCTGCCGGACCCCGAGGCCGACTACCACGACCTGGTCGAGAACATCGGCGCCCTCTCGGAGCGCATCGGGCGCGAGCTCCCTTCGGTCCAGGCGGTGTTCCATACGAGCCGCATCTACGCCGGCTGGGCGGTCGCGCAGGCGTCGCGCGGCGAGCCGATCTCCTACGAAGGGGGCTTCGCCGTCAACGCCGCCATCGAGCGCTGGCAGGCTGGCGACCTCCCCGACGCGCCGTGGATCGGTTGGGGTCCCTACCTGTGGGCCAACTCCACGACCCCGAACGGGCAGGGGATCTCGTGGACCCCGGAGGACTTCCGGGATGGAGGCACGAACCACCATCCCTCCGACGCCGGGCAGGTGAAGGTCGCCGACGCCCTGCATGCCTTCTTCATGGGCTTCGACTGGTACCGCCGCTGACCCTTCGTCCCGCGTTCCCGCATGCTACCCTACGGGAGTCGCGGCAGAGGTTCGCTCCTCGTAGTCCTCGAGCCACTGGAGCATCCTCCGTGGTCGCCAGTTCTCCTCGAGCGCCCGGACGGCTCCAGCCTCGTCGGCGTGGCGGAGCCGCACGATGATCGTCTCGTGCTGCTCGACGGACCGCGGGATGCGCTCGACCTCGCGCAGATAGGCGTACGCGTACCGGACCGCGCGCAGCTTGAGTCCGTCCAGGACCTCCTTCCGGATCGCGTTCTGATCGTCCACGAGCAGCTCGCGGTGCCACGCGATATCGAGTTTCACCGCCCGCCATGGGTCGCCGGCGGCATCCGCCAGCTCGCGGTTCAGCGCATGGAGTCGGGCGTAGCTCGAGGCCGCGGGCGGCGCGTCTCGCAGCGCGGCGGTCTCCAGCATGCCGATCAGCTCGTACAGGTCGCGGATCTCCTGCTGGCAGAACGCGGCCACGACGAACCCCCGGTTGGGACGCGACTCGAGCAGACCCTCCCCGGCGAGCTCGATCATCGCCTCGCGGAGCGGCGTCACGCTGACGCCCAGCTCCTCGGCCAGCTCGGCGTGGCGGACGGGGGCGCGCGGTGGGAGGCGGCCGTCCAGGATGCGGTCGGCTACCTCCTGACGGATCTGCGTACGGATGGGCCGGGCGACGACCTTGGACATGGCTTGCCGGGCAAGGGTGCCAGCGGTGCTGGCTTCAGCGTCGAGACGATATTATAAAATACGATATCGAGATGCAAGCACGTGTTTGCCACTGTTCGGGAGGTCAGCGAATGGACGTCCGACGGCACCTGCTCCTCGCGGCGGCTCTCCTGGTGACCTTGCCGGCCTCCGATTCGCCGGCCACGATCCGCGACCCTCGGGAGACGGACTGGCCCCTGCCGGGCGACTGGGTCGGGTGGGCGTATCTGGACCAGGGGAGCGACTTGCCGCTGCGGCTCCGGATCGACCGGACCGCGGAGGGTGTCGGCGTTCGCTTCGATGAGCTGGTGTCGAAGCGATACGATCTCCCCGCGGAGCTCTCCTGGGAGCCACCGCACCTGATCGTCACCCGCGAGCGTCCCACGGGGTCGCGGATCGTCCTCGACGGGACGCTCGAGGGCGACACCATCCGGGGCCGACTGCGCTGGGGCGACTACCGGGGAGACTTCGAGCTGTCGCGCTCGCCGGAGCCCATCGCCCGCATCCCCCCCGAGTCGTTCGAGGGTCTCACCGGAACCTACCGCCTGGCGCTCGACCGGTCGCTGGTCGTGACGTCCCGCTTCTGGGGCGAGCTCCTGGTCACCGACCTTGGGACGGGCCGATTCGCCACCCTGTTCCCGACCGACACGGACGAGTTCTTCGTCGGGAGCGCGATGTACGTGCCGGCACCGATCGAGGCCCGGGTGCGGTTCGAGCGGAACGGAGACGGCGAGGTGGTCGGCATCCGCTGGAACGAGGCCGGCGGGGAGACGCTTTCCGGTCCGCGCTCGTCCTTCGTCGAGGAGGAGGTCGCCTTCAGCAGCGACGGCGTGCGGCTCGTCGGAACGTTCATCCGACCCGAAGGGCCCGGCCCCTTCCCCGCCGCGGTCGTGCTTCCGGGATCGGGGTGGACCGATCGGGAGGCCGGCCGCCGTGATGCGGAGATCCTCGCGTCCTTCGGGATGGCCACCTTCATCTACGACAAGCGCGGGAACGGGCAGTCGGGCGGCGAGCCGACGGTTCCGTTCAAGCAGACGGCGCGCGACGCCGCGGCGGCGGTGTCCATGATCGCGGATCGGCCGGATGTCCGGTCGGACCAGGTCGGGCTCACGGGCCGGAGCCGGGGCGGCTGGATCGCCCCGCTCGCCGCGACACTGGCGCCGCGGGCCGCCTTCCTCGTGCTGTTCGTGCCGCCCGCAGTGTCGCCCGCCGCCCAGGAGACCACCCGTCGCCTCAACCTGCTCCGGGACGAGGGCTTCTCCGACGCACAGATCGGGGCCGCGAGGGCCATGCTCGAGGCGGCCTGGGCGTACGCGGCCACCGGGGAGGGTTGGGACGCGTACGCCACGGCGCGCCGGGAGGCCGCGGAAGCGGAGCTCCCCGAGGAGATCTTCGAGTCGGCCGACGCCGCGGACGCCGGCTGGGAGTGGGTGCGGCTCAACATGGCCTACGACCCGATCCCGGCCCTCGAGTCCCTGCACATTCCCCTCCTCGCCCTGTTCGGCGAGAAGGACCGCAACGTCGTCGTGTCCGACAACCTCCCCGCCATGCGCGCGGCGCTCGAACGGGCGGGCAACCATGATTTCGAGCTGTTCGTGGTGCCCGGGGCGAACCACGGGCTCCGCGACGTCACCGCGGGCGGGGAGCAGCCCATGCACCGGCAGTTCGGGTTCGGGTCGGCCGGCTGGCCCAGGCTGGCGGCGTGGCTCGACGAGCACCTGGATCTGGTCGGGCCGCCACCGCCTTGACGCAAACGGCTCCTCCGGAAATGCGCGGTCGGCGCTCGACCGCGAACAACCCGGCCGGAAGCGACGCGGGACAGGGTCATCGGGTTCGACCGAATCGAGGACTTCTTCGCCTGGGAGCGCCGCGAGGGCACTCCGCCGTGACTCCCTACCGCACGCGGCTCGCCGAAGTGTGCCCGCGTCTCAATGACGAGTCCGCCGGAGCGCCCCGGCTCCTAGATCTTCACGCCGAGGGCTTCTTCCAGTCGCCCCCGGTACGTCCGCGACATCCTGACCAGGTCCCCGCACCTGAGCGCGACCTGGAAGTCGCGGCCATCGAGACTGGTCAGCGAGGCGATCCGGTCGACCCGGACGATCGCGGATCGGTGGACCTGCACGAATTCCGTCGCCGGGAGACGCTCGATGAGTGCGGTGAGCGAATCGTCGAGCAGGTGCTTCTTGCCGCCCATGTGCGCCGTTACATACCGCCCCGAGGCCTGAAACCAGTCGATCTCGTCCGGAGCCAGGAGCTTCACCGTACGCCCACGCCTCGACATGAGCACGGTCGCGGGCTCGGGCGGCGCCGCGGCCGGTCGCAGCGCCGGTTCGATGCCCCGCGAGCGCAGCGCGCGGACCAGGATCGCCAGCCAGCCGAGCATGAGGAGGACCAGCAGCACGCCGAGCATCGGTGAGAACCGGAACTCCATCGTCCCGCCCCGGGGGGAGCCCGTCCACCCGGTGTCGCCCGTGGCGACCGTCGCGAGGAGGACCGTGAGGGTCGCCAGCGTCCAGACCCCGAGCCAGCCTCTCGACACTCCCGGCCCGCCGGCGTGATCCGTGCTTGGTGCGTGCAGCTGCCCGGGCATGCTCGACTCCCCGATGAGGTCCGCGGCGCCCCCGCCGGCGGCTTCTGCGACTCGGCCGCTCGCTTCGCCGGGTGACGACGCCGATTCCGCGTCTCGCGCCCACACCCCCTTTACGATCCGATCGAGGCGACAGATTCGGCATCGGCCAACGACGAGGCCCATAACGGGAGCGTATCCTGTGAAGCGATCGGGATGGACCGCGGCGCTCGGTGTGCTCGCGATCGGCTGTGCGAGCGGCCAAGGCGCGGCCTCGGGCGGACAGCACCCCGCCGGGACCGCCGACCGCGTCGCGGCGGCACGGCTCACGGTGGAGTTCGAAGCACCGGACTCCGCCATCGCGCGCGACCTCACGGCATACGCCCGGGCCGGCGTGGCTAGGATCGAGGACTTCTTCGGTTCCCCCTTCCCGCTCGACGTGACGCTCATCGTGCTGCCCGATCGGGAGGCGTTCGACGCGTACGCGGCGGAGCACTGGGGGATGCCGGCGACCGAGTGCTGGATGGTCGGGGCGGCCGCGACGCAGAGCCTCGTCCTCGTGTCGCCCCGGCACTGGTCCGCCGACTGCGACCACGACCCGTCGGACGCGGGCCATGTCCGGGACATCGTCGTGCACGAGCTCGTCCACGTCTATCACATGCAGAACAACCCCAGCCACGAGTTCGAGGGGGCGGAAGAGGTCGCCTGGTTCACCGAGGGGCTCGCGACCTTCGTCTCCGGACAGCTCGAGACCGGTCACGCCGATCGTGCCCGCGAGGCGGTCGCGGCGGGAGCCGCTCCGTCGCGTCTCGCCGACGCGTGGTCCGGACCGTACCGCTACGGGGTGGCCGGGTCGCTCGCCAGGTTCTTCCACGATGTCGTAGGGCACGAGGCATTCCCGGACCTCCTGAAGGCCACGACCCAGGCCGAGCTGCTCGCCCCGCTCGGGATGACGGAGGACGAGGTCCTGGACGCATGGAAGGAGTGGGTGCGGCGCGGGTCTCCATACCGCGATCCCCGGTCCCAGCGCCGACGCGGCGAGCGCGAGCAGGGTGGGGTCGTCCGGGGGTCATCGCTCTCCGGGCACTCGGGCTTCCGTCGCGAGCGGTCGTCCAGGGGCTACGTGGACCGGGAGAAATGAAGCGGGTCGCGTAGGTTTTGCAGCTCCCGATAATAGTAGAGTGCACGAGGCCGCCGGTCCGTAAACGTGAGCCTCGCCAGGACCGCGAGCTCCTCCTCGGTCGCGGTGCCGCTGAGCGATGAGGAGCTCGCGGTGCCACGCGATATCGAGCTTCATCGGGTCCCGGGGTGGCCTGTCCGCCGAGAGTGGGCGACTCCAGCGGGGATGCCCAGCGCGTACCCGCCGCCCGCACGACGCGGCCCAGCGGCTGTCGTCCGCGTCGGACCCGCGTTCATCGCTCACATCGGCCACACGATGGGGGCGAGCACGATGACCACGACCCACAGGACCACCTGCAGCGGGGCGCCGACCCGGAAGAAGTCGGTGAACCGGTAGTTCCCGGGCCCGTAGACCATCAGGTTCGTCTGGTACCCGATCGGTGTCATCAGCGACATGGACCCGGCGAGTGTCACGCTGATGAACAGGGCTCGGGGCTCGACGCCCAGCGTTTGCGCCACCGAGATCACGATGGGGAACATGATGGCAACCGCGCCGTTGTTGGTGATGATCTCGGTGAGCATGGCGGTGGCCACCACGACCCCCGCGAGGACCGCCCGGGATCCGTACGACGCCGTCAGGTCGACGATGGCGCCTGCGACCAGATCCGCCGTGCCGCTCGACTCCATCGCCTGGCCCAGCCCCAGGGCGGCCCCGATCACCAGGAGCACCGACCAGTCCACGGCCTCCCGGGCCCTGGCCGGCTCGATGACGCGGAGGGCGATGAGGGCGGTGACACCCAGCATCCCCGCCAGCGCCACATGGAGCGTCCCGGTGGCGACCAGCGCGACGATCCCGACGAGCACGGCGACCGACACGACCAGGTGCCGGCCACCGGGGCGCGCCTCGGCCGGGGCCTCGAGGTGCTCCTCGGGTCCTTCTCCCCCCGCCTCCGTCGTCACGAGGAACTCCGCGACGTCCTCGAACGCCTCTCTGAAGCCGGCACCGGTGTCGAGCATCACCACATCCCCCGACCGCAACACGACCTGGCCCACGGGCCCTCCCAGACGATTGCCGCCCCGCCGGACGCCCGTCACGGCCGCCCCGAACCGCTCCAGAAACCGCACTTTCTCCACGGTGGAGCCCGCGAGGCGGGAGCCCTCCGTGACCACGGCCTCATGCAGCTCCCGCGCTCGGCCCGTGCGCTTGATCTCGCGCGGGGTGCGCGCGGCGAGCTGGAGGCCCGGGTAGTGGGCCAGGTTCGGCACCGGCGGCTCGACGTCCTCCGACGCTTCGTAGAAGAGCCGGTCCCTCGCTCGCAGCTCTTCCTCCGAGCGCACGGGGGCGATCTCCCTGTCGCCCCGGTTGATGCGCGCGAGGCGAAGACCTGGAAGCACCGCTACCCCCGACTCCTCGACCGTCTCGCCCACGAGCGAGGACCCGTCGGTCAGCTCGAGCTCCACGAGTAGGGCGCGCTGGCGCTCCTCCTCCTCCCGGATGTCCACGCGGTCCGGCGTCAGAAAGGGCGAGACGAAGATCACGTAGGCGAGCCCGGCGATGGCGCACGGCACGCCGACCCAGGCGAGCTCGAAGAAGCCGAAGCCCGCGTACCCGTGTGACTGAAGCAGGCCGTGCACCACGAGATTCGTGCTCGTCCCGATGAGGGTGCAGAGCCCGCCGAGGATCGCCGCGTAGGAGAGCGGGATGAGGAGCTTCGAGGCCGGCACGCCCTGCCGGCGGCCCCAGCGCCGGAGGGCGGGAATGCCCATTGCCACGACCGGCGTGTTGTTGAGGAACCCCGAGTAGATGGACACGGACGGACACATCCGGACGAGCACCCGGCGGATGCCGCGATCGCCCTCTCCCAGAAGCATCTGGACCGCCCGGTCCAGAGCCCCGCTTTCCCGGAGTGCCGCCGCGACCACGTAGAGCGAGCCCAGCGCCAGGAGCGTCGGGTTGGCGAAGCCCAGGAGTGCCGACTCGAGATCGATGACCCCGGTCACCGTCACCGCCGTCAGCCCGACCAGCAGGACCGCGTCCGGGGTCCACAGATCGACGGCCAGCGCCGCGAAGACGCAGACGAGAACGCCGACCGTAATGAGGACGTCCGGGTTCATCGCTCTCCGGGCACTCGGGCTTCAGTCGCGACGGGTCGTCGAGGGGCTACGTGGCCCGGAGAAGTGGAGCGGGTCGCGTAGGTTCTGCAGCTCCCGATAATAGTAGAGTGCACGAGGCCGCCGGTCCGTGAACGTGAGCCTCGCCAGGAACGCGAGTTCCTCCTCGGTCGCGGTGCCGCTGAGCGAAGCGTCCTGGCGGAATTCCATGAACCCCGGCTCCTCGACCGGAGCCTGTCCGACCTCCCGCTCGACGAACTCGAATCGCTTTACCGGCTCGGAGATGATGCGGCGGTTGAGGACGATCTCGAGCGCGAACGTGGCGAGGTCGATGTTCCAGCATTCGATGAGCGGGTCGAGGAAGGAGAGGCTGCTCTCGAGGGATACGTGGAAGATGTCCGCGTCGAGGAACTCGAGCACGTGGACGCGCATCTCCTCGTAGTTCAGGCCGCTGATCCGGCCGAGCCTGCGGAGCCACAGCTCGTCTTCCAGCTCCTCCCTGGCCACCCGCTTGACCACATCCAGGAGCTTCTGGGTGACCAGGCGCTCGAGCTCTCCGAACGGCTGTCTCTCGAAGATCGCGCGCACCTGCCTTTCTTTCGCGCGGTCGCATTTTCGCAGGATCAACTCCCGGACTTCCCCGAACAGCGGGACGGGCTCGTCCCCCAGGTGCCTCTTCAGCTCCTCCTTCCGCTGCAGATCCGCCAGCGCAGCCAACTCGCCTCTCGGGAGCTTCAGGCACTTCTCCATCTTTCCGTAGATGTCGGTGCGGGCCGGCGCCGGCGGCGCCTTTCTCCGCGTCAGCAGCTGCGAGATGTAGGACTCGGTCACCTGGGCGGCGCGGGCGAGCTCCTTCTGCTCGAGGCCCAGCTCCTCCAGCCGCTGCCGGATCACAAACGACACATCCATGCGTGCCCCCGTTGGATCGACGCTATTTACCTGCGTAGGTTAAGTGGGAGCAGGCGACCGAGCAACGGACGTGCTGTACTTGACAGGTACATCCATATTGCATACTTTGAATCTACGGTTAACCATTCTAGGTCAACCAAGTACGGCATTACCCGAGGAGTCTGAAATGTACGCCCGCAACGTGTCCATGCATCTCAAGCCGAACACCGCCGCCGAATTCACCAGAACCCTCGAGCGCGACATCGTGCCCCTGCTTCGCAAGCAGAGCGGCTTCGCCGACGAGCTCACCTTCCTCGTCGCGGACGGAACGGAAGCCGTGGCCATCAGCCTGTGGGACACCAAGGACAGCGCCGACGCGTACAACCGCACCGGCTATCCCGAGGTCCTCAAGGGCCTGTCCAAGGTCGTCCAGGGTACGCCCGTAGTGCGAACCTACGAGGTGTCCAGCTCGACCTTCCACAAGATCCCGGTCAGCAGCAACTAGGCCTGGCGATCCTGTCGACAACAAGGGGCGGCGCCTGGTCGGTGCCGCCCCTCTCGTTTTCCGTATCCAGGATCCGTTACGCCATGGCGCCGTCGCCCCGGCACACGGGATAGGGGGGGACAAGGAGGCGGAGCAAGGCGGCGGGGGGGCGCTCGAGGTGGCCGAGGCCGCCTCACCGCAGGCTGGAAGTCCCCGACTCAGGAACGCGTCGCCCCGCCCTGGTGGTGGGTGCTGGCGCGGGAACGCGAACGGGAGTCCAAGTCGGGGACCCTTGCGACTGCAGGAGCGGATGCTGCCCCGCCCTCGGTACGAGGATCTATCACCTCAATGCCGTGCTGGCAGAGTTGTTGACGACTGTTCCTCCTAACCGGCGACACCCTTACCTGGCCGACGACTATACGACCTGCGATCCTCAACAAACGCTAGAACAGGCCCGCGGCGATCCACCCCAGACCGGTCGCGAACAGACCGGACAGCAACGCGACGATGATGGCTCCCGCGACCTCGCCGCTGCCCATGGTTCTCCCGAGGGGCCGTCCCGGAGGATCGTCCGCGTCTGGCTTCGCTTCAGGCGAGGCGGCGGCGGGGCCGGTCCACCGCGCGGGTCGCGGGGTCGAAGGCCTCAGATACTCCTCGCAGGCATTCCGAATCGCTCCTCCAGATCACGGGCGAGCTCGCGCGCACTCTTGAAATATGCGCGTTTCCCCACGATTGTGGCCATCCCAAGTGCGTGCGACGGAAGGGACTAGGCCCTCCGAACCAGCGGTCGGCTGCGTACGGTAACTCGAAAGAGGTACCCCGTTCGTGGGAGGGATGGGCCCGCGATCTGCTGGCTGGTCCGAGTGGTCTTTTCCCGGGGGTAGCCGCGCCGCGCTATCGGCGAACCTGCATCGAAACTGGGCGGCGCGGGCGAGCTCCTTCTGCTCGAGGCCCAGCTCCTTCAGCCTGAGCGAATGCGGAGCCCCCCTCCGCCAAGTGATTCGTGTCGGTCCTGGCGTTATCAGCGCGTCGGCGAGGCGAGATTGCCGCAGGCTACGACAGTGCGTGAGTTCGCTGTCGATGCGTTGACGACCACGAAATAGTCACCGGCACGCGGGATCTCTCTGTCGATCGTTGCCGTCCCCGTCGCACGACCACTGCCGTCGACCGCGACAGCCTCGTATGCGTTGCTGGATCCGAACAGGCCATAGTCCGTTCCCATCCCACACTGTCCACGGTGCAGTCCCCACGGATGAAGACCGCCGGGGGTCGCGTTGGCCAGCTCCAGAGTGACGATGGTGTGATTCCCGTCCGTATCGGGAGCCATCGACGCCGAGCCGCTCATCTGCACGGCACCGGCAAGGCCTCCGGGCGAGGCGAGATTCGCATGCCAGCGCGAGTTGAGCGTTTCGTCCTGGGCGCTCATCTCGACCGCCTGCTCGCGGTGAAAGGGGTTGCACGCGGTGGCAGTGAGAACGGCTAGAGTGGCCGCCAAGAGCCCGGGCGTAGACATAGGACCTCCAATTGGGAACCCGTCGCGTCGCGCAATGTGCCATTACGCGGAATATCGACGGTCATGTTGAACGAGAATCTACCGATCGGTGTCGGACCGCGGTATCAGTCGATCAGGCAGGTGGAGAACTCGTTCGAAAGGATTACGCCTCCCTGACGGGGCCGATGCGGCGTCGATCGGACAACCGCCCCGTCCAATCCGGATGCGACCGGCGGGCCATCATGAGGTCCATCGCGGGCATCGAGGCGACACCCGCAGGGCGGCGCGGGGGCGCGGGTGCGGATCCGGGGAGAGCCGGAGCCCTTCGAACCGGCTGTGGATCTATCGCACGGCCACGCGCGGAACGGCCGTGCCGACCACACGCTTGATCTGCTGCCCGGAGGGGAGCCGTGCGTCCACGTCCACGCCGTTGATCATCGCCAGCTCCGCGAGGGGTATGCTGGACGGCGAACGGGCATCGAACTCGCGCAGCGACATCGCCCGCGGGGTGCGATCCACCCGCAGCCGCATCGGCTGGACGGCCAGCGCGGCCGGATCCGTCAGGCGTTCGAAGCTCGTCAACGCCTGCTGGAAGGCGTCCCGGTAGGCACCGAAACGACCGGCCGGCGTAAACGCCGTGATGCCCCATGTGGCGCCGCGGTAGTCGATGAAGGTCGCGACGCCGCGGAGCGCCTCCCCTCGAGCTGTGGTCGCCGAGAATTCGCCGGTAATCGCCGTATTGCCGTGGATCGTGATCCGGGACGTCGGGCCCGCTTGCACACCCTCCTGGGCGAAGAACTGCTGTGCGGCCTCCGTGACGCTCCCCTGGGCCCCTCGAAGCTGGATCAGGGCGTCCGCGGCCGGGCTGAGACCCGTCACGGCGTCGTTCCCGTTGTGGGTCGTCCACGCGTCGGGAAACCGGAGCACGAACTGGAGGTCGGGGTGGATGAAGAGCCCGTCCTGGAAGAACCCCGCCCGGGGGTTCTCACCGTAGACCATCGAGTCGATCCGCCGCAGGAACTCGTCCCTACCGATCTTCTTGGAGCCGAAGCTCTCGGTCGAGGCGGCGATCAGGCCCTGTACGTCCTCGATCCGACTCTCAGGATCCGGGTGCGTTGTCTGCCACGCGGGGAGGCGCCCCGCACCGCTCAGTAGCCGATCCTGTTCCAGCATCTCGAACACGCCGATCATCTCGCGGGTGTCGTACCCGTCGGCGAGGGCGTACCGAAACCCGAGCTGATCGGCTTGTGTCTCGTCGTCCCGGCTATACTTGAGGAAGAGAAGCCCGAGTCCGGCTCCCGCCACCTGGCCGTACTCGGCGATGGTCGACGACAGGATGGATCCGAGGCCGAGTCCGAGCGAAGCGATCTGTTGCCGTGAAATCTGCTGCACGCTGTGCCGTGCGGCCACGTGACCGGCTTCGTGGCCCAGCACCGAGGCCAGCTCCGCCTCGCTGGTCATGTGCGTCAGGAGCCCGCGGGTGACGAAGATGAAGCCGCCCGGCAACGCGAACGCGTTCACGGCGGCGTCGTCGACCACGTGGAACTCCCAGGCGAGCTGCGGCCGTTCGGTCTTCGCCGCGAGCGTCTGGCCGATGCGGTCGACGTACGCTTGCAGTGTGGCGTCCGGATGGAGGCCGATCGTCGCCGCCACCTCGGCCGCCCCCTGACGCCCCATCTCGATTTCCTGCGCCTCGGAGACGAGCGCCAGCTCTCTGTTGCCACTCACCGGATTGATGGCGCAGCCGGCTGCGACCAGAAGTCCCGGCAACGCGGATGCAGGCATCGTTCGACCCCAGCGGGTACGGACAATATTGTCCACCGTAGATCCCTCTCGCTTCAGGTTACGCGCGACAGCCGGATTCCTCCCGTCCCCGGGGCCGACTATGCGATCGCGGCGGCGGTCACGCAGGCAGCCGGTCCGATGTCCATATCCATTCGCATGTGCTGCGACTCGCGATCCTGCTGCCGTGGCCCGATCGCGATCATGAGCACGATCGCCGGCACTCCCGCGATGTCCCCGTCCAGCTCGTTCCTCCCGGTCTCCACATCCATGGTTGGATGGTCGCGTTTCGTCCGTGCGGCGGCCATCCCACATCGGGGCGAGGCAAGACGGACGCTCAAGGAACTACTCCCCCCGCGCAGGCGATGTCGCGCGCCTGGCCGGCCCCCGGCGGGGCGGGCGCGGCCACCTCGAGTGCCGCGACCGCCAGGGCCGCCGGCGAGACGCCGACCGCGAGGCCGTCTCAATCGGCTACACGAGGAGGATGATGATGACGATGAGCGCCACGATGACGATCGTCGTGGTCGCGATGGTGACCGTGCTGCCGCCCGCGAGCGCTTCGTCCGCGGACCGGAGATAAGGCTCGAGGCGCTCGATCTCGGCGTCCGACATCGTCGCGGCCGCGCCTTCGACGTCCCGGATATCGATCCCGGCCGACGTCGCGATCCGGCGTACCTCCGACTTCTCGAGAAACGCGCTCAACGCCGATCGGCGCTCCGCGGACGTGTTCAACCGCTCGGCGACGAGAGAGCGAACCTCCACCGTCGAGAGCACGCTTGCGTCCGTCTCCTGGGCGGCGAGCTCGAATCCGACCGCCGCAGCGCCCATGGTCGCGATGGCGATCACGAGCGACGAGATCCTTCGTTCCACATGTGTCATCTTCATTCTCCTGGTTGTCGATCGTCGTTGCGCGAATGGCCCGCCCGGCGACTCGTGCGTCGGCCGGCGAGCACCGCTCACCTCGCTGCCGTACGGGCGGCCTCGTCGGCGTAGATCGCCACTTCGATGCGTCGGTTCAGCTGACGGCCGGCCTCGGTCTCGTTCGACGCCACCGGTTCCATCTCGCCGACGCCGGAGGTGTGCATCCGGCCCGCCTCCACGCCCTGCACCGTGAGATACCGGGACGCTGACGCGGCGCGCCGCGCCGACAGGTCCTGATTGTGTGCCTCGGTCCCGCGCGAGTCGGCATGGCCGACGATGAGCAGTTCCGTGTCCGAATACTGCTTCAGGCTGGCCGCGAGACTCTGCAGGTTCACGCCCGCGTCCGAACGGATGGCATCGGAGTCGGAATCGTACAGGAGGCCCGACGCGAAGGTCACCACGATCCCCTCCCCGACCCTCGTCACCACCGCACCCGGGATCGCGACCTCCAGCTCCTTCGCCTGCTGGTCCATCCGGTGCCCGATGTACGCCCCCGTGGCGCCTCCGACGACCGCGCCGATGATCGCCCCGCGGGCCGTCGACCCGGTCTGACTTCCGACCACGCCGCCGACGACCGCGCCGCCCGCCCCGCCGACGGCCGCGCCCTTCGCCGTGTTGCTCCAGGCGCAGGAGGTGGACGCGAGGGTGACGACGAAGAGCAGCGCGCCCCTCATCACATACGCGGATCTGGATCTACTGAACGACTCGTTGGTGCCCATGAAATGCCTCTCTGTAACCCGTGTCTATGTTGTAACGTCGTCCACTGTTTTATGGCTCGTAGCGCTCTATGCTCTCCATGTGAGCGCTAAGGACCGAGCGCGGGTCGTGATGCCCCACCCCGCGCGGGCGTCTGCCACTTCTTTCCCCTGGAAGGACCGAGCCTCCGACCGGGAGCCCTCGCCGCGGCAGGGTGGGCCTGCCGCGCGACGCGAGGTGTCGGAGGCTCGGGCAGTGCGCGAAGCGGTACCGGAGCTCCGGTACCTGGATCTATCCTTTCACGGCCCTCAGGCCGAGATTCGGAGCAACAGGATCGTCCCGGGGAGTCTCTCGACCACCGCGTGGCCGGGGTTCCACGAGCCGGCGCTAGAACAGGCCCACGGCGAACCACCCGAGGCCAGCCACGATCAGGCCGCACAGCAACACGGCGATGATGGCCCCCGCGACGTCTCCGCTGCCCATGGATCTCCGCGAGCGGCCGGGCGGGAGGATCACCCTCGACATGATTCCCGTACTGGCGAGGCCGCGTCGGCCGCGCCGGTCCACGGCGCGGGGCGCGGGGTCGAATACCGAAGGCCTCACGTACTCCCTCGCAGGCAGTCCGAGTCTCTCCTCCAGAGCATGGGCGAGCTCGCACGCACCCTTCGATCCCCTTTCCGGGACACCTCCTCCACTGGCGACGGCTACACGACCTTGCGGCCCTGGAGGAGCTGGTATATCGCGACGATCACGGCCACGACCAGCAGGACATGCAGCAGCCCTCCGAGCGTATACGAAGTCGCGAATCCAAGTACCCACAATACCAGCAGGATCAGCACGATAGTCCACAGCATGACTTGTCATCCTCGTGCCCGGATCGCCGGCGCACGCCGAGTCGCGGATTGCGGCTCGAGCGTCTCGCACGCGCGTTCCGGAGCGCTACATGAATGTGCGCGTCTTGGCACGGCCGTAGCTATCCCGAGATGGGGGGACAGAAGGAACCAGTCCTCCGAACCAGAGGCCGGCTCGGGTGGACACTCGAAAGAAGTACTCCGTTCGTGGGAGGGAGAGGCTGCGACCTCGCGAAGGGCGCGGGGAAACGTGGGTCTCGACAGGTCGCCGAGGGGCGGGAGGTGCAGGCGGCGCGAGGCGGGCTGCGGTGGCTAATCGGAGTGGTCTTCTACCGGGGGTGGCCGGGCCGCGCCATCGGCGACCTGCATCGAAGCGGTGATCGAAAAGCGCACGCGAAGCCTGTTCAGCTCAGCCTCGAGCCTGCTTTTGGCCCCCCGATCCCCGTCGGGACGGTCGCTCACGACGAGGATATGGGTGATTCGCTCTTCGGTGACGACCCGGCCCACCCATGTGCGCGTTCCGCGCCCGGCCCGAGCTTGCTCGTCGTCGAGGAGCGTCCGCACGGACCGGAGCCGATCCTCGAACTGGGGGGGCTCGATCTGATACGCGTAGGTCCAGAGGGTTCTGGGCGGGGTGCCCTCACTGTCGGTCATCACATTTTCGTCCGGCACTGTGGTTCGTCAGAAACCGCGAGGGCCGGATACACCATAATACCGGGGACCAGCCGTCACAGACGCTTGAGAAACAATACGGCGGGCCCGGCGGCGGAGGTATCGCTCGAACGGGTGACGGGGGTTACGCGGGTTCGTTCGACCAGCTTGAACAACGAGGAGGCCCCCGGTCCGATGGGCGCCCAATCACGGCGTTCAGCGGCCACCGGGCGGGCCCCGCAAGGTGTCCCGCCGCGTCACCGCACTATCCGGCGCGCCCACCGGAGGGACGGACCGGCGGGGCGGCTCGAGCCCCAGTCCGGAGTCCGCGGCCGGCAGGATGTGCGTGGGATCGAGCTCGGTCTCGACCGGGATCTGCAGACTGAAGAAGAGCGTCATGAGTCGCTCGGCCGCCCCCGCCCGTCCGGTCGCGAGCATGGCGATGAGGTCATCGCGGGAGGCGAGCACGTCCGCGTAATCCTGCCGTAGCGCTCCCTCCTCGATCGCGTAGTTGGCGATCCCGTCGAAGGCCTGCGAGGCGAACCTTCTGGCCGCATCATAGTCACCATACTCCACCTCGAAGGCGGCCAATCCGAAGCGGCTCGCGAGCACCTGGAGCTGCAGGGCGCTCTCCGTGCGCTCCAGAGCCCGGGCGGCGGACCGCTGCTGCCAGAACGCCCATACCGCGGCGAGAGCGACCGCCACCACGACGATTCCCGGGAGCAGCCAGCGCTTCGTACCTGCCGCGCGGCGCGACCCGCCCGAGCGGGGGCCCGGATCCTCCGTCGATGGCGCGCCCGGCGTCATGTCGTTCCTCGCTGGACGGCCACGACCCCGCCCTCGAACAGGGCGTTCGCCGGTCCCGGCGGAGGCGCCTGCGTCAGACCGGCGAACGCGGACGACGCCAGCTCGTTCTCGATCAGATCGGACAGTTTCCGGATGGAGTCGAGCTGGGACGGCGTCCAGGGGCGAGGCTTCGGGTCCAGCAGGAGCAGGCTGCCCACCCCGACACGGTCTCTCCCGCGGAGACGAATCCCCACGCAGGCTCGCACCGTCCCGTCACGCACGACCGGGCTGTCGGCCAGCCGCGGGTCGCACGTCGCGTCGGTGACGACCAGGAGATACGGGGCTCGATTCAGATGATGTCGGAGCGCGTGGGTGACGAGCAACGCCATCGGAACGTCCAGGCCGTAACAGCTCGCCACGAGCCTTCCCCCGCCGTCCACGAGCGTGGCGCACACCGCGGCGACGTCCAGGCGCTCGCCGGCGAGGCGGGTGATACGGTCGAGCTCCTTCGGGGTCGATGTCGCGAGCGGCGTCCGCCGCCCCCGGCCGGTCGGGCCGATCCGCCAGGAGCTTCCCGGCCCTTCGCTGTATCGGCCCTCTGCCGGGTACGCTTCCATGTCGACTCTGCCCTTGAATACGGAGGTGCGAGCGGCCGGAATACGGACGCAACGGCCAGTGTGACAGACTACTCGCGTCCCGGCGAGGTGGGTATCGCGCAGAGGGGTGAACCGGGTCGGTGGGGAATACCTCGCTCGACGTACTTCTTCCGGAGGGTGGCGCGGCGATCAGCCCCCGTCGCCGGGCTCGGTGTCGCCCTGTCCGTGGGCAAAGGCCGCGATCTGCAACCGGGTGTGCAGCGTCAACTTCTCCATGATGTTGCGGACGTGGCTCTTGACGGTGTGGGGCGAGATGTGGAGCTTCCCGGCAATGGCCTTGTTGCTCAGCCCGTCGGCGATGTGGCCGATCACCTCTCGCTCGCGCGGCGTCATTCGAACAGAGTCGAGCAAGGCAGGCCGACCCCTGGCGATCGCTTCGCTCGCGATCTGGGAAAAGAGCGTGCTCGTCAACGGAGGCGGCAGCACATGCTGCCCCTCCGCCACGGAGCGGATCGTGCGCACGAGATCGTCGAGTGTGGCGTCCTTCAATATGAAACCGGAGACCCCGACGTGGACGAACTCCACGATGTCCTCGTGCACCGGGAGGAGATCCATCACGATGATCTTGGCCTCGGGGAGCTCCTGCTTCACCTTTTGGGTAAGACGCAGGCTGTCGGTGCTCCGTAATCCGAAATCGAGGAGGACCACCCCGGGATTGGCCTCCCGCAACCGGACCGTATCGCCGCTCCCGACCGCGACCACCACCTTGAGATCGGGGGACTGATCCAGTAGTAAGGAGATCCCTTGACGTACGAGGTGATTGTCTTCGATCAGTGCTATGGAGATCACGCGGCGCCCTTCTCTCTTGACCACCGCACCAGGTGCCGACCAGCCGATCTTCTTTAATTGTGCGGAATCGACGGGCCGCGCGCAATCATCGCGCGTCGGCAGCGGGACGCCGACCGGCCTCGATCACACGGGCGGCGTCTCGCGCGCGGACCGCACCCACGCCGCGATCCCGAGCCCGACCGCCGAGGCGACGAGCGCCAACAGCGTCGGGTCGAGAAGCCGCGGCGCTCCCGCCGGCACCAGCGCGCGCGCCACGATCAGCCCCGTCACGCCCGCCCCGATGGCCGCGAGCGCTTCGGGCGTCCCCACCCGCCGAGCATGGAGCCCGGCCACGATCGGCACGAACAGAGTCACGCTCAGGAGCGAGTAGAAGATGGTGAGCGCTCCGATCACCGACGGGATGAGGATCGCGAGCCCGACCCCGAGCGTCCCGCCCGCGAGCGCGGCGCCGCGCGCCACCCTCAGGACCGTTCGGTCGTCGGCCTCGGGGCGCAGGAACCGCTGGTAGAGGTCCCGCGACAGCGACGTCGACAGCATGAACAGGATCGCGTCGGCCGAGCTGATCTCTGCGGACAGCACCGCCGCGAGGCCGAGCAGCCCGATCGCGGCCGGGAGCCCGGTCGTCAGAACGTAGGGCAGGGCGAGCTCGCGGTGCGCGAGGCCGGGGTCGTGGGCGCGCGCGATCATCCCGAGAAGCACGGGCCCGAACGCGAACAGGAGCAGCGCCACCCCGGCCGCGGCGAGCCCGATGCGGACCGCCCGCTCACCGCTCGCGCCGTACACCTTCTGGAGGAGCCCGGGCGAGACGATGAACGCGGGGACGAGGAGCGCCAGGTAGGACCACCCGGACCCGCCGCCCTGGAAGAAGGCCAGGTAGTCGGGACCGGCGGTCGCCGCGCCCGCCACGACCGCGTCCCACCCGCCCGCCGTCGCGAGGGCCCACGGCACGGCGACCGCGAACCCGACGAGGAGCACGACGAGCTGGACGAGGTTCACCCACGCCGAGGCGACGAGACCGCCCGCCGTGAAGTACACCGTCATCACGAGGCCGCCGAGGAGCGCCCCGGCCCAGCGGGGCGCCCCCGCGACCGCCTCGAGGATCTCGGCCATCGCGATGAGCTGCCCCGCCAGGATGGCGAGCGTGCCGAGCCACAGGAGGACCGCGATCACGGCCCGCGCGGACGGCCCGTAGCGGTCCTCGAGGTAGTCGCCGACGGTGAGGAGGCCGCGCTCGGACGCCACGCGCCAGATCCTCGGGCCCACCCAGAAGGCGAGCAGGAGCGTGCCCACGCCGGCCGAGCCCACCCACCACCAGGCGCTCAAGCCATCCCGGTAACCGAGCCCGGCCGCCCCCACGGTCGAGCCGGCGCCGATGTTGGCCGCGAGGACCGTGGCGAACAGGAGACCCGGGCCGAGCCTGCGATCCGCGACGAAGAACCCGCCACTCCCCCGCACCCGGCGTCCGACCCACACGCCGAGCCCGATGAGTCCGGCCGAGTAGAGGAGGAGGACCGCGAGGCCGCCGGTCACGGCGGCGGGGTCAGATCCTGCACGGCGGGAAATCCCGGGAGCCCGGTCGCGTTCCGCACAGCGCGGAGGATGGCCTCGGCCATCACGTCCGACGCCAGCGCGCCAATCCGTGATACCGGCGGCGGCGCGTCGGGATCGACGGGAATCGTACCCGTCGCGAGGCCGAACACGGTGTCGCCATCGTTCGGCGTGTGGGCCGGGTAGATCGCGCGGGCGAGGCCGTCCTGTGCCATCTGGGCGACCTTGGTGACCTGCGCCTTGGTGAGCGTCGCGTTCGTTGCCACGACCCCGATCGTCGTGTTGCCCCCCGGGGTGTTGGCGATCGAGCCCGGCCCGGAGGCGTCCCCGGAGCCGCCGCCCGCCCCGAGAGCTCCGCCCCTCAGCAGACGCCGCGCATCCGCCAGGTCGCCGTCGTCCGTCCGCACCCCGGCGACCACCTCCCCCGTGGCCGGATCGACGATGTCCCCGATCGCGTTCACCGCCACGAGCGCGGCGACGACCAGCCCGTCATCGAGGGTGATCGAGGCCGTCCCGACGCCCCCCTTCATCGCGTGCTCGCGCCCCCGGAGCTTGCCCACCGTGGCGCCGGCGCCCGCCCCCACGCTCCCCTCCTCCGGACGGTCCGTCGAGGCCGCCGACGCCGCCCGGTAGCCGCAGTCGGCTCCCGGCCGGACATCGGGCCGCCCGCCGATCCCCAGGTCGAACAGGATCGCGCCCACCACGATCGGCACGATGTGGTCACCGACCCGGTAGCCCACGTCGCGCTCCTCGAGGTAGCGCATCACCCCCGAACCCGCGTCGAGGCCGAAGGCGCTCCCGCCAGAGAGGACGACCGCGTGCACACGCTCCACGGAGTTCACCGGGTCGAGGAGCGCCGTCTCGCGCGTCCCCGGCGCGCCGCCGCGCACGTCGACGCCGCCCACCGCCCCGGCCTCGGCGAGGACGACCGTGCAGCCCGTGGGTCGCTCGGCAAGGGTGTAATGGCCTGCCCTGAGCCCCTCCACGGCGGTGATGCCTTCGTCGGCGAGCCGGGCCCGTTCGCGATCGGCGTCGGCCATCTGAGCCTCCTTCGGATCCCCGTCGCCGGCCTGCGCCGCACAACCGCCTTGCGCGATCGCGGCACCGACGCACGCGGCGGCCGCCCACGCCAGCCAGGATCGAGTCATGCCGTTCCCCCCGGGTCGGATCGGTCCAGACGACCGCATTATACGACCCCGGCGCCAGCCCCGAACGACGTCGGAGGTCGCGGCGACCGACCGGTCGAGCCTCGCCCGAGATCGACCCATCGATGTCGAACGAGGAGTCGGGTCGTTCAGGAGCCTGCGGCGGACGGGCTCGGCGGCACCCGACAGATGGGGCAGGCGATCATGCCGGGCTCGCGCCCATGGATCACGGTGACCGGGCCGAGAGCGACGACTCGACGCTCGACCGTGTCGTTCACGGCGATCGCGAGCGTGAGGGTTCGGCCGGTGACATGTCCGCTGAACTGGGCGGGCAGGGGCGGACCGACGACGACGGGATAGGCGCGCAGCACATAGCTGCCGTCGACCGTGAACCTCCCCTCCTCATCCAGTGGGATCGCGTCCGGGATGTCGCCGAACGTACACCCGACGTGCACGTGCGCACTCGAGTCCGTGACGATCACCCCCGCGTCGTCCCCACCCCACGTGCCGACGGCGAGGGTTGCCCCCGGGATGAACGCGTCGTCCTCACAGGCGCCAGCGGCGACCATCGCGCCGATCACGACGGCCGGGCGAATTCGGGACGACCAACCAGACAGGACGCGGCGCGGTCTCACGACCTCAGAACGCGCGACCGGGTCGGGGCATGACCGACGAATCGAGCGGGGGAAGGCCGGCTCAGCCCGCCACCAGCCTCCACACCTGCGCGACCAGGAAGCAGACCGTGAACCCGAGGACGAGCGGGAGCGCCGTCGCGACCGTCGTCCACTTCAAGCTTCGCGTCTCCTTGAAGATCGTGTAGATCGTCGTGGAGCACGGGTTATGGAGCAGGCTGAACAGCATCAGGTTGACGGCGGTCAGCAGGGTCCACCCTCCCGCACGCAGCACCGTCTCGGTCGCGGACAGCGAATCCAGCTCGAACATCACGCCGGCGCCGGCGCCGGCCGCGAGCCCCGCCGTCAGGACGGTCAGCATCAGCACCGTCGGGATGACGATCTCGTTCGCCGGGATCGCGACGACGTAGGCCAGCAGGATCACGCCGTTGAGCCCGATGAACAGCCCGAGCGGGTTCATCCAGCTCACCAAGTGCTCCGCGAGGCTCGCGCCGCCCACCGAGATGTTGGAGATGAGCCAGATCGCGGCGCCGGCCGGCACCGCGAAGATCACCGCGCGCCACAGGACGATGAGCGTGCGGTCGATGACCGATGTATACAGGGTCTGGAGGATCCGGGGCGGTCGATAGGGAGGCAGCTCGAGGCTGAAGCTCGTGCTCTCGCCGCGCAGGAACGTCCGCGACAGGAACCAGGACGAGACGAACATCATCAGCACGCCGAGCAAGGCCACGCCGACCACCGCCGCCGCGCTCACGAGCCCCCCGAGCCCCGGCGGCGCGAGCGCCCCGATGAAGATCGATGCGATGAGGATCTGCGTCGGCCAGCGTCCGTTGCAGAGCGAGAAGTTGTTCGTGATGATCGCGATGAGGCGCTCGCGGGGGCTGTCGATCACGCGGGTCGCGACCACCCCGGCCGCGTTGCAGCCGAACCCCATGCACATCGTCAGCGCCTGCTTTCCGTGCGCGCCGGCCCGCCGGAACAGGGCGTCCATGTTGAACGCGACCCGGGGCAGGTACCCGAAGTCCTCCAGCAGCGTGAACAGCGGGAAGAAGATCGCCATCGGAGGAAGCATCACGCTCACCACCCAGGCCGTCGCCAGATACACGCCGTCCAGCAGGAAGCCACTGAGCCACCAGGGGAGGCCGACGGCGGCCGCCAGCCCCTCGAGCCACGCGTGACCGTGGTCGATGAGCAGCGCCGCGAGCATCGAGGACGGGACGTTGGCTCCCTGGATCGTGATCCAGAACACGACCGCCAGGATGAGCAGCATCAGCGGAAAGCCGAACACCCGGCTCGTGAGGAGCCGGTCGAGCTTTCGATCGAAGGTGAACCGCGCCTTTCGGAGGCCTCGCACCTGGGCCTTCTCGGCCACGGCCTCCGCCGCCCGGTAGGCGTGCTCGGTCACGAGGTCGTGGAAGTCGGGCGGCAGCTCCCAGCGCGCCCGGTTGGCCGCCTCGAGGAGCCGCTCGCGCTCGGCGACCGGTGGCGGAGCCGGCGCGTCGTCGTCCCGTTCCCCGGTGAGCTGTCCGAGCTCGCCGGAGCGCACCGCCTCGAACACCGCCTCGTCGGCGTTCAGGAGGCGCATCGCCACCCAGCGGGCGTTCGGGATGGCTTCGAAGACCTCCCCGATCACCGGGACCAGACGGCCGATCGCGCGCTCGACCGCCGGCGCGTGCTCGCCGGGCCGGTACGGGCGTGTGGCCCGGGCGCCCGTCGCGACCGCACGGATCGCGTCCATCAGATCGTCGATCCCGGTGCCGTCCCGCGCCACGCCGGGAACGACCGGCACGCCCAGCTCCTTCTCGAGCTTGCGGGGATCGATGGCGATCCCGTGCCGGCGCGCCTCGTCCATGAGGTTGAGGAAGACGACCACGCGATCCGTGATCTCGAGGATCTGGAGCGTCAGGTTCAGGTTGCGCTCGAGCCGCGTGGCGTCGAGCACGACGACCGTCACATCGGGCCGCCCGAACAGGACGAAGTCGCGCGCCACCTCCTCGTCCGTGCTCCCGGCCTGCAACGAGTACGTCCCCGGCAGGTCGACGACCTTCACGCGACGACCCTCGCGTGCGTACACCCCCTCGGCCCGCACCACCGTCTTCCCGGGCCAGTTGCCGGTGTGCTGGCGGAGCCCCGTCAGCGCGTTGAACACCGTGCTCTTCCCGGTGTTCGGGTTGCCCGCGAGCGCCACCAGGTCGTCCCAGCGATCGGGGCTCAAACCGAGCCGGACGAGGTTCCGCGCGCGGTGCTGCGAGCAGGAGGCGCAGTGATCGAGGGCGAGCGAGGGCATCAGACGTCCGCTCCCGCGGCCGCCCGGGCTCGCGGCCCGGATTCGGGGACGGCCTCGAGGCTCGCCACCCGATCGATCCGGATCCACTCCGCCTGCTGCCGGCGCAGCGCGATCAGCGCCCCACGGATGCGGTAGGCGATCGGATCCCCTGCGGCGCTCCGAAGCTCGGCTTCGATCTCCGTCCCCTTCACGACACCGAGATCGAGGAGCCGCCGCCGCTGCGCGCCCTGGCAGGCCGGCGAGATCCCCACGACCCGCCCCACCTCACCCGGAGCCAGATCGAGCAGCGTCTCGACCGGACGGTCGGCAGAGCTCCCCGGTGGCAGCCGGCGGACCGTGATGTTGCACGCGACGTCGCGCTCGATCGACCACTCGTGATCCCGGACGTGCACCCGGACCGTGTCCGCGTCGCGGCCGACCACGTCGAGCCGGGCCCCGAGCTCGATCCCGTCGGTCAGCAGCGCTTCGTAGATCTCCCGGGGCTCGTCCTCGAGGTGCACGACCTCCACCGTCCGCCCCGGAGCGATCTCCGTCAGGGCCACGCCCCGAGTGTCCGGGAGATCCCCGCCCGACGTCGGGATCGGGTCGCCGTGCGGGTCCCACCGCGGGTGGCCCAGCCGGGACGCCAGGGCATCGGTCTCGTCGGGGGTGAGCGCGTGCTCCATTCGCTCGGCCTCCTCGTGCCATTCGCCGGCCGGCACGCCCGTGCGGTCCGCGAGGTAGCGCTCCCACAGACGGTGGGCGCGCACGAGGTGGAGCGCGGACTCACGACCGACCGCCGTGAGGCGTGCGCCCTCCGCGCCAACGCGGACGAGATCGGATGCCTGGAGCCGCTGGAGCAGCGCCTCTGCCCGACCGTCGGACACGCCCAGGTGCTCCGCCACGGTCCCGGCTACACAGGGCCGTCCCACGGCCTGGCAAGTGTACAGGTGCTTGAGGGCGTCCTCGAGGAGCACCCGGTCCGTCGATCGGTGCCCCCTCATCACACGGGCCAGCCCGCCGCGCTCCGGCCAGAAGACCAGAGCCGCGGCGGCGACCAGGACCACGAAGACGAGCAGCGCGATGATGGGACCCACCCTGACTCCCCCTCCCATAAGCGGCCAGCGGTCGCGATGTGCTCCCGCGCCCCGGCCGACGAGTTTTTAGTGTCGACTAAAAATATGCGGTGGCCGCGAAAACTCAAGAGGGCGGGATCGCCGGCCTCCCGTCACACGATCGGGGGACGGGCCGTTCTGGGGTTGTCACGACACCGTCCGAACCCCGGCGGAGGAGGTTCACATGCCAGCCAGCGCACGGACGGAGCGTCGCCGCGGGCTGTCGGGCGTCGGGCCGGGATCGGCGCGGGCTGGCGCGCGACAGGCGCCGTGGCCGATTGCCCGGGACGCCATGCCCGCCCTTCTGCTCGCCGCGTGCGCCGGGGCCTCCGCCACCGGGCCGGCAGACGACGCCACGAGCCTCTCCATCCTCACCCCGCCGGTGGTCACCATCTCCGGGGCGGAGGAGATGACGATCTCCGTCGAAGCTCGCGACGTCGATGGCTCGCCGGTGGCGATCGACCCCGCCAGCCTCCGCTGGACGACCTCGGTGCCGGAGGTCGCGGAGGTGGTGCGGACCGAGGGCGCGACGGCGACGCTGCGAGCGGCCGCGGCCTACGGCTTCACCCGGGTGTACGTCCGCGGTCCCGGAACGCTGCGCGACAGCGTCGGTGCATGGGTCCAACCTCCCGAGACCGCGCCGTCGACCTTCACGATCTCCCTCGTGTTCAGCCAGAGCGTGAGCACGGCCTGGCGCGAGGAGCTGACGGCGGCGGCCCGGCGGTGGGAGGAGGTGATCCGGCTCGAGCTTCCGGCGGTCCCGCTGGACACCGACGCGAGCCATTGCCGGGACCTGTACCCGACCGACGATGCGCCGCTCGAGACGGCCCGCCAGCAGGAGCGCGGCGTCGTCGTCCACGTGGCGACGTCGTTCGAGGTCTTCGCGGGCCAGGAGGAAGTGGACGCAGCGGGCACGGTCTGCGCTCAGCGCCCGATGCCGCGCCCGACGGCCGTGTACGGTCTGATAACGCTCAACCGCGCGACCGACCTGGCGTCGCTCGACCCGACGCTGCGGCGGTTCCTCGCCGTTCACGAGATGGGGCACGCGCTCGGTCTCGTGGGATCCTTCCTGGGTATCTCTCCGGCGTGGTTCGACGGTGACCGCCAGCGGTACTTCGGTGTCCTCGGTCTCGAGGGCTACCGGCGGGCGCTTGGAGGACGCAGGGAGGACATGCCCGTCCAGGGCCTGCACTGGGCGTTCGCCGGAGACATCATGAGCGCCGTAGGATTCACGCCGGCGATCACCGAGCTCTCGATCGGAGCGCTGATGGACTCGGGCTACCCGGCGGCCTGGTACGGCGCCGGCGATCTCTTCTGAGCCCGAGCGCCCCGCTGCCGGCGGGGGTCGGGCCCCGAGGGCACCCCACACTACGACAGGATCGGAGGAACCTCGTGATTCGTGCATCCACCGCGCTCGCAGTCGCGCTGGCTTTCACGTGCATCGGCCGCCTCGCGGGGACCGCCGCCGGACAGGACCCCGCCCGGTCGACCCCGGTCCTCGTTCGGCCGGGCGACATCGTCGCGGCCAACATCGCCGACCACACGGTCACCGTGTACGACGGCGAATCGGGCGTCTTCCGCGGGACGGCGGTGGAGGCCCGGTCCGGCGGCCTGGCGAACCCGACGGGGATCGCGTTCGGACCCGACGGGGCCCTGTACGTCGCCTCGAGCGGGAGCGCGAGCATCCTGCGGTTCGACGCCGAGGCGGGGTCGTTCCGGGACGTGGTCGCCTCCGGCGAGCCGCTCACGCAGCCGTTCTCCCTGATCTTCGGGCCCGATGGCGACCTGTTCGTGAGCGACGGCCCGCGGGTGCTCCGCTATGCGCCCGACGGCTCGTTCGTGGGCGTCGCGGCCGAGGACTCGACACTCGTCCAGCCGATTGGCCTCGCCTTCGGTCCGAGCGGCCTCCTGTACGTCGCGAACTCGACCGCCCAGACCGTCAGCCGCTTCGACCCCGCCACCGGCCGTCGCGTCGACGATTTCGCGACCGACAGCCTCTCGTATCCGTCCGACGTCGCGTTCGGGCCCGATGGCGATCTGTACGTGAGCAGCGCGGCCGGGTCCCGGGTCGTCCGCTTCGACGGCTCGTCCGGAGCGTTCAGGGCGGTCGTGGCGACGCTACCCGACGGCGGGGTCCCGATGGGGCTCGTGTTCCGTGCGGGACGACTCGTGATCGGCGACTTCGGGAAGAGCCGTCTGTTCTTTCTCGATGCCCTCGACGGCTCGGCCGCGCCGCGCGAGGTGGCCCGCGAGGGGCTCCACGGTCCCGAGAACGTGGCCGTGCGCCCGGGCGCGGGCTGACGCGGAGCGCCGGTCCGGACTCTTCCGGCCAGCCTGGAGCCCGCCGCGTGCGGGGCGGTCGCCCGCGCGCCCGGCGAACCATGGCGGGCCGGGCCCCACGAACCCGCTTTCCGTGCAGGACCGGCCCTTCCATGTTGGGTCCGAGGAGCCACGCCTGTGAGACACGACCGTTTCCCCCTGCTCCGAATCGTCTTCGGCACCTGGCGCCGACTTCTGCCGTCTCCACGGCGAGTCCTGCGCGGCATGTTCACGCCTCGCAGACTGTTCCACCGCTTCCGGCTGCGCTGGGTCGTTCTCTTCTTCGTTGCCTGCTTCGTCTGGCTCGTCGCGGCCACCGAGCCGGCGCCACCGGAGCCGGGCCTCGGGTCGGCGCTTTCGGCGCAGGCGACGGCTGTCGATGAGAGACCCGCGTCCGGAGTCGGCAGACCGGTCGCCAGCTCCCCCGAAGCCGCGTCCCGGTTCTTCCACAAGATGGCGCGGGCCGTTCAGGCGGGGATCAAAACCGGGCACATGGATCTGTCGATCACGGAGACCGAGGCCACGTCGGCGCTCGATGTCGGAGCCCAGCTCGTCGAGATCCGGCAGATCATGTCGACCTTGAGTCCCGAGGAGCTGGAAGCGCTCGATACGCCGGAGGAGATCCGACGGGCTCTGGACACGCGCGCCGCGCGGGCTCCGAGCGGCCTCTGGGGCCGCATCCGGTACGCGCTGAACCCGCGCCTCCGCCTCCGGCAGGCCCAGGTGCGCTTTCACCCCGACGGGCGCGTCCTCGTATCCGGCTACGCCCAGGCCTGGAGCCGCCGTGTGCGCGTGTACATGGATGCCGTTCCCACGCTGGAGGACGGGCGGTTGCGCATGGACTACCGCGAGACGCGGCTCGGGCGACTGCGCGTGCCCGGCCGGGTGCTGCGTGGCCCGGGGGACCTCCTGACCATGGTCCTCGGCCTCGGACGGGACTACGCCGGGCTCGAGACCCTGAGCGTGGGCGACGGGAGGCTGACGATGTCGGGTCACGTGAGGCTTCCTCGGGAGCCATAGACCCGGGACCTGCCACGCGGCTCGGCTTCCGACGCCGACGTCTCCAACAGGACGACGAGAAACCGAAGCGCGAAGTCCGTCGAGGTCGGCTTCCCGATGAGGCCCGAGACCGTCGTGTTCGTCTCGTCGACCCAAGGAATCGACAGGAGGTCGGCGGCTGCGGCGTCGGAGCTGCCGTCCAGGACCCCGGACAGGACGACCCCGAGCGGCTCCGGTTGCTCCACCGGCATCCGGCAGGCCGCCGCCAGGACGGCCAGCGTGAGGCCGGCGGCGGCCAATCTCGGCCGCCCCGAACGCTCGAGTAGAACGTGCGCGTGATGATCGTGAACAACCACGTCTTGAACCGGCCGTCATCCCGAAGCGAAGGGAACTTCTCCAGAGCCTTGGTGAGCGAGTCCTGAAGAAGATCGTCCGCATCGGAAGCGTCGTGGCGACGGCTGAGTGCCCTGCAGTAGGGGACTGCCGCCTCGTAATGCCGTAGGAGCTCCGCCTCGGACGCATCGTAGGTCATCCGTGCCCCTCCAGTCGCTGCTGGTCGTGGGTTTCATGCTTGTGACGCCCGAGGTCGGCGATCGGTCGCACGGCGATCGACGACTGGACGAACGTCGGATTCGAGTCCTCCTGTTCCGCCCGTGCGCATCGATCCGTTCGACCGGGTGTCGGCCCGCGGGATGCCGTGGCTCGAGCGAAAGTCTATCGCTTGACTCGGACTTGTTTCGGTGACCTGCGACGATGGTCCAGGCGAGAAACGAGGCTCGGGACCGCCAGCCGTCACGCCCGCCGACGATGGATGACGGACTCCGCCGCTCGTCCGGGCGGATGCGGCGGCATGTGGCATGCTGCCATCCCCCCGGGTCCAGGGACGGGCAGGCACGACGGGCGGGGAGGGCCGGGTGTCGTTGACACTCTTCAGGAAGAAGAACTTCTCCGGGAAGAGCCACCCGGTGACCCGGAGCCACGGCAATCTGCGTGTGACGCCGGTGGGTTACCGGACCCGATCGCTGACGATGAGCTCCGACGAGGATCGGGCCCTGCTGTTCAGCAGGCGCATGTACCGTGGCAAGGTGGCCTTCACCCGAGGGATCCAGGAAGTGCCGCGTTCCGCCAGCACGTTCTTCAGCCCCGTGCGCGCCGTGCGACTCGATCCGTTCAGGCTGTATCTCAGCGTGACGATCGTCTCGAGCGGCGGGAAGCTCCCGGGCTCCTGGATCGGGAGGCGCGACACCCTCGCGTCGGTCGACGCCGCGATCGACTGGGCGAACCGGGTGTGGGCCTCCGGGATGCTGTGGCTCGAACGCAGAGAGACCCGGGTCCATGATCTCCCGGGGAGGTTCGAGCTCAAGTGGCCGCTGTCCGGGCTTCCGTCGAAGTGGAGGCGGCCGGGCATGATCGATGTCGTCTTCGTGAACCGGATCGGACGCCGGAACACCGTCGCCCGCAGGAGCCCGCCGATCGGCCGTACCACCATCGTCGTCGGCCGGGTGGTGAAGCGAGGCGAAGTCCAGGACGCGCTCATGGGGCACGGCCTCGCCCACGAGCTCGGCCACTACCTGGGCCTCGGACACCGGTCGTCACGAGAAGATCCCCGGAACGTGATGTTCCCGGGGAAACCGGTCAGCCTGGACCCTGCGAACATCCATCTGCACCCGGATCAGGTCCAGACGGTGCACCGGATCCTCGCGGCGCGTCGCGGGCGGAAGGTGGATCGACACAACTGACCGGGCGGCCAGCAGCGCCGAGCCGGAGCGCACCCCGAACGACAGCCGGGATCCTACCGTGACCCTACCGTCGCGAGGTGGCCTCCACCATAGCGGAGCACGTCGTCGTTCCGACTGCACAGACGCGGTAGCGGTACGGGCGCGAGACCTGATCGCGCACGATCACGTCGGTATGCGCGCCATCGTTGGCGACCGTCGCGATCCGCTCGTCCTTCCGGTAGATGTCGACCTCGGTGGCCGTGATCCCCGCCCAGACGAGGTCGGCCTCGAGCCGTCCCTCGCGCTCGGCCAGCGACGCCTCGAGCGTGATCGACGCGGGCTCATCGCGAGTCTCATCCCGAGGTGCGTCCCGGGGCTCGTCGCGAGCTGCGTCCCGGGGGTCATCGCGAGCCGCGTCCCGGGGCTCATCGCGAGCCGCGTCGCGAGCCTCATCGCGGTCCACCGGCCGGTCCGCGGCGAGCCGCTCGGGCAGCCGGTACTGCGCGAAGAACACGTCTCCCCGGTTCTCGCACACGACCCAGCCCTCGCCCGCCTCGCCATCGCCGGTGAAGTCGGCCGTGATCTGGATCGATCCGGTCACCACCACCGCGGGCTCGCCCGGGAGGAACGCGACCGCGGACGCCACGTCGTTCCCGGGGCCGGGGGCCGTCCACACGCGCTCCGGCCGGCCGTCCTCCGCCGACATGACCAGGATGGCGAGATCCGTCTCGAGCGACGGATCCACCGTGCGGTCAGCGGGCTCGGGCACGCCGTCCTCGTCCAGGTCGGGCACACCGGTGTAGTTGCCCGGCATGACGATCCAGCCGTCCCGCACCTCGAGGTCGGAAGGGATGAGCCGGTAGGCCCGGAGCCAGCGCCGCTCGCCGCCAGGCGAGAAGCGCCCCACCCACGCGCCCGTCGACGCGCCCTCGAGCACGAGGTCTGCCCGCCCATCCCCATCGAAGTCGGCCGGCCCATAGCGCTCCTCCACCTGGCCGCCCACAACGCTCGCCACCAGGATGTCGCCATCCGGCAGGAACGCCACCTGCGCGGGGGCCGGCACCGCCCACGCGTCGAGGAACCCGCCGTCGGTATCGAACTTCGCCACGAACCCGTCGCGGTCTCGGGGCGCGGGCAGATCGACCCTGCCATCGCCATCGAAGTCCGCGGCGCCCTCGAGCTCGCCGGTGACGTAGACCACGCCGTCCGGTGACACCCGCAGGTTGAAGGCGAACGGCGCGCCGGTCCCGAACATCCGGGCCCAGCGCACAGCGCCCGACGGGTCGTAGGAGACGAGGACCGCCGAGCGCTCTCCCGAGGCCCGGAACTCCGCTCCATCGCCGAGCGGGAAGCTGCCGGTCCCGAGCCCGGTCACGTAGACGTTCGCGTCACCATCGCTCGCCACCCCGTACACCCCGTCGCTTCCGGGGCCGCCGAACACCTTCGCCCACGTCACCGCCCCGTCGCCATCGTAGCGCGCCACGTAGGCGTCGTTCCCACCCGAGCCGGCGAGCGTCGGGCCGTCCTCGAACGCGACCGACTCCATGAAGGCGCCGATGACATAGGCCCCGCCGCGGCCGTCCGCGGCGATCTTCGTCTGCGACCGATCAGCCGGCGTGCGCGGCGACCGCATCCAGCGCAGCCGGACGCGATCGTCCGTGGGCCCGCGATTGAGCTTCATGAACAGGGGGTTGTTCGCCCCCACGAAGGCCGTCGCCCCCGAGGCGAAGTCCACGACCCCGTCCTGATCCATGTCGAGGCCGGCGTGGCTCCCGGCGAGGAACACGTTCCCCTCCGCGTCCACCGACAGATCGCCACCGCCGTCCGCCGCCACCGGGCCGTTGATGGCCCAGAACCACTCGAAGCCCTCCGCCGCCTGCGCCGTCGCGCTCGACGGGGCGACCTGTGGTGGCGCAGCGCCGAGCGCGGAGCTCGCGACGAGCCACACGGCCAGCAGCACCAACCCGGCGGTGACGACGGCCCCGATGAACCTCTTGATCTTCATGCTTCACCTCGCGTGCGTGGCGGACAGGGGTCGTCCCGGCGCCGGTGCCAGCGCCGGCGCGTCCCACCCGGAAAGCGGGAAGACCGGCCGGAATCCGTCACGGCCCCGCACCGACACACCTGGACCGTGCCGTTCCGACCGGCGGCCCACCAGCTTCAGGACGCTCGGCTACAGCTCGATGTCGTCCACCGTCGAGGGCCGCCCGCCGGCGTCGCGCCGCCGAGCCTTCTTCTTTCGATCGCGCTTCGTCCCGCCCTTCTTTCGCGGGCGGCGACCGTGGTATTCGTCGCCAGCCGCGGCCCGCTGGTCCGGGCTGAAGTCGAGCGCGTCGGGGGTACCACGCGCCGAGAACTCGGCGATGTTCATCGCGACCTGCTTGAACGCCGCCGGCGAGCGGTCCCGGCCGTAGGACATGACGCGACCGGCGGAGAGGACCATCCCGGCCGCCCCGGCGGCCTCGAACGCGTCGAGCCCGGCGCCCAGGAACACGAACTCCCAGCCCGCGGCTTCCTTCTCCTTCACCAGCGCGGCCAGATCCCTGCGATCGTACTCGACCGAGACGTTCTCCTGCCCATCGGTCTGGATCACGATCACGACGTTCGGCTGGTCGCCGCGGCGGGCGACCGCCTCGTCGGTGGCCTTGATGATCTTGACGGCGGCGTCGATGAGCGGCGTACCGGCGGCCGGCGTGTAGTCCCCCTCGGTGAGCGGCGCCACGTCGGCGATCGGCTCGGCCACGTACCGCTTCTCGGTGCGGCTCGAGTTGAAGCTCACGAGGCTGAACAGGATGTCTCCGCCCGATTTCGCGAGCGTGTTCACGTACTCGTTGAAGCCGCCGATGGTGTCGTCCTTGATCGACTCCATCGAGCCGGTCTCGTCGAGCAGGAACGATACGAACGTGGTCCGCGGGTCCGTGTTCCCTGTCTTCCCGGTCATGTCGATCCTCCGGGGCCGTTGCCGGGCCCCCCTCTGCGTTCCCGGATCTCCTTGACGAGCGAGAAGTCGTCGACGAGGATCCGCCGGACGTCCGACGGCACCCTTCCGGCCCGGGTGATCATCTCGTCGGCGTCCACATCGAGGGCGTCCGCCAGCCTGGTCAGGGCCTCCTCCGAGGGGCGCTCGAAGCCGGGGACGTCGTTCTCCACCTTGCTCACGTAGGTGAAGTCGATGCCGGCCTGCCGCGCGAGCTCGCGCTGCGAGAACCCCTTCTTCTTGCGCCAGCGACGCAACTGCTCGCCGAAGGAAAGACCCATGTGCCCTCGTTGAGTGTTCCCTCAACATACGGGGGGTTGAGCGATCGGTCAACACCCCACCCGCGAGCTCGGCGGCGATCGAACGGGACGGGGATCTTGCCGTGCCGGATCGCATCTGGTAGCGTCGCTGCGGGTTCGCAGAAGATCGCTCGAGCGTGGGGGACCGCGGGCCCGCCGCATGCCGTTTCGCCATGGATGACCGGGCCCGGCAGTGCGCCCCACGCTTGCAGCCGGACGCCTTTCGTGTCGTCGCTCCCCTCGCGGACCCGCCGCCTCGCGGGCCCCTTCGTGCGCGTCCCATCTCTGGCTTCACCCGTCCTCGCGCAGACCGGCGGCTGGCCCGCGGGAGCGCCCTCCGCCGGCCCGCATGAACCGGGAGTTCCGCGACACCACCGTGTGGTGAAGGTGTTCGAATCGCTCGACTGGGCGGCGCTCGGGGCCTTGGTCGAGAACCCTGACCGAAGGAGGCGCTCCAATGCATCGCGTGACTCTCCCCGCCCTCGTCGCCGGCACGCTGTTGGCCGTCCACATGCCCGCCGCCGGCCAGCCCAACCCGTTCGCGTCCGGTGCCGAGCGGTACTACAAGGCCGGCACTGCGGCACTGAAGGTCACCGGGTCGTTCGATATCGACGAGGAGATCCCCCTCACCACGAAGCCGAGCTACACGGCGGACGACGGACAGACGTGGATCGTGTACGGCGACGAAACGTCGGGTGAACCCTTCGTCATCTTCACGTACGGTGACTACGGATACGGCATCACGGTCGGTACCGGCGGGCGCACGGCGACGGCGGAGTTCGACATGTGCGAGGGCAAGGTCGACGTGAGCGCCACGACCGTCGTCGGCGAATACACGTGCCCCGAGGTCGAATCCATGGATCGCAACTTCGTCGCCTTCAAGGTCTCCATCACGATCCGCTTCACCGCCGACTCGTAGCCCGTCACCGGCGTCCCCCGGTGGCTGCTAGAGCAGCTCCGCGGGAGTGCGAGCCGGGATGGGCGAGCCCTCGTAATCCCGGACGTTGCGCGTGGCGATGATCTCCGCCCCACACGCCGTCGCGGCGGCCACCTGCATCGCATCCTCGAAGTCGGCGAGCGGGAGACGTGTCGCGTAGCGAAGATCCGCCGTGCTCGTCGGCGCCACGTCCACGAAGCTCGTCAGCTCCTCGATGAACGTCCTCGCATCCCCGCCGCCCCGCGCCGGCGCGACCAGGTAGTAGAAGGTGGACACGCTGTGCCACGCGATGAACGCGCTTCCCGGGCGTCGCTCCAGGTGATCGATCAGTCGTCCCGACGCCTCCGCGTGAGGCTCTCTACCGAGGGCGACGTCGATCAGGATGTCGGTGTCGAGAAGCAGAGTCACAGGTACTTCTTCGCCAGCCGCCGGTATCGCTCGTCATCGCGATCGGCCGGGACGAACGTCCCCCCCCAGCGCTCCGAGAACGGGGCCTCCACGTCGGAGCTCATCTCTCGCAGCGCGCCCTCGATCAGGCTGCTGAGCGATACGCCGAGGGACCGCGCGTGGCGCTTCGCCCGGGGAATCAGCTCGCGGTCGATGGTCACCGTGAGCTTCGACTTCCTGCCCATTGGATTCCCTCCTGGTCCGTAACACGTATACGTATACTACTGACCGTGTACGTGTTCCCGCAACCCGTCGCGTGAGCCTGGTGGTCGGGGGCCGATGCCCGCTCAGTGCGGTTCTCCCGCCCCGGCCACGGTCGGCTCCCGCGGCTCGGGGTCGGGCGGTTCCGACCGCAGGACGACGCCGGGAAGCTCCAGCGTGGTGGCCCACCCCAACCCGATCGCGAAGCCCAGGAGGACGCCCGACGGCGCGGCCCAGCCCGCCACCACCGTGGCCAGGGCGACCGTGCAGACGAGGAAGAAGCCCACCGCCGCGGTCGCCACCGAGGGTCCCCATCCCCATCTCCGGGCCGCCGCCGCGGTCGCGTGCGCCATGAGCGCCGCCGCGACGGCCACCGGCACCGACGGGTACTCGGCGTGCGGGACCACCCCCTCCAGGACGTAGCGGTCGAGGAAGTAGGCGCCCCCGCCGGCGCCCAGGACGCCCACTCCCGCGCGCACCGCGGCCGCGATCCCGGCCCTCCAGGCGAGGAGGGCCGCCACGGGGAGCATCACGGCGAGGACGCCGGGCCAGTGGAACGCCGTGAGGACCGCGCGGGCGATCCGGACCGCGTCCGCGGTGCGCGTGGCCCCCATCCACTGCAGGACCGGAAAGTCGAGGAGCGCGAGGCCCCGAACCGCTCGGGTCTGGCTCATCACGAGCCCGATCGCCGCCACCGCCCCGATGAGGGCGAGGAAGCCGACCGTGAGCCCGAGGCCGCGGGCGAGGCGGGGATCGAAGCGGCGGCCCAGCCAGCCGAACGCCGGCATCAGTCTCCGCACCCCCGTCACGTCCAGCAGGACGCGGAACGCGGCCCGCACGCGGGGCCCGTTGGCCGCGATCCTCACCGCCAACCAGCGGATGACGAGCGCCGCGATGAACAGGGCGAGAACCAGGAAGGCCGCCGCTCCGGCCACCTCCTGTAGCGTTCTCCACGACCCTGCCAACCCGAACCCGAGGAGGCCCCACACCACCGCCCACACCACGGTGGTGGGGAGATCGAACAGCAGGTACCGCCGGTACGGCAGCGGAGAGGCGCCGGCGAGGAAGGGCACGATGATGCGCGTGGGCGTCGCCAGCCGTCCCAGCACGATCGCCCATTCCCCCCGGCGGGCCACGAAGCCGCGGGCCTTCGCGATCGACCGCCCGAGCACGCGCTGGAGAGGCTTCCAGCCAAGCATGCGCGCGCCCCAGCGGCGGCCCAGGAAGAAGCCCGTCGTATTGCCCGTCACGGTTCCGGCCACCGCGACGGCCACCAGCCAACCCAATGCGACCTGCTCTCTGGAGGCGAGGACGCCCCCGGCGGCCACCGCGAGCTCTCCCGGCGTCACGAACCCCAGGAAGAAGGGGGCCTCCGCCCAGCACAGGAGCCCCACCGCCACGTAAATCGTGGAGGAGGAGAGGCCGAAGAGGAGCTCGAGGATCCGCTCCGACAGCTCAAGCATTGGGGGTACGTCTCCCGGCGACGGCGCTCAAAGGGCCTCGCCGCGCGAGCAGGGCGAGGTCCTTTCGCCGCAGGCCGTTCTGCTTGCCGTCGAGCGGGAGGGCGAAGAGATCGTCCCGCAGAACGACGCGCGTGTTGAGGAGGTCGTAGAGGGGCGCGTACCTGGCCCCTTCGTACCCGGGCTCCGAGCCCAGCCGGCCCGGCCGGATGTCGTGGAGCACGGCGATATTCTTCGCGTGGAGGTCCCCGTTTCGGTGATCCACGCGTAGACGACGTGATCGAAGAAGGCGCCGAGCTCGGGCTCCCCGAGCCCCAGTTCCACGAGGGCGTCCGCGATCCGCTCCAGCGATGGGTCGTATTTCTCCCGTCGGCGGAGACCGAGAAGCGAGGCGGCGTCCTCGAGGAGCGGAAGCGACTTCGCTCGATCCAGACGCTCCGGAAGGTCGAAGCGCTCGATCAGGAGACCCGGCTCCTCGAGGGGGCTCCCGTCCTGAAACCCCACCTGTCGAAGGTCGGCTACATACCGCAACGGACACAGAGTGTCAATCTCTTGTGGCCTCTACGGTAGCAAGACTGGATAGATACGACCATATCGGAGGGTCACGGAGCGCCAGTGAAAAGCCGCGCTGGGCATCCTGAGGCCCAGGGAGACGACCTCGACCGGGACACTACCTTCGCCGGGCGGCCAAGGCGATGGGAGTCGTCGATCTTCTCGAACGCGCCATCGAGGCGTTCTGAGACGCCCGCCCGATCAGGACAGAAACGCGGACTGCCTGAGCCCCGAAGATCGTCAGGGACGTGGGAGCCGGAGGATCCGCCGCCGGAAGTCGATCTCCACGGGCCCGACCGCGCGCCAGAACGGCTGCCCGAGAACGACGACGTCGGCTCGAAGCCCGAGGTTTTGAACCGCCGGAAACGGACCCGACACGAAGTCCGAGGGTGGCGGCCGGTAGGAGCCGAGCGAGAGTGGCGGAGCCAGGATGGGACGAACCGGAAGGGGGCGCATGTCCACGCCGCGGAGCGCGTCGATGTCCTCGGTGCCGACCGGCCACTCCTCGCGCTCGGCCAGCTCCGCCGGAATCACGGAGAGCCTGGCCCCGGTGTCGAGAAGGCCGAGGACAGGGAGATCGCCGAGTCGTCCTTCCAGAAAAAGCAGACCCCGGACTTCGCGGAGCCGGAATTCGCGCGCTCTTTCGAGCTGGGGGCCGCCCAGCCGCAGCGCGCCCGCCCCCTCCGAACCGGCCCCGAAGGCGGCGTAGATGCGGTCGGCCCGGCGCAGCACGTCCAGTCCCAGCACGCCGTCGACCTCCTCTCCCGCGATCCGCAACGGCCGATCCCAGACGAGGGGCTCGAACCGTTCGATGCGGAGGTCCCCCAGCGCCAGCCAGTCCACGGTCGCGACGACTCCGATGTCCTCGGCCCTCCCACCCGCGCCCTCGGCCGCACCGCCGATCCGACGGGTCCCGCCCGCGGAGCGCTCGGTCGCCACCAGCTCGCGGACCCGAGTCCCCGCTGGCAGGAGATCACGGCGAATCAGGCTCCGCGTGGCGGCCAGATCGAGGATGAACCGGGCCCGGCCGCCGCCGGGGAGGCCGACGGGCACCGAGAGATATGGCCCCAGCGAGCCGAGGGCGACCGTGCCTTCGAGCGGGGTGGCCGGTGACACGACCTCGCGCGTCTCCGTGGTTACGGCGACGTCACCGGGCTCGAGCGGGACGCGGCCCTGGAACATGTCGAGCGCGGGCCCGTCGATCGGCTCGATCACGCCGCCGCGAACGACGAACACCGCTTCGGCTCCGTCGCCCCGGACCGCGTTCACGCGCACCTCGTAGCGATCGAAGGCGTCGCGGTCCGCGCTCATCACCTCCCGGGCGTCACCACCCCCGGGGCCGGCCACCAGGACGCGAAGGCGTCCCGGATCGCAGCGGAGGACCAATGCCGACGATTCGGAGCCGCGCACGACGTCGCCCGCCAGGCCGGAGCCCTGCGGCAGGACGGCGGTGACGACGCGCTCGGCTCCCTCGCGCAACAGGACTGCGGACTCTCCCTCCGGGACCCGCTCGAGTTGCAACGAGAAGCCACGGGGTCCCTGCCGGAGGACCGGGATGTCGCATTCCTGGGCAGCGAGCGAGGGCGTTCCCGTGAGCGCGATGCACACGGCGATCAAGGGAGATCGAAGCATCGATGGGCCTCCGTTTCATATGGGCACGGTCCGCCGATGAAGGTCAGGACCCTCGGGTCGCGACCGAGCCCCCGGGACGACGGCGATTTGCTTGCTATAACATGTGCGCGCATGTTATACTCTATGCTGCGATTCCTATGTTAGAGATATGATATAACATGGACGGTCGACCGATCGATTTGGTTGCCTCCGCCGACGTACCGCTCTACCGCCAGCTGGCCGAGGCGCTGCGGTATCGGATCTCGAGCGGCGCGCTGCCCGCGGGCGAGCGGCTGCCGACCCTGCGCGAGGGGGCGGAGCGTTGGGGGATCAACCTCCATACCGTCCGGAAGGCCTACCACGCCTTGCAGGACGCCGGTCTGGTCGAGGTCGAGAGGCCCCTCGGGACGTTCGTCTCCCTGCGCGCGATGCCGCACGGCGCCCCTGGCCGCGATGCCACGATCCGACGCTTCCTGACTGACCTCCGTGAGCGCTTCAGTGTCGGCGAGACGGAGGCGGTCGAGCTCGTTCGCGAGATCGCCCTGCACGATGCTCCGCCCCCTCCTGTCCACGTACTGGAATGCTCGCGCACCCTGAGCCGGTCCCTCGCAGATCAAATCCGCCGGCGTTTGGGAGGCGATGTCCGGTCCCACGAGCTGGATGTCCTGCCGAACGTGGACCCCGGGAAAGTCGTCGCGACGCATTTCCACATGAACGAAGTGCGCGCGAGCCTGGCCGACCGGGCATCGGACCTGGTCTTCGTGTCCATCGCGCCCAGCCGAACGAGCGTCGCCCGCGCGGCGGCGTACGCGAGACGCGTCGGGGCCCACGCCGTCCTGCTGTGCGAGCGCGACCCGGTGCTCGGACTGGCCGTCGCGACGGACCTCGGCGCCATCCTGGCGGAGCAGGGGCTGGGGGTCGAGTTCGACGTCCCCGATCTGCCAGGGCAGCTCCTCCTGTCGCGGCTGCCCCGGCCGGTCCTCTTCTCGCCAGGGTCCTGGGATGCCCTGCCAGAGCGGCACCGCACGGACCCTCGCGCCTTCCTTCTCGACTACCGGATCCGAGATGACGATCTCGAGAGGCTCCGGGACGAGGTGACGGCCCGGCGAGACGAGTGAGATCGCCGAGGGGCCCCGGACGGCACCCGCCCATGCCGCGCATCGTCCGGCGCTTCCCGGAGTCCAGTCGTCCCCGTCATCGTGAAAGCGGGCCAGGAACGTGCTCTGATAGTCGAGCGCCCCCGCGGTCCCAGCACGATCGTCCTGCTCCCGTCCCCGGCTCGGCGGACCAGGACCTCGGCCGCGCTCACCGTCCCGCGGTCGACGAGCAGCGCCGCGGGCGCGAGGGTTTGAATGCCTCCCGGGTCCCGCTGGTCGAGCCCGCCATCGCGGGGGGGGGTTGGGCGACCCCCTGACGGGCGGCGTGACCTGTTCGATTCGCTGGTTGAGGGCGATCAGGCGCCCGGCAGACCGTCGACCAGCTCGACCATCCGGCGGCGGTGCTCCTCGGTGGGGAGGCGGCCGAAGGCCGCGCCCAGATTCTCCGCCATGTGCTTGGGATCGCCCGTTCCCGGCGCCGCGACGGTGACGACCGGGTGCGAGATCACGTACTTCAGCATGAACTGTGACCAGGCGGTCGCGTCGAACTCGGCCGCCCACTCGGGCAGCGGCCGGTCTCCGATCCGCTCCCACATCCGGCTCCGGCCGAACGGCAGGTAGACCATCACCGCGATCCCCTCGTCCCTGGCCAGCGGGAGGATGTCCTCTTCCACGGCGCGGTTGTCGATCGCGTAGTCGATCCCGATGAAGTCCAGCGGATACTCGCGCATCACCTGCGCCAGCGCGCCGTGCTGCCCCCGGCTGGTCGTCGTGATCCCGATGTAGCGGATCCGCCCGTCCTGCTTGTACTCCTGGAGCACGCCCAGCTGGGTGGGCGGGTCGCCCATGTTGTGGACCTGATCGAGATCGATGACGTCGAGCTCCATGCGCTCGAACGAGCGCTCGATCTGAGCGCGCACGGCCTCGGGGTCGGCCGAGCCGCCGCCCCGCCCCACGACGTTGACCTTGGTGGCCCAGAAGATCTGGTCCTGGAACCCGTCCTCGGCCGCCCACTGGCCGGACAGATCCTCGGAGGCGCCACCCCCGTATCCGGCGGCGCTGTCGAACACCCGGCCCGAGCTCGGGGCGTTCTCGGCGAGGACGTGCAGCACCTCGCGATGATCCGCGAGCTCCTGCGGGGTCGAGCGCGTCGAGATCCAGCGCCCCCCGAGCCCGATCACCGAGATCTCCTCGCCGCTCGAGGGAATCGGCTTGAGGATCTCCTTCATCTCCTGGCTCGCGGAGCCGTCGTCCGTGGCCACCCCGTCGTCGTCCGTGGCCACACCGGCCTCGTCCCCCGGGCGGGCTTCACCCCGCCCGCACCCGTGAAGCGCGAACGCCGCGCCGGCGCCCGCCGTGATCCGCAACCAATCGCGTCGATTCAGCATTCGTCCCTCTTGCAGTTCAGCGATCCTGGGGGTCCGGCGCACCCGGTGAATCTAGGTCGTGTCCGAGCCGGGGCGCGACCGGAACGAGCGCCCGACGTCGGAACCCGGACTGGGAGGATGGGGCACGCGGATCCGTGGTGAGCAATACCCTGGGCAGGCTCGGGGCGGATGTCCCCTCGCGAGCTTGCAGCCCGGGGAGTCCTTCGGCACCCTGCGCGTGGGGGCGATGCGCGTCCCCGTGACGACGTTCCGTGTCGACCCCGGAGGGACTCCGTGAACTGGGAGATGCTCGGTGCTCTGGGCGAGATCGCGGGGGCTGTGGCCGTCGTGATCTCGCTCGTGTACCTGGCAAGGCAGATCGGGGTCAGCAACCGGCTGGCGCGAGCCGAGGCGTGGCGGGCATCCTACCTCCTGACTTCGGCCGCCAATCTCTTTTCCCAGGTCCAACGCCAGGTGGACGAGGGGGTCCTTCCCGCCGAGGCGTTGAGCTTTACCGGCAGGCGGCTGTTCCGAACCCCGTACTTTCGCGATACGTGGCCCCTCATCCGCCCGGAGTTCGACCCGGCCTTCGTGCGCGTGTTCGAGCGAGAGTTCGGCCTGCCCGGGGGAGATGCATCGATCGCCGCGAGCTCGCACGCACCGGAAGATCCGAGCGTCGCCGGATGAGCGATGCGCAAGCCGGAGAATCCGAGAGCCCCACCCAGGGAGCGCGAATGCGACCACGGATCCCATGGCGGCGTCTGGGGGCCGAGAGCGCCGTGATCATCACCAGCATCCTGTCGCGCTGGCGGTCCAGGCGTGGTGGGAGGGGCGGGAGGACCGGCTCCAGGAGCGCGACTATCTCGTGGCGCTGCGGAGGGAGCTGAGCGAAGGGCTGACTCTGCTGCCGCAGTCGGAGATGGGGTTCTCCCAACAGAAGCACGGACATGAAGCCCTCATCGCGCAGTTCCACGCCGACGAGCTGGCCCCGTCGGATTCACTGATCTACTGGCTTTCCGGATTGGCATGGCCACCCTTCTTCCGGCCGCCGACCGCGGTGATGAACGACCTGATCTCGTCGGGCGGGATCCGACTCATCGAATCGGATACCGTCCGGTGGTTCCCGGGACGCGCCCCCACCGCTATGTCTCGAAGCCCAGCCCGGCCGCGACGTTCCCCTGGCGGTCATCCAGCGTGATGAACGACAGCTCGGGAGGATCCTCGACTAAGTAGAGTGCGCATGCCAGGTGCCAGAGATCCGCGCCGCGCAGGTACCCCATCTCGAGGACGCGGCTCATCTCCCGTCCGAGCGCTCGATCGGGAAGCACCCACGTGATCCACGAGAGCAGGTCCGGCTCGAACGAAACCTCCTCGCGGTGGAACGCGCTTCGAAGCTCGGCCTCGAGCAGGTTCGACGACAGGAGCTCGTCGAAGTCTCGCAGCCGCCTGCCCAGCCCCTTCGCTCCCCGTCCACCGAACGCGATCGCCACCAGGCACGATGTGTCCACGTACGCGAGGCTCAACGGGCTTCAGTCCTCGCGGTCGTCGAGGAAGCGGGCGAGCGCCCCCGGACGGCGACGAACGACATCGAGCTCTCCCGTCCGCTCGGATGGCCGGATCAGGACGCCGCGCTCCTCGAGGCGCTCGAGCCTCCGTGCGAGGCTGGCGTCGGCTCCACCGATGGGTCGGATCTCGGCCACGGGGGCCCCCCGGTACGACACCCTGACCGTGCGTCCCTGTCGCACCTGGCGCAGGATCTCGGAAAACTTGGCCTTGGCCTCGTACGTCGAATAGGTCTTCATGGCCGGAATCTAACTAGACAGTCTAGTCAGATGCAACGGGGCTGGGGGGTTCCC
>CAZCLY010000012.1:0-206298 GCA_964499635.1 uncultured Gemmatimonadota bacterium | reverse complement strand
GCATCGTGCCGGTCGCCTCCAGCGGGTGGAAGTACGCCGAGTCCACCTGCATGAGACGATCGACCACCAGGGGCAGGTCGCGCGTCCGCATGTCGAGCTCGAGCTCGTGCGCGATCGGGCCGGAGAAACGCGATCGGTAGCGGTCGATGCCGCGTCGGACGGCATCGTGCGCGCCTAGCCGGTCGAACGAGCGGCCGATGGAGTCGTCCACCGCGGCGCCCGCGACGCGGATCACGCCGAGCGTGTCCTGCTCGGTCACGAAGCGCCCCGCCACGTGGTCCACCCCTCGCACGCGGTTGACCAGCGGGACCGTTCCGACGGCAGGGAACCGCACGTGCACCACGTAGCGCTCGGCCGGCGCGATCGGCAGGCTCTCGATCCACGCCTCGCGCTCGAAGTTGCCGACATCCGTGCCCACGACCTTCATGCGGGCGCCCGGAAAGGAGAGATTGAACGTCCGCGTGTTCGAGACGTTGGTGAACAGGAAGCGTACGACCTCGCCCGGGCGCACCTCGAGCCGGTACGAGGGCGCGCCGTTCACCAGCATCGTGTTCCCGAATCGACCCATGAGCGCGTGCGTAGCGCGCTCCAGCCCGTACGGCACCGCCCCGTCGGGACCGATGAGGAGATCGTCGAGCATGAGGATCTCCTCGCGGTGCGCCGGACCGTAGTAGCCTGGATCGGACGACTCGACCACGAGGTTCCCCGCCAGCCCCATGTCCTGCTGAACGTCCTCCCGGTGATGGGGGTGGTACCAGTAGATGCCGGGGTCCCGAAAATGGACCCGATACGTGAACCGCTCTCCCGGAAGGACCGGCTCCTGGGTGACGCCGGGCACTCCGTCGAAGCGGTTGTCGAGACGGATGCCATGCCAGTGGATCGACGTGGGCCACTCGATCCGATTCGTGAACCGCACCGTCACGGTGGCGTCCTCACGCACCCACAGCAGCGGACCCGGGATCTGGCCGTTGAACCCGTACCCGAGGAGCGTGCGGTCGCCGACCCGCCGTCTCACGAGCACCGCGTCGAGATCGATGGAATCGCCATCGGCGAGCCGGACGAGCTCGCGGGGGCGGGCATCCACCACGGTTCCCGCGCTCACGGGCCGCCACGGGGTGACACGCGGACGGAGCTCCATCATGGCGGGCAGCATGGTGATCCCCGCGGGCATCGGGATGGCGCCCCAGCCATCCTCGACCGCGGCAGCGCCCGTCATGGCCATCCCGGAGTCGCCCGCTGGGATGCTCGAGGCTCCCAGCATGAACTCGAGGAAATCGGCCGGCTGCATCCTCGACGAGGGCGACTGGGCCCGAAGCACGAACGGGCCGCCAGGGGCGGGGGCGTCGGCCGAGGCCTCGGCGGACACGAGCAGGAGGAACTTATCGAGCGACACCTCCCCCAGGAGCGCGGTGCCCGAAGCGGGGACCTGGCCCAACCGCTCGACGGAGGACAGGAGGGGCGCGGCCACCCACGCCACGTAGGTCGTGTACGCACCCAGCTCGGCCGGGGCGGGCAGGCCGTGCGTGGTGAGCACCACGCGATAGCGGATCCCGCCCTCCGCCGTGAGGGCGAGGCTGAACGGACCCGGAGGTCGACGGAGCTCGGCGACGCCGCTCGCATCGAGGACGCGCGGCGTGGGGAGGAGCGCCATGCAGTACAGGTCCGGCTCGGCGACGGACTCCGGGTACGGAGCCCGCAGATCGCCGGCGCACGGCGGAGCCTGAGGAGCGCGCCCCGGATCGAGCGGCCACGCGAGCGCCGCCGCCAGGGCGGGCAGCGCCAGCCACGCCGGCCCCGGCGGACGCCGGCGCGGCTCAGACACGACGCCCCTCGGCGATGCGCGCCGAGATCCAGGCGAGGAGATCTCCCACCGGATCGCACCCGTCGGCGTCGTTGTGCGGCTCGTGGCGCACGTGCGGATAGATGTGGAGCTCCGCATCTCCCACCTCGCCGGCCAGCCAGCGCGCTCCCTCGGGGTCCGACAGGGGATCCTCCTCGCCATGCAGGATGAGGAGGGGATCGCGGATCCGGTGCGCGCCCCGCTCGACGCGCACGATCGCGTCGAGAGCCTCCGCGCCCCAGCGCACGGTGGCGCGCCCGAGGACCAGCGAATCGTCTCGATAGACGCGCTGGACGGCCGGGTCCCGTGACAGGGCTTCCGGGGCGATCCCGAGACCGAGCGTGAGCCGCGGGAGGATCCTCGACAGAAGGCGTGCGAGGGCCACCTTCATCGGCGTCGCCACGCCGGCCGGCCGGATCCCGACCCCGGACACGATCCAACCCGCGACGGCGACGGGGTCCGCGCCCGGGTCGGCCTCCGCGCTCCGAATCGCGAGATCGAGGACGATGAGCGAGCCCATGCTGTGGCCGAAGGCGAACAGGGGCACGCCGGGAGCGTCCCGGGCGAGCCCGGAAGCGAGCTCGCCGGCGTCGGTCAGATACCGCGACCAGTCGGCCACGTGCCCGCGCGGTCCTTCGGAGCGGCCGTGGCCGCGCTGATCGGGCACCCGCACCGCGATGCCGGCTTCGGCCAGACGCCGTCCGAATCGTGCGTACCGCCCGCCGTGCTCGCCGACGCCGTGCACCACGAGCAACGCGGCGCGCCGCGACCCGCGTGGGTGCCAGTCGCGGACGAGCAGCCGCGTGCCGTCGGACACGGCCCGGAACCCCTCCAGGACGTGCGTGCGATCGGCATGGGTCTCGGCCGGTGGCGAGCTCGAGCTGCGCATGGGTCTCCGTCGATTCGAGACAGGCCCGAGCCGTCTGCCGCCCGGATCGCGCCCGCATCATGCCGGCCCGTGCGGGCGGCTGCAACGCCGGGTCTTGCAAGCCGTCGCGGCCGGTCTACGTTGCCATGGGCAATGCCGGCGGGGGCGACGACGGCCGCCGGCCGCTTCACCGCCGTGGCGCCTCGCGCGGCATGGCGAAACAGCAGCGATCGACGCTACGTAGGGCGTGCAACGGGCGCTGCGGCGTCCGCGATCGAGCCCCACGATCCCCTCAAGGAAGGTCCGCATGAACACGAGAGCTCCCTGGCTGGCGGCCCTGGCCCTGTTCGCGGTGGCGTGCGGTGCTCCGCCGCGGCCCGGCGAACCCGGGTACGCGTACAACGTGGATGGCACGTACCAGGCCGAGTTCGCGGCCGACGACGGGCAGGTGTACACCGGGACCATGGAGCTTCAGACACTCCCGGGAGGCGAGGTCACCGGAACGATGGCCCTGTTCGATCCGGCCGCCATCAACGGTACCGTGCAGGGGCTCGTGGTGGGCGCCGAGCTGTCGGTGAGCGTCGACTACGAGATCGTCGACCAGGGGTGCGGGGGGACGGCCACCGGCAACGCGGTGGTCGCCGAGGGCGGAGACTCGGCGAGCGGATTGGTCGACATCGCCGACGCGTGCGGGGGCGGAGCCCCGTTGAGCGCCACGTTCACGCTCACGCGGTGATCGGCAGCCGGGCGGCGATCGGCGGCTCCGCCCCATCCTCCGTCAGAGGAGCCCGCGCGTCCTCCCGCCGTCGACCGGGATCGAGCAGCCCGTGATGTAGCTGGCGCGCTCGGAAGCGAGGAAGGCGACCAGCGCCGCGAACTCGGCCGGCTCTCCGAGTCGACCCATGGGGATCCCGGCACGCCACCCCGCCTCGATCTCGGTCCGGCCCACCCCCCGCTCGGTCGCGAGCGCGTCGCCCAGCTCGAGGAGCCGATCGGTCCGCGTGTAGCCCGGGAGGGCGTTGTTCACCGTGATCCCGTGCGGGGCCACCTCGTTGGCCAGCGTACGGGCGAACCCGGTGACGGCGGCCCGCACGCTGTTCGAAAGGATGAGACCGTCGACCGGCTCCTTCACGGCGACGGACGTGATGTTGATGATCCGCCCCCAGCGACGCTCCCTCATCCCGGGCAGGACGGCGCGGGTCAGCTCGAGGGCGCTCTCCAGGTTGATGCGGATCGCGGCCCGCCACGCCTCCAGATCGTGAGCCTCGAACGGTCCCGCCGGCGGCCCGCCGGCGTTGTTGACGAGGACATCGACACGGCCGAAGCGCTCCAGCGCCCGGTCCGCGAGCCGTGCCACGTCCCCGGCGTCGGAGAGGTCGGCCGGCACGGCGAGCACGTCGACCCCCGTCGTCCCGCGAATCGACTCGGCGGTGCTCGCCAGCTCTAGCTCCCCGCGGGCACACAGGACGAGATGGGCCCCCTCCGCGGCCAGCTCCCCGGCCACCGCCCGGCCGAGCCCCCGGCTCGACGCCGCCACCAGGGCCACCTTCCCCGCCAGGCCGAAGTCCATCAGTCGTCGACCGGGTCGTGGAAGTAGCTGTCCGTGCCGTCCAGCCAATCCTGGCGGGGCGGACAGAACACGTCGAGGTCGAGCGTGTCCTCGAGCGCCTGTGCCTTGTGCGGCACATCGGGCGGAATGTGCAGCACCTCCCCCGCCCGGACAATGACCTCACGCTCGCCTTCCTCTCCAAGCCAGAACCTGAGCGCCCCTTGGAGGATAAAGGTGATCTGCTCGTTGTCGTGCCGGTGTCGCGGCACGATCGCGCCCTCGTCGAGGTAGACCTGCGCCAGCATCACGCGCTCCCCGGTCACCAGCCGGCGGCGCAGACTGTCGGTCACCGGCTCCCAGGGCATGTCCTCCCAGCGAATGAAGCGGGCCTCGAGGTCTGCCATGCCGTGTCCTTTCGTCGGGATCCGGGGGGTGGCGCGCGGAGCGAGCCGGGCGGCGTGGCTCGTCGGCCCCGCGCGGGTCTCTCAGCGCCCTGAATCGCTGTTGAACATCTCGGCGATCGCGCGCCACCGATCGGGCGGCTCGTGCCGATAGATCACCATGTACTTCCCGCTCTCCTGGAAGGGTGCGCCATGACGGGGACGGAGCGTGCGCGAGAAGCGCCCGATCTCGTACCCGAGCTCGCCCGAGATCTCGATGTCGCGCGGCTCCAGCGTCAGCTCGACCAGCCCGTGCTCGGGCGTCGAGCGCCAGAAGGCCCGGATCTCGTCGAGCCCGCGGACGGTCCCCGAGCCCGACGGCATGAGCTTGGCCTCCGGCGCGTAGAAGCCGTCGACCATGTCGTCGAACCGTCGCCTGCCGATCTGCTCGGCCCGCGTCCGGGACATTCGTCGAATCTCGCTCACGCTCACCTGGCCACACCTCCCCCTGACTGGCCGTGGCCCCCGCGCTCGGCGCCCGGGCGCCGCCTGAGGATGGACGCGCCGACGGACCCGAGCAAGACGCGGGTCAGCGGTGCGGCGGGGTCCACGACACTCCGGCCCCGAGGCTCCAGTCGGCCACGCTTCCCGTGATCCCGCGTGCGACGCCGAGATCCCACCCCCAGGCGTGGGGCCGCCACTCGGCGCCGAGCCGCACGCGCGCCAGGTTCTCCGTGCCGAGCGGCACGAGGTCGCGCGTATTCGCCCGACCGTCCACGCCCGCCGCCACGCGGACGTCGCTCCCGACCGTGAGCTCCGCGTCCATCGCGTACTCGAGCACGTCGTTCTGCTCGAACCCCTCGAGCGGCGCCTCGAGGATGCCCACCCCCAGCACGCCGCTCACCCGCCACCGCGACGCCCCCCACGAAGCCAGCGCGCCCAGCGTCACGTCGGTGGTGTTGGTGCCGATGCCCTTGCGCTCGTCCGAGTTGGGCAGCCGCACCCGGACTAGTCCACCTCCCGACAGACCCCGGCGCCTCCCGATGGGGGCGAAGCTCACCGTGATCTCGAAGTCGCCCGCATCGGCGGTCGTGCCATCTGCGACCCCGGGGTCGAGCTCGATGGCCGGCTCGCTGCGTCGCTCGATGGAGAGGATCCGCCACGCATCGCCCTGGATCTCGATGAGCGCGGCGTCGCCCAGACCATAGGCGAGGGTGACCCGTCCGAGCGACAACAGATCGCCGGAAAGCGCCCCGAGCGGAAAGTCCGCGTCCCACCCGTGTCCCACCCCGACTCCCAGCAGCAGGTCCCCACGCCGCACGTCGGAGACGGGTTGCACCGCCGCCTCCCGACGTGCCTGCGCGGAGGCGGGGACGCCGAGCAGACCCGACGACAGCGGGACCGCCAGGGTCGCAAACGACACGGGCCCGGCGATCACCGCCCGGGCCCGTTCCAACCGCCGAGCGACCGCCGTGCCCGTTGCGGGCGCGACAGGTCCGCGGCGTCTCCGCGCTTCCGACCTCAGGTGCCTACCGCCTTCATGATGTCGGATACATAGCGATCGAGATTCGACAGAACCTCGATCGTCTCGACCTGCGAATCCGCGGAAGAGAGGTCCTTCGCGAACTTCAGCATCACGTTTCGCACGCGACCCTCGCCTGCACTCGAGGACGCGGCAGGGCTCTTCTTCCGCTTCGTCGCGCGTCCGCCGCGGGACGCACCCGATCGACGGGAAGGCTTGGAGGCGGATTTCCTCTTTGCCTTGGGCTTGCCGGAGCGCCGCTTCACTTGAAGCGGATACTTCGCGTGGAACTGTCGCGGCGTGAGCTTCGCGACCGACCTGTCGATCTTCTTCGCCCCGTCCAATAGCACGTCGTTGGATACACCGGGGTCCTTCGCGAGCTCGCGTTCCACGTACTGCATCACCTTGTCCGTGGCCGAAGCCATAGAGCCTCCTGGTAGAGGTGTCAGCGGTGCGCACCGACGGTCCCCAGGGACCGACGCTGACGAAACGACGGGATATAATACATCGTCAGTATGCCCACGCCATATACACCGCTGAGGGACGCCCGCGGAGCGCATTGTGTCGTGCGGCGGCGAAGCACGGCTCTTTCCCGGCACGGGGGCGCGCTCGACCTTTGCACCGTCCCGACGCGTCGATGCCTTGCCCGGGGGAATCGAGATCCCGCGTGGAAGAGCTCTTCTATCAGATCGGTCGCTGGCTCGATGCCATGGGCGCCTGGGCGTACGTGATCGCGCCGCTGGTCATGGCGGCCGTCGCCATCCTCCCGGTCCCCGCCGAGGCTCCCGCCGCCCTCAACGGCGCCCTGTTCGGCCCCGTGGCGGGGAGCGCGATCACGTGGGCGGGCGGCATGCTGGGCGCCGTGGCGAGCTTCGAGATCGCGCGGGCTGTCGGCCGCCCCGCCGCGGAGCGGTGGCTTCGGCCGGGGGCGCTCGCTCGCGCCGACCACCTGGTGACCCGTGCCGGCTGGGGCGGGTTGCTGTTCGCCCGCTTCCTTCCGGTGGTGGCGTTCACCGCCCTCAACTGGGGTGCCGGTCTCACGCCGGTCGGGCGGTGGCGATTCCTGTGGACGACGGCGGTCGGGATCCTGCCCGGGGCGATCGTGTTCACCGTCTCGGGGTGGGGCCTGTCGGGTCTGTTTCGGCGGTTGCCGTGGGTGGCGCTGGCGCTCGCCGCGCTGCTCATCGGGTGGATGGCCTGGCGTCGGCGCAGGTCGGCCCACCCCGTGCCCGCCGCCCACGCCGACCCGGACCGGCAGGCGACCCACCCTGGTTCCTCGACGGGCTCGTAGGGCCGATTTCCTGTTGCGGCGCCGCCGCGTCGGATACCTTCCCGGAATGTTCGCCAAGACCCTTCGCAGCCTGCCGGCGATCGCGCTCGTGGCGCTCCCGGCATCGCTCCACGCACAGGCTTCGCGCACGCCCGGAGCCATCGAGGCGGGTCTGCTGCTGCGCCAGCTCGACGGGGTCAAGCGGGTGCTCGTCGTGGCGGCCCACCCGGACGATGAGGACACCGCCCTGATGGCCGCCCTCGCCCGCGGCGCGGGTGCGGAGGTCGTCTACTTCGCGCTGACGCGGGGCGAGGGAGGGCAGAACCTCATCGGGCCCGAGCTGGGCGAGGGACTCGGCATCATCCGGACGGGCGAGCTCCTAGCCGCGCGCTCGATCGACGGCGCGATCCAGCGTTTCAGCCGCGCGTACGACTTCGGGTACTCGAAGACGGCCGAGGAGACCTTCCGGCAATGGCCCCGCGAGAAGCTCCTCGAGGACCTCGTGTGGGCCATCCGGAGCTTCCGTCCGCAGGTGATCGTGTCGATCTTCTCCGGAACGCCGGCGGATGGGCACGGACAACACCAGGCGGCCGGTCTCGTGACGCGGGAGGCGTGGACGGCGGCGGGCGACCCGACCCGATTCCCCGCGCAGCTCGCGGCGGGGCTCGAGCCGTGGACGCCGCTCAAGCTGTATCGGCGCACCTTCTTCGATCCGCAGAACGCGACGCTCACCATCTCTACGGGGACCCTGGACCCGCTTCTCGGACGCTCGCACCATCAGATCGCCATGCAGGCGCGCAGCCGGCATCGGTCGCAGGACTTCGGCACGGCGCAATCTCCCGGACCGCGCGACACCCATCTCGCGCTGCTCGAGACCCGCGTCGCGTCGGGACCCGCCGATCCGATCCTCGCCGGCGTGGACACCACCCTGGCCGGCCTCGTCGGCGCTCGGGGGTCGGAGGCGGTGGCCGAGGTGGCGGCGTACCGTGAGGCGCTCCACACGGCCGCTGGGGCGTTGAGCCCCGAACGACCCGAGCGTGCCTTCCTGGCGCTGGCGAGCGCGGCCCGGCACCTCGACCGTCTGCTCGCCCTCCCGGGGGCACGCGGCGGCGAGCTTGGGGACGAGCTGACCCGCCGCCGAGAGCTGCTCGATCGGGCGCTGCTCGCGGTGAGCGGCGTGCGCGTCGAGCTGCGGGCGAGGGACGACGTACTCGTGCCGGGCGAACAGGTGCTCGTCGAGACGCGCGTGTGGAGCGGCCGCGAGGCCGATGTCGAGCTGGCCGGACCCGAGATCCTCGCTCCCGCGGGGTGGGACATCGTCCCGGTCTCCCCCGACGAGGGGGCACCGCCCGAGAACGCCGGCGGCTTCAGCCGCTTCTTCGAAACCGAGGAGCGCCCGGTCGACCCGGATCACCCGGCCGTCGTGGCGGGCGGCTCGATGGCGCTGTGGCGGACGCGGGTGACGGTCCCGGACGATGCGCCGGCCACGCAGCCGTACTTCCTAGAGCTCCCCCGGGACGGCGCCATGTACCGATGGCCGGAAGCCCCCGAGCTCCGCACCCTCCCCTTCCAGCCTCCGCTCCTCGACGGCGAGGTGCGCGGCACCCTCCGGGTGGGCGACGCGGCGATCGACTTCGAGCTCACCGACCCCATCCGATACCGGGGCGTCGACAAGGCCTCCGGCGAGTTCTGGCGACCACTGGCGGTGGCGCCGCGGGTGACGATCGCCGCGGCGGCTTCCGTATGGATCTGGCCCGTGGACGATGCCCGCCCGCGCGAGGCGACGTTCACGCTCACCAGCCGGGACCCGGGAGGCGTGCGGGGCAGCCTCGGGGTCGAGGCGCCGGACGGATGGCGGGTGGATCCCGAGGTGCGGGACTTCACGCTCGAAGGCGACGGGGCCGAGACGCGCCAGTCGTTCTCGCTCACCCCGCCGGCAACGCCGACCGAGGGCGAGTTCGGGGTCAGCCCGGTGATTCACACCGGAACGCGCTCGGTGGAGGGGCGCGACGTCCGGATGATCGACTACCCGCACATCGAACCGCGGCTGCTGGCGTCGTCGGCCACCATCCGCGTGGTGCGACTGCCCGTGCACGTGGCGGAACGCCGGATCGGCTATGTGATGGGGTCCGGGGACGAGGGGCCGGAAGCCATTCGGCAGCTCGGCCTCGACGTCGAGCTGCTCGAGACCGGCGACCTGGAAGCCGAACGCCTGGACCGCTTCGACACGATCGTCCTCGGCGTGCGCGCCTACGAGGTCCGATCCGATCTGCGTGTGGCGAACCCGACCCTGCTCGACTGGGTGCGGCGCGGCGGGACGCTCGTCGTCCAGTACAACAAGTACGAGTTCAACGACGGCGACTATGCGCCCTACCCCCTGCGGATCGACTCGCCGGCCCCGCGGGTCACCGACGAGACAGCGCCGGTCGAGCTGCTCGACCCATCGGCGGCCCCTTTGGCGGGGCCGAACGAGATCCACGCCTCCGACTTCGACGGCTGGGTGCAGGAGCGAGGTCTCTACTTCCCCACGACGTGGGACGAGCGCTATCGGCCGCTGCTCTCGATGGCCGACCCGGGCGAGGACGACCTCCTCGGAAGTCTGCTGGTCGCTCCCTACGGGGACGGGCTGTACGTGCATACCTCGCTGTCGTTCTTCCGACAGCTTCCCGCCGGTGTGCCCGGGGCCTACCGACTGTGGGCGAATCTCCTCTCCGTGGATGCGGACAGCTGGCGCCGATCCGCAGCGGATGCCTCGTTGAACCGACGATGATCGTGCGCCACCGCGCGCTGTGTCTCGTCGCCCTCCTCGGGGCGTCGGGGTGCGGGGACGGACGCCGGGAGCTGCTCGTGTACTCGCCTCACGGCCGCGACCAGTTGCGCACGTTCGGGCGGGCCTTCGAGTCGGTGCACCCGGAGATCGACGTGCTGTGGGTCGACATGGGGTCGCAAGAGATCCTCGACCGTGTGCGGTCCGAGAAGGCCAATCCGCAGGCCGACGTCTGGTGGGGCGCCCCCAGCGACATGTTCGACCGTGCAGCACAGGAGGGGCTGCTCGAGCCCTATCGACCCGCGTGGGCGGAGGGCGTGCCACGAGACGAGCGCGCGCCCGGGGATGAGTGGACCGGTCTGTACCGGACGCCGGAGGTGATCGCGTACAACGACGAGGCGCTCACCGCGGCGGAGGCTCCCCACACCTGGGACGCGGTGCTCGAGCCCCGGTGGCGGGGCGAGGTCGTCATCCGCGACCCGCTCGCCTCCGGCACGATGCGCACGGTGTTCGCCGCGATCATGTACCGCGAGTACGAGCGCACGGGGAACGTCGAGGCGGGGTACGCATGGCTTCTCAAGCTCGATGCGCAGACCCGCGAGTACGTCATCAACCCGACCCTCCTGTACCAGAAGCTGGCCCGCCAGGAAGGCCTCGTCACGCTGTGGAACATGCCCGACATCCAGATCCTGCGGGCGACAACGGACTTCCCCATCGCCTATGTGCTGCCCGACGACGGGACGCCGATCGTCATCGACGCCATCGGGGTCGTGCGCGGCACCGACGAGCCCGACATGGCGCGTCGATTCGTGGATTTCGTGGGCACCGAGGAGAGCCTCCGCACCGCGGCGGAGCGCTTCTTCCGCATCCCGGTCCGCACCGACGTCGACCTGGCCGCCATGCCCGCGTGGCTCCAGGACGCCCTGCCCCGCATCCGGCCGATGCCGCTCGACCGCGACTTCATCCGCGAGCGGGCGCCGGATTGGCTTCAACATTGGGACCGCGACATCCGGGGCCGGGGGGAGCGGGCCGGGGGCTCGTGAGCCTGGAGCTGCGCGGCGTCACGAAGCGCTTCGGGGACGTCGTGGCGGTGCGCGAGCTGACGCTCGACGTGCCGGCCGGAGAATTCCTCACCCTCCTCGGGCCGAGCGGCTGCGGTAAGACGACGGCGCTCCGGTTGATCGCGGGGTTCGAGAGCCCGGACCGGGGCGCGATCGTGTTCGACGGGCGCGACGTCACGTCCCGCTCGCCGCAGCGACGCGGGTTCGGGATGGTGTTTCAGAACTACGCGCTCTTCCCACACCTCGATGTGGCGGAGAACGTGTCGTTCGGTCTCCGCGCGCGGGGCGAGCCGGCGTCCGAGATCCCGGAGCGCGTCCGCGCGGCGCTGCGCCGCGTGAACCTCGAGGGGTACGGCGCACGGGCCGTACAGGCGCTGTCGGGCGGGCAGCAGCAGCGCGTCGCCCTGGCGCGGGCGCTGGCGATCGAGCCGTCGCTCCTGCTCCTCGACGAGCCGCTCTCGAACCTCGACGCGGCACTCCGGGAGCAGACGCGCCGGGAGATTCGCGACCTGGTCAAGAGCCTCGGGATCACGGCGGTGTTCGTCACGCACGATCAGGAGGAGGCCTTCGCCCTCTCGGACCGTATTGCCGTGCTCGAAGCGGGGCGCATGCGGCAGATCGGTCCGCCCGAGGAGCTGTACAGGAGGCCGGCCGACCCGTTCGTGGCCACGTTCGTGGGTCGCGCCAACCTGGTCCCCGCAACGCTCTCCGGTGGCGGCCCGCGGCGCGTCGACTTCGGTGGCGAGACGTGGTGGGACGCGGACGCGGACGCGGGAATTCCCGCGGGGCCCGTGCTCGCGCTTCTGCGCCCCGAGGACCTCGAGGTCGTCGAGGCGGGCCAGGGTCTGGCCGGTGTGGTACGCGATCGCCGCTTCGCGGGTGCCACCACCTCGTTCATTATCCGCACGGACTCCACCGAGGGGGGGCCGCGCGATCTGGAGGTGATCGCGGAGGACCGGGCCGCCGTCGGAGACACGGTCACCGTGCGCCCGCGGGCCGGCGGCACGATCAGGGTGTTCCCGCTCTCCGGCGCCGGGGACCGATGAGCGGGCCCGGCCCCGTCGGACAGACGCTGCGCTGGCAGCGGGCCCTTGCGGCGGGGATCCTGTTCGTCCTCGTGTGGCTCGTCGTGTATCCGAACGCCGTCGTCCTGTCCGACTCGCTGTTCGAGGCAGGGCGGCTCACCCTCGAAGGCTACCGGACCTTCTTCACGACCAGGTCCGAGCTCTCGGCCCTGTGGGCCAGCGTGTGGATCTCGCTCGGCTCCGTCGTCCTGTCGGCTCTCGTGGGCGTGCCGCTGGCCCTGTTCTTCCACCGGTACGAGTTTCCGGGGCGGGGCGCGCTGGCCGCGCTGGCCGCGCTCCCGGTCCTCCTCCCTCCCCTGGTGGGCGTGATCGCCTTCCTCTTCCTGGCGGGCGAGAGCGGCGTGCTCACCCGGAGCCTCCAGGCGCTCTTCGGCCTCGACGACCCTCCGTGGCGGCTGGTGGGAGCCCCGGCCATCCTCCTGGTGCACGCCTACACCATGTACGTGTACTTCTACCTGTTCGCCCGCGCCGGCCTGGCCCGATTGGACGAGTCGACGCTCGAGGCCGCGGCCTCCCTTGGCGCCGGCCGGATGAGGACGCTGCGCAAGGTCGTCTTCCCGCTCCTCAAGCCGTCGCTGTTCGGCGCCGCGCTGCTGGTGTTCATGACCTCGATGGCCTCCTTCTCGGCGCCGTACGTGTTCGGCGGCGGGTTCCGGGTCCTCACCACCCAGATCTACGCCAGCAAGATCAGCGGGGCTCTCCAGCTCGCCCTGGTCGAGACAGTGGTGCTCGCGTCGGTATCGCTCGCCTTCCTGTGGTTCCTGCGCCGGAGCGAGGGCCGGCGGGCCTACACCGGGGCGGGCAAGGGCGTGCAGCAGACGCGCCGCAGGATCCAGGCTCGCTGGGCCCGGATCGCCGTCACGGTGACCGGGTTCGGCGTCGTGACCCTCCTCCTCCTCCCGCACCTGACGCTGCTCCTCGTGTCGTTCGTGCCGGAGGGGGCGTGGACGATGCAGATCCTCCCGTCGCGGTACTCGCCCGACAACTACACCGCCCTGATCCGCGATCCGGAGCTCCTGCGGCCGGTGCTCAACTCGCTCCGAATGGCGGCCCTGGCCACGGCCGCCAACGTCGTGTTCTGCTTCCTCGCGGCCTATCTGGTCGTGCGCGGCCGGGTGCGTGGTCGGGGGCTCGTGTCCGCGCTCCTCGTCGTGCCGTGGGCGCTCCCCGGCACCGTGCTCGCCATCGGGCTCGCGACCACGTTCTCGACGCATCAGCCGCTCGCGGGACGCTTCATCTGGGTGGGGACCTTCTGGATCCTGCCGGTCGCCTACTTCATCCGGAACACGCCGCTCGTCGCCCAGGCCGCCATCGCGTCGTTCCGGCAGTTCGATCCGGCGCTCGAGGAGGCCTCGTACTCGCTCGGGGCCGGCTGGGGGCTCACCATGCGGCGTGTCGCCCTCCCGCTCGTGCTCCCCGGTCTGGCGGCGGGCGGGATGCTCGCCTTCGTGTCGGCACTGGGGGAGTTCGTCGCCTCGATCCTGCTCTATACGCCGCGCTCGCGCCCCATTTCGATCGAGATCCTGGCGCAGCTGCGCGCGTTCGATTTCGGGTCCGGCGCCGCGCTGGGCGTGATCCTCTCGCTCCTGATGGCCGCCGTGTTCGGATTCGGGGGGCGCTTCGTCACCGGAGGGGCCGTCCCCCGGATCTGACGGGTTCCGCCGAACGCGGCCCGGCCGTAGAGTCTCACCCGGAAACGCGGACACGACGGATCGAATCGCCGCACGAGCCGACGGCCCCGAAAGACGCACGCCGTCACGACCCAGGGAAAGGACGCACGCGCGCTCATGCTCACCGACGTCGCGATCGCCGAAGCCGCCACCCCCCGACCGATCCGCGACATCGGGGCCATGATCGGGCTGGACGCCGACGAGCTCGAGCCGTACGGCCGCTTCAAGGCCAAGGTGCGTCCCGAGTCGATCTTCGCGCACGAGGGTGGGCGACCCGGTCGGCTCGTGCTCGTCACGGGGATCACGCCTACGCGGGCCGGAGAGGGAAAGACGACCGTGTCGGTGGGGCTCGCCGACGGGCTCCGTCGCGTGGGGGTGGAGAGCGTGCTGTGCATCCGCGAGCCGAGCCTCGGCCCCGTGTTCGGGGTGAAGGGCGGCGCCGCCGGAGGGGGGTATTCGCAGGTGATCCCGATGGCGGACATCAACCTGCACTTCACCGGCGATCTGCACGCGATCACCTCCGCCCACTCGCTCCTGTCGGCGATGCTCGACAACCACCTGCACCAGGGCAACTCCCTCGGCATCGACCCACGGCAGGTGACGTGGCGGCGCGCGGTCGACATGAACGATCGGGCCCTGCGGAGCGTGGTGATCGGGCTGGGCGGGCGGACGAGCGGCGTCCCGCGCGAGGACGGATTCATGATCACTGCCGCCTCCGAGGTCATGGCCATCTTCTGTCTCGCCTCGAGCCTCGAGGATCTGGAACGGCGACTGGGCGACATCATCCTCGGAGTGCGCTTCGATGGCACGCCGGTCCGGGCGCGCGAGCTCAACGTGGCCGGCGCCATGACCCTGCTCCTGCGCGAGGCGCTCGGCCCGAACCTCGTCCAGACGCTCGAGGGCACACCGGCGTTCGTGCACGGTGGCCCGTTCGCGAACATCGCGCACGGCTGCAACTCGCTGATGGCGACCCGTGCCGGGCTCGCGCTCGGTGATGTGGTGGTCACCGAGGCCGGGTTCGGCTCGGACCTCGGGGCAGAGAAGTTCTTCGACATCAAGTGTCGATTCGGAGGCCTGGCGCCGGGGGCGGCGGTGATCGTGGCCACCGTGAGGGCGCTCAAGTTGCACGGCGGGACCGCGTCGGCCGACCTCGCGGAGCCGGACCCGGCGGCCGTGGAGCGCGGGCTCGCCAACCTCGAGGCGCACGTGGACAACGTCCGCGCCTTCGGCGTCGAGCCCGTGATCGCCCTCAACGTGTTCGGAACCGATTCGGAGGAGGAGCTCGCCACGGTGGAGACCGGGTGCGAGCGGGTCGGGGTCGCGCACGCGCGCGCCGAGGGCCACCAGCGCGGCGGCGAGGGGTGCGAAGCCCTGGCGCGCGCCGTCCTCGCGGCCCTCGAGGCCGGAACGGGCGACTACCGCCCGCTGTACGAGCTCGGGCTGCCGATCAAGGAGAAGATCGGCACGATCGCGACACGGATGTACGGCGCGGATGGCGTCGACTACACCGGTCAGGCCGACAAGGACATCGCGCAGCTCGAGTCGATGGGGCTCGGCGGGACCCCGGTGTGCATCGCAAAGACACCGGCCAGCCTGAGCGATGATCCAGCGAGGCTCGGACGACCGAGGGGCTTTCGCATCACGGTGCAGGACGTCGGACCGTCCGCCGGCGCCGGGTTCGTCGTGGCTCGAACGGGCACGGTCATGATCATGCCCGGACTCCCGAAGGTCCCCGCCGCGGAGGGCATGCGCGTCACCGAGAGGGGCGTGGTGGGGCTCTTCTGAGCGCCGCCGCGCGTCCTGTCCCGGGACAGAACTCCAGAGCACGGAAGCCCGCATGATCGATCTCGAGCTGTCGTTGGGAGACGGGATGGCGGCAGTCGAGGCGCGGCTGTCGGGGTGGGACGCCGATGGGGTGGTCGAACGCCTGTGGGCACGGGACACGACGCTGTGGGCGCCCGATCCGCCGCCCCCCGAGCTCGCCGATCGGCTGGGGTGGCTCGACCTGCCCGACGTGTCGCGCGATCTCCTCGCCGAGCTGGACGCGCTCCGCCGGGAGCTGCCCTTCTGGATGACCGATCTCGTCCTCCTCGGCATGGGGGGCTCGAGCCTCGCGCCCGAGGTCCTGGCCCGCACGTTGGGGGGCGAGGGCATTCCGCTCACGCTGCTGGACACCACGCACCCGCACGCCGTTCGCGACATGGAGTGGCTGAACCCGGCGAACACGATCTTCATCGTGGCCAGCAAGTCGGGGACGACGCTCGAGACGCTGTCGCTCTTCCGGCACTTCTGGTCGTGCGTCCAGGAGGTGAGCGAGGAGCCCGGCGCGCACTTCGTGGCCATCACCGACCCGGGGTCGCCGCTCGTCGAGCTGGCACGCGCGCGCGGTTTTCGCGCCGTGTTCGAGGCCAGACCCGACCTCGGTGGCAGGTATTCGGCGCTGAGCGCGTTCGGGCTCGTGCCAGCGGCCCTCGTGGGGGTGGACGTGGCCGCCCTGCTCGATTCGGCCGGCGGGGTCCGGGACCTGTGTCGCGAGACGGCCTCCCGCAATCCGGGCGCCCGCCTGGGCGCGGCGCTCGCCGAGACGACGCGCGCCGGCCGCGACAAGGTCACATTCATCACCAGCTCGGGGTGGACGGCGTTCCCCGACTGGGCGGAGCAGCTCATCGCCGAGAGCACCGGGAAGGATGGGACCGGCATCGTGCCGGTGGTCCACGAGCCGGCGCTCGATCCCGAGGCGTACGGGAGCGACCGCGTGTTCGTGGCCGTCGTCGCCTCGCGGGCCCACATCGAGGAGGCCAGCACCTGGGGCGACGAGGACGACTCGCTCGACCGCCTCGAGGCGCTCGCCGTGGCCGGCCACCCGATCATCCGTCTCGAGGTCGACGAGCCGGTGCAGCTCGGCGCCCTGTTCTTCCTGTGGGAGGTGGCCGTCGCCATGGCCGGATCGGCGCTGGGCATCCACCCGTTCAACCAGCCCGACGTACAGCTCGCCAAACGCCTCGCGAAGCGGGCCATGCAGGGCGACCCGGCCGGCGAGGAAGTAGCCGACCCGGAGTCCGCGGCGGCGCCGGCGGTGGATCTGGCGTGGGAGGTTCCCCCGTACGGACATGCCGCCGGACGACTCCCGCCGGAGCCCGACGTGGACGGCATCCGCCAGACCGTGACGGACTTCCTGGCCGTGGAGGAGGGCGACTACATCGGCCTGCAGGTCTACCTGGCCGGAGGCAGCGAGGAGGAGATCGAGCTCCTGCAGTCGCTGCGAAACGCGCTCAGCCGGGTCAGCGGCGCGCCCACCACCCTCGGCTACGGGCCGCGCTTCCTCCATTCCACCGGGCAGCTACACAAGGGCGGGACCGACAACGGGGTGTTCATCCAGATCGTGGACGACCCGGGACCGCATGTGCACGTGCCCGAAAGCGATTTCACGTTCCGTCAGCTCATCCGGGCCCAGGCGCGCGGCGACCTGGAGGCGCTCGAGGAGCGCGGACGCCGCGTCCTGCGGGTCCGCGTGGACCCGGGCGGCGTGGGGCTCCAGCGGCTGACACACCTGGTGGAGGAGCTCGAAGGCGGGTAGGGCGCTCGCACATTGGCGAAGGGAGCTGCAATGAAGCTCGCGATGATCGGTCTCGGAAAGATGGGCGCCAACATGACCGAGCGCCTGTTGCGGGGCGGGCACGAGGTGGTCGCCTACGACCTGGAGCCCCAATCCGTGCGCGAGGCGGTGGCGCACGGCGCCGAGGGCGCCGAGTCACCGGACGAGGTGGCGGCCGCGCTGTCGCCGCCCCGCGTCGTGTGGATCATGGTCCCGGCGGGGGCACCGGTGGACGCGACGATCGGCTCGTTCGTCGGCCTGCTCGAAGCGGGGGACGTGATCGTGGACGGGGGAAACTCCAACTACAGGGACACGCTCCGGCGCGCCGCCGAGCTCGGCGAGCACGGGATCGGGTACGTGGACGCGGGCACGTCGGGGGGCGTGTGGGGGCTCGCGGAGGGTTACTCGCTCATGGTGGGTGGCTCGATCGAGGCCGTGGCCGCCGTGCGCCCCGCGCTCGAGACCCTCGCCCCCGGACCCGGACGCGGCTGGGGCCACGTGGGCCCCAGCGGGGCGGGCCACTTCGTCAAGATGGTCCACAACGGGATCGAGTACGGGCTCATGCAGGCGTACGCGGAGGGATTCTCGATCCTCAAGCACAAGGACGACTTCGACCTCGACCTGCACCAGGTGGCCGAGATCTGGCGGCACGGGTCGGTCGTGCGCTCGTGGCTGCTCGATCTCGTGGCGCGTGCGCTGGCCGAGGATCAGGGGCTCGAGGACATCGCGCCGTACGTGCCCGACTCGGGCGAGGGACGCTGGACCGTGATCGAGGCGATCGACCAGGACGTGCCCGCCCCGGTGATCGCGCTCTCGCTGCTCGCGCGCCTCCGGTCCCGGGATGAGGAGTCCTACGGCGACCGCCTGCTCGCGGCGCTCCGGAACCAGTTCGGCGGGCACGCGGTGCGGCACCATGACGCCTGAGGGAGCCGAGCGGGCGCCTGCCGCCGGGGGCCTGAGCCCGGGGATGAGCCGGTACGAGGTCGAGCCGCACCTGTTCGTGATCTTCGGCGGCACCGGCGACCTCACGCGGCGCAAGTTGCTTCCGGCCATGCGGCGGCTCGCGGGGTTGGGCGTGCTCGGGAAGAAGCGCGCGCTCCTCGCGGTGGCGCGGGACACCGACCTGGATGACGACGGATTCCGGGACTGGGCGCGCCAGGCGCTGCGCGATGCGGGCCTCTCCGACGAGGATGTCACCCGACTGGACGAGGCGCGACTCCACTATCAGCCCATGCCGACCGGCGACGCGCCGGACTACGAGGCGCTGTCGCGCCGCATCGTCGACATCGAGCGCGAGAACGACCTCCCCGGCAACCGGGCGTTCTACATGGCGCTTCCCCCTTCGGTGTTCCCGTCCGCGGTCGAGGGTCTGGCGGGCGCGGGGCTCAACCGGGGCCCCGGCTGGACCCGGGTGGTGGTGGAGAAGCCGTTCGGCCACGACCTCGCCTCGGCCCGTGAGCTGAATCGCCTCATCCACCGCCATTTCGACGAGCGCCAGGTCTACCGGATCGACCACTATCTGGGCAAGGAGACGGTGCAGAACCTGCTCGTGTTCCGGTTCGCGAACGCGATCTTCGAGTCGCTGTGGAACCGCGACCGGATCGACAACGTGCAGATCACCGTCGCCGAGGAGCTCGGGATCGGGTCGCGCGCCGACTACTACGAGACCGCCGGTGCGCTGCGCGACATCGTGCAGAACCACGGCGCGCAACTCCTCGCGCTGGTGGGTATGGAGGTCCCGATCACGTTCGAAGCGGACGCGGTCCGGTACGAGAAGATCAAGCTGCTGCGCTCGATCCGCCCCATCCCACCGGACGACGTCGTGCTCGGCCAGTACGCGCGCGGGACGATCGAGGGCGCCAGCGTCCCGGCATATCTGGACGAGGAAGGGGTCGATCCGGGATCGGACACCGAGACGTACGTGGCGCTCCGGCTGTCGATCGACAACTGGCGCTGGCAGGGCGTCCCGTTCTATCTGCGGACCGGGAAGCGCCTCGGTCGCCGCATCACGCAGATCGCGGTGACGTTCAAGGCACCGCCCGTGTGCCTGTTCGAGACGATGGGCGATTGCGAGCCCAGGTCCAACGTGCTCTACCTCACGCTGCAACCCGACGAGGGGTTCGCCCTGGTCGTCGACGTCAAGGTGCCGGGCGAGCCGTTCGAGCTCCGCACGTTGCCGCTCGACTTCTTCTACAAGCAGGCGTTCGAGCCCGTCCCGGATGCCTACCAGACGCTGCTCCTGGACCTGCTGACGGGCGACCAGACGCTGTTCGTGCACGCCGAGGAGGCGGAGGCCTCGTGGGAGCTGTTCGATCCGCTGCTCCAGGAACGTCCCTCCCCGCGCCTGTATCGGGCCGGCACCTGGGGGCCCGAGGCGGCAGACCGTCTCATCCGACGCGACGGCCACGGGTGGCTCGGGCCGGTCGCCCACCCCGAGATGGGGCAGGAGGTCATCGGTCGCTGAGCACGCTCAGCGGCCGCTTTGTTCTCTCCCGGGCTGGAAGCGGATGGGCTGCGAGATCCACACCCCCACCCGCCTACCGCGGTGAAGGGCCGGTCGAAAGGCCATGCGCGGCGCGACGCGCGCCGCCAGATCGTCCAGCTCACGGAAGCCGCTCGAGCCTTGCAGCCTGAGCTTTCGCACCACCCCCCCCTCGTCCACGAACAGCCACAGCGTGATGTGGCTGCGGACGGCGGCATCCGGCAGGCCTTCGGGGTATCCGTCCTCGAGGGCGCGTCGCACCGTCGCCGCGTTAAGGAGACGCGGCGGTACGTCGTGCGGGATGAAGTGCGGTTCGTCGAACGAGGCAGCAGGGATGGCGACCGCGGGGGCGGATGGACGCGGCACCGGCACGCGGGGACGCGGGAGCTCGACGGCCGGCGGAGGATCGGGCAGGCGAGGCAGGAGCTCGACGGCGAGGAGCGTGGGTCGGGCCAGCCGGCCGGCGGGCAGCCCGACGTGAGCGAGGCTGATCACGAGGGCCGCGGCCGCGTGGAGCACCGCGGAGCCCGTCAGCCCCCACACCACGGCGCGACGCGCCGACAGGCGCGATTCGCTGTGTGGGAGGGTCGGTCCGGCCACGATCGCCTCCTTTCCCGCGGTCGACCGCGCGTCCCGCGCGTCGACCGTCGACCTCCAGAACCCCCTTCGCCCGCGGGGGTTCCCGGGAGGTTTCCCCACGGAGCCCGATTGTGTATCTTGATTGAGACTGATTCTCACTTCGATTCGGATGGGACGATGACGGACCTGGTTCCTTCGCCGACGCGACCGGCGGTCGATTCGACCGAGCCCGATGCTTCGGTGGAGCTGCGGCTGGCCGACGTGCCGTTGAGGCAGGTGGTCGTGCTCGTGCGGATCGACCTTCCCGACGACCAGCTCGAGCCGTTGCTGGAGCGCGGCGTGCTGCCGGGCTGCCGCCTGTGCCCGATCCGGCGCTCGCCGTTCGGCGACCCGATCGTCCGCGTCGACGGATCCCTGTTGGCCCTGCGGCGCGAGATGGCCGGCTGTCTGTGCGTGCGGCGGGTCACCGACGGGCCGCACTGACCGAATTCGAGCGCCCGTGCCCGATCTTCTCGGCGCCGATTGCCACGCGGTGGCCGAACGTCCCGCGAGGCGGTCGACGGTCGAGGCCGGGCCCCGGCGTCCCCTCGTAGCCCTGATCGGTCCGCCCAACTCGGGGAAATCCACGCTGTTCAATCGGCTCACCGGGCTCAGACAGAAGGTGGCCAACTACCCCGGCGTCACGGTCGAGAAGCACATCGGGCGGGCGCGTCTGCCCGATGAGGGCGTCCTCGAGCTGGTCGACCTGCCGGGCGTGAACGGGTTCTCGGCCCGCACGCTGGACGAGCGCATCACGCGCGATGTCCTCGAGGGGCGCGCCGAAGGGATCGGGGCGCCCGACGCGGTCGTCCTCGTCGTCGACGTCACGCGTCTCGAGCCGCAGCTGATGCTGGTGGAGCCGGTGCTCGAGCTGGGTCTCCCCACCCTGCTGGTGCTGAACATGTGGGACGAGCTCGAGGCGCGGAACGGAGGCCTCGACGACCACGTGCTCGGGCGCCGTCTGGGGGTACGGACGGCCCGCACGAACGCGAGAAGCGGCCGGGGTCTGGAAGAGGTGTGGGCGTTCCTGCGAGAGGTGGCCGACGGCGTGGCCGGAACCGACGGTGGCCCGCGCGCCGTGTCCAACGTGTCGAGGCATGCGCCGCTTCCGATCATCGAGGCGTTCGCGACGCGGCGACGGCGGATCGCGGGCATCGTGGACGAGGCGGGGTATCGGCCGGCCGGTCCGTCGCGGCTGTCCGAGCGCCTCGACTCGATCTTCCTCCACCGGGTGTGGGGACCCATCGTGTTCACCGCGCTCGTCGTCCTCGTCTTCCAGGCCATATTCACGTGGGCGACGCCCCTCATGGATGGCGTCGAGGCGCTCATCTCGTCCTCCGGCCAGGCCCTCGCGACCCGACTCCCGGACACGTGGTTCCGGGCCCTCCTCATCGACGGCGTGTGGGCGGGGGTCGGCTCGGTGCTCGTGTTCCTCCCCCAGATACTCATCCTGTTTCTGTTTCTCGGGATCCTCGAGGACTCGGGCTACATGGCGCGGGCGGCGGTGATCGCGGACCGCATGATGTACCGTGTCGGCCTCCAGGGGCGTGCCTTCCTGCCCCTGTTGTCGGCCTACGCGTGCGCCGTGCCGGCCATCCTGTCGGCCCGGACGGTCGAGAACGAGCGCGACCGTCTCGCCACGATCTTCGTGGCGCCGTTCATGACCTGCTCCGCGCGGCTGCCGGTGTACGCGCTCCTCATCGCGGCATTCATCCCCGAGCGTCGGGTCCTCGGCCCGTTTCTCGGCACGCGGGCCGCCACGCTCCTCGGCCTGTACGCCCTGGGCGCCCTGGCGGCCGTCTTCACGGCATTCGCGCTCAAGCGCACCCTGCTGCGGGGGGCGTCGGCGCCGTTTCTCATGGAGCTGCCGCCGTATCGCCTCCCTTCCCCGCGCTCGCTCGCGCTGCGGCTCGTCGACCGCAGCCGGATCTTCCTCCGCCGCGCCGGCCGCATCATCCTGCTCGTGACCGTCGTCCTGTGGGGTCTGACGCAGATCCCGCGCATCGGTGGCCAGGCACCCCCGATCGAGCGGAGCGCGCTCGGTCGGGCGGGGCACGTCATGGAGCCCGCCATCGCCCCCCTCGGGTTCGACTGGCGGATCGGTGTGGGGCTCGTCTCCTCGCTGGCGGCGCGCGAGGTGATCGTGGGGACGCTGGGGACGATCTACGGCGTGGAGAACAGCGACGAGACCTCGATGGCGCTCCAGGCGCGCCTCCAGCGCGATCTCGACCTGGGGGCCGCGGTGGCGCTCCTCGTGTTCTTCGCGTTCGCGCTCCAGTGCATGTCGACGGTGGCCGTGATGCGGCGGGAGACGGCGGGCTGGAAGTGGCCCCTCCTCCAATGGGGATACATGCTGACGCTCGCCTACGTTGGCGCACTGGCCGCGAACTGGCTTCTCTGATCCGGCCGGCGCACGCGCGTCAGCCGGTGTCTCGACGGTGTCGCCGCCCTACACCAGCCGGAGTCGGGGCTGGTCGTCCCCGAGCAGATCTCGCCGTCCCTCGATCTCGAGCAGGGCCTCCTTGTACTCGAGCCCGCCGGTGTAGCCGCCCAGCGAGCCGTCGCTCCGCACGACCCGGTGGCAGGGGATGACGATAGCCACGGGGTTTCGGCCGAGGGCGTTCCCGACCGCACGGGTGGCCCGCGGCCGGCCGATGCGATGCGCGATGTCGGTGTACGAGGCCACCTCGCCGAACCGGACACCGGCCGCGGCGTTCAGGACCGCCCTCTGGAAGGTGGTCAGCTCACCGAGATCGACCGGCAGATCGAACCACGTCCGGCGGGCCTCGAAGTACTCCAGCAGCTGGCTCTCGACCGGCGCGAGGTGTTCGCAATCACACACCACCGGCGCCTTGCGGAACCGCGTCTCGAGCGCTCCGACGAAGGCGTCGTCGTCGGGCGCGCGCCAGGTGAGCTCGACCAGTCCCTTCCGGCTGGCGGCGATCCGCATCGTGCCGAACGGGCTCTCGAACGCCCGCCAGCGGATGACCGCCCCTTCGCGGCACGCGCCTGCCGAATGGTCGAGGGCCAGGTATTCCTCGGCTGCCTCGCGGCAGCTCGGGCACTCGGCCAGGTGGAGGGTGAGGTCGTCTCGCGCCCGCCCCTCCGCGTCCCCCAGCACCCAGGCGAGCACATCTTCATCCCGATACGTGCAGCGATTCGCGGTCATCGAAGCTCCTCCGCGTGCCAGAGACCGGCGAGCTCGCGCCGGAGTCTCCTGAGTCCCTGATACACGTTGGCGCGGGCGGCGTCCTGCGAGCATTCCAGCCGGCGCGCGATGGTCTCGTAGTCCACGCCCTCGATCCAGCGCAGCCACACGGCGTCGCGCTGCTTCGACGGCAGACCCGCCACGCGGGTGCGGACCAGCTCGGCGCCCTCGTTCGACAGCCCCCGGAAGGCCGCGTCGGGACGCGGCGGGCGACCAGGCTCGAGCTCGCGCGAGCGTGCATCGAGAAGCCCGTCGTGCCGCCGTCTGGCGGCCAGCAGGTCGAGCGCGCGGCGCGTGGCGACCCGGTACAGCCAGGCCCGGATGTTCGACCCGTCTCCCCAGTCGGGTGGCACGCGGAGCGCCGTCACCCAGAGCTCCTGCACGATGTCGCGGGCCTCGTCGATGCTTCCCAGCATGCGCGTCACGTGACGCTCGAGCTCCTCCCCGTATCGGGAGGCCCAGTCGTCGACGGGGACGTCGACGGGCTCCGGGGCGCCGCGAGGCTCGGTCAGGATGACGCTCTCCACCGTGAAGGTCCGTCCTTCCCATCGGTCCGTGTGTGTGGACGCCCATGGAACGTATCGTCCCCGACGGCGTGAAACGAAGCCGCCGGATTGGCGCGGCCGCCGCCCCGCCCATAGGGTGTGCGCTCGGCCATTCCACGCCTGACACCAGAGACTACGAGGGTTCGAGCCCCGACATGAGATCCCGATTCCGGCCCCTCCTGCTCGCCGTTCTCGCGACCCCGCTGCTCGCGGGTTGCCGGGCCGAATCGGCGGGCCGGTCGGCCGACACACGGAGCGCGACCACGAACTCCGGGGCGAGCGCCGCCCCGACCGCATCCCCGCGAACCGCGCTGCCGCGCGAGCCGGAGCCCGGAGAGCGTCACTTCGTCAGGCTCGAGCAGCTCACGTTCGACGGCGAGAACGCGGAGGCGTACTACTCCTCCGACGGCCGAAAGCTGATCTTCCAGCGACGGCACGCGGGCGAGTACGAGTGCGACCAGATCTTCACGCTCGGCGTGCAGGGCGGTACCCCCACGCTGCTCTCCACCGGTCGCGGACGCACGACCTGTTCGTACTTCTTTCCGGGGGACCAGCGGATCCTGTACAGCACCACGCATCTCAAGGGCCCCGGGTGCCCGCCGCCGCCGGACTACAGCCGCGGGTACGTGTGGCGCCTGTACGACTACGACATCGTGACGGCCGAGGCGGACGGGTCGAACCCCCGCGTGCTGTTTCAGAGCCCCGGGTACGACGCCGAAGCGACGATCTCCACGGATGGCTCGCGGATCGTGTTCACCTCGACCGGGGACGGAGACCTCGACATCTACTCGATGAACGCGGACGGCTCGGACGTGCGCCGGTTGACCGACACGCCCGGGTACGACGGAGGCGCCTTCTACTCGCCCGATGGCTCGCAGATCGTGTTCCGGGCCCGCTATCCCGAGACCGAGGAGGAGCTGGCGGACTACAGGGCGCTGCTGGCCGAGGGCCTGGTCCGCCCCGGGATCCTCGACATCTACGTGATGGACGCGGACGGGTCCAACAAGCGTCGGCTCACCGACAACGGCGCGGCGAACTTCGCCCCCTTCTTCCACCCCGACGGCAAGCGGGTGATCTTCTCCTCGAACCTCAACGATCCCCGGGGCCGGAACTTCGACCTGTTCATGATCGGGCTCGACGGCACCGGCCTCGAGCAGATCACCTTCTCGGAGGAGTTCGACAGTTTCCCGATGTTCAGCCCGGACGGGCGCCACCTCGTGTTCGCCTCCAACCGGTACCAGAAGACCGAGGGGGACACGAACATCTTCATCGCGGAGTGGGTCGACGATCCGCAACCGTAACGATGGGAGACGGATCCGGGGGAGATATGCTCGACATCGGCGACAGGGCGCCCGACTTCGAACTCGAATCGGACTCCGGCGACACGATCCGGCTCCGCGACATGCGGGGCCGCAACGTGGTCCTGTACTTCTATCCCAAGGACGACACGCCGGGGTGCACGAAGGAGGCGTGCGGGTTCAGAGACCGGCACGACGAGTTCCGGCGTCGGGGCTGGGTGGTGCTGGGCGTGAGCCCCGATCCGGTCTCCCGGCACCGGAAGTTCCGGGAGAAGTACGACCTCGGGTTTCCGCTGCTCTCGGATCCGGACCACGCCGTCGCCATGGCGTACGGCGCCTGGGGGAAGAAGAAGCTCTACGGCCGAGAGTACGCGGGCATCCTGCGCACGACGTTCCTCATCGACGGGGACGGACAGATCGCCCGGGTGTACGAGAAGGTGCGACCGGCGGGACATGCCGACGCCATCCTCGAGACATTGTGACGCATCGCGCGTCCCGGGCGTCTCCATCTCGGAGTCACGGCGCCTCGGCCCGGCCGGGACGCCGCGGAACGTTGACGGAGGGAGATCGTGATGTCCGTTCATGACACCGAGCGCGCGCGGAACGGCGGGGGGAGGGCGGCGGCAGGCAGGCTGGGGGTGGCGGCCGCGCTGGCCGCCGCGTTCGTCGTCCCCGCGACGGCACAGGAGTCCGAGGCACCGTTCGATTACGATGCGGCGCTCGCCGAATCGGGAATCGACGGCAGTTACGGATACTTCCGGACGCTGGATGGCTCGGCGACCGTCGTGCAGGCGGGCGGAGAGCGGATCCAGATCGAGGCGAACGAGCCCGTCCTGGTGGGTGACGTGGTGTTCGTGGGCGGCGGCTCGCGGGCGGAGCTCGTGCTGGCGGACCGGAATCTCGTACGCGTGGGGGACGAGGCCGAGCTCGGCTTTCGGGCGCTGGCCTATTCCGCCGACCGCGCGGATCCGACGTCGATCCTCGACCTGCGACGGGGCACGCTCCAGCTCGTGGTCGTTCCGGGGCAGCTCGGGCAGGACTTCCCGAGCATCGTGACGCCGAATTCCACCGTTCAGGCGCGAAGCGCCGGCACCTATCTCATCGTGGTCGACGACGAGGAGCACACCGAGGTCGTCGTCCGCGAGGGCCGCGCCGATGTCCTGACCGCCGACGACGGAGCCGAAGTGAGACCGGGCGAGTCGGTGTTCGTCGAAGGACGCGGGACTCCCCGGCTCCGGTTCGCCGCCGCCCCGAGCGTCGATCGGCTCGAGCATTGGGGCAACCAGCTCTCCGAGTACGGCTACGTGGAGGGCGAGTACATCGACGATGACCTGCGCTACGCGGCCTCGGATCTCGACGATCACGGCTCGTGGGTGAGCGTGGGCGGGAGCTACGCCTGGCGGCCGTACGTGGGGGTGGGATGGTCGCCGTATCGAGACGGTCGCTGGCGCTACACGCCGAGCGGGCTGTTCTGGGTCTCCTACGAGCCCTGGGGCTGGGTCCCCTACCACTACGGGTACTGGGACTACGCGGATGCCTACGGGTGGGTGTGGTTCCCCGGTCGGCGCTTCGCTCCGGCACACGTCTACTGGTACTGGGGTCCCCACTACGCGGGCTGGGTGCCGGCGGGCTACTACGCGCGCCATTATGGGCATCGATACGGGAGTGGATTCGGGTTCTACTTCGGCGTGTACGGGACCGTCGGCGGCGGCTACGCGCCGTATCGTTACTGGACGTTCTGCCCGGTGGGGCGGCTCGGGAACCGTCGTCAGTCCACGTACGTCCTGCACGGCTACGAGCTGGGGCGCCGCGGCGCCCGGCTGGACAACGGGATCCTCACGACCGACACCCGCGCGCTGCGGCCCGACGTGTGGCGACGTCCGACGGAAGGGCTCGCGAGGCTCCGGAGCCTCGGACAGCGAAACGGCCGCACGCTCCCGAACGCCAATGCGTTCATCGAGCGTACCCCGCGGCTGCCGGCCGACCTCGAGCGCGTGACGCTGAGGGGGGCAGATCGCGGCGCCCGCGCCAACGGAGCGGCCACGCGGATCAACCCCGCGGGGCTCGACGCGCGTCGACCGGCCGCGGAGGCGCGGGCTCGGAATCTGGAGGGGCGCGCGCCGCGTCTCGACGCGCGCGCCGGACCGGCGCAGACCGGCCCGGTCGCGGGCACGCTCCGTACCTCGCCGGGCACCGATCGCCGCGCGACGGGTACGTTGCGCCGCCCGGAGGCCGGCGCGCTTCGTCGCCCCGACACGGGAGCTCGTACGCCCACCGCGACGCCGGCACGTCCCGCGACCGGGGCGAACGACCGGTCGAGCCCCGCGTCGCCGAGGCGTCCCGAGACGAGGAGCCGGCAACCCGGCACGACGCTGAGACGACCGACCACGCCCGACGCGGGGCGGCCGACCGTCGAGCGCCGCTCCGCCGGGAGCGGCTCGGGACAGATCCGCGCGCCCGAGACCCGGACGCGCCCCGGTGGCCAGGAGCTCCGCCGTCCGACGCAGCCCCCGACCCGGTCGCCGGCAGCACGGGGGTCGTCGCCCGGAACGCGCGCGACGCCCACGCGCCCGACGGTCGAGCTGCGCTCGGCGCCCAGCTCGCGGCCGACGCTGCGCCGCGGCTCCCCGACGCAGCCCGACGCAGCGTTGCGCCGCGCCCCGGCCTCGACGAACCGGCCCACGCTGCGGCGGCCGACGGCCCCCGTCCGACCGACGGTTGGGCGCAGTCCTCAGCCGACGAGCCGCCCCACCGTGCAACGTAGCTCGGGAGGAAGCGGAGCCCGGCCCGCCGTGAGGCGGCCGACCGCCCCCGCCAGGCCGACGGTGCGGCGCAGCCCGCAACCGACGAGCCGTCCCACCGTGCAACGAAGCTCGGGAAGCGGCGCGTCCCGGCCCACCGTCAAGCGGAGCTCGGGAAGCGGCGCGTCCCGGCCCACCGTTAAGCGGAGCTCGGGAAGCGGCGGACCCCGTCCGGCGATCCGACGCGGCTCGGGGCGGGGCTCGAACGGAAACGGCTCGGACTGAGTCCCGACACCTATACGGGCTCCGTCCCTCCGCCATCCGCCGGCCACAGCTCCGGATTGCGCTCCATGAAGTCCTCGGGCTCGACGCCCAGCGCGTCGGCCATGCGGGCGTAGTAGTTGAAGAACCCTATGATCTCGGTGGCGGTCAGGATCTCCGGGTCATCCCAGCCCAGCGCGCGCAGTCCGTCGATCGTCTCCCCCGTCACCTCGCCGGGCGTGCGGGTCAGGAGGACGGCGTAGTCCATCAGGGCGCGCGTCGGCGGGTCCAGATCCGCCGTGCGGTAGTCCGCGATCACGGCCCGCGCCAGCGCGTCGTCTCCCGTCAGCTCACGGAGATCCTCCCCGTGCGCCTCCGTTCAGTAGAAGCAGTCGAGCGCGCGGGAGGTCACCGTGGCCAGCATCTCGCGCACCGGGCGGGCCAGCGGACCGGGGCCGAGCATGAGCGCCTGGTACAGCCGCACGCCGGCGCGCAGGACCGGCGGGTGGAGGCTCTGGATGCTCAGGATGTGGAACACGCGGCCGGCGCGCCGGATCGCCGCCTCGTACTCCTTCCCCAGCAACCCCGTCGCCCCGTCGACGGGCACGGTTCGAATCCTCGGCATGGCCACCCCGCTCCCCAGCGGCTCGCAATCCCGCGCCGGCTTGATCCGACGCGTGTTTCCGGCTCAGTCTAGAGTCGGAGCGGCGCGGTCGCACGCCGCCCGGGCCGCCGCACGTGACCTCTGTAGACAGCGGCCCCGTGTCCGGCGAGGACGCTGGTTGCGCCACGGTCGACGCGATACCATGCAGATCGATCTTCGCCCGTCCCCCGTCCGCACGCCTCGACTTCGCTCGACGCGCCCGTACCGCGTCGGCATCCGAGAGTCGGACCGGGCGGATCGTACCGGGTCGAGGTCTCGGGCCGCCGCGTGGCGGCAGGACCTTCGGGTGAACGCGGGATTCAGGGAGACTCCATGTCGAACGCATCGTGTCGGGTGGCCCTCGTCGGGCTGGCGCTCGGGCTCGTCCTGGCGGGAACGGTGAGGGCCCAGGAACAGGAGAAGCGGCTCGCGGAGGGGATGTGGACCGGCACCGTGTACCCGCCGGATGGCGACCTGATCGAGCTCGAGTACGAGGTGAGCTACGGAGACGATGGGCTGGCGATCGTGCTCCACCCGCCCGCCGAGGTGGGCGTGGGGCCGCTGGCCGCCGATGATCCAGTCTACGACGTCCAGACGCTGAGCTTCACCCTCATGGTCGGGGACACGGTGCTGTGCACCCTGCTCGAGGAGGAGGACGGCCACTTCGAGGGCGACTGCGTGGATGCGTCCGGCGAGCCCGCCCTGATGACGATGTTCCCGCCGGCGGGCTGACACGCCGCGCCCCCCGCCCCCCGGGGGACGACGGCCCGGGGAGCGGAGTTCAGCGAACCAGGAACCCTCCGCCCCAGGGGTCGGCGGGGTCGATCCAGAACTCGTGGCGTCCGGTCAGGAACGCGCGTCCGCCGATCTCGGGAATGATGGCCGCGTGCGCGCCGACGGTCGTCCGGGCGACCACGCGCCCGCGGAAGCGGCTGCCGATGAGGCTCTCTATCTCGATCCACTCGCCACCGGGCAGCAGGTCCCGGGCCGAGAGGGTGGCCAGCCGCGCGCTCACACCGGTCCCCGTTGGGCTCCGATCCAGCTCGCCGTCGGCGAACACGCACGCGTGGCGCGAGTGTCGTGCGGGATCGGAGCGCGCCGCGCCGACGAAGATCGTCCCATACAGAAACGCCAGATCCGGCCCGTCGGGGTGCGCGATGGGGAGCGCCTCCGCGACCGCTGCCGTCACCTTCCGTCCCGTGTCCACGATCCGATCCGCCTCCCCTGGCACGAGGTCGAGCCCCACGGAGTCAGCGTCGACGAAGGCGTAGAACGCGCCGCCGAAGGCGAGGTCCACGGGGATCTCGCCCAGCCCGGGCACCCGCACGCGCTCATCGAGAGCGAGGACGAAGGACGGCACGTTCCGAAACCGGACCTCGCGCACGCGGCCGTCCACCAGCCGTGCGGTGGCGCGCACCAGACCCGCCGGTGTGTCGATCGAGAGCCTGGTGTCGGGGCCCTCCGCGGGGTGGAGTCCCGTCTCGAGAAGCACGGTCGTCACGGCGATGATCCCGTGCCCGCACATGGTGGAGAAGCCGGCGTTGTGGAGGAACAGGACGGCCACGTCGGCCTCGGGGGTCACCGGCGGCATCAGGAGGCAGCCGTACATGTCCGCGTGTCCGCGGGGCTCCCACATGAGCGTGCGCCGGAGGCCGTCGAATCGCGCGGCGGCGTCGCACCGTCGGGCCGGCATGGTGGCCCCCCGCGGCGTGGGGAAGCCGTCCACGATCACCCGGAGGGGCTCGCCCTCCGCGTGCGCGTCGATCGTACGAACGAGGGTCCAGTCGGCGGGAGGCGTCCACTCCATGCCGTCAAACTGGGCCCGGGGAGCGGCCGCGCGATACCCGGGGCGCGACGGCGTGGAGGTGGGTGGCTCGGCGACGCCGCCGGCGCGTCAGTCGTCCCCCGGCACTCCCACGCCGAGCCCGTGCGCGGCCTCCCAGGCCGGCGTGCCCGGGATCGGGTCGATCTCGTGCCACCCCATGACGATCCCCGGGTGGCCCACCTTGGCGGAATACGCGGTTCCGTCCGAGCAGATCACGTACATGCGATCTGCCTTCTCGTGCAGGATCATGCCTACCGGCCTGCGGTCGCCCATCGTGCGCTCCTCGTGTCCACCAACCCGTGGAAGGCCCGGAATCCGTGCGTTCCGGCGCCCCGGAGCGCACGGAGCGTCGATCGCGACGCGTCGCCCCGCCCCCCCGGTGTCGCTCCCGGGGAGCCGAGCGTGCATGGCGCAGGCCACGATGCGGCGCGGACGGGCTACCCGGCGTAGCGGTCGGCGCCGAGGAAGTGGAGCGACACGTAGGGCTCGTCCCCGACCACCCACGAGTCGTGCGGTTCGGGTGGGATGTGGAACACATCACCCGCCCGCAGCTCGATCACGCGACCGTCCTCGAACGCGGCGGTCGCCGTCCCGCGCAGCACCATCCCGACGTGCTCGACCGAGCACAGCGGCTCGTCCGACTCGATGTGCTCGGACCACCGCCAGCCGGGCTGGTAGGTGGCGCGGCCGATCGTGAGCCCCCCGATGTGGATGACCTCGAAGCGCCCCTTTTCGAACACGCGGATCTCGTCGGGCTCCTCGAACCGCCTGAGGACCACGTCGAGGGTCATCGGCCGCCGCGCTCCATCAGCGGTAGCGCTCCATGAGCTCGTCGAGCGCCGCCGACCCCGGGCACAGCTCCTCGAACGGGAGGTCCCACAGCGGGGCCTCCACCGTCTCGAGCACCGCGTGGTGGTCCTGCGAGTCGGGATCGAGGTACAGGAGCCCCGTCACCACCTCCCCGGCCTCCTGGTGCGCGCGCACGTAGGCGTACGCTCGATCGCGGTCGGTGGGATCGTAGTCCTCCGCGACCTTCCGGAAGCGCACCACGCTGCCGTCGTGCATCCGCACATCGCGGGTCCCCCCCGGCCTGATCTCGGCGGTGATCTCCTCGGCGGGCGGAACGAAATCGTCCGGAGTCTCGAACGCGGCCTCGGCGACCTCGCGGTAGTGCTCGCGCGTGTACGCATAGCTCTTGGTAGATCCCTCGTGGTCGTTGAACGTCACGCAGGGCGAGATCACATCGACCATGGCGAAGCCCGGGTGCCGGATGCCGGCCTTCAGGATCGGGATGAGCTGCTCCTTGTCGCCGGAGAAGCCCCGAGCCACGAAGGTGGCCCCGAGGGCCAGCGACAGGAGGACCGGATCGATCGGAGGCTGCCGATTGGGCACGCCTCGCTTCGACTTCGACCCGATGTCGGCCGACGCCGAGAACTGTCCCTTGGTGAGCCCGTACACGCCGTTGTTCTCGAGCAAGTAGAGCAGGTCGAGGTTGCGCCGGATCGCGTGGCACATCTGTCCGAGCCCGATCGACAGGGAGTCGCCGTCGCCCGAGATGCCGATGTACACCAGGTCGCGGTTGGCCGCGTTGGCTCCCGTGGCGATGGAGGGCATGCGCCCGTGCACGCCGTTGAAGCCGTGCGATGCCGACATGAAGTACGTGGGCGTCTTGGACGAGCAGCCGATCCCGCTCAGCTTGGCGGCGCGGTGGGGAGGCACGCCGAGCTCCCACACCGCCTCGATGAGCGCCGCGGTCACCGAATCGTGGCCACAGCCCGCGCACAGGGTGGACATGCGGCCCTCGTAGTCGCGGCGCGTGAGGCCGAGCGCGTTCTTCTCGAGCCTGGGGTGGATGACCCGTGGCTTGGCGATGTACGTCACCTCGACTCCTCTCTCATGCGCTCGCCTCGCCGGCGCGTGCGGCGACCGAACCGAGCCGTTCCCCGACGCCCGTGACCACGTGGTGCGCGCTCATCGGCAGGCCGCCGTAGTACCGCACCGAGGCCAGCCTCTCCTTCGCCACCGGCGTCTCCAGCGTGAGGAGGGAGAGGAGCTGCGCGTCCCGGTTCTGCTCCACCACCAGGTTGAGCTCGTGGGCCTCGAGGAAGCGGGTCACCTCGCCCGAGAACGGGAATCCGCGGATCCGCATGTAGTCGAACCGTTCGCCCCCCGCCTCGAGCTCCTCGAGGGCTTCGCGGACGGCGCCGTCGCAGCCGCCGACCGTCACGAGCCCGAAGCGCGCGTCGGGACGCGACCGTACCACCGGAGCCGGGACCGCGTCCGCCGCCCGGTTCACCTTGTCGAGCAGCCGGTCGACGACCTCCGTGTATTCCTCGGAATCCTCCGTGTAGGTCCCGAACTTGGTATGCCCCGAGCCGCGGGTGAAGTAGGCCCCCCTGGGGCTCTCCCCCGGGATCGTGCGGTACGGGATGCCGTCCCCGTCCACATCCAGATAGCGGTAGAACTTCTCGATCTCCTCGAGGTCCCGGTCGCTCAACACCTTCCCGCGGTCCGGACGGTACGCATCGTCCCATCGGAAGCGCGGCACGACCCAGTCGTTCATCCCGATGTCGAGGTCCGAGAGGACGAACACGGGGGTCTGGTAGCGTTCCGCCAGGTCGAAGGCGGCCACCGCGAGCTCGAAGCACTCGCGCGGATCCCCCGGGTACAGGCAGATGTGCTTCGTGTCCCCATGCGAGGCGTACGCGCACATCAGGATGTCGCCCTGTTGCGTGCGCGTCGGCATGCCGGTGGACGGCCCGACGCGCTCGATGTCGAAGAACACGGAAGGGATCTCGGCGTAGTAGGCGAGCCCGATGAACTCGCTCATGAGCGAAATCCCCGCCCCGCTGGTCGAGGTGAACGAGCGAGCCCCGGCCCAACCGGCCCCGATGGTGATCCCGGCGGCGGCCAGCTCGTCCTCCGCCTGGATGATCGCCCCCCGACGCTTCCCCGTCTCGGGCTCCACTCGGTACATGCCGCTGAAGCGGGTGAACGCGTCGACCAGCGAGGTCGATGGGGTGATGGGATACCACGCGGCCACGGTGGCCCCGGCGTACACGCACCCCAGCGCCGCCGCCGTGTTGCCATCGATGAGGATCGAGTCGTCGTTCTCCCGCATGGGCTCGAGTCGGATCGGCAACGGGCAGTCGAAGTGCTCGACCGCGTAGTCGTGCCCCAGCCGGATCGCCTCGAAGTTCGAATCGAGCAGGTGCTTCTTCCTCGGGCTGCCGAACGTCTCCTCGAGGAGGCCGCGGATCGTGTCCAGATCGATCCGGAGCAGCGCGGCGAGCGCGCCCGTGTACGCGATGTTCTTCATCAGGATGCGCTCGCGCGCGCCCTCGAAGTGCCGCACGCACATGTCGGCCAGCGGCACGCCGAGGAAGGCGATGTCGTCGCGCCGGAGGGTGTCGGCCAGCGGCCAGCTCGAGTCGTGGAGCAGCCAGCCGCCCGAGCGCACCTCGGCGATGTCTCGCGCGTAGGTGGCCGGGTTCATCGCCACGATGAGGTCGAAGCGCGGGGTGCGGGCCACGTGACCGGACCCGCTCAGCCGGATCTCGTACCAGGTGGGGAGCCCCTGGATGTTCGAGGGAAACACGTTCTTTCCCGACACGGGGATCCCCATCCGGAAGATCGACTGCATGATGAGCCCGTTCGCGCTCGCGGACCCGGTCCCGTTCACCGTGCCGATCTTGAAGGCGAAGTCGTTCACGCGATCCGCCGTCATGCGGCTCGTCCCTTCCTCATGCCCGCTCCGCGTCACTCGATCGTGTGTCGGGTTCGCGGATCAGACCGTCGCCACGGCGGCGGGCGACATCTCGAGGATGCCCAGATCCGAGTAGGGATGGTCTTCGGGGCGGCCCGCGTAGGGCTTCAGGAGGTCGAACGTCCGCATGTCCCAGGCGGCGGTGGGACAGCGCTCGGCGCACAGCCCGCAGTGGATGCAGAGGTCCTCGTCCTTCACCATCACGCGCTTCGTCTGGGGGAGCCCTTCCGACACGTACAGCGCCTGGTCGAGATTCTCGGCCGGTGCCATCAGCCGGGCGCGGAGCTCCACCCCGCTGCCGTTCTCGGTGATGGTGAGACAGTTCAGGGGGCAGATGTCGATGCAGGCGTCGCATTCGATGCACAGGCTGCCGGTGAAGTGTGTCTGGATGTCGCAGTTCAGGCAGCGCTCGACCTCCTTGAGCGTCTGCTCGTGGTCGAACCCCTCCTCCACTTCGATCTCGAGCTTCGCGAGGCGCTCCTCGAGCCGGGCGTGCCGCATCTTCGCGCGCTGCTCGTACCCGTAGTCGTTCGAGTACGTCCACTCGTGGAGCCCCATCTTGGCGCTCACGAGGTTCATGCGGTCGGGCGGGCGCTTCCGCACGTCCTCGCCATGGCAGTAGGCGTGGATCGAGATGGCGGCCTGGTGGCCGTGCTCCACGGCCCAGATGATGTTCTCGGGACCCCACGCCGCATCGCCCCCCACGAACACGCCCTCGCGGGTCGTCATGAACGTCCCGCGGTCCACGACGGGCTCGTGCCACTCGTCGAACTCGATTCCCAGCCCGTCCTCGATCCACGGGAAGGCCGTCTCCTGCCCGATCGCCAGGATGACCGCCTCGGCGGGCAGGAACGTCTCGTCGAGCTTCGTCGAGCGCAGCCGGCCGTTCGCGTCGGGGTGCCACTCGACGATGTCGAACGTCATGCCCTTCAGAACGCCATCCTCGACGACGAACTCCGAGGGGGAGTAGTTCTCGAGGATCTCGACCCGCTCCTCCTCGGCATCCTCGAGCTCCCACGGCGACGCCTTGAAGTACGGCTTGGACTTGCGGGCCATGACCTTCACATCGGTCCCGCCGATCCGCTTCGCCGTCCGGCAGCAGTCCATCGCGGTGTTGCCGACGCCGATCACGAGCACGCGCTCCTCGATGGACGTGACGTGCCCGAACGCGACCGACTCGAGCCAGTCGATCCCGATGTAGACGTGATCGGAATCCCGACGGCCGGGGAGCTCCAGCTCCTTCCCTTTCGGTGCGCCGGAGCCGATGAAGATGGCGTCGAAGCCCTGCGCGAGGAGGTCGGCCATGGACTCGATGGGCGAGCTCAGCCGCAGATCGACCCCCATGTCGACGATGTAGTCGATCTCCTCGCGCAGCACCGGGGGCGGCAGGCGGAACTGTGGGATGTTCGTCCACATCAGCCCACCGGGCCGGTCGAGCTTCTCGAACATCGTGACCTCGTAGCCGAGCGGCAGGAGGTCCCGCGCCACGGTGAGCGAGGCCGGCCCCGCCCCCACGCAGGCGATGTGCTTGCCGTTCTTCTTCTCGGGGACCGTCGGGAGCCGATCCGCGATGTCCCCGCGCAGGTCGGCCGCGACCCGCTTCAGCCGGCAGATCGCTACCGGGGCCTCCTCCACCCGGCCGCGGCGGCATACCGGCTCGCAGGGCCGGTCGCACGTCCGTCCGAGGACGCCGGGGAAGACGTTCGACTCCCAGTTGAGCATGTAGGCGTCGGTATAGCGGCCCTGGGCGATGAGCCGGATGTACCCGGGCACGTTCGTGTGGGCCGGGCAGCCCCACTGGCAGTCGACGACGCGGTGGTAGTAATCCGGGTTCCCGACGTCGGTCGGTTCCACGGCAGCTCCTGTGCGCGGTTCCCTCGACGCTCCGGGCCGCGGAGCGCTCGCGTAATGCTATGGGACCGCCGGGCGCGTTGCCAGCCGTTCCGCCGCGCGTTGAACGGTTCGGGAGAGAGGTCGCACGCACAACCGCGCGACCCCCGCGGAGCGTCATGTAATGTGGTGCCGGGACGTTTGTTTCGGGGTCGAGGCACGATCCGAGGCACCGGGCACATGTCGTCGCCGCGTGCGTACTCGACCCGTCGTGTTCACCCGATCGCCACAGGGGGGGCGTTGCCAGTCCTCACGACCGTCGTCGCGGACACGCGACCGGTGATCAGAGGGATTCTGGTCCACCGGTTGCACGAGAACGGACGCTTCGGCATCACGGGCGTGTACTCCACGTTCGGGGCCGGAATCGCGGCCGTGCGGCGCCTCGGGCCGCGCGTGGCGTTTCTCCCCCTTCCCCGACCGACCGAGAGGGCCGCCCTGGGCGCGCTCGCCCGTTCCGCCGCCCCCACGCTGGTGTTGATCGGCCACCACGTCGACGAGGCATCGGCGGCTTTCGATCTCGGCGCCACCGACTTCCTCGTTCCACCCCTGACGCCCGCCCGGGTCGATCGGACCCTGGCCTTCCTGTGGGACGGGCTCCGCGGACCGCGCTCACGGGTCGACGCGGGCCCCGACGATCGCTCCGCGTGGTGGCCGTTCACCGACCCGGGCGGAGAGTTCCTCCTCCCATTGTCCGATGTGCGCAGGCTCCAGGAAAGCCGGTCGGGAACGGTGGTCCACACGTCCGGGGCCATGCACCGCACATCCACACGCTTCGGAGCGCTGGTCCCCGCGCTCGCCCGACGGGGGTTCGTCCACGTCGGCCCGGGGGAGCTCGTGCGAGGCGACGCGGTCCGGGAGCTGAGGCAGGTCACCCCCGACACGTGGGAGCTCTTGCTGGAGGGCGGCGGCCAGGTGCGCTCCGCCCCGTCGGCCCGCGAGGCCGTCAGATCCCTCATGGAGACGCTCGGTGAGCTCGCCAACCACTGACCGGGCGCCAAGGAGCGTGGTGGTGGTGTGCCCCCGGGCGACCGTGAGCACCGCGATCGTGGATCGCCTCGAAGCCGCTGGCGGCTTCGAGGTGGCGGCGGTGCTCGAATGCGACGAAGAGGCGATCGAAGTCGTCGGAGATCTCGAGCCCGACGCGGCCTTCCTGGCGGTGGAGAGGGACCTGGATGGCTTCCGGGTCGCGGAGGCGAGCCGCAACGGGCTGGCCGCCGTGTTCGTGTCCAGCGAGGAGAGCTTCGCGTCGCGCGCCTTCGAGGTGCACGCGGTCGACTATCTCGTCACCCCGTGCGAGCCCTCCCGGATCGACGACGCGATCCGACGCCTGGGGGCGCGACTCGACCGCGGCCGACCGGCACGAGACGCCGCCCGGTCGCCGGACCCGACGCGGAACGGGAGCCGAGCGAGTCCGCTCAAGGAGCGCTACCTGGCCGTCAAGCAGGGTCGCGTCTACAAGCTCGTCGACGTCGCCGGGATCCGGTGGGTGGAAGCCGCCCGCAACTACGTGCGGCTGCATACGGACGAGGGAGAGTATCTGTGCCGGATGGCGCTCTCGGAGCTGGAGTCGCGTCTCGATCCGCGCCACTTCGTGCGCGTGCACCGGAGCACGGTGGTCAACGCGCGGCGGATCCGGCGGATCGTCCCTCTCAAGTGGGGCGACTGCACCGTCGAGCTGGAGACGGGCGAAGAGCTGCGAATGAGCCGGACGTACCGGTCGAATGTACTGTGAGAATCCGTCGCGGGGACGGGAGTTGCGGAATCACCCGAGCTCGGGCGGCACGCGGCGGGAGCGTGTGTCGTGGATGGGAAAGGAGGCTCCGTCGTCGTGCAAAGTGGCACCGGAATAGTGCGTTTCGTCCCGTGTGGGTGCCACTCCTCCCGCAGAACGTAGCATCGAAGTCGATCGTACCCGCGTTTTCAACGTGGGAAGGGGCACGCGTCGCCGAAGACGCGTGCGGCAGGAGACCAGAGCAGGAGATGTCGCTCATGCGCATGAACTTGTTCGATTCGGGCCGGACGCTCGTCCGGCGCTTCAGAAAGAGCGCCTCGTTCGCCGCGGCAGCGGCGTTGGTGCTCGGGACCTCCGGGCTGGCCGCCCAGCAGGGCGCGGTCTCCGGGCGGGTCACCGACGCATCCACGCTCGAGCCGCTCACGGGGGCGCAGGTGTTCATCCAGGGCACGAACCTCGGCGCGCTCACCGACCAGGACGGCCGGTACCGCATCGAGGGCGTCCCGGCGGGCACGTACGAGGTCACGGTCCGTCTGATCGGATACCGTCAGGCCTCCGACGATGTGGCGGTGCAGTCGGGTCAGGTCAGCACGGCCAACTTCGCCATCGACGTGGCGGCCGTGGCGCTGGACGAGCTCGTGACCACGATCACCGGCGAGCAGCGCCGGCGCGAGCTGGGTTATTCGACGGGGAACGTGCAGGCCGAGCAGGTCGTCGCCGATGCCAGGCCGGCGTCCGTGACGGACCTCATCAAGGGTCGGGTGACCGGCGTGTCGATCCGGCGCAGCTCCGGGTCGCTCGGCACCGGCTCCGACATCCGGGTGCGGGGCACGGCCAGCATCAGCCAGGACGTGACGCCCATCGTCATCGTCGACGGCGCGTTCGTGTCCAACGACAACACCGCCAACAACGGTCTCGGGCTCGGGGGACAGGACCCGAGCCGGCTCAACGACATCAACCCCGAGGACATCGAGGACATCGAGATCATCAAGGGGCCGGCCGCGGCGGCCCTGTACGGCAGCCGCGCGGCGGCGGGGATCATCAAGATCACGACCAAGAAGGGACGGACCGGGACCACGCGCTGGACGGTGCGCACGGAGGTAGGCACCGAGAGCAACGCCGGGACCTTCGCCCCGAGCGTGTTCAACCCGCAGTCGCTGCTCGGCCCGGACGCCACGGACACGCTGTACACGCTGAACCTGCTCGAGGGCGACGCCGGGTACGACCCGCCCTTCCGCCACGGGCTCCAGCAGACGTACGGCGCGTCGGTGCGCGGCGGGAGCAGCAACCTGTCCTACTTCGCGTCCGGGCAGTACCAGAACCTCGAGGGCAACCTGCCCGACAACGCGCGTGAAGGCGTGAACGCGCGGGCCAACTTCACCGTGCAGCCCAGCGACAAGGTCGACATCAGCGTGTCGAACGGGTTCCTCACGAACTCGACCACCTTCCCGCGGAACGACAACAACGCGACCGGCTACATCGGGGTCGCGATGATCGCGTTCCCGTGGACGAAGCCGATCTCGGTGGCCGATCCATCGACGGGCGATCTGGTCGACACGTGCCCGCTCAACTACGAGTTCGCGCGTATGGTGGGGATCTCGGTCGCGCAGGCCGACGGGGCGCTCGGTCCCTGCCCGGCGAACCCGTTCTTCTCGGGTCGCACGTTCAACGACGTGGCGACCCTGAATGACGAGCAGAAGATCGAGCGCTACACCGGGAGCGCGACGATCAACTGGCGTCCTCTTTCCAACTGGACGAACCGCGCCACGGTCGGGTACGACGAGTTCTCCGACGAGGTGCTCCAGATCGTGCCGGTCGATCCGGCGCGGCCGTTCGGAGCCCAGTCGGATGGCGCGATCACGAACAACCAGGCCACCAACCGCAACCTGACGCTCGAGGGCACCTCGTCGCTGTCGCTCGATCTCAACGAGGACTGGAACTTCGAGACGACGGTCGGAGGGCAGTTCTTCCGGCAGCGGATCGAGGGCGTCCAGACGACCGGGAGCGTGTTCCCGGCCGGCGGTCCCACGGTCGGCAACTCGGTGACCACCACCGCGACCGACTTCACGATCGAGACGCGGACGATCGGCCTGTTCGCGCAGGAGCAGATCGGCTACAAGGACAGGCTGTTCATCACTCCGGCGGTGCGCCTCGATGACAACAGCGCGGCCGGCGAGAACCTCGGCGTCCAGTACTACCCGCGGCTCGCGGTGGCGTACACGCTGAGCGACGAGGACTTCGTCCCCGACTTCTTCGAGAGCCTGAAGATCCGCGGCTCGTTCGGTCAGGCCGGTCAGCAGCCGGGCTCGAACGATGCGCTCTTCCTCCTGAACCCCACGCGCGTCGCGGTCGGGAGCCAGGACCTGGTCGGCGTCACGCCGGCGCAGCTCGGCAACCCGGTCCTCGAGCCGGCGCGCTCGACTGAGTTCGAGGGCGGCTTCGACGCCTCCGTGCTCAACGGCCGCGTCGGCGTCGAGTTCACCTACTTCAACTCGAAGACCAGGAACGACGTCGTGTTCCGGCAGGTGGCGCCCTCGACGGGCAACCCCGGCGGACAGTTCGTCAACGTCGGTGAGATCAAGAACACGGGCATCGAGCTGGGGCTGGACGCCAACGCGTTCCGCTCGCGCGACGTGACCTGGGACGTGCGCGGAACGCTGTCGCACATCGACAACGAGGTCACCAAGCTCGAGGACCCGATCATCTTCGGTCTCGGCGGGGCGAGCCAGCGGCACACGCAGGGCTTCCCGTACGCGAGCTACTTCACCGAGGAGATCATCATCGACTCCGAGACCGGCGAGCCGCGCGTCCTGACGTGCGACGAGGATCCGAGCCGGGGCTGCAACCCGGACGACAACCACCGGTACCTCGGCCAGCCCAACCCGACGTGGGAGGGCGCGGTGTCGACGACGATCACCCTGCTCGACAACATCACCCTGTACGGGCTGCTCGACTTCCAGCTCGGGCAGCAGCTGTTCAACAGCACGGACGAGTTCCGCTGCGGCTTCCTCGGCGGGGGCGACCCGGCCGCGGACGGCGGCGGCACCTGCCTCGGGATGTACGAGAAGGACTCCGCGGGCAACTACACGGACGCGGCGCTCATCCAGCAGGAGGCGTCCCGCATCGGATCCGAGGCGCCGTGGATCGAGGATGCCGATTTCGCCAAGCTGCGCACGGTGTCGGTCCGCTTCCAGCTCCCCGAGTCGTGGACGCAAAAGCTGCGGCTCCGGAACGCATCGATCACGCTCGTGGGCGAGAACCTCGTGACGTGGACCGGCTACACGGGTCTCGACCCGGAGATCAACTTCGGTGGACAGAGCCAGGCCACACGGGCCGACTTCCTCACGCTGCCGCCTTCGCGGCGGTTCCTGGCCAGTGTCTCGTTCACGTTCTAGAGACGCGAGACCAGCGAACACGGACGAAGGAGAGATAGAACACATGGTGAATCGAACGAATATGCGGAAGCTGCCGGCCCTCCTGCTCGGGGGGCTGGTGGCGGTCGCGGCCGCCGGCTGCGACCAGGGGATCCTCGAAACGAACGATCCCGACAACGTGGAGCCGGGCGACCTGGCGGATCCGTCCTCGATCGGGACGCTGATCAACGGGTTCATCGGGGATTTCGCCCAGGCGCAGCAGAACTACGTCCTGTACACCGGGCTGTTCACCGACGAGTTCATCCTGTCGGGGACCTTCCCGACCCGGAAGGAGGTCGACGACCGCGACATCACGCCCGACAACGGGACGCTGACCGGGGCCATGTACACGAACATCCACGTGGCGCTCCAGCAGGCCGACAAGGCCGTTCCGGTCCTCGAGGGCTTCCAGGGGCAGGAGGGGGTGGACGACGATGCCGTGGCGGAAGGCCTCGCGCTGGCCAGGTACTACGGCGCGTACACGCGGATGATGCTCGCGGAGGCGTACTGCCAGAGCATCCTGGGGGGGCCGGACGGCGAGGCCGCGCCGGTGCTGCCCGACGCGCGCATGTCCGAGGCGCTGGCGCTCTTCCAGGAGGCCGAGCAGGCAGCGGGCACGGCCGGTCGGACCGATGTGGTGAACGCCGCGAAGGTCGGTCAGGCGCGGGCCAACCTGTGGCTCCGGAACTTCAGCCAGGCCGCCACGATCGCGGCCGGCGTGCCCTCGGGGTTCGTGTTCCACGCGGACTTCTCGAGCAACGATCCGACCCAGTACAACCAGGTGTACGCGTTCACGTACGGTGACCAGCAGGCCCTGCGCTGGACGGTCGGCGACGGGAGCGAGCCGGCACGCGCGAACGAGAAGTTCGCTTATTACGACGAGTGGGTGTCGCTGGGGCGGATCCTCGAGCGGCCGTCCGGCTTCCGGTCGTTCGACAGCTCGATCGAGGTCTACCTGCAGACGCTGTACGGCAGCGGACTCCGGCCCCCGTCGGGGCCGGGACAGACGGCCGACATCATCGTCGCCTCCGGGTACGAGGCAGACCTGATCGAGGCCGAGGCCATGGTACGGAGCGGGAATACGGCGGGCGCGGCGGCGATCGTCGACCCGATCCTCGCGGGGGCCAACATCGCGGCCGATGACGGAGGTCCGCTCGTGTTCGCCCCGTCGAGCTTCACCGGGGTCCTGGCCAACGACCTGGCCGAGATCGCGCGCGCCCGCGCGTCGGCGCTGTGGATGACGGGCGAGCGCTTCGGGACCTTCCGCCGCTTCCTCGCGGACGGAGTGGACCTGTACCCGGCCAAGCCGGGCGACGACACGGCCTTCCCGGTCGTGCAGCAGGAGCTCGACAACAACCCGAACATCTCCGCGGCCTGCCCCACGGGTAAGCCGTTCAACTGATCCCGCCGCACGCCGCCGCGCGGAGCTCCGGCTCCGCGCGGCGGTCCTTCCTCCGACGCGCCGGACGGGCCGGACGCCATCCCACCTCCTGATCTCCCCGCTCGCGGCCTCGCACCGGCTAGCTGACCAGACGCCTGACTTCCTCCCACGCCTCGGCGCGATGTCGCGCGTCCTCGGCCAGGCGCTGCGCGAGCTCGGTGAGCCGCTTCGGCGCGTCCACGCTCGCCGCGTGCAGCCGGCCGAGCGCCGCCAGGGCCTCTTCGAACCGTCCGACGAGCGCGTCGCGCGTCGCGGCTGCGCGCCGGAACGCGTCCGCCAGCTCGCCGGTGCTCTCCACCCCTCCCCGCCGTTCGAGCACGCCCAGGCTCGCGTCGAGCTGGTCGAGGTCCAGCGCGGCGTCACACGCCAGGTGGAGGAGCTCCTCGACACCGCGCCCGACGTCGGCGTCCGGGCCGGCGGCGGGCGAACGCACGAGGGAGGCGGACACGGCGGCCAGGTCCTGCAGGAACCCCCGCGCGCGCCCGTCATCCAGACGGAGCAGCGTGGCCCGCACCTCTCGCTCGGCGAGCCGCGGCAGCCCCAGCGCATCGCCGGCCGGCGGTGCCCATACGGGCTCGCGCACCCGACGGTGCGCGGCGAGCCCGAGGAGGGTCGCGAACAGGACCGCCAGCACGGCGAGCCACGGTCCCGCCGCCGCGGCCGCGAACACGCCGGTGCCCACCACGACGCCCAGGAGCGCCACGAACGAGACCGGCACGCGGGACCAGGCCCGCGCCCGGGGCACGACGGCCGCGGAGACCCCGCGCTCTCCCAGGGCGCCCGCGGCGCGCGCCGCGGCCGGGCCGGGAAGCCCGACCACCGGTCGGCACCCCTCCGCCACATCGCGAGCCTCACGCGGCCCGACGACCCCGTGGGAGGCGTCGAGCAGCCACGTCTCGAGCCCGCGGCGATCGGCCCGGCGGGTGGAGCGCTCGATGAACACGAGCGCGTCGGGCGACCCCACGCCGCAGGCGACGCACGTGCCGAGACCGAGGGCATCGGGCGCGCCGCACACGTCACACCTCTTCACCGGCGGGGCAGCCCGCACGGCGAGGCCCGGCCCGGAATCGATCACCCGCCGATCTCCTCGAGCGCGGCGCGGGCGCTCGCCGTCCACCCGTCGTCCACGTGGTACAACGCCAGGAAACGCTCCAGATAGTCGCGGGCGCCCGCCCGGTCGCCGAGCCCCATGCGCGCCATGCCGGCGTGGTACAGGGCCATGTAGTGATTGGGCCAGTAGTCGACCACCATCTCCATGATCGGACCGGCGGACCGGTCGTCCCCCGCATCGGCCACCGGGTGCGCGAGCTCGAACACGATGCCCGCCGCCCGCCATCGATGAGCCTCCTCGAGCCCGTCGATGATCGCGCGCGCCCGGTCGATGCGGCCGGCGAGCGCGTAGCAGGCGGCGCTGTACGCCGAGCCCTCGAAGCTCCGGGGGGGTGGCGTCCACCGATGACGGGTCTCGACCTCCACCGCGTTGCAGTACGGGCGCATCGCGGTGAACCACCGGGTGGCCTCGCCCATCGGCGTGGACGCGGGAGTCTCGCGGCTCGCCATCCCGACCGGCGACCGGTCGGGTGCCATGCCGCGGATCCCGACCCAGGCCATGAGGGCCGCGAACAGCCAGCCCGCCACGTACAGGTTCCGCATGTCTCACCTCGCTCCGGACGATCCCCGGGCGGAGCCCGGCCTCACCCCGAAGGACGCGCGACCGCCGGCCGCTTGCACACGCCCCGCCGGTCCTTCGGCGACCCGTCCCGAGGGACGCACGCCCCGCTGTCGTGGATCGGGGCAAGGATCGTTCCCGGCTCAGTACTCCCGGCGCTCCGGATTGTCGGCCCACGCCGCGAACTCGGTCCCCGACAGGCCGATCGGCACGTGGCGAATGTCGAGCTGCCTCGACTCGAGCGGACGCGCCATCTCCTCGTAGATCCACCGGTCGTCGAAACCGGCGCCAGCCGCCGCCTCGCGGTCGCTGGCGAACAACACCCGGCGCGGACGAGCCCAGTAGAGCGCGCCCAGGCACATGGGGCAGGGCTCCGTGCTCGCGTATACGTCGCACCCATCGAGCTGAAAGGAGCGCAGCGTGCGACACGCCTCGCGGATGGCCACGATCTCCGCGTGGGCCGTGGGGTCGTGGGTCGCCGTCACGCGGTTCGCGCCGCGGGCGATGACCACCCCGTCGCGCACGACCAGCGCCCCGAAGGGCCCCCCGCCCGACCGCGCGCTCTCGACCGCCAGCTGCACCGCCTGCTCCAGGAAGCGCCGCTCGTCGTCGGTCCGTGTCCTCATGTAGGTCTCCGCGTTGCTGCGCCACCGCCGCCGCGATGTGAATATAGACACCATGGACGGCCGGCAGGCACCCGGGAGCGCAACTCCCGCGCCGGAGATGCGGGCGGGACCGGGACCCGGCGGAGCGGGCCCCCACGGGGGAGGTCAGCGTGAAACGGCGAGAAGGGCTGGCGAAGCTGTCGGGACGAGAACGCTACGTGGACGACCTCCCCCTGGACGATTACGTGTGGGGCGGGACCGTTCGCAGCCCCGCCGCCCGGGGCCGCATCACGGACATCCGCATCCCCGGCTGGGTGAGGGCGGAGGGTTTCGTGATCGTCGACCACCGCGACATCCCCGGCGAGAACTGCGTGTACCTCAAGCAGCGCGATCAGCCGGCGCTCGCCGCCGGGTACGTGCGGCACGTGCACGAGCCCATCGTCCTCGTGGCGCACGATTCGCGCGAGCTCGTGCGCCGGGCCGTGGCCGAGATCGAGGTCGTCGTGGACCCCGACCCACCGTGGCTCGATTTCGGCGCCGACCCGCCCCCGTGGGCGATCCAGTTCGGCGACGACAACGTGTTCGAGCGCATCGAGATCACCAAGGGGGACGTCGACTCCGCTCTCGACGACGCGCCGCACGTGGTCGAGGGCACGTACGAGACCGGCGCGCAGGAGCACGTGTATCTCGAGACCCAGGGCATGATCGCCCACCTGGAGGGCGACGTGCTGGTGATCCGGGGCTCCATGCAGTGCCCTTACTACATCGTCAAGGCGCTCGGTGGCCTTCTGGGACGCGACCCCGGCCGGTTCCGGGTCATCCAGACCCCCACCGGCGGAGGATTCGGGGGGAAGGAAGAGTATCCGTCCACGATCGCGGCCCACGCGGCGCTCCTCGCGCTGGCCGCCGACCGCCCCGTCAAGCTCGTGTACGAGCGCCCGGAGGACATGGCGGCCACCACCAAGCGCCACCCGTCGCTCATCCGGCACCGCACGGGGGTGACGGAAGACGGCCGGCTGCTCGCGCAGGACATCCGCATCCGACTCGACGGCGGAGCGTACGTCACCCTGTCCCCGACGGTGCTCGCGCGGGCCGCGATCCACGCCGCCGGGCCCTACGGCTGCGAGCACGTTCGCATCGTCGGAGATGTCGTGCTGACCAACCGCGTGCCGTACGGGGCCTTCCGGGGGTTCGGGAATCCGCAGGCATGCTTCGCTTTCGAGCGCCACATGGACCGGATCGCCGCCCATCTCGGTCTCGACCCGGTCGAGGTGCGCCGGGTGAATCTCCTGCGTGACGGGCAGACGACCGCCACGGGTCAGGTGATCGACGATGGGACCGACCGCGTCGCGCTGCTCGAGCGGGCCGTCGCCCTGTCGGATCTCCACGCCCGTCGTACGGCGAACGCCGCGTTCAACCTCGCGACCCCGGACCGCCGCCGGGGCATCGGGCTCGTCACCTACCACCACGGGGCCGGCTTCACCGGCGCTGGAGAGGTGCACCTCGACTCGCGGGTGCACGTGGCGGGGCTCCGCGACGGACGGATCGAGGTGCGGGCCGCGAGCACCGAGATGGGCCAGGGGACGACCACGATCTTCACCGAGCTGGCGGCGGGGCGTCTGGGCCTGGACCCCGACGACATCGTCATCGCGCCGCCGGACACCCACCTGGTCCCGGACAGCGGCCCCACGGTCGCGTCGCGGACCGCGATGATCGTCGGGCGCCTCGTGGAGCTCGGGTGCGACGACCTGCGCGAGCGCGTGGGGCTGGCCGACGGGGCGCGAGGCGGGATCGTGCGCGACGCCATCCTCGCGTGGCACCGCGAGCACGACGAGGAGGCGGTGGTGGGCATCGGGCGCTACAGGCCGCCGCCCGGGATCCAGTGGGACGAGGATACGTATCGCGGCTCGGCCTACGGCGCGTTCACGTGGGCCGTCCACGTCGCCGACGTCGAGGTCGACCTGCGCTCCTGGGCGGTGCGGGTGCTCGACTACGTCGCCGTCCAGGAGGTGGGGACGGTCCTCAACGAGGTCCTCGCCCGTGGACAGATCCAGGGCGGCGTGGTGCAGGGCATCGGCTGGGCACTGCTCGAGGAGGTCGTGGAGCGCGACGGTGCCATGCTCAACACGCAGCTGACGAACTACCTCATCCCGACCAGCGGCGACGTGCCGCCCGTCCGGGTCGAGTTCCACGAGACCCCGTACCCGCACGGGGCGCGGGGCGCGAAAGGACTCGGCGAGTTTCCGCTCAACGGTCCCGCCCCGGCGATCGCGAGCGCCGTCGGCGCGGCCCTCGGGGTCGAACCGACGGTGATCCCGATCACCCCCGAGCGGCTCCTGCGGCTCGTCGGGGAGGGCGCAGCGCGCGAGGAGAGGACGGCGTGAGGACGGGAGGACCGCCGGTCGACATCCGCTTTCGGCTCAACGGAACGGAGGTTTCGTGCGGCGTGGACCCGGCCGAGCGGCTGCTGGACCTGCTCCGCTATCGACTGTCGCTCACCGGCACGAAAGAGGGGTGCGGCGAGGGGGAGTGCGGAGCGTGCACGGTCTACCTCGACGGGGTCCCGGTCGATTCGTGCCTGGTGGCCGCCTTCCAGACGGACGGGCACGACGTGCGCACCATCGAGTCGCTGCCGCCGGCCTCGCTCGATCCGTTCCTGCGCACGGGTGCGACCCAGTGCGGGGCATGCACGCCGGGCGTCGTGATGACCGGGGCATGGGTGCGCGACCACCCCGAGCTCCTCGAGCATCATGATGTGCGTGAGCTGATGGCCGGTAACCTGTGTCGGTGCACCGGATACGATGGCATCATCGACGGGGTGCGGGCGTCGCTCGAAGAGCCCCGTCCGGCCCGCGTGGCGGAGCCCGGGGCGGCCGACCCCGGGGCGGGCGGAGCCGTCGAGCCCCCCCGTGCGCCGGTTCGCGCCGTCGAGCGCGCGGCGGTGAGGGGATCGGGAGCCGCCTACCGCCCGTCCACCCTGATGGCCGCTCTCGAGATCCTGGAGGAACGCCCGGAGGCGATCCCGATCGCCGGCGGCACCGACCTGCTCGTCCACTGGCCCGCTCGGGTCGCGGCCCACGACGCCACCTTCGTCGACCTCACGGCCGTGCGCGAGCTCCGGGCGCACCGGTTCGAGGACGACGCCCTCGTGATCGGGGGCGGGACCACCTACTGGGATCTCATCCGCGATCCGCGCGTGGGGCGCGAGTTCCCCCTGCTGGTCCAGGCGGCCCGACAGGTCGGCGCGGTCCAGATCCAGGCGCGCGGTACGTGGGCGGGGAACATCGTCAACGCCTCGCCGGCGGCGGACGGCGTCCCGGTGCTCATGGCCTATGACGCGGCCGTCACGCGGATGTCGCTCGACGAGAAGGGATCGGTGCCGCTGGCCGGGTTCTACACCGGGTACAAGGACATGCGGCTCGGGCCGGGCGAGCTGATCACGGAGATCCGCCTCCCCCGGCGCTCGTACGGCATCCAACGCTTCGACAAGGTCGGCTCGCGGGCCGCGCAGGCGATCACGAAGGTGGGGCTCGCCCTGACCCGGGCCGACAACGACGGTTCGTGGCGCGTGGTGGCCGTCAGCGTCGCGCCCACCGTGCGGCGCTGCCCGGGCGTCGAGGCCCTCCTCGAGGTCGGGTCGCCGGTCGACGGCCCGGACGGTTTTCTGGAGGTGCTGCGCCACGATGTCGCGCCCATCGACGACATCCGGTCCACCGCGGAGTACCGGGAGACCGTTCTCGCCCGCCTCCTGTATTTCGGTCTGCGGGGCTCCGTCCCCGCGGTCCGTTGAGCGGCCCCTCGCTGTCCCCGGACACGCTCACCGGGCTCCTCGAGGCGCTCGCCGGCCCACTCGACGCCCACGCCCGCCGCCACCCCGGCGACCCGGTCGCGAGACAGCCGGCCCACACGGTGTACGGAGGCGCCCACCTCTTCCGGCGTGACACCGCCGTCCGGCTGGGCGAGGTGGCGCTCGCTTCCCTCCGCGAGTACGCGCCCGAACCCGCGGACCTCATGGAGGCGGTGGGGCTCTCCTCCGCCGATGTGGCGGGCACGGTGCACGAGCGCGTGACCTCCAAGCTCGAGCGAGAGCCGGTCGAGGACTTCCGGATCGACTTCGAGGACGGGTTCGGCCAGCGGCCCGACCGGGAGGAGGACGAGGCGGCGCGCCGGGCCGCGACCGAGACGGCGGCCGGGCAGGAGGAAGGCCTGCTGCCACCGTTTCTGGGGATCCGCATCAAGCCGCTGTCGCGCGCGCTGGCCCCGCGCGCCCTGAGGACGCTCGATCTCTATCTGACGGAGCTCCTGGCACGTACCGGAGGCACGCTCCCGGGGCGATTCGTCGTGACCCTCCCGAAGGTCGTGCGGGCCGAGCAGGTCGCCACGCTCGTTCGCGCGTTCGAGGCGCTCGAGGCCACCCTCGGTCTCCCGAGCGAATCGCTCAAGCTCGAGATCATGGTCGAGACGCCCCGGTCCGTCATCGCCGCGGATGGCTCCTGTCCCCTGCCCCGCTTCGTCGAAGCCGGCGAGGGACGCTGCGCGGGGGCACACTTCGGGGTGTACGATTTCACCGCATCGAGCTCGATCACGGCGCAGTACCAGCTCATGCGACACTCCCTGTGCGATGTGGCCCGACACGTGATGCTGATCTCCCTCTCCGGGACGGGGGTCGCGCTGTCGGACGGGGCCACCAACGTCCTCCCCGTTCCCCGGTACCGCGCGACCGGGGAGAACGCGCCGCTCGACGAGGACCGGCGCCGCGACAACCGCGAGGCCGTGCACGCGGCGTGGCGGCTCCATTACGACGACATCCGTCACTCGCTCGCCAACGGCTTCTACCAGGGGTGGGACCTCCACCCCGCGCAGCTCGTGACGCGCTACACGGCGGTGTACGCGTTCTTCCTCGAGAGCCTCGCGGCCGCCTCCGAGCGGCTGGCGCGGTTCGTCGAACGCGCCGCCCGGGCGACGCTCACGGGCGATGTATTCGACGACGCGGCCACGGGCCAGGGGCTGCTCAACTACTTCCTCCGCGGGCTGGCGTGCGGCGCGCTGACCCCGGAGGACACCGCCCGCACCGGGCTCGCGCTCGACGAGCTCCGCACGCGCTCGTTCGGGCGCATCCTCGAGGGCCGCGGCGGGTGATCGGCGTGTGGCTGGAGGATGGCCGGGTGGCGGTGCGTGACGACCTGCCCGTCCCCCGACCAGGGGCGGACGAGGCGCGGATCCGCGTGCTCGCCGCCGGGATCTGCGGAACGGACCTCGAGCTCCTGCGCGGCTACCGGCCGTTCCGGGGCGTCCCGGGGCACGAGTTCGTGGGACGGGTGGAGGAGGGACCCGCGGAGTGGCTCGGGTGGCGCGTGGTCGGCGAGATCAACGTCACCTGCCGGAGCCGCGCGCGAGGGGTCGTGAGCCCGGCCGGCCCCGGGGACCCGACCCCGTGCCGGGCGTGCGCGGCCGGGCGCCCCACGCATTGCGAGCGGCGGGCGGTGATGGGCATCGACGGCCGCGACGGGGCCTTCGCGGAGCATCTCGTCCTCCCGGTGGGCAACCTGCACCGCGTGCCCGACGCGATCTCCGACGGAGCCGCGGCGCTCGTAGAGCCGCTCGCCGCCGCCTTCCGCATCCTCGAGCAGATCGAGGTGCACGCATCGGACCGGGTGCTCGTGGTGGGGCCCGGACGTCTGGGTCGGCTGGTCGCCCGCGTCCTGCACACCACCGGCTGCGACCTGACCGTCGCCGGGCGGTCGCGCCCGGCGCTCGAACGCATCGAGGCGCGGGGGACGCGCGGCGTGCACGCACCGGACGTGCGTCGAGCCAGCTTCGACGTGGCGATCGACTGCACCGGCGAGGCGGGAGGGTTCGCGGTCGCGCGCGCCGCGCTTCGACCGGCCGGGACCCTGGTCCTCAAGTCCACGTACGCCGGCGAGCTGACCCTGGATGCGTCCGCCCTCGCGGTGGACGAGATCACGCTGCTCGGATCGCGTTGCGGCCCCTTCCCCACCGCGATCGAGGCGCTCGTCAGTCGGCGGGTCGAGGTCGACGATCTGATCGACGACCGCGTGCCGCTGGTCGACGCCGTGCGCGCCTTCGGACGGGCGGCGGAGCCGGGGACGCCGAAGGTGCTGCTCGTTCCCTGAGTGGCGAGCGGACCCGTCGACCTCGAGACCGGTACGCCACTTGACGCTCGTCGCCGCCGGCCGGACAATCCGGCATGGAGCCGGAACGCATCGCGCGCGCCCTGCGCGCCGCCGGCAAGGGCGATGCCGATACCCTGCGTCGGCTGCTGGATGAAGAGCCGGACCTGGCCAACGCCGTGGGCGACAACCCGTTCTGGGGCGGGCGCGTCCAGCCCCTCCACCTCGCCGTGACGCGCGACCGGCCCGTGTGCGTCGCGATCCTCCTCGAGGCCGGGGCCGATCCGTCGGGTGACAACGAGGGATACGGCGGCTGGTCTCCCCTCATGATGGCGGGCGCGCAGGGACTCGGGACCCTGGCCACCCGGCTCGAGCGCGCCGGGGCGGTCGTGGGGCTGTTCGAGGCCGCCGCCCTCGGGCGCGGGCCGGAGATCGCCCGGCTCCTCGAGGAACGCCCCGAGCGCGCACGCGCGGCCACCCCGGACCGCACGACCCCGCTCCACCTCGCTGCCACGCCGGAGATCGCGGACCTGCTGCTCGCCGCAGGCGCCGATCCCGACGCCGTCGACGACTATGGCGGCAGGCCGCTCGATGCGGCCATCGGCCGCGCGGCGCGCGGCGAGGCCGGGGGCGCCGCCGTGGCGCGGCGTCTGCTCGCGGCCGGGGCCCGGGCCGACGCGGCCGCGTTCGCCGCGCTCGAGGATCTCGAGCGTCTCGAGGCCGAGCTGGACGCCGACCCGGACGCGCTCGACCGCCCCGGAACCGGCGGCCGGACCCCGCTCCAGGCGGCCGCGCGGCACGGGAGGACGGCCGCGGTCGAGTGGCTGCTCGAGCGCGGGGCCGACCCGGACGCGACGGGGCCGGAGGGCATCACGCCGCTCCACGCCCTTGCGCACGCCCCCAGGCATGCGGTGGAGATCGCCCGCCGCCTGCTGGCGGCCGGCGCGGACCCGCTCCGACTCGACGGGGTGCATCACGCGACGCCGGCGGACTGGGCGGAGTTCCAGGAGCACGACGTGCTGGCCGCGGTCCTCCGACCGCCGTCCTGACGCCCCGGTCGCCGTCAGCGGCCCGTAGGCGCCCCGGCCGCGATCCAGCGCGCCAGCACGGCCCGCTCCTCGTCGGTCATCCCGGTGAAGTTCCCGAGCGGCATGATCCTCGACTCGACCGCCACCGCCTCGATGCGCTCCGCCCAGGCGGCCGCCTGCTCGAGGGTCTCGAGGACGATGCCGGCCGGTGGGGCGTCGAACAGACGGTGCGCCGGTTGCTCCGCGTGGCAGGTCACGCAGCGCGCCACGAGGATCTCCCGCACCTGCTCGGTGTCGACCGGGCCCTCCCCCGTGGCGAGCGCCAGAGGGCCGCGTCCCCGCGTGCCGGCCGTCACGACGGCGAGCGCCAGCATCCCGAGGGCGGCGGCCGGGAAGATCCAGCCGGTGCGCCGCCCCTGGTTGCGGACATTGAACCCGTGTCTGGTGAGCGCGCCGACGACGAACAGCCCCGCGAGGATGGCCCACGCCCCCCGATGCCCGTAGGCGAACGGGTAGTGGTTGCTGACCATGGTGAACAGGACGGGGAGCGTGAGGTAGTTGTTGTGCCGCGAACGCATGGCGGCGTGCTCGCCCACCTCGCGAACCGGCGGCCGTCCGGCCTCCACGGCCCGCACGAGCTCGACGTGCGCCGGGATGATCACGAAGAACACGTTGGCCGCCATGATCGTCCCCAGCATGGCCCCCACGTGCAGGTAGGCGGCGCGCGGTCCGATCAGGTGGAGGAGGGCGTACGACAGCGCGCTCACGAGGAGCAGACCCAGGGTCGCGAACGCGACCCCCCGCCTCGCGAGGCGGGTGCGACACAGGCGGTCGTACACCAGCCAGCCGAGCGCCAGCGTCCCGACGCCGATCCCCACGGCGCCCACCGGCGGGATAGGCGCGACGGCCGGATCGACCATGAACGTGCCGGCGCCCAGATAGTACACCAGCACCAGCAGGGACGCGCCGCTCACCCACGTCAGATAGGCTTCCCACTTGAACCAGTGGAGCCCCGAGAGCGTGGCGGTGGGGACCGTGTCGTACTTCATGGCCCGGTAGAACCCGCCTCCGTGCACCGACCACAGCTCGCCCACCAGGCCCGGCTCGGCGCGCGTCGGCGGCGCGAGCCGGTCGTTGAGCCAGTTGAAGTAGAACGACGTTCCGATCCAGGCCACGCCGGCGATCACGTGCACCCAGCGCGCCGCGAGCTCGACCCAATCGAGCGCGAAGCTCACCATCGTGGGGGTCAGCTTCCCCGGTAGGTGGTGAAGGCGTATGGGCCGGCGAGGAGGGGCACGTGGTGGTGCGACCCCGGGTCGGCCACCGTGAACGTCACCTCCACATACGGGTGGAAGGCTTCGACCCCACGGCGTCGGAAGTACTCCCCGGTCTCGAAGCGTGCCCGGAAGGTGCCGGCGTCGAGCTCGCCCGGCGCGACGAGCGCCGCGAGGCGTCCGTCGTCATCCGTGATGCCGGTGGCCACCGGCGTCCACCCGCCGTCCGGCCCGGCCCGTTCGAGCGTCACGCGCACGCCGGCCGCCGGACGCCCCCGTGTCGTGTCGAGCACGTGTGTCGAGATCCCCATGCGCCCCTCCTCCTCGTTCGTGCCGTGGCCGGGATCGGCGGCCAGTCGGGCGAGACGGAGGCGGGTGATGCGCGCCTGCTCCGCGGCCGCCGTCTCGAGCTCCTCCTCGCGCGTCCCTTCGAGCCGTGTCTCGAGGGCGCCGAGGAGCGCCACGGCGCTCCGCCCCGTGGCGCACACGAGGAACCCGAACCCGAACCGATCCTCGTACCTGCGGTTCCCCTCCGCGAGCGCCTCGAGCACGCCGGGATCGGCCCGCTCGGTCCCGCCCTGCTCCACCCGGGTCCACGCGTCGGGGAGCTCCCGCTGGCCGATGCGCGGGTGTGCCGCGAACGCCTCCAGCCAGTCCCCCTCCGGGAGCGCCCACCAGACGCGCTCGGCTTCCTCGAGCAACGCGCGATCCTCCTCGAACGGCCTGAGCGCGAGCATCGCCTCCACCCAGCGCCGTGAGCCGCAGCAACGAAGCAGCGCTCCACGCGCCTTCTCCTCCGGCAACGCGTCCAGCCGGCGGGCGATCCCGGACTCGGGCCCGTCGCTCACCGCTCCACGAGCGGGCGGCCGATGACGCGCAGCCGCGCCACGCCACCGTCGGGGAAGATGTTCAGGCGGACGTGCGTCACCGGTCCGAGGGTCGCCAGCTCGCCCCCGTAGGAGTGCGGTCGATCGGGCTGCAGCTCCGAGCGCGGTAGCAGTGGCCACCATCCGTCCTCGGGCGGCACGGCGAGCGCGGGCGCCGCATCGCACGCGTCGACCGAGGCTGCCGCCGGGCAGTTTCCCTGGAAGCGCCGGGTCGAGATCTCGAGACGCTCGACGGACCCGCGGTGCCCCAGCGCGATCACCACCCAGTCGTGCCCCGCGTCGCGCCGCCGGCGCGTCTCCCACCCCTCGCCCACGTTCTCGGGCTCTCCGGGAAGGAGCAGGTTTCGCGGCTCACCGAAGCTGGCGTCGCTGGTCGCGACCGGCAGGCCGCCGTGCGTGAGCGCGGCGAGGTCCACCGAGTCGAGCCCGGCGAGCCTCTTCCAGTCGGGCTCGACCCGGCCCAGGACCCGGAGACGCGCGACGCCGCCATCGGGGAAGATCCGCAGCCGGACGTGTGTCACGCGCCGGGAGCCCTCGACCTCGAAGCGGTGCACGGCGTCCGGATCCAGCGTGCGGCGCTCGAGCAGCGCCTCCCAGGAACCGTCTGCCAGGGAGGCGTCGCCACCCTCCACCGCCAGTCCGTCGAGCGCGCAGCTCTCGGGCTGGTTGCCGCGGAAATGGGCGGTGTCGACCACCACCTCGCGCACGCGCCCCGGCGCTCCGAGCCGGATCACGCACTCGTCCTGTCCCGGCTCGCGGCGGCGGCGCGTCTCCCAGCCGTCCATCCACTTGCCCCGATCCGTGTACTCGCCGGCCCGCCATTCGGGCGGCCCGGGCCGCAGGAGGTTGGACGCGGGGGCGAAGAACTCGTCGTTGGCGCTCAGGACGGCCGCGCCCAGCCGGGCGGAGGCGAGGTTCACGAGCAGCCGGTCCGGCTGCAGGATTCCCGGGGTCGTGTGTGGCACGGGGGTCACGCGGCGTCGCCTCCCCGTTCGAGCCAATGTCCGCGGGGACCGGACGCGAGCGCGCCCCCGGCCACCCGGCGGGTGCCGCGCAGGAAGACGTCCTCCACGCGTCCCCGCACCCGCGCTCCAAGGTATGGCGAAACGGCATGCCGGAAATGGAGGTCCCCGGCCGCCACCACACGCTCCGGCTCGGGGTCGAACACCACCAGGTCCGCATCGGCGCCCGCGCGGATCGACCCCTTGCGGCGGAGCCCCGCCAGCCGGGCGGGCGCGCCCGCCAGCCAGGTGGCCAGACGCTCGATCGGGATCCCGCGTGCACACGCGCCGGCCCACACGGTGGGGAGCGCGAGACCGAGCGAGGCGATGCCGCCCCACGCCTCGAAGAAGTCACCCGTGTCGAGCCGCTTGAGCTCCGGGGGTGCCGGGCTGTGGTCGGACGCCACCATGTCGAGCGAGCCCGACCCCAGCGCGGCCCACAACGCCTCGCGATCGGCGCGCGAGCGGATGGGCGGGGCGCACTTGAAGGCGGTGGCGCCGTCGGGCACGTCCCCCGACACCCACGTCAGGTAGTGGGGACACGTCTCGGCGCTGAGCGGCGCGCCACGCGCGCGGGCGGCCTCGACGCGAGCCACCGCACGCGCGGCGGACACGTGCACGATGTGCACCCGACACCCCGTGTCGAGCGCCAGGTCGGCGAGCAGGTCGATCGCCTCCGCCTCGGCGGCCGGGGGCCGCGAGGCCTCCCAGGCGGCATGGCGCCTTCGATCCGCCCCGAAGACGGCGCCGCGGGCGCGCTCCAGGGGCCGGGGGGACTCTGCGTGCACGAGCAACGGGACGTCGAGGCCGGCGATCCTCGGCATGGCTTTCCGCAGGAGGGGGGCGTCCACGGGCGGAAACTCGGGGATCCCCGAATCGACCAGGAAGGCCTTGAAGCCGAGCGCGCCGGCCCCGGCGAGCGCCTCGATGCGCCCGACCGAGTCGGGCACGAGGCCCGCCCACGCGCCGACGTCGACCTGCGCCTCCGCGGCCGCGGCGTCGCGCTTGGCGGCCAGCGCCGCTGCCGTGGTGGTGGGCGGATCCGAGTTGAGCGGCATGTCGATCAGGGTCGTGAACCCGCCGAGCGCCGCGGCGCGCGTGGCCGTCGCGAACCCCTCCCAGTGCGTGCGCCCCGGCTCGTCGATGTGGACGTGGGTATCGACGAGCCCCGGGAGGATCACCCGATCGCCGAAGTCCGCGAGCGCGGGCGGGGGCGCCGCGTCCGGGGGCGGGATCGGATCCACGGCCACGATCGTCTCGCCGTCCACGACGATCCGAGCGGGTCGGACGCCCTCGGGCGTGACCACGCGGCGGCTCTGGACGACGAGGACATCGTCGAACACGCCGTCAGTCCATCACGCGGGCGGTCCGCACGTGCGGCGCATGGAGTCTCCGGGGGTGGTTCGGGTCACGGACCGGACGGGGCGCGGTGGGCCGTCCCCCTCGGGCGTGGTAAGATAGGCGCTCGTGCCGCGCGGCGGCATCCGCACGCACACCCGGGAGGCTCCGTGACGCAGACGGCCGCGGTGATGCCGGCCCCCGAAGCGCCGCTCGAGGTGTGGGAGCTCGACGACCCCGTCCTCCAGCCGGGTGACGTGTGGCTCGAGATCGTGGCGAGCGAGGTGTGCGGGACCGACGTCCACCTCCACCACGGGCGTCTGGCGGGCGTTCCCTATCCCATCATCCCGGGTCACGTCAGCGTCGGGCGCGTCCGCGAGACCCGGGGCGTCGAGGTTGACGCGGTGGGGCGGCCGCTCGGCCGGGGCGACCTGGTCACCTTCTACGACGTCGTGGGGACGTGCCATCGGTGCTACTACTGCGCGGTCGCCGGGCAGCCCACGCTGTGCCCGCACCGCCGGGTGTACGGCATCACGTTCGGCGCGGCGGAGGGTTTGCGTGGCGGGTGGGCCGAGTCGATCCACCTGCGGGCGGACACGTCCGTGTTCCGGCTGCCCGACGGGCTCGAGGTCGACGATGTGATCGGGGGCGGGTGCGGGCTGTTCACGGGGTTCGGGGCCGTGGAGCGGGCGCGCCCTCGCCCGGGGTCGACCGTCGTCGTCCAGGGGTCCGGTCCGGTGGGGCTGTCGGCGGCCGCCTTCGCGCGGCTGGCCGGTGCGGGCGAGCTGTTCGTGCTCGGCGACCCCGAGCCGCGTCTCGAGCTCGCGCGGCGACTGGGAGCCGACCGGACCTTCTCGGTCTCGGGCTCGGACCCCGCCGAGCGCGCCGCCGCGGTGCGCGACGCGACCGGCGGACGCGGGGCCGACGTGGTGATCGAGGCGAGCGGCAACCCGGCTGCCGTCCCGGAGGGCTTCTCGCTTCTGCGCCCCGGGGGCACGTACGTGATCGCGGGCCACTACACCGACGCCGGACCCGTCGAGATCAACCCGCACCTCGACATCAACCGCAAGCACGCCGACGTGCGGGGGCGGTGGGGCACGGAGCTAGGACACGTGGCGCGCTCGCTCGCTCTTCTCGCGCGGCACCGGCTGCCGTTCGCCGATGTGATCGGGGGCCGCTACGGCCTCGAGGCTGCCGGTGAGGCGCTGGCCGATGTGGAAGCCCTCCGGGTGACGAAGGCGATCATCGCGCCGGGCTGATCGGGGTGCCGGCTCGCGACACCGTTCGCCCGAGCGAAGCCAGGTCGTTGTTCGTGGTTGGGGCGCGTGTCCGCCCGCCGGCGTCGTTTCGAGCCCGCCCTCAGGCGTGCGCCGCGGGGGCGTCCCGGCGCCACAGCTCGGGATTCTCCTCGAGCCGGCCGACCCCCTGTTCGAGGATGTCGAGGGTCAGATCGATCGTGGCCAGGTGCGTGCGGAACGCCAGGGCCGCGAGCCGCAGCACGAACACCTCTCCGATCATGGTGGAGGACAGGAACACGCGGCCGTCGCGGTGCACGTGCTCGATCAGCGCGCGGTTGAAATCGTTCGCCTCCCCCGACGACGGGATCCAGCGATACGTGACGACGCTCAGCTCCGGCTCGGGTCCCACCTCGAAGCCGCGCGCGGCGATCTCATCGTGGAAGTAGCGCGCCAGCTCGAGCTTCTCCTCGAGACAGGCCCGGAAGGGCTCGATCCCGTGCAGGAGCAGCGGCAGCCAGACGCGCAGCCCCCGGAAGTGCTTCGTCAGCTCCGGCGACAGGTCCGCCGGGGAGCGCTCGAACTCCTCGCCCACGGCGTCCTGCATGTAGTGCGCGTGGTACGCGTGCGCGCGGCGCAGCCATTCGCCCTCGCGCACGAGCACGGCGCCCGCGCCGTAGGGGAGGAACAGGCCCTTGTGGGGGTCGAGCACGATCGAGTCGGAGCGCTCCATCCCCTCGAAGGCCGGCCGGCACGCGTCCACCAGTGCGAAGAACCCGCCGTACGCGGCGTCGACGTGCAGCCACAGCCCCTCCGCCCCGGCCACGTCGGCGATGTCGGCGAGCGGATCGATCGCGCCCACGTCGGTCGTCCCGGCCGAGGCGACGACGAGCCACGGACGCCGGCCGGCGGCCCGGTCCTCGGAGATCGCGGCGGCGAGGGCGTCCGGCCGCATCCGGTACCGGTCGTCGAGGGGGATCTCGTGCGACACCGTCTCGCCCAGCCCCACCACGCGGAGCGCCTTCGCCAGACAGTGGTGCGCGTGCGAGGTGGAGTATACGACGGCGTCGGGGACATCGCGGGCGCGGATCCCCGCCGCTTCGCGGGCGGCGACGATCGCGATCAGGTTCGCGATCGATCCTCCCGACGCGAGGTTCCCCTCCGTGCCCGCCGGGTACCCGACCAGATCGGCCATCCAGTCGAGCACCTGGTTCTCCATCTCGACCGAGCCGGGCCCCGCGAAGCGGACACCGGCGTACTCGTTGGTCACGGCGGCCACGTAGTCGGCCAGCGCCGAGGCGTACAGGCCGCCTCCGGGGATGTAGCCCAGATGTCCGCCGTGGGCGGGCGCGATGCCGGGGCGGGCCACGGACTCGTCGTAGCGGGCGAGGAGCTCCTCGAGCGGGTGCGCGCCATGGCCGATCTCGAGCGAGCGCACGAGCGGCGCCGCGCGCTTGTCCGCGGCGTACGTGAGACGCGTCGGGAGCTCCTCCAGGAAGCGCTGCGCGTAGGCGTCGGTGACCCGCATCAGACGCTCGCGCTCGGCGGCGCCCGGGTCGAGCGACGCGGCGGCGCGCTCGAGCGCGGCGATGCGCCCTCGACGCCCGCCTCGACCCGCCGGTGCGGGCGTGGGGTCCGCGCTCACCGATCGGGGGGCGGCCGCCTCGAAGGGACGCCGGGGGACCCCAGACGGATGGGACCGCGTCCTCCGAACGGGACGCCGCCGCGGGGAGAAGCCGCGGGTGGCCGTCGGCCGGGACCCACGATCACCGGGACACCGACCGGAAACGCCGGGTACACCCAGGCGCCCGGTTCCGGAGGGGACTGGCTCGCCACGTATACCGTTTCGGGCGGTGGGGGAGCCAGGGCCGGCGGCGCGAGCCGCGCGGGGGGCACGATCATCTCGACCCGGGGCTCGTCCGCCGGCTTGCCGATCACGGTCTGGACGACGAGCGGACGGAGCCCGAGCGCCACCACGGTCGCATAGTCCACGCACCCGCACGCGGTCGCGCCGCTCGCCGTCTGGAAGCGGCGGAGCGCCGCGCGGGTGGCGGGCCCCGCGACCCCGTCGAGCCCGCCGGGATCCTGCCCCGCCGCCGCGAGCGCCTTCTGGATGGCGAGGACCTCCGCGGGGCGCAGCGGCTCGACGACCCGATAGGCGGCGCCGTTCCCATCCGGCCCCACGAAGGACATCACCCGCACGCCGGACGCCCCCGGTGCCCCGGCGAGCGCGGACTCGTTCCCGCTGATGATCTCGACCCCCGCCCCCGCCACGTCCTGCGCCCACAGGCCGGCCGCGGGCCGCAGGAGCGCCGCGAGCCCGACCAGGAGTGCTGGGATGCAACGCGAGACGATCGCTCGTAACATGTTTCTCATGCTCACCTTACGAAGTACGGAAAACACGGCCCCGGGCCGTGCGAACCCGGTCCCCCTGCATCCATCCGATCGGACCCGGGAGGCAGCCGCTCGCGAGTCCGGATCCGTGCCGGCGACCGCCCGCCGACGGCTCGCGCGCCGCGACCGCATCCTACCTCTCTCTCCTGCCCCGCGCGAGGCGATCGGCGCCATAGAGGGCCGCGCGGGGTAGCATGTCCGCGGGCGACTCCCCGGGGAACGACGGAGGCGAGACGATGACGCGGAGCGGACACCGGCGGCGCCGCTGGACCGCAGCCACCCTGGGCGCGCTCGCCCTCGCCACACCGGTCGCCGGACAGGCGACGCGCGCCGAGCGCGTCGAGACCCTGCTCCGCGCGTACCACGATGTGGGACGCTTCAACGGCGCGGCGCTAGTGGTGGATGGCGGCGAGACGCTGTACGAGGGGGCGTTCGGCTTCGCGCGTCGGGCGGAGGACGCGACGACGGCGGAGGGGGGCACCGCAGCGGGGGAGGTGCCGAACGAGATCGACACGCCGTTCCGCATCGCCTCGTTGCCCGAGCAGTTCACGGCGGCCCTCGTGCTCAGGCTCGTCGAGCGTGCCGACCTCGCGCTCGACGCCCCCGTGCGCGCCTACCTGCCGGAATACCCGACGCCGCAGGGGGATCGGGTGACGATCCACCACCTGCTCACCCACACCTCGGGCATCCCGAGCTACACGGAAGTGCCAGGATTCATGGAGGAGCGCGCGGACGAGCCGCTCGGGCCGCCGGAGATCGTGGCTCTCACCGGGTCCGAGCCGCTCCGCTTCGAGCCCGGCTCGAGGTTCGAGTACGACGACACCGGGTACGTGCTCCTCGCGTGGATCGTGGAGCGGGTGACCGGACGTCCGTACGAGGAGGTGCTGCGCGAGCTCGTCCTCGACCCGGTAGGTCTCGAGCACACGGGGTACGACCACGACCGGGTGCCCGGCGCCGGGCGTGCGCGCGGGTATGCGCGTACGCTCGACGGATACGAGGCGGCTCCGGTCATCGGGCCGTCGCTCCCCTTCCCGGCCGGGATGCCGTACTCGACCGTCGAGGATCTGGGGCGCTGGGCGGAGGCCCTGTCACGCTTCGAGCCGGGGCGGCCGTTCGAGAGACCAGAGACGCTGGGGCGCTTGCTGACCCCGTTCCTCGACGGCTACGCGTACGGGATCGCCGTAGGGGAGCGCTCGATCGGGCGCGAGGACGGCGTGCGGGTCCTCGAGCACGGCGGCGGGATCTTCGGGTTCTCGTCCGCGCTGCGCGTGTTTCCCGACCAGCGGCGCGTCATCGTCCTGCTCGACAACACGGCGTCCGCCCTCGGAGCGATCGCCGACGGGCTCACCAACCTGCTGTGGGGCGCCGAGGCCCCCATGCCGAAGCCCTCGATCGCCGAGCGGCTGCTGCCGATCGTGGAGACCGGCGGCGTGGACGCGGCGCTCGAGCGCTACCGGACCTGGAGACGAACGCGCCCGGATGGGTACGACTACGGACCCGGGGAGCTGGCGCGTCTGGCGAGTCACGTCCGGGAGCGGGGACGGCCCGAGGACGCGATACGGATCCTCGAGACGGCGACCGAGCTCTACCCCGACTCCACCGGCCCGCGGCTCGCGCTGTCCGAGCTCGAGGCGGCGCGGGGGGATACGGCGGGGGCGGTCTCTCAGCTCGAGGCCGCGCTCTCGTGGCACCCCGGGGAGCCGCGGCTCCTCCAGCCGTTGCTCGAGCTCCGGATCGAGCCCGCCGCCGCGCTCCGCCTGCCAGTCGTCGAGCTCGTCCCGGAGGCGATGGAGCGACTGACCGGCCGCTACCGGATCGACCCGACCACCTCGCTCGACATCCGGCACGAGGACGGCGGGCTCGTGGCGCAGCGCACCGGGGAGGACGCGTTTCCCCTCCTCCCGCAGGGCGAGACGACGTTCCTGCTCGAGGGAAGCCCGATCCAGCTCGTGTTCCGGCTGGAGGATGGGCGAGCCGCCGCGGTGTCGATCCTCGAGTCCGGGCAGCGGGTCACCTTCGAACGGATCCCCGCCCCCGACTAGGACGCTGCTGAAGAACCGTGACGGGCCGCGCGAGGGGGGCTCGCGCGGTTCAGGCAAGGATCGATGACGAAGGCGTAGCAGCGCTACGTCGAGGAGGAGAGACGATGGATCAAGCGCACGACCCCCCTGCGCCGATCTTCATGGATGACGCGGTCATACAGGTCAACGGTCACGGCGGCACAGCCCCGTCTCCTGCTTTCGTCGCCCCGTCCAAGATCCTGGGCTCTGGCGCGTGTAACGCGGCCCACCAGGTTTCTTCAGCAGCCTCCTGGGTCCGACCGGTCCCGGTGGCTACATTCGGGACATGGACGCCGAGACGGACGGGAAGAACGGGCCCGACGTGGAGAGCGCCCCGCCGCGCCCCGACGAGGAGCGCGTCGAGGAGGCGGTGCGCGACCGACCCGCCCCGGGGGACCGGTGCCCGCTGTTCATGGGGGTCGCCGGGGGAAGCGGGTCGGGCAAGACGACCGTCGTCGAGCGTATCGTGGCCGGTCTCGCACCGCGGCCGGTCACCCTCATCCACCACGACGCATACTACCACGACTACGGACACCTGAGCCTGGAGGAGCGGGCGGGCATCAACTTCGACCACCCCGACTCGCTCGAGACATCACTGCTCGTCGAGCACCTCGACCTGCTAGCGCGCGGACGCGCGGTGGAGCTGCCCCTGTACGACTTCAAGACGCACACCCGCATCGACCGTACGCAGACGGCCTCCCCGACCCCCGTGATCATCCTGGATGGAATCCTCATCCTCGCCGATCGGGAGATTCGGCGACGGCTCGACATCAAGGTCTTCGTGGACACCGACCCCGATATCCGGTTCATCCGGCGGCTGCAGCGCGACATCGAGCAGCGGGGCCGGACGCTCGATTCCGTGGTGCGGCAGTACACGCGGACCGTGCGGCCGATGCACCTCGACTTCGTGGAGCCCAGCAAGCGCTACGCGGACGTCATCGTCCCGGTGGGCGGCGAGAACGACGTCGCGGTGGACATGGTGGTCACCAAGCTGAGAGAGGTCCTGGCGCCGGCCTGAGGGGGCGACGGGCGGCCCGACGACGCCGACCGAAGACGCGGCCACGCCGCGAGACAAGGGACGAAGGATGCGGAATCTGACGCTGACGGTCGTAGGCATGAAGTGCGGAGGGTGCGCCTCGAGCGTGCGGGCGGCCCTCGAGGACGTCGACGGAGTCACGGAGGTCGAGGTCGCGCTGGAGGCCGGAACCGCCCGGATCGTGGCCGACGACGCCGTCGAGCGCTCGAGCCTGATCTCCGCCGTCGAACGAGCCGGCTATGAGGCGGTCTGACCTCCGGCGCACGCTCGCGAGGCTGATCCTGCCGGCCTTGCCGCTGCTGGCTCCGATGGGCGCCATGCCGGCAGGGGCCCAGGACTCCTCGCACGGTGCGCTGGATACCGCCTATGTCGCGGGCGAGTATCGCGTATTCACGGGAGGCGGCGAGGACGCGTCGCTGGACGACGTCGTCGCCGCCATGGCACCGCACGAGGTGGTGTTCGTCGGCGAGACGCACGACGACCCGACCGGGCACCGTCTCGAGGAGGAGCTGCTCCGGCGGGCCTACGAGGCCTACGGGGACCCGGGGCCCGACGGCGCCGCGTCGCGCCCCATGGCGTTATCGCTCGAGTTCTTCGAGCGGGACGTTCAGTCGATCCTGGACGAATACCTGGCCGGCCTGATCACGGAGGCGGCGTTCCGGTCCGACGCCCGGCCCTGGCCCCGATACGAGACCGACTATCGGCCTCTGATCGAGTTCTCGAGGCAACACGGGCTGCACGTGATCGCGGCGAACGCACCGCGTCGTTACGCCACGCGGGTCACGATACACGGGCGGGAGTCGCTCGAGGACCTGAGCCCCGAGGCTCTGGCGAGCCTCGCTCCCCTGCCCTATGGACAGCCTTCCGACGCGTACCGCGAGCAGTGGATCGAGGCCATCGCGGAGGTGATCGAGCAGGAGGGGATGAAGTGCGGCATCCCGGACCCGGAGGCTCGCGCCCCGGTCGGATCGCACGAGGAGATGGGAAACCAGCTCCACAGCCAGGCTCTGTGGGACGCGACCATGGCCTACTGGATCTCGCGCCAGCTCGAGTCCCACCCCGATGCGCTCGTGCTGCACATGGTGGGCGGATTCCACGTCGCGCGCGGCACCGGCACGCCGGAGCACCTCCATGCGTACAGGCCGGACGCGAGCGACATGATCGTCATGCTGCGGCCGGTGGAGGACGTCGCCATGTTCGAGCCCGCTCCCGAGGGCGAGTGGGGCGATTTCGTGATCCAGACCGACGCCTCCCGCACGCTCGAGGCGATCGAGTGCCGCACACCCCCCGCCGGGCGAGAGCCGAGGTAGCACCGAACCGTCTTCGGCACGCTCGCTCCGCGCCTCGTTCGCTCATGGCCGGTTCGACGCCGGCTCCCTCCCCTCGTGCGATGGCCGCGAGGACGCCCCGAAGGTGGGACACTGGGCGTCACACGTGGACGCCCAGCGTCCCACACCGAGCGCGGGATGACGGAAGTAACTCCAGTATTGATATTGACTTACAGCTTTCAACCTAGCAGCACGGGAAATGCTCCAGCGGTCGGCAGCATCGCCCCCGGGCGATTTGGCCTTTCGCGGAGGAGGCTGAACCATGCAACGAAATGCCCGTGCTCGTCTGGCCGGTCTCCTGGCCCTCGGCGTGGCCTTCGCTCTGAGTGCCGCCAGGGACGTCACAGCCCAGGGCCTCATTCTCACCGGGTACGGCGACCTCGAGTGGAGGGCCATCGACAACGGTGGGGAGGGCTGGAAGAACTCCTTCAACAACCATCACTTTAACCTGATCGCGCTCGGTTCCATCACGGAGGATCTCATCGTCGGAGGAGAGGTCGAATTCGAGGATTCGGGTGCCGAAATCGGGCTGGAGTACGCCTACATCGGGTACACGGGGATCAAGAACCTTCGCCTCATGGCTGGAAAGTTCATCATTCCGTTCAACCGGTGGAACAAGGATCTCCACCCCACCTGGATCAACAAGCTGCCAGGCAAGCCTCTCGTGTACGAGAGCGTGTTTCCCACGACGTACAACGATACGGGCTTGTGGGCCTCGGCGGCGCTCCCCGTGGGCACCGGCTCACGCGCGACCCTGGACGCCTACGTCGTGAACGGCCTCGAAGGAAGTGCAGACGAAGCCGACTTTGTAAGCCTGGTCGGCGCCAATCCCGAAGAGTTGGTGAACGTGAACAACAAGGCGGTGGGCGGGCGACTCGGACTTGAGCTCGCCCAGGGGCTGGGGCTCGGATTCTCCGGCTATACGGGCGCGTACGCCGACGACGAAGCCACGGGCTCGGGACTCCAGATCAGCTTCTTCGGTGCCGATGCGGACTACCACAACGAGGGTCTGGAGCTGAGGGCCGAGTTCGTCGCGGCGAGCCAGGAGATCACCACCGGCGACAACAACAACCGGAAGGGCTTCTACGGCCAGGCGGCGTACGAGATCGACAAGTTCGAGCCGGTTCTGCGGTACTCGTGGGTGGACTTCGAAGGGGACAACGACCCGGGAGACACGAGCGAGCTGGGGTTCGGGCTCAGCTACTACGTGGGTTCCTCCTCCGCGCTCAGACTCGCGTACTTCATCAACACCGAGCGGCACGACGAGTTCAAGACCGACAACAACAAGGTGATCGGGCAGTTCGTCGTCGCCTTCTGAGGAGCCAGCCAAATGAACAAGCAATCGATGCTGAGAATGGCGCGTCCCGTACTGGCGGGATTGGCGATCGCCCTGGCGGCTCCCGGTGTGCTCACCGCCCAGGAATCCGGGGCGGATGTGTGGGCGCGGGCCTGCGGTCGCTGCCACCGGATCCAGCCGCCCACCCGGTACGATGCACGGCACTGGGAGGCGATCATCGGGCACATGGCCCTGAACGCACGTCTGACTACGGACGAGGAAGCGGCGGTTCGAGAGTTCCTCATGGGGGCGGCGCGCAGGATCGCCGTCCGGCCCGAGGAAGAAGTGCCTCGAGAGCTCGGCCAGCTGGCGTCTCTCGATCTCTCCGCCATCGTCGCGCTGACCGACAGCGACGGAGCAGAGCTCTTCAAGCGACAGTGCGTGGCGTGTCACGGCGACTCCGGAGAGGGGAACGGGCCGGCAGCGGTGGCCTTCAACCCGAAACCGGCCAACCTGACGGATGGGAAGGTCATCGGCGCGCTCACCGACGACGAGCTGGTAGGGATTCTGTCGGGTGGGAAAGGATCGATGCCCGCCTTCTCCGCGCTGCTCACGCCGGACCAGATCCGGACGCTCGTGGGGTACATCCGGACTCTGAGCCGCGATCCGTAGGCCTCCGGGGATTCTTCGCGATCCAGCGCCGCCGTGCTCCCCGGGCATGGTGGCGTCGGGTATTCGTCCTCAGCCGGACGGAGGCATGACATGCAGTGGAAGCGGGACGAGGCCCTCGGACTCCTGATCCTGCGCGTGGGCGCCGGTCTGGTGTTCTTTCTCCATGGCTGGCAGAAGCTCTTCGGTCATGACATCTCCTTCGTCAAGGAGATGTTGACCATGGCCGGGTGGTCTCTGCCCGACGCGCTCCTTTGGTGTGTGGCGGTCGTCGAGCTGATCGGTGGGCTCGCCCTGCTCAGCGGATTCCTGGCGCGCACCGCGGGTCTGTTGCTCGCCTTCGAGATGCTGGTCGCGGTGATCCTGTTCCACGCCAGGCAGGGCTTTTTCATCGTGGCGGTCCCGAACGTCCCGTTGGCCTTCGGCTTCGAGTACCACGTGATCCTGATCGCCTCGCTATTGTGTGTGGGGCTTGGCGGTCCCGGACGCTGGGCGGCGGACGAGCCGATCGGCAGGTGGAGGGGTCGACCCCGTCCTTGACGCCCCGGCCTCAACGCGAGCCGTCGAGGTCGAGCGTGAGCGCGACCATATCCCGCCCCACGGTCACGGAAGCCTCGTAGTCGAGCGCCCGACGCTGCCACACCCGCACCGTGTATCGGCCGCCGGGCACGCCTTCGATCCGGAACGAGCCCGACGCGTCCAACATCCCGAAATACCGCGTCGGCAGCACGACCACGTAGGCGTACATGTCCGGGTGCACGTGACACAGGATGAGGTGGGTACCGAGCTCGATGAACGTGTGATCTCGCGACTCACCCGCCGGGTAGGTGCCCAGATCGAAGCCGGCTCCGGGACCGCTCGGACTGAAGACATTGTGCAGGATGGGGTCGCTGTTTCGAAACTCGACTGTCGTCCCCGGCAGCACGACCTGTACCGTCGGCTCGAAGCGCCAACCCGTCTGATCCATGAGCACGTTTCGCACGTCGGTCGGTGCCACGACGCTGTCCGCGGGAACGAGGTAGACCACCGGCGCGACCCCGCCGAGCACGAGGCCCCGGACCCGACCCGCTACCTGGGTCTGGGCGGAGAGGAACGCCGGCACGAATGCGGCTAGGGCCGTCGCCCCGAACGCGGCTGTTCTCCGAGTCATCGGGCGGTCTCCTCCCCGGCTTCGCCGGTCGCCGCTCGCGACGCACCCGGCATGTCCGCGATCCAGCGATGCAGCGTCCGCCGGCTGACGCCCGCCCGATGCGCGGCCTGCGACACGTTGCCGCCCGTTCGTCGCAGCAGCCGCTCGACGTATGCGGCCCGGAACGTCTGGAGCGCGGCCTCGCGCGCCTCCTCGTATCCAGGCAGGTCGCCCGTGTCCGCGCTGTCCGCCCATACGCCCGGCCGCATCTCCTCCGGCAGGTTGGCCAGCGTGATGTGCCCACCTTCCTCGAGGATCACCAGCCGCTCCATGAGGTTCCGCAGCTCGCGTATGTTACCGGTCCAGGGGTGTCGCTCGAGCGCCTTCCAGACCAGCGGGGACACGGTCGGCGGTTCCTTGCCCTGATCGCGGCTGAACTCTCCGATGAAGTGGTGGGCGAGAAGGAAGAGATCGTCCCCCCGCTCCCGCAACGGAGGCAGCTTGATCGGAAACACCTCGAGACGAAAGTACAGATCCTCTCGAAAGCGGCCTGCGGCAATCGCCGCGTGGAGATCGACGTTCGTCGCCGACAGCACGCGGATGTCCACGTCCAGCCAGCGCTCGCCTCCCAGCCGGCGAATCTGACGGGCCTCGAGCGTCCGCAGGAGCTTGGCCTGGAGCGGAACGCTCAGCTCGTTGATCTCGTCGAGCAGCAGAGTTCCCCCATTCGCCTTCTCCACCAGCCCGATCGCGCGCTGATCCGCCCCCGTAAAAGCCCCCTTCTCGTGCCCGAAGAGCTCGCTCTCGAGCAGGCCCTCCGGCAACGAGGCACAGTCCACCGGGATGAACGCCCCCCCGGACCTTCTGCTCGCGTCGTGGATCCGGCGCGCCACGAGCTCCTTCCCGGTACCGCTCTCACCGAGGATGAGGACGTTGGCGTCAGTGCGCCCGATCTTCACGATCTGCTCGCGCAGCTTCGCCATCGCCGGGCAGGATCCGATCATCCGTGTGCGTGCGGTGGCTCCCCCAACCCGCTCCCGCAGAGCGCGGTTCTCCTTGACGAGCAACCCGTGGCGCACCGCGCGCCCGACGGCGAGCAGCAGCTGGTCCGCCTTGAACGGCTTGGCCAGGTAATCGAAGGCGCCCTCGCGGATCGCCTCGACGGCCGATGACACCGTCGCGAACGCGGTCATCATGATCACGGGCAGCCCGGGGTCGTCAGCCAGCGCCACCGTGAGCAGCGTCATGCCGTCCACCATGGGCATTCGGAGGTCGAGCAGCAGGGCATCAGGCTGCCGCGCAGCCAGGATCTCGCGAAACGACGCGGGATTCGCCAGCGTCTCGCAATCGTAGCCGTCGCGCGCGAGCAACCGACGGCAGTTCTCGAGCATGGCCGGCTCGTCGTCGACTACGAGGACTCTGCCTTCAGCCATTCGATCTCGAATCGGGGTTCGGGAAAGCGCAGGGTGAACTCGGCGCCGGTGCCGGGCTCGCTCGTCAGCCGAATGCTGCCCCCGTGCCGCTCCATGACAGCCCGGCAGACGGCCAACCCGAGTCCGGTTCCTCCGGCCTCCTGCTTCGTGGTGAAGAAGGGTTCGAAGATGCGATGCTGTAGCGCCCCGGGGATGCCCGCGCCGCTATCCGTCACGACGAGCTCGACGCCTCGGGCATCGCCCGCCCGCCGGGTGCGCAGGGTCACGCGGCCGGATTCCGGCGTGGCGTCGAGCGCGTTGAGCAGCAGATTCATGCACACGGTCTCGATCGCCTTCGCATTGCCCGACACCTGCGGGAGACCCTCCTCCAGATCCAGGTCGAGCGTGACGCTCCGCGATCGATACGTCCGGTCGAGCAAGCTGGCGATCCGTCGCCCGAGCTCGTTCACGTCGACCAGACCGGTGTCGAACTGCTCGTCCCGTGCGAAGCCGAGAAAGCCCTCGACGAGGCCTTGGAGCCGCCCCGCATGCTGGCTCAGGACCTCGAGGTCGGAGGCCAGGGGCCCGGCACCCTCCAGACCATCGATCTCCCGCTGCATGCACTCGATTCGATTCTCGATGATCGCGAGGGGATTCCCCAGTTCGTGGGCGAGCCCGCCCGCCATGACGCTGAGGGCCGCCAGCCGCTCTGAACGCCTCATCTGCTCCTCGAGGCGGATCTGCAGCGCCGTATCCCGCAGGATCAGCGAATACCCGAACACCTCGCCACCCTGGCCGCGAATCACGCTCAGCGTGAGGCTCACGGGGCAGCTGTCCCCGTCGCAACGAGCACGCCGGGTCTGGAAGTTCGTCAGGGCGCCCCGGGCTTCGACCTCCCGCCAGATGAAGTCCGCTTCTCGCTTCCAACGGGGCCCTGTCGGGAGCAGAAGGGCGTCGATCTGCTGGCCTACGGCTTCATTCGCTTCGTAGCCGAACAAACTGACCGATCCGTCGCTCCACACGCGAACCCTTCGGTCGACATCGAGGCCCACGATGGCATCGGCCGAGTGATTCAGAATGCCCTGCAGCTCGGCCAGAGCTTCACCAAGGGCTCGCGTTCGCTCCTGCACCAGGCTCTCGAGCCCCTCGCGTTCCTGCACGAGCGCGGCGGCCATCGTCGAGAAATCCTCCGCCAGGTCCTCGAGCTCGTCTCGCGTCTGGATGCGCAGCGGCGGACCCGGCGACTGTCCCGCGGCGAGCCGCCGGGCCGCGGCGCGCAGGCGGTAGATGGGCTGAGTGAGCTGATGCGAGGCCAGGACCGCGAGCGCCAGGACGACAGCGACCGCGACGACACCGGACATCGCCGTCAACCCGAGGAAGCTCTGGATCTCCTCCCGGAGCACGCCGGCCGGGACGATGCGGTACAGGACGAGCGGAACAGCGCCCGCGTCCAGTAGTTGCAGCGGCGCGTAGCTGAGAATGCGGTCGTCGGGGAGCGACAGGGAGGCCGCCCGATCCGCATCGCGGATCCGGACCGCCATCTCCTCGCTCACCTCCCGGTCGAGTTCCAGCTGCGTCCGCGTCGCCAGCAGACGGGACCAGTCCGCCTTGCGCTCGGAGTGATACAGCATGAAGCCGTCCGGTCCGATGAGACCGGTCACCCCGGCCAGGCCGGGCGACCCTTCCTCGAGATTCGCGAAGAGATCGTGGGCCCGGGCCTCGATCACCACCGCGCCGCGCAGGGCACCGCCCCCGTCGTACACCGCTTCCACGAGGGCCATCGCGGGCAGCGTTCCACCGGGTTCTTCGGACGCGAGCAGCTCGACGGGCAGCACCGCATGACGTCCGGGAAAGAGCGATCGGGCGACGACGGAGTAGTACACTCCTTCGTCCGCTCTCGGCGCCTTCGCGCCGCGCGCGTCGGCCGCGAAGGGCAGGTCGCCCGCCGCGGTCACTACCTTGATCTGGTGCAGGACGGGCTTGAGCTGGAGCAGGGTGGTCATCTCGACGCCCGCCGCGCCCCAATCCGCGCCGTCACCCTCGAGCAGCCGCGGGCCCAGCGTGGTCCTCGTCAGGAACGAGAGATCCGCCTCGATGTCACTCAGGATATGCTGGGTCTTGTCGCGCGCTTCGTCCACATCGTGCTCCAGCGTGGCGAGGGCGAGCGACTCGGAGTGCCGGCTTGCGGATCGGACCCCGAGGACGGTGAGGGCAAGTGCGGGAGCGATGGCCAGACCGGCGAACGCGATCGCGAGCTTCGCCCGGATCGAGAGGCGCGGAAACAGCTGGTTGAGATTCACGTCGCGGCCATGGCGTGGCGGATATGCCAAATGCGCCCGAAGCCGTGGGGCGGGGAGTCGGGGTTTTCGGGGTGACGCCCGGCCCCGATCCACCGGGCGACGGCTGGAATCTCGACGTCATGGAGCGGTCGGCCACCACTCGGGGGCCTGGCGACGCCCACCGTCGCTGCATGCATCATCGAGTCGACGGTTGTCGAGGGCCGGACCCCTACCGGGCCAATCAGCTCCGTCACGGGAGTACCTAACCTCTCCGAGCCGGGGGAACAGGCCGCTATTCCGCAGGGATCGGTCCCGCCGCCCGCGTTGCACGTGTGGCGGTGCCGATCCTTCACCGGGTCTCTCGATCACAGAAGGTATCCGCGACTTTCCTCGGGGCATGAACCGCACCGCCCTCGCGGACGCGACTGCGGCCACGCGGCGATCGCGGCCCGCAGGGCCCTTCTCGGTGGAGAGCCGCTTCGATCGTCGCGGTAGGGGATACCTCATCGGGCTAAATCGTCCCAGCCGAGCAGGTCGAGTGGGACATTGATGTCACACTGTCCGGCGCCTCGGAGTGGCGGTGTCCCGCCGGATCGCCCCCTCCGATACGGCCCGGAAGTAGCCGCCCCCGGCAGACGGGCGGGACGTCTGATAGGCGCGGGCGAGGAGGGCGGCCCAGGCGGAGGACCGGCTCGGATTGGCCAAGGAGCTCGGCGGAGCCCTCACAGCGGGCGGAGCCGATTCCTCCCCCTGGCCCCGCTCGATCCTGCGCCTGAGTGCCGCTGGGTCGGTCGGCGCCTCCAAGATCCTACCAACCTCCTCCATGGACCTGCACGGTTGGGAGTGAAAGACCAAGAAAATGAGGAGGTCCTAGACGAACGGTCGGAGCTGCTCGACGGGGGTCCTCGGATCCGGAGCATCGGGCCCCATGTGCGCTGACCGGTTCTGGTAGTCCCGGAGAGCGGTCAGAACCTCTCGGTCGATTGGATCCCCCCGCTTGGGAAGCCCACAGCGCCTCCTAGCTGTCCACCGAACCGTGGGAAGCCCACCCAAGAGATCAGGTGTCCACGGAACGGGGTCAACCCCAGAGCATCATCGACTCGGGCCCGCTCGGTGACGGGTTCCTTCCCTCTTTTCACGAGCTCCGCGATGCCCTCGTTCGGCTCGAGGCCCGGCAACGGTCACCCTGAGTCGCCGCTCGGCACCGGACCGATCGCTCCTGGGCGTGCCGCTCACCGTCGGGCCGGCGAGCGGCCGTCGATCCGGCGATGGCGGGTCAGGGCCGCCTCGCCTCGTAGATGACGCCCTGGAGAAAGCCCCGCTGCCTGGGCAGCTCCCGCTCGCCTGCCGGAAACCCGTTGGCCTGGAGCAGAAAGGAGAGAATGTCGGCGACCTGCCGTCGCGACAGGCTGCCCGGATCGTTCTGCGGCATGGAGACCCGGATGCGGTCGAGCATGTCGGCCAGCGAGACCCCGCTCCAATTGGACGCGAACGCGCCGCCGGTGAGAGCCGGGGCGGCGTCGATGCCGCCGAGTTGGGGCCCGTGGCACTGCGCGCACATCGCCATGTAGAGAGCGCCGCCGCGTCGTGCCTGCTCCCGGGAGTAGACGCCGTCCCAGGTGGTGGTCGGGCTCTGGGCCCGGACCGATGCGCTCAGCAGGATCGCACCGATCGGCACCGCGATGAGGGACTTCCTCACGTCGGACTCCCGGTCAGTCGTTGGGAAGCGTGAATGCCATGTACTCGCCCGAGGAGGGCCCGCCGCTCACCGCGACCACGATGTACTGTCTGCCGTCGGCCAGGTAGGTCATGGGCGAACCGCTTTGAGGCGCCGGCATCCACACCGCACCGACCTGCTCCCCAGTGGCCTTGTCGTATGCGCGCAGCATGGCACCCCGCGGGTGCTCGTCCGTCGTCGTCACCTGGGGATCGCCGAGGATCACCAGCGTCTTCGTGACCACCAGGCCCACGTTGCCGCGTTGGCCGGTCTTGGGGATGTCCAGACCCTGAAGCGCCGGATGGTTGCGGACCACGTCCGGCGTGTCCCCGTGGGGCACCTGCCAGAGCAGATCGCCCTGATGCAAATCGATGGCGGCGAGGACGCCGTAGGGCGGCTTGACTATGCGCAGGCCGTCCACCTCCAGACGCGGAACCTGCGGGGCGTCCTCGACGGCGGGCCCGTAGAACTCCTGGGGCTCGGGCGCGTCCGGGTTCTGCCCGGCGCCGGCGGCGTGATACAGGCGGAAGCTCTGACCCTCGATGCCATACAGATAACGGATGTCCGAGTAGCCGGGCGGCGGCTCGGTGACCGAAGCGCCGGAGACGAACGAGTTCGACGCCGGCGCGTAGACGATGCCGGTCTCGGGGTCCATGCCGCCGCCGGCCCAGTTGGTCCCACCGGACGCGTTGCCGACGACGATGGCACCGAGCAGGCCGTCCACCGAGCCCGCTATCGGCGGGTTGTAGATGGGCCCGTTCTTGTAGCGCTCCATGATCTCCACGGCCCTGGCGCGCAGCTCCGGCGTGAAATCGATGAGGTCGTCCGGCAGGGTCAGGTGATTGCGCGCATAGGCGGGAGGCTTCGTGGGAATGGGCTGGGTGGGCGAGGTCCTCTCGCCGGGCACGTCGCTCCGGGGCATGGGCGTCTCGACGATGGGCCAGATCGGCTCGCCGGTGACGCGGTCGAACACGTACAGAAAGCTCTGCTTGCTCGGGACGGCCACGACCTTGCGCATCCTGCCGTCGATCTCCACGTCGGCGATCAGGGGCGCGGAGGACATGTCGTGATCCCAGATCGGGTGGTGCACGAACTGGAAGTGCCACACCCGTTCGCCGGTTTCGAGATCCACGGCGACCAGGCTCTCGCCGAACAGATTGTCCCCCGGGCGTTCGCCGCCGTAGAAATCCGACGTCGGCGACTCCACCGGCAGATAGACGATCCCGGCCTCCTCGTCGACGGTGATCTGGGTCCATACGCCGGTGTTGCCGTTGCGCGCCCAGGAGCCCTCCTCCCAGGTGTCGTGACCGAACTCGCCCGGCCCCGGCATGGTGTCGAACCGCCACACGAGCTCGCCGGTGCGCACATCGAACGCCCGCACCAGGCCTTTCGAGTTGTTCGAGGTGGGCACGGTGAAGCCCTCGGCCATGGCCGATCCGACGATGATCCGGTCGCCGACCACGGTGGGCGCCGAATGCACGCCGATCTCGCCGGTGACGAGGTCGATTTGCTCACCGTCGCCCTTGATCACACCGACCTTGAGATCGACGACGCCGTCGTCGCCGAACGAGGGAATGCGTACGCCCGTTTTCGCGTTCAGGGCGATCAGCCGGTAGCCGGGCGTGACGTACAGCACCCGTTCGTCGCCCTCGCCGTCCGTCCAGTAGGACAGCCCGCGGCCGGACAGCTGGCGGGGCGCGTAGCCGCCGCGCTCGCCCTCGCGTTCGCTGTGCATCCACATCAGCTCGCCCGTGGTGCCGTCGAGCGCGATGGCGGCGCGCCGCGTGCCGGCCGTGGCGTACAGGACGCCGTTCACCGCCAGCGGGGTGCCTTCGAGCTTGTACTCCGGCCGGTTGCCCAGGTTGTCGGTCTTGAACGACCACGCCAGCTCGAGGTCGTCGAAGTTGTCGGCATCGATCTGATCGAGCGGCGAGTAGCGCGTGCCGTGCAGATCTCCGGTGTAGATGGGCCAATCACCGCGCGCGGTGGACGGGCGCGCCATGGACGGGGGCGCTTGTGTCACGGCGGCGGCGCCGACCATCAGGACTCCGAGGCCGATGCCCGTCGTGAGCCGTGTAGCGGTGCGTCGTGCACTCATCCGTATTCCCCTCGTTCGCTCCCTCTGTCGACGTCGACCCCTGGTGGCATCCCACGGTGGGTGCGCGCGTCCGTTCGGCCAACAGTGGGGTCGCTCGAGCCGGGAGGTCAAGCGATGGGTGGAGAGGATCCGTTCGTCTCGGTCGGACACAGGCCCGGTGTCGGGTCGGCTCGTCACGTCCGCCTTGCGCGCGCGTCTGGCGGCCGGGCCGTCTGGTGTCCAGATCCTTGCCCATCATCGGGATCGGCGATGTGGGAGTAGCCCCGGGCGTCCAACGGAGGGGGAGGGATTCGAACCCCCATGTCCTTGCGGACGCCGGTTTTCAAGACCGGTGCATTAGCCGTTCTGCCACCCCTCCGGATGTGGAAGTGTACGTCCGGCGGGGCGGCGCTGTCATCGGGGACGGGAGGGATCAGTCGGGCGGCGGGCTCGCGACGAGCTTCCCGGCGCGGTCGAGGGCGCGGATCGGCCACGGGACGGGGCCCTCGTCCAGCTCGAATGCCACGGCGGCGCGCGCGCTGCGGGCGAGGGGGAGCACGAACGGATCGGCATCCTCCATGTTCACGTCGTAGCCCAGGTCGGCCATCGCGGCGGCGGTCACGCTCGACAGCGGGTTGTCGCCGACCACGATCGTCGAGGTCATGAGCTCCTCGCCGAACGGGTTCTGACGCCAGTGCCGATCGGCGGTCCCCGCCAGCCGGCTGTCGTCCACGGGGACCTTCTTCCCCTGATACCCGGTGCCGCCGATCGCATCGAAGGACGAGCGTGCCCCGGCCCCGACGAAATGCGGGTCCTCTCCCCCGTGGAGCGAGGCATCGTCGAGAAGCCCTCGCTTCGGCCACAGCCACCCGAACCCGAGGACGTGCGCCAGCTCGTGCATGACCAACGGCGTGAGCAGGGGAAAGTGGGGCTCCCCGAGCGCACCGGCCTGATTCAGCCAGATCGAGCCGACGATCGGAAGCCCGCCGTCGGCTCGCACGAGACACGGTCCGGACTCTGCCAGCGCATCGAGCTCCACGAAGCGCACGTAGACGATCAGGTCGTCGACGGTCTCGTCCATCGCCGGCGAGCCGGGACCGCAGCCGGCGTCGCCCCGCACCACCGCGTCGGGGAGGCCGCTCCCGAGCAGCCGCTCCCAGCGCGCCACCGCCGCCTCGATCTCGAAGCGCTGCGACTCATCCGGCTCGCTGCCGGGCCAATAGCGGATCTCGATGTCGAACCGGAGATCCGGACCGGCGGCGTCGGTGACCCGTGCCCCCCCGCAGCCGGTCGCGGCGAGGGTGGCGAAACCGATGGCCCGGGTCGTGCGTACGATCGACCGGAGCCGGGCGCCCTGTCGGGACGGGGCCGGCCGGCCCACATTACGGAGCGTACGCTCAACCACGGCGAGGAACGACATGCGAAGAGTCGCGATCCTGGTGGCGCTCGAAGTGATCCGCCGCCTGCTCAAGAAGCTCTAGACGACCCTCCCCTGCGCGTTCATCCCGCCTCCCGCGCCTCGATCCAATCGCGGACCGTCATTCGCGGCTTGACGTGTGGCACGGACAGTCCGCGACGGATTGCTCGGCTCAATCGGGAGGCGGTCCGATGCGGCCCGGGCGCATCGCCGTCACGATCCGGAAGGGCTTGAGCGCCTCCCGATCGTACGAGTAGTAGATGAACAGCGGCTTCCCCTTCATCTTCCGGCGCTCCACGAGACCCCAGTAGCGCGAGTCCAGGCTGAACTCGCGGTTGTCGCCCATCATGAAGTAGCGCTCGGCCGGGATCACGATGGGACCCCAGTTGTCGCGCGTCGGGTGGTACTGTGATCCGTCCACGCCCGGCGCCAGGTGCTCGAGCTGCCACACCATGCTCGGATCGGACTGGTCCGGCTGTCTGGGATCGTGCACCACGTACGGCTCATCCACCCGCTCGCCGTTCCGGTACAGCACCTTGTCGGTCATCCACAAGGTGTCCCCGGGCAGGCCCAGCGTGCGCTTGATGATGTCGAGCCCCGGGGCGTGATCGGCGCGGAACACGATGATATCGCCGTGGTGCGGCTCCGCGAACCCCGGGATGCGGAGCGCGGTGCCGGGCACCTGGGACCCGAGCGACACCTTGTCGACGAGGAGGAAGTCGCCCACCAGGAGCGTGTCCTCCATCGATCCGGACGTGATCACGAACGTGGCGAGGAGGAAGGTGCGGAACACCAGGAAGATGACGGCGGCGAACACGAGCGTCTTCGCCCAGTCGATGAACCACGCCTGGCTGAAGCGGTCGGGCGTGGGGCGGCGCTTTCGCTGACGCCCGCCGTCCCGCTCCGACTCGGAGTCGGCGCGTCCCTCCCTGTTCGCTTCGGCGGAACCGGTCCGCCCGCGTGGCGTCATGGGCTACGCACGTCTGTTCCCCGGCCGAGGTGGATCTCCGGAAGTTGGGTACTCTGCGCGGGCCTCGGGGTTCACGCAACGAGCGCCGTCCCGGCCGCGCTACATGAGGCCGTCGGCGTAGATGTGCAGGAACCAGGCGTCTCCCCCGCGCACGGCGTGCGCGATGTCGAATCGCAGGAGGCCGTCCATCACCGAGAACCCGGCCCCGAGGCTCGCCCGCCAGCCCTCGGTTCCGAACGCGTCGCGATCGCCCGCCCAGGCGGCGTCCCCGAACGCCACGACGCGAAACGTGCTCCCGCCGATCCCGTACCCATCGTTCGAAGCCACCCGGAAGCCCTTGCCCAGCTCGGCCCGCGCCAGCCAGAACGCCTGGCCGGCGGCGGCCCCGGGCTCGAACGCCCGCAGGGTGTACGGCCCGCCCAGGTGGTACAGACGCTGGAGCGGCGGGTGTCCGAACACCGTGCCGCTCCCGGCCTCCAGCGCGAGCGTCCACTGGGCCGGGAACGGCACGGTGAGAGCCGTGGACAGGGCCAGGCGCCCGTAGTCGAAGTCGCCGGCCGCCGCCTCGCCCCACAGCGTGCCGCTCACGATCGGGTCCCCCGGATCGACGCCGGAGAACATGCGCAGCCGCCCCGACACGCCCGCGATCTCGCCGCGCTCGGCGGACACGTTGGGGGGCAGGATGCGCTCGCCCCACGAATCCGGGAGCGACACGTTGGTCGTCTTGGGGGCGGTCTGCTGCCGCTCGCCGAACAGCGTCAGCTCCCACGAGCTCCGCGCCCCCCCGTGGCCGGCGAACAGCTCGATCCCCGTCTCGCGGAAGTACAGGCCGTCGTCGTAGCCGGTGAGCAGCGTGTTGACCGAGTTTCCCACACCGAGCGGCCGACCCCAGTCGCCGAGGTCGGTGAGACGCCGGTACACGCCGACCCCCAGCCGTCCCGTCGCCGTCTCGCGCACGAAGCGAAGCTCGGCGCCGGGCTCCCACTCGGGCACTCCGATCCGACCCGTGACCTCGAACGAGGTGGCCTCTCCGGTGGGCCATTCGAACCGCGCGCCCGTCGAGATCCCCTCCACCCGGTTGTAGCGCAGCAGGCCCGGGAGGGGGCCCGCCAGGAGCTGCGGACCCGGCAGCTCCGGCCGCGGGACGTCGATCTTGCCCAGCCGTGCGCGAAGCTGGTCGAGCTCCTCGTCATCGAACGCGTCGACCGAGCCGGCGAACAGGGGTTCCGGGAGCTCGGGCGCGGCGAGGAGGCTGTCCACCGGCGGCACGATGTGGATGACGCGCGTGTCGCGGCTCGGGAGCGAATCGTCCTCCGCCGGCTGCGGGACATCGCCCGATCCCCCTTCCCCCTCGGCGTCCTCGACCTCCACGTCCTGCTCGACCCACCGCGTCCAGCCCTCGGGCAGCGCGTCCTCGCCGGGGTCGAGCGTCTGCGGCTGGTCGATCGAGTAGTCCTCGAACGTCCATTCGAAGCGGACGGGCATCGATGCGTAGTTCGCGATCGTGGCGGTCCCGTCGAACGCCATGCGGTTGGGAAGCCACCAGCGGAGCTCCTGGAAGCCGTAGTCGAGGGTGATGTACTCGACCCTGGCCCGGATCGGCTTCACGAACCCGGGCACCTCGTCGGCGTCCTCGGGCTCCTCGCGCGCGAAGTCGTATTCGATCGCCGGCCGGTAGGCGGCGCGGACGAGGAGTGCGTCGTCGAGATCGAACCACAGCGAGCCGACGATGCGGTCGAACCGGGCCTCGCGCGGCTCGACGACCGCCTCGACCAGCGTCACCGTCCGGTCGGCGCCGGCAAAGCGAATGCGGAGCGTGTCGCCCGAGCGGTAGCGGTAGTGGTATCCGGCGCTGTCGGCGAGCGGATGCAGCGCCCACTCGTTTCCGAGGAAGATGCGGTCCTCCGCGGGATCGAGGAATTCGAAGTCCAGGTCGAAGACGTCGTCCGTCCGTGGCTCCTCGTCGAACTCGGTCCCGATCCCCGCGATGGGGACTCCGCGCCGCACGCCCAGCCAGCGGACGATCCGATCGCCATCCGAGTCCCAGTGGATGCGGGCCGCGCGCTCCTGGTGGAACACGGCGCGCTCGCGCCGCACGACCCGGCCGCTGAGGCCGGCGTAGATCCGCTCCCGGAAGGTGACCTCGAAGCTCTGCAGACCGCGCGCGCGCGCGTAGCGCTCGGCCCGGGCGCGCCGGATGAGGTCGGCGACGCCCGGGTCGGCGTACGTGTCCCGCGGGAGGTCGTGCGGCTCGCCCGTGGCCGAGTCGCGGGCGGCCGTGTCCCGCGTCGCGGGGCGCTCCACCGCCTGCGCCGCCAGCGGCCCGAATGCGCACGGCGCGAGCAGGGTCGCCAGCGCGAGCGAGCGGGCCGCGGGGGCCGGAGCGACGCGTTTCGGGCTTCCTGAGCGCATATACCGTGGTCCGCAAGATCGGGTCACGCACCATACGCGATGCGGTCCGGCCGGGTTTCGGCCCCTCGGTGCGCCGGCGGCGCGGCGTTCCGTATGTTTCGGGTCGGCGGTCCGGCGCCGGGCTGCCGCCGCCCCGAGGTCGAAGCGCGGGGGCGAACGGTCACCTCGAAAGGCCGAAGGGGCCTTGTCGGAATGGGCATATACGCGGACCACATCTTTCCCCGTCTGATGGACGGCAGCCTGGGCGGCCAACAGCAGCGCGTGTACCGCGAGCGCACGCTCGCCCCGGCTCGCGGCGCCGTCCTCGAGGTCGGGTTCGGGACGGGGCTCAACCTCCCCTGCTATCCATCCGAGGTGATCCGGCTCGTGGCGGTGGATCGGACCCGGATGCTCGAGTCCCGCGTCAGGGGCCGGGTGGAGCGCGCCCCGTTTCCGGTCGAGCGACTCGAGCACGACGCCGGCCGGCCGCTTCCGTTTCCCGACGCCTCCTTCGACACGGCGGTCAGCACGTGGACGCTGTGTTCGATCGAGCGGCTCCAGCCGGCCCTCCGGGAGCTCCTGCGCGTGCTGCGCCCGGGCGGCGCCTTCCTGTTCCTCGAGCACGGCCGCAGCGACCGATCTTTGGTCGCGACGTTCCAGGACTTCGTGAATCCGCTTCAGAACGTGATCGGGTGCGGGTGCAACCTGAATCGGAAGATCGACGATGAGATCAGACAGGCCGGCTTCCAGATCACCCAGCTCGAGCGCTTCCGGGTGCCGGGCGTGCCGCGCGCCTTCGGGGAGGTGTATCTCGGATCCGCCACGCATGCCTGATGCGCGGCGCGGAGTGGGGCGGCGGCCGCGAGGCTCCCGGCCGCACGGTGTCGTGAGGATCGCTCTGCGGCGTCGGTGCGGCCCGAGCGCCGCGTGGGCGATCGCTGCACTCCTCACGGCATGCGGGGGGGACCGCGGCGGCGCGCCGCCGCCCGCGGCGCCGGCCCCCGGCTATGTCGAGGTGGCAGCCCGTCTGTCGGAGTTCATCGAGCACGAGATGGACGACAAGGGGCTTCCGGCGGTGTCGGTCGCGCTTGTGGACGACCAGCAGACCGTGTGGGCCGCCGGCTTCGGGCTCGAGGACCCGGAGCGTGGCGTGGCGGCGACCTCCGCGACCGTGTATCGGGTGGGCTCGGTGTCGAAGCTGTTCACCGACATCGCCGTCATGCAGCTCGTCGAGCGCGGAGCCATCGATCTGGACGCCCCGATCACCGACTATCTGCCCGAGCTCGTCCTCGCGCCGCCGCTCGAGGGGGATGGCGCATGGGACACACCGACGCTGCGCCAGCTCATGTCACACCGTGCGGGGATCGTGCGGGAGCCGCCCGTGGGGCACTACTTCGACCCCACGGAGCCCACCCTGGCGCGAACCGTCGCCAGCCTGTCCGGCACGCCGCGCATCTACGAGCCCGGCACGCGCGTCAAGTACTCCAACGCGGGGATCGCGGCGGTCGGCTACGTCCTCGAGCGCACGCAGGGCGAGGGCTTCGCGGAGTACGTCCGTGACGCCGTGCTCGAGCCGCTGGGCATGGACCGGAGCGCCTTCGAGCCCACGCCGGCGGTGATCGGCCACCTCGCCAGGGCGCGCATGTGGAGCTACGACGGGCGCGAGTTCGACGCGCCCACGTTCCAGCTCGGGATGATCCCGGCGGGCAGCATGTACGCGCCGGTCACCGATCTCGCCCGCTTCATGTCGGCCGTGTTCGCCGGCGGCCGGGGCGCCCGCGGGCGCGTCCTGGGCGACAGCACCCTGGCCGAGATGCTCTCACCGCAGTTCGGCGAGTCGTCCGGGTTCGGGATCGGGTTCGCCCTCGGCACGCTCGACGGCCACGCCTACGCGGGCCATGGCGGCGCGATCTACGGGTTCGCCACGCAGCTCGCGATGCTGCCCGAAGACCGGGTCGGCGCGGTGGCGGTGACCACGATGGACGTCGCCAACACGGTCACCGACCGCATCACCGACTACGCACTGCGGCTCGTCCTGGCGGCGAGGGCCGGCGAGCCGCTCCCCGAGGCCCGCACGACGGGCCCCGTGGACCCGGCGGTGGCCGCGGCGGTGCCCGGCGTGTGGGAGACGGCGGACCACGGGCTCCGCCTGCGCCTCGTCGACCGAGGCGCCTCGCGGGGGTCGGGCGAGCTGTACGCGGAGCTGGCGCGCGCCCGCTACCGGGTGCGGGCGATCGCCGACACGCTGGTCCTCGACGACCGACACGGCTTTGGAGGCTTCCTGCGCCTCGTCGGGGACACCCTCGTGGCGCGCGACGGCACCCGCTTTCGCAAACTCGGCACGCCACCGGGGCCGCGTCCCGCGCCGCCCCCCGCGGGCTGGCTCGACCTGATCGGCGAGTACGGGTGGGACCACGACGTCCTGTTCATCTACGAGGACGAGGGGACCCTGCACGCGCTCATCGAGTGGACGGAGATGGACCCGCTCGAGGAGCTCGCGCCGGAGGTGTTCGCGTTCCCGCGGGACGGCGGGCTGTACCACGGCGAGCGCATCGAGTTCGCGCGCGATGCAGCGGGAGCCGTGACGGCCGCGATCGCGGCCGGCGTGCGGTTCCCGCGTCGTCACATCGGGACCGGTCCCGGCGAGACGTTCACGATCGAGCCCCTGCGCCCTGTCGAGACCCTGCGCGAGGAGGCGCTGGCCGCGACCCCGCCGGAGGAGGCGGGGAGCTTTCTCGAGCCGGACCTCGTCGAGCTCGCCTCGCTCGATCCCACGATCCGTTACGACATCCGGTACGCGACGACCGACAACTTCATGCGGAGTGCGTTCTACCGGGAGCCGCACGCGTTCATGCAGCGGCCGGCAGCCGAGGCCGTGGCGCGCGCCAACCGCGCGCTGGCCGACTACGGCTTCGGGCTCCTGATCCACGATGCCTACCGGCCCTGGTACGTGACGAAGATGTTCTGGGAGGCGACGCCTCCCGCGCAGCGCGACTTCGTGGCCGACCCGGCACGCGGCTCGCGCCACAATCGGGGCGCCGCGGTGGATCTGACGCTGTACGACCTCGCCACGGCCGAGCCCGTGCGGATGGTGGGGGGATACGACGAGTTCTCGGAGCGCTCGTATCCCGACTACATGGGCGGGACCTCGGAGCAGCGCTGGCGAAGAGGGATCCTGCGTCGCGTCATGGAGGCCGAGGGGTTCGAGGTGTACGAGTACGAGTGGTGGCACTTCGACTACCGGGACTGGGCACGATACCCGATCCTGGACGTTCCATTCGACGAGCTCGGAGCCGGGGCCCCCTGAGGGGGCTTCAGCGGGTCGCCGCACCCCCCCGCGAGGCGAGCCAGCCGCCCACGACCGCGGCCGTCGCGGGCCCGAACAGGAAGAGCGCCGCCAGGGCGAGATCGCCCGACGCCCGATCTGTGGCCGAGATCCATACCCCCACGGCCCCGAGCAGGATGAGCCCCCAGCCGGCCCCGAGGGCCCAGCCGAGGGGTCGCCGTCCGACGTTCAGGCGGCCGAGGATCCAGCCCACCGCCAGGTAGAACAGCGCCCCGACGCCGATGCGGATCCAGCCCGGGGGCAGGGGGATCAGGTCGGTGAACACGAGGGCGAGGCCAACGAGACCGGCGAGCACGACGAGCACCAACGACACGAGGGTCTTCATGGCGTGCGAATCTGTCCCGGGCCCGACAGATTCTCAACGGTGTCCGCGGGGGCCCCCGGCCCGTGCGGGGTTTTCGCGCTCGAGACGGAGAATTCGACGCGGGTGGATGCCGTTCGCTACTGGCTGGCGCTGGTGACCGTGATGACCCTTCCGCCGGCGATCGCCCACTGGCTCATCGTCCACCCCTTCGTGCGCGTGTGGCGTCGCGCGGGGAGCGCCGTCACGTACGCGGTCGTGTTCCTGGTGTTCGCCGCCTGCGGATGGGCGATCTTCCGGGCTCGCGACTGGATCATGCAGGTGGACTACGGCACCGATCCGTGGCTTTGGCTGCCGGCGGCCGCCTGTTACGGGCTGGCCGCCTGGATCCAGATCCAGGTGAGGAGACATCTCCGGTTCCGGATCCTCGTGGGTCTCCCGGAGCTCGATCCGTCGGGCCACGGAGGCAAGCTCCTCGACGAGGGGCCCTACGCGCGCGTGCGACACCCCCGGTACGTGGCCGTCTTGTTGGGGATCGTGGCCGCGGCGCTGTTCACCGACTTCCTCGCCACGTACATCCTCATCCCCGTGACCGCGGCCGGTCTGGCGGCGATCGCCTGGTTCGAGGAGCGGGAGCTGGCGAGCCGCTTCGGCGCCGGCTACGAGGAGTATCGCCGCCGCGTGCCGATGTTCATCCCGCGTCTGGGTTCCGACTGAGGGATTCGTCCGTTCCCGTCCCGCCCGACGCCTCGCCGTACGCCGGCATGTCGAGCGTCCGGGTGGCACCCTCGGCCCGATACGCCACCCGGCGAACGGGGAGCCACACGATCGCCACGTCGGTGACCTCGACGTCCATCCGGCGCGGGGTCACCGCCACCTCTTCCAGCTCGATCGCGGCCGTCTGCCAGCGCGCCGTGATCGCATCGACCTCGCGATGGAGCTCGGTCTCGAGCTCGCGCGCGTCGGCCTGGAGCCGCTCGACATCCTCCTCGGCCTCGTCGGCCCGCGCCGCCGCGTCGGCGGACATCCGCACGCGGCGCAGGCTCGACGAGGCGGCCCTGGCCGAGCGACGTCCGAGGAAGGCGCCGAGGACCGATTCCCCGATCGCCACCAGGGTCTCGCGCTTGCGGGCGTCGGCCTGGGTCTCGCGCCGGGCGAGCGACGCGCGCGCGCGCCGCACCCGCTCCTGCACCTGATCCAGCTTGCGCGCGTAGCGCTCCTCGACGCGGTCCACCTCCTCGTCGCGATGCTCGCGCGCCTTCTGGGCGAGACGCATTCGGAAGTCCGCGGCGGACTCTCGCGGCTTCGAGAACGCGTCGAGGGCCGGCGCGTGGAACAGGCGGAGGGTTCGCGTTCGATACAGGTGATCCTCGAGATCCGACCGGGCGGCGGTGAGATCGCGGCGCTCGTTGAGCGACTCGGGAAGCGGCTCGAACCCGACGTCCGGGGCGGGGTCGGCGGCGTCCGGCGCGCGGCCGAGCGCCAGCGCCGTGTCCCACCGGATCGCGCCCGATGGGCCAGGGTCGGCAACCAGGGCGAAGTCCTCCCTCTCGTGCGCCCCGGACTTCTTGTGGACGTAGTGCACGGCCCCCTTCCCGAGCGCGGCGGCCCGGTACACGACGTCCTGGGACACCACCACCGCACCCGGACCCACCCGACGCTCGAGACGGAGGGCGGCGCCCGTCGGACCGAGCGCGACGGGCAGGAACAGCTGGCGCACATCGGAGCCCAGCGCAGGCGGCGTGCGGGCCAGGTCGACGCCGGTAGCCGCGTCGGCGGGCGAAACGCCGGAGCCGGCGGCTGCGGATCCCGGCGGGGACGCGGGGGCGATCCCGGCTCCCGTGCGCGGCCCCTCCCCGGACGGAGCCGAGCCCCCGGTGGGCGACTCGGGCTCGCGACCCGACATGAGATCGCCGACCTGCGCGCGGGTCAGCGGGCCCCGCAGGTAGCTCATGGCCCAGCGCGTCCGAAACGGGATCGGGTCGCCCTCGTGCACGTCGTGGAGCAGGAACTCGCGCTTGTCGAGCCCGCTGATCGCGCGCTCGAGATCGGCGCGCGAGGGCGAGGCGGCCACCGACGACGCGCTCTCCAGCCCATCGAGGAGGCGCGCCCTGTCGCGCTCCGTCTGGAGCCGACCCACGAACCAGGTGCCGGCGTTCGACAGCGCCTTGTAGTCCAGGTCCACCGGATTCTGTGTCGTGAGGACGACCCCCAGCCCGTACGCCCGTGCCTGCTTGAGCAACGTCAGGAACGGTCGCTTGCTCGGCGGCTCGGCCACCGGGGGAAGGAAGCCGAAGATCTCGTCCATGTACAACAACGCGCGGAGGCTGGTCGTCCCGGGCTGCCGGCGCATCCACCCGATCAGCTGCTCGAGCAACAGGGTCACGAAGAACATGCGCTCGGCATCCGTGAGGTGCGCCATGTAGAGCACGGCATGCCGCGGCCGCCCATCCGGGGCGCTCAGGAAGCCCGGAATGTCGAGCGGCTGCCCCTTGAGCCATGTCTGGAATCCCGGGGCCGCGATGAGGCCGTTGAGTCTCATGGCGAGCGCCAGGCGGTCCTTCTGGGGGAAGAAGGTGTCCACGTCGAACACGCCCAGGCGCCGCACGGGGGGATCCTGGATCGAGAGCGTGAGGCGGGCGAGGTCGAGATCGAGCCCGTTCCGCCAGAAGTGCTCGAAGATGTGGGCGAGCAGGATGTGCTCGCGCGACTGGATCGGATCGGCGTCCACCCCGAGGAGCCCGAGGATGCCCGACACGGTGCCGGCGATCCGTTCCCGGAGCTCCTCGGCGTCGGCGTCCCAATCCGCCGCCGGCGCGGCGAACGAGCTCAACACGGACACGGGGATCCCCGCCTCGCTTCCCGGCGTGTAGACCGCGAAGTCGCACGTCTCGCGCAGCATCCGGATCCGATCGCCCGACTGGCCCCAGCGGGCGAGCCCCTCCCTCCACACCTCGGCCTGCGCCGCCGCGTACTCCGAGAGCTCCATGCCCGCCCGGCGCGCGTCGTCCGGGTTCACCCACGGCTCGAAGTCCTCCCCGCGAAGCGCCGGAAAGGTGAGCAGCAGGTTCGTCATATCCCCCTTCGGATCGATGATGAGGGCCGGCACGCGGTCCATGGCCGCCTCCTCGAGCAGGTCGAGGCACAGACCCGTCTTCCCGCTCCCCGTCATGCCGATGCACACGGCGTGGGTGGTCAGGTCCCGTGCATCGTAGAGGAGCGGCGCCTCGAGGGGCTCCGCTCCCCTTCGGGCCCCGAGGTAGAACGCGCCGAGCTTCTCGAACTCCATCGACTCCTCCGGTGCGCCGCGCCGGGCTCGCGCCCGCGGCGGCGTTCGGTCCTCCGGGAGGCCGGCGGCGGACGCAGTCCTAGCGGCGGGAAGACTCCGGAAAGTGCCGCGGCCCGACCGGGACGTCAAAGCGGGCGGGGGTTTCACGGCTCCCGGCGACGAAACTCCGACCGCGAGGTCCGACGAACCCCCGTCCCCGGCTCCCGGAGGGCAGCGGGCATGGTCGCGTCGAGGGTCGATGGCTTACCTTTCCATCGGGCACCAGACGTCCCGAATCCGGACGGGTGCGCGTTCCCATGGCAGGCGCAAGCGCGGGAACCTGCGCTCGTCGATGTCGTAGGAGCGGGGCGAGTCGTACTCGAATCTCCGGGGGTTGCAAGAGCGAGCATGCGATCACATCGAGGACCCGCGGCGCGATTGGCCGTCCTCGCCGGGCTGTGGGGGGCCGCGGCGCCGCTCGCGGCCCAGTCGGATACGCGGCCCTCGACCTCCCGCCGACCGGCCACGCTCGTGGGTCAGGTCGTCAACGCTACGACCGGCCGGCCGGTGGGGGGTGCGGTCGTCACGCTGGTGGGCTCCGGATACGGCGCGATCACGGACAGCCTGGGCAACTTCCGCGTCCCGCAGACATGGGCCGGGATCGACACGCTGGAGGTGCGGTTCATCGGGTACGAGCCCAGCCGCACCGAGGTGGAGCTGGCGCCCGACGAGACGTCGCGCATTACGCTCCTGCTCAGTCAGACGGTCGTTCGGGTGGCCGATCTGGTGGTCGAGGTGCGGCAGACGCGCAAGGCCCGAAAGCTCCAGGGGTTCCTCGAGCGCATGCAGAAGGGGTTCGGCACCTTTTTCACGCCCAGCGAGATCCGCACGCGCAACCCGCATCTGCCGAGTGACCTCCTGCGAGGCATCCCCGGCGTCCAGGTCGGACGCATCGAGCACGGACGGGCACCGGTCTCCTTCGGTCGTGGGGCGCGCCTCGGGTGTACGCCGGCCATCTACCTCGACGGGCTCCACCAGTCGGGTCTGGAGATCGACGACATCCCCCCCGAGGATCTCGGGGCCGTGGAGGTGTACAAGGGCGTCACCGACACCCCCATGGAGTTCATGCGGACGAACGATTGCGGGGCGATCGTGATCTGGACGCCCGACGGTCCGGACTTCATGGACTGGGCATACGACCTGCCGCGGGATCCGTTCGAACACTGACCTCCGGGCGGAACCTGGCGGCGTTTGGACCCGTCAGCCGGACAGGTCGAGCTCCCACTCCATGTCGAGATCGTCGCGCAGCGAGTGCCACACGCTGCAATACGTGTCGAAGGACAGGTCGACGGCCCGTCTCGCCTTCCCCTCCTCGACGGCCCCTCCCACGCGAATGACGAAGCGGATCGTCCGCAGGTAGCGGGGCGGCTCCTCCCGGCGCGCGGCCTCGATCTCGATCACGAGGCTCGACAGGTCCTGTCGACCCTTCCTCAGGATGTCGACGATGTCGGAGGCCATGCAGGCCGCGATCGACTCGAGCAGGAGTGCCATCGGGTTGGGACCCGTCTCGCCGCCGCCATCGATCGGCGTCAGGTGCCCGTCCCGTCGTCCGAGGAACCGAAGCCCCTCACCAGTCCAGTCGAGCGACACGACCTCCGGTGGCTTCGCCATGTGATCCCCCTGGCGCGGAATCGCGTGCGACCGATCTCGGGGGCGGCTCCGGGCTCCTCGTCGACCGGCTCGGATGGCGAATGTGGGGAGCCGGCGGCTGGCGAGCCAGGAAGACGCCCCATCCTTTCGTCCCTCCCGGCGCGTCCCGACCTGCCCGCGAAGCACGAAGCGGCGGTTGCGTCCGGGGCCGGGCCGCGCGAGCCTGTCGCCATGCCCCTTCCGCCCGAGGCGTCCCCCGGGACCGACCCGGACCGTGGTCCCCCCTCCTGGGGCCGTCGACTCGACGCGATCCGCTGGATCGGGCCCGGGCTGGTGCTCGCTGCCACGGCGATCGGTGCCAGCCACCTCGTGCTCGCCCCCACGGCCGGGGCCGCCTTCGGGTACGCGCTCCTGTGGGTGATGCCGTTCAGCCACCTGATCAAGTACCCGGCGTTCGAGTTCGGCCCCCGATTCGCGGCGGCGACCGGAACCTCGCTTCTCGATGGCTACGCGCGGGTCCCCGGACCACGGGGCTGGGCGCTGGCGGTGTTCCTGCTCGGCACCGTCGTACAGGGCGTCACCGTGCTGGCCGGTGTGCTTGGAGTGGCCGCGGCCGTGGCGGTCGCGGTGTTCCCCGCCCTGCCGCTTCCGGTGTGGAGCATGGTGCTGGGGCTCGTGATCGCCGCCCTGCTCGCGAGCGGCGGCTTCGACGCCCTCTCGGCCCTGTGCAAGTGGATGCTGCTGGGGCTCACGATCATGACGGTGTTGGCCTTCGTGGCCCGCCCGCCCGGCCCCGGGTTCCTCGAAGGCCTCCTGCGCCCCCGGATCCCGCGCGAGAGCGTCATCCTGCTCGCCGCCCTCCTCGGCTGGATGCCCACGGGAATCGACGTCGCCGTGTGGCACAGCATGTGGTCGCTCGAACGACGTGACGAATGGATCCGACGAGGCGCCCGGTCGGAGCGGGCCGGCACGAGCGACGCCGCGCGCGCCTTCGCGACGGGACGTCTGGACCTGTGGATCGGGTACGGTCTGTCGCTCGTCCTGTCGATCCTCTTCCTGGCGCTGGGTGCCGAGGTCCTGCGTCCCGCCGGGCTGATCCCGCAGGGAGCGGACGTAGCCATCACCATGGCGCGCCTGTACACGGACTCGCTCGGCGCCTGGGTGCTTCCGCTGTTCATGATCGCGGCGTTCTTCGGCATGTTCTCGACCGCCTACGGGGTCCTGGATGGGTTCCCGCGCGCCTTCGCGCGCACCGTCGTGAGGCTCTCCGGGGGACGGGGGGGCGCCGCCTCCCGGGTCGGGGCTCCGGTCGGCCCCGACCCGTGGGTCGGCCGGCGGACGATGCGCGCATATTGGGGGTTCCTGTTCTCGAGCCTCGCGCTGGCGCTGGCCGAGACGGTCTGGATCCCGGACCCGGTGGTGCTCGTCACCGTGGCCGCGTTCGTGAGCTTCCTGCTCGCCCCCGTCCTGTACGCCCTGAACCACTACTGCGTGACGAAGCTGATCGACGAGCCGGATCTCAGACCCGGTCCCGGGATGCGGGCCTGGTCGTGGCTCGGCATGCTGGGTATGGGGGGTGCGGCCGCGTTCTTCCTGTGGGTCCAGTTCGCCCGCTGAGCCACGCGCGCACGCGACCCCTTCAGCCTCCCCCTGCCAGCCGGAGGCGGATCCGCTGCCCGTCGCGCTCGAGCGACGCCGCCACCGCGCTCACCTCCACGCCCTCGGCGGTGATGCGGGTCGTGTCCCCCGAGACCGCGACGGCGGGCTCCCTCAACCCGGTGATCCACAGGCGGTCGATGCCGGCGAACAAGGGGTGCCCGTCGAGCCCGCGGGTGAGGGCGGCCCGCTCGACGACCTCGATCGAGACTCCCTCCGCACCCACGCGCAGCCAGCGGGTGTGGAGCACGTGACGCTCGTCGAGCACGCGGACGTTCAGCGGATCGAAGCGCTCGGGCGACAGCGGCCGCTCATCCGCCACGATCTCGATCCTCCAGCCCGGCGCGTCGTCGAACGCCGCCCGCGCCAGGGCGTCGCGTCGCATCAGGTCCGCGCTGTCGGTCCGAGCGACGGCCCGGGCCCTGGCGGCCTCGTCGGGCGACGCCCGACACGGCCGCACGCTGGCGCCCCCGATTGCCGCCGACAGAAGTCCGTCCAGCGTCGCGCGGGATCCACCGGCGATGAGCGAGTCCTTCCAGCGGGGGGCGACCCGATCGAGCAGCACGGCCAGCGCGTGGCCGGTGGCGTACGCCCGGTCCCGCACAGCCTCGGGGGGAAAGCCGTCGGCCGGCAGCCCGACGTCCGGGCGACCGGCGGCGCGGGATTCCACATAGCGCGCGACGCCCTCGCGCAGCTCGCTGTGCCGCTCGTACGCCACGGAGGCCTCGTCGAGGAGCGCGAACCGACGTGCCCGGAGCCTGAGGAACTCCTGTCCCCAGCACAGCTCGCGCACCGAGTCGGGGGCCGTCACGGCGCGCCGCAGGGCGCCGCCCTCGAGCCGCCTGAGCTCGAGCAGCGCCGCCCGACGCACCGGGTAGGTGAACAGGTCCACCTCGTTGGCCGTCCACGAGGGGTAGCGGAGGGTCTGATAGGCGTGGAACGCCTCGTGCATGGCGAGCGCCGCCGTCTCGACGGGATCCGCGGCGTCAGCGGGGAACGCGACCACCGCGGTCCGCACTCCCCCGAGCTCGATGTCGGTGTTGGCGCGCGCCTCTTCGAGCGGCGCGTCGGACACGGTCGCACCCGCGACGCCGCGCATGCGATCGAAGCCCTCGGGCGGCGAGGGGTGGCGCAGGAGGTACGTGTGCCCATCATCGTAGAGGGCGATGGGGACGGAACGGGGGTCGAATCCCGGCCACCCGATGTCCGCGGACGCCTCGTCGTACGCCGCCAGCACGCGCTCGACCTGCTCGGCGCGCGGGTGCGAGCAGGCGGCGAGGCACAGTACGATCCCGATGCCGGTGGCGAGCCGGCTACATCGTGAAACAGGATCCGGGCGCGCGCCGTAGATTCCTCCAGGAGGTGTCCACATGTTCGAGTTCCTCGGAACCATGCTCTGGCTCATCATCACCGGCGTGGCCTCGATCGCGGGCTTCGTCGGGATGCGACGCTTCGTGCGCGACCGCCTGCGGTTCGTCGACGGCGTGCGCCGGCCCGGCATCCCGCTGCTCGCGGGGGTCGCGGCGGCCGCCATCGCGCTACCACTCACCATCTTTCCGGTCGTGAACATGGGCACGGCGTTCCTGTTCGGCATCGGCGTGGGGTCGGGCGTCGCCGCGGGACGGCGAGAGCTCAAGAAACTCCCCAGCGCCTGACGCGCAGGTAGCAGGAAGCGCGCCGCATCCCGTGCGCTCCATGCCCAACTCCGGGTGGTGTCGGGAGTTCCGCTTCGAACGAGCGACTCCACGGTCCCTGCATTCCGCTCGCCACTCGCCGCCTCACGCCCTATGATGCCGATCCGTGCCCGGACGTTTGCATCCCGGGGCGGTCGAAGGAGGCGGATCGGTGATCCCCAGGCACGTGGCCCAACGCGAAGCGCAGCGGCGCGCGCCCTCCGTCCGGGGGGTCGTCGCGATCCTCGCGCTCACGCTCCCGTTGGCCGACGTGGCCGCCCAGCAGCCGGCGACGGCTTCGCTCGGGGGGATCATCGTGGAGGCGGGCAGCGGCCGGCCGCTCGGCGGCGCATCGGTCACCATCCTCGGCGTGGCCGGGGGCGAGACGACGGACGCGGAGGGTCGCTTCCTCCTGTTCGACGTGCCATCCGGCCGCCAGCGCCTCCTGATCTCCTATCGTGGTCACGAGTTGCCGGCGCGCGTCATCGAGCTGGAGCCCGGCCGGCACACCGCCGTGCGCATCTCGCTCGCCCTGCCGGCGACCCTCGAGCCCCGCGAGGAAGACGTGGTCGCCCTCCCGCCGCTCGATGTGGACGTCGAGGGGTCCCGGCCGCCCGGGAAGCTGCGCCCATTCTACCGACGGCGCGACGCGGGACGAGGGGCGTTCATCACCCACGCTGAGATCCTCGAGCGCGACCCGCGTCAGATGAGCGACATGCTGCGCGAGGTGCCGGGAGTCCGCGTCTCCGGTTCGTCGTCGTTCGGACCCGGGATCAGGACCGCGCGTGGGTGCGGCTTCCAGATGTTCATCGACGGCCTCCCCGCCCCGGGCTTCCGCCTCGACGACATGCCGCCCCAGGACATCGCGGGCATCGAGATCTACATAGGAGCATCGCAGACGCCCGTCGAGTTCCGGCGCGCCGGCGAGTGTGGCGCGCTCGTGATCTGGACCCGGGATCCGGCCGACCCGACGTAGGGGCCGCCCTCCGGACGCCGCCATCCGACGGCGGCCCGTCCGCGATCAGAAGCCGAGCCGCAGCGACCAGAGCCCCGAGTTGAGGTCCGACACCCAGACCAGCCCCTGGTGGAGCTGCGGCGCCCACGTGCACGTCCCACCGCCCTGACATGCCCCTGCCCCGTCGTAGGTGAGCGAGGCGACCACGCGGTCCTGCCGGTCCAGCTCGCCGAGCAGCCGGCCGCTCACGTCGATCGCGAAGATCCCCCGCGTGTACCACGCGACGTAGAGGATCTCCGCGTCCTCGTCGAGCCACACGTTGTGCGGGGTGCTGCCGCTGACCCGAAACGTCGCCACCTCGCGTGGCGCCGTGAGCTCCGTCGCGTCGACGACGTGGAGGATCCCGGGGGTGTTGAAGTCCTCCTCGCCGACGAACACGATGCCGGTAGCCGGCCAGTACCAGGCGTTGTGAGTATCCCCACCGCTCGTCTGGACCCGTCCGACCTCCACCGGTCCAGCCGGGCTGCCGCCCGCCATCCCGTTGCCCACGTCGAGAATGATTAGCCCCGCGTCCCAGTGCGACAGGAAGGCCAGGCCGTCGCGCACGTACACGTCGTGCAGGAACTGGCCGAAGGTCAGCTGGGGATCTCCGCCGTAGAACGAGCTCACGACCACCGGTTGCGCGGGGTCGGCGACGTCGATGACGCGCAGCCCGCTGGCGGGGCTCGATCCGTCGACGACGGCGTATACGTGCGCGCCGTCGACCCACACGTTGTGCACCCCGGGGTGCATCGTGTCGGTGACCCGGGTGATCACGGCCGGGTGGAGGGGGTCGGCGAGGTCGAGGATCGTGATGCCGTTCTGCACGTCGGCGGAGCCCTCGTGGGTGAGCACGGCGATCGCGCCGTCGTCCCGGATCTTGATGTCGTTCACGGTGCCAGCGTCGACCGACACCGAGTCGGTCAGGATCGGCAGGCCGGGGTTCGAGATATCCCACGCGTACAGCCGGTTTCCCTGCTGGAGGCCGGCCGGCCCCTGGCGGACGCCCCAGCTTCCCGTGTACGCGACGCCTCCGTACACCCACAGGTCCGACGTGTAGCGCTCATCGACGGCCCCGTGGCCGACGACCGAGAAGCTCCCGGTCGACACGCCGCGGGGGGTGATCGTGATGTCGCGTGTGTCGCGCGACCCGCCGGCCTCGGCCACGATGCGGGCGCTTCCCGGCTCGTACCCGACGAAGCTGCCGTCCGGCTCGATGAACCCGGCGGACGCGGGCTCGACCGACCAGTCGACCGCGAACGTGGCCAGGGAGCCCGACGCATCCCGGACCTCGGCGCCGAAGGTCGCCACATCCCCCTGGCGCACCTGGCTCGGGCCGGCGGAGACCGCTACCTGGAGGTCACCGGGGCCGGTGGTGGAATCCGAGCACGCCGCCCCGAGCCAAGCCAGCCCGAGGACCCCCGCGGTGCCCCATATCGGCCGTCTCCCCATGCCGCGCTCCCGTTTCGGTGCCGCCCCCGCTCAAGATGAACGCGGGAGCCGCGCGGATCGAGACCGCGACACCGGGGTCAACCGCCGGAGCGTCGCGGCGGCACGCGCTCCCCACCCCAGGCGAGCCCGCCCGGCAGGCTGCCGGCCTCGAGCCTGTCCACGACCTCGCGCGTCGCGGCATCGATGACGTACACCCGGTGGCGCTGCGGGGCCGACACGAACGCCGCCGCGCCCGATGTGGAGAAGGCGATCGATCGGGGCTCGGTGTCGAACGGGATGTGGGCCAGCACAGCGGCGGAGACGCGGTCCAGCACCACGACCTCGTGGCTCTCGGCGTGGGTGACCCACACCTCGTTGCCGGCCGGGTTGAACACGACCCGGGTCGGGCCCCGTCCACCGCTGGGGAAGGTCGCCACCTCGCGGAGCTTGCGCGTGTCGATCACGCTGATCGTGTGATCCCCGTGGTTCGCCACCCAGAGCTCCTTCTCGTCGCGTGACAGCGCCAGCCCCTGGGGATTGCGGCCGGTGGAGATGCGCTGCGGGACGACGGTCACGCGGTCGATCATCGTGAGGTAGTCGGAGCCGGTGTTGGCGACGAACAGACGCCGATTGTCGCGGGTCACGGTCAGCGAGTGGGGATCGGCGCCGCCGGTCTTCCACAGCATGAGCACGTCGCCGGTGGTCGCGTCGACCTCGACGATGGCGCTGTCCTCCTCGGCAGTCATCCAGAACCGCTGTCCGTCCTTGCCGACCCGGATCCCCTCCAGGTGGCGGTAGCGGCCGGGCTGGAACACGGCGTGGACGGACCGGTTCGCCAGGTCGAGGACCGTGACCGCCCGCCCGTCCGAGGCGATGCCGCTCGAGGCCCCTTCCCAGTACGCGACGCCCTCGTCCAGATCCCCGGTGCGCACGTCCCGCGTAGGCTGCCACCCGTAGCTCGTCACGTAGGCGTACCGGCCATCCGGACTCACGGCCACCTCACGCGGGTCGGGCCCCGTGGGGAACCGTCCGAGCACGTTTCGCGTCGCCGGGTCGATGAGGAGCGCTTCGGCTCCGCCGCCGCTCACCACGACCAGGGCCCCCGTGTCGCCCACGCCGAGCAAGCCGACCTGCGCCTGCCCCCGCACTCCATGGGTCGAGGCCGCAAACAGCAGCACGAGACCCACCAAACGTGTGAACGCTTTTGCACTCATGTCACCCTCTGACCCGCCCGGGTCCGGCCTCGACATCGCCCTCGGGCGGGTCGCGGATCCGGCTAAGCGGCTGCGACAGCATAAGCTACCCGGGTGCCCGCGTCAGGTCCCCCGGCACCCGGCGGGTCGGCTCGCCCGACCCTCGGCACCCGAGAGTGCAAACCGGGGGCCGCGGATCAAGGGCGCGGGGGCACCCGCGCCACCCCGGACCGGCGACCGCTCCCGATCGGATCGCCGGGCGGCAGTTCGGGCGCACCGGCGCCCTCCTCCTCGGTGTACGGGCGGGTCTGCCAGCGCCGAATGGTCGACGCGGCGAACGTCTCGTGCGGCGTGGGCGCCGGCCGGCTCTCCAGCCAGTCGGCGAGCGCCCCCAGACGGGCGGCGAACAACGGACGTGCCAGCGGAGCTCCGCGCTCGGCCCCATCGATGAGATGGTCGAGGACCACCGTCCGTACGGCTTCGGCGATCCGGAGCCTGTACTCGGACGCCGGCGGGGGTGACTGCCAGGTGGCTGCGACGAGCGCGTCGAGCACCTCGTCGAGCCCGGGGTATCCGGCGCCCCGAGCATGATACTCCACGAGGCGGGCGGTGCGCTCGGGATCGAGCAGGAGACCGACCGCGAAGTCGGCCGCCGAGGATGCGACCGCCAGCGGATCGAAGGGACCGCCCGTATCGCCCGAGAAGGTCTCCTGGCCGATAGCGAACGTGGCCGGGGGCGGGATCATCTCGAGCACCCGCTCCGGGATGGCCAGGAAGTCGGGGTCGAGCGTCTCGAGCACCGCCGCGAGCGCCGCCCGCTGGCGCTCGGGGGCGACGATCTCGACCACCGTCTGCCCGTCGTCCTTCACGGCGTAATTGTAGTCGGCGCCCCCCACGCTGCGGACGGCCGCGTTGAGCTGGTACCGGTGGTGCAGGTAGAGCGGGACGAAGATCTCCTCCAGGGACGACATCGCCTCGCCAGCCCGCAGGAGCTGCGGACCGAACGCCTCGAGCCCCGCCCGGCGGATCTCCATCTCGTCGTGCAGGCGATCGACCGGATCCGCACCGTTGTCCCACAGGTGCGCCAGGGGGTGCGCCGACCCGGACGGACGGGCATCGCGATCGGTGATGAACCGGATCCCCTGCCGGAGCCCCCCCTCGACGATCGCGTCGAGTGCGGCGCGCTCGTCCGTGCCGTCGGGGAAGTCCGAGTACAGCCATTCGATGGCCAGCTTGTCGTACTCGCCGATCCCGGTGTCGTACGCCTGCGCGAGGTCGAGCTTCCCGTCCACGACGCGCACGAGGGGGGCCGGATAGTCCATCACAGAGGCGCGGTCCTCGGTGCTTGCGATGAAGTTGTGCGCCAGACCCAGCGTGTGGCCGATCTCGTGCGCGGCGAGCTGCCGGATTCTCGCCAGCGCCATGTCCACCGGATCGGCGTCGGGCGCCACATACGCCAGGTAGTCGAACGTGGGGCCGGCGCTGAGGTCACACGCGTCGAACGGGCCACCGGCGCCTCCATCGACCGAGCCGATCGACCCGTCTCCCGCCGGCGGGAATCCCAGCCCTACCCCTATCAGGTGGTCCTGCCGGAGACGGAGGCTGCCGAGGTTCACGTTCCCCTTGAGGATCTCGCCCGTCCTCGGGTCCGTCACCGAGGAACCGTACGACCAGCCGCGGGTCGAGCGGTGCGTCCAGTGGATCACGTTGTAACGCAGGTCCATGGGGTCGGCGTCTTCGGGCAGCATCTCGACGCGGAAGGCATCGATGAAGCCCGCCGCCTCGAACGCCTCGTTCCACCAGTTGCCGCCTTCGAGCAGCGCGCTCCGGATGGGCTCCGGCACCCCCGGGTCCAGGTAGTAGACGATCGGCTCGACCGGCTCGGACATGGCGGCGCTCGGGTCCTTCTTCTCGAGGCGGTGCCGTCCGGCCCAGCGCACCGCGATCGATTCGTCGATGGGCGCGGCGTAGTCCTGAAAATAGAGCCCGAAGGCGCCGATGCGCGGGTCCGCCGCGCGCGGCTCGTACCCGTCGTCGGGGAGCTGGACGAGCGAATGGTGCTCGCGCAGGGTGATGGCGTCGCCGCTGGCGGCGGTCTGGCTCACCAGCCCGCCGGGCTCGTCGGAAGTGAAGGTGAGCGACACCTCCACCTCCGTGTTGAGCGGGAACGCCTTCGTGCGCGGCAGATAGAAGGCGCTGCGCGAGGCGTCGAGCTTGTAGGCCCCCTGGCGCGTCCGCTGGAGCGTGCGGGTCACGCCGTGCGCGTCGCGCAGGAAGAAGGGCGTCGCGTCGACGAGCACCCGATCGCCGGTCCTCGCGACGCCGGGGAATCCCCACTGCGTGGAGGGGGCGAAGGCCTCCTCCACGGCCCGACGCTCCGCCGGATCGTCGCTCCGCGCCCGGAACTTGTAGTTGGGCTCGATGAACAGGACCTTCGGGCCCACGCGCTCGGCCCTGAGCACGTACGTCCCGCCGAGCTGTCCACGGTCCAGCCCCACGGGGTTGCTCCCCAGCCCGGTGGGGAGGGAGACCTGGTGCAGGAACTCCTCGCCCCAGCGGTCGATCTCCATGTACAGCTTGCCCTCCGCGTCGTCCCAGTAGAGGTCGAAGAAGCCCTCCATGTGGCGCATGCCCTCGGTCTTCTTCTCGATCGTGGGCGTCTTCTCGCTGGCGCGGGTCGTGTCCTGCTGGAGGGAGCGCGCGCCCGTGGCGAAGGCGAGGAGAAGGGCGGCCGGCCCGAGGATGGCGACGAGCGCGCGAGCCCCGGCGGGGCCCGGACGGTCCGAAGCGCGCGGATGGCGGTCGGGGACGACGGGACGCTCGTCACGCGGCGCCGCGGACGGGGAGCGGTGGGGGGACATTCCTTGACCTCCGGGCTGCATGGGCTGGAAGACGGGTCGACGACACGCGACCTTGCCGGACCGTGAGGAGACGCGCGGACCGGGGCGGTCGGACCCCAAGCTAGAGACCGCCGGGCCGACCCGCGATCCTGCGACCGCATCGAACGGCGGTCCCCGACCACGGTCCGCCCGACGACGGCGTGGGAACGCTCGGGACGGGCGCGGCCGCGCTCGTCCGTGCGCGATCGAGAGGCGAACATATGACCCTTCCCGTTCGGCGGGAGCGACTGGTACGGTCCCTCGAGATCCTCGTGTCGACGGATTCCGTGAACCCGAGCCTCGTGCCCGGAGGGGCGGGTGAGACCGGGATCGCCGCGGCGACGACCGGGCTCCTCGAGGCCGCCGGTCTGGAGGCGGTCCGCTTCGAGCCGGAGCCGGGTCGCCCGAGCGTCGTGGGCCGTCTGAAGGGTGCCGGAACGGGGCCGGGACTCATGCTGAACGCGCACTACGACACCGTGGGGGTCGAGGGCATGGTGGAGCCGTTCGAACCGCGGATCGAGGATGGACGGCTGTTCGGACGGGGGGCGTTCGACATGAAGGGCGCGCTGGCCGCGTGCATCGAGGCGGCCCGCGCGCTCACCGAGGCGGGGATCGGCCTGGGGGGCGATCTCCTGGTCGCCGCGGTGGCGGACGAGGAGTACGCGAGCCTCGGGACGTCCGACCTCGTGGCACGTCGGGAGCGCGGGGAGCTGCGGTTCGAGGCCGCGATCGTGACCGAGCCGACGGATCTCGGCCTGTGCGTGGCGCACCGCGGCTTCACCTGGCTCGAGGTGCGGACGAAGGGACGCGCCGCGCACGGCAGCCGGTATCGCGAGGGAGTGGATGCGAACCTCCGCATGGGCCGCGTGCTCGCCCGGCTGGAGGCGCTGCTCGACAACCTGCAGGCGCGTCCCGGCCACCCGCTCCTGGGTCCGCCCTCGCTCCACGCGGCGCTCCTCGAGGGCGGCGTGGGGATCAGCACCTACGCCCCGGAGTCGACGCTCCGCATCGAGCGGCGGACCGTGCCGCCCGAGACGCGGGCGGACGTGGAAGCCGAGCTCGCCCGCATCCTCGCCGGGCTCGAGGCGGAGGATCCGGAGTTCGAGGCCGAGTGGTCCACCCTGTTCCACCGCGAGCCGTTCGAGACCTCGCCCGAGGCCCCGATCGCGACGGTGGTGGCGCGGGCGGTCGAGGCGGCCCTCGGTCGGCCCCCCGCGGTCATTGGAGACTCGCCCTGGATGGACTCCGCCCTTCTCGCGGCCGCCGGCGTCGACACGATCGTGATCGGTCCCGGAGGAGGGGGCGCGCACGCCGCGGTGGAGTGGGTGGATGTGGACTCGTGCGTCCGGCTGGCCGAGATCCTCGCCGGGTCCGCCGTCCGCTATTGCGGCCTCGCGTGAGGATCCGCACGTCGCCTCCCGCTCGTCCGCGACCGGCGTAGACCGTGTGCGGCATCGGAGGCTGGCTGCTGTCGGAGCCCTCCGGCGCGGGAGAGGCGCTCGCGCGCGCCTTCCTCGGACCGCTTCGTGCCCGCGGGCCGGACGATGAAGGGGTCGCCCTGGTGATGGCCGGGGAGGCCACGCATCTGGCGACGGAGCGCTCGAGCGCGGCGGTGAGGGGACTCGCCGGGCTCACGGCCGCGGCCGGTCGACCCCACACGGTGGGTCTCGTCAACACGCGCTTCGCGATCGTGGACACGAGCGTGGCCGGTCACCAGCCGCTGTCGAGCGCGGATGGACGAGTCATCTCCACGTTCAACGGGGAGATCTACAACCACGACGAGCTTCGTCGGGAGCTCGTAGGGCGGGGCGTCCGTTTCCGCGGCCACAGCGACACGGAGGTCCTCGTCGAGGGATACCGGGCGTGGGGCGACGACCTGTGGGCGCGCCTCAACGGGTTCTGGGCGGCGGCGCTGTACGATCTCGAGACCCGCGTCCTGACGCTGTCGCGCGACCGGTTCGGAATCGTCCCGCTGTACGTGCGCCGGACGGCGAGCGGGGTGTTCTTCTCGAGCCTCCTCGAGCCGCTCGTCCGCCTCGACCCGGGTGGGATCCGTCTCGATCTCGAGGCCGCGCGGCGGTTCGTCGACACGGAGGTGAAGGACGACGCCGAATCGACCTTCTTTCTCCCCATCCAGCGGGTCGCGCCGGCCACCGCGCTCCACCTTCGCGGACCGGCGCTCGATGCGGTGCGCACACTGACCTACTGGGACTTCCCGGAGGGGCGCTTCGAGCCGGACGAGATCGCGGTGGCGGACGCGGCTCGTCGGCTGCGGGAGCTCCTGGTCGACGCCGTGGCTCTGCGTCTGCGAGCGGACGTGCCCGTGGCGCTCGAGCTCAGCGGCGGACTCGACAGCTCATCGATCGTTGCCGCCGCCGCGCTCGCCGGAGCGGACCCCGTCACCTACACGCTCCGCCATCCCGGTCGAGACGAGGAGCCCTACGCGCGCACCATGCGTCGTCGGCACCGGCTCGACTATCGCGTGGTGGCACCGGACCACGGGTTCGCGCGTGCCGGGGACGCGTTCCTCGCCATGCACGAAGAGCCGTATCACGCCCCCAACGCGTTCACGCACTACCTCATGCGACGAGTCATGCGGGCCGACGGATACAAGGTCGCGCTCGCCGGCTCGGGGGGTGACGAGCTCCTGGCGGGATACGAGTTCGACTTCTGGCCATCCGCGCGCCGGGAGCTGCGGGAGGACGGGCACGGCTGGTCGGCGGCGCGGCACGATCTGGCGTTCCGCTTCGGCACCCCGGCCCGGGCGCTCGCAGCCGTGGTTCCGACCCTCAAGGCGCTGCGTCGCCGCGCGCTGGGAAGGGCCTCGACCGCCCCGCCCCGCTTCCAACCGCTCAGACATCGGCATTTCCGGGTCGCGCTCCTCCCGCACTACCTGACGAGCGACGATCGCTACTCGATGGCGATTCCGGTCGAGCACCGCCTGCCCTTCCTGGATCATCGCATCGTCGAGTTCGGCTTCCGGCTGCGCGCCGAGCACCTGTTCCGGGCCGGGTGGTCGAAGTACGTGCTCAGGCGCGCGATGGCCCCCCATCTCCCGCGTGAGATCGCGTGGCGACGGGTCAAGATGGGGTTCCCGCTCGATCTGACGAGCTTCCTCGCGGAGCACCGCGCGCGCCTCGGGCCCGACTACGAGCTCGCCCGCGCCCGTCTTTCCGGTCTCGACCAGCCGTGGGACGAGCTCGCCGCGTCGGATTCGCAGCGGGCATGGCGGGCGGCGGTCACGGGAACGTGGCTCAGGTGGACCGAGGATGCGTGGGGACTCCGCGCGCCGTAGGCGACCCCGGAGGGCGGCGGGCGCCGCGCGCGGCGCCCGTCGGGCGACGACCTCTCAGGCCAGCATCCCCTCGAGGCGCTTCTCGACCGCCGGCCACTCCTGGCGCAGGATGCTGAAGTAGACGCTGTCCCGATACGTGCCGTCACGCCGGCGCATGTGGTGCCGGAGCGTGCCTTCCTCGACGGCCCCCAGCCGGGCGATCGCGGCCCGCGAGCGCTCGTTGTTCGCGTCGGTCTTGAACTCGACGCGCTCGCACCCGAGGGCGGAGAACGCGTGTCTCAGCATGAGGAGCTTCGTCTCGGTGTTCACGGCGGTGCGCTGCCATGCCGGCGTCACCCAGGTGAACCCGATCTCCACTCTCCGGTGCTGCGGATCTGGGTTCAGGTAGCTCGTGGCCCCCACGATCTCCCCGCCGTCGAGCAGGCGCGTGGCGAACGAGAGACCCGTCCCGACGGCGGCGTTCTCGCGCGCCCGCTCGATGAGCGCCAGCAACACGTCTTCGGAGTCGATGGCGATCGGCATCCAGCGCCAGATCTCGGGCGGTGAGGCGGCCGCGAGGAGACCGGGCACGTGCTTCACGGACACGGGCTCGAGCTCGACGGTGCCCCCGGTCAGCGTCACGGGGCGGATCCAGCCGCTCATCCGGCCGACTCTCCCCCGGTCCCCGGGTGCGGCACGGTCTCGAGCCCTCCGAGACGGGGGAAGAAGCCGGCGAACAGGCCGTTGTAGTAGTCCGAGACTCCCACGATCTCGCCGTCCAGCTCGTGAAACCGGAATCGGTCCATCGGGAACAGCCCCCACCCGAACTCGAGCGGTCCCAACGGCACGAGCGCGTGCTTGCTGCCGCGACTGCGGATCAGCGAATCTCCGACGAGCGCGATCGCGAACCCGCCTCCTTCATCGTCGTACCGGCCCGCGAACCGCCCGAGATGCTCCACGCCGGCGGGCCGGAGGGTCGGTGGGCCGAGACCCAGCGCCGCCCGCACCACCGCGCCGGCGATCGTCAGCGCATCCTCGCCGGCGCCGTCCGTGTTCTGGAGCACCGCGACGGTGATCTCGTCGTCCGGGACGTGTATGAGCACCGCCCAGTACGTGCCCACGCCGCCCATGCCCCCCCACGTGGCGTGTCGGTCGATAACGCCGAGGCGGACCCCGAGCCCGTAGTCGATCGTCGGTCCACCGACGAGGACGGTGGGAGACAGCATGCGCGCGAGCGCCGAGTCGGACAGGAGGCCGCTCCGCGTCAGGGCGCCCGGCAGCCGCACGAGGTCCTCGATGGTCGTGCAGATACCTCCCGCGGACGTGTACCCGGGTTGGTGATCGAGGCGGCTGACCTCGAATCCGTCCGGCCCGACGTCATGGATCCGCGCCCGCAAGGGATCCTCCGGCCGCTCGTCGCACAGGCTCGTGTGCTCGAGACCGAGCGGCGCGACGATCCGCTCCTCGAGGAACGCGCCGTACGGCCGGCCGGTCAGCCGAGCGACGATCTCCCCCACCAGCCGAAACCCGGTGTTCGAGTACGCCCACGACGTACCCGGCGCGAACCGGAGAGGCTCTCGGGCCGCCTCGAGCACCAGGGCCGTCGTCACCGGGCTCCCGTCCTCGACCCACGCATCCACCGCCTCGGGCTCGAAGTCGCGCACCCCCGATGTGTGCGTCAGCAGGTGGCGGACCCGAATGGAGGCGGCGTGAGGGACATCGGCGAGCGCCGGGAGGAGCGAAGCGACGGGGGCGTCGAGGTCGAGCTCGCCCTCGTCGGCGAGGAGCATCGCCCCCGCCCCGGTGAACAGGGTGGTCACCGATCCGATCTCGTACACCGTGGAGCGATCCACCTCCGCACCGCTCGACACGTCCGCTACCCCCCACGTGCCGGCGAACACGGGCGCCCCATCGTGCGCGATCGCGATCGAGAGCCCCGCGATCGGTCCGGCGGCGCGCGCCGCGCGCGCGATGGAATCGACACGGGCCGGCAGATGGGGGGGAAACATGCCGGCGGCGGCCCCGGGCGCGGGGGTCCGATCGGGCTCACACCCGCTTGCCAGCCACGCGCCGAGCACGCAGGCGGCCAGCGCGGGACCCGCTCCCCGCTCGGCGCCCGCCCGGCGGCAGGCCGACGGGGTGGACGACCGGTGGGCGACCGGCGCTCGGATCACTCGCGCAGACCCGGCAGCGGCTCGCCGTCCGGCACGAACTCGAGCGCGACGCCGTTGTTGCAGTACCGCTTCCCGGTGGGCGGCGGGCCGTCCTTGAACACGTGTCCCTGGTGACCGCCGCACCGGGCGCAATGGTACTCCGTGCGCGGCAGGATGAGCTTGAAGTCCCGCTTCGTCTCGAGGCGGCCGGGGATATGGTCGTAGAAGCTGGGCCAGCCGGTTCCGCTGTCGTATTTCGTGTCCGACGCGAACAGCGGCAGCCGGCAGGCCGTGCACAGGAAGGTCCCCGGGCGCTTCTCCCGATCGAGGGGGCTCGTTCCCGCGGGCTCCGTGCCCTCCTCGAACAGCACGCGGAACGCGTCCGGGGAGACGATGTCCCGCCACTCCGACTTCGCCCTCTCGAGCCGCGTCACCTCGCGCTCGGCGGTGGCCTCCTCGTGCGCCATCGATCCTCCGGATCCGGTCGTGGGAAGCGTCGCGGGCCGGAATCCGTCCCATCCGCCGGCCCGGGTCTGCGTGATCGACATGAACATGACGCACTCGCCCACCGGGCCCAAGGGGGGAACGCGCTCAGCCCGCCGACCCGGCTCGCAACGCTTCGAGGAACGCCGCGCCGTAGCGCTCGAGCTTCGCGGGGCCGACGCCGGACACGCCCAACATCTCCTCGGGCGTCGCAGGTCGCCGGTCGACGAGATCCCACAGCACCTGGTCGCTGAACACGATGTACGCCGGAACGCCGCGCTCGTCGGCGAGTCGCTTGCGAACCGCACGCAGCCGCTGGAAGAGCGGATCGGAGGGGGACCGCTCGATGGCGGCCGCTGCGCCGCGCGTGTCCGCGCGGCGGGAGGCCATCGAGCCGCGGGAGCGACCGGACGGCGGGGCGACGCGGATTCGATCGGTCACGCTGACGCCGGTGCACACGTCGCACGACGTCCCGCAGTCGTCGATCTCCTCGCCGAAATGGGCGAGCAGCTGCCGGTGCCGGCACGCTCGCCGATCGGCGAGCCGGAACAGCGCCACCGTGGCCCGTCGCTTCGCCTCCCGCTGCTCCTCATCGGCGATCTCGTCAAGGAAGCGTTCGCGCACCTTCACGTCGTACCACGAATAGAACAGCACGCACTCGCTCGGGAGGCCGTCGCGGCCGGCCCTTCCGATCTCCTGCATCCACGACTCGATGTCGGAGGGCATGTCGCGGTGGATCACGAAGCGCACGTTCGACTTGTCGATCCCCATCCCGAACGCGATGGTCGCCACCACGACGTCCACCTCGTCGCGCGCGAACGCCTCCTGGTTCGCGGCCCGCTCCCCGTCGGACAGACCCGCGTGGTAGGGGGCGGCGGCGATCCCCTTGGAGGCCAGGAAGGCGGCGGTCTGTTCGACCGCCTTGCGCGACAGGCAGTACACGATCCCGCTCTCGCCCGCGTGCCGACGCGCCAGCGCGAGAATCTCCCGCCGCGTGTCGCCCTCGCCCTTCTTGCGGCAGCTCAGGCGCAGGTTGGGACGAAAGAACGACCCCTTGAACCCATCCGGCTTGCGCAGCCCGAGCTGGCGCAGGATGTCGGCCGCCACGCGCCGGGTGGCGGTCGCCGTGAGCGCGAGCACCGGCACGTTCCCGATCTCGTCGCGGAGCCCCTGCAAGCGACGGTACGATGGTCGGAAGTCGTGTCCCCACTTCGAGATACAGTGGGCCTCATCCACGACGAGAAGCGACACGCCGATGCGGGCGAGGCGCGCGCGCATCCGCGGGCCAAGCGCCTCCGGCGCGAGATACACGATCTCGTAGCCGCCCGCTTCGAGCGTGTCGAGGCTGGCCCGTCGCTCCGCGGCGTCCAAGGAGGAGTGGATCGCGGCGGCCCGGAACCCCCAGCCGCGGAGTGCGTCGACCTGGTCCTTCATGAGGCTGATGAGCGGCGACAGCACCACGACGGTCCCGGGGAGGATGCGGGCCGGGACCTGGAAGGTGAGCGATTTTCCGGCCCCCGTGGGCATCACCGCGATGCAGTCACGACCGGAGAGCACGGCATCGATCACGTGCCGCTGCCCGGGCCTGAACTCATCGTACCCGAACACCTCGCGCAGGACCGTGCCCGGATCGGCGCGCCCCGACCGCGCCGCCGGACGGATCCCATCCGCAGTGGGGCCCGCCTCCGGAAGCCCGACGCCACGCGGCCCGCGTCCGGGATCCGTCACGGGCCGGGGAGGGCGAAGGCCTGGAGCTTCGCATCGGTCCCGTCGCTGGCCGAGGTGGCGACGACGACGAACTGTCGCCCGGCCGCACGGTAGGTCATCGGGTTTCCGCGTCCCCGACCCCCTCCCAGATCACCGCGCCACAGGGTGGCCCCGTCTTCGGTGTCGATGGCGTGGATCTCCGGAGCGCCACCGGCGAGGAACACGAGCCTTCCGGCGGTCACCAGCGGTCCGGCGGTCGACCCGTGACCACGGGGAAGAAGACCGAGCGGCGGCAGGTCGAGCCCCCGGAGCCGCGGGTCGTTCCGCAGACGCCCGTCGTCGCCGAACGTCACCTGCCACAACGTCTCGCCCGAGTTCAGGTCGATCGCGGTCACGTTGCTGTAGGGCGGCTTGAAGATCGGAAACCCGCCCTCGAGCGACAGCGAGCCTCCGAAATCGGGCACGTAGTCGGCATCCGACGTCTCGGGATCGCCCTTCTCCACCCGGGCCAGGAAGGGCGAGTTGTATCCCTTGACGTACAGCACGCCGCGCTCCGGATCGATCGCGGCTCCACCCCAGCCGGCGCCGCCGATCACACCGGGCATCTGGATCGTCCCTTCGAGCGAGGGAGGCGTGAAGATCGGACCGCTGCGAAGCCGTCGGAACACCTCCAGGGCCTCGGCATGCAGCTCGGGAGTGAAATCGATCAGGTCCTCCTCGCGCGTCCCCTGTCGCGTGAACGGGGCGGGCCGGGTCGGGAACGGCTGAGTGGGAGAGGTGCGCTCTCCCGGCACGTCGCTGGCCGGGACCGGGCGCTCCTCGATCGGCCACACGGGTTCGCCCGTGACGCGGTCGAACACGTATACGAAGCCCGTCTTGCCGACCGCCGCGACCGCGGCGATCGCATGACCGTCGACCTCGATCGTCACGAGCGCCGGGGGCGCGGGCAGGTCGTAGTCCCACAACCCGTGGTGGACGGTCTGGAAATGCCACACTCGCTCGCCGGTCCGCGCATCGAGACACACGAGGGACTCGGCGAACAGGTCGTCACCCTTCCTGTGGCCGCCGTAGAAGTCGTTGTTCGGGGTGCTCACCGGCAGATAGACGAGCCCCCGCTCGGCATCCAGCGAGAACGGGGCCCACACGTTGGCCGAGCCCGTGTAGGACCAGGACTCGTCCTCCCACGTCTCCACCCCTGCTTCGCCCTGGCTGGGGATGGTGTGGAACGTCCACACGCGCTCGCCCGTGCGCGCGTCGAACGCCTGCACGTCGCCGGGCGGATTGCGCCGGAAGACGCGGTCGTCGGGGACCCCGCTCCCCACGATGACGAGGTCCTCGAACACGACGGCGGGGGACGTGTTCGAGATGAGGAGCCGGTTGGTGTCCCACGCGAGCCCCTCGACGAGGTCGACCTCGCCGTCATGGCCGAATTCCGGGACGGGCTCGCCGGTGGCCGCGTCGAGCGCGATCAGACGCCAGCGACTGTTGAGGAACACACGTCGCTCGCTCCCGTCCGACCACAGCGCGATGCCGCGATGACAGAACCGGCACCCGCGCGCCAGGTTGCCCCACTCGTACGCGCCCGGATCGTAGGACCACAGCTCGCTCCCCGTCCCGGCGTCGAGCGCCACCACGCGGCTATAGGGAGTCACTACCCACATCGTGTCGTTCACGACGAGCGGCGTCGCCTCGAACACCCCCGGCGCGATCCGCACACCGGCCACCGGCGCGCGGGGGCCGGGGATCGGCTCCTCCCCCGTCTCCCAGCTCCACGCCGCGACCAGGCGCGCCACGTTGTCGCGGTCGATGTCGGCCAGGGCGGAGTACTTCAGGCCGCCGGGATCGCCGCCGTAGAAGGCCCAGTCGTCCGCGGCCGGCCCGACGGGATTCGAGGCGCCCTGCGCGAACGGGTCGTCACACCCGCCGGGCAGCGCCACGAGCAGGAGCAGGAGCCCCGCGCGGGCGGGAGCCGCCCGGCGAGCGCCGACGCGCGGGAAGCGGCCGCCGAACATCTTCATGTCGTCCCTCCGAGGGCCGTGGCCACCAGGCGCTCGCTCGTCTCCCACAGATCGCGGGCGAGCGACGCATCGTACGCATCGTCGCCGGCCTTCGCATCGACCCGCACGTCGAAGTAGCGCCCGTTCGTCTCCTCGTGTGCGGGGTCCGCCGCGAGGGCGAACGCGGCTTCGCCTCCGACGCGCGGGGACTTCATGAACAGCTTGCCCAGTCGCATGAGGAGGCTGAGGGGGTTCGCGTTCTGATTCCAGATCCGCGTGGAGAGGACACCAGGGTGGAGGGCGTTGGTCCGGATCCCGGTCCCCGACGAGCGTCGGGCGAGCTCCAGGGTGAACAGGACGTTGGCCAGCTTGGAGTCGCAGTAGGCCTGGATCCCCCCCTTCCAGGCCTCCCCCGTGACGATCTCCTCGAGCGGGGCGCGCCGCAGCCGCGCGGCCCGGTGCCCGTCCGACGTGACGTTGACGATGCGCGCCCGCCCGCGAGCCAGCGCACCCCACAGGCCCCGCGTGAGGACGAAGTGTCCGAGATGGTTGGTGGCCATCGTCACCTCGAGGTCATCGGGCGTGCGCTCGAGCCGTGCCCGATAGACCCCCGCGTTGTTCACCAGCACGTCGATCCGGTCGTGACGCCGGACGAGCCGCTCACCCAGATCCCGGACGGCCCCGGGGTCCGACAGATCGGTCACCTCGAGCTCCGGGGCGGCGCTACTCGCCCGCGCGGCGAGCTGCTCCCGGGCGGCCCCGCCACGCTCGGCGCTCCGGCATACGAGCACGACACGGAATCCCGCCTCGACGAGCAGCCCGGCCACGGAGTGCCCCACGCCCGAATTGGCGCCCGTCACGACCGCCGTACCCCGCGTGGATCCGGTCACCGTTTCGCGCCCCCGCGATCATCGGAGAGATCCGGCATCGCCGGGGCCCAACGTCGACGGCCCGGAGCCGGCGGGCAAGGCCGTCCGCGCCGGCGGCACCGAGGGTCGACCGTCGGCAACATTTCCCTGTACCCGACCTCCGACGCGGCTCGTATCGACTTGATATGCGTGTACATAACCGTATTGTCCCTAATGTCTTCTCGGTCTACGGCAGATCGGGAACGTGGATTGCTGTACGACGGGTCGGGTAGGTACGGCCGGTTCTCACACGGAAACGGAAGAGAGGGAGACGCCGATGATGGAGCGAACGCGATGTTCGACCACGATAAGACATGCCGCGGTGCTGCTCGGCGCGATGACGCTCGGCGGCGCATCGCTGGGGTGTGCTGCCAAGGTGAAGCAGGACGTGTTCGACCAGACGATCGCCGATCTCCGGGGAGACATCGAGGAGCTCGATGGTCGCGTGTCGGACAACTCCGACCGGATCGCGACGAACGAGCAGACGCTCGCTTCGCTCCGTAGCGATCTCGAAGCCCTGGCCGCGGAGTTCGACGACATGAAGGTGTCGATCACGGAGATCGAGGACGGCCTGCGGTTCGCGATGCCGGTGCACTTCGAGTTCGACCGGGCCGACGTCCGACCGACCGACCGACCGGCGCTGGACCGGTTCGCCACCGTGGCCGGGAAGTACTATCCGGCGGCCGTCATCACCGTCGAGGGCTTCGCGGACCCCGCGGGCTCCGCCGCGTACAACCTGCGGCTCTCCGAGCGGCGGGCGCAGAACGTCGCCGACTACCTGACCTCCCAGGGCGGGCTCGATGCGGCCGGCATCAAGACCGCCGCATACGGCGAGGCGCGGGACCGACAGGTGGTTCCGGGCGCCCAGGGGCCCGGGGCGGCGGGGATGGAGAACCGTCGCGTCACGTTCGTGATCGAGCTCGGAGGCGAGATGGCCCGAGAGACCGTCGCCTCCGCCGGCGAAGGGTCCTGAGCCACCGGGTGGATCGAGCGTGATCCTGTCGCGCAGTGGCACCGTCCGGATCGAGTTCGAGGTGCTCGAATCGGATCGGGAGATCCTGGGGCGCGTCCTCGACGCGCTCGTCGTTCCGCACGGCGTGCGCCTGGTTCAGCTGAATCGCGGGCTGCGCTCGTTCGCGCCGGATTCCGGTACCACGATTCGCACCGGCGACGTGCTCGTATTCCTCGCGGACCTCGACGAGGAGCCGGCGCTGCGCACGTGGATCCTCGACGAGGCGGGGAGATCCGACGGCGGGAAGCTCCGGCCGACGTAGCGCAGCCCATCGGTCGGAGTCTCCGCCGCCCCGGATCCCTCTTTCCCCCCAGTCGTTCCGGGGTCAGGTGGTGATCCGCGCGCCACACCCCGGCGCGCAGGCGACGTTCAGCCCTCCGGCGGCGGGGGCGGAGGTGGTGGGACGGTGGGTCGGAGGTCGACTTCCTTGAGCTGATCCAGCTGCCGGCGGAGCGCGGCCACGGCGTCGGCGGAGCGTCCGAGCTCCGCCAGCAGATCCACCACGACGGCGGCGGATCTGGCGTACTCGGAGTCCGGGTACATGCGGATCACCTGCTCGAGGTTGCGGCGCGAGCGCCGCGCGTCGAACAGCGACGCATCGGGGTCCGCGAGCGCGATGCCGGCCCGGAACAGCGCCATCGCACCGGGGGGTAGCGTCCCGTCCTCCAGCCGCTCGATTCGTGTCCGCAGGGAGGTCACCAGCTCCGAGGAGCGCTCCAGCTCCCCCACCAGGCCCTCGACCACGCGGGCGGGCCCGACGAGCTCCGAGTCGGGGTAGCGCTGGGTCAGTCGTTCGAGCACCGCACGCGCCCGTCCCGGATCGTACACATCGCTTCCTGCCTGCGCGTACAGGAGTCCCGCGCGAAACAGGGCGCGCTCGTCGAAATGCAGGGTCGAGTCCGACTCGAACGCCGAGGCGGCCCCCACCCAGTCGCCCGCCTCGTACAGCCGATCGAAGGTGCCGGGCGCGCCGCCGCCCGATGCGCAGCCCGCCCCTATCGCGACCGCGAGCGCCGCGGCCCCCTTCATCGCGGCTTCACGCGGGCTTCGCGCGCGCTTCCTGGACCTGGACGGGCTCAACATCGACTCCTTCGGGTGATTCGATCGCCGGCAGCGCGAACGCGAAGATGCTGCCGCCCCCGGGAGCATCCTCGACCCAGATCGTGCCTTCGTGAGCGGCCACGATCTCCCGACAGATGGCGAGACCCAGCCCCACGTGCCCGGAGGAGAGCCCTCCGTTGCCGCTCGCGAAGCTCGCGAAGATGCGGCCGCGATCTTCGGGCGCCACCCCCGGTCCGTGGTCCCGCACCGAGACGACGGTTCTCGGGCCGCCGTCACTCGCCGGCTCGACCGCGACGCCGACCTCGACGGCCGAACCGCCGGCATGGCCCCGGGCGTTGTCGAGGAGATTCTCCACTACCCGCTCGAGCGCGCCCCGATCCGCCCATACGAAGGCCGGTCGCGTCGCGATCCGCACACGGGGCCCGTCGACTCCGTCGAACCGTCCGGGACCCAGCCGTTCGACGGTGCGCTCGCACAGCTCGGCCACATCCACGCGCTCGAGCTCGTATTCCTCGACGCCGGCCTCGAGTCGCGATAGCTCCAGCAGCTTCGAGATCATGGCCGACAGCCGCTCCGCGTTCGCCAGCCCGAGCTCGAGCAGGCGCGCCTGCCTGTCGTTGAGCTCACCCGGGATGCGGTCGAGGAGCACCCTTTTCGTCTCGCGAATCGAGGCGAGGGGGGTCTTGAGGTCGTGCGACACCTTGGCGAGGAAGTCCCGCTTGGTCCGATCGAGCTCGCCCAGCCGTCGCGCCATCTCGTTGAAGCTCGCGCCCAGCGACTCGAGCTCCGCCCCTCCCTGTGGCTCGACCCTGGCTTCGAAATCGCCCCGGGCGATCGCACCGGCCCCCGCCTCGATCTCGCGCAGCGGCCCGGCGATGGAGCGCACGATGAGTATGGCGAGCGCGCCACCGAGGATGAGCGCCAGCCCGATGGCCAGCCAGCCGGTGCGGGCCGCACCCTCGGCGCCCCGGGAGATCTCCTGGATCTTGGCGGTGACCGCCGACCTCGAGCTCACCCGCAGCGTCCGGATGTGGGTCCGAAGGTTCTCGATCGAGGCCAGGAAGGCCGCGAAGTCGGTCTCCTTCGCGCGCGCGAGGAAGCGCGCCTCGTCCGCCACCGACCGGCCATCCACGAAGTCGGCCTCGAACGCGGCCCACGTACGGGCCGCATCCGCGAGCGCCTCTCGTTGTCCGCCGTTCAGATCGAGCCCGCCCAGGGCCCGGAGGGTATCACGCATGGCGGTGCGCGCCGCCCGGTAGCTGCGCAGATAGCCCTCGTCCAGCGTGATCGGGTACTTCCGCGCGTCCTCCTCCATCTGGTCGAGGAGATCGAGCTGGCTCGAGGAGGCGAGCAGGATGCGCGAATCCACCGAGGCCAGATCCCTGCCGGTCTCGACCGACCGGTTGAGCACCCGGTGATAGAACAGGAGCAGCCCGCTGAACAGCACGATCAGCGTGAGGAATCCGGCGGATAGCTTCGTCCCGACGCTCATTCGTCTTCGCTCTGATACGCCTTGAGCTTGTTGTAGATGGTCTTGGGATCCAGATCCAGACGGCGTGCGGCCTCGGTCTTGTTCCCACCCACCGCCTCGAGCGTCTGCTCGATCAACCGTCGTTCCGCTTCGGCCGCGGTGATGCCCACGGGGAGCACGACCTCTCGCGTCTCGCGGTCCCGGGTGCGCACGTAGGGCGGCAGGTGCGAGGGCTCGATCCACCCCTCACGGCACAGGATGACGGCCCGCTCGAGCACGTTCCTGAGCTCGCGGACGTTCCCCGGCCACGGGTAGGCCGCAAGCCGCTCGCGGCTCTCGTGCCGCAGCCCTTCCACGCCGGTCTCGTGCCGGTCGTTGAACTGCCGGATGAAGTGCTGCGAGAGCAGCGGGATGTCCTCGGCACGCTGGCGAAGGGGCGGGATGTGGATGGTGAACACGTTGAGGCGGTAGAGGAGGTCCTCCCTCAACACGCGATCGGCGACCAGGGCCTCGATGTCGCGGTGCGTGGCCGCCAGCACGCGGACATCGAACTCCACCTCCCGGCTGCCGCCCAGCCGACGTGTCCGACCCTCCTCCAGGATGCGGAGCAGCCGCGGCTGGAGGGCCAGCGGCATGTCGCCGATCTCGTCGAGGAGGAGCGTGCCGCGGTCGGCCTGCTCGAAGCAGCCGGCTCGCGCGGAGGTCGCGCCGGTGAAGGCTCCTTTCTCGTGTCCGAACACCTCGCTCTCGATGAGCCCCTCGGGGATGGCGGCGGTGTTGACCGCCACGAAGGGACCCCCGGAGCGCGAGCTGAGATCGTGGATCGTGCGCGCCACGACCTCCTTCCCCACGCCGCTCTCCCCCTGCAGGATGGCCGACGTCTGGTTCCGCGCCAGGAGCCGGACGGAGTCGAACACCTCGCGCATGGCGGCGCTGCTGCCGACCAGCGGTCCCAACCGGTCGGACTCGAGCGCGCGCGCGATCGAGTCGGCGTCCCGTCTGAGCCGGACCTCTTCGGAGGCGGCCGAGATGAGCGAGGCGAGGTGCTCGTGATCGACCGGCTTGGTGAGGAAGTCCATCGCGCCGCGCTTCATCGCCTCGACGGCCCAGTTGACGCTCCCGTGCGCGGTGATGAGGATGATCGGGCAGGCGAGCCCGGCCTTCCGGAGTCGTTCGAGCAGGTCGAGACCCGACATCCCCGGCAGGACGACGTCGGTCACGATCACGTCCGGGGCCGCGCTCTCGGCCGCCTCGGCCGCCTCGCTCCCATCCCCGGCGGTGGACACCTCGTATCCCCAGCTCTCCAGCCGGACGGCGAGGGCCTCGCGCATGGCTTCGTCATCATCGACGAGGAGGACTCGGACGGGCTTCTCGGAGTGTATCATGTATTCTTCGTGGTGCGGGGTTCGTGTTCGATCCCATGGGCCATCGCACGGGCACTGCCGCCCGCGGGGCGGGAAAAATTGCCGATTCGGGGTCACTGGCGCCAGTCGACGACCGGGTGGAAGCCGGGTAGAGCCGACGCCCCACCGCGGCAGGCTGGTGTCATGAGCGTCGTGGCGGAGCGACTCGGCACGTCGTCTGCTCTCCACACCTCCGGTGAAGCGGTGGAACACACCTCAACGAGAGGAGAACCCCATGTTGCGAAAGTCGACGTGCGTGATCGCGCTGTCCGTCGCGGCGACGTCCCTGGCAATCCGACCGCTCGAAGCGCAGGACGGGTCCAGCGTGCTGACCGGGGACGAGGCCCGGCGTCTGGTGAGCGAGCGGACGGAGACGACCGCCGCGGACCGCGCGGCGCTGGACGCGTTTCTCGATACTCGGGCCGTGCGCGACGTGTCCCGTGCGGCCGGTATCGACATCGGCCGCCTGGAGTCCGCGGTGGCCACGCTCGGCGACGCGGAGATCGAGCGGCTCCGGCCCCGCCTGGGCGACGCGGAGGCCGCGCTCGCCGGTGGGGACACGCTGGTCATCGGGTCGACCACCATCATCATCGCCCTGTTGATCCTCATCCTGATCCTCGTCGCGTGACCGGAGCACCCGTCCGTCGGGCGATCGAGCCGTGACCCACCGGATGCTGCGGCGCGTCGGCGCCGGAGCGATCGCGTGGCTGGTGAGCCTGGCGGGGCCCGCCCCCCCCGTCGGGGGCCAGCCGGTCCTCCCGTCCTCCAGGGAGCGACCCACCCAGGTCGGAGCGGCAACGGAGGCCCCCGGGCCGCCGGGCGTCGTGCTGGAGGTCGGGTACGTCGCGCAGAGTGAGGCGCTGTGCGGCGGGGCCGCCGTCACGATGACGCTCCGCTACTGGGGGGACGACGACGTTCGACCGGAGAGCTTCGCGCCGCTGCTCCGCGAGGACGGCACCGGGATCGCGACCGAAGACCTCCGCCGGGCGGTCCTCGAGCGCGGGTGGACGGCCCTCGCGTTCACCGGTGACGTGGACATGTTGTCGCGTGAGCTCGAGCGGGGCCGCCCCACCGTCGTGCTGCTGGAGGTGGGGCCGAGTCGGTTTCACTACGTCACGGTCGTGGGGCATCTCGCACGCCTCATCGTGTTCCACGATCCCGCCGTGTCGCCGTATCGCACGATGGCCGTGGACGATTTCGTGTCCGCGTGGTCGGGGGGCGGATTCTGGGCCCTCCTCGTGCTTCCCGATCCGGATCGGCTCTCGGAACTTGCCGGGCGACGCGTCGTCGATCGACGGGTGGCCCGCGCCGGCCAGCCTCCGGGCGACGACGCCCGCGGCGCTCCGGTCGCCGACGAAGGGCCCCCGGGCCGGGGCCCCTGTTCCACATCCATCGAGCGGGCGGTGGAGCTCGCGCGGACCGGTGCGCTCGACGCGGCCGATCGGCTCCTCGTCCTGGCGATGGCAACCTGCCCCGAGGACGCCCGGGCGCCGCGCGAGCTCGCGGCCCTCCGTCTCCTCGAGGATCGCGCCGCCGAGGCCGTGCTCCTCGCCCTAACCGCTCACGAGCTCGAACCCGGGGATCGCCACGCGCTCGAGATCCTCGCCGCGGCCCGCTATCTGTCGGGCGACGATGTGGCCGCGCTCGATGACTGGAACCGCCTCGAACCGGTGGTGGTGGACGAGGTCACGCTCGCCTCCCCCACCCGCACGCGGAACGGGCCGATCCTCGGTCTCACGGGGCTCGCACGCGGCCGGGTGCTCACCGCCCGGAGCCTCGAGCTGGGGCGCAGGCGTCTGGGTCTGCTGCCAGCCGCGGCCGCATCGCGCCTGAGCTACCGGCCGCGCGACGACGGGCGCGTAGTGGTCGCGGCCGCCGTGGCCGAGCGACCCCCGTACCCCTCCCCCGCGGGGCTCCTCGTCGAGGGGGCGCTGGGTGCGTTCACGCACCGCGGTATCCAGCTCGAGTCGGCCTCTCCCACGCGCCTGGGGGAGCTGTGGTCGCTCGCCTGGCGATGGCACGAGCCCCGTCGACGCGTCCGCGTGGGCGTGTCGGTCCCCATCCGCCACCCGGTCCGCGGCTCGCTCGCGCTCACGGGGCTCGTCGCTCGTGAGACCTCCGACTTCGGGACGGAGGTCCGCGAGGAAAGGCGTCGTGCGGACGTCGAGCTCGCCACCTGGGTGGCCCCGTGGCTGCGCGGGTCTGCCACACTGGCTCTCGACCGGTGGCGCGATCTGGGCACGTTCGGCTCCGTGGGGCTCGCCGCACGTGCAATGGGGGCCGGTGATCGGCTGGGGCTCACGGTCGCCGGCGACCTGTGGTCCACGCCCGGATCCGCGACCCCGTTCGCGCTCGCCCGGGCGAGGCTCGACTGGGTCTCACGTCTCGAGCACCGCGGGCTCGTGACGAGTGCGCGCGTCGGTGGCCAGATGGCTTCCGGCGCGGCGCCGCGCTCGATCTGGCCCGGGGCTGGATCGGGATCGGGGCGCCCCCTGCTGGCGCGCGCGCATGGGCTGTTGACCGATGGACGCATCACGGGTCCGCTGTTCGGGCGGCGCATCGCGTACGGGGGTGCGGAGACGGTGTGGTGGATGCCAGCCGGACCTTTCGATGCGGGGCTCGCGAGCTTCCTCGATCTCGCGTCGGTCGGCGCCCGTCCCGCAGGGATCGAGGGAGACGGCTTCCAGGCCGACCTCGGCGTGGGTGTCAGGCTGGGCCTGCCCCGTCGGGGCGTCCTTCGCGCGGACCTCGCCCGAGGGCTCGCGGACGGCCGGACGGAGGTCTCCGCCGGTCTCCAGTTGGACCTCGGTCCCGACTCGGCCTCGCCCTGATCCTCCCTGTCCCCGGGGAATTTTTCCCGTCTTCCCGATCCCCGGGTGACCGAACAGCGTTCGCTGACAACACGTAACCCGTTACATCACAACATATTACAGCAGACCGCCTCGGCTGGCATATCGGCTGCCTGTGTTACGGGGCGTGACGCTCGGAGCGCCGCGGCGGTCGAGTCCGATCCGGGACCTGACGGCCGACCGGTGCTGCCAGCCTGACCCGACGAGACACTGGAGGTCGATCATGATCGAGAGGACTCAACCCACCCGCGCCCTGGCGACGGCCCTGCTGCTGGGCTTCCTGGCCGCGTGCGGGAACGCCCGGGGCGGCGAGGCGGGCGAGCCGGAGGCTCAGAACTCCGCGGAGTACGGGATGCCCGACACGAAGCCCGCGTCGTCGGTGCTCCTCCCCGCCGGCACGGAGCTCCGGCTCGAGCTGCAGACGACGCTGAGCACCGAGGACAACCAGAGCGGTGACCGGTTCGACGCGACCGTGCTGGCGCCCGTGATGCGAGACGGAAACACCGCCATCCCGGCCGGCGCGACGGTACGCGGCCACGTGACAGCCGTGCAGGCGGCGTCGGAGGGACGACCCGCCGTGCTGAAGGTGGACTTCGACCAGATCGAGGCCTTCGGCGACACGTACCCGCTCGATGCGACCCTCACGCAGGCGGAGCTGGAGCGCAAGTCGGACTCATCCACGGGTGAGGACATCGCGAAGGTGGGTGTGGGGACGGCGGCGGGTGCGGTCATCGGCCGCGTGATCGGCGGCAACTCCACCGGAACGCTCGTCGGCGCCGCGGTCGGCGCGGCGGCAGGCACAGCCATCGTGCTGAGCAACAAGGACGAGGTGGCCAGCCTCGAACAGGGTTCGATCATGACGATCCGCCTGGACGACTCCCTGCGAATCGACCTGGCCCGTTGACCGAGAACGAACGCGAGACTCTCCGGGACGGCCGGGGGTGCGCCGGATACGAGTGGATGTCGGGACGCTGGGGTGGCGCACCCCCGCCGCTCCTCGCTCATAGATGATGGAAGGCGACGTTCACATAGGAGGAAAGGTCGAGATGCTCACGCTCATCTTCACGTTGCTAATCGTCCTGTGGCTGCTCGGGATGGTGACGTCGTACACGCTGGGTGGCTTTCTTCACATCCTCCTGGTGATCGCGATCGGGGTGTTCCTGATTCGCGTGATCCAGGGACGACCGGCCGTCTGAGGGCTCGCCCACCCCCGGGCGCGACCCGGGTCGAGCAAGGGGAATCGATATGAGGAAGATCGAAGAGATACGGGGCGACTCGAGCCGGGGTGGCATCGTGCTCGCCGGAGTGCTGGCGGTGGTGCTCGTCGTCGTCCTGCTGATGTGGATGCGGGACCGCGAGTCGAAGGACCTGGACGTCGAGATCGGCGGCCACGTGCCGACCCTGTCGCGCGATGCCGGCCACCGGGTGTGACGGGCCGGCGGCGGCGATCGGCGACTCAGCCGGCGCCGCGCGCGCTCTCCACGAAGCCCCGCACCTCCGCGATGAGATCCCGAACGCGGGCCGGCAGCGTCCCGTCGCTCCCCCGGACGGTGCGCGCATCGTCGGAATCCCGATACGTGAGCGCGTAGTCGAATTGATCGCAGCACTCGCTCCCGTACTCCGCATCTCCGTCGAAGAACTTCGCCTCGAAGAACCGGCCGGCGAGCCCGGCGAGCTCGCCGGCCGACACGGGCGCCAACACCTCGCCGGGCTCCCAGTCGCACGCGCTGTGGCCCCGGCAGCGGTCACCCACGATTCGACCCTGCGGTCCATCGATCGTGAACTGCCAGTCGACGGGCGCGATCCCACCCGTGACCGCGAGCACGATCTCGACGCTGGCACCATCCCGGGGGGCCGTCGCCACGCTGCACCGATCCACACCCGGCAACGCCACGAGACACGCCGTCAACGCGACGCGTCGCCACCGATCGCTCTCCCCGGTCCACCGGTTTCCGCGCCGCACGCCGGCGCGACCCCGCTCCTCGCCCATTCGGTCCTTCCTGTTCACCCATCGGTTCCTGTTCGCCTCATCCGCACCGATGAAGACGCGCGGTGCGTCGCCACCGTGACGACCAGTGGCTCAGGGGACGCCGCCCACGACGGGGACCCAACGTCCTCCGCCCCCCCCTTGTTGTCAGGGGGAGCGGCCTGCCCGCCCCGACTCACGATCCTCGAACGCCGGAGGCCTTCATTGAAGCTCGGTCGCCGCGACCTTCTCCTGCCGTTCGGGCGGGCGCGCCTGTTCGACGCGGTCCAGGGGATGGACGTGCCGGATTGGGCGTCCCAATGGGCCGAGACGTGGGGCCGGTTCTTCCTCAAGTACGTCGTCAGCCACCCGCCGGTCACGTGCGCCATCCCCGGCACGACCAAGCCCCACCACGCGCTCGACAACGTGCGGGCGGCCACCGGGTGGCTGCCCGATGCGGCCACGCGTACCCGGATGGAGGAGTTCTTCGACGCCCTGTGACGGGCGGAGGTCGATCGCAGCCCGGTGCCCTCCGCTGTCCCCCGGGGCTGGGTTTGGGTCGATGGATGGTCACCAACGGATCGGAGGTGCGAGAATGAGACGCCTTGCGAATACATCGCTGGCCGTCGTGTTTACCCTGGCCGTGGGCGCATCTCACGTCTGGGCGCAGCACGGGACCGAGGTCGGCCTCCGGGGCGGCGTGTCTGTCGCCTCGGCGTCGTTCGACCCCGACACGTTCGACGAGTCGAACCGCACGGGGTTCGTGGGCGGCCCGTTCGTCAACTTCGACATGGGCGCGCTCGGGTTCCAGGTGGCCGGGCTGTACAACGCGAAGGGAGTCGACACGAACGTCGGACAGCTGGATCTCAAATACATCGAGATCCCGGCGGTGGTGAAGTTCGGCATCCCGCTGGCGGTGTTGAAGCCGAGCGTGTTCGGCGGCGCCGCGGTTGCGTTTCGGACGGGGTGCGCGATCGATGACGTGGCGTGCCCCGACGCCGCCTTCAAGAGCACCGATTTCCTCGCTGTCGTCGGCGCCGACGTGGCCGTCTACCTGGGACCCGTCTCCTTGTGGGGCGACGCGCGGTACGACATCGGACTGAGCGAAATCAACGACGCCGGCGACGTGTTCGGGAACCTCAAGAACCGCAACTGGAACCTGACCGCAGGCATCGGCGTCAAGCCCTGACGAGTGGAGGGCGGCGACGGTCAATAGCGGACCTCGAAGCCGCCGGGGAGGTCGGCGGTCGATTCGATCGCGGACTCCCGGATGTCATCCACACGCGCGGGCGACGGCCCGCGCGCGAGCCGCTCGCGCAGCGACTCGAGATCCTCCGGGGGGCCGGCGGCGCGTACCTCCACGGTCCCGTCGGGCATGTTGCGGACGGTCCCGCGGAGACCCAGGCTCCTCGCCGTCCGAATCGTGAAATGGCGGAAGCCCACGCCCTGGACCCTGCCGCGCACGATCCACCGGACGGCCCGCTCGCTCACCAGCTCAGGTGAACAGGGGCAGAAGTCCGGCCACGAGCGCGGCCACCAGCAGCAGGATCAGCTCGACCAGATCACGGGAGTTCGTGCGGGCGCGACCGCGAGTGCGGGCGCGACCGCGAGTGCGTCCCGGCACGAGATCGACCTCATCCCACATGTGCTCCTCCCCTCTCTTCCGCCCACGCGTGGTCGGGCCGTCCTGGCCCTCCTCCCGTATGGAACACGAGCCCGGGGATCGTGTGGTCACAGGGTCCGTGATCCCGGGATCGAGACCGAGCGAGGCGTCCGCCGGCCGGGTCGTCGCGGAGGGGATCGCCGGGCTCATGGAAGCACCGGGAGCGGTGCCGGGACTCGATGCGCCGGGGAATGTCCGGAGATCTCGTGGTGAGCGGGGCGTTCCGGGGGGATCCCGATCCTCGGGTGGGTGCCACGGCGAGATCGAACTGACACGGGCGATACGAGCGCGATCGCCGACGCGACTCGGACGCCACCACATCCTCCCATCCCGTCCTCCTCCCCGACCACCCGGTCCACCCCCCGCATCCGACTCCTCCCGACCCCAGAGTACATCATCTCGCGCCTCGCGCCACCCTCCTTGACGATGACGTGAGTCGATGGGCACCGTGGGATCGCCGTCGCGGAGCCCGGGGTTCGTGGCTCGACCGCCCGGCCTCCCCACGATCGACGCGGAGATGCACCACATGACCGACCGCCCGAACGCCTCCGATGAGCCATGGACGCTCACGGACGACGACCTGGTCGGGGAGTGCCGGGTGGAGACGTTCCGCGCCGGCGGCCCCGGCGGGCAGCATCAGAACACCACCGACAGCGCGGTCCGCATCACGCACCTGCCGACCGGCACCGTCGTCACGGCGCGCGAGTCTCGCAGCCAGCACCGGAATCGGAGGACCGCCCTCGCGCGGCTGCGGGAAGCCCTCGAGGAACGGGCGCGGGAGGAGACGCCCCGCGTCCCCACGCGCGTCCCGCGCCGGGCGAAGCGCGAGCGGGTCGAGGAGAAGCGGAGACGCTCCCGGAAGAAGGAGCTCCGGCGGCCGCCCGACCGGGAGGAATGAGCCGGAATTGGTGCGGATGGCCGCCGACGCCCGGAGGGCGCGTGCCTGCCTGCACCCCGGAAGCGGCGGCCAGCCACAGGCCACCGTTGTCGCCGCGGGTCCCGATCCCGGCGTATCTTCGTGGTCGCCGTGACTATATACGAACACGTTCGTAGTCGTTACCTGTCCGTCCCGGTCGACACAACCGAATCCACGGCGGGGTCGTCGAAGAAGCGGACCGGCCCGGGGTCGATCCGGATGCGAACCTCACGAGCGGGGGGACATGTCGATCCTCAGATCCGATCGCGTGATGAACCGGCTGTGGTTCGCCGTCCCGTTCGTCCTGCTGGGGAGCGCGGCCATCGCATGGGGGCTGCTGCGCGAGGGCGCGCCGCCGTTCGCGAACGTCCTCCTCGACCTCGGCGTGGAGACCATCGGCCTGGCGCTCACGGTCGCCGTGGTGGACTGGTACCTGGAGCGCCGTCGCCTGCAGGCGGCCGGACGCCGTCTGGCGTGGCACACATTCCACGCGATCGAGCGCATCGTATGGGTGTGGCAGGGCGGACCTCCCCGTCTCGACACGGGCGAGGTGCTGAGCCTGCTTCAGGACGCCGATCGGCAGGGGGAGGTGGCCCAGGGGACGGAATCGCTCCTCCTCGGTCTCGCCGTCGAGAGCCGCCGGCTGCTCAAGGCCGACAAGGACGCCGTGGAGGCGTTATCGGGTCTCGAGGGGTGCCTCGGGGACCTGACGCTGTTCGCCAACGTGGCCCACGAGGGGCGTACCCCGAGCGTCGGGTCGATCATCTCCACGCTGCTCGACGTGACCAAGCGGCTGGCGAAGCTCCTCGACCTGTCCGCCGACTCGGTCGTGCCGGCCCGGCTGATTCGCGCGCGTGATCCGTCGCTCGAGGCCCAGGCGTCCCGGGCCCTGGTGGCCCGCGAGGTGATCGGGCTCTCCTGAGACCGGGACCGGTGTAGGGTCCCGGTGCGCGGACCTCACCAGCGCTTGAGCCAGATCGCGACCACGCCGCGGCCGGCCTCACGATCGAGGGACACCGTGCGTGTCGCGGTAGATCTCGATCGCTCCGATCTCGCTCATCGACAGCCCATTGCTCTCGACGAGACCCGTGCGGTCTTTCCGACCGTTCACGTAGATCTCGGGCTCGCGACAGCCACGGCGGCGGGCGCGGCGCCAGGGATCCCAGGGCGCGTGCAGGCGGAAGAACTCGCCCTCGGGGCTGAAGCGGCCATGCCCGCGCCCGCCCTCTCGACGTCCTCGCGAGCTCGAGTCGATACGCCACCACCCACGTCTCGTCGTAGTCGCCGAACTCGAACGCCCAGACCGTGTCCCCCCTGGCGGCCTGGAGCGTGGCCCGCGGCGGCAGGCGCGCCTCGCCGAGGTATGCGCCGTCCCGATCGAACACATCGTACCGCCCCCCGGGCCGGCCCCAGAGCTCCGGCGGGCCGGGAAAGGCGGGCCGCCGCTCGCGCTGCACCCACACCCGGCCCCGGGCCCCGAGGATCAGCCGGCCGAACGGCGCCGGGGCCGGGGGACGTTCGGCCTCCCGGATGGCGGCGGCCAGATCCGCGAAGCCCTCCGGCACCGAATCCCCCCGCTCGGCCGCGGTCAGCGGAAGCGGCTCGGCAGCGCGGCAGATCTGGAGCGGCGGCCCGGCGCCGGCCCGGACGATCACGCGATACGTGCTGTCCGCCCCTCCCCAGGCGAGGGCACCCCCGAGGCCGGTGGCGGCGACCGGACGCGGCCACCCCGGCACCGGCCACTCGGCCCCGCCTTCCCTGCTCACCGTCGGGAACCGCGACCAGGCCACCGTGTCGACGGCCGCCGCATTCGGCCCCAGACGCACGATGCCGGATGCCCTCGGCGTGCCATCGTCCGCGAGGTCCGACGCCGACCAGCCCGGATCGAGGAGCACCGTCCCGTCCGGATGGACTCCCGCCCACGACAGCTGACCGGCCCGCAGGATGGGCGCCACGAACTTCGGATCGATCCGCGTGTCCTCGCCAACGGGCTCGCCGTCCCGGAGCCGGACCACGCTCGTGCGCGCGATGTCGAATACCGACAGCGTCTCGTCCGCACTCCACGCGACCGCGACCGGGATCGCGACCTCCCCCGGGCCCTGCCCCTGCTTCGCCCATGCGCCCCGCCACGTCCCATCGGGCTCGATCACGACCACCTCCCCGAGCTCGAAGTCGGGGATCGCCAGCCGGCCGTCGAGGCTCGCCTGTGGGAAGATGGGGAGCGCCAGCTCCTCGCCCTCGTTTGTCCCGCCGCGCCGCCACAGCTCGGCGAACGTCGGCGTGATGCCGGCGCGCTCCCACCGGCCGGGACCGATGTTCTGGATCACGCGGGCGTCTCCGACGAGCAGCTGGCAAATGGGGGCCTCGATACGATCCGCACAGGCGAGCCACGATACCACACCCACCCCGAAGAGGAGGCACGTGAAGCGACGCCGGAGAGCGGCGTGGGACACCGGTTCGCCCAACCTGGCGGGCCCTTCCACCTTCACCCGGGCCGCTCGTCGCACACCGGGCCCGACAGCGCGCGACAGTCGGACTGGGCGTCCAGCGTTCCCGGCCCGAGTCCCATGGCGACCCCCGGCCTCTCAGACTTCCGGCGAGCGAGCCGCGCGGATGGCGGGCAGGAAGAGGAGCGCCACCTGGATCACACCCAGGAGCGTCCCGAACGGCAGGTACCACAGTGACGCGACCGCGGCGGTCACCATCCCGCCCCATGCCCACCGGCGCCCGATCGCGAACGCGCCGATCACGAACAGCCACCCCAGCCCGTACACGACGAACAGCGACTTGATGAGCGTCGAGCGGGGGTCCACGCCGGTGGCGGCCATCATGGTGGCCCACGGTCCGAGCTGTCCGGCGTACGCGCCGGAGGAGGGCGTCACGTAGTCTCCGGTGAGCAACGCGTGGGCGCCGTCGAACGCGAACCACGCGGCGACGACGGCCGCGAGCACGACGATGCACCACTCGAGGGCCCGGACCATGTCGGCCTCCCGGCTGGGTGTTCGATTCCGCATCCCCGATACTAATGTACCCACGTCCCTATCCACGGAGAGACCCCGATCCGCACCGGAGCCGCCATGTCACGATCCGCCCTCTGTTCGACTACCCGCCTCGCCGCCGCGGGCGCGCTCTTGCTCGCCTTCTCCGCGCCGGCGCTTCGCGCGCAGGAGTCCTGGTCCGTGTACATCTCCGTCGACATGGAGGGGCTCGCCGGGATCGGCGTGCCGGCCATGGTCCAGAACGGCGGCAAGGACTACGACGTGGGCCGGCGCCTGATGACGCGCGAGATCCGAGCCGTGGTGGCCGGCATCCGCGCCGCCGCGGATGAGCGCGGCATCCCGCCGGTCCGCATCGTGGTCAACGACTCGCACGGCGGCCACGACAACGCGCTCATCGAGCAGTTCCCGGACGGCATCGAATACGTGCAGGGGAGCCTCAAGCCGCTCGGGATGGTGGCCGAGCTGGATGACGGGTTCGATGCGGTCATCTACCTGGGGTACCACGCGCGTGCCGGCACGAGGGGGTTTCTGGCCCACACGGGCTCCGGGCTGGTCCGCGATCTCCGCATCGACGGCGTGCCGAGCGGAGAGGGCGAGATGAACGCCGCCTTCGCCGGCGCGCTCGGCGTGCCCGTGGTGCTCGTGTCGGGCGACTCGGCGTACGTGGCGCAGGCGCGCGAGACGTACGCCGGGTCGGCCCGCGCCGTGGTAACCAAGACGGCCGTGACGGCGGAAGCCGCGCACCTGCGACCCGTCGATGTCGTCCACGCCGAGCTCGAGGCCGAAGCGAGGGCCGCCATGCTGGACCTCGCGGCGGCCCGGCCGTGGCGGCTCGACGCCCCCTACACGGTCGAGATGACCGTCGACCACACGACGCACGTCGACGTGGCCGTGGGGATCCCCGGGGTCGAGCGGGTCGGACCCCTAACCGTCCGCTTCCAGGGGGACGACATGCGACGCGCGTACGCGCTGATCCGCATCCTGTACCGCTTCCTGTCGGTGTGAGGGGGCGGCCGGACGGACGGTTCGGGGCGCTGACGTGATCCGCCCCGGCGGCTATGTTCCCGGCGCTCTCCTCCGGAGCGACGCCTTCGGGGGACCCGCCGTGGAGGACCCGCCACAGGAGGATCCATGACCCGCGACCCGCGCCTCGCCGCGCTCGCCGCCCTCATCATCGGCTTCGCGTGCGCGACCCCATCCGACGACGGGATGGCGGACGCCGAAGAGGCCCCCACCGACGACGGCGCGACGGCTCAGGCCGATCTGAGCTGCTTCCTGAGGGGCGCGACGGTCGGGGCGGCCGAGGCGCGCACGAGCCCGCTCCGTCAGGTGCGCTTCTCCTACCCGGGCGGAGAGGGTCTCCTGTGCTACAGCGCCCCGTCGGTCCGCGGGCGCGGGATCATCGGCGGGCTCGTCCCGTACGGCGAGCCGTGGCGCGCCGGGGCCAACGAGCCCACCACCTTCCATCTCACGGCCGCGACCTCCATCGGCGGGGTGCGACTCGAGCCGGGGAGCTACTCGATGTACGCGATTCCCGGGCGGGACGTGTGGCGCTTCTTCCTCAACTCGAACTACGAGCGCTGGGGCATCCCGATCAGCGCCGACGTGCGCGCCACCGAAGTCGGGAGCTTCACGGTGGAGCCGGAGTCGACCGACGGGATGGTCGAGATGCTGACCTACTCCCACGAGGACGGGGCGATCGTCATGGCGTGGGAGAACACGCGCATCGAGATCCCGGTGGGCGGCAACGGCACGTAGCAGGTCGAAGCCGGGCGATCCGCGACACGACGGGGCGTCGGCACCCGTCGGTCCCCTCCCGCACGCTTCAGGGAGCGATGATCATGCCGGAGACGTTCCAACTTTTTTCGGGGTCGTGTTGTCGAACGTCATGATACATAGACACTCGACAACGAGGAGCGCCCGATGTCCAGATCCGACCTCCTCCAGGGGTCGCTCGACCTCCTGATCCTGAGGGTCCTCGAGATGGAGCCCCTGCACGGGTGGGCCGTCTCGAAGCGCATCCAGCTCCTGTCGCGCGACGTGCTGGAGGTCAACCAGGGCTCGCTGTATCCGGCGCTGTACCGGCTGCGGGACCGCGGCCTCATCGAATCGGAGTGGAGGACGTCGGACGAGGGGCGCCGCATCAAGGTGTACCACCTGACGTCGAGGGGGCGGAGGGCGCTCGGAAGGGAGCGCCGGTCGTGGCGCCGGTTCGCCGGCGCCGTCGAGGCCATCCTGGCGGCCGGGTAGGAGGCCGCCATGCGCTGGATCGAGAGCGCGCGCCGGTGGCTCCGGACGCGGGTCCGCCGGCCGGACGAGCGCGAGCTCGACGAGGAGCTCCGCCTCCACCTCGAGCTCGAGATCGAGGAAAATCTGCGTCGCGGGCTCTCCCCGGGGGAGGCCCGGCGACGGGCCCTGGCGGCGTTCGGACGCGTCGAGGACGTGAAGGACGACGTCCGGGACGTGCGCCCGCTGGCCCGCTGGCTGGGCGACCTGCGGCGGGACGCGCGGATCGCCCTCCGGTCGCTTCCCCGCCAGCCGGTGTTCGCGGCGGCCGTCGTTCTCACCCTCGGGATCGGCATCGGCGGCGATGTGGCGATGCTCGGGGTGCTCGACGCGGCCCTATTCCGCACCCTTCCCTACCCGGAGCCCGAGCGGCTGGTGTTCGGGCGGGTCACCTACGATGGGGAGGTCGGTCGGACGGTGTCGGGACCGGATTTCTTCGATACCCGGGAGCGGACCAGGACCCTGGCTTCCCTGTCCGCCATCACGCCCTTCCCGGTCGAGGCCACGGTGACCGGCGGGGCCGCCCCCGAGCGGGTCCAGGCCCCCCTCGTGTCCAGTGGCTTGTTCGAGACGCTCGGGGTGCGGCCTTTCCTGGGTCGCGACTTCACGCACGAGGAAGGCGAGCCCGGAGGGCCACCGGTGGCGGTGCTCTCGAACGCGTTCTGGCAGCGCCGCCTCGGGGAGGACTTCGACGTCATCGGCACGACGATCGCCCTGGATGGGGTCCCCACGACCATCGTGGGCGTGATGCCCCCCGGATTCCGCTTCCTGGTGGACGCGGACGCGTGGAGACCGATCCAGCGGGGCATCGACTGGGCGGCCGCGCGCCAGTTCCACAACTTCGTCCTCGTCGGCCGCCTGGCCCCGGGGGTCCCGTTCGCCGCGGCCCAGGCGGAGGTGGACGTGATCTCGCGACAGCTCGCCGCGGCGTATCCCGACACCAACGAGGGCAAGGGCATCCGGCTGACGCCCCTCCGGGAGGCGCTCGGCGAGAGCGTACGGGGTCCGCTCGACCTGCTGCTCGCCGCGGTCACCCTCGTCCTCGTCGTGGCCTGCGCCAACGCGGCCGGGCTACTCGTCGCGCGCGGAAGCGCGCGGCGGCAGGAAATGGCCGTGCGCACCGTCATGGGCGCCAGGCGTGCGCGGCTGGCACGTCAGCTCCTGACGGAGAACGGGCTCCTGGCCCTCGGCGCTGCGGGGCTCGGGATCCTGCTCTCGCTCGGGATCCAGCGCGGCGTGCTCGCCTTCCTGCCGACCGACGCGCTCGGGCCGCTGCGAGCCGGCCTGTCCGGGTCGATGATCGCCGCCGCGATCCTGCTGGCGCTGGCCACCCTGGCCCTGTTCGGCGTGCTGCCGGCCATCCGAATGGCCCGGTCGGAGCCGGCGTCGGAGCTCCGCAGCGGCCGGCGTACCACGTCCGGTCGGGGGAGCGCCCGCACCCAGAGGATCCTGGTGGTGGCGCAGGTCGCCATGACCTCCGTGCTCGTCATCGTGTCCGGCCTCCTGCTCCGGAGCTTCTTGCAGCTCCGGGGTGTCGACCCGGGATTCGATGCCGAGGGTCTCCTCACCGCAGAGGTCGCGCTGCCGGCCGGCACGTACGGGCACATGGCCGAGCGGTTGGCCTTCTTCGAGCGTCTGCGGGAGCGGGCCACGGCGCTGCCCGGCGTGTCGGCGGTGGGTGTGGTCGACCGCCTCCCGGTGCGTGACGGAGGGGGCAACGTGCGCGTGTCGACGCCGGAGGAGTGGGGATCGGGGGGCGTGTTCGAGCGGCTCGCGTATCAACGGAGGGTGCTTCCGGGCTATTTTCAGGCGATGGGCATCCCGCTTCTCTCCGGACGGGACGTGACCCGAGGTGACGAGCGAGACGCGCCGAACGTGATGCTCGTGAGCGCCTCGCTCGCCGATGACCTGTTCCCCGACGAAGACGCGGTGGGCCGAGTGCTCGCGGTCGACATCGGCGAAGCGGAGCCGTGGATCGCCGAGGTGGTCGGTATCGTCGGGGATGTCGTTCCCAACAGCCTCGCGGAGGGGACGGACTACGCGATGTACTTCTCTTACGCGCAGCGCTCTGCAGCCTCGATGCGGCTGGCGATCCGGACCCACGGGGACCGGGCCGGGATCACTTCCGGCCTGCGAGACATTCTCGGCTCGCTGGATCCGGAGCTGCCGTTGGCGGGAGTGGTCAGCATGGATGAGGTGCTCGCCACATCGCTCGCCGGCCGGCGCTCCGTGATGACCGTCCTCCTCGCGTTCGCCGGCGTGGCGCTGCTTCTTGCCGCCGTGGGCCTGTACGGCCTCATGGCGTACCACGTGTCACGACGCGTGCACGAGATCGGGGTGCGAATCGCGCTCGGAGCGCCGACCTCGACGGTGGCGCTGGCGGTCCTCCGCCGGGGGCTGGGGCTCGTGGCCGCGGGGCTCGCGGTGGCGCTGCCGCTGTCGCTCGCCGCGGGGCGGTTCGTGCAGGACATGCTGTTCGGCGTGGGGGGGCTCGACCTGCTGACCTGGGCGGGGACGGCCGCGTTCCTGTCCGGCGTGGCGACGCTCGCGTGCCTCCTCCCCGCGCGGCGGGCAGCGGTCGTCGATCCGATGGAGGCGCTACGCGCCGAGTGAGGCGGCCCGGCGACGCCGGGATGCCCACGGTGCGTCTCCGCCTCCCCACCGCCGTCGCCCCCGAGGGGGCGCGGCGGGTCGCCGCCGCAGGCCCATGATGAGCGAGCCCCGGCGACGGGACTCATCGTCGGTCCCGCCCCCGGGGCTCTGCAGGTCGATTCGGCGTCTCGCGAGCGAATCTTCAGACGAGGCGCCGACCCACCGCGCCCCGTCTCGACGCCGCGACGCCCGCCACTACGTCGTCGTCGCCTTCGCCGGTCGGTTCTTGTACTTCTCGTACAGCCGCAGGTGCTTGTTGTCGAGGTCGACCGGCACGCCGCGGATGAACACGTACTCGATGTGCGTCTGGATCTCGAGCGGATCGCCATCGGTGACGATGACGTTCCCCATCTTGCCCGTCTCGAGCGTGCCGAGCTTGTCGTCGACACCCAGGATGCGCGCCGGCCCGATCGTCACGGCCTCGAGCGCGGCGTCCTCGGGGAGCCCGAACGGGACGGCGTTCGCCACCTCGTAGGGCAGCGTGCGCGAGTCCGAGGAGTTGAAGGTCGCGAACGCGATCTCGACCCCAGCGTCGTGCAGCACTCCGGGGAGCGTGTTCGGGTCGTCGTACGGCGCGTCCCGATCCCGCGGCACCCGCTGCACCGGTCCGAGGATCACTGGGATCCCCTTCTCGGCCAGGGTGGAAGCCATGCCGCGCGACTCCTCGGCACCGGCGAGCACGAGATCCAGGTTCCACTTCTCGGCGAGCTCGATCGCGTCGGTGATCTGGCGCTCGTCGTTGGCCTGGACGATCACCGGCAACCCGCCGTCGAGCGTCTTCGCGAGCTGTTCGAGCTGCAGGTCCCGCTCCACCCGGTCCGGCGCCGCCGCCACGGCCTGCTTGTAGTGGGCCGCGGCCTCGAACCAGGAATCGATCTCCGCCACGTCCGCCTCGTACTGCTCCAGACGCTGCTGGAAGCTGCGGTTCTGGTTCCCGCCGCCCCCGAAGCCGCCGAAGCCGCGGAACCGGCCGCCCACGTTGGGCCAGCTCATCACCATCCCGGCCGACTCCTCGATCGCCATCTCCTCGACCGTCCATCCGTCGAGGTTGATCAGCGTCGCCTGTCCCGAGATCGTACCACCCCCCGGGGCCGACAGCGTGTGCGTGATCCCGTTGGCGCGCGCCACCGGGATGTGCTCGGAGGACGGGTGGATCGCCTGGTAGGCCTCCAGATGCGGGTTCCAGTCCCCCATCTCGTTCGCGTCGTTGGTGGCCGATACAGCGCCGATCTCGGTGAGCCCGAGACGCGAGAACGAATCGATCATCCCCGGATAGACCTGCTTGTCGGTGCCCTCGATGATCGTGGCGCCGGTCGGAATCGGCGTCTCGGGACCACCGACCGCCACGATCTGGCCGGCCCGCATGACGATCGTCCCGTTCTCGATCACGCCGTTGGCCACCGTATGGATGGTGGCGCCGGTGACCGCGTACGTGTCGCTCTGCTGGGCGCGGGCCGCGGAGACCGCGAACGAGCCGAGGGCGATCGCCATGGTGAGCGCCGCTACGAAGAACCGCCTCATCGCGTACCTCCGTTTCCGGAACCCGAAGCCTGGAGACCGGGACCCTCCGGCGTGGACTCGTCGGCCTGGTCGGTCTCGCCGAGCATCTCCTTCAGCCGCTGCTTCTCGGCGGCCATCTGCTGGCGCATCTCCATGTCGCGATCGACGTCGAACACGACCTGACCGTCGACGTACGTGGTGCGCACCTTGGCGAACGAGGAGAGGGGATAGTTGTCGTACAGCACGAGGTCCGCGTCCTTGCCGACCTCGAGCGAGCCCACGCGGTCCTGGATGTTGAGCTGCATCGCTGGGTTGATGGTGATCATCGCCAGCGCCTGCTCCTCGGTCATGCCACCCCACTTCATCGTCTTGGCCGCCTCCTGGTTCAGGTGGCGGGCCTCCTCGTTGGAGTCGGAGTTGATCGACACGATCACGCCACGCTCCGTCATGATGGCGGCGTTGTAGGGGATGGCCTCGTAGGCCTCGACCTTGTACGCCCACCAGTCCGAGAACGTCGACGCCATGGCGCCGTGCTCGCGGAGCTCGTCGGCGATCTTGTAGCCCTCGAGCACGTGCTGGAAGACGTGGATGTGGAATCCGAACTCCTCCGCCAGCCGCATGAGCTGGAGGATCTCATCGGCCCGGTAGCTGTGCGCGTGCACGTACCGGGTGCCCTCGAGCACCTCCTTCAGCGGCTCGAGCTGGAGATCCTTGCGGGGCGGGATCGCGTTCCGGTCGCCGCTGGCCACACGGGCCTCGTAGGCATCCCACTCCGCCTTGTAGGCGGTCGCCGCCACGAACGCCTGACGGATCACGTCCATCACTCCCATGCGGCTCTGCGGGTAGCGGTTCGGAACACCTGGAATGCCGCCGAAGTTCGAGCGCTTGGGGTTCTCGCCGAGCGCGAATTTGATCGTGGGCGGGGCGCCCTGGAACACGAGCCCCTCCGCGTCCGCGCCCCAGCGGTGCTTGATGATCACGTTCTGTCCGCCGATCGGGTTCGCCGATCCGTGCATCACATGAGACGTCGTCACGCCGCCCGCCGCCTCGCGGTAGATCGCCATGTCGGTCGGATCGATCACGTCGTGGATCGAGACCATCGACGACACCGCCACCGAGCCCTCGTTGATCGCGTCGGCTGCGATGTGGGAGTGGGCGTCGATGATCCCCGGGATGACGAACTTCCCGGTCGCATCGATCACCTGGGCATTCGACGGCGCGCTCACCTCCGACGCCGGCCCCACCGCCGTGATGCGCCCGTTCCGGAACAGGATGGCGCCGTTCTCGATCTTGCCGGCCTCGGCCGACGTCATGATGGTCGCGCCGGTGATGAGGACCGGCTGGTCCTGTGCGGTCGCCCCGCTCGCAAGCGCGAGGCTCGACGCGAGCGCCGCGCCCAGCCCGAGCGCCAAGATCCGGCTGCGTCTCATTGTCCACCTCCCGGACGCGTGCCCGTGAACTCCTGCGTGAATCGGCCGCCGAAGGAGGCCGTGCCTTCGAGGCTGTCTCCCTCGAACGTGCCGTTGTAAACGACTTCCACCGTGCGGCCGGGCCCCATGGAGGCCGAGACCGTGATGCTGAACTGGTTTCCGCTCACCCAACCGTCGGTGATCTGCTGCTCGCCGCGCTCGCCCTGGATGGTCCCGGTGAGGGTCCCGTCCTCGGCCATCGTGAGCTCGGCCGTCGCCTCCTCCGACTGGTTGTTGAGCGACAGGATCCAGGTGCCGCTCATGTCGGCCGCAGGGGCCTCGGTGGGCCGTGCCTCGGTCGGCTTTTCGAACTTGTTTCCGTCCACGAACACCATGCGGACCTTCGTGTCCTTGGAGAACAGGTCGCCGTCGGTGACCACGAGGTTCGCGATCTTGCCCTGCTCGACCGAGCCCATGATCCGGTCGACTCCGTAGATGCGCGCCGGAGCGATCGTCAGCGCCCGGAGCGCCGCGTCTTCCGAGAGCCCGTTGTCGATCGCCTTGCGGACCCCGGCGAGCGCCTCGCGCGGGCTCCCAGCGCCACCCGAGTAGAAGGCCCAGGTCGCCCCGGCCCCCTCGAGCGCCGCCGGCGTCGTGGGCGCGTAGGCCCGGCGCCTGAGCGACTGGAGCGACTCCTCGTCCTCCGGGTCCAGATTACGGTCCTTATCGGGCCAGTCGAGGTTCACCAGCACGGGGACGCCGGCCGCCGCGATCTCGGGCGCGATGTCGTACGCGTCGAAGGCACCCGCCACGACCGCGTGCGCGCCGGTCTCCCTGCCGAGCTCGATGACGCGCCGGATCTCCTTCACCTCGTTGGCCGGCATGATCGTCGGCCAGTTGCCGGCGATCGACGCCTGGATCGGCTCGAGCGCGCGGTCGTACGTCGGGCGTGGCTGCCCGCGCGGATCGGCCTCGTAGCGGGCCTCGTACATGCGCTGGTGCTCGGCATCGAGATACAGCTGCTTGATGTACGCGATCACGCCCATCAGCGACCCCGGATAGCTTCGGAATCCACCGGCTCCCGACATGGTGATGCGGAGCGCCGCGGGCGACTTGACCACCATGTCCTGCGCGCTTCCGGCGTAGTCGATGACCGCGCCCTGACCCGTGACGATGCCGTCGCCGGGCTCGAGGAGCGCCGACGTGAAGCCGGCCTCGCGCCACGTCTCGATCGCGTCCGCATCCGCATCGATCAGGTCGGCCGCGTGCACCCACGAGTTGGTCGCGGGTCGATCCTCGGGACCGGTCGAGATCTCCTGGCTCGCGAGCTGCGCGAATGGATTGCCTCCACCGCCACCGCCGCCGGCTCCCTGGCCGCCCTGGCTCTGCCCCTCGAGCCCGACCTGGCTCAGGCCATCGAACAGACCGGGATACACGGTGAGCCCGGCGCCGTCGATCACCCACGCCTCGGGCGGGATGGCGGCGTCGGGGCCCACGGATTCGATGAGGCCGTTCGCGATGACCACGGTCCCGGTCTCTATGACGGGGCCGGTGCCCGTGACGATGCGCGCGTTCTGGATCGCGTAGAACGGAGGTCGGGCGGGGGTGTCGCTCGGTTCGTGAAGCTGTGCGGCGAGCGGCGTCGGAGCGCTGCTCGCGAACAGCGACAGAAGGAGCGCACCCGTGCCGATCCGAAACGCGATCCTCGTGGTGAGGACGGTTCGGTTCATGTGTGGCTCGGTCCTTCGCAGGTTGTCCAACCGTGTCGGGGGACGCGCGGCCGCGAGGGTCGCGGCCCCGACGAACGAGGGCACGCGGCGGCCACGGCAACCGCATGGGTTCAACACGCGACCCGCAATGTCCGTTGTGCCGGCGGGCCGGTCAACCGGGTCCGGGGGCCGTAACGCGTCGCGCCACCGAAACCGGCCGATTCGGCACCCCGTAATCTCGGATGGCCACCGACACCAAAGGGGCAACCAATGCGATGCAACGTCGCCATGACCATCGCCGCTCTCGCGACTCTCGGTCCCGGACGAGTCGCCGGCCAGGTTCGTCCGGTCGTGTTCATGGAACCGGTCGAAGGAGACTCCACGAACGACCTTCCGGCGTACCGGATCGTGGACGAGCCGGAGCGAATCGCCCTGTACTCATCGTGGACGGCGAACGAGCCTGCCGCATGGGCCCTGGAGCTGTATCGCGAGGCGATCGCCGAGGCCCGTTCGCGGGGCTGGACCGAACAGCCGGACGCGCTTCACATCGCCCTGGTGCCCGATGGGAATCATGCCGAGGTCGGATTTCGCCTCGTGGCCCCGGGCGAGCCACCGCTGGCGCGTCCACGGACCGCGTATCTGAAGCTCGGGCCGGACGAATGGCGTTTCGCGTCGACCCTCCTGCACGAGACCGGGCACGTGGTGATGGCGACCCTGGCGGGCGGCCGGCGGATCGCGAGACGCAACCTGAGCGCCATCCCCCACACCACCGCCGCCCTCACCGACCGTGGGACCGCGTTCGCCGAGGGATACGCGATCCACCTCGAGACCCTGCTCGGGCACCTGAGCGATGATGGCGCCGTGACGGCCCGCTACCGGCACCGGCGGTTCCCGTTCGGGAGCCACGAGGGGTTCCAGTCCGAGTACTATCGAGCCTCCGCGGACTTCCTGACGTTCGCGCAGTCGTATGCCCGCTACGGCGCCGTGCGTGACAACGAGTTCGCGTTCGCGAGCGCGATCCGTGAAGGGGACTATCTCAGGATTCAGCTCGACCCGGCGCGGGATCACGCGACCCTCCGGGACGCGAACCAGCTCCTCCAGTCCGAGGGATTCTACGCGAGCTTCTTCTTCGGCGTCCTCACACGCGGCATCCGGCCCGTGGGCGAAGAGACCATCCGCGAGCGCCAGCGTCGGTCGCTCGCGGTCCTCGCCGACATCCTCCCCGCCAACGCCGGGGATCCCGACACCCCCTGGCTCCTGCGCTTCGTCGTCGCCTATCTGACGCGATACCCCGATGAGACGCGACACGCGCCGAACGCGGAGCCCGACGTGCTGGATGTACTTCTGGATCTCAGCCACGGCGTGTTCACCGACGCGGCGGCCGTCGCCCTGTGGCGGCGGCATTACGACGCCGCCCTGCGGCTCGACCTCGAGCGCCTGGGGCGTGACGAGATCGAGGAGGCCCGCGCAGGGTGGCACCAGTCGGTGCTGGAGGATCCCGCTGCCCTGGAGGGGCGGCTCGGACCGCAGCTCGCGTGCGAGATCGACGGGGCGACGGTCCTGCTGGCCGCCCTCGGCGAGGCGAATCCGCTCGTCTTCGACGCCAATACCGTTCAGGAAGGCATTCTCCGGCTCGTCCCCGGCATGACGGCGGATGACGCGAAGCGCTGGATCGAGGCACGAGGCGAGGCCCCGTATGTCGATGTCGCCGACCTCATGGCGCGAGCCGCTCCCCCGACCCGGAGCGCGAGCGCCATGAATTGCTCTCTCGACGGTCCCGCATACTGAACCGGCCCGACATGTGGCGAGCGGGCCGACCCCCGCTCCGGCGGGCATCGCGCCGCGACCGAGGCGCCCTCACAGGGGCCGGTATCCCGCCGGCCGCTCGAGCGCCTCTCGGTCCCACCCCTGGAGGTCGGCGGCGGCCGCGTACGTGCTCTCGAGGAAGGCGAGCAGGGTCTCGTCCGGCGAGGCCGACTCGCGCACGGCCTCGTAGGGAAGCACGAACTCTCCGAGGTCGGCGAGCCATCGCGCTGCTTCCGGCTCGACCTCCGAGCTCGCGAAGCCGTCCGGGGTCGGGTACGCGTAGGAGTAGAAGACCGCTCCCGGCGCATCGGCGCTTCCCGGCCAGAACCCGGCGCTCGACACCTCGTGCGAGTACGCTTCGCGCGTGACCTCGTCCGGCAGGTGCGGGATCCCGCCGGGGTGCGGCGGGGCGCCCTCGCCCGAGAACCGCGTGACGGCGAGGTCGAACCCGCCCCAGAAGAAGTGCACGGGGCTCACCTTGCCGATGAAGCGGGCCCGGAACTCGGTGAGCACGCGGTGAGCCTGGAGCAGCGCGCGCCACAACGCGTGCGCCTGCCCGGGCTCGTAGGACGCGTGGGCCTCATCCTCCGGAAAGGGGATCGGGTCGGCCACCTCGTTGGGGAGCGGGTGGATCGATGCGTCGATCCCCATCTCGTGGAGGATCGAGAGCAACTCGCGGTGGAAATCGGCCACGCTCCGGGGACGAAGCTCCAGCGATCGGCGCTCCCCGTCGCTCCTCACGATCGGCAGCCGGTGCTCGAGGAAGTCGAACTCGACCTCGAAGCTCTCCGCCCCGGCCGGGATGGGAGACGTCCTGAGCCCCCGCGGAGAGAGGTAGAGCGGGACGCTCCAGGAGTGGTTGATCCACGGCATGAGCTCCATCCGGACCTTCCCCACGATCTGCGTCCACATGTGGAGCGTGGCGAGCGTGTCCAGAAAGCGCGCGGGGTCGAGCGCCGGCCAATCGGCCGGCAGGGAACGATACGGCGCATGCGGGGCGCGGGTCATCGCGGGGTCTCCGGGATAAGTGCTTTCCCTCAGGTAGAACCCGGCGCGACGATCCGTCAATCCTCCTCGCGCCCCACGCGGAGCGACGCGGTCGGCACCGTGGCGGGCGCGACCCGCGCGCCATCGCGCTCCACCACGTACGCCTCCATGGCGAAGTACGCCGGCAGACCGAGTCGATCCACGTGCTGCGCGGTACCGCGGTTCCGCGCCTCGACGCGCTGCCAGAACTCGCGGTCGTCGGGGCCGGGGAACGGGGGGCGGTCCTTCTGCGACTGGTGCTTGAAGATGGCGAGGATCTTGAGCCGGAGCTCGTCCTCCGACATCGGGACCAGCACGGTGGCCTCGTGGATCGGCCATTCCTGCCAGGCTCCGCGGTACAGCCACAGCTCGGGGCTCGACCCCTCGTACCCGGCGAGCCCCCGGCGCACCGCCTCGAGGCACATGCGGTGCGTCCCGTGCGGATCCGACAGATCGCCGGCCGCGAACACGATCTCGGGTCGAAACGACTCGATGAGCTCCTGCGTGATGCGCACGTCCTCCTCGCCGATCGGGTCCTTCCGCACCCGGCCGGTCTGGTAGAACGGCAGGTCGAGGAAGCGGGCGTTGTCCCGCCCGAGCCCCAGCGTCTGGAGGGCCGACACGGCCTCGGACTCGCGGATCGCCCGCTTGAGCTCGCGCACCGCGGGATCGTCGATCTCTCCGGAGCCCTTGCCGGCCAGCCGGCGCTCGAGCTCCGCGATGCGCCGCTCCTCGTCCTCGCCCTCCGGGTCGAGGACCTCGTGCGTGCGGCGCACGAAGTCCAGGTAGCGCCGCACCTCGTGGTCGAACACCGCCACGTTGCCCGACGTCTGGTAGGCGATGAGGATCCGGTTGTCGTTCAGGGCGAGCTTGTGGAGGATGCCGCCCATGGAGATCACATCGTCGTCCGGGTGCGGGGAGAACACGAGGATCCGCCTGCCCGCCGGCAGCTTGCTGCGCCCCCGTATGCGCGCGATGAGCGCGTTGAACACCTCGCCGTTGAGGGGGCCGGCGCTCCCGTAGCGCGCGAGGAGCGACGACAGGTGATGGTCCCTGTAGTCGGAGCCCGCCAGGTGGAGGACGGGCTTCTCGACCCGTTCGCTGAGCCAGGTGACCGCGGCGACCTCGCGCTCGGGGGTCCACTCGACCTCTCCCAGCACCCAGGGCGTCCGGACCCGGGTGAGCTCGCCGGCCGCCGCCGAATCGAGGTACACGGTCGCGTTGGGGTGCTCCTGGAGATACGTGGCGGCCACATCGTGGCTGACCTCGCCCTCCACCGCGCGGCGGACCACGTGCGCCTTGTGCTCGCCGGTCGCGATGAGCGCGATCTCGCGCGCCTCGAGAATGGTGGCGACCCCCATGGTGACGGCCCGGGCGGGGACGTTCTGCTCTCCGAAGAAATCTGCCGCCGCATCCCGGCGGGTGATCGTGTCGAGGGTCATGACCCGGGTGCGCGAATGGCGGCTCGAGCCGGGCTCGTTGAACCCGATGTGACCCGTCCGCCCGACGCCCAGCAGCTGGAAGTCGATCCCCCCGGCGTCGCGGATCGCCGCCTCGTATTCGCGGCAGTACGCGTCGAGACCCGTGGCGGGGAGGTCGCCGCGCGGAATGTGGATGGCGTCGGCCGGGACATCGATGTGGTCGAACAGGTTCTCGCGCATGAAGCGGTGGTAGCTGTGGAGGCTCCCCCGCTCCATGGGCACGTACTCGTCGAGGTTGAACGTCACCACGCCGGCGAAGCTCAGCCCCTCCTCGCTGTGCATGCGGATGAGCTCGCGGTACACGCCGAGGGGGGTCGAGCCGGTGGCGAGGCCGAGCACCGCCGTTCGCCCCTCGGCGGCGCGCGCGCGCACGAGATCGGCGATCCGGCTCGCGATGCTGCGTGCCAGCTCGGCCGGATCCTCGTGGATCTCGACCGGAATGCGCTCCGGGCTCATGGCACCTCTTCCCTGGCGTAGACCGCCGACAGCGAATCGGGAGGGATCAAGGACGACGCAGGGCGTAGCGAACGAGGTGCTCCAAATCGAGATCGTCCCGCTGTGCGCCCAGCAGATGGTCGGGACCGAACTCGTGCACGTCGAGACCCTCCGGGAGGATGGCGTCGCACTCGAGGCGCCCCTCCGCGCCGAACACCAGCCAGATCCGACCCACCGCACCCGGGCAGCGGCGCCATGACGGCGGCGAGCACGGTGACCGGCGGCCATCCTGCGGACGTCGGTTCGGGTGCATTCGGCGCTCGATCCATGCTCGCCTCGCGCCGTTCGAGTTGAGGCGGCGCCTCTTTGGCCTTGCTGATTCCTGTTCGCCCGAGCCTATTTGCGAATATACACCCCCTCGTCGAACGGCCCACCGTGGAGGCCCACATGCCGACCCGTCGCGCGTTCCTCTCGAGCCTCGGACGACCCGCCGCCGCGGCCGGCGTCCTCACCGCGGTCCCGGTGCGCTGGGACCGGGCCATGACCGCCGCCCGGGAGATCGCGCGCACCCCGGGGACGCCGGAGGAGCTGGCGGCGGACGAGGAGTTCTGGGTCGAGATCCAGCAGGCGTTCACCACGGACCGCTCCCTCGTCAACCTGAACAACGGCGGCGTGAGCCCCACGCCGGCGCACGTCCTCGAGGCGATGAAGCGGGACCTCGACTTCGCCAACCAGATCCCGGTCTACAACGGGTGGCAGATCCTCGAGCCGCAGCGAGAGGGCGTCCGGCAGCGGCTGGCGCGCCAGTGGGACGTGCACCCCGAGGAGGTGGCGATCACGCGGAACGCCTCGGAGAGCCTCCAGATCCTCCAGTTCGGGCACGAGCTCGAGGCGGGCGACGAGGTCCTGACCAGCACGCAGGACTACCCGCGCATGGTCACCACGTTCGACCAGCGGGTCCGGCGCGAGGGCATCGTCCTGACCAGGATCCGGCTCCCCGTGCCGGCCGAGGACCCCGCCGAGGTCGTGCGCCTCTACGAGGACGCGATCACGCCGAGGACGCGGCTCATCCTCATGTGCCACATGATCAACCTCACCGGGCAGATCCTCCCGGTGCGGCAGGTGGTCGAGATGGCCCGCGGCCACGGGATCCCCGTGATCGTGGACGGGGCGCACGCCCTCGCGCACTTCGACTTCACGATCGCCGAGCTGGGGTGCGACAACTACTCGACCAGCCTCCACAAGTGGCTGTTCGCCCCCATCGGGAACGGGCTCCTGTACGTGAGGCGCGATCTCATCCCGGAGATCTGGCCGCTCATGGCCGCCGCCGAGTCGAGGGACGACGACATCCGGAAGTACGAGGAGATCGGGACGCACCCGGAGGCCAACTTCCTCGCCATCGGCGAGGCGCTCACCTTCCACCAGCTGATCGGCGGGGCGCGCAAGGAGGCCCGGCTCGTGTACCTGCGGAACTACTGGGCCGAGAAGCTCCTCGAGCTCGACGGCGTCCGGCTCCACACGAGCCTAAAGCCCGGGTTCGCGGCCGGGATCGCGAACGTCCAGATCGAGGGTGTGGAGACGGGACCGCTCCGGAACTGGCTGTGGAGCGAGCACCGGATCTTCACGGTGGCCATCAATCACGACGAGTTCAACGGCCTGCGCATCTCGCCGTCCGTGTACACGACGATCGAAGAGCTCGACCGGTTCGTCGATGCGATGACGCACGCCGCGCGGCACGGCATCCCGGCCTGACGTCCGGGCTCGGCCGCGATCTCGACGGCCACGCGTGACGCGCACCGCGCGCCGGTGACGGACCAGGTGGGGCACGCGCGCGGCATCCTGGCCGAGGCATCCCCCGTCCTCGTGCTCACGGGCGCCGGGATCAGCGCCGACTCGGGGGTGCCGACCTTCCGTGGCGAGGGCGGCCTGTGGCGGGAGTTCCGGGCCGAGGAGCTCGCCACCCCCGACGCGTTCGCCCGCGACCCCCGGCTCGTGTGGGAGTGGTACGAGTGGCGACGTCGCACGGTGGCCGGGTGCGAGCCCAACGCGGCCCACCTCGCGCTCGCCGGCTGGCAGGCGGCGGGCGCCGACGTGCGCATCGCGACCCAGAACGTGGATGGCCTGCACGGCATGGCGGCCCGGCTGACCGGCATCACCGATGGCGGGCGCCTGCTGGAGCTCCACGGCACGCTGTTCGGGGCCCGCTGCACGGCCTGTGCACGGCGCGCGGAGAGCCCCGATCCCATCGACACGGGCAACGGCGCGGGGCTCCCGCGTTGCGGGGGGCCGGAGGGGTGCGGCGGGCTCCTCCGGCCGGACGTCGTGTGGTTCGGCGAGCCCCTCGACCCCGACGTGATCGGGACGGCGTTCGCGTGGGCCGAAGCCGCGGCCGCGTGTCTCGTGGTGGGCACGAGCGGCATCGTCCAGCCGGCCGCGGGCCTCGCGGAGGTGACCCGCGAGCGCGGGGCGGCGGTGATCGAGATCAACCCCGAATCCACACCGATCACCCGCATCGCCACGCTCTCGATCCGGGGCGGCGCGGCCGACACCGTCCCGCGGCTGATCCCGCGGGCGGTGTCGTGAGCTCCGCCGTCGCGGGGCGATCGATCGAAGGGGGGCGACGCTGACCGGGGCGCGGGCCGGCGCACGCTACATGGTGGCGGCCGCCTTCTCCTTCAGCCTCATGAGCCTGCTCGTCAAGCTCGTCGGACAGGCCATGCCGAGCCAGGAGATCGTGCTCGTCCGAGGGCTGATCACCATCGTGATCGCGTACACCACGGTGCGACGCATGGTCGGGCTCGACTTCCGCGGCCGGCGGAAGGGGCTCCTCGCGCTGCGGGGACTGTTCGGGTTCGCGGCGGTGAGCTGCTTCTTCTACGCGGTCGTGCACCTGCCGCTCGCCGACGTCACGGTCATCCACTACACGAACCCGGTGTTCACGGCCGCGTTCGCCGCGCTCGTCATCTCCGAGCCGATTCGGGCGCGCGACGCGGTCAGCCTGGTGGCGTCGCTCGCCGGCGTGATCCTCATCGCTCGGCCGTCGTTCCTGTTCGAGGGGGCGTCGAGGCTCGATCCGTACGCCGCCGGCATCGCGCTTCTGGGCGCGATCCTGAGCGCGTGCGCGTACGTGACGGTGCGCGAGCTCAGGCACACCGAGCACCCGATGGTGATCGTGCTGTGGTTCGCCGTGGTCACGACGCTCGGGAGCCTCCCCGCGACCATCCCGGGGTTCGTGATGCCGCACGGCTGGCAGTGGCTCGCCCTCGCGGGGGTCGGCGTCACCACCCACGCGGGCCAGGTGATGCTCACCCACGGCCTCGCCGCCGAGGCCGCGGGCCGCGCCATGACGGTCGGCTACGTCCAGATCGTGTTCGCGGCCGCGTGGGGGGCGATCTTCTTCGGCGAGCGGCCCGACCGGTGGACCGCCGTGGGAGCGGCGCTCATCGTGGCCAGCACGCTCGCCGTAGCGCGGAGGGCGCGGCCGGGCACGCCGTGAGGGACCCGAACCGGGTCCGGGTCCGGGTCCCCGGCGTCGTCAGGCCGAAAGGTACTCGACGAGCTCGCCCAGCTCCTGATCCCAACCCTTGTCGTTCCCGTCCCGCGCTTCCCGGGTGGCGAACCCGCTCTCGCGGAGGTGCAGGCGTGTCCCTCCCGACGCGGTCGCCTCGAGCGTCCAGACCACGGTCGTGGTCGGCGCGTCATCGAGCGGCGTCTCGGGCTTCCGCGCCCAGGTCCACACTAGACGTCGCGGAGGATCGGTCTCGACGACCCGGATTGCGTACCTTCCGTGCTTCTCCCACACCAGCCAGCCGCCCGACGGCTCGTCCAGATCGTCGACCCGATCGGGAAACCACGAGCCCAGCTCGACCGGATCGATGAGCGCCCTCCATACGCGCTCGGGGCTGGCGCGAAGCTCCAACGTCTTCTCGACCGCGTCCGTCGTATGCACGCTCTCCGTCATCGTTCCTCCAGGTGTCGTTGCAACCGCTCGAGGCGGCGATCCCATTCGGCCGCGTACGGCTCCAGCCAGCGATCGAGCTCCTCGAGGGGGGCAGGATCCAGCTCGTGGATCCGGAGACGCCCTTCCCTGCGGATGCGGACCAGACCGGCGCCCGCGAGGAAATCGAGGTGCTTGGTGACCGCCTGACGGCTCATGGGGATGCCCTCGGCCAGCTCTCCCAGGGCGCGCGGGCCCTGCTCGCGCAGACGCCCGAGGAGCTCCCTCCGGGTCGGATCCGCCACGGCTTCGAATACGCTCATGGCAGATCATGCAACCAATTAGTTGCATATGTCAAGGGCCCAGCCACTCCTCGATGAGGCGTCGGGCGATCGACACGCGGGAGGGGAGCCTGAGCCCGATCTCCCGGCGCCGGGCGAGGTCCTCCCGGTGGAACCAGCGTGCGTCGGCGAGCTCGATGCCGTCCACCTCGAGCTCCCCCCCGATGCGGTCGGCGTGGAAGCCGAGCATGAGCGAGGTCGGGAAGGGCCACGGCTGCGAGGAGCGGTAGCGCACGCGGCCCACTTCGATGCCCGACTCCTCCCGCACCTCGCGCACCACCGCCTCGGTGAGACTCTCTCCAGGCTCGACGAACCCGGCCAGGGTCGAGTAGACGCCGTCGGGCCACAGGTCCTTGCGCCCCAGGAGGCAGCGATCGCCGTCGGTCACGAGGACGATGATGGCCGGATCGGTGCGCGGAAAATGCTCGGTCTCGCACTCCGCCCGCACGCAGCGGCGGACGTGGCCGCCCTCCCGCGGCGACGTGGGGCTCCCGCACGATCCGCAGAATCGGTGTCGCCGGCTCCACGTCACCACCGCCCGCGCGTAGGCGAGCAACGACCCCTCGGACCGGGACAGCAGGGCGCCGATCGCGTGCAGGTCATGGAACTCCCCGCGCCCCGAAAGCGGGGGCTCGGAGGCGGTCCCGTCCTCGATCTCGGCCGCGAACAGCGCCCGGGGTTCGCGGTCGCCGAGCGGTCCGCGATCGAGACCCAGGAAGATCCATTCCTTGGGATCTCCCGCCACGCCGGCCGCCTCGGGCACGCCAAGGAGGACGGGGTCGAACCCCTCCCCCGCCTCGCGCGTCGGTCTCACCAGGCTGCGAGAGCGCCACACCACGACGGCGCGGGCGGACGGCTCCTCGAGCCGCGCGGCCACCCATTCCGGGTCCGATCGACGATCGGCGGCCCGATCGATCGCCCCGCCCGCGAAGAAGTTCGGCGGTCGCGGGGTGCGCGACAGGGATCGGTGGCCCGGGCCCTCCCCTCCGGATACAATCCCGCCGGGTGTCATACGCTGAACGTAGCGCGGCGCGTGGAGCCTCGCCCGGGCCACCAGGGAGGCCACCGGCATGAGCGAACGAAGCCGACTCCGACAGCTCTCCGACCGATCGGTCGCGGGGGAGGTCCCCGGCATCCTGGCCGCGGGTCGTGTGGCCCACCTGGGGTTCGTGGTCGACGGACAGCCGTTCGTGATCCCCCTCCTGTACCATTACGACCCCGCCGAGCCCGATCGGATCTACCTGCACGGTTCGACCAAGAGCCGGGCGCTCGTTCACCTGGCGACCGGCGCCCCGGTGTGCGTGAGCGTGACCCATCTCGACCAGCTGGTGTACTCCAAGACGGCACTCGACCACTCCGCCAACTACCGGAGCGCGGTGTGCTTCGGCACGGGCCGCGTCGTCGAGGATGCGGACGAGAAGAACGCGATCCTCGAGCGGATGGTGTCGCGCTACTTCGAGGGCCGCACGGCGGGCGAGGACTACTCGCGCGCCACGCCGCAGCATCTCAGGGCGACGCTGCTCGTCGAGGTGGTCGTGGAGGAGGCGAGCGGCAAGGCGCGCCGCGGCCCCCCGAACGGTCCGGGCGACGACGACCCGGACGCGCCCGGCACGGCCGGCGTTCGGGAGGTCGAGGCGTGATGGAGCGGTGAACGACGGGCCGGAAAACGCGGCCGCCGTCGACGGCGTGGACCGTGGAGACCACACGAAGGAGGCGCATCGATGTCCAACAGGCTCACGAAATCGCTCGTCCTGACTCCGGCGCTGGCGCTCATGGCGGCGTGCGCCTCCGGCAGCGGTGGCTCGATGCCTCGCCCGCCCGCCTCCGGGTCCGGCTCGCCGTCGGGCAACACGACGGTCCGCTGGAACGGACAGATCCTCTCCACGGGCGTCGCCGGCAACGTCCGGGGCTCCGCCGCCGCGACCACGATCGGCTCGCGGACGGAGGTCGTGGTGTCGATCTCGAGGGGGACGCCCGGCGGGGAGCACCCGTGGCACGTCCACCGCGGAACGTGCGGGTCCGGTGGCCCGGTGGTGGGATCGGCGGCCGCCTATCCGATCCTGCGGCCCGACCAGGCCGGGAACGCGAACGAGGTCGCGAATCTGTCGGTCGGGCTCGACCCGGCGCAGTCGTACTACGTGAACATCCACGAGTCGCCCCAGAACCCGGGGAGCATCGTGGCCTGCGCCGAGCTGACCCACTCCTGAGCCGGGCCGGCTTCCTCACGTTCGATTGCTACGGCACGCTCATCGACTGGGACGCCGGCATCCTGTCGGCGCTCCGGTCGGCGTGCCCGGAATGCCAGCCCCTGCCGCCGGAGCCGCTGCTGGACGAGTTCCACGCCATCCAGAACGAGCTCAAGACGGCCGAGTACCGCTCGTATCGCCGGCTGCTCACCGAGGTGACGCTCGAGCTGGCCCGGCGTCACGCGTGGGACGCCGACGAGGAGCGGGCCGGGACGGTGCCCGCCGCCATCCCCGGCTGGACGCCCTTCCCGGACACGCGCGGCGCCCTCCGGCGGCTCCACGAGGCGGGGATCCAGCTCGGGATCCTGTCCAACATCGACGACGACCTCCTCGCGGGGACGCTGGAGCACTTCGACGTCCCGTTCGAGCGGCTCGTCACGGCCCAGAGCCTCGAGAGCTACAAGCCGGCCGTCGCGCACTTCGTGGCCGGCCGTCGCTGGGTCGAGTCGGCTGGCGATAGGGGCGGCGAGGTGGCCGGGGACGACGTCGAGGATCGGAGGCCGGGAGCACCGGGAGGGTGGATCCACATCGCCCAGAGCCTGTACCACGACATCGAGCCCGCCACCGCGCTCGGCATCTCCACCGTGTGGGTGAACCGGAAGGTGGAGGAGCGCAGCCCGCGGGCCTGGCCCGTCTACATCGCCCGCGACCTGTCCGACGCGGTGGACTGGATCCTCACGCCCGTCGGCTGACCCTGCGGGCGCTGGCCAGCCCACCGATGATCCCGGCGGCTCCGCACGCGAAGAGCGCCACGTGCGGCGTCAGACGGGCGCCCAGCATCCCGAGGAGATAGACGGCGGCCCCGAAGGTCAGGACCGCGTTCACCACCCTCCAGCCCCACAGCGGCCGGTCGGCCCGAGTCTCGAACGGGACGGCGGCCATGACCTGCGCGCCGAACCCGGGCCGCGGCGCGAGCGGCGCGAGCGCCGACTCGAGCGCGCCCACCCGGTCGATCTCCCCACGGCACCGTTCGCACTGCACGATGTGATCGAGCCTGCGGCCCGCGGCCGGGCCGAGGACGGAGAGCAGCGACACCGCATCGTCGGTTTCCAGATGCTCGGCGGGGGGTGGCCCGTGGTGCCCGTGCTCGCTCATCTCGCCTCCCGTCGCTTCGGTTCCATGTCGGGTCTCGTGCCCGCGGGCGCGATCCCGTGCCGCGCCAGCGGCTCGGCCAGGCGTGCGAGCGCCTGGTGCAGCGTCGCCTTCACGGTCCCCACCGCGCACCCCATGAGGAGGGCGGTGTCGCGGGTCGAGCGACCCTCCATCATGCGGTGCACGACCACCTCGCGCTGGCGCTCCGGGAGCTCGAACAGGGCCCGCGAGATATCGTGACGCAGCTCCGCACGCGCCGCGTCGTCGTCGGGTCGGTTCCCGCTCCGGTCAACCAGCCGCTCCGGGTCGGCCTCCTCCCGGCCCGGCCGTCGGGCGCGCACGTGCGACACGCACACGTTGCGGCACACGGTCACGAGCCAGGCCCCGAACGCACCGCCCCGGTACGTGCGTCGCCCGCCGTATGCGCGCACCCACGTCTCCTGGACGAGATCGTGCGCCCCGTCCACATCCGGGGCGAACCCGCGCGCCAGCGCGAGCAGACGAGGCGAGTGCGTGTCGACCAGACGGCGGAACAGGTCCGGGTCCCCCGATCGGAAGCGAGCCACCTCATCGGGACTCATGGCGGCCGGGAGACGAGCCGTATCAGGGTGGGGACCGCGAGCCCGGCGGCGAGCATGCCGGGGGCGATGAGCGGCAGCCACGCCGTCACGGCGGCGGGCCCGGCCATCCGGAGGAGGATGAGCTCGTACCCGTTCTCGGTGATCAGGTAGCCCGTCACGAGGAGGAACAGCCCGGCCGCGGCGCACACCGCGTAGCGGATCTCGCGCCCGAGCGCCGCGGGCAGCCAGGCGCCCAGCAGCGCGCCCACCCAGGCGAACGCGAGCGTCGCGATGGCGGACGTCACGGTCATGTCCGCGTGCCACGCGATCTCGTTGGCCACCTTCCAGGCCTCCACCGTCCCCTGTTCCGCGGCGGTCCGCTCCGCCGCACGCGCGGCGGCCACCCGCTCCCCGAGCGACCACGTCACCGGCTCGCCTACGGCGTCTGGAAGGAGGGCCGGACCCACGTACCCGCGCACGGCGAACACGACGGCAGCCAGGGCGATGGTCGCCACCGCGAAGGCGGCCAGCGACCGGATCCAGTCACCCTCCCAGCGCACCGCACGGGGACCGGCCGCGACACCGGCCGGAAAGGCGGCGAGCATCAGGGCGCCCGCCGCCCACGACACGAGATCGACCCTCGATGGGCCCTCCGCGCCGATCAGGCTCGCCGCGCAGGCGAACGCCAGGATCCCGGCGGCCCATGCCGCCCACATGATCGTGAAGCTCCGTAGCGCGCGCATCCGTCCTCTCCGTGATCCGGGTCCGGTCGAGAGACGCGCGGCACCCGCGGCGGGTTTAGTCCGGTCTTCCCGACGGACCCCCCGCCGCCGCGGCGCCCAGATCCGGATCACGCAGCGTGGCCGCCCGGAAGAGCACGTCGGAAGACTGCAGGATCTTGGCGCGCAACCGGTCGGGGTAGTCCGGGTGCTCCGCCAGGAAGACCCGCACGACATCGGCCGCCTCGGGCGACGAGTGTCCGTCGAGCATCGCGTCCAGCCACCGCTTCGGGAAGAAGATGTCTCCCGTGCGCTGGATCTCCTCGAGCAGGTCGAGGCCGGGCCGCAGATAGCGACGCGACTCCTCCTCGCGCAGCGGGTGGTGCAGAAAGCGGAGCGCCGACAGGACCCAGGGCTCGCGCTCTCGATTGGCGGGATCGGCCAGCGACTCGAAGAAGGCGTCCCGGAGGGCGGGGTCCGCCGACAGCGCGGGTCTGACGAACTCGAACTCGGCTCGCCGATCGGGATTCTGGATGCGGTCGGCCTGACTGTCGAGGATCGCCTCGGCGTTCCCCACGCCGCGCAAGGCCAGCTCCTCGGCCAGGCCCGTGAGGTCGCGCTCGGACAGCGGGAGCCCCGCGATCCCGCCACCGCGGGTCCACACCGCCGTCAGCCTCTCGAGGGCGGGGGTCGACGTGGCCATGTCCTCGTACGCGTTGAAGAAGCTCGCCTTGAGCGACGGCCGGTCGGCCTCCTCCATGCGGCCCCACAGGAGCGCTTCGAGCGCGGGGCCGAGCTCCGCCCTCTGGTCGGGGGTGAGGAAGCGCCAGAACGCCGTCTCGAGATCGGCCAGCATGCGTGCCAGCACGAGCTCCTCGCGCTCGGTCCCGAGTGCCCGACGGGCGAGACCCACCCAGCTCCGCGGCGTCACCTCCCCTTCCAGCGTCTCGTCCCACAGCGTGAGCCACGCCACGGCCCGCGGCATGGCCGACGGGATACTCGGCAGCCGCTCGATCAGCCGTGCCCGCGACGCGTCGGTCTGGCGGAACAGGCCGTACCCGAGCCCCCCGCCGTTGGGCAGCACGAAATCGGCAGGACCCGGAGCCTCGACCTCGGCGTCCCGGCCCAGGGTGAGCGGCCCGGCGGGCAGCGGCTGCCCGCTCCCGACCCAGGGGCGAATCGTCTGCTCCCACACGAGCCCGCGCCCACGGGGGTCCTCCTGGTGGAAGCGCACGCGCACGCCACCGGGGACGGCGTCGACCCGCGTGGTGACCGTGGGCCGCCCGGGCTCTTCGACCCACGTGCGGCTCCAGGCGCGCAGATCGAGGGGCGAGCGCCGGTCGAGGATCTCGATCAGCTCGGGCCATGTGGCATTGCCGAACGCGTGTGTCTCGAGGTACTCCCTGAGCCCGTCCCGGAAGGCCTCCTCGCCCACGAGGAGCTCGAGCTGCCTCATCACGATGGGGGCCTTCTGGTAGATGATCGCCCCGTACAGCGTGCCGGCCTCGTTCAGGTTCTCGAGCGGCTGCCGGATGGGGTTCGCCCCCTCCGTGCGGTCGACCTCGTAGGCCGCGGGGTAGTGCGCGAGGAGGAAGCGGAGGTCGTGATCGAGCTCGGGGAAGCTCGGGTTCACGATCTTGGCGGCCATGAAGTTGGCGAACACTTCCTTCATCCAGACGTCGTCGAACCAGCGCATCGTGACCAGGTCCCCGAACCACATGTGCGACGTCTCGTGCGCGATCACCGACGCCCGGCCGAGGAGCTGCCCCTGGGTGGCGGACTCGTCGAGGAACAGCGACGAGGCGCGGTACAGGATGGCCCCCGGGTGCTCCATGCCGCCGTACTGGAAGGAGGGGACGGCCACGAAGTCGAACTTCCCGAACGGGTACGGGATCCCGGTATACTCCTCCAGCCACTCGAGAGCGGTGGCGTGGAGATCGAAGATCGCGTCCAGGTTGCGGGCGACCTTCGCGGAGTCGGTCTCGCGGTGGAAGAGCCTGAGGGTTCGGCCGTCGCGCTCGGCCTCCTCGACCCGGAAGCGCCCGGCCACGAACGAGAACAGGTACGTGGGGATGGGTTCGGTCTCCCCGAACCGGTAGATCATCCGGTCGCCCTCGCCCGGCCGCGTCGCTCCCGCCACCTCGAGCTCGCGGCCGTTGGCGACCGCGCGCCAGCTGCCCGGGACATCGAGCGTGAGCGACAGACGCCCCTTCAGATCCGGCTGGTCGAACGCCGGGAACGCCCAGCGGGCCCGGTCCGGGACGAACAGGGTGTAGAGGAATTCGTCGGTCCGGTTGAGCGACCCATCCCCCGCCACGAACGAGATGCGGATGAGGTTCTCGCCGCGCCGCATCGACGAGCGCGGGACGACCAGGTGCTCGTTGACCGGTTCGAGGTCCAGCTCGTCGCCATTGGCGTCGACGGCGCGCACCTGATCGGGCGTCGCGGCGAAGTCCAGGATGAGCGGCCCCCTCGCCGTGCGTCGGAAGCGGATGAGCGCCTCGCCGAGGATCGGCTCGCCCCGGGACTCCGGGACGAGGAAGCGCAGGTCGTAGGACAGCTCGGAGATCTCCCGTGCCCGGGCTCGCGCGAGCTCGATCGGGACGCCCGGCGCGGGCGGGGCGCCCGGCGCGGCCTCGCCGCAGCCGCTCACGAGGAGCCCGGTGCACGCGGCCGCGGCCACGATCCGCGGGGCTCGCACGTCAGGACGATCCCGGACGCAGCGTCGCCGCTTCCTCGTCCCCCACCAGCACGTTGTGCGTGAAGCGGTACAGCTCTCCCCACAGGGCTTCGTGGCTGAAGATGTCGTTGTGCCCGGCACCGTCCACCAGACACCAGCGTTTCGGCTCGCGCGCCGCCTCGAACACACGGCGCGCCTCGTCCGGCGGGATCACGCGATCGTCGCTGCCCGCCGCGATCAACACCGGAACGTGCACGCGCCCGATGCGCTCCAGCACGTCGAAGCGCGCCTGGTCCCAATCCAGGTACCACTCCGGCAGCCATCGGATGCGCCGTCGCGCGATGGACGGCGTGTTGGTGAACGCTCCGAGGAGCACGAGGCCCGCCGTTTTTCTCTGCATGGCGAGATCCACGGCCACCGCGCTTCCGAGCGAGTTCCCGATCAGGAACAGGCGGCCCGGATCGGCGCCCCGCTGATTCACGAGCCACTGGTAGGCGGCCCGCGCGTCGGCGTACAGGCCGCCCTCGCTGGGCTTCCCCTCGCTGAGGCCGTACCCGCGGTAGTCGGGAAGCAGGACGTCGAGCCCCATCCCCGACAGGGCGGCCGCTACGGTGCCACGGTCTCCCAGGTGCCCCGCATTCCCGTGGAAATAGATGGCCGCCCCCGAGCTCGCGTCGGTGTTGACCGCCGGAAACCACCACGCGTGCAACACGGGCCCATCCAGGGTGGGGATCCGTACCTCGGTGGCATCCGGGAATCCCCAGTAGCGGGGGTGGCTCTCCTGGGGCGACAGGTGCTCGGGATAGAACACGAAGAAGGGGATGATGCGGGGCAGCGCGAGCCTGAGGCCCGCTAACAGGAGCACGATCCCGATCACCACCCCCAGCAGGAATCCCACGTGGCGCGTCCCCCCTTCAGTGCCGGGCCGCCGGCACCGCATCCGACGACCACTCCCGATACACGTCGGGACGACGGTCCCGCCAGAAGAGCCGCCGGGCGGTGGAGGTCCCGCACGCCGCCGGGTCGATGTCGGCGAGGACGACGGCCTCCTCCCCGCCGGGGCCACGCGCGATCACGGAGCCTTCCGGATCGACGACGAACGACTCGCCCGCGAAGGTCAGACGCTCCTCCGCGCCGACCCGGTTGCAGAGCGCCGCGAAGTACCCGTTCTGGAAGGCCGCGACGCGAATCTCGGCCTCGTACAGACCCTCCGGCCACTCGCCCACGGCGCCGGCCTGGGGGATCACGACGAGCTCCGCCCCCTGCTCTCCCAACCGGCGCATGTATTCCGGGTAGTGACGATCGTAGCAGATGGCGACGCCGATCCGCCCCGCGGCGGTCTCGTACACCGGGGCGCCCCGATCCCCCTCCGCGTAGTACATCCGTTCGTGGAAGCAGGTGTAGTCGGTGATGTGCAGCATGCGCGTCACGCCGAGCAGGGTGCCGTCGCGGTCGAACACGGGAGAGCTGTCGTAGCGACGGCCGTCCCCGCCCAACTCGTACATGTTGAACACCGTGACCACCCCGAGCTCCGCGGATCGCGTCGCGACCCGATCCGCCAGCGGGCCCGGGATGGGCTCGGCCGTGTCGAGCGCGCGAAGATCCCGCTCGTGCTGGGGGAAGAACGGGTCCACCGCCAGCTCGGCGAACGCGACGAGCTCGGCGCCCCGGTCCGCGGCGCGCCCCATCGCCTCGAGCGCCCGTCGGAGGTTGTCGCCACGGTCGGGTCCTGCGCGTTGCTGTACGAGGGCGATCTTCATGTCGTTCCTGGAGTGCCGGTCCGGGGTGCCCGGTGGTTCACGAGGTGGATCCACCCCGCTCCTTCGACCGGCTCCGGGCCCGAGCCATGGACGCGTGACCGGATGTTCGGCCAGCACCGCGCGCCCCGCAACGGGGGATTAGATTGGGGCCATGTGCGGACGATACAGCCTCGAGACGCCGCTTCCCGACCTGGCCGAGATGTTCGACGCCGCCCTGGCGGTCGATGACGATGGACCACGCTTCAACATCGCCCCGACCCAGACGGTGGCCGCGCTTCGCGAGCGACCGGCGGGACGCGAGATCGTCGGCCTCCGCTGGGGCCTCATCCCGGGCTGGGCGGAGGACACCGGGAGCCTGCCGCTCATGATCAACGCGCGCGCGGAATCGCTCGACAGTCGGGCCTCGTTCCGGAACCTCGTGTTCGACCACCGATGCGCCGTGCTCGCGGACGGGTTCTACGAGTGGCGCACCGAGCGTGGCGTCCGGCAGCCTTACTACATCAGGCGCGTGGACGGAGCTCCACTGGCCTTCGCCGCCCTGTGGGACCGGCACGCCGATCCCGCGGGCGCGATCGAATCGTGCACCGTCGTGACGACCGGTGCGAACGAGCTGCTCGCGCCGCTGCACGACCGCATGCCGGTCATCCTCGCCGCGGGGGACCTCGCGCCGTGGCTCGATCCCGCCGTCCTGGACTTCGATCGGGTGCGCCCGGCGCTGCGGCCGTTCGACGGACCGCTCGAGGCGTTCCCCGTGAGCACGAGGGTGAATCGCGCCGACGAGGACGACCGCGAGCTGATCTCGCCGCTGGGCGAGGCGATACACCGGCACGAGGCCTGGTCCGCTCTCCCCGACCCGGGGAGCCCTCCCCCCCGGGAGCAGCTCGGACTGTTCGAGCCGGAAGGCCCGCGGACCGGATAGTCTCGGACACCCCGAGGCATCGCTTGCTGCGGGCGCGCGACACCTCCCCCGCGGCCCCCACACCACACCTCGCCGTCGGCCGCGGTCCGGCGGTTTTGCAATCCATTCCAGGGGAACCGTTTGCGCACCCCCGCCATGCGGAACGTCGCTTGCGAAACGACGGTGGACGGCACCCGGTGGCGGTACGGACCCGCCCCGGCGGCGTGCCGGGAAGGAGCACGATCGATGGCGAACATCCGGTGGTTTTCCGAGATCGGGTCGGACCACCTGGCCGAGGTGGGGGGCAAGAACGCATCGCTCGGGGAGCTGATCCGCGCGCTCGGTGATCGTGGTGTCAGGGTGCCGGACGGATTCGCCATCACGGTGCGGACCTTTCAGGAGTTTCTCGTCTGCAACGATCTCGGAGACGTGATCCGGGCCCATCTGGACGATCTGGAGAGCGGATTCCGAAGCCTGTCCGATGTGGGCGCCGCCATCCGGTCCGCGATTCTGGCGGGCGAGTTCACCGACCCCGTCAAGGAGGAGATCCGCGACGCGTACACCGAGTTGTGCGGTCGCTTCGACGACGGGGCGGTCGACGTCGCCGTGCGGAGCTCCGCGACGGCCGAAGATCTTCCGGAAGCGAGCTTCGCGGGGCAGCAGGAAACCTATCTGAACATCCGGGGCCCCGACTCGCTGCTCGACGCATGCCGTCGCTGCTACGCGTCGCTGTTCACCGACCGCGCGATCGCGTACCGGGACAGGCAGGGCTTCGACGATCTGGACGTATCTCTGTCGGTCGGGGTGCAGAAGATGGTGCGCTCCGATCTGGCGAGCGCCGGCGTGTGCTTCTCGCTGGACACCGAGACCGGATTCCCGGACGTCGTGCTGATCAGCGCGGCCTGGGGTCTGGGCGAGACCGTCGTCCAGGGGAGCGTGACCCCCGATCAATACACCGTATTCAAACCGCTCCTCTCCGAGCCCGGCGTGTTCCCCATCGTCGACCGCACGTTGGGCTCGAAGGAGCGGAAGCTCGTGTACGCGGACTCGGACGGAAGCTGTGATGGCTCGACCGTCGAGGTCGCGACCACCGGGGAGGAGCGCAACGGGTGCGTGCTCACCGACGATGAGGTGCTCGAGCTCGCCCGGGCCGTCGTCGAGATCGAGAAGCACTACGGCCGTCCGATGGACATCGAGTGGGCCAAGGACGGCGGGACGGGCGAGATGTTCATCGTCCAGGCCCGCCCCGAGACGGTCCAGTCGAGGTCGAGCGCCGCGATCCTCAAGACGTACGAGCTCGTCGAGAGCGGCACGTGTCTCGTGTCCGGGATCAGCGTCGGTCAGTCGATCGCCACCGGACGCGTGTGCCTGCTCGAGGACCCGTCGCAGATCCACCGTTTCGAGGACGGGGCCATCCTGGTCACCGAGATGACCGACCCGGATTGGGTGCCGATCATGGAGCGCGCCGCCGGGATCGTGACCAACTCGGGCGGACGGACCTGCCACGCGGCCATCGTGAGCCGCGAGCTGGGCACGCCGGCCGTCGTCGGCACGGGGGACGCGACCCGGAAGCTGCGGGACGGCCAGGAGGTGACGCTGTCGTGCGCCGCCGGCGAGGTGGGGTACGTGTACGACGGGGTCCTCGCGTACGAGGAGCAGGAGGTCGACCTCGATGTCCCCGAGACCGAGACGGAGCTCATGCTCAACGTGGGGAGCCCCGCGGCCGCGTTCCGCTGGTGGCGCCTCCCGTCGCGCGGCGTCGGCCTCGCGCGCATGGAGTTCATCATCTCCAACCACATCCAGATCCACCCGATGGCCCTCGTGCGCTTCGACGAGCTCGAGGACGAGGATACGAAGGCTCGCATCGAACGGCTCACGAGGGGGTATCGGGACAAGACGCGGTACTTCGTGGACCGGCTGGCGGCCGGGATCGCCAAGATCGCCGCCGCCAGCTGGCCACACCCCGTGATCGTCCGCATGAGCGACTTCAAGACCAACGAGTACGCGGACCTGATCGGTGGACGGACGTTCGAGCTGCCCGAGAACAACCCCATGCTCGGGTTCCGGGGCGCCGCCCGGTACTACAGCGACCGGTACCGTGAGGGGTTCGCGCTCGAGTGCGACGCGATCCGCTCCGTGCGGGAGGAGATCGGCCTGGCCAACGTCCTGATCATGATCCCGTTCTGCCGCACCCTCGAGGAGGCCGACCGGGTGCTCGGCGTCCTGGCGGACAATGGGCTCGAGCGCGGGAGGAACGGTCTCGAGGTCTACGTGATGGCCGAGATCCCGTCCAACGTGATCCTCGCGGAGGAGTTCGCGGAGCGCTTCGACGGGTTCTCGATCGGCTCCAACGACCTCACGCAGCTCGTGTTGGGCGTGGATCGCGACTCGGCGGCGCTCGCGGACCTGTTCGACGAGCGCAACATCGCCGTCAAGCGGGCGATCTTCGATCTGATCCAGAGGGCGCACGCGAAAGGCTGCAAGGTCGGGATCTGTGGACAGGCCCCCAGCGATCACGAGGACTTCGCGGAGTTCCTCGTCGAGGCGGGGATCGACTCGCTGTCGCTCAACCCGGACAGCCTGATCGGCGTGAAGCGGCGCATCGCGGCGCTCGAGGCGCACGACATACGGCCCGTGCGCCGGGCCGCGTCGACGCTCGACGTCAAGAGCGCGAGCGCCTGACGTTGCTCCGGGCCGCGTGGCCGCGCTCCCCGCGGCCACGCGGCCGGCGCACGCCCCGCGACCAGTCAGTCGGGGAGCAGCGCCTCGCGGATCCGCTGCTCGAGCAGCTCGTTTCTCTCCGGACACAGGCCCTTGCTTCGGACGTGGTCGAGGAAGATGCGCTCGAAGTTGAAGTGCGGATAGCAGCGCCTGCACACCTCGAGGTGCTCGCGCACCCGCTCGGTCCAATCCGGGTCGAGCTCGCCATCGAGGAATTCGTACACCCGCTCGATCGCCTGCTCGCAGGAGATCCGCTCGCCATCCCCATCCCCCGCGCGGTCCATCATGAAAGGTATCCCATCTCCTTCGCGTACGAGTACAAGCGTCGCTGCAGACGCCGGCGGGCGCGATGCAGTCGCGACTTGACGGTCCCCACCGGAATGCCCATGACGTCGGAGATCTCCTGGTAGCTGAGCCCCTCGAGGTCCGACAGCACGACGGGGACCCGGAACTCGTCGGGAAGCTCGTCGACGGCGCGGCTCACCTCCGCGTCGACGAGACGATCGAAGAACCCGCCCTCGGGGTCCTCCTCGGCCACGTCCGCGAACACGGAGCGCTCCGCGATCTCGTCGAAGGTGACCGGGTCGGGGTGGCGCTGCATGCGCCGGAACTCGTTGATGAACGTGTTCCTGAGGATGGTAAGCAGCCAGGCGCGGGCGTTGGTTCCCGGCTCGAAGCCGTCCCAGCCCCGCCAGGCCTTGAGTGCGGTCTCCTGTACGAGATCCTCGGCGCGCGCCCGATCTCCCCCCGTGAGCCGGAGCGCGAGTCCGTACAGCGCGTCCAGGTGCACCAGCGCTTCGGCCTCGAACTGCGCGCGCCTGTCGCCCGCTGCGGTCATCGATCCCGTGTATCCCTGGCCACCGACCCCGGCTCCCGGCGCACAAGAGACGGTGGGCCCTCTCGGGTGGCAACTCGAGGATGGCCCGACGCTCCCGGAAGGACGCCTTGTGCGTCCGACGGTCCGCGACCATCTCTGGTGCCGACGTCCGCTTCGGCTCGACCTACCGAGGAGCCCCATCGATGGACCGACGCGACTTCGTGAAGACCACCGCTGCCGGCGTCGCCGTCGCCTCCGTCCCGGCAGGCCTGGCGGCCGCCGAACGCCCCGCGGCCCCGGCGATCGTGCGCCACCGGGCCACACGCCCGGTGTGCGTGGCCGATGTGAGCTCGATACGCTACCGGAACGGCGGGCCCGAGAGCGCCATCGAGCGCGCGTTCCGCGGCATCACCGGGGGTGAGGACGTCCTCGATGCGCTCGTAGCCGGCGTGAACATCCCCGAGCTGGATCCCGAGGAGACCGGGATCGGTTACGGCGGGCTCCCCAACGCCGACGGCGTCGTGCAGCTCGACTCCTGCCTCATGCACGGGCCGCGCCGCTGGGCCGGGGGGGTCGCCGCGATCGAGGGCGTCCGGACGCCGTCCGGGGTCGCCAGGGCTGTCGCCGAGCTCACCGACCATCACCTGCTGGTCGGGGACGGCGCGCGGGAGTTCGCTCGCCAGGTCGGCTTCGAGATCGAGGATGACCTCAACACCGAGCGCTCGCGCGCGCTGTGGCTCGAGTGGCGTCGACGCGTGGACCCGTCGCACTGGCTCGACCCGGACGAGCGCCTCCACCGCCGCGGGGGAGCACGGGATCCGGACGCCGACCGCCTCTCCATGGCGGAGCGACGCGCGCGGGTGCGGGCGTTCGCGGATGCCTCCTGGCGGGCCGGGCGCTCCATGGTCGAGGATGGGCTCATCCCGGAGCACTCCTTCTGGGGCACGACGAGCCTCGAGGCCGTGAGCGCGAGCGGGGATGTGTGCGGCGTGACCACGACGAGCGGGCTGGCGTGGAAGATCCCTGGGCGAGCGGGCGACTCGCCCATCCTGGGAGCCGGTCAGTACGTGGACAACGAGGTCGGCGCGTGTGGCTCGACCGGCCGGGGCGAAGCGAATCTGTTCAACCTGTCGTCGTTCCTGGTGGTCGAGTTCATGCGGCAGGGACTGTCCCCCAAGGACGCCGGGATGGCCGCCCTGCGCCGCATTCGCGACAACACGGTCGAGCCGCGGCTGCTCGACGAGCGGGGGGTCCCGGCGTTCGACGTGCGTTTCTTCATCCTCGACACGCGCGGCGAATACGCCGGGGTGGCGCTGTACGGGGATTCCGAATCGAGCTTCGCGGTGTGCGACGAGAACGGCGCGCGCGAGGAGCCGCTCGAGGGGCTGCTCGAGGCGCGAGGTGGGTGACGGGGAGGGGGAACGGCCCGTGACGCGCCCCGTCGGGCGCGTCGGCCCCATGGGCTTCACGATCGTCGCCGTGGCCGCCGGGGCGTTGGCCATCCTGGCCTGGGTCGCGGGTGGGGGATTCCCGCAACCTGCCCGAGGTGCCCGCCGGGCGCCCGTACCGGCGGACGAGGCGGTCCCTCCCCCGCCCCTCCCGGTGCCGATCAGCGACAACGCGGTCGCCGCGGTCGAGACGCGGGATGGCTGGGCCGTGTTCTCGTTCCTCGGGATCGACAGCACGCGACAGCGAGGCGGGATCACGAACACCGCGCTTCGCTGGGACGTGGGGAGCGACGCGTGGCGAGCCGTCGCCCCGGTGCCGGGCCAGGGACGCCTGGCCGCCACCGCGCAGGCGGTCGGAGGGCGGGTCTACCTGTTCGGCGGCTACACCGTGGCCGAGGACGGGTCCGAGCGCTCGCTGGCCCGGGTCGACGCGTACGACCCCGGGCTCGACCGCTGGTCCCGGGCGGCGCCGATGCCGACGCCGGTGGACGACGCGGTGTCGGGCGTATGGCGGGACTCGCTCGTCTACCTCGTGTCGGGCTGGCACGACACGGACAACGTCGCGGAGGTCCAGGTGTACGATCCGGCCGCGGATGCGTGGCGAGCGGCGACGCCGATCCCCGGCCCCCCCGTGTTCGGTCACGCGGGCGGGCTGACCGGCGATGTGATCGTGTACATCGACGGTGCCCGGATGGACCCCGGCCGCGCGCCACGCTTCGTCCACGAGGCATCCTCCTGGCTGGGGCGGATCGATCACGCGGACCCGACCCGCATCACGTGGCACCGCCTTCCGGACCACCCGGGCCCTCCCCTGTACCGCGCCGCCTCCGGTGCCATGGGGCGTCTCGTGGTGTTCGCGGGAGGCACGGACAACCCGTACAACTACGACGGCATCGGGTACGACGGGGTCGCGGCCGAGCCGCGCAGCGCGGTGTTCGCGTGGGACGTGGGGACCGGGATGTGGCGCGAGCTGGCGCCGCTGGCGGTCCCCACCATGGATCACCGTGGACTGGCCGTGGCCGGCGAGCGCGTGTACGTGGTCGGCGGCATGTCTGGCGGCCCCTCGGTCACCGCCGGGACCGCCCTCGTCCGCTGAGCCCGGGAGGGTCGTACGGACGAGCGCCGTTCTCGACTCCCGGCCCGGGCGGGTCGGGCCGGCTCAGTCCGGGCTCCACCACCAGGCGGGGGGAATCGACCGGCGTCCTCCTTCGGGCGGCGTGACGTCGAGCGCCAGCGCTTCCCCACCCCCCGCCTCGAAGTACAGCACCTCGACGGGGTGTAGACCGGCCTCGAGCGCGATCTGCCCCGATGCCTCGGTGGCGGCGTGCAGCCCGTCGTTGTCCACCACGGTGCGTCCCGCGATCGCCAGCCGACTGCCGTCATCCGAGGTCAGGTGGAAGGTGTACACACCCGTGGCCGGAATCTCGAGGTATCCCGAGAACCGGAGCCCGAAGGCCTCCTCGGAGAACGACCCCACGAAGCCGGGCCCGGGGAGCCGGGCGCGGCGCTCGAGGTCCGCCGATGCGATCTGGTCCACCGAGACGAAGCTCCCCGCTGCGACCTCGTATCGCAGACCGGGAGACAGACTCGCGGGATCGACCTCCGCTGGCGGAACCGGAACGGCCCGCATGACGCGGCCCGAGGCCACGAGGCTCGCCCGCCCCGTCGGGAGGAAGACGCGCGCCCGCACCTCCACGGGTCGCTCCCCCGGAGAGACCGGAATCGGAGCCTCGTAGCGCGGCGATTCCCGGATCGGGTCGCTTCCGTCGAGCGTGTAGCGGATGTCGGCCCCCGGGAGCACGGAGGACAGCCGCACGGTGACGCGGTCCCCGAGCGTGAGGCGCTCTCCGCCCAGTCCTCGCACGGTCGGGATCCGGAACGGCACGCCGCTCCGCTCCAGGTGGGCGAGGACCGCGGGAAGGCGTGCGACGAAGTCCTCCCACGAGCGTCGCTCGCGTGGCGTCCACACGACTTCCGCCAGCGCGAGCGCGCGCGGGTACACCATGTACTCGACCTGCTCGGGCGTGCGGATGTACTCCGTCCACAGGTTGGCCTGCGCACCGAGGATGTGGCGGGCCTCGGAGGGATCGAGCGCGGCCGGGATCGGCTCGAACGCGTAGACGCTGTCGAGCGGCGTGAATCCTCCGATCGCCAGCGGCTCGCGGCGCCGATCGCGGCTCTGGTAGTGATCGAAGTACAGGTGGGATCCCGGCGTCATGACGACGTCGTGCCCCTGTCTGGCGGCCTCGATCCCCCCCTCGATGCCGCGCCACGACATCACCGTCGCGTCGGGCGGCAGGCCGCCTTCGAGGATCTCGTCCCACCCGAGGAGTCGCCGTCCGTGGGCCGCCAGAAAGCGCTCGATGCGCTGGATGAACCAGCCCTGGAGCTCCTCTTCCGTCCCGAGGCCGTGCTCCCGCATCACGCCCTGCGCGACGGCGCTCCGCCGCCAGCGCGTCTTCGGCACCTCGTCACCCCCGATGTGGATGTAGGGGCTCGGGAACAGCTCCATCACCTGCGCGAGCACGTCCTCGAGGAAGTCGAACGTGCGCTCGGAGGGACAGTATATGTCCTCGAACACGCCCCACCGGGTGCCCACCTCGAAGGGTCCCTCCGTGCACGCCAGCTCGGGATAGGCCGCCAGCGCGGCCAGCGAGTGCCCCGGCATCTCGATCTCGGGGATGACGGTGACGTGACGGGCCGCGGCGTAGGCGACGACCTCGCGGACCTCGGCCCCGGTGTAGAACCCGCCGTAGGGCCGGCCATCCCCGACGTAGGGATCGAAGTTCTTGCCGACGAGCGTCTCGCTGCGCCACGCCCCGACCTCGGTGAGACGCGGATAGCCCTCGATCTCGATCCGCCACCCCTGGTCGTCGGTGAGGTGCCAGTGGAACGTGTTGAGCTTGAAGCGCGCCAGGAGGTCGATGTAGCGCTCGATGAACTCTACGGGGAACAGGTGGCGGCCCACGTCCAGGTGGAGCCCGCGGTACGGGAAGCGGGGCGTGTCCTCGATGTGGACCGCGGGGAGCGAGAACGGGACGGGCCGAACGGCCGGGGCCGTGCGGTCCGTTTCGGAGACGGCCGTGGTCGTACGCGAGGGCGCCTCGATCGAGGGGGGCGAGAGCTGTCGCAGCGTCTGGGCTCCGTAGAAGATGCCGGCCGCCGTGGCCGCCTCGAGCACGAGCCCGCGGGGGCTGATATCGAGACGGTAGCCCTCCGGCCCGGTGTCGAGCCCGCTGTCGAGCCGGAAGAGGAGGACGGACGCGCTGTCCCGGGCGGCCGCGCCGGAGCCGTCGGCCAGGGGCTGGCCGCTCGCGAGGCGGGCGTCGTCGAGCCAGAACGCGGCCGCGGCGCGCAAGGCGTCATCCGCCGGCGGGTCGTACCACACGCGCGTGCCGGGACCGGGAACGAGCTCTCCGGGGAGCCGGGTGAGCCGTGCCGGCCGCGGGACGACCGCGTAGCGATCGGCACCCTGCGCCTCCAGCGCTCCGCTCAGCGAGACACCCAGAGCCCCCGCGAGCGCCCCCGCGATCGCGGCGCGCCGTGTCATCCGGCGCTCAGAAGCTGGCCACGAGGGCGATCGACAGCCGGGTATCGAGCTCATCCAGAGGGACCTCCACGGTCTCGCCGGTCGGCGTCCCGACGGGTTGCTCGAGCGGGACCGTGGTCAGGGACGGGAGGTTGTCGTACAGAAGCTGAAGACTCGTACGCAACGCGAGCACCTCGCTGATCCTGATCTCGATGGAGTTCGTGAAGTCCGCGCGCAGGTCCTCGGTTTCGTTGAGGTTCTCGTCCACCGCGAGCTCGCTAAGAAACCCGGTCGTCCCGGTGAGCCGTCGGAAGAACTCCGCCGAAACCCTGAGGCCCGCGAACGAGTCGGCGGTGCTCGGGTCGTCGATCACGTCTTCCTGGACCGTATAGGTGGCGCCGTAATCCGTCAGGAATCGCGTCGCCTCCGTGTCGACCCAGCCGTTGCCGGCCCCGCCCACGAAGGACACACGGCTGTCCAACCCGGCGAACGTGTTGCGCTCCCACCCGGCGCCCCCGTACACGAAGAAGCGCTGGGAGAGCGACCGGTTGAGCCGGGCCCGCGCGAAGTAGTTCTCCGCCGTCAGCCCGCGGTCCGACTGCTCGACGACCTCGAAGTCCGCGGGCGTACCGACCGCGGTGCGCGATACGCGCCCCGATTCGGCGCGCAGCCCGCCCCCGCGCACCCGGAGCTCGGTGTTCTCCCACAGGCGCCGCACGCCGCCCGCGAAGCCGACCGTGCTCGATTCGGAATTGCCGGCCGTGAGCACGAGCGTGAGCTCGGCGTGCCAGTACCAGCCCGGCGCTTCCTCGTCCTGTGCGGAGACCGCGGCCGGACCGATCGAGGCCGCACCGACGGCCAGCACGATGACCGCCAGGCGCGCCCCATCCCCATCCCGAGGCCGCATCGGGCGGCGGGGGCCCGACCGTCGTGGTGGTGGCATTCTGTCTCCCGTTCGTCTCCCGGATCCTGTCGGTGCCTTCCCCGGGCGAGTGGGCGCGGCCCGCATCGACCGGGCCGCATCCCGATACCTTGCGGAGGCCGCTTCCGGCAGCCGATCCTACCGTCCCCTCTCCACCTACGGAAGGAGTCGCCATGCTGAAGGAATTCAAGGAGTTCGCCATCAAGGGCAACATGCTGGACATGGCGGTCGGGATCATCATCGGAGCCGCGTTCGGCACGATCGTCACGTCGCTGGTGAGCGACATCATCATGCCACCCATCGGGATGCTCACGGGGGGGCTCGACTTCAGCCAGCTCCACCTCGTTCTCGAGCAGGGCGATCCGGCCGGCCCGTACGCCACCCTGGCCGCGGCGCAGGAGGCCGGCGCCGTGACGCTCAACTGGGGGTCGTTCATCAACCACGCGCTGAGCTTCGTGATCGTCGCGTTCTCCGTCTTCCTCGTCGTCAGGGGGTTCAACGAGCTGAGACGGAAGGAGGAGGTGGCGGAGCCGTCAGCGCCCCCGGAGCCGTCAGCGGAGGAGAAGCTCCTCGCCGAGATCCGCGATCTGCTCGCTGCCCGCACGGGCTGAGGGAGCTCGGTGACCGACAGGTCTACCTTCGCGCCATCAGAGCCTCGGGGGGCACCCGAGACGGCAGGACGACGAGCGAGGCTCCCCCGGCGGAGCCTCGCTCGCGACCTTCGATGGACGCGGTCGAGCGCGGGTGCGCACGACCCCGTCGGATGAGGGCCTACTCTACCAGCCGGAGCAGCTTCGGCAACGGCGTGGAGGGACCGTTCGGGTCGTCGGCCGGGATCACGCCGGTGTAGCCGGCGAATACCACGTACACGTCGTTGCCCTGTACGCGATCCACGAAGACACCTGCGAAGTTCGTGATCGGAACCGTCTTCTTTCCGTTGGCCGGCGTGTCGTTGGGATCCATCATGGGGACGGGCCGAAGTCTCGGGCTCCCGCGGCAGTTCGCCTTGCTTCCCGAGCCGAGCTGGGACGCATCCACGATGCAGTCGATGCCGTGGTCCCAAACGGCGTTGGGGTCCTGCGAGATGAGGTCCTGGAAGCCCTGCTTCGTCGGCCCGATCATCGCGCCCGGCTCGACCGTCAGCAGCTGATTGTACGTGTAGATGAAATTGGTGTCCGTACAGTAGGCGATCGCATCCCGGAAGTTGGCCCCGCCGGGGATGTTCGAAGCGTCGAACGGATAGTACCAGCTCGGATTCGGCCGGCCCGAAGAGTTGGGGGGGCCGTTCGCGGGCTTTATCACGATCTCGGTTCCGATGTCCGCCTCGGTGTACCCGGTCGCGTTCGCGTTCTGGATGTTGGGATCGTACGGGACGTAGACATCCGTCCCCGGGTCGAACTGCAGGGGGTTCCCCCCCAGCTCCTCCCACTTGTCGACCAGGAAGACGGGCAGGATGCACTTGACCCCGACGGCGGGCCATGCCCGCGCGACGGCGGTCGTCACCACATCGACCTGGTTGATCCCCAGCACGCGCGCGAAGATGGTCGCGACCGGGTTGCCCCTCGCCTGCGTATTGAACACGGTGACGCGAACCGATTGGTTCGGGATGTCGACCTGTATGTCGGCCGAGTTGAGGACCACGCTGCTCTGGTTGACGTCGTTCAGGGCGGCGAAGCTCTTGGCCCGCTGGTCCACTGCGGCCGTGACGCCGGGCCCTGGCGCGTCGATGAAGGCCGATGCTCCGGCCAGAGCGGCGAGATCCGCCACTCGCTGGGATTCCGTGCGGACGTTCATGAGATGCCCGAGGTCGATCGCCAGGGCGGCGGACCCGAGCAAGACGGTCATTCCGAGGGCGAGCATGACGCTGATCGCGCCACGGTCCTCGCCCCGCTTCCACAGACTCTTCAAGGACTTGTTCGATTTCACCGGTCGGCTCCGTGCTTCCTTGCCCGTTGGTCGAGGCGGCGAAGCCGGATGGCGGGCGAACACGCGTCACCCCCGCACCCAACGTGGGTCGGCCGGTTCGCCCGGCAAACGACCCTCTCCCTCGATTGCGCCGTCGACACGTGTTGCAAGTCCCGGTCCGAGCGGACGACCGGCCCGATGTGCCGTATTGCCAACCACTTCGGGGCGCTGAGGGATGCCGAATGGGGGCCGGGTGTGGCAAGTGCTCCACGTCCGTCCGCCGGAGCCTGCCGACGGCGTATCGCGTTAACCGGCAGCGCGTTGGGGGTCGCGCCGGATGCCGCGGAATTGGCGGGCGCCTACTCGATCAGACGGAGCACCTTGGGCAGCGGATTGACCGGACCTCCGGGATTGGAGGCGGGGATCACGCCCGTATAGCCGGCGAACACCACGTACACGTCGTTCCCCTGGACCCGATCCACGAACACGCCCCCGAAGTTGTGGATCGGGACGGTCTTCTTCCCGCTGGCCGGCGTGTCGTTCGGGTCCATCATGGGGACCGGCCGCAGCCGCGGGCTGCCGCGGCAGTTGGCGGGATTCCCCGATCCGAGCTGCGAGGCGTCCACGATGCAATTCACGTTCGGATCGTGATCCCAGACCGCGTTCGGATCCTGGGCGATCAGGTCCTGGAACCCCGCCTTCGTCGGTCCGATCATCGCGCCCGGCTCCACCGTCAGGAGCTGCCCCCACGTGTAGATGAAGTTCGTGTCCGTGCAGTGGGCGATCGCATCCCGGAAGTTCGCCCCCCCCGGCACGTCCGAGGCGTCGAACGGATAGTACCAGCTCGGGTTCGGTCGTCCGGAGGAGCTGGGCGGGCCATTCGCCGGCTTGATCACGATCTCGGTCCCTATGTCGGCCGGTGGCGGCGGTCCCTGGCTGTAGCCCGTCGCGGTGGGGCTGGGACTGGCCGGGGCGTACGCCTCGTAGTAGTCGATGCCCGGATCGTACTGAAGCGGGTTGCCGCCCAGCTCGTCCCACTTGTCGACGAGAAACAGCGGCAGGATGCACTTGACGCCGCCGGCGGGCCACGCCTGCGCGACCGCGGTGGTCACCACGTCCACCTGGTTGATCCCCAGCACGCGCGCGAAGATGGTCCCGATCGCGTTCCCGCGCGTCTGGGTGTTGTACACCGTGACCCGGACGCGCTCGTTGGGAATGTCGACCTGGATATCGGCCGACTGGAGCACGACGCTCGTCTTGTTCACCGTATTGAGCGCCGCGAAGTCCTTCGCCCACTGGTCGGCGGTGGTGGCCACCAGGGGACCGTTCGCGTTCACGAACGCGCCCGCCCCGGCCAGAGCGGCCAGATCGGCCACACGCTGGGACTCGGTGCGCACGTTCATCAGATGCCCCAGATCGATCGCCAGAGCGGCCGACCCGAGCAGGATGGTCATCCCGAGGGCGAGAATGGCGCTGATCGCGCCGCGATCCCCGTCGCTCTTCCATAGATCTTGCAGAGGCTTCGATCTCACCGTTCGACTCCGTGCGGCCCCCCGGGCTCCGCGCCAGGAACGAGGCGGATGGAGGGTGACGTCGTAGACTCCTCCCATATCGAACGTAGGGGGGGCGGTGACCATTGCAAGCGACCTTTCGGCCTCGTTGGAGAGCCGACACATGTCGCGCGGATCGGTCGGAAACCCGGCGCTCATCCATCTCTCGCGTGCCCAGTGACTTGGGGCGGCGGTCGCGTCGACATCGCACGCGGGTGTGGGACCGACTCGACGATTCGCGGCGCGCGACGCGGCGCCGACGGGGCCCGCCGGGAGGGGTCCGCGACGCCCGGCACCAGGCGTCAGGAGGCGGGTGAGACGGTCCCGTCCACGTCGATCCGGACCTCGCCGGCGCCCGCCAGCCGCTCGAAGTCCGCCGATTCCAGCGCGAGGATGGGGATCGGGCGACCGTACAGCTCGTCCGCGGCGATCGACGCCAGCGCCAGGAAACGGTCCGGGCCGCGGGTGACGATCGCCGCGGGCGCCGTGCCGTGCCGGATCGCCTCGAGGAGGACCGCCGTCGTGGTGCTGGATCCTCGCGTGGACGGGATCACGAGCACGGTCCCGACGGCATTCCGGCCCGCCAGCGGGTGCCGGCGATCGATCAGCTCACCCGTGTCGGCCGCGTAGCCACCCCAGAAGCTCAGGGGCTCCCGGGCGAACAGCACGCGCCCGGTCGCGCGCCCGGGAACCAGGGCGCGGCCCTTCATGGCGTCCAGGCCGTGTCGTCCCGCACGACGCGGCCGGCCACGGCGGACTCCACGCAGTCGTCGAGGCTCCCGAAGGCCACCGCGCGCTCGAGCAGACCGGGGGCGTAGTAGGCGTACTTCGCCGAGTTGGTCATCAGCCGACCCACCTCGGGGGGCAGCATCGGGCTCGTGAGGATGCAGGTGTCCACGGTGATCTCCGCCCCGAACGCCTCGACCGCGGACAGGTGTCCGGCCTCACGCGCCAGCAGCTTCACGGCGTGTCCGGTCGTGATCAGCAGGCGTACATCGGGGTGCTTCCGACGTCCACGGACGCGGTCGGCGAGGACCGCGAACTCCGTCAGCGAGAAGTGCGGGCTCCCGAGGACCACGAGGTCCAGCCGGTCGTCGCTCGACAGCCCGCCCCCGAGATCGTCGCGCGCCGCGCGCAGGGTGTCGAGCGTGGCACGCACCCGGATCGCCGGATCGCGGCCGCCGAGCGCGGTGGCCAGATCGGGCGCCTCGGGCGTGACGCCGACCCAGTGGAACAGGGCGACCGACCCCGATGTGGCCATCGCCGCCCCCAGCGCCTTGAGGTCGTCCTCCGTGGGCCTCGCGTCGAGTCCTGTCAGCACGGGCACGCTGTCGCCGGCCACGCCCCCGATCCAGTGGCCGAGGACCGGATAGAGCGACGAATCGCGGGTCAGCCGCACGGGGAGGGCAGAAAGATCCACCAGCAGCTCGCCCACCCGGTGCTCGTCGAGGTGCAGCCCGGTCGCCGGTGCACGACCGATGATCGCACAGCAGATGTCGAGGAGATCCGGATAGCGCTCGGTCCGGGCGCCGAGCACCGAGTTCGCGAACACGATCGCGCTCGACTCGCCCCACGCCACGTGGGCCCCGAAGCGCGGGCGCGTCTCCGTCTGGTACGGGGCGCAGGTCCACGTCGGCGCGCACCCCATGCGCTCGTACGCCTCCATCTGGCGGCGGGCGGCCTCCGCCCACGCGTCGGGCACGGCCCACTCGCGCCAGCCGGCCACATCCACGCCGGACACGTTGAGCGTGGTGGGGACCCGGACGCGCGCCCCGCCCATCGCCAGCCGCTCGGCGAACTCGAGCGTGGCCGGGCCCTGATAGAGGGAGGAGTCGATGTGGGCGCCCTCGATGTCGAGGAGCGTCGCCGCCCCGGACACGTCGGCCATCCTCGCGAGGATGGACATGGCGAATCGGACACCGGGGCCGTTCGCACCCCCGAGGTCGGCTTCGTCGCGGGATGACAACCGGATGGCCATGCGTGAACGTTTACCACGCGCCGGTCGCGGCGCTAGCTTGGTGGAGTGCTCGCGTCGCCGGAGTCGGATCGACGGAGCCCGCCGCCGGGTCGCCCACGGGCGAGCGCCCGACCCCGGAACCCACCGCGTCCACGCTCGAGGAGCGCCGCATGAAGCTCGCGTACTTCCTGCCCGGACCCCTGTCACGCGGGCCGCTCGGTCCCGAGGAGCTGGCACGCCGCGAAGCCTACCTGAACCGGCACGCGTTCGAAGGGACGCGCGTGGCGGTGCGCGAGGCGAGGACGGGCCCCTCCTCGATCGAGTCTTCCGTCGAGGAGTCGCTGTCCGTCCCCGGCCTCATCGAGGCGGTCCCCGCGCTGTCCGAGGAGGGGTTCGACGGGATCATCGTGGGGTGCTTCGGGGATCCCGGGCTGGCGGCCGCACGCGAGCTGTCGCGCATCCCGATCGTGGGTCCGGGCCAGGCCAGTGGCCACCTCGCGGCGCAGCTCGGGGAGCGCTTCGCGGTGCTCACGGTGGTGGACGAGGTCGTGCCGGCCATCCGGCGCCAGATGCGGCTCCACGGGCTCGATCGCTTCGTGGCGGACGTGCGCGCCGTGGACGTGCCGGTGCTCGAGCTCCGCGAGCGCGAGGACGAGGTGCTGGCCACACTCGAGGGGGAGGCGCGCCGATCGATCTCGGGAGGCGCCGACGTCCTCGTCCTCGGGTGCATGACGATGGGCTTCCTCGACGTGGCCCGCGCCCTCGAGGCACGCGTCGGCATCCCGGTCGTGAACCCGGTGCTCGCATCGCTCAAGCTGGCGGAGAGCCTCGTGTCGATCGGGCTGTCCGCGTCACGACGCGCCTATCCCGCGCCGCGGAAATCCGAGGCCGCCGCGACGCCTCGCTAGACTCGGCCGCGTTGCATCACGGGCGGATGACGCCGACCCCGTCCTCGATGTCGATCCGCGTCCCGAACGCGGCGGACAGCTCGGTGAGTCGCGCGAGGATGCGGTCGCCCAGCGCCCGGTCGGCGAGCATGGGGCGGCCTCGCACCGCGCGATCGAGACCGTGCCCGAGGGTGATCGGGTAGAGCCGCACCGCCGCGAGGCTCCCGCCCTCGAACTCCGGCAGCGCCACGACGGACTCCCAGTAGGCGGGATCGGCGGGAAAGCCGCCGCCCATGGCGTCGATGCGCACATCCTGGAACTCCCCGGGCATCGCGTCGTCCCCGAGCCCGAAAGCCTCGTAGTTGTCCGCCGGCTGCCGGGCCACCGTCTCGTTCTCGAAGATGAAGTTGGCGAGAGAATATAAGATCGGCTTGCCCCGGTATATCTCGACACCGCGCAGGACGTGCGGCCCGTGCCCCACGAACAGGTCCGCCCCGGCGTCGATCGCGGCGCGGGCCACGGTCACCAGGAAGTCGGCCGGCACCTCGCGGCTCCCCCCGCCCTCGTGGGTGTGACTGGTGACCACCACCCAGTCGGCCTGGCGCCGCGCCTCCCGCACGACATCGACGAGGTCGGCGAGATCTTCCGGATTCGGGACGGTGGTGCTTCCCGGCTCGGGTCCGACCATGAAGCGGACGTCGCCGAGCGACACCGTCTCGCCGCGCGCCGCGCCGGGGCGCCAGCGTGCCACGGCCCGCTTGAGACCGGCCATCTCGTCCTCGGTGAGCGTCACGTGCGTCTCGTATCGCATGGGGCTCAGACCGGGACGGCCTCGCATGTCGGGCCGCTGCTCGCCGGCCCGCATCGCAGGAGCGAAGGTGGAGGCGATCGAGACGAGCGCCACGCGACCACCCGAGGTCTCCAGATAGCCCGGGGCTCGCGCCTCGGCCAGGTTGTCGCCCACCCCCGCGTGCACGAGACCCGCCGCTTCGATCGTCTCGAGGGTATGGCGGGAGCCCCCGACGCCGAAGTCGAGTGCGTGGTTGTTCGCCATGCTCACGAAGTCGAAGCCCATCCACGCCAGCTCTCCGGCCAACTCGGGATCGCCCCGCATGTAGGTCCCGCCGCTCTCCGCCGCCGGGATCACGTCGTCCTCGTAGTCGTGGAACAGGATCTCGAGATTGGTGAACGCCGCCGTCGCCCCCCGGATGAGCTCGCGCAGACGGACGAACTCGGGCTCGTGATGCGGTGACAGCGGTCGGGTGATGATCGCGTCCCCCGTGAGCGCGAAGCTCATGTCGCCGCGGGCGTCCTCGTACTGCTGCGCCTCGAGCGGGGCGAGGGCGGCGAGCGGGAGCGCGACGAGCGCCACACCGCGGATCGCGAGGCGCCGCCCTACCGGGCGAGGGGCGCATGGGTCGTGCATGAGTGCCTCCGGTGAGTCTGCTTGTGCGAGCCGGTGGGTGATCGGCACATTGCCGCACCGTGTGCACCACGGGGCACCCCGCCCCGCTCGGACCGATGCCACGCCCCAACTTGAGCCACATGATCCGACGCCGCCACGCCTCCTTCCCGTTCATTCTCGGAGTCCTCGCCGGCCTCGCGCTGCGCACCGGAGCCGCCTCTGGGCAGGAGCCGCCCGCTTTCGACATCCTCATTCGGGGCGGCACGGTGGTCGATGGAACGGGGGCCCCGGCCCACCCCGCGGATATCGGGATCCGCGGCGATCGCATCCAGGCGGTGGGCGACCTGACGGATCGCCGCGCGGCGCGTGTGATCGAGGCGGCAGGGCTCCATGTCGTCCCCGGATTCATCGACTCTCACTCGCACGCCACGTGGGGTCTGGTGCGGGACGAGCTCCGCACGGCGCATGCGCTGCTCGCGCAGGGGATCACGACCGTGCTCGCGAACCCCGACGGGGGCGGCCCGGTGGATCTCGCCGCACAGCGCGCCACGCTCGAGGATCCAGGCGTGGGGGTGAACGTGGCGCAGCTCGTCTCGCACGGCAGCGTCCGGCGCGAGGTGATGGGGATGCAGGCGCGCGAGGCGACCCCGGACGAGCTCGAGATGATGCGCGAGCTCGTGCACCGCGGCATGGCGGAGGGAGCGTTCGGGCTCTCCTCCGGTCTGTACTACTCGCCGGGCTCGTACGCGCCCACCGGCGAGGTCATCGAGCTGGCCAGGATCGCGGCGCAGTACGGGGGGGTGTACCAGAGCCACATCCGCGACGAGTCGGACTATTCGATCGGGGTGGTGGCCGCCGTCGACGAGGTGATCGACATCGCGCGCGCCGCGGGCGTCCCCGGTGTGGTCACCCACATCAAGGCGCTCGGACCCCACGTGTGGGGCACCTCGGAGGAGATCGTATCCCACATCGAGCGGGCCCGCGCCGAGGGTCTCCGGATCTTCGCCGACCAGTACCCGTACGCGGCCTCCGGAACGTCGATCGTGGGCGCGCTCATCCCCCGCTGGGCGCTCGGCGGCGGCGACGAGGCGTTCGCGGCGCGGCTGGTCAATCCTGTCGACCGTGCGCGGCTCGAGGCCGACATGTGGGACAACCTCGACCGGCGCGGGGGCGCCGGTCGTCTCGTGCTCCAGGAGGGCGAGCTGCGGGGACGCTCGCTCGCCGAGATCGCGGAGGAGCGCGGCGTCGATCCCGTCCAGGCCGCCATCCAGCTCCTCGAGGAGGGCGCCGAGACCGGGCTCACGTCGTTCAACATGGACGAGGACGACGTGCGCCGGTTCATGGGGCAGCCGTGGACGATGACCTCTTCGGACGGGATCCTGAGGGCGCTCGACGAGGGGCACCCGCACCCACGCGACTTCGGCTCCTTCCCACGCAAGATCCGTCGCTACGCGCTCGAGGAGGGCGTGGTGACTCTGGAGCAGGCGGTGCGCTCGATGACGGATCTCCCGGCGCGGGTGTACGGGATCCCCGATCGAGGCCGGCTGTCCGAGGGGGCGTACGCGGATGTGGCGGTGCTCGATCTGGATGGGTTCCGTGATGTGGCCACGTACGAGGATCCGAACCACCTTTCCGAAGGCGTCCGCTATCTGCTCGTGAACGGCGTGGCGGAGATCGAGGACGGCCGCTTCACCGACGCGCTCGCCGGAAAGGTGCTGAGGAAGCCGCGTTGACGAGAGGCCCGGCGCGCGGACGCGGATCGTCGCGCACCGCGTGGTGATCGGAGGCAACATTGCAGCGCCACTCGAAGCGCCTTCTGGCGTGGACCCTGGCGGCGGTCGGCCTCGCCGCCGTCCTCGCGGGAGGGCTCGTGGCGGTCCCCGGGCTCATTCGGCGCGCCTACGCCGGAACGAGCCTGCCGGTGTTCAACCACATCATCTCGGGCCGGGAGGTACACCCCGTCGACTTCTACCTCGACGCCTGGCGACGTCTGTTCGACTCGCTCCTGCTGACCGCCGTCGTGGTGTCGGGGCTCCTCTACTCCCACCGCCGGAAGGCGCTGGACCGGCTCGGCGGGTGGCTGGGCACCTCGCCCGCATGGTCACCGGCTCGCGTTTTCGAAGTCTCGCTGTGTGTCGGAGCGCTCGCCGGCATCGGCGAATCGATCCAGGCCGTGGTGCGCTACCTCGGGAAGCACCAACCCAGCCGATTCTTCCGGTGGGAAGGGGTGTGGATGGCGCCGTGGTCGGGAGCCCTCGGCTTCGGGCTGCTCGCCGTGGCGGGGCTCGCCGTCACCTTCCTGCTCGGACGCCGTCGCCAGGGTCCTCTGTCCGCCGCGGGCGTGGCATTCACCCTATCCTTCATCGCCGTCGTCGGCGTCGCTGCGGACTCGCTCAGCCTCTACACCTACGCCGTCGTGCTCCTCGCCGCGGGGGTCGGGGCGACGGTCGCGCGCAGCGTGCGGGCCCGACCGCGGGCCTGGGAACGAGCGCTGCGGGCATCGCGACCGCTTCTCGCCGGGGGCGTGGCGGTCGCCACGGTGATCGGCGCTCTCAACCTGCCGGAGCCGCTCGAGCGACGACGCGTGGCCGGGCTGGCCCCTCCCGAGAACGGCCTCCCCGACGTCGTGCTCATCATCCTCGACACCGTCCGCGCGTCGAGCTTCGGCCCGAACGGGTACGGGCGCCCGACGACGCCCAACCTCCTGCGCAGGGCACCTGAGGGCATCGTGTTCTCGGACGCGATCGCACCCGCCCCGTGGACCCTCCCCAGTCACGCGAGCATGTTCACGGGACGCCTGCCGCACCAGCTCAGCACGGGGGTGGACTCGCAGCTCGACGATACGTACCCGACGTTGGCGGAGGTCTTCGTCGAGCACGGGTACCGCACCGCGGGCTTTGCGGCGAACTACTACAATACCAGCGAGGCTTCGGGGCTGGCGCGCGGGTTTCTCCGATACGACGATTTCCCGGTAACGTGGCGCTGGTTCCTCGCGAGCTCGTGGCTCGGACGACAGCTCGCCGAGCGCCTGCCCATGGGCGGTGGTTCCGGGCGGCTCGACCGGAAGACCGCGACTCTCAACACGAACGACTTCCTTCACTGGCTGGAGGGCCTCGATCGCGATCGGCCGTTCTTCGCGTTCCTGAACTACATGGACGCGCACGCCCCGTATCGCTCGCCCTTCCGGTTCCACGCGCGCTTCCCTTCCGACGAGCCCGTCATCCAGCCCGAGGGGGCAGTGGGACGGTCCGAGGAGGAGCTGGATGGCACGCGCGCCGCCTACGACGCGGCGATCGCATATCTGGATGAAGAGGTGGAACGGGTCCTCGAAGCGCTCGAGCGGTCGGGACGGGGCGATGCGCTGGTGATCGTGACGGCGGATCACGGCGAGTTCTTCGGAGAACACGGGCAGGTGGAACACGGTGGGGCCCTCTACGAGCCCGTGCTCCATGTCCCGCTGCTCCTCTTCCACCGCGGGCTCCCTCACGGGGTGACCATCGACGGTCCGGCGAGCACGCGGGACCTGGCGGCCACCATCACGGAGGTCGTCCTGGGAGCGCCCGACCCGCGCCTCGGAGGCCGCTCGCTCGCCGAGCGGTGGCGGGCACCCGCTGCGGCGGCCCGCAGGCCGGTGTTCAGCGAAAGGCAGGTGGATTCCCTGTCATGGGTCGTCTCGACGCTCCAGATCCGGTCGCTGTTCTCGGGATCTCTGCACTACGTCTGGAGCGAGGATGGAACCGAGGAGCTGTTCGATCTGGCCACGGATCCACGAGAGACCAGGGACCGGAGCAAGGCCCCCGACGAAGTCCCGACGCTGCGTCGTCTCGCCCGGCTGGCCGACTCGATCTCCAGCGCCGGTTCGCCCGGCGCGAAGACGGCCGTGGACCCGCCCCCCGGCCCCCGTCGGCCGACGGGCGGGAGTGACGACCCGCCGAGCGCACCCTAGACTGGGAGAGCCCCATGCGAGAGCCCCATGAATGAAATCGCCCCAATGCTCGTCGGCATCACCCTGATCCTCACCGTGGGGGGCGTCGTCCTCCTGCGTCCCCTGGCGAAGCGTCTGGGGGACCTGCTGGAGCTGATGGTGAAGCAGCGACGCGGGGAGCTCGACAACCCCGTCATCGAACGGACCGAGCAGCTTCTCGAGTCGCTCTCGTCGCGGCTGTCGCTGGTGGAGGAGCGGGTCGACTTCACCGACCGCCTGCTCCAGGAGCGCGACCACGTCCGACTCCCCAACCCGCAGAAGGAAAGCGACGCATGACCGTTCCGAGCCCCCGCCGCCACTTCGATCATGTCTCGCACCATGTCCGTCGTCCGGCCACCGCGGTCCTCGCGCTGTCGCTGGTGGCGCTTCCGGTCCGTGGCCAGACGGCCCCCGGTGCGCGGCCGGATGCCGGCGGATCCCCGGCGGCGCGGGCGGCCGGTTCATCGGGGGGCGCCCGTGCGCCGATCGTGGACCCCACGCTGTTCGACGGGCTCTCGTTCCGCTTCGTGGGGCCGTCGCGTGGTGGCCGCGTGACGGCCGTCGAGGGCCACCGCGCGCAGCCGCATACCTTCTACCAGGGGGCCTCCGGCGGCGGGGTGTGGAAGACGACCAACTACGGGATGGACTGGGAGAACATCTCGGACGGGTGGTTCGACACGCCCTCGATCGGCCACATCGAGGTGGCCGACTCCGACCCGAACATCATCTACGTGGGCACCGGATCGGACGCCATCCGCTCGAACGTGATCGTCGGCAAGGGCGTGTACAGGTCGACCGACGCGGGCGAGACGTGGACGCACGTGGGGCTCGAGGGTGGCGGCCAGATTGGCTCGGTGAAGGCGCACCCCACCAACCCGGACCTCGTGTACGCCGCCGTGATGGGGAACCCGTTCGCCAGGAGCGACACGCGCGGCGTGTACCGGTCGAGGGACGGTGGCGGGACCTGGGAGCGCGTCCTGTTCACGTCGGACTCCGTGGGCGCCGTCGACCTCGAGTTCCACCCCGGGGATCCCGACATCATCTACGCGGCCATGTGGCGGGCCGAGCGCAAGCCGTGGACGATCATCTCCGGCGCCGCCGATGAGGACGGGATCTGGAAGACCACCGACGGCGGCGACACGTGGCGCCGGATCACCGCCGGTCTCCCGCAGGGGCTGATCGGCAAGGTCGACTTCTCGGTGACGCCCGCCGCCCCCGACCGCGTGTACGCGCTCGTCGAGGCGAAGCCCGAGGAGGAGGGGCTGTACCGGTCGGACGACGCGGGGGAGACGTGGGAGCTGGTGAACGACGACCCCGACGGCCGACTCATGCACCGGCCGTTCTACTTCACCAACGTGACCGCCGACCCGAGCGATCCGGACATCGTGTACGTGCTCAACCTCTCGACCTACAAGTCCACGGACGGCGGGAAGACGTTCGGCACGATCTCCACCGTGCACGGCGACGACCACGACCTGTGGATCAACCCCGACGACTCGGACATCATGGTGCACGGGAGCGACGGGGGCGGCGTCGTGTCGCTCGACGGGGGCCGGACCTGGTCTCCGGTGAACAACCAGCCGACCGCCGAGCTGTACCAGGTGGACGTGGACGATCGCTTCCCGTACTGGCTGTACGCCGGCCAGCAGGACGACTCCTACACCGTGTCGGTGCCCAGCGCGGAGCCCGCCCTGTCGGCCCCCGGCGGGCCCGAGGCCTACTGGCGCTCTCCGGGCGGCTGCGAGACGGGCCCCGCGGTCCCCAGGCCCGGCGATGCGGACATCGTGTACACCAACTGCAAGGGGCGCTTCGGCGTGTACAACCAGCGCACCGGGCAGGAGCAGCAGTACTACGTGGGGGCCGTCAACCTGTACGGCACCAACCCCGCCGACCTCCCGTACCGCTTCCAGCGTGTGTCCCCGATCGAGGTGTCGCCGCTCGATCCCGACGTCGTGTACCACGGGTCGCAGTACGTCCACCGGACGACCAACGGCGGCCGCACATGGGAGACGATCTCTCCCGACCTGACGGCGTTCCGGCCGGAGCGGCAGATGGTGTCCGGCGGGCCCATCACCCGCGACGTGACGGGCGAGGAGCACTATTCGGTGCTGTACGTGATCGAGGCCTCGCCGCACGACCCCGATGTGATCTGGACGGGGGCGAACGACGGGCCGGTGTACGTCACGCTCGACGGCGGCGAGAGCTGGGAGAACGTGACCCCGCCCGACATGCCGCCCGAGGGTCGAATCAACTCGATCGACATCTCGCGTCACGACCCCGACAAGGTGTACGTGGCGGGCTACCGCGACTACCTGGGCGACGACCGTCCCTACGCGTATCGGACGGAGGACCACGGGCAGACGTGGACGCTCCTCACCGACGGGACGAACGGGATCCCCGCCGACTACCCGGTGCGGGTCGTGCGCGAGGACCCGGAGCGCGAGGGGCTCCTGTACGCGGGCACCGAGTGGGGCCTGTTCATCTCGTTCGACGACGGCGGCGCGTGGCAGCCCTTCCAGCTCGACCTGCCGCTGACGCCCGTCACCGACATCGAGCTGTACCGGAACGATCTCGTCCTGTCGACCCTGGGACGCGGGTTCTGGATCCTCGACGACGTGTCGCGGCTGCGGGAGATCGATGCCGGCGCGGCGCGGCCCATGGGCGCCACGGGGTCGGCGCACGTGTTCGGGAGCCCCCCCCAGTACCGGGTCCGGCCCTTCCGCAACTCGGGGTTCGGGTGGGAGAACTCGGCCCGTCCCGACTACCCGGGGACCGGCGCGATCATCGACTACTGGATCGGCGCAGGGGTCGACGGGGGCGACCGCATCGAGCTCGACATCGTGGGACCCGACGGCGCGGTGCTGCGAAGCTACGAGACTCGGGTCGGTGCCGAGCGTGCCCCCGCCGCCGGGGGCGGCATGCAGCGCTTTGCGCGCGGCCGGAGCGCCAACGCGCGTCTGAGCGGGGTCGCGGGGGCCCACCGATTGGTGTGGGACCTGCGGAGCGCCGGCGAGGGACGGGGTGGCGGCCCGCTCGTACCGCCCGGCCGGTACACCTTGCGGCTCGCGGTCGGCAGCGACACCGCCGAGACGCCGCTCGAGATCCTCATCGACCCGCGGGTGGCCGCCGACGGGGTGAGCGTGGCGGATCTCGAGGAGCAATACGAGTTCAATCTGGCGGTGCGCGGCACGATGGCCGAGGCGCAGACGGTGGCGAGCGGGGCCGACGATCTCGAGGACCGGGTCGCGGCGGCGCTCGCCCGGACAGCCGGTGACGACGCGCTCGAGGCGCTCCAGGGCGACGTCGAGGCGTTGCGGGCCACGCTCCGGGATGCGGGCGGGAGCTATCCACAGCCCATGCTCCTGAGCCAGATCGCCTACCTGCTCGGGATGACGTCGAGCGCGGATCAGCCTCCCGGGGACGAGGCGTACAAGCGGCACGCGGAGCTCCGTGCGCAGCTCGAAGCGGCCCGGGCCCGTCTGGAGGAGCTCGAGCGTCGGATAAAGGCGACCACGTAGGTCGTTGTCGCATCACCGGATAGGGGATGCCGGCGGGCGCCCCCCCGAGCGCCGGCCGGCGCCGGCACCCGCGGGCCGGGCAACCCTCGGCCGCGCTCCTCGGTCCCATCCGTGGACTCCACACAGGATCCACCCCCTGACCTCGGAGAATGCCCGTGATGACCCGATCCACGCTGCGTCTCATCGCCCCCCCGCTGTGCGTCTCGGTGGCCTGGCTGTGCAGCGCGTGCGGGGGGGGCGGCGAGGCCGGCGCGGCCGACGCACCGGCCGGTCTCGAAGGACCGGACTACACGATCCGGCCGCACACCGAGGACGTGTTCACGGTGGGGGCCCTCGAGGGCGACAGCTGGGAGACGTTCGGCAACGTGTCCAGAGTCGCCTTCGATGGGGAAGGCGACCTCTACATCCTCGACAGCGGAGCGGGACATGTGGTCGTCATGTCGCCGTCCGGCGAGTACCTGCGCACGATCGGCAGCAAGGGCGACGGTCCGGGCGAGCTCGGGAATCCGTTCGGGTTCGCGATCACGCCGGACGGGCGGGTCGCCGTGTACGACTTCTCGAAGCAGGGGTTCCAGCTGTTCACGCGCGAGGGAGAGTTCCTCGAGAGCGTCTCCTTCGATCCCCAGGACGGCATCCCCGGCCGCGACATCCACCCCTCTCCCTCCGGCGACCTCATCGCCGGCGGCGGGCTGCGGATCACGGTGAGCAGGGATGGTAGCATCGAGGAGCCCCCCCCGGGGCGGCCGATCGACCGGTTCGGCCTCGATGGCTCGCACGACGTGCTGTACACCGCGTGGGACCTGCCCCCCACCGAGGAGACCGACGAGGCCAAGTTCTCGACCGGCAAGGGCAACTTCGCGCTCCAGATGCAGCAGATGCGGGCGTTCGAGCCGGGGCTGTACGTGGGGGTCCTGTCCGACGGTCGCGTGGCGGTCGTGGACTCCGTGGGCTATCGGGTCAAGCTCATCGACCCGGCCGGGACCGTCGCCGGCACGCTCGAGCGCCCCATCCCGCCTCTGGTCGTCGATGACGCGATCCGCGAGCAGGAGCGGGATCGCCGGCTCGCCGCGCTCGAGGAGGGCGGAGGCGGGGCCACGATGATGGTGATGGGCCGCACGAGCAGCAAAGGAGGCGGCAACCTGTCCATCGACCAGGAGCAGATCCGGAAGATGCAGGAGGACCAGATCGCGGGGATGGCGTTCGCGCCCCAGGTCCCCGTCATCGCCGACATGGCCGTCGATCGGGACGATCGGCTGTGGATCGAGCGCGCGGGCCCCATGCCCGGCGTCGACGGCCCGACCGACATCGTGACGGCGGACGGCGGCTACCTCGGCACCATCCCTGCCGACGGGCTCCGCATCCCCGACGCGTTCGGACCCGACGGGCTCATCGCCTACATCGAGGAGGACGAGCTCGAGGTGCAGCGGGTGCGGGTCGCGCGGCTCCCCCCCATGGAGGAGCTCGAGTCCGGCTCCTGAGGGGAGGTTGGTCGATACCGCCGGGGCGCACGGCTGAAGGGGACGACTTGTAACGAATGCGGGGCCCGTCCACCTATCGGGTCGAACGGGCCCCATCTTCGTGGTGTTCCCCGTGTCGCCGTCTCGCGGAAGAGGCGACCTCGTCGGATCAGTTGCCGTCGATGGTGATACCGAACCGGTTCAGCACGTCGTCGATCGGATTCGCGATCGTGTAGCCGCCCCCACCGGCGAACAGGAGGCCGACCGGATTGCCTGCCTCGCTTCCGTTCTGGACGACGATCAACGAGCCGGAATCACCGCCCGCGCTGAACCCGCCGCCGCCGATCACGACCTGACCCACGAACCGGGCGACCCCCAAGTCGTACTGTACGTTCAGCGTCGCGTTGATGCCTTGCACCCGTCCCTTCGTGAGCCCCGTGGTACGACCGTACTTCTGGACCCGCATCCCGACCGTCGCGTTCGACGTGGCCTTGTTCGGCGTGCCGTATCCATCGGACGGCGTCGCGTTGTCCACCAGGCCGGCCGACGTGCTGGCGATCGCCGCATCCACGACGTTGTTTGCGCTCGTCGAGAACACGATGGGCACGAAACTCGACAGGGTGCCGATGTTGTCCGCGGGTGACGAGCCACCGTCGTAGGTGCCGGGCTGGATCACCGCCTCACCGATGGGGACCTGGTTCTGGTTGGCGTAGACGTGGTTGTTGGAGAGGACGTAGAAGTTGTTCCCGCTCCGTACCCGCGCCCCGATCGTCCCGGCGGTGATGGCCGGATGCCCCGTGGACACGCCGATCGGAACCGGACGGGGCCAACGTGACGTCGGGTCGAGTCCGCCGCCGCCACCTCCGCCGCCACCGCCACCCCCGCACTTCGGTGGGCACTTGTCCGGTGGCCCACCCTTCTCGGGGCCGGCGTCCTGCGCCTCCTGGAGAGCGACGATCGGCCCCGTCTCGATCACCAGCACCGGCATCCCGTCGATCTCGACGGGCGTGTCGTCGAGGATCGGGCCATCGACATAGAGCTGGATCGCCGGCCGCCCGCGGTCCGTGAGGCCCATGGCGCTCCCGACGACGCCGGGCCGCGACATGAGCCGCGGCCTGTTGCGCTCGAGCACGATCATCGAGGGCGCGAGCTCCTGGAGCTGGACATCGGGCGCGAGATCCCTGAGATCCAGTCGCGCTTCCTGCGACTCGGGCTGCGAGTCGGGTGCGACGACCGTGTCGTCGGCGCAGCCGGCCCACAGGAATCCTGCAAAAAGTGCGGCGATGAGAACGATCGGGCGTCGCCCGGGGGAGGGCATGAGAGCCACGGGGCGCATCTCCTGTCGTTGGATCACGGCCTCCGCGGCCGAAATCCGGGACACGACGGCTGGCGCTAGGCCACACGAACCGGGAGTGAGGCATGCACGATCCGCACCCTCACGAATCTCCGCAGGGCTTGGCACCCGCATGGACCGGTCCGCGCAATCGAACCGTCCTGTTTCGGGCCTCGCGGAGCCCCCCCGCGCCTCAGCGGCCGTCACGTCGAACGACCGGTTCCCGCTCGCGTTCGGAACCACGAGCCCGTGCACCGGTGAACCCATCGACCTCGAGGGATCGCTGCGCGTCACGACTCGCCTCACCGAGGATCGGTCCGGAGGCGCGCACGTCGGGTTTCACCTGACGCTGCACGCGGTCGGCTTCGGGCAGTTCAGCGGCACCGAGTACGTGGCCGGCGAGACCCTGAACGAGGGCCAGAACTACGTGGGAGCCGACACGTACACGTTCACGGATCGCGGCGTCGGCGTGGTCGGCAAGGGGGAAGCCGCCAACTGGAAGTTCAAGAGCACGTTCCACGTGACGGTCAACGCGAACGGTGACCCCGTCGCGACGGTGATCGAACCCACGGGTAGCGAGTGTCGGGGCTGAATCGCGACGCGGGCGGCTCGTCGGGTTCGAACGCCGGGCACCCCACCAGTCCGGGCGTTCCGCCACTTCGCGGTCCAACAGGGAGATCGCCGTGATCCGGGAGGAATGGACACTGCGTGCTCAGCCGGGGACGATCGCGATCACGCGGAGCGGGCTGCCGCTCCCCTCGACGATCTTGAGCGGCGCGGCGATCACCACCGCTCCCGTCGGGGGAAGCTGGTCGAGGTTGGTGAGGCTCGCGAGACCGAACTTGCCCGCCCCGTGCATGATCGAGTGGTTGGGGAACGGCGGCTCGAACGTCCCCGCCTGCCCGGCGTCGGTCCCCACGGTCTCGACCCCTACCCCGAGCACATCCCGATCCTCCGCCAGGAGCCGCGACGTGTCCTGATGGAACCCGGGGGAATGGGGGCCGCCCTCGCCGACATTGAGAAAGGCCTCCTTCCCCTCCCGGCGGCTCCAGCCGGTGCGCAGGAACACCCACGCGCCGGGCGGGACGCGGCCGTGGCGCTGCTCCCAGCCGTACAGCTGCTCGGGCATGAGGAGGAAATCCGGATCTCGTGACACCTGGTCGGTGACGTCGATCACGCTCGCGGGACCGATGAACTTCGATGGCGGGATCGTGTCGGTCGACCCCTTCCGGTGATCCTTTCCCGTGACCCAGTGAATCGGCGCGTCGAAATGCGTCCCCGTGTGCTCGCCGAAGGAGAGGTTGTTCCAGTACCAGGCCGGACCGGCCTCGTCGTAGCGGGAGATGCGCTCGACGGTGACTCCGTCGGAGGCGGCGAACTGCGGCGGGAGGTCGATGACCACGGTGTCCGGTCCGAGTGGCTGCGTGAGGTCGATGACGCGCAGCGTCCCGTCGGCCAGGTCTTCCAGGAGCCGGGTGAGCGTTTCCGACGTCAAGGGCGGGGTCCTTTCAGGGTCTCGAGGTGACGCGCGAACTGGAATCGGTTCTCCAGCAGCCCGAGCGGGGTGACGAACCCGACCGCTCCGGCCGGCACGGTGTAGTGAGCCTCCACCTTGGCCACGATCGTGGTGAGCTCGCCGGAACCCGTAGCCCTGTCGAACGCCGCCAGCACGTCCTCGGGCGTGTCCGCGCGCTCGATCCGCGGCACGTCCGCCGCGGCCGCGATCCCGGCGAGGTCCGCTCCTGTGGCCGTGGCCGTCGGGAATCCGCCCACCGAGAGCAGGCTCTCGTTGTCGAACACGATGTGGACGAGGTTCGGGGGGCGGTAGCGCCCCAGGGTGGTGAGCCCGCCCAGGTTCATGAGGACCGAGCCATCCCCGTCGAGGACCACCACGGTGAGCTCCGGCCGGCAGAGCGCGATCCCGAGCCCGATCGATGAAGCGAGCCCCATTGCGTGCTGGAGGTAGAAGAAGCTCGGCCGGTGGCCGAGCGACTGGAGCTCGGCGGCCACCGCCCCCATGATCGTGACGACCACCGTGCGCTCGTCCTCGAAGCGCGGGTAGAGAGCCTCGAGCGCCGCCAGCCGTCGCATGCGGATCTCGCCCGCGGGGTCCCGGCCTCCGCCCGCCGGGCGCGAGCCCTCTCCCGTCGCGCCGCCGCGTCCGCTCACGCGGCCTCCCACATCAGGTCCCGCCCGAGAAGCAGCGCCACCGGACGGTTCGACGCGTAGGCGAGCACATGCGCCTTGGCGATACGGTCCTCGACGTGATCCGGCGAGGTCAGGTCCTCGCGTGGGATGCGCAGCGCGTCGAGGACGTGCCGGGTGACCAGGCCACCCTCCGTCTGCCACGGATCGGGCTCGCCCAGCTCCCCGCGGGCCGAGATCAGCATGAGGAGCGGGACCCGGAAGAGCTGCGCTCCCGACACGATCCCGTTCACCGAGGCGAGGAAGCCGTGGTTCTGCATGAGCAACGCGGAGCGCACGCCCGCGAAGTGGGCCCCCATCGAGATCCCCACCCCCTCCTCCTCCTTCGCCAGCCGCACGAGGATCGTGTCCGGGTCCTCGTCGGCGAACCGGATGAGGTGGACGAGCCACGTCTCCGGCAGGGCCGAGATGAGACGCACGCCGTGCGCCTTGAGGGCGTCGTATATGAGCCGGGAGTGGTCGAGCGAGACGGGCATGTGCCCAACCTCCGGCGACCGGACTCGTGGCGCCAGTCAGGAGCCGTCGAAGAAGGGGCTCAGGTCCTGCGCGGGACTCGGCCTGGTCGCCCTCGACACGAGCACGAACAGGACGAGGCTCGTCACGATCCCCACCTCGACCGCGTCGATCCCGAAGCGCGCGAAGGCGACGGGCTGGAAGAAGAGCTCCCACGCGAGACAGGCGCCGAACCCGCCCAGCATGGCCGCCACCGCGCCCTTGGCCGTCCCCCGCCGCCAGTTGAGCCCGATCACGATGGGAACGAAGAAGAAGGAGGCCATGAACTTGGCCTGCTCGAGGACGATCCCCTGCACATCGCCCAGCTTCTGCAGCGCGAAGAAGAGCGGCACGACGGACAGGACGACGATCGCCACCCGGTTCACGTTCACCAGGTGCTTCTGGGTCGCCGCGGGCCGCACGAACTTGCCGTACAGGTCGTGCGCCACGCCGGCTCCGGTGACGAGGAGCACGGAGTTCACGGTGGACATGATGGCCGACAGCATGGCCACGAGGAGGAGAGCCCCCACGACGGGCGGCAGGACCTGGAAGGCCAACACCGCCGTCGCCTGGTCCTGCGAGGGCAGGTTCGGGAACAGGACGCGCATCAGCATCCCGATCGACATGATGCAAACGCTGATCACGAGCTGAAAGCCGATCGACACGAAGATGGCGCGGCGCACCGTCCGCTCGTCGCGCATCGAGTAGAAGCGCGTGAGCTCGTACGGCGCGGCGGCGATCGAGAACCCGAACGCCACCGCGAACGCGAGCAACTCCTTCGGCGAGTAGTACCAGCCGAGGAGGCGGGGATCGAGGGAGCCGAGGAACCCGAGCGAGCGTCGGATGGCCGCCAGATGGTGGATGCCGCCGACCTGGTCGAGCAGTACCGGGACGGCGATCAGGAGCGCCCCCACCATGATGAGCGTCTGCAGGAACTCGATGTAGGAGCTCGAGCGCACCCCGCCGAGCAGCGTATAGACGGCCGTCGAGGCCACGATGATGAGCATCGCGATGAGCGGCTGGATCCCGAACACGACCTGCGCGATCTCGCCCCCGGCCTGGAACTGCGCCACGAGGTAGATCGTGTACGAGACGACGATCAGGACGCCGGCCAGGGCGCCGGCCTTCGGGCTCCCGTAGCGGGCGGAGATGTAGTCGGGGACGGTGAGCGCCCCGAGACGCCGGAGCTTCGGCGCCACCAGGAAGGCCGACACCAGCCAGCCGCTCCACAGACCGAGCCACGGGAACCACCACGACACACCCGCCAGATAGTGCCGCCCCGCGGTGCCCACGAACGTTCCGGCCGAGATCTGCGTGGCCGCCAGCACCGCGCCCCCGACCAGGGGGCCGATCGAGCGGCCGGCGGCCAGGAAGTCGACCTCGGTCTCGGTGCGGAAGTAGCTCCACACCGAGATGGTCAGGATGACGAGGAGATAGACGCCGAGGACGACGAAGAAGATCGCGCCCACGGATCAGCGGGTGGGCGGGGTCCGGCGGGGCCGGAATCGGCGCCAAGCCCACCACGCCCCCAGCAGGATGAGGCCGAGGGCGAGCATGTCGGCGACGCGTCCGAACGAGAACGGACCCCGATCCGAGAGCCGCACGAACGCCGGCAGGCTCGACAGGCGGGCCTCGAGCGCCCCATCGGACACGCGCTCGAAGCGGGGCAGGCTGGTCCGCGTGTCGATCGCGGCGAGCCGCTCCGGAGGGCCGGTGAGGCGGATCAGGTGGGGCTCCTCGAACTCCCGGGCGACGGTGAGCTCGGCCCGGCCAGCGGGGACGAACAGCGGGATGCGGTCGAGCGACCCGCTCAGCCGATACTCGACCACGATCGGCGCGCCGCTCTCTACCTCGAAGCGGTACGCGTCGTCCTCCGTGGTGAGCCCGGCGTCCAGCAGCGACCGTCCCTCGCGCACCACCCGGGTGACGTCGAGGCGTTGCTCCGGGACGCGGATCGCGAGGGCCACGACACGGTCGCCCAGATTCGGGATGCGGTGACGGACGAGCACCCCGTCCGCCTCGAGGGCGATCGACGCCGTGTCGAGCGCGCCGTCCTGCGCGGAGGGACCGCCGGTCGGCGCGTCACCCGGGAGCCGTGGCGCGGCCCCGGTCAGGACCACGAGCGACGCGACACCCGCCACGCCGAGCCCGATCGAGAGCGCACGCCGCCGGGCGCGACCGGCGATCCAGATCTCCCTCACGCGAGGCTCAGTCAATGCGCGCGGGCGCCCGCGCCGCGAACGACACCCGCTCGACCGCCCGCGCCGCCTCGTGGAGCGCGTGGGCCACGTGGTTCGCCTGCCGCTTGAGCTCGGTGCGCAGGAAGGGGACGAGCTCTGGCCGTGCTCGCTCGACCGCATCGAGCTCGTGGATGCGCGCCAGACGCGGGATGGGCGTGCGCGGCAGGGCCGGATCGTGCTCGAACGGGCCGCCCTCCGCGTAACCGAGCGGGACCAGGATGCGCGACAGGTCGAGGAACAGCTCGTTCACGGCGTCCGCGTCCGCGCCCTCGGGCGGGTCGTCGTCGAGTCGTTCGTACAGGACGTCGAGGGCACCCTTGAGCCGCGCGATCGCGCTCATCGCGGACTCGAGATCTACCCGATCGCCGGCCGCCTCGGCGTACCCGGCGAGCTGCTCCTCGAGCTCCTCGGCCGTGAGACGGAAGTCGTATGGGAGGACCGGCGCCTCGAGGACACGCGCGATCGAGGTGACGTACACGCGCAGGTCGCGCTCTAGGCTGTCGCGGTCGGCGACGTCGATGAGATCGTCCTCGGTGTGCCACGCGATGTTCCCGCCGCACCCCCCGGTCGGGTAGAAGCCGAGCTCCTCGCGCTCGTCCTCGGGGATGTTCGAGAGGAGCATGTAGAACGAGGTGAGACCGATCTGGTTGAACGAATAGTCGCCCGCGCGCAGGGGCCGGAGGCGTCGCGCGGTCCTGCCGGTGGCGTCGGCGATGGCGTCGGTGCACAGGGGCCCGGCCTCGGCCATCCACATCACGTCGTCGTACTCGGTGGCGTGCCAGCAGCCGGGGGAGTCGATGTTCACGGCCCCCACGCACCGCGCCCGCAGGTCGAGCGCGAACTCGTCGGCGAACCACGTCGAGCCGCCGTAGCGCCCGGTGGAATGCGCCGGCCACCACGCGATCCACAGCGAGCGTCGCGGACGCGGCCCGTGCCCGATGATGCGCGCCAGCTCGAGCAGGGTGGCGTCGCCGACCGCGTTGTCGCCGATGCCGACGTCCCAGGAGTCGTAGTGGCCGTGGACCAGCATGAACTCCTCGCGCTCCCCCGGGATGCGCGCCACGGGGAGCTTGCAGGGATACCACCCCTCCTCGAGCGCCACGTGGATGCGGACCCCACCGTGCGCATGCGCCCGCTCGATGAGCCGCTCGCCGTCGGGGCGGTTCACGGCGATGACCGGCGTGCGGGGCTTGCGGGCCAGATCGCGGGTCGTGGGGGTGCCCCAGATCGGGGTGCAGATCCCCCAGTGGATGTTGTGGCCCGGATTCACGTAGATCTGGGCCGCCGCCCCCGCCGACTCGAACCGGGCTACGGTGGCCGGCATGGCGTAGCCCCCGGTCACCACGATCTTCCCGTCCACATCCGGGAGCGATGTCGAGGTGCGCGTCTGGAACAGGTCGCGCTGTCCGGTGACCTTCGCCGAGGGCACGTGCACCAGCTCCGCCTCGAGCCCCTCCGCCCCCGTGCGGACGGCAAAGGACGGCGGCTTGGCGCGCAGCCGCTCGCCGTCGAGCTCGACCCGCGACTCGCGGGGGAGCGACAGATACAGCTCGGGCTCGTACACCTCGTGCGGGATGCCCAGGCGCGCGAGCTCGGAGGCGATGTAGTCGGCGGCCTCCCGCTCGTCCGCGGAGCCGGACTCGCGCACCAGCGAGGAGAACCGTTCCAGGAGCGCCCAGCCGTCGTCGAAGGCGACCTCCTCCAGAAGAGCGGATTCGAGGGACGTGGGGCCGGGGGCGATGCTGCTCATGGCGACGGTTCTCCTGTCTGCTCGGGAATCGTGAGCCGGAGCTCGACGCTCACGGGCGCGTTCCTCGTCAGCGTGCCGCGCAGCCGGTATTCACCGGGGGCGAGGCCCTTCTCGAGCCGCGTGGACCACTGGAGCGAGTCGCCGGCGGGCACCCGTTCGCGGCCCAGCACCTGGGGGAAGAACATGTCGGCCGCCCAGCGCCACATCGAGGCGCCGTCGTCGAACACCTCGAAGTCGAAGCGCTGCCCGTCGGGGAAATCTATCACCGCTTCGTCCCCCGTCTCGTTGGCGACCGCGAGCGTGAACTGGAGCGGCTCGCCGGGTGCCGCGCCCGGGGTGGACAGCGAGACGCGCAGACCACCTACGGTGGTGACGGCGACCGCGGGCCGGCCGGCCGACGGCCCGCTCCCCTCCGGGACCGGGCCCCGCCCGGATTCCGCCCCCGGCGGCGGGCCACAGGCCATCAGGGAGAGCGCGACGAGGGCCGGCATCCGGTGTCGTGGGGCGCGCACGCGCCGCGCCCCCTCAGCGGACCCTGATGGGGACCGTGAAGCGCGTGCGGTCCCAGCTCAGCTCGAGGATGCCGCCCGTGTCGGTCGGCTGGATGTCGATCGTGAACCGCTCGACCGGCTCGTCCAGCGGCTCGCGCTCGAGCGCCGTGCGGCCGAAATCGGTCGACACGTCGTAGGCGGTGCCCCAGATGTCGTTCTGGCGGTTGAGGATCAGGGTCGCGGCGTCCGCGGTGAACGTCGTCCACAGCGTATAGCGCCCCGCCGGGACGTCGAGGTCGCCGATCGTCACATCGCGATCGGTCTCGAACTCCGTCGCCGCGTTCGCTCCCGTCCGCCAGATGGTGTCGTACGGGACGAGACCGCCCCAGATCTGCCGACCGCGCTTCGCAGGGCGGCTGTAGGAGATCGAGAAGTGCGCCCCTCCACCGGATCGGGTGACCATGGCGGGCGGCGAGGGCTGCCCCACCGCTTCGCCGCTCGCATCGCGCGCCGCGAAGCCGCTCGCGAGGGCCGCGATGTCGATGGAGCGCGCGGGCTCGATATCCACCTGCATGGTGGTCTCGGCACCGGACACGCCGACCACGTGCCCGCTCGCGTTGACCGACGCGACCATCGGCCGGCCGAAGAAGTCGATGGCGTACTCGTCCGCGCCCCGCGGCACGATCGCGTTCGGCGTGGCGCGCGGGGTGGCGCCCCACGGCGCGAACACGCGAATGGGGAACGCATCGGTCGCGCCGGCGTCCCGCGCCCCGCGGATGGCGAGCTCGAGCAGACCGGTGGGGAGCGGAACCGTCCCCGTCGTGGGCACGATCAACCCTTCGCCCGGGAGATCCGCGGTCACGGTCTCGCTGCTCCCCTCGAGCGAGCGCGTCACGGTGGCCGTCTCGTCCTCGAAGGTGACCTCGGCGTGCCAGCGTCCCGGTCCGTCCGGGTTCTCGGCGGGGGTCGTGTGCTCGGTCTCGAAGCGCACGGGCGCGCCCGATTCGTCGAGCTCGACGGAATACGTGATGTGGCGCGTCACCGGCGAACGACGGACGATCTCGCCCTCGATCGACCGGTCGCTGCGGTGCACGATCTCGACCGCCATCGTGTCGGTGCCGAGGAGCTCGACGTACGCCTCCGGGGTCGCCCCGCCCTCGGGGGCGCACGCACCCACCATGATGGCGAGCGTCCCGAGCCCGCACGCGCTCCACCGGAGGTTCGACTCGACGGCATGCATATCCGATCACTCCTTGGTTTCGGGTCGCCCGGAATCTATGGGCGCGCGGCTCCGTTCTGGTAGCGGTCGGGGAGGCGCCCTACCTTGCCGCCATGAAGCGATCGGTGGCCGGGCGCGGCCCGGCAGGGTTCATGACGCGGGTGATCGGCGTGTGCTGGGTGGCCGCGCAGCCCGGGGGGCTGCGCGGCCAGGCGCAGGACACCACCGCCTCGTCGGGGCGGGGCCCGCGGACCGCCGAACAGCGGCTGTTCGACTGGACGCACCTCCAGTTCCCCGCCGCGGAGTACGCCCGTCGCCGCGAAGCCCTGCGCGCCGCGATCAGCGACGACTCCGGCGTGATCCTGATCCCGTCCGCCAACGGGCTCAGCCACGGCGACACCTTCCGGCAGACGGACGACTTCTACTACCTGACCGGGCTCGAGCTGCCCCAATCGGTGCTCGTCATCGACCTGCCGACCGGGCGTCCGACCCTGTTCGCCCCGCACCGCGACGTCCGGTTCGAGAGCGACACGCGATCGAACGACTTTCCCGGCCGACCGCTGGCGGACGACCCGCAGCTGCCGGCGGTGTCGGGGATCGCCGACATCCGGCCGCTCGAGGGTCTCGAGGTGGCGCTCCGCGAATGGGCCCGCCTGCTGGTCACCGTCCACGTGAACGCGGGACGGCCGGGCGAGCTCCGGCACGTCGTGACCTCGCTCATCCCGGATTGGGATCCGCAACTCCTGTCGCTGTACCACCTGCAAGCGAAGTACCCGAACCTGCGGCTCGCCAACGCCTACGAGGCGGTGGCGCGCGTCCGCATGGTCAAGAGCCCACTCGAGATCGAGGCCCTGCGCCGAACCGCCCGCAGCACCGAATCGGCCATCCGGGCCGCCGCGCGCGAGGTGCGCGACGGCGTCACCGAGCGCGGGCTGGAGGCGGGGTTCGAATCGGCCTGCAAGCGGAACGGGGCGCAACGGATCGCGTTCGCCTCGATCATCAAGTCGGGCCCCAACTCGCTGTGGCCGTGGCGCGTCCTCGCCTCGCACTACGATCGGCGCAACCGTGCCATGCACGATGGGGAGCTGGTGATCTTCGACGTCGGCTGCGAGCTCGACTACTACGTGAGCGATGTGGGACGGACGTTCCCCGTGTCGGGCCGGTTCTCCGATGCGCAGCGCGCCGTGCTCGAGTTGGAGGTGGCCGTGGCCGACGCGATCATCGCGGCCGTCCGGCCCGGCGTCACGCTGGCCGATCTCCAGGCAGTCGCCGAGGCCCGCATCCCGGCGGACCAGCGGCCGTACATGCAGACGGGGCTCTACTTCGGCCACCACATCGGGCAGTCGACCGGCGACCCGAGCCTCGCCGACGCCCCGCTCGAGCCCGGGATGGTGTTCACGGTCGAGCCCTGGTATTACGACCACGAGCACGGCGTCGCGGTGTTCACCGAGGACGAGATCCTCGTGACCTCCGAGGGCGCCGAGATCCTCACCCGCACGCTGCCGCGCGATCCGGACGGGCTGGAAGCGCTCGTGCGGGAGCGCTGAGGCGGAGCGCCAGCCGTTCGATCCAAGACCGTTCCACCCGACCCCTCGCAGGAGTGACTCGATGACCCCGACACGGTGGCTCGCCGCCGCCCTGAGCGCGCTCGCCGTCGCCTGTCAGGCCGCCCCCGAGCCCGCCGATACGTCTCTCGCCGGCACCGACTCGACTTCGAACGGCTCGCCCGTGGCCGGGTTCGAGTTCACCACCGACGAGGCGTTCGACGCTGCGACCGTTCCGGCCTACGGCGGCGATCACCCGGACGTGTACGCCGACATCGAGCGGAACCTCGACGCCCACATCGGGAACCTCCAGCGCTGGACCCGACAACGGTCGGTGAGCGCCCAGGACGATGGCATCGATCAGATGGCCGAGATGGTACGGAGCGACCTGGCCGGCATGGGGTTCGCCGAGGCCGAGCTCGTGCCCACCGACGGCCACCCCGGCGTGTGGGGCTACTACGATGCGGGCGCTGACAAGACGCTCCTCGTATACATGATGTACGACGTCCAGCCGGTGAACCCGGAGGACTGGCGGTCGCCACCGTTCGAGGCGCACCTCGTCGACACGGAGCTCGGCACCGTGCTCATGGCGCGCGGCGCCACCAACCAGAAGGGCCCCGAGCGCGCCTTCCTGAACGCCGTGTCGTCGATCCTCGAGACGACCGGCACGCTCCCGGTGAACCTCATGGTGGCCGCGGAGGGGGAGGAGGAGATCGGGTCGGTGCACTACCCGCAGATCCTCGACGCCTACGAGGATCGGCTGGGCGAAGCGGACGGCGTGCTGTTCCCGATGAACAACCAGGACCCCACGGGCGCGCTCCAGATGTCGCTCGGCGTCAAGGGGATCATCTACATGGAGCTCGAGGCGGCGGGGAGCGAGCGGGGCGGCCCCACCCGCTCCGAGATCCACGGCTCCTACAAGGCGATCGTCGACGCCCCCGCCTGGCGTCTTGTGCAGGCGCTCTCGACGCTCACCAGCGAGGACGGCAACACCATCCGGGTTCCGGGATACTACGACGGCATCCGGCCACCGACCGAGGAGGAGCAGCGGCTCATCAACGGGATCCTCCCGACGTGGGACGACTCGGCGCAGCAGGCGATCCTGGGCGTCGAGCGCTGGATCGCCGGAATCGAGGGGCGCGAGGCCATCCTCCGGTATCTGTACGAGCCGACGCTCAACATCGACGGCATGTGGAGCGGCTACTCGGGGCCTGGCGCCAAGACGATCCTCCCGCACGTGGCCACGGCCAAGGTCGACTCGCGGCTTCCGTACGGCCTGTCACCGGAGGAGCAGCGACGCAAGATCGAGGACTACCTGGTCGAGCAAGGGTTTCCGGACGTCGTCGTGCGCTCGATGGAGGGCTATCCGGCAGCGCAGACGTCGGTCGAGAACCCGCTCGTCCAGGCGGCGATCGGGGTGTTCAACAAGTACGGGCACACGCCGACCGTGATGCCGCGGCTCGCGGGCTCGGCCCCGTTCTACCAGTTCACCGAGCGCCTGGGGCTGCCGCTCGTGTTCACGGGCCTCGGCCACGGCGCCGGGGCGCACGCGCCGAACGAGTACATGGTGATCCGACCGAAAGAGGGGTCCGGCATCGCGGGACTCGCCGAGGTCGAGAAGGGCTACGTGGACCTGCTGTACGCGATCGCGGGCGGCTGAGGCCCCCGCCCGGAAAGCGGGCAGGCCCCCCGGAGCCCGCCCGCACCCGGATGCTCAGTTCGGGACGCTGACCCCCTCGTAGATCTGGATGCCCGAGGCGTTCGCCACCGTCATGCGCGGCTTCGAATCGCGGAACGGCATCCACGCGGCCCCGTACTCGCCGGCCTTGTTGATGGCCACGAACTTCTCGGACGGGATGAAGTCCGGGTTCACGTTCCGGTACTTGTGCCGGATCATCGCGGCCGCATCCTCGCACGCCTCCTGCGGCGTGCGGCCGGCCTCCATGCGCGACACGATGAAGTAGGACGCGCAGGACTTGATGACGTCCTCGCCCCGCCCGGTCACGCCGGCGGCGCCGATGTCGTTGTCGACGTACAGGCCGGCCCCGATGATCGGCGAGTCGCCTATGCGGCCGGGGATCTTGAACGCGAGCCCGCTGGTCGTGGTGATCCCGGCCACGTTCCCGTCCGTGTCCACCGCCAGCACGTTGGTCGTGCCGTAGCGGTGCAGGAGCGCGTCGGCGCGCACGTACGCCGCGTCGGGGCCATCCCGCCCCGGCAGGTCGAGGAGCTCGGCCCAGCGGCGGCCCTCCTCCTCGAGCGACTCGGGTCCCAGCGCCTGGCCGCCACCGGCAGAATCCCGGTTGGGCGCCACCAGGTGGTCCGGCGGCCCCCAGTCATCGCGATCCGAGCGCTCCTCGCGCCAGCGGACGAAGATCTCGCGCGAGCGGTCCGTCATCAGGTCCTCGACCTTGAACCCGAAGCTCACGGCGAAGTCCTGCGCGAACTTTCCGACCAGCATGATGTGATCCGTGCGCTCCATCACGAGCCGGGCCACCGAGGCGGGCGTCTTGATCCCCTCGATCCCGGCCACCGAGCCCGCGTTGTAGGTGGCGCCGTCCATCACGGAGGAGTCGAGCTGCACCACGCCGTCCTCGTTGGGCAGGCCGCCGTATCCGACGCTCGTGTCCTCGGGGTCGACCTCGATGACATTCGCGCCGCGTTCCACGGCGTCGATGGCCGTGCCGCCCGAGGCGAGGATCTGCCACGCCTGGCGCATGGCGTTCTGCCCCGTCTCGTTCGTGTGGCTCGTGATGATCATCGGCGTGGTGGCGCCCCGACCGCCCGCCCGCACCGAGGCGCGGGTCAGCGCGGCCACGGCGTCTCCCTTGACCGAGCCGAGGAAGGCGGCCCCGGCGCCGAGGCTCAGCCCACGGGTCACGAAGCGGCGACGGTTCATCTCGTTCGACATTCAGACCTCCATTCGCGCTATTCGGGGTCGGTCCTCTTCGGCCACGACCGACGCACCATGATCAGCGCCGCCACGACGGCGGCGAGCCAGAAGACACCGCCGGGCACGCCGGGTACCGCGTTGACCATCGCCGCCAGGACGGCGACGAGGGCGGCGAGCCAGAAGATCAGCTTGGTCACGCGTGGATCTCTCCTCGGGTGGGTGTGGGGCGGGTCGCGGGGGGCGAGTCCCCCCCGTGCCGTCAGGGCGTCAACATTCCGCCCGGGAGGGCATGCGAGCAAGACGCTCGGCCGCACCGATGACGCCGCGATTCCGTCCGCGTCCCGGCCCGGCTACCATGGTCCGCGACCGCGATCGCATGACCAACCGACCGGGGGACCGTGAGCCGGACCGACGATGAACGCGAGAGCTGGGGCAGCCAGCTCGGATTCATCCTCGCGGCGATCGGCTTCTCGGTCGGCCTCGGCAACATCTGGCGCTTCCCCTACCTGACCGGGCGGAACGGCGGCGGGGCGTTCCTGTTCGTGTACGTGCTCCTCGCGGCGGTCATCGGTGTGCCGCTGTTCACGGCCGAGATCTCCCTCGGCCGGAAGGCCCAGAAGACGCCGCTCGTGGGGCTTCGCGACCTCGTGGGGCCGCGAAGCGGGTGGCGCCTGATCGGGTGGCTCGGGATCGGCGCCGCGCTCCTGATCCTGTCCTACTACCAGCTCATCATGGGGTGGATCGCGGCCTATCTGGCGCGCTCGTTCGGGGCGGGCTTCACCGAGACGGACCCCGCGCGGCTGGCGGCCACCTTCGAGGCGTTCACCGGCCGGCCCGGAGCGGTGCTGGCGTACACCGCCGCCGTGATGGGCGTCCTGGGGCTCATCGTCGGCCGGGGGGTCCAGGCCGGCGTCGAGCGGGCCGGCCGCATCCTGATCCCGGTCCTGTTCTTCTTCCTCGTGCTCCTGTCGGTGGTGTCGCTGACGTTCGATGGCGCGGCGGCGGGTCTCGTCTGGTACCTGAAGCCGGACTTCTCGGCCATCGACGGGGAGATGGCGCTCGCGGCGCTGGGCCAGGTGTTCTACTCGATCGGCGTCGGGATGGCGGGCGCGTTCGTGTACGGCAGCTACCTCGACCCGACACGGAGCGACGTGCCCGGGAGCGCCGCGAAGATCGTGGCCTTCGACACGCTGGCCGCCGTCCTCGCCGGCCTCGTCATCTTCCCCGCCCTGTTCGCGTTCGGCCTCGAGCCGGACTCCGGCCCCGGGCTCATCTTCGTCACCATGTCGGCGCTGTTCGCGCGGCTTCCGGGCGGCGACCTGGCGGCGGGTCTGTTCTTCTTCCTCGTGTTCATCGCCGGCGCGACCTCCGGTCTCGCCCTGCTGGAGGCGCTGGCGGCGACGGCCATGGATTCCTTCGGCTGGCCCCGCCGGCGCTCGCTGTGGACGGTCCTCGCCGGCGTGTACACGGTCGGAATCATCATCGCGCTCGGGTTCGGGCCGTGGAGCGCCGTCAGGCTGTTCGGGCGGGGGCTGTTCGACCTCGCGGACTACGTGTCGGGAAACGTCTTCCTCACCCTGGGCGGCTTCCTGCTGTCGCTGTATGTCGCCACGTCCTGGGGGTTCGAGCGCTTCCGGGACGAGACCAACCGCGGCGCGGGCCGGCTCCGCGTGACCACCGCGTGGGGACCGGTGATGCGGTGGCTCGCTCCGATCGCCGTGGGGCTCGTGGTGCTCGCGGGACTCGGACTGCTGGGCTGAACCCGGCGGCCTCTCCCGGGGAACGGCGCGAGGCTCAGGCCTGGACGGCCGACGCGGGGCGCCCGACCACGCGCTCGAACCACTCCGGGTCGGTCACGCCCTCCGTCCCGATGACCACGATGCGCGACGCCTCGTCGATCCCCAGCGCCGTTCGGGCCTCGGGATCTCCGCACGCGACGAGGGCCCCCGCGAGCCCCGCGGCCCCCGATCCGCCGGCGGAGATCGCCGGGTCGCCCGAGCGCGGTTCGGCCAGACGTCGGACGGCGTCCTCCGCCGCGAGGTCCTCGATCGCGATCGCGAAGTCGGCCCCCACGCGCAGCAGATCCCAGGCGTAGCGTGACGTCGCGCCCGCCGCGAGCCCGGCCAGCCGGGTGTCGAACGGGCCCTCGACCACGACGCGCCGGCCGGCCACGAGGCTCCGGCGGATGCAGTCCGCCGATGCCGCCTCGACGATCGCGAGCGTCGGCCGCCGGACGCCGAAGCGCCGGGCCGTCCAACCGGCGGCCACCGCCGCGAGGCCGCCGACTCCGGCCTGCACGAACAGGTGGGTGGGCGGCGTCTCCTCGAACGGGGCGAGCGTTTCGGCCCACAGGGCCCCGTACCCGGCCAGCGTGTCGAGGGCGATGCGGGGCTCGGTGGCGTTCTCGGTCTCCGAGATCACGAACCGGCCGTGCGCGCGCGCGGCCGCCAGGCACTGCGCCGAGGCGACCTCGTGGTCGCCTCGCGAGCGCACGATCTCGGCGCCGAGGTCGGCGATGCGGCGCTCCGCGTGCGGCGACACGATGTCGGCCAGGTATACGACGCAGGCGGCCCCCCCGCGGCGGGCGGCCCACGCCACCGCCCGCCCGTGGTTCCCGTCGGTCGCGCACGTGACGGTGACCGTCTCCGGGGCGCGACGCCCGATGAGGCTCGCGGTCGCGTATCCGCCTCCCCACCCCTTGAAGCTGCCGAACGGGAAGCGCGGCCCCTCGTCCTCGTAGTGGATGGCGGCGACGCCCACCTCCCGCGCGAGCCGGCTCAGCGACCGCGGCGCGCATCCGGTGTCGGACCACGCGCCCACGACGTCGCCCGCCCGACGGACCCCGGCCCCGGGGACCAGGCGATCGGCCACGTCCCGCAAGGCGTCCTCGCGCGTGCGGCGGAGCGGGTTTTCGCTCACGAGGAGCGAGCCCCTCACCGGGGAGTGCTCACGGCTGCAGGCGGCTCACGCTCCACCCCTCCCCGGCGCGCTCGTAGCACAGCCGATCGTGCAGGCGGTTCGCGCGACCCTGCCAGAACTCGATCCGCGACGGGTCCAGCACGTAGCCGCCCCAGTAGGGCGGCAGCGGGATCTCGCCACCGCCGAAGCGCTCCTTCGCCTCACGCTCCCGCGCCTCGAGTGCCGCGCGGCCCTCGATAGGGCGACTCTGGTCCGACGCCCATGCACCGATCTGGCTCCCGCGGGACCGGGTGTGGAAGTAGGCCTCGGACTCCTCGAGCGAGATGCGCTCGACCCTCCCCTCCACGCGCACCTGCCGCTCGAGCACCGACCAGTGGAAGCACAGCGCCGCACGCGGGTTCGCCTCGAGCTCCTCCGACTTGCGGCTCTCGTAGTTCGTGAAGAACCGGAAGCCGCGCTCGTCCAACCCCTTGAGGAGCACCATGCGCACCGAAGGGGCGCCATCGGGCGTGGCCGTGGCGAGGGCCATCGACTCCGGCATCAGGAGCCCCGACTCCTCCGCGTCCGAGTACCAGCGGCGGAAGGTCGCGAAGGGGTCGTCTCCCGCCTCGAGCTCCGACAGCCCGGCCGCGACTCCCTTCGTCAGAGTGCGGATGGCGCGCAGGTGCGCGCGCAGGTCGTCGAGGGCGCTCACGGCACCAGCTCTCGCCGTTCGAGGAGGATGCGGGCCGTCCCCCCCAGGACCCGGTTGAGATCGGCGATCGTCGTCGCGAGGATGGCCTGGAAGTCGGCCTCGGCGGTCGCCGTCTCCTCCCGCAGCTCGCCGAGGCGCTCGACCTCGCCCTCGGTGGGCGGTGAGGGCGGGCCGGTGACCGAGCCGAACAGCGAGGAGAGCTCCTCGCGCAGCCGCGGCACCTGTCGATACCCCAGACCCGGGATGGGATACGTGAGGCGGTCCTCGAACTCGGCGAGCTCGTCATCCGCCGCGTCGAGCGCCTCCGACACGGCGTCCTCGTCGTCTACCGAGGTGGGGTTCGCCTTCACCGCGGTCTCGATCCCGCCGAGCTGCTCGTCGAGCGAGCGCGTGTCGGAGATCAGGCGGACGGTGCGCGAGATCAGATCGCGCAGCTCGAGCGCCGCCGCCAGCTGTGCGTCGTAGTCCGCCGGCGTCGCGTCGACGGCGGGATCGGCGAGCACCTCGATGTCGCCCGACAGCTCCCGGCCGCCGACCGAGACGGTCACCCCGTAGGTGCCCGGGACGGCCAGCGGCCCTCCGCCCCCGCCGAATCCGCCGCCCCCACCGCCTCCGCCGCCCCCGCCTTCGAGCCGCGCGGGGCCCTCGTGCTCGAGGTCCCACACGACCCGGTTGAGACCGGCGTCCGCCGGCCCCCGGAGATCCCGGATCGTCTGGCCGCGAGCGTCGGTGATGCGAATCGCCGCGCTGTCGGCGGCCGGCTCGGCCAGGAAGTAGTCGATGAACGCCCCGTACTCGGGGTTGGGGGCCTGGTAGGTCCGCTCTCCCGGGGAGGCGTCCCGGCCTCCTCCCTCCCAGCGGATGGCCGGTCGGCTGGCGACCAGCCAGGCGGGCGCGCCCGCGGCCCGCGGAAGCTCCTGGAGGGCGCCGATGTCATCCAGAATCCACGCGCCGCGGCCGTGCGTCCCGATGATGAGGTCGTTGTCGCGCGGGTGGATCTGGATGTCGCGCACCGAGACGGGCGGCAGATTCGCGCGAAGCGACATCCACGTGCGGCCGGCGTCCCAGGACGCCTGGATGCCGCGCTCCATCCCCGCGTACAGGAGGTTCGGGTTCCGGGTGTCCTCGCGCACGACCTTCACGTAGTCGTCCTGCGGCAGCCCGGCCGCCAGGTCGGTCCAGGTCCCGCCGCAGTCGGTCGTCCGCCACGCGTAGGGGGCGAAGTCGTCCAGCCGGTGGTTGTCCACCGCTACGTACGCCGTGCACGCGTCGTGGTGCGAGGCGTCGATTTTTCCGATCCACGTCTCGGCCGGCAGACCGGGCACGTTGGGTGACACGTTGGTCCACGTGGCGCCCCCGTCGCGCGTCACCTGGATGTTCCCGTCGTCCGTCCCGGCCCAGATGATCCCCGCCCGCACGGGCGACTCCGCGATCGTGACGATCGTCGTGTGGAACTCGGCCGCGGTGTTGTCCTGGTAGATGTCTCCGCCACTGGTGAGCTGCTTCGTCGTGTCCCGCGTCGTGAGGTCGGGGCTCAGCTCCTCCCACGAGTGCCCCTGGTCACGGCTCCGGAAGACGTGGTTCCCGCCGATGTACACGGTCGCCGGATCGTGCGGGGAGATGTGGATCGGCGCATCCCAGTTGAACCGGTACCTGTGCCCCAGCATGGCGTCGCCGGAGGAGCCGATCTTGTTCGGGTACGGGTGGATCCTCCGCGTGGCACCCGAGCGCATGTCGGTCAGCATGAACACGCCGCCCTGAAGGTCCGAGTAGATCAGGTCGGGCTGGTCGGGGACGGGGATCGTATAGAACCCATCGCCACCGCTCACCCGGAACCAGTCGTCCTTGAGGATCTCGCCGTGTCGCGTGCGGTGGGGCCCGCACCACCCGCCGTTGTCCTGGAGCCCGCCGCACACCCGGTACGGCTGCTCGAAGTCGTAGGCGACCTGATAGAACTGCGACAGCTCGACGTTGTTGATGACGTCCCAGTTCTCGCCGGCGTCGTACGACAGCTGAAAGCCCCCGTCGCTCCCCGACAGGAGGCGGCGTGCATCCTCCGGATCGATCCAGAACGCCTGGTGGTCGCCGTGCACGGATCCCCCGATGCGGTCGAACGTTCGGCCGCCGTCGATCGATTTGTAGAGACCCCCCGACAGCGAGTACACGACGTCGGGATTCACCGGGTCGACCCGGATGTCGGAGTAGTAGAAGGGGCGGAAGTTGATGCGGGCGTCCGAGTGGACGAGCCGGAACGAGTCGCCTCCATCGTCGGAGCGCCACAGGATCCCGCCCTCCTTCGCCTCCGAGACCACGTACACGACGCGCCGGTCGCTGCGCGACACGGCGATCCCGATGCGGGCCAGCGGCCCGTCGGGGAGGCCCTCGGTCAGCTTCTCCCACGTGTCGCCCCCGTCCTTCGTCCGGTAGACGGCGGTCTCGCCCCCGCCATCGTCGAAGCGCCACGGGCGTCGCCGGAACGTCCACATCCCCGCGTACAGGATGCGCGGGTTCGACGGGTCGATGGCCAGATCGGAGCACCCCGTGTCCTCGTCCCGGTACAGGACCTTCTCCCACGTGCGCCCCGCATCGGTGGTCCGGAACACGCCGCGCTCCTCGTTCGGCCCCCACGCGTGGCCGAGGGCGCACACCCAGGCGACGTCCGGATCCCCGGGGTGGACGGCGATGCGCTTGATCCGCTCGCTGTCGTCCAGACCGAGGTGGGTCCAGGTCTCGCCGCCGTCGGTGGAGCGATACACGCCGTCCCCGTAGGACGTGCTGTTGCGCGGATCCCCCTCCCCGCTCCCGAGCCACACGACGTTGTGATCCGAGGGAGCGAGGGCGAGGGCGCCGACCGAGTATACCCGCTGGTCGTCGAATTGGGGCTCGAAGGTGATCCCCGCGTTCTCGGTCTTGAACACGCCGCCATCCGCACCCGCGACCCAGAAGACGCGGGGATCGCCGGGCACGCCGAGGATGGCCGTGACGCGTCCGCCCATGTTGGCCGGCCCGATGGGTCGCCACTCGAGCCGCTCGAGCGCCGCCGCCGCATCCGCGGCCGGGACCGGCGTCTGGGCGACCGCCATCACGGGGAGGGCGAGGGCCCCCACGCCCAGGAGGGTCGGGAACGTGCCGGAAGCGTGTCGCATGGGCTCCTCCGTGGAGAGATCCTGAACCGGGACCCGACGGCGGGTGCCCGGGAAGCGCCAATGTCGGGGGACGGCTGCCTTCCGATCAAGCGTCCATCGCGCGAAACCCGTGAATCATTTGCGATCGCCGGACGTTTTTTCCGCGCCCGTTCCGGATCCCTCCCGCACAAGTCGCTGCCGTGAAACGCCATGCGAAAGTCCCCGGTGGCGGCACGGTTGTCGCCCCTTCGACCCCCTCGGCAGTGCGAGCATGGACAGGAGATGCGCGCGATGAAGACGGTGAAGTTGCTTCTCGTGCTGGCGGGATTGCTGGTCCCCGCGTCGCTGACGGCGGGGCCTCGCGTGAACTTCCGGTGCAGCAGCTGTTGCGATACCTGGTGCCCGTTCGACAAGGACGGGTTCTACACGAGCTGTCTGCCGGATCTCAGGCTCACCGGGCGCGGCACGCTGTGCGAATACAACGACCGCCACTACCTGTGGGTGGGTGGCTGTCACTGACCTCGGGGCGCCGCCGATCAGCCTCGCAGGTCGAGGGCGATGCGCGCGATGCGGGCCGCCAGGCCCACTCGATCGGGGACGACTTCGAGGTTGGTGAGGATCGCGACCGCGAACCGCCGACCTGGTAGCAGATAGAGCACGCCGCTCACTCCCGGCGTGCTCCCGCCGTGGAACGCCTCCTTCTCCCCGTACCAGTCCTCGTCCGGGAAGAGCCCCCACCCCAGGCCGTAGCGGATGGTGTCCCCGGCGCTCGTGGTCTGCGGGGTGGTCATCTCGGCGAGCGTCGCCGGCGATATCAGCGTTCCATCCATCAGCGCGGACGCGAAGGCCACCAGATCCGGCGTCGTGGTCACGAAGCCGCCCGCCGGGAGCTTGCTGCTCATGTCCACCGCACGGGCGTTTCGGAGCTCGCCATCGGATCCCCGCACGTACCCCGAGGCACGGTTGGGGATGATCGCGGCGGGGTCGTCGTCGCGCGTGCGACTCATGCCGGCCGGGCCGAACACATGGCGCATCATGTAATCGAGGTACCGCTCTCCGGTCGCGCCCTCCAGCACGCAGCCGAGCACGTTGTACCCGAACGTGCTGTACAGGTAGGCCGTGCCCGGCTCGTACACGAGCGGATCGTCCTTGAAGATGTCGAGCGCCTCGACCACGGACTCGTAATGTCGCGTGTTGAAGATCTCGGCTTCCTCGTTCGGGCCGCCGTAGTGCCGGATGCCCGACAGGTGGGCGAGGAGGAGCCTCGGGGTGATCACACCGCCCTTGTCCGGAAAGGCCGGGCAGGTGCGCTGGATCGGAGCATCGAGATCGAGCCGGCCCGCGTCGCGGAGCTGGAGAATCGCGGTGGCCGTCATGGGCTTGCCGATCGAGGCCGTCCGGAACACGGTCTCGGCGGTGGCGGGAACCCCGTTCTCGAGATCCGCCATCCCGTACCCGCGGGTCAGCACCGTCCGTCCCCGGAGCGAGATGGCCACCGACAGCCCGGGAATCCCGTCTGCCTCCATCGTCTCCCGCACGAGCGAGTCGATGGCGGCCAAACGGGCGGCCGGGAGCTCCTGGGCGGCACCCGTCGCCGCGACGCCGCTCGCCAGACCGACGAGCAGCGCCCCTCGAGCGAGCCCTCCCGCGCGACCCGGCATCCGGTTCCCGCGACCTCGACACGGGACGTGCACCTGCCCTCCGACACGATCGGACACTGCGCGTTCTGAGTTCACGCGCTCATGATCGGTGGCGGCTTGACATAATGCAAATATGAATCAACATATGATATGATAAGCGAAAGATGAACACCCGCCTCGACGGGAGCGTGGACACCGGGATGCACTCCGTCTCGATACGGCCGACGTGGCGGCGGGCTCCAGCGACGTGACCGTCCCTTCCATCGATTCGCTCACCGGGCGTCAGCTCCGGACGCTGGTGACCCTCGCCGATGAGGGGCACTTCGGTCGGGCCGCCAACCGGCTGGGGGTGAGTCAGCCTTCGCTCAGCCAGCTTGTCCGCCGGATCGAGATCGGGCTCGGCGAAGCCCTGTTCACACGGCGTCCCACGGTAGGACTCACGCCGGCCGGCGAGCGATTCGTCTCCCAGGCGCGCCGGGCCCTGGGGGCCCTCGAGCGCGGCCTCGAAGAGGTCGATCGTCTGCGGAGCGGTGCCGCCGGGCGGCTCGACATCACGTTCGCCTCGTCCACCGTGCTCTCTCCCCTCCCCGCCCTGCTGCGGCGCTTTCGGACCGAGTGCCCGGGCGTGGACGTTCGGCTGCGGCGCGGCTCGAGCGGCTCGATCCTCGAGGCCCTGTCCGCCGACGAACACGTGGGCGTCCTCCGGTACGACGAGGAGGATCCCGACGAGGGGTTCCGGTCGATCCCCGTCCATGTCGAGCCGTTCGTGGCGGCTCTCCCGGCCACGCACCCTCGAGCCGGCGAGGACCCGATCGAGCTGTCCTGTCTCGCGAACGAGTCGTTCGTGTCGTTCCCGTGCGCCGAGTCCCCCCGCATCCACGAGCACCTCGTGGGCCGCTACCGGTCGGCCGGGTTCGTCCCGCGCGTGGTGGTCGAGGTCGACGACTGGCTTTCCGTGCTGGGACTCGTCGATGCAGGGCTCGGGGTCGCGCTGGTCCCGCAGGGCTTCCGCGCGGTGACCTGGGGCGGCGTGGTGTACGCGGGCCTGGCAGAGCCTGCTCCCGCCTCACGCGTGCTCGTCTGCGCGCGGGTGACCGCGACGTCGCCGGTGGTCGAGCGGTTCCTGGGCACGGCACGGCGCCCGGCCTGAGCTCCCCCTCCGAGCGGCCGCTTGACGCGCAGCCCGCCGGGGTGCTAATCGTTTAGCATCTCCTCGAGACGCGACGAACGTCCTCCACACGAGAAAGCGCGCGCATGGACGCATTGAGGCAGGATCTCCGCTTCGCGGGTCGTCAGATCCTCAGGAACCCCGGCTTCGCCGCGGTCGCGATCATCACGCTCGCGCTGGGGATCGGGGCGAACGCCGCGATCTTCAGCGTGGTGAACGGCCTCCTGCTCCGCTCGCTCCCCTATCGGGACGCCGATCGGCTCGTCGAGATCAACCATTTCTATCCGTCGCTCGACGGGCTCCAGGCGTCGGTTTCGGCGGCCGGATTCCGGGACTATCGGGAGCGCCTCCCGTCGCTCGAGAGCGTGGCCGCACAGAGCGGGTGGGGGGTCAACCTGACCGGCGACGGCGAGCCCGAGCGGCTCACCGGAGCACGGGTGAGCGGGAGCTACTTCTCCACCTACGGCACGACCGCCGCCCTCGGGAGACTGTTCCGGCCCGAAGAGGACCGGCCCGGGAACGATCGGGTGACGGTGCTCTCCGACGGGCTGTGGAGGCGGAGGTTCGGGGCGGACCCCGACATCGTGGACCGAACGATCACGCTCAACAGCGAGCCGTACGTGGTCATCGGTGTGCTGCCGCGAGACTTCCGGCCGTTCTTCAACCGGGCCGCCGAGATCTTCTCGCCCCTCGCGCTCACCCAGGAGCAGTACTCGGCCGGCTACACGAACGAGTTCCTGTCGGTGACCGCGCGGCTCGCCCCCGGCACGACGCTCGAGCACGCGCGGGCGGAGGTCAGCCGCTTCGCCGAGCAGCTCAAGGAGGGCAGCGCCGATCGGTTCCCGAGCGACTGGGGGATCCGGCTCACCACACTCAACGAGCGCGCCCGCGGGCAGATCCGGCCGGCGCTGCTCGTGTTGCTGGGCGCGGTCGCCTTCGTGCTGCTCATCGCGTGCGCCAACGTGGCCAACCTGCTCCTGGCGCGCGGAGCCGTACGCTCGCGCGAGATGGGCATGCGGCTGGCGCTCGGCGCGAGGCGCGGCCGGTTGCTGCGTCAGCTCCTCGTCGAGAGTGCCCTGCTGTCCGGCATCGGCGCGGGCCTGGGCCTCCTGCTGGCCTGGGGGGCGGTCCGGGTCGTACGACGCGCTGCCGCTTCGAGCGTGCCGCGGATCGAGCAGATCGGCGTGGACCCGGGGGTGATCGCGTTCATCTGCATCCTGGCCCTGCTCACGGCGCTCCTGTTCGGGCTCGTACCGGCGCTCCAGTCGGCACGCACCGACCTCCAGGACACGCTCCGCGAGGGGAGTCGCGGAACGACCGGCAACCGATCCGGGAGGCTCCTCAGGCGGGCGCTGGTGGTGACCGAGTTCGCGCTCGCCCTCGCGCTGCTGGCGGGAGCGGGGCTCCTGGTCAAGAGCTTCGCGCGCCTCACCGCGGTGGACCCCGGATTCGATCCGACCCACCTGCTCACCTTCCACCTCGCCCTGCCGGAGGCCCGCTACCCGTCCGACACGGCTCGCATCCAGTTCTTCGACCGGCTGCTGCCCGAGCTGGCGGCGACGCCCGGGGTGGAGGGGGTGGCCGCGACGTCGGTCCTCCCGTTCAGTGGCTCCTGGTCCACCGCGAGCTTTCAGGTCGAGGGATTCCAGCCGGCCGAGGGTCAACCAAGGCCGTGGGGCGACATCCGCATCGTGAACCCGGATTTCGCCCGCGTGATGGGCATCCCCGTCCGACAGGGCCGCTTCCTCACCGATGCCGACCGGGCCGGCGGCCCCGGCGTGGTCGTGGTGGACGAGGAGACGGTGCACCGGTTCTGGCCCGACGGGGACCCGATCGGGAAGCGCGTGTCGTTCGACGGCGAGAACTGGCTCCCGGTGGTGGGTGTCGTGGGGCACGCGGCGCACGAGGGGCTGGACGCCGACGCCCGCGTGCAGCTCTACTTCCCGTACAAGCGCATCGGGCCGAACGGCATGTTCATCGCGCTCCGGGGGCGCGGCGACGCCGCCCGCCTCCTGCCGGCCGTACGCTCGGCCGTCGCCGCGATCGACCGCGACCAGCCCATCTCGCGCGTCGCCACCATGGAGGAGCTCATGGCGGACACGGTCGGTCCGCGGCGGCTCGCCGCCGTGCTCCTCGGCGTGTTCGCCGGCATCGCGCTCCTCCTGGCAGCGACCGGCGTGTACGGGGTCATCTCCTTCAACGTGAGCCAGCGGACGCGCGAGCTCGGTCTGCGCATGGCGATCGGCGCCGGCCGCCGGGACGTGCTCGCCATGATCATGTGGCACGGTCTGAGGCTCGCGGCGCTCGGGGTGGGGCTCGGTCTGCTCGGCGCGCTGGGGCTGACCCGCGTACTCGCCGGACAGCTCTACCAGGTGCGCCCCAGCGACCCGGCGACGCTCGCCCTCGTGGCCGCGGTGCTGGTGGGGGTAGCGGTCGTGTCGAGCCTCATCCCCGCCCTGCGGGCCACGGGCGTCGACCCGGTGATCGCCCTCCGGGAGGAGTAGGGGGGACGATGCCGGGGGTGGGATTCGAACCCACACGGGACCGAGGTCCCCACGGATTTTAAGTCCGATGCGTCTGCCATTCCGCCACCCCGGCGTCGGCCCAGGGTAGCCTCCGGCGGGCCCGCGCGACACGGACCGCCACGCGTTGAGAACTGGTTGATGGCACTCGGCATCCTGGAGAGGCCACGGGTCCCAAAGTCGGAGGGGGGAACGCCATTGAAACACAGCTCGAGCGGCAGCGGCTCATCACCACAGCGAGGGCGGTGCGCGCTGCGGGTGGGGCACGCCACCGCACCGGGCACGAGCCCGACCGTCCGGGGGTGGCTCGGACGATTCAGCTGAATCGTCGGGTACGGGACGTTTCACGTGAATCGTCTGCTCCGGGACGCTTCGGCGGAGACGCGGTTGCCGAGCCTC
>CAZCLY010000011.1:0-224334 GCA_964499635.1 uncultured Gemmatimonadota bacterium | reverse complement strand
GCCACCACCGCCGCGGCCACCCCCGCACGGTGGCGACGCACGAACTTCCTCAACCGGTAGCCCGCGCTCGGCGGCCGGGCCACCACCGGCTCGTGCCGCAGGAACCGCTCGAGGTCCACCGCCAGCCCGTTCGCCGTCTCGTAGCGCCGCGTTCGGTCCTTCTCGAGGCACTTCATCGCCACCCAGTCCAGGTCTCCCTGGAGCGTCTTCCTGAGATCGGAGGCGTCCGTGTGCCGGTAGAGGGCGATCGCGGCCTGCGTCTCCCCGGGAAGCGTCGCGAGCCGCGAGCTCGGGGTGGGCGGCATCTGCTCGCGGATCGCCTTCCACAGCGCGACGATCGCCACGTGCCTCAGGTCCAGCGGCCGGGCGCCCACCAGGAGCTCGTACAGCATCACCCCGAGGCTGTAGATGTCCGTCCGGGTGTCGATGTCGAGACCGGTCATCTCCGCCTGCTCGGGGCTCATGTACTCGGGCGTCCCGATCAGCTGGCCGAGCTCCGTGACGAGCGTCTTGTCGGTCAGGTCCTGCCCCATGGCCTTGGCGATCCCGAAGTCGATCACCTTGGGCACCGGCTGCCGGTCCACGATCGTGACCAGCACGTTCGACGGCTTCAGATCCCGGTGGATGACGCCCTTGTGGTGCGCGTGCTGGACCGCACGGCACACCGGCACGAACAGACGCAGCCGCTCCTCGGTCGACAGCTTCTGCGTGTCGCAGTACTCCGTGATCGGCGTCCCCTTCACGAGTTCCATGGCGAAGTAGGGCAGGCCCTCCTCCGTGGTGCCCGCCTCGTACACCCGCGCGATGTTGGGGTGGTCCATGACCGCGAGCGCCTGCCGCTCCGCCTCGAAGCGGGCCACGATCTGCCTCGAGTCGTAGCCGGCCCGGACCACCTTGAGCGCCACCCGGCGGCGGACGGGGGCCGTCTGCTCGGCCTCGTACACCACCCCCATGCCGCCCTCGCCGAGCGTCTGCAGGATCCTGTAGGGCCCGATGTCGGACGGCGGGTCCCTGTGGCGGCGGGACGGAGCGGGGTCTTCCGACATGATCGCCTCCTGGGGTCGGGGAACCCCGGAACGTGCCCACGGCCGTGCGCCGGGGTCAACCGCCCCGGACGAGTCGGCGGGGCGCACCCGGGCGTCGGCACTCGCGGCCAACGCGAAAAGCCCCATACTGTCGGGGGAGACTTCCGCGGTGTCGCGCCGTACTCGGGGCCGGGACCCGGCCCCGCACCACGACCTGGAGGGTGGGATGCGTGTCGAGAGGTTGAATCGTGTCTGGCGTGTGGCGGCGGCCCTTGCCTGCGTATCGGGAATCGGGGTACCCGCCCCGGTCCAGGCCCAGTTCGAGTCCGGCCCCTCCCTTCTCCAGCTCCTCCCGGTGACCTCGACGCTCGAGGTGGGGGGTGAGGTCCAGGGCGAGCTGACGGCGTCCGACTACGTGTCCGGCGGACACCGTCTGAAGGCGTATCGTCTCGAAGGCACCCGGGGCTCGCCGGTCACGATCGACCTGGTGAGCGAGGACTTCGACGCCTACCTGCACCTCATCGGCCCCGACGGGACCGAGATCGCGACCGACGACGACTCCGGCGGCGCCTGCCACGCCCGCATCTCGACCTTCCTGCCGGCCGACGGGTCCTACCTGATCGTGGCGGCCTCTCTGTCGGAGAGCACGGGCTCGTTCACGCTGAGCACGGGCACGCAGCAGCGTCCCCCCGCTTCCGGCGAGTGCGGCGCGGGCGCATACGAGGACGACGTGCTCGCGCACCTCGCCTCGATCGAGCCGCAGGGGTCCATCGGACCCGGTCAGGAGATCCAGAGCTCGCTCGGAGACGGCGATCCCGAGATGACCGACGGGAGCTTCGTGGAGGCCTACCGGCTCGTCGGGGCGCCCGGCCGGACGGTGTTCATCGACCTCGTATCGCGGGTGTTCGACACGCTCCTGTTCGCGGTGATGCCGGACGGGGCCCGCTACGTGTCGGACGACGACGGCGGGGGCGCGTGCAACTCGCGGCTCCAGCTCACCCTCGAGGCGGAGCCGCACCTGCTGGTGGTGAACTCGCTGGCGGCGAACGCCACCGGGAGCTTCACGCTCCGCGTGTCGGACACGGCCGCGCCCGAGGAGACGGGCCCGTGTCCGGGGCTCGGGACGAGCTGATCGGCCCGCTCAGAAGATCGAGAAGCCGAACAGCCCCGCCACGGTGGCTCCGACGGCGATCACGCTCAAGGTCCAGATCAGCCGATCGGTGCGCTCGAGGAGCAGGTGGGTGGTGAGGATCGCCCCGATCGGCGCCGCGAAGGCGTACACGGACACGAACGTCTTGAGCATGTCGCCGACCAGCGACGGCACCGAGAACGAGAAGCCGGAACGGAACGCGGCCGCCTGGAACAGGTCGACGGCCGTGAACACGATGGTGAACGCGACGCCGAGCTCCAGGTAGAGGCGCGCCTCGGCGCGGGCCCGCTTGCGGAACGGCGCGAGCACGATCCCGAAGATGGGCCGGAACGCCAGGCTGAGCGGGCCGCCGGGATCGTTGGTGTAGTAGAACAGCCGCAGGCGGTGGTTCCAGCGATCGAACCCGTCGAGCACGGGCATGTGAGCGAGGGACTCCCAGCGCGCGCCGCTCAGCGTGATCCCGATCAGCGCCAGCACGGCGAGCACCGCCTCGAAGTTCCCCGACGACGCCGTGAACGCGCCCAGACCCGTCCCGGCGAGCACCAGGACGAGGGCGTCGCCCAGCAGGCGCCCCCGACCGCCGCGCTTCCCCACCCACTCGGGCACGGGCGGGAGGTCGAAGCCGTGCAGCGGGGGCATGAAGGCGAGCGCTCGCGGAGGCAGCCCCGCCGCCTCGCGTCTCGCCTGGTCGAGATTGTAGTCCTCGACCATCGAGCCGAGGAGAAAGCCGTCCACCAGCCACCACACGAGCGCCCCGCCGCCCGTGAACAGCATCACGATCCCGGTGCCGGTGCGGTCGAGGTAGTACCGGTGCCCGCCGAAGATCCCGGTCACGAGCCACAGGACGCGCGCCACCAGCTTGCGCTTGCGCGGGTAGCGGTACAGGTCCTCGAGCACGGCGCGCGAGAAGTCCGCGTCGCGCCCCCCGACGCGCGGGGAGAGCGGCGAGCGGTCGCGTACGGGGGGTGGCATCACGAGGGGTGCCCGCCCGAGGCCGACGGCATCACGATCCTGCCCGCCCCGCGCGCCGCTCCGCGCGTATGAACTCCGCCCCGCCCCGGATCTTCCGGTATTCGCCGTGCGCCAGAACGCGCCACGAGAAGGTGGTCCCGAGGAGCACGAGCAGGAGCGCCGCGTTCACGAGCACGAGCGCCCGGCCCCGTCCGGCGTCCGCCGCGCGGGCCACGTACCAATTGGCCGGAACGAGGAGCAGGACGGCGTTCACGGCCCACCCGCGGCAGATGCGCATGCGGCTGCGACCGTATTGCCGGATGCGGTACATGGGCTCGGAGTAGTAGACGATCGTCCGGCGAGCGTCGTGATAGGCATCGTCGGACTCGAAGTGACGGTGCCGGATCCTCGAGGCCCACCCCGCGAACACCCGGTCGGCGAGGCGGTCGACCAAGATTCCGAGGACGTAGGCCGCGGCCAGCAGCGGAACGAAGACGGCGAGGGACGTTCCGGCCTCGACCAGCGCGCCGGGGTGGAGGACGCCGGGCTCCATGGCCACTCCGAGCACGAGGAGCCCGGCGACCAGAGCACCGAGCCCGATGACGAGCAGCTCGACGAAGACGTTGGTGGTGTTCATGGGGGGAGAAGATGGGGTGCATGCGGGGCACGATCCACAGCCCGGGGCGGACGCGCCGTGCCGCGTCGGCGGGGGCGGCCGCGCTTCGGCGACCGCCCGGTGGTCAGCTCCCCGTCCAGATGACGATCGCCCCGCAGCGCTGCGCGTTCGCGTCGGCGAAGTCGCCCGGCAAGTCGCCGGCTCCGGTGTAGACCTCGATCCCGGCCACGTCCCCCGGGGTCAGGAAGTCGTCCACCCCGGAGAGCATCACGTGGCCCCGGCGGCCGCTCACGACCGACATCCGCCGGCCGTCGATGTACAGGCTGGCACCCAAGACCTGTTCGCCGCCCACGTCCTTCAGGCGCCCGCAGTCGCCGCCGCTGGAGCCGATGACGGGGATGTTGCAGCGGCTCGTCGGACACCCGCCGTCCAGCATGGCGACGCGCGGGATCTCCGACAGGATGTGGCTCACCCTGCTCGCCCCGCGCCGCTGGATGTCGTTCCGGGTCAGGTAGTGCCCCAGCCCGAGACGCTCATTCACGTCGCGACGCTCGTAGAAGCCGGCCATGTCGAGCTTGAAGGACCGCATCCCGAGCACGGTGACCGTGATCGGATCGACGGGGAGCGCCGCCGGCGCGAGCAGGAGCTCGACCTCGAGCGTCCCCTCGCCGGGGATGTCGAGCGGCGTCTGGTGCTCGCCGTACGCCAGGTGCTGGATGCGGAGGAGGCCCGTGCCCGGGATGAGGTCCTCGATCAGGAACCGGCCGGCCGCATCGGAGAGGCCGATGAAGTCCCCCTCGTCGAGCCCGATCCGTGCCCCGGCCACGGGCTCCAGGGTCTCGCGGTCCAGCACCCGCCCGGTGACGCGTCCGCGCCCCTTTACGGCATCCGCGGCCCGCAGATCGACCGCGAGGGGCACGTCTTCGCGCCCGCCCCCGAGCTCGATGCCGACATCTGCCGAGCGATACGGCGCCAGCTCGGCGCTCAGCACGAGCGACAGATCGGCCCTCAGCGAGCAGAAGGCGTAGCGTCCATCCGGGCCGCTCTCCATCTGGCGGTTCCCGCCGCGCCAGCGGGCCGTCACGGTCGCCCCGGGGAGAGGCACATCACCCGGCGTGGCACGGACCACACCGGACAGGTTGGCCCGGCCGGGGGAGGCCTCCGAGCAGGTCGTCTGGGCCCGAACCCCCTGGGCCACCAACAGCGTGGTGAGCGCGCCCAGGAACCCCAGGATCGCGGTCGCCGGCAGCGGAGCCCGCGCGGCGGGAATCGCGGAGCGCGTCATGACGGGGGCGGATTCAGAAGGCGACCGGCTCCTTGAAGCGACCGTACACCCCCTCGAGCGCGCGGCGGATCTCGCCCAGCGTCGCGTACGCGCGCACGGCGTCGAGCATGGGAGGCATCAGGTTGTCGTCGCGACGGGCCGTCTCCGTGAGGCGAGCGAGGGCGGACTCGACCGCCGCCCCGTCGCGGCGCGACTTGAGCGCCGCCAGCCGCCGCTCCTGCTTGGCGGCCGCTTCCTCGCCGATCTTGAGGATCACGATCGGAGGCTCGTCCGACTCCACGAAGCGGTTGACGCCCACGATCGTCTGGTGACCGGCCTCGACCTCGTCCTGGAAGCGCCGGGCCGCGGCGGCGATCCGTCCCTGGAAGTACCCGGACTCGATCCCCGCCACCACCCCGCCGATCGCATCGATCTCGGCGAACATGTCCTCGGCCTCGGTCTCGAGCTCGTCGGTCAGCTTCTCCACGTAGTACGAGCCGGCAAGCGGGTCGATCGTGTGCGGCACCCCGGTCTCGTACGCCAGGATCTGCTGCGTGCGGAGCGCGATCCTGGCCGACTCCTCGGTCGGGAGGGCGAGGGTCTCGTCCATCGCGTTCGTGTGCAGCGATTGGGTCCCGCCGAGCACCGCCGCGAGGGCCTGGTAGGCGACGCGCACGATGTTGTTGTGCGGCTGCTGGGCCGTGAGCGACACGCCGGCCGTCTGGGCGTGCGTGCGGAGCTGGAGCGAGCGCGGGTTGCTCGCGCCGTACACGTCCCGCATGTGGCGCGCCCAGATGCGACGCGCGGCGCGGAACTTCGCGATCTCCTCGAAGAAGTCGTTGTGCACGTCCCAGAAGAAGGACAGCCGGGGGGCGAAGCGGTCGACATCCAGCCCGCGCGCGATGCCGCGCTCGACGTACGTGAACCCGTTCTTGAGCGTGTAGGCGAGCTCCTGCCCCGCCGTGGCGCCCGCCTCGCGGATGTGGTAGCCGGAGATGGAGATCGTGTGGAAGCGCGGCGCGTGCGCGGCGGACCACTCGAAGATGTCGGTGATCACCTTGAGCGCGGGGTCGGGCGGGAAGATCCACGCGTGCTGCGCCTGGTACTCCTTCAGGATGTCGTTCTGGATCGTCCCGCGGACCCTCTCGAACGGCACGCCCTGCTTCTCGGCCGTGGCGAGCAGGAAGCAGTACAGCATGATCGCCGGCCCGTTGATGGTCATCGAGACCGACACCTGATCGAGCGGGATCCCGTCGAACAGGGTCTCCATGTCCGCGAGGCTGGCGATCGCGACCCCGCACTTGCCCACTTCGCCCTCGGAACGCGGGTCGTCGGAGTCGTAGCCCATCAGCGTCGGGAAGTCGAACGCCACCGAGAGCCCGGTTTGCCCGCGCTCGAGCAGGTACTTGTAGCGGGCGTTCGTCTCCTCGGCGGTGGCGAAGCCCGAGAACAGCCGCATGGTCCACAGCTTGGTGTGGTACATGCTGTGGTACGGCCCGCGCGTGTACGGGAACTCGCCCGGAAGGCCGATGTCGCGCTCGTAGTCGAGCTCCGCGACGTCGAGCGGCGTATACAGCGCCTTCACCTCGCGACCCGAGACGCTCCGAAAGCGTGTGTCCTCCCGCGTCTCGGCCGCGCGGTACACGGCCTCCCACAGCTCGAGCTGATCCTGCAGCGTACCCGATCGCCCGGTCCGGGAACGGGCGTCGCGACCCGTCCCGCTGTGTATCCCCGATTCCATCATCCCGCTCCTTCGTCGACTCGGCGGCCGAAGGTCGCCATCCCGTAATGTAGGGCCTCGGCGACCCCGGGACCGCCCCCGGGCTCCGGAGCCTCCGATTCGGACTCAGCCGCCGGGGCGCAGCGCGATCCTCCAGCTCTCGTACAGCTCGCGGGCGGCGGCGTACGGGGACAGCTCGTTCGACCGCAGCCGGTCGGACAGCTGGGAGGGGGCGTTCTGCCACACCCGCGACACGTCGCCCCCGGCCAGGCGAAGCAGCGCGTCGCGGGCGCGGCGCAGGCGGCGGTCGGCGCGCCGGCGCTCCAGGCGACCCGTGCCGTTCAGCCACTCGAAGTGGCGGTCGAGCGCGGCGGCGAGCTCCTCGACGCCCCGGCCGTCGGAGGCCACGGTCTGGAGCACCGGCTTCGCCCACTCTCCGGCGTCCTCCGTGTCGGCCGGGCGATCGATCCGCGCGCCGTGGTGGCTCCTGATCGCCTCGAGGGCGTTCCCGCCGCGGATCGCCATCATCACGCGGATCTCCGATTCGAGGCGATCGGCGCCCGGCCGATCCGCCTTGTTGACCACGAACAGGTCGGCCACCTCCATGAGACCGGCCTTCATGGCCTGGATGCCGTCCCCCGACTCGGGGACGAGGACGACCGCGGTCGTATCGGCCGAGGCCGCGATGTCGAGCTCCGACTGCCCGACCCCGAGCGTCTCGAGGAGCACCCGGTCGTATCCCGCCGCGTCCATGAGGTCGGCGGCCTCGCGCGTGGCCGTCGCGAGGCCGCCCACCGAGCCGCGGCTCGCCATCGAGCGGATGAACACGCCCGGTTCGGTGGCCAGCTCGGTCATGCGGATTCGGTCGCCGAGCAGCGCCCCGCCGGTGAACGGGCTCGTCGGGTCGACCGCGATGACCCCCACCGTGAGCCCCTCTTCCACGTGGTGACGCACGAGGGCGGCGGTCAGGGTCGACTTCCCCGCTCCCGGCGGGCCGGTGATCCCGATGCGGCGCGCGGCGCCCAGACGGCCGTGGAGCGCGTCGAGGAGCTCCTCGAATCCCGGCCCCTCGTCCTCGACAAGGGAGATCCCGCGCGCCAGGGCCCGGCGCTCGCCGGCGGCGATCGATTCCGCGAGATCGGCCACGCCGGCGTCCGGCATCACAGGAGGAAGGCGCTCGCGAGCCCGAGGAGCAGGAAGAACCCGCACAGGTCGGTGAACGTGGTGACGAAGATCGAGGACGCGACGGCCGGATCCGCTCCGAGGCTCTCGAGCAGGATGGGGATGAACGCCCCCGCGGACGAGGCGACCACCAGGTTGGCCCACATGGCCAGCATCACGACGAGACCGAATCGCGGATCCTCCACGAACACGATGCCGGCGAGCGCGACGATCGCCCCGATGACCGCCCCGTTGAACAACCCGACGAGCAGCTCCTTGGCGACGACCTGCCAACGCTCGGCGAGCGTCTCGTCGGAGAGCGCGATGCGGCGCACCGTGACGGCGAGCGCCTGGGTGCCCGCGTTGCCCCCCATGCCGGCGATGACCGGCATGACGACGGCCAGCACCACCATCTGCTCGATCACGTCCTGGAACAGGTATACGACGCTGGCCGCGATGGCCGCTGTGACCAGGTTCACGATGAGCCACGGCAGCCGGCTGCGGATCGCATCGCGCGTGCCTCCGCGAATCTCCTCCTCCTCCGACACCGAGGCGAAGCGGAGGATGTCCTCGGTCGTCTCCGCCTCGATCGCGTCGATCACGTCGTCGAACGTGATGCGGCCCACCAGCCGGCCCCGTGCGTCCACCACGCCGATCGAAACCAGGTTGTAGCGCGACAGGATGCGACCCACCTCCTCCTGGTCCATGTCGACGGGCACGACGGCCACCGGCTCCTCGACCAGATCGACGATCGGGGCGGAGGGGGGATGGAGGACGAGGCTCCGGAGCGTCACCACGCCCCGCAGCCGTTGATCCGGGTCCACGACGAAGATCGTGTAGAAGTCCTCCCGGTCCTGGGCGCGCTCGCGGAGCTGCTCGATCGCCTGACCGGCGGTGGCGTCAGAGCGCACCGAGAGGAGCTCCCGGGTCATGATCCCGCCGGCCGATTCCTCCGGATACTCGAGCAGCTCCCGCACGCCTTCCGGATCGGCCACCGACTCGAGCACGCGCCGCTGTTCGTCGGGCTCGAGCTCCCCGATGAGATCGGCTGCATCGTCGTCGGCGAGCTCCCCGACCAGCTCGGCGATGCGCTCGGGCGTGAGCCGCGCGAGGAGCTCGGCGGGGTTCCCTTCGTCCTCCATCTCGGCCAGCGCGTCCGATGCGAGGGGCGCGGGCAGGATCTCGAGCAGTCGCAGACGCTCCTGGTCGTCGTCGATGTGCTCGAGCACGTCGGCCACGTCGCTGGCGTGCAGACCGCGGAGGAACTCGAGCAGCGGCCCGACCGCACCACGTCGCGCGAGATCGCGGATCTCGCCGATCAGCTCGTGAAGTCGGTCGGTGATCTCGGGCATGCGTCTCCGTCGGGGTGGCGGTCGCCGGGAGGAGGATCGATCGAGGTAAACTACGGGGGGGGCCCCGGCGCGCCAGCACCGTGGGGCGCGGCCGATGAGCCCATTACCCCTGCGACAGGAGGCGCTCCTGGAGCCGGAACATGGCGGAGTCGAGACGCTCCTCGCCCGCCGGATGCTCGTGACCGAGCAGGTGGAGGACCCCGTGGATCGCGAGGCGTACGATCTCCTCCTCCGGCTCGATGTCGAGCTCGCCCGCCGTGCGGGTGGCAACTTCGTGGCACACGTACACGTCCCCGAGCAGCGAGGGGCCGCCGTCCGCCCGCACCGTCCCGAGGTCGAAGGCGAGCACGTCCGTGACGTCGTCCACTCCGTGGTAGCGACGGTTGAGCTCGCGCATCCGGGACGGGGCCACCAGCGTCACCGAGATCTCGGCCTCGCCCAGCGGGGGACCTTCGAGCGGGCCGCTCTCGAGGGCGCGGCGCACCGCATCCGCCACCCGGGACTCGACGTCCGGTGACACGACGAGACCGCCGATGTCGACCCGGAAGTCCCAGCTCACTCCGATCCCGTCGCCGGGTGCCGCGACGGTTGGACGGCCCGCGTTGAGCGCCCGGCCGGCTCGATCACCGGCGGGGGACCCGTGTCCGACTGGGCGGCCCGTTCGAGATCGATCGTCGTCTGCTCGACGCGCTCGGGCGCGTCCACATCCGCCAGCCTGGGCAGCCGCTCGGGCGGACGCGACTGCTCCAGCCGTGCGGGGGCCTCCTCCGCGAGACGATCGCGTGCTCCGGCCGGATCGGGGTAGTCGATCCGGTGGTGGTACAGCCCGGTGAGGACGTGGGCGAACTCGCGCTTCACCCGGTCGAGCTCGCGGAAGGTGAGTCCGCACTCGTCCAGCTGCCCGTCCCCGGCCCGCTCCGAGACGAGGGTCTCGATGAGGGCTCGGATGCGCTCGGGGCTCGGATCGCTCAGGGTGCGCGAGGCGGACTCGACGGCGTCGGCGAGCATCGCGATCGCGGTCTCCTTGGTCTGCGGCTTGGGGCCGGGGTAGCAGTAGTCGTTTGGGTCGATCACCTCGTCGGGAGTCTCGCGGCGCGCCTTGGCGAAGAAGTACGCGATGCGCTGCGTTCCGTGGTGCTCGCGGATGAAGTCCTTCACCACCCGGGGTAGCTTCGCCTCGTCGGCCAGCTTGAGCCCCTCGCGCACGTGTCCGCGCAGGATCTCGGCGCTCTGCGCGGGACGCAGCCGATCGTGCGGATTGAGACCCCTGGGCTGGTTCTCGATGAAGTACTGCGGCCGGCCGAGCTTGCCGACGTCGTGGTAGTACACGCCCACCCGGGCGAGGAGGGAATCGGCGCCGATCGCCACGCACGCCGCCTCGACCAGATTCGCCATGTTGATCGAGTGGGCGTAGGTGCCGGGGGCCTCGCGGGCCAGACGGCGCAGGAGCGGCCGGTTCATGTCGGCCAGCTCGAGCAGCGACTGTTCGGTCGTCCGCCGGGTGAACGTCTCGAGCGCCGGGAGCACGGCCCCCATCGCGAGCGCCGTGCACACCGTCGCGTTCCCGAACCCGGCGGTGGTCGTGACGAGCACGTCCCCCCACGAGAAATGACCGATGAGACGCAGACAGAAGGCGGTCACAAGGTAGGAAGCGCTGATCAGCGTGATGAGCATCCAGCTCTGCGAGCGGCGCCGGATCTCGCCCACCGCGAACGCCGCGGTGACGCCGCCCGCCGCGGTCAGCATGGGTACCGCGAGGCCCTCGAACTCCCGCTGGCCGAGGAGCATGCCGGCGATCGCCGACACCACGACCACGGCCAGGAACGCGTCGAACAGCGCCGCCACGAGAAGCGCGGCGAACGCGACCGGGATGAGGGCCGGCGGGCTGCCGGTCCGGGCGATGACCCCGCTCACGGCGAGCACGAACAGGATGAGGAACAGGAGCACCGTGAAGCTGCGCAGGTCCTCGTAGATCTCCAGCCGGAACGTGAATGTGGTATACACGAGGATCCCGAGGATGGACGCCGCGAGAAGGACCATCCCGAGCGAGCGCCAGAATCCGGTGCCCTCCCCCGCCAGCCCGAGGTTCACGAGCTCTGTCTGGTAGGACTGCAGGCGCTGGAACTCACGCTCCCCGATCAGCTCGTGCTCCTGGACGATGCGCTCGCCCTGGAGGACGACCCCGGAGGCCGCCTGGACGTTCTCGCGGGCCTGCTCGCGCTGGAGGCGCATCGCCTCGGAGTCCTGGCGCAGCGTCGGCTCGGCGAAGCGGACCAGGAGCGAGCTGAACAGGCTGTTCCCTGCACCGGTGAGCGTTTCGGCCGCGCGCTGCACGGCCTCGGCGTAGAACTCCTGCCGTGTCTGGATCGAATCGACCGGCACGAACCGGTCGTGCCCGTCCTCGCGGACGATCACGCTTCGCATGGGCCCGGTCGTCGGGTCGGCGCCCTCGATGACGCCGGCGCGCAGCTCGCGGTCGAAGGCGCGGTACAGGGCGTCCCGTAGGGCCGCGCGACCGTCGGCGTCGGCCAGGTACTCGAGCTGCGCCGTGGTGAGCGACTCCGTGGTGTTGACGATGGTCGTCTCGCTGATCCCGGCCAGCAGGATGTCGTGCCGCTCCTTCGGGTCGTCGGTCTCCTCGGCGGCGCGGCGCCGGAGCTCCGGGATCACCGAATCGAGCTCGGCGAAAAAGCGGCTCATGCGCGCGATCGCCGTGTCGGCCAGGGTGGCGTCCCTGGCGAGGATGGTGGGGACGGCGGCCTCGGCATCCCGTTGCTCGGCGGCGAGATCCTCGTGCGACTTGAGGACCGGGAACTGGACCTCCGCGATCACATCGCGCGGCGCCACGTTGCCGACCTGGAAGCCCTCGAACTGGGGCAGCGAGTGACGCGGGAACAGCAACGGAACGAGGAGCGCGATCAGGAGCACGAGCCCCGCGCGGAACCCGTGGTGGATCCACGCGTCGCGCCGATCCGCCGGGGATCGGTGGACGGGGCGCAGGAAGTCCCGGACCCGATACCAGGGGTTCACTGATCGGATTCCCGGTACGCCCGGATGATGTCCTTGACCAGCCGGTGACGCACCACGTCGGCGTCGTCCAGATAGACGAACTGGATGCCCTCGATGTCGCGCAGCACTTCCTCTATCTCGAGCAGCCCGGAATCCTCGGAGCGCGGCAGGTCGATCTGCGTCTTGTCCCCCGTGATCACGGTCATCGAGTTCAGGCCCAGCCGCGTGAGGAACATCTTCATCTGCGCCGTGGTCGCGTTCTGCGCCTCATCGAGGATCAGGAACGCGTCCGACAGCGTGCGGCCGCGCATGTACGCTAGCGGGGCGATCTCGATCACGTGCTCCTCGATGGCGCGGCGCACGCGGTCCGTGGGCATCATGTCCTCGAGGGCGTCGTACAGCGGCCTGAGATACGGGTCCACCTTCTCGCGGATGTCTCCCGGCAGGAACCCGAGCGCCTCGCCCGCTTCGACGGCGGGGCGGGTGAGGATGATGCGGCGCACCCGCTTGCGGTTGAGCGCCTCCACCGCGGCGGCGACGGCGATGTACGTCTTGCCCGTCCCCGCCGGCCCGATTCCGATCACGATATCGTTCTGGCGGATGGCGGCGAGGTAGGCGTCCTGACCGGGCGACTTGGGCCGGATCGGCCGCCGGCCTCCCGCGAGGGCCACCTCGGGCTGACGACCGTCCTCCTCCTGCGGGGAGGGTGCGGACTCGTCGCCGTCGCGCACGAACACCTCGACATCCACCGCGTCGAACGGCCGCCTCATGCGCGCGTAGCGGATCATGCGCCGGGCGGCCGGCGAGGCACGGTCCACCCCCTCCCGCGGGCCGGACAGGATCAGCTCGTCGCGTCGGAGCACGACCCGGATGTCGCACTGGCGGGCCAGCACGTTGAGGTTCGAGTCGTTCACGCCGGCCAGCAGCTGCTGGTCGGCCCCTTCGACCGACAGCCTGCGCTCGGTCGGCTCCAGCGATCCGACCTCGACCGCTTCTTCATGCTCGGCGCCGATACGTCTCCCTCCTGGCTCGTGGGCGGGGACCCCACTCGAGCCCCCGACCGCGCGATGGTTCGCTCCTACCCGCCTGCCCGCGCGCGGGGTTCGTCAGTCACTTCGCGATGTCTCGACCCGGATCCCCAGCTCGGCGAGTTCGGCCGGATCGATGATCGACGGCGACTGCTCGAGCAAGCCGCGGGCCGCGGTGGTCTTGGGGAACGCGATCACGTCCCGTATGGACGGCGTTCCGACGATCACCGCCACCACGCGATCGAGGCCCACCGCGAACCCGCCGTGCGGCGGCACCCCGTAGCGAAACGCCTCCAGCAGGAACCCGAAGCGGCGCTCGATCTCGTCCGAGCCGAGCCCCGTCGCCGCGAGGATGGCCCGCTGCACGTCGGGCAGGTGACAGCGGAGGCTCCCGCTGGCGAACTCGATGCCGTCGTATACGATATCGTACGCGCGGGCCGTGACCGACAGCGGGTCCTCCCTGATTCGCTCCGGATCGGGGTCCACCGGCATGGTGAAGGCATGCTGCGCGGGCACGGGGAGTCCGGTGTCGGCGTCGCGCTCGAACAGTGGAAACTCCGTGATCCACAGCCAGTGCCCACCCTTCGCCCGGACGGCGTCGACCTCGACGGCCACTTCCCGCCGGAGCACGTCGAGCGCCGTGGACGATTCCGCGTCGTTCCCGGCCACGAGGAACACGAGGTCGCCGGGCTCCACCCCGAACTCGCCCTCCAGGACGCGGCCCGTCTCCTCGCCGATGACCTTCGCGGGGGGGCCCGACCAGCCGTCGTCGTTTCGCCTGAGCCACAGCGCCCCCCGGGCCCCCGCCTGACGCGCACGCCCATCGTAATGCTCGATCCTGGCGCGGGAGAGGGCCGCCCCGCCCTTCACGACCAGCCCCCGTACGCGCCCACCCGCCGAGGCGGTCCCGTCGAAGATGCCGAATCCCAGTCCCGTCAGCGCCGGGGTGAAGTCGGCCAGCTCCCACGGGATGCGAAGATCGGGCTTGTCGGTCCCGAATCGCTCGAGCGCCTCGGCGTGTGTCATGCGCCGGAACGGAAGCTCGAGGGTCTCCTCGAGCGCCTCCTTCCACACGCGCTGGAACATGCGCTCCGCGGCCCGGAACACGTCGTCCTCCCGGACGAACGACATCTCGACGTCGATCTGGGTGAACTCGGGCTGCCGATCCGCCCGCAGATCCTCGTCCCGCAAGCATTTCGCGATCTGGAAATAGCGATCGAGCCCGGCCACCATGAGGAGCTGCTTGTAGAGCTGCGGCGACTGCGGCAGGGCATAGAACCGGCCGCGGTGCACTCGGCTCGGCACGATGTAGTCGCGTGCCCCCTCGGGCGTCTGGCGCGTGAGGAGCGGCGTCTCGACCTCGATGAACCCCTGCTCGGTGAGCGATGCCCGCACCGCGTTGGTGACCCGGTGGCGGACGCGCAGGTTGCGCTGCATCTCGGGTCGCCGCAGGTCGAGGACCCGGTGCTGCAGACGGAGCTCCTCGGATGGGAGCTCCTCGTCGGGCGGTCGGTACACGAGGATTGGGAGGGGTTCCGACACCGCCAGACGCTCGAGCCCGGTCACGTGGATCTCGACCGCGCCCGTCGCCATGTCCGGGTTGACCGCCCCCTCGGGCCGCCGCGCCACCACGCCCGTCGCCTGGAGCACGTCCTCGGGGTTGAGCTCCGCGACTCGTTCGAGGGTGGCGGCATCCGCCCGATCGGGGCCGAAGGAGAGCTGGAGGAGCCCGCTCCGGTCGCGCAGGTCGACGAAGAACAGACCGCCCAGGTCGCGGCGCCGGTGCACCCAGCCCGCGATCCGGACCTCGCGGCCCACCCACGACGCGTCGATCTCGCCGCACCCCGCATCGCGGTAGGCGGTTTCGAGCACCTCTCGGCTCACGCCGTCTCCGCGCGTCTGAGCACCTCGTGGAACGCCTCGGGCGAGTCCGCCCGCACCAGCCGATCGCGCAGCTCCGGCGAGCGCAGCAGGCGGCTGATGCGGCTCAGCACCTTGACGTGGAGCCCCGCGGCCGACTCCGGTCCCACCAGCAGCATCACGATGCGGACGGGCCGCTCGTCGAGAGCATCGAAGTCGATCGGCTCACCGGTGCGGCCCGCCACCAGGACGAGATCGTCGACCGCCTCGCTCTTGCCATGCGGGATCGCCACCCCTCCCCCGATTCCGGTGGAGAGCACTCGCTCGCGCTCGAGGACCGCGTCCCGTATCTCGAGCTCCTCCTCGTGCGTGGCCTCACAGCGGAGCGCGAGGAGGGCGCACAGCTCCTCGATGATCCCGTTCTTGTCCCGCGCTTCGAGCGGGATCCGGATTCGGTCCGGCGTGAGCAGATCTGCGAGGAGCAGTTGGGACACGGGGAATCGTGGCGTAACCTCGGTACGGCGGCCCGACCCCGGCTCGGACTCATCGCCGGGGTGTAGAATAGCCGCGAACATACAGCCCGTGCCGGAACGGCAGCAAGCTGCTCGATGCGCGGGAACGTGTGGAGGGAGCCGACAGAATGGGCCGCAGGAGCACATCGCGGGAGGCCGTCGCGGGGACCTCGGCGCAGCCGGCACGCGCTCGCCCGGAGCTGCTCGCGCTCACCGGCGAGGAGCTCGGCGGAGCGCTCGACGAGTTCGTCGAGCGGGCGGGCGAGCCGTCCTTCCGCGCTTCGCAGATCTCGCGCTGGGTGTTCGAGCATCGGGCGCGCGAGTTCGGCGAGATGACCAACCTCCCGCTCGAGCTTCGCGATGCGCTCGGGGAGACCTTCTCGCTCACCCCCCTCGAGCCTGCCTACGTGGCCCGCTCCCGGGACGGGACGATCAAGCACCTGTGGGCGCTCGACGATGGGGAGCGCGTGGAGTCGGTCCTGATCCCGACGCGGGAGCGGCTCACCCTGTGTCTCTCCTCGCAGGCCGGGTGCGCGCTGGCGTGCCGGTTCTGCGCCACGGGTCACTTCGGATTCCGGCGCCAGCTCAGGGCGGCCGAGATCGTCGCGCAGTACCGCGAGTCGGCGCGGATCGCCGAGCGCGAGCTCGGGCGGCCCATCACGAACGTGGTGTACATGGGGATGGGCGAGCCACTCGCGAACCTCGATCCCGTGATCGACTCGCTCTGCGTGCTGCACGGGGGCTTCGGGCTCGGGGCGCGGCGGATCACTGTGTCGACCGTGGGCCTCGTGCCCGGCATTCGTGAGCTGGGGCGGCGGCCCGAGCAGTTCGAGCTCGCCGTGTCGCTCCACGCGCCCGTCCACGAGCTGCGGCTCGAGCTCATGCCGATCGAGCGCCGCTATCCGCTGCCCGTCCTGTTCGAGGCGCTGCGTGCCTACCAGGCGCGGAAGAACCGGCGCGTGAGCCTCGAGTACACGCTCATCGAGGGTGTCAACGACGACCCGGGGCTGGCCGAGGCGCTGGCCGACATCGCGTACGGGCTCACCTGCTTCGTGAACCTGATCCCGTTCAACCCGATCCCGGCGCGGCCCGAGTGGCACGCCAGCCCGCCCGATCGCATCGCGGCCTTCTCGGCCGCGCTCGAGCGACGCGGCGTCGAGAACGCGGTGCGGACCCCGAGGGGCCGCGACATCGCGGCGGCCTGCGGGCAGCTCCGCCTGGCGCGCGAGGGCGAGGGCTGAGGGCCGCCGCCGTCAGCGTCGGACTTCGCCGGCGAGCAGTCGCCCGCACACGACGAAGCCCGCCTTCTCCAGCGTCCGGCGTGAGGCCACGTTCGACGGATCGCACCGCGCCGCGGGTTCGTTCCCCGCCGCGCGGCACACCCGTTTGAGCTCCTGGACGAGATAGCTCCCGAAGCCCTGCCGTCTCGCCGACTCCGACACCTCCATGTAGATGTCTCCGTACGGCGGATTGTAGTGGCGCAGGACGCCTCCAGCCGCCACGATCCGGCCGTCCAGGTCGATCACCCACTCGCCCTCGGGCCCGAGATCCCCGCGCGTCGCTCGCCGGAACATTCCCCCGGGGCAGCGGAGATCGGTGGCACATCCGTCCTCGAACAGGATGTTCTCTTCGCGGATATCCAGGGCGTGCGCGCGGAGCATGGCGAGCATGAGGGGCATGTTCGTCTGCGCCTCGATGTGCGTCGCCGCGCTCGCGGTCAGCAGCTCGCGAAACATGGCGCGCGCGAGCCGCCGTGCGTCGGGCGCCGTGTGGAACTCCATGACCCGGCCCGCGAAGTACTCGTTCCACACCCCCGCATACCCGGCCGCGCGGCCCTGCACGCGGATCACGTACGGGTCGGCGATCCCGCGCGACAGGGCGGAGTCGTGCACGATCTGGCAGCGCGCTTCAGCACGATACGCCTCGCGCATGGCCGCCACGTCCCGATAGTCGGCTCGCAGGACCTCGATCTCCATCGATTCCCTCCGCGGGCCTGGACGGGGGAGCGCGGACCGGCCCATCGCGGCCGTGGAACGGCTGCACACCCCCGCCGGGGGGCGCGCAGGTGGACCGCCACGCCCGCGTGCGGCTCAGTGGCCCGGGAGTCGCTCCCGCCAGTCCCCCCCGAGGATGACCGTGGCGTCGAGGAGCAGATCGGGCTCGAGGTCCACGAAGATCGAGTCACAACCGACCCGAGCGGCGAGCTCCTCGATCGAGGCGCCGATGCCGGCCCGGTCGATCACGTGCGTGACTTCGTAGTCGAAGCCATCCGCGTTGTCCACGGAGACCACATCGTATCCATACCCGAGCAGCAGATCCCCCACCACCCGTGCGGCACCCGGCTCGCCGGAGCCGTTCAGGACCTCGATCTTGAGCCGGCGCTCGAGGCCGGGGGCGCCCGACGCGGAGCCCGACTCGGGGAGCTGGGCCTTCCTCCACTGCAGCCAGAAGGAGCCGATGAGCGCCCCGGCGGCCAACAGCACGAGGCTCGTGGCGAGCGTCTTGAAGCGTTCGAACAGGAGGGACAGGCGCCCGCCGCGGGCGGTCCGCCCACCACGCTTCCGGGGCTTCCCGGACTTCCCGCCGCGCCCCGATCGGGACCGCTTCGCACCGCGTGCTCTCCGCGCCACCCGTCCTCCCGCTCGTCCCCACCCGTCATCCGTGCGTCCAGGACCCGCCGCCCCTGCAGACTAGAGGCGGCGCTGGATCTCGGCCCAGAACTGTACAGTCATCTCGGGAATCGGCAAGCGTCGCTTGAGGAGGCTCGAGATCTTCGCGGCCGCCACGTCGACCAGCGCCTCGTCGTGATCGCCCGGCATGCCGCGCCGGAGCGTCGCTCTCCACTTCGCCTGCGACCGACGACCCGGCTCGAGGTAGTCGGCCAGATAGAGCGCCTCCCCCATCCGATCGAGATCCGGGTGGCCCGTCGTGTGGTGCGCGATCGCCCTGAGGAGCGCTTCGTCGGTCACGCCCTCCGCGCGCAGGCGGGCGGCGCACGCCGGCCCGTGGACCACGGGGTCCGGCCACGTCCCCTCATCCGACACCAGCGGCTGGAGCGCGGCGGGCCTGGCGTCCTTGAGCGCGTCGTGGAGGAGCCCGGCGGCTTTCCAGCGGATACGGTCGAGCTTCTCCAGACCCAGCGCCGCCGCCCACTCTCCCATCAGCGCGGCCACGCGCGCCGCGTGTGCCCGGCGGGCCTTCCCGAGGACGGCCCACTCCGGGAACTGCCCCTTCTTTCCCGCGGCCCGGATGAGCGGGTGTAGCTTCGGCGAGCCCCGTCCCGTCGACCCCTTGCCCGTGGCCGCCATCAGGGCGACCCCGGGGGGCCCGGTCTGATCTCGTCCAGGGGGGATGGCCGGCCCAGCGTCTCGTTGTCGATGAGTCGTGTCGTCCCGACACGGGCCGCGAGCGCCATGACGTGCCGGTCCTCGGCCCGGCTCGGCCGCGTCAGCCCCTCCGGCTCCACGACCTCCACGTACTCCACGTCCGCGCCGGCTCGCTCCATGTGCCTGCGGGCGACCGCCTCGAGCGCATCCTGACGACGCTCGCCCGCCGCGAACGCGGCGCGCGCCTCGCGCAGCGCCCCCGACAGAGAGCGCGCCGTGTCGCGTCCGCCCGCCGAGAGGTAGGAGTTCCGGGAGGACAGGGCGAGCCCATCGGGCTCCCTCACGGTGGGGGCGGTCGAGATGCGGACTCCGAACCCGAGCTGCGCCGTCATGCGGCGGATCAGCACCGACTGCTGGAAGTCCTTCCGGCCGAACACCGCCACCTCCGGGCGGAGGATCGCGAACAGCTTGGCGACCACCGTGAGCACGCCCCGGAAATGCCCGGGACGCGACCGACCGCACAGACGGTCGCCCAGCGGGCCCGGCTCGACCCAGATCGTCTGCTCCTCCGGATACATGTCGGCCGCGGTGGGGGCGAACAAGGCGTCGGCACCCCGCGCCTCGGCGAGCGCCCCGTCCCGATCGGGGTCCCGCGGATAGGAGTCGAAGTCCTCACTGGGGCCGAACTGCGCGGGGTTCACGAACAGCGACACGACCACCCGGTCCGCGGACAGACGCGCCGTGTCGACGAGGCTCAGATGGCCCTCGTGGAGGGCGCCCATGGTGGGCACGAGCGCTACCGTGTCGCCGGCCTCGCGACGCGCGTCCCGCCACTCCGCGGCCGCGTCGACCCGCTCGAATCGGACGATCAAGCCCCGTAGCTCTCCGACTCGGACGGATAGCCGCCGTCCTTGACGGCGCCCACGTAGTCGGCGATCGCTCCCCGCGCCGCCGCTCCGAGCTCGCCGAAGCGGCGCATGAAGCGCGGCTCGAAGTCCGGGTTGAGACCCAGCATGTCGTGCAGCACGAGCACCTGTCCGTCGCACCGCGGGCCCGCGCCGATCCCGATGGTAGGGATCGAGACGGCCTGCGAGATCCGCTCGGCGAGCCCGCTGGGCACGAGCTCGAGGACGATCGCGAAGCAGCCGGCCCCCTCTAGCGCCTCTGCCTGCGCGAACAGCGATTCGGCCTCCTCTTCCTCCCGTCCCACCACCCGGTACCCCCCCAGCTTGTGCATCGCCTGCGGCGTGAGCCCTATATGCCCCATTACGGGGATGCCGGCGTCGACCAGCCGCCGGATGCGGGACAGGGCCGGCCCCTCCCCGCCTTCGATCTTCACCGCCTCGCAGCCCGTCTCCTTCATGACGCGGCCCGCGTTCGCGAGCGCCCCTTCGTCAGTCACCTGGTAGGACATGAAGGGCATGTCGAGGATCAGCATGGGGCCCTGGAGCCCGCGGCGCACCGCGGCGGTGTGGTGGATCATCTGCTCGAGCGTCACCGGCAGGGTGCTTCCGTACCCGAGCAGCACCTGTCCCACGGAGTCGCCCACCAGCACGGCGTCGACGGCGCTGTCGCTCAGCATGCGGGCGAACAGATAGTCGTAGCAGGTGAGAACGGCGATCCTCTCGCCCTCCCGCTTCATGCGCAGGAAATCGCGTACCGTTACCGTCTTTCGGCGCCGCGGGCTTCCGCCCCCGGCCGTGTCTGTGCTCATGGTTCGTCACCCCGTCGGACGGGGACTCACGCAGCGGAAACGGAGCCGACCTGCCTGGTGGGTCGCGAACGCCGAATATACGGGACATGCCCGCTCGCTACGACCCGCTGATCGCGGTCGGGTTGGCGCACGAGATCGTCGCGCGCTGGCACGGCCGACCGGTCCGCGCCCTGCGCATGGACGCGGGGCGCCGCGCCGCCGAACTGGAGCTCGACGGGGGCGAGGCCCTCCTCGCGCTGCTCGCTCCGGGCGCCGGCTTCGTGTGCCCCGGCGCGGCGGGCACGCTGGACGGGCCGGCGGTGAGATCGACCCCGTTCCGTGGCGTCACCCTCGCGGCGGCGTGGACGCCGCCCGACGAGCGCGCATTGCTGATCGGGCTCGCGGGGCCCGAGGGAGGCTCCGAGGCAGCCGTAGCTTTCGAGCTCCGGACGAACCACTGGAATCTCCTCTATCTGAGCCCGGCCGGGGAGCCCGCGGAGGGGCCGTTTCCTTCTCTCGATTGGACGATCGTGCACGCCCTGTGGCCGCGTGACGCGGGCGGCCGGCGGTTGCGGGCCGGCGCCCGGTACGTACCGCCCGAATCCACGCGGCGCGCGATCGCGGAGCCGCCCGCCAAGGACGACTGGCGGGCGTCTCTGGAGGCGGCGGGCGGAGAGGACGTGCGCGGGGCCGTGCTGCGGGAGTGGGCGTGGACGAGCGCGCTCAACATCGGGTGGATCCTGGGTGGCGTCCCGGCCGGTCCGCCACCCGCCGGGAGAGCCACGCACGACCCGGCGAAGCGGGGAGACGACGACGGGGGGGAGGTTTCCGGATCGCGCGCCGACGCCGACCGAGCCTACGAGCGCTACCTCGACATCCACGCTCGTACGGGCGGTGACGGGGGGGCGTGGATCATCCCGCGGCCCCACGGACCGCAGCCCTATCCGGCTCCGCTCGGCCACCCGGGGGCCCGCCGTGCCGCATCGCTGCTCGACGCGCTCGCCGAGGTGTGCGAGGAGGCCGGCGGGCCGGGTCGTGCGCTCGAACGGTCGGTCGTGGGGAGCGGGGGCGGGGACGACGACGAGGAGAACCGGCTGCGGCGCGCGCTCGAACGGGCGGCCCGGCGGCTCCGGCGGCGGCGCGCGGCGCTCGGGCGTCAGCGCGAGCGCACGGGCGAGCCGGAGGAGGCCCGCGCGGCGGCGCGGCTTCTCCTCGTGCGCAAGGACCTGGTGAAACGCGGGCTCGAGGAGATCCGGCTCGAGGACTTCGACGGAAGCGTGCGTCGCATCGAGCTCGATCCGGCCCTGGACGCGGTGTCGAACGCCGAGCGCTACTTCGCCGAAGCCCGGCGCCGCGCGCGCGCACGGGCCCGCATCCCCGCAGAGCTGGCGGACACCGAGGCGCGTCTCGCGCGACTCGGCGAGGCGCTCCGGCGGCTGGCGTCGGACGGACCGGACGAGGAGCTGTGGGAGCTGGTCGGTGGGCGCCCCCGGGCCGCGGCGCGCGGCGACGGCCCGGATGCTCCGCGGCTCCCGTACACACGCCTCGCCTCGAGCGGCGGTCTGGAGATCCGCGTGGGGCGCGGCGCGCGCGACAACGACGAGCTCACCTTCCGTCATTCGAGTCCGGAGGACATCTGGCTCCACGCCCGCCAGACCTCGGGCGCGCATGTCATCCTGCGCTGGGACCGCAGGGACCAGAACCCTCCGCAGCGCGACCTCCTCGAGGCGGCGGTCGCCGCCGCGGTCCACAGCGGGGCGCGTCACAGCGGCACGGTCGCCGTCGTGTGGACGCGGCGGAAGTACGTGCGCAAGCCGAGGAAGGCGCCACCCGGCACGGTGGCGCCCGACCGGGTTCAGACGCTGTTCGTGGAGCCGGACGACGCGCTCGTCGAGCGCATGCGTCGGCGGTGAGGCGGCGTCGGGTGGTGCGGCTCGCTCAGCGGCGGCAGGGCGAGGCGTCGAAGCTCGCGTCGACCCGGCCCTTCGACTGCATGGCGGCCTCCACTTCGGTGCGCACCCTGCCCGGGTCGAGCTTCGCACGCTGCTGGAGCAGGTTCACGAAGGCGGCGTGCACGCCGTCGTATGCGCGGGCCAGGTCCTCGCAGTACGTCTCCGCGGCCCTCGGCCGCTCGCGTGCCTTCCCGTAGCCGTCCACCCGATCGCGAAACGTCTCGATCAGGCCGGCGACCCGCGCGTCCCTTGCCGCGGCCTCGCGCGCCGCGGCGACCTCATCGGCACGCTCGCGGGTGGCCGCCGCGAGACCGGGGAGCGGCGAGCCGAAGGTCGCGGCCTCGAGGCCCGGGCTCCCGGGCGGCTGGTTCGCGCGCGACAGCTCGTAGCTCAGGGCGAGACCGATCCCGATTCCGAGCACCATGCACGCCGCGGTGACGAGGGCCGGGGCCCTTCGTTGCCGGAGGTCGCTCAACACGGCCGCGGATCCGGATCGTTCGGCCCGCTCCACGACCCGGTAGTTCCAGGGCGCCACGGGTCGGTGCCTGAGCTGGCTACCGTTCTGCTTGAGCTCGTAGAACGGCCTCAGCAGGTTGGGACGAACCTCGCCGCCCTCGTCGCGCCCGAACACACCCAGCACGGGGTGCTGCGTATCGGTCGGGATCGCGACGCAGAACTGCCAGGGCTCGTCGAAGCGCGCGGCGAGGATCTCGGTCTCGGCCGAGGAGAGACGCGGGGCGCCCTCGGCCCGCGTGTGGTACCAGCCGACGATGTGCCCTCGCGGGCGGTCCGGGCGGGCGAGCAGGGACTGGAGCCGCTCCTCGATGGGGCGCTGGTCGACCGTCTCCGGCGCCCGACGCCGCCAGCCGCTCTTCCGCGGCAGCTCGGGCCCGAGCGCCGTGTCGACACGAATCCACAGCCGCCGGGTCCACGGGCACTCGCACCCCTGACCGAAGAACAGCCCCACGGTGTCGGAGTCGGGGACGCGCCCGGCGTGGCGGCGGATCTGATCGAGCAACCCGTGCGCGAACACGATGTCGTACGCGCCGGCCACGCGCTCGCGCTCGTTCGGACCGGAGAGCGACACCCACTGGGTCGATTGGAGGAACGGGAAGATCTCGCGCGCGAACCGCACGAGTCGAAAGCCGCTCGATCCCGAACCCCCGGTCGAGGTCTCGGCCCTCATCTCCGACATGCTCGGTACCCCCATCGCCACGCCCGACCGCCCCCCGGATGCACCCTGTAGGGTACTACGGCCGCCGACCGGGCTCAAGAGTCTCGCGGGCCCGCCGGATCGCCGCCGCCGCGGCGGCGGCGAGGTCAGAGGGCGATCGGCGCCAGGCAGGGTGCCGGGATCTCGAACGCGTCCACGAGCGGCACGGCATCGGGGCGCAGGGCCGCGCACAGGGCGTCCACCTGCCCCCGGATGGCCTTCGTCTTGCGCGCGTCCACATAGCCGTGCTCGAGGAACCAGGCCCGGTCGCGCTCCAGCGTCGAGAGCGCGAACAGGCTCCGGATGCGCTCGAGGACCTCGGCCAGGGACGAGCCGGGGACCCCTCCCTCGGCCTCGTGCACCGCCTCGAACACCTCCGTGAGCGCGTGGGCGCGGGCCGCCCCGAGCGCGTGGTCCTGGCACTCCACGAGCGCGTCGAAGCCGTCCATGCCGCGATCCACGCGGGCCTTCACGCGGCGGGCGAGCGAGTACAGGAGTTCGTCCCGGCGCGCCTCCAGAAGGTCGCGCTGAAAGCCGGGGTCGCGGAGGTGCTCCTCGTCGGTGCGGCGGGTCGCCACGGGGTTCCGCTCGACCACGGCGACCCGGGCCCGATCGACGAGGAAGCGGGCCAGCCCCCAGGCGCCCATATCGCCGAACTCGCGCCGGAACCCCGTCAGCAGGTCCCTGGCCACCAGCTGGAGGAGGACCGTGTTGTCGCCCTCGAAGGTGGTGAACACATCCGTGTCGGCCTTGAGCGCGGCGAAGCGGTTCTCGGCCAGGTATCCCTGGCCGCCACAGGCCTCGCGGCATTCCTGGATCGTCCCACTCGCATGCCACGTCGCGAGTGCCTTGAGCCCGGCGGCCGACGCCTCCAGGCGTCGGGGGTCCGCCTCCCGGTCGACGTAGCGTCGCTGGAGCGCGTGCATCGCGAACCCGAACGCGTAGGTCGATGCGAGACGCGGCAGGAGCCGCCGCCGGTGCGCGGGGTAGTCGAGCAGCACCCGCTCGGGCGACCCCGGGGGACCGAACTGGCGGCGCCGCGCGCCGTAGCGGATCGCGATCGCGAGCGCGACCCCGGAGGCCGTCACGGCGGCGCTCCCCACGGCGATCCGGCCCCCGACCAGCGTTCCGAGCATCGTGAAGAAGCGTTTCCCGGGGGACGCGATGGAGCTTCGGTACTCCCCATCCTCCGTCACCGACGCGAAGCGGTCCAGCAGATGATCGCGCGGGATCCGAACCCGATCGAACGCCAGCCGTCCGTTGTCGACCCCGTTCAGGCCGAGCTTCTCGCCGCAATCCTCGATCGCGACGCCGTCGAGCGGCGCGCCGTCCGCATCGCGGATCGGGACCACGAAGGCGTGCACGCCGTGGCGCTCGCCCCGCGTCTCGAGCTGCGCGAACACTGTGGCCATGCGGCCGTCTCTCGCCGCGTTTCCGATGTAGTCCTTGCGCGCCCGCGCGAGGGGCGTGTGGATCTCGAACTCGCGCGTGTCCGGATCGTAGACCGCCATCGTCTCGATGTCGTCGACGTTGGAGCCATGGCCCGTCTCGGTCATGGCGAAGCAGCCCGGGAGCGCCAGCGTCCCGATGTCCTCGAGCCACCGCTCGTGCTGTTTCCCGGTGCCGAGCTGCTGCACGCTCCCGCCCCACAGCCCGAACTGGACGCCGAACTTCACCAGCAGGCTGAGGTCGAACATGGCGAGCGTCTCGAAGGCGGCCACGAAGCCCGCCGGGTCGTCCATCCCCCCGCAGGCGGACGGCATGGACAGGGCTCCGAGCCCCTCGCCCGCCAGCAGCCGGCACCACTCGAGCACGCGCTCGCGGTAGCGCGCGGTGGACAGCCCGATGGCCGGCTCGAAGCGCCCCGAGGCGAGCAGAGCACGGACGCGGGTGCGCATGGCCCTCTGCTCGCCGTCGAGCAGCTCGGCCATCGCGGACACGTCGAAGCTCGGCCGGACCTCCGGGAGGTCGGCCAGCGGGCGCTCCGCAGCGAGCACGGCCTCCACGCTCTCCGCCTCGTGGAGATCGAGCGCCGCGGCCAGGCGCTCGACGGCCGCCCGTTCCGCCGGCCCGGCGGGGTGGCCCGCGCGCTCCGCCAGCCCGAGCCCCAGCTCTGCCAGCGACCGCCGCGCGCCCGGCTCGAGGCCCCCGGCGTGATCGCGGATCCACGACAGGAGCGCGAGGAGATCCTCGCCGCTCGGCGGCGCGTCCGGATCCAGCCACGGCCCCGCGATCGCGGCGGCCAACCCGGCGTCGAGCACGTGCTCCCGCAGCAGGCGCACCTCGGCAGGCTTCAGCTCGCCGTCCGCCCATGCCACGTAGAGGATCGGGGCGAACGGCAGGAGCCGCGGATCGAGCGACCTCATCGACCCGCGGCGATCGAGCGACCGCCCCGGGGGACGGGCGCGCGGGCGCCCGACGGGGTCACGGCACGAGCTCCTCGCGGCGCGGCCTCAGCAGGAACACGCCCTCGTGCATGCTGGTCACGAGCACCGTGCCGGAGTCGAAGAAGGGGAACGCCGTCCACGCCCCGTTGAAGCCGGGCGGATCCACGCCGTACGGGGTCGTGTCGAAGAACCCGACTTCGCGCGGGCTCTCGGGATCGCTGATGTCGAGGACGCGGAAACCGGCCTGGTAGTTGGCCTGGTACATCCGGTCGCCCTTGATGTACAGGTTGTGGTCGGTCGACCGGTTGGGACCCAGGAGCTCCGCCGCGATCACCGGATCGTCGAGATCGCTGACGTCCCACACCAGCGTTCGCGTCCGGTCCGTGGTGCCCACCAGCTCGTCGAGCTCGTCGTCCAGATAGAAGTACCGCTGGTCCTCGGTGAGCCACCCCTGGTGCACATAGGCGACCCCCGGATAGGAGGCGGCGGAGATGGGGTGCGGGCTCTGCTTGTCGGTCACATCGACGATGCGGAGCGCCGTCTCGTTCGACGCGAAGCACAGCTCGCGGCCCCGGTAGTCCTCGTCCGGACCCTCGTAGATCACGCACTGGGCATCGTGCGTGCGGCCCGGGTAGATGAGGCCCTCGGTGTCGGTGAAGCAGCCGGCGAACTCCGGGGCCAGCGGTTCGTGGATGTCGATCATCACGAGCCCGCCCCCGCACGTCTGCCCCTCGCCGCTCGTCCCCACCGTATAGGCGAACCCGGCCTGCCGATCGATGATCAGATTGTGCGCGCTCGCGATCCCCATGAACCGCGTGTCGGGCTCGAAGGTGACCGGAGGATCGGACACGTCGCGCAGCCGCGCGAGGTCGAACACCACCAGCCCGTGGTTCCCCGCTCCGTCTCCCGTGAAGAACAGGTAGTTCCGGTACACCTTGAGATCGCGGGCACCGCTGGGGTTGGCCGGGACGTACCCCAGGTAGACCGGGTGGCTGGCATCGGTCACGTCGACGAACGCGGCCCCGCCGGTGCGTCCGATGAGGCCGTACTCGCGACCCGTATCGGGGTCGGTCCACCCCCAGGCGTCGCTCACGCGCTCGGCGGGGCCTCCGCCGATCGCGGTCGTGGGCATGTAGGCCTCGAGATCCACATCGCGGCAGGCGAACCCGGCGGCCGCGTCGTCCTCGCACCGCACCTCGCCCCCGGTCACCGCCTCAAGCTCGGTGCCGGCGGTGACCCACGTCGGGGCCCCCCACCGGCCGCCCGCGCGCACGTAGACGGTGGCGGCCCCGTTCGCGCCGTTCGCGCCCGGGATCCCGACCACGGCGGGCCCGGTCTCCCCCTGCCCGACGGCGATCGCGGCCCCGAAGAACGAGCGCGGCTCGAGGTCGGGGGACGCCACGGCCGCGGCCGGCGCCCACCCGCCGCTCTCGGCGAGCAGGAAGCGATCGACTCGTCCCCGGCCCTGATCGGATCCCGGGACCCCGACCCACAGCTCCCCGCCGGTGGCCGCCACCGCGGCCCCGAAGGCCTGACCGGTGTTCTCCGCGGCGGGCGTCAGGAGCGCCGGGCTCCACGCGCCGGCGGAGGGGGAGAAGACGACCACCGCTCCGCTCGAGCCGTGGGCCGACGGGGCCCCGGCCACCAGCTCGCCGGCCGGCGTGAAGGCGAGGGCCGACCCGAGACCCGCGCCCCTCCCCAGCTCGGCGTCGACCAGCGTGGCGACGTGGCCCCACCCGCCCGCAGGCGCGCGGGCGAACAGGTACACGGCGCCCCCGTCCCCGTGTCCGGGCGCCCCCACCGCGGCCACGCCGTCGCGCACGGCGAGCGCGGCCCCGAACCGGTCCGTGCGGCCGATGTCCTCCGCCTGCAGCGCGCCGTCGTCGGTCCAGCCACCGTCCGCCTCACGGCGGAACGCCCGCACGGGCGCGCGTCCCTGCGCGCCCTGCGGGACCCCGATGAGGACATCCCGTCCGTCGGCGGCCACGACCCGCGGAGGCGGCTGGAGGATCTGCATCACCGTCTGGAGGTCGATCGTCGAGGGCCCTTCGCCGGGCTCGTCCGGAGCGAGGCGGATCGAGGGCGCCGCCTCCCAGCCCCCGTCCCCGGCCGGCGCGAACGCGTAGGCGCCCACGCGCGATCCGGGATCGGCGCTCGCCACCAGCACGTCGCCGTCCGCGAGGGCCAGCGAGGGCTGGAAGTTCTCGCCCCGCTCGGCCGTCCCCTCGGACCGGAGCTCGTCGGTCATGGTCCACGAGCCGTCCGCGGCCCGCTCGAACACGAACAGCGCCGCGGGGCCGCGCCCGAACGCGGGCTTCACGACGACCACCCGGCCCCGGGGCGTGACGGCCACGGCCTGACCGAAGCGGTCCTGCGCCGTCGCCGGGACGGTCGTCGCCACCAGCCCGAGCCAGAGGAGCGCGATGACCCGGACGGGCGTGCGGATGGGGCGAGCGAGGATGGCCAGCGTGTTCATGTCGGGCACCTGCCGTGTGAGGATCGCACCGGACACCCAGCCGGCGCACCGTTCGGGAAGGATGGGGGGACGGGCGTCGCGGAGCGAGCATTCTCGCGCGGGCCGCATGCACGGCGCGGCGGCGCATGCGCCGGGGATCACCCGCCCTGGAGAGCGACCCCGCGGTCGCGGGCCTCAGACGGCGCCGGCGTGGGTGGCGTCGGCGAGCGAGGCGGCCAGATCCACGAACTCCTCCTCCGAGCGCCCGAGCGCGGCGATGAGGGCCGAGCCCACCACCACGCCGTCGGCGATCGCCGACACCGCCGCGGCCTGCGCCGGCGTGGAGATCCCGAACCCCACGGCCACGGGAAGCCGCACCCCGGTCCGGAGCTCCTCGATTCTCGCCGAAAGCCCCGAGTCGAGCGCGGCGCGCGCCCCGGTCACGCCCAGCCGCGAGATGTAGTACAGGAACCCGGACGCGTGGTCGACGATCGTCGCGAGCCGCGCCGCGGTCGTGGTGGGAGCCGCGAGCGGGATCAGGGCGAGCGCGGACGAGGCGAGGCGTCGCTCGAGCTCGGGCTGGGCTCCGACCGGAAGATCCGTGACCAGGAGGCCCGCCGCGCCGGCGGTCTCCGCGCGCTCGAGGAAGCGGTCGACCCCCATGCGGAGGATCGGGTTGAGGTACGAGAACAGCACGACCGGCGGCAGGTCCGCGGACAGCTCGGCGAGCCCCGCCAGGGTTCCGGCGAGCGTCGCGCCCCGCTCGAGCGCCTCCCAGCTCGCGCGCTGGATCGTGGGCCCGTCGGCCAGCGGGTCCGAGAAGGGCACGCCGAGCTCGATGATGTCGGCCCCCGCCTCGGCCAGGGCGCCGAGGAGGCGGGGTGTGTCGAACGGTGTCGGGTAGCCGCTCGACAGGAACGGGATGAACGCGGTGCGGCCCTCGAACGCCCGGGCGACGCGGCCGGGGGTGGCGCCCGGGTCGGACGGCGCGGCGCCGCGGGAGCCGGCACCCGGATCGGCCGGCGTCACGCCGCCTGTCCGCGCGATCGAGTCGCTGCCGGCACTCAGTGCGCCCGATACACGTACGCCGCCGGGATCACGACGCCACCCAGCGTGTTGTTGCGGACGCGGATGCCGTGGAACCCGGGGCCCGTGGTGACGCCGTCCCGGATTGCCGCCACCGACGCCGCCTGCGGACCGGCCACCCCCACGAGCTCGGGATCGAGCGACCTGGCGGCGGGAGTTCCGGGCAGGATCTCCCGCACCCTCCGGTGGGCGGCCTTCGGGCCGAGGCCCGACAGCGGCCCGCCCGAGAGGACCAGGCGCCAGCCCTTCACGTCGCGGAACCACATCCAGAACGCGGTGTCGGGGCCGAGTCCGGCGTCGTCGAGCGCCCGGATGAGCGCCTCCCCCGCCTCGATCAGGGCGTCGGGGAGCTCGGTGCCGACTCCGCGGTTCGTGGCGTCAGGCATCCGCAGGGCCCGCGAGGTGGGGAAGCGTCCGCGACACGACCATCGACGACGGGACCTCCGGCCGGGCGATCGGCGGCGGAACGGGCTTCCACGAAACGGCCATCAGCGCCCGCGCGGGGCCCGGTACTCGAGGATCGTCCCGTCTGTGGAGTTCGAGGTGAACACGCGGGGCCAGTCGATGGCGAGGTGGTTTCCGATGTGGCTCTCCGTAATCGTAGCGCCCGGTATTCCCGGTGTCGACGTCGATCCGCCATGGCTCGAGGCGGGTCGTCATGATCCCCGGCGGACCGACGGACACGGTGACCTTCCCGGGTCCGGCCGGTTCGAGCTCGTTCCACATCCAGGTCCGGCCGCCTCCCATGCGGCGGATACGGCACATTTCGGCCTCGACCTCCGCACGCGACGCCGCGAGGAGCGGCATCCCGTACAGGTCGATCTGACGCGTATCCGTCTCCGAGAACACCCGTCGAGGATCGCGAGATCGCGGTAGAATTCCAGTCGCGGTCCTGCACGAACGGATGCCCGGTGCGCGGGTCGAAGGCCATCCCCAGCGGATGAGTGATCCAGTCGGTGTCGGGCGTCAGCGTGGGCCGCAGCCATTCGTCCACCAGCCCGAGCGGGGCCGCTCGATCGTTCTGCGAGGCGGGCTCAGACCCTCCCGTAGCGCTCGGCCGCCCGCGCCCGCGCCCTGGCCGCTTCCACCTCGCGGTCTTTCGGCGGGGCGCTCGTGACGAGCGCATCGACCAGCCGCCGGGTCGCCCCCGCCACCTCGTCCACCGCCCGCTCGAAGACGGCCTCGTTGGCCTTCGAGGGGCGTGTATAGCCGCTCACCTTGCGCACGTACTGAAGCGCCGACGCACGGATCTCCTCGTCGGTCACGCGTGGGTCGAAATTGAACAGCGGTCGTATGTTACGACACATCGTCTCACCCTCTTTCCGGGACGTCTTGGGGTGGCGTTCCCTTCGACAAGATACACGCGGTCACCCGCGGCGCATCCCGTGCTGGAAGGACCGCGGCACGGCGGCTCCCCGGACTGTCAGGCGAGCTCGACCACGCCGCGTCCGGTCCGGATGCGGGCCGCGAGCCGCGGCGCGCGGCCGGGGAGTACCCGGACGTCCTCGATCCCCAGCCACGCGAGCTGCCGCGCCACGGCCTCGGGGTGCGGGTGCTCGGCCGACAGCTCGAGCAGCGCCCCGGCCGCCGGCGCGCTCCGCGCCGGGTGCGGCGTGTCGCCCCAGTCGATGAAGAACGGCACGATGCCCTCCGCCGCCACGACGAGCGGATCGGTGAGCCTCCAGCGGAGCTCCGTCCCGTCGGGCCTCCGGCGGCTCCCCTCGAGGATCGGGCCGAGCGCGATCCCCGCCCGCGCCGCGTGTTCGAGGACCCCCTCGAGATCGGTCGAGCGGGCGGCCCATGCCACGAGCCGCGGCGCCTCGAGAGCGGCGATCCCGAACAGCTCCGGCTCGACGGTGGGTCCCTCGGGATCCGGCCCGATGATCTCCAGATAGGTGGTGGGCCCCAGCGCGAGGAGACGGTTCCGGGTTCCCCACGCCGGGTGCGCCCCGCCCTCCGCGGGCTCGACCCCGAGGAGATCAGCGATCGCCCGTGACGCCACCTCGAGGTCGGGCGCCGCCCATGCGAGGTGATCGATCGCGCCCGACGACCCGCTCATTCCTCTCGATCCTCCTCGAGCTCCACGCCGAGCCCATCCGCGATCCGGTTGACGAAGGCGTAGTAGGCCACCACCGCGCAGATGTCGTGGATGGCGAGGTCATCGAAGCCGGCGTCGCGCAGCGTCTCGATGTCGACCGCATCGATCTCGTCCGGCGCACGCGTGAGCTTGTCGGCATAGGCGAGCATGGCGCGGTCCGCTTCGTCGCGCACGGCCTCCAGGGGGTCGGTCTGGAGGGCGGCGAGCAGCGACTCGCGCTCGTCCGTCGGGACGTCCTTCGCGGTCAGCAGCCGACGGAGACCCTCCCCGTGGTGCACCGTTCAGTAGTGGCACCCGTTGAGGGCCGACACGCGCACCGCGATCATCTCGCGCTGCACGCGGGAGAGCGGCCCCTGGCCGTACATGAGCTCGAGATACAGCTCGTTGTGGAGCCGCATCGTGCGGCTGTGCACGCCGTGGATGCGGAGGATGTTGTCGTCGTCGCCGACCCGGTCCTCGGGCGGGATGTCGTCCGGGTCCACGTACCGGATGTGCGCCACGCTCAGCCTCCCGGCATCGGCCGCGCCGCATGCTGTCGGGCGCGTGCGGCGAGCGCGGCCGATGCCTCCCCCACGTCCTTGTCCCCGCGGCCGCTCAGGCACAGGACGACATCGCGACCACTCCAGCGCTCGTTCTCGCGGGCCACCCCCGCGACCGCGTGGGCGCTCTCGAGGGCGGGCAGGATGCCCTCCACGCGGCACACGAGCTCGAAGGCGTCCAGGGCCTCGTGGTCGGTCACCGACTCGTAGCGCACCCGCCCGCTCTCCTTGAGCCACGCGTGCTCGGGACCCACGCCGGGGTAGTCGAGCCCCGCGGACACCGAGTGGGCCGGCACCACCTGGCCGTCCTCGTCCTGGAGGAGATAGCTGTAGTTCCCGTGCAGGACCCCGGGCCGACCCGCCGACAGCGAGGCCGAGTGACGACCGCTGGCGATCCCGTGCCCGGCCGCCTCGATGCCGACCAGCTCGACCTCGCCCCCGGTCTCGTTTGCCTCGAGAAACGCGGTGAACAACCCGATCGCGTTCGACCCGCCGCCCACGCAGGCGAACGCCGCCGCGGCATCGATGCCCACCCGCGCGAGCTGCGCCACGGTCTCGTCACCGATGACCCGCTGCAGGTCGCGCACGAGCCCGGGGTACGGGGCCGGCCCGACCACCGAGCCGATGATGTAATGCGTCGTGTCGACGGTCGTCACCCAGTCCCGGATGGCCTCGTTGGTGGCATCCTTGAGCGTGCGGCTGCCCGCGTGCACCGGGATCACCTCGGCGCCCAGCAGACGCATGCGCTCGACGTTCAGGGCCTGGCGCCGCATGTCCTCCTCGCCCATGTACACGGCGCATTCGAACCCGAGCAGGGCGCAGGCCGTGGCCGTCGCCACGCCGTGCTGTCCGGCGCCGGTCTCGGCGATGATGCGGCGCTTCCCCATGCGGCGCGCGAGGAGCGCCTGGCCGAGCGTGTTGTTGATCTTGTGGGCGCCCGTGTGGCAGAGATCCTCGCGCTTGAGCCACAGGCGCACACCGCCCAGCTCCTCCCCCAGCCGTCGGGCCCGGTAGAGCGGTGTCGGCCGACCCGCGTAGTGCGCCAGGAGCTCGTCGAGCTCCACGCGAAACGCCGGGTCCCCCCTCGCCTCCGCCCACGCGGCCGTGAGCTCATCGAGCGCCGGGATCAGCGTCTCGGGGACGAACTGACCGCCGTAGGGGCCGAACCAGCCGATCCGATCCGTCACGGGGCGGCGCCCTTCGCGGCGGCGACGAAGCGGAGGATGTGGTCCACGGACTTGACCCCGGGCTCGGACTCGACCCCCGAGGAGACGTCCACCACGTCGGGCCTCACCGCGTCGATCGCGAGCGCGACGTTCGTCGAATCGAGCCCGCCCGCGAGGACGATCGCCGGGCCGGGGCGGGTGCGCACGGCCGCCACCCATTCGTGCGGGAAGCTCGTGCCCGTGCCGCCGGCGGCCCGCGGGGAGAACCCCTCGATGAGGAGCCCGTCCGCCACCGGTGCGTAGCGTCCGTACAGCCGTCCGAGCTCCCTGCGGCTCCGGGGGCGGAGCGCCTTCCACACCACGAGCCCCTCCTCGCGGAGCGCGGCGCAGCTCTCGGGGCTCTCGGCGCCGTGGAGCTGGGCCACGACGAACCCGGCCGCGTCGCGGTGCGCGAGCACCGAGTCCAGCGACTCGTCCACGAACACGCCGACGCCGAGCGCCCGCCCGCCGGCCGCCGCGAGCACGGTGGCCGCTCGCTCGGGGGTCACTCGCCGGAGCTCGAGCGCGAACACGACCCCGACGTATTCGGCGCCGGCCTCCGCGGCGGCCGCCGCGTGCGCGGGCTCCCGGACGCCACAGATCTTGACCCGCACCGGCTCTCCGGCCGGCGAACGGGCCCCGGTGCGCGGGCGCTCCCTCACGGAGCGGCCCCCGGTGCCGCCTGTCCCCGCCCTCACGCCTCTCCCCTCTCCGGCCCGGGATGCTCCTCGCTCGCTACGTCTCGCCGCGGCCGTCGCGCGTGCCCTACCAGCGCCTCGACGCCCCCGAAGGGATCGCCCTTCATGAGCCAGCCGCCCACGAGCACCGCGTCGGCGCCGGCCCGTCCCGCGCGCTCCGTATCCGCCGCGCCCCGGATGCCGCTCTCTGCCACGGCCACCCGGTCGGCAGGGATCGTCTCGATGAGCGAAAGCGAAGCGTCGAGATCGACGTCGAAGGTGGCCAGGTCGCGTGCGTTGACGCCGATCACGCGCGCGTCGGCCTCGAGCGCCGCCTCCACCTCGCGTGCGTCGTGCGCCTCGACGAGCGCCCCGAGCCCGAGCTCGTCGCACACGTCGAGGAGCTCGGAGAGCCGGCCGGCGCTCAGCGCCCTCACGATGAGGAGGACGGCGTCGGCTCCCGCCGCCCGGCTCTCGTACAGCTGGACCGGATCGAGGAGGAAGTCCTTGCGCAGGATCGGGATGCCGAGGCTGGCCCGCGCGCTCCGGATGTCCTCCAGCGTGCCGCCGAAGTAGCGCTCATCGGTGAGGATGGAGACGGCGCTCGCGCCCGCCTCCTCGTACACGCGGGTGACGCCGGCGACCTGCGCGTAGGGGTTGATGTCCCCGGCCGAGGGGGAGCGGCGCTTGAACTCGCCGATCACGGCGACTTCGCCCGAGCGGCGCAGGGCCGATTCGAAGCCGCGCGTCGCGGGGGCGTCGTCGACCCCGCGGACCACCGCATCCCGGAAGAGGTGGAGACGCGATACCTCCTCTCGCTTCGCGGCGAGGATCTCGTCGAGAATCGGGGAGTCGGGCATCCCATGAAGCTGCGTGTCCCGGGGCGACGTGGCCACCGTTCACCGCCCCGTCCCGGGGGCGGCGGGCTCGAGCCGCCGGGTGCGTGCGGGGTTGCGCTTCGGGTATTCTTCGGGTAGATTCGGGATCCGTTCGGTAGACGCCGGTTTCCCCGGCGATCCGGTGCAGCGGAGAGGAGATCGATGGCACTCACGAAGCGACAGCGCGAGATGCTGGACTTCATCGAGGGGTTCGTCCGTTTCCGCGGGTACTCTCCGAGCTTCGAAGAGATCGCCGAGAACTTCGGCTACCGCTCGCTCGCGACCGTGCACGAGCACCTGAGCAACCTCCAGGCGAAGGGCTACATCACCAAGAACTACAACGAGAGCCGCTCCATCGAGCTGGTCACCGCGGATCTCGCGATCTCGGCCATCGAGCTCCCGCTGCGCGGGTCGGTCGCCGCCGGTCTCCCGATCGAGGCGATCGAGGAGCAGGAGACCGTGTGCGTCCCGGAGGACATGATCGCCGGCTCCGCGACCGAGCACTACGTGCTCCGCGTCCGCGGCAGCTCGATGGTCGACGAGCAGATCCGGGACGGGGACTACGTGATCGTCCAGGCGCGCGAGACGGCGCACAACGGCGAGATGGTGATCGCGCTCATCGATGGCGAGAACGCGACCATGAAGAAGTTCTACCGCGAGAGCGGCCGCATCCGGCTCCAGCCGGCCAACCCTGAGCTCCAACCCATGTACTTCGACGCCGACCGCGTCACCCTCCAGGGAGTCGTGATCGGCGTGATCCGGAGGTACTGACATCGGCGCGTTTCACGGGAGACGTCACGCGCGTTTCATATGAAACGCCGGCGGGCCGACGGCCCGCCGCAAGACAACGACGGAACCGCTCTCGGAGCCTTCGAGAGTACGCCCCGGCGGGCACCCACCTCCTACCTTCAAACCGCCGGGGCGTCGGTTCCCGTCGACGCCGCTCGCGAGCGGTCTCCCGACTCGTGGGCCAGGCCGCACAGCCGGGCCAGCGTGTCCGCGGCGTGGCCGTGGTCGATCGATGACTCGGCACGCTCGATCCCGTCCTCCAGTCGATCCACCTCGCCGGCCACCCAGAAGGCCGCCGCCGCGTTGAGCACCACGGCCGCCCGCGCCGCCCCGTGCTCGCGCCCCTCGATGACCGCGCGCACCCGCTCGGCGTTGGCCGCCGGGTCGGCGCCGGCGAGCTCCTCGACCGTGTAGACGGGCCACCCGAAGTCGGACGGGGCGATCTCCGCCTCCTCGAGCGATCCCCCGTCCAGGCGAACCACCCGCGATGGTCCGAGCGGACTCAGCTCGTCGAGCCCCGGCTCGCCGTACGCCACGAGCGCGCGCTCGTGCCCCAGCTCGAAGAGCGTCTCGGCCACGAGCGCGATGAGCTCGGGCCGTGCCACGCCCACGACCTGACGGCGGACGCCCGCCGGGTTCGCGAGCGGCCCGAGCAGGTTCATGATGGTCGTCACTCCGAGCTCGCGGCGCACGGGACCGACGTGCCGCATCGCGGGGTGATGCGCGGGCGCGAACATGAACACGAACCCGGTCGCCTCGAACATCCGCCGTTGGTCCTCCGGCTCGAGCCGGATCGGCACCCCCAACCGCTCGAGGACATCCGCGCTCCCGCACCGCGACGTGAACGACCGGTTGCCGTGCTTCGCGATCCGGACTCCGCCACCGGCCGCCACGATCGCCGCCGCGGTCGAGATGTTGAACGTGGTGACGGAGCCGCCCCCGGTGCCGCACGTGTCGATGATGCGCTCGCCCTCGAGCCGCAGCGGGATCATCGCCTTCCGCAGCGCCCGGACGCCGCCGGCGACCTCGGCCGGGTGTTCGCCGCGCTGCTTGAGCGCCACGAGGAGCGCCGCCATCTCGACGGGGCTCGCCGTCCCGTCCATGAAGCGGCCGAACACCGTCTCCGCCTCGGCCGCCGTCAACGGCTCGGCCCCGAGCGCGCGTTCGATCGTGTCGCTCACGCCTGGGAATCTCCTCCTCGCCGCGTGTTGCCGGACCCGGGGAAGGCCGCGAGGTTCGACGTCTCGCGACGCTCGCGCCCCTCGAAACGGTACACTAACCCCGGTTCCGGCCCGTGTCAGACCCCGGCCCCGATCCCCTCCACCTCCGCGCCACCGTCGAATACGACGGGACCGCGTTCCACGGCTCCCAGCTCCAGCCCGACGTGCGCACCGTGCAGGGCGAGCTCGAGAGCGCGCTCTCATCCCTGTTCGACGATCCGGTGCGGGTCGAGCTCGCGGGGCGCACCGACACCGGCGTCCACGCGCTCGCCCAGGAGATCGCCTTCCTCGCCCCGGCGGCGCGGACGGCCGCGGACGTGGCACGGGGGCTCGCGGCGCTCGCTCCTCCCGACCTGTCGGTCGTGTCGGTCCGCGAAGCGGCGCCCGCATTCCACCCTCGCTTCGATGCGCGGCTTCGCCGCTACGACTACGTGGTTGCGACCGGGGTCCTCGCCACCTCCCCGTTTCTCCGCGATCGCGCCTGGGGCCTCCGCGACCGCCCCGACTCCGAGCGCCTCGCGCGGCTGGCCGCGCGCCTGCCGGGCGAGCGGTCGTTCGGTGGCTTCGCACGGTCCGGTCAGCCCGAGCGCGGCACCGGCTGCCGGGTCGAGGCGGCCGCCTGGCGGAGACCGGCGCACGATCTGCTCGTGTTCCGGATCACCGCCGACCGTTTCCTGCACCACATGGTGCGTTACCTCGTCGGGACGCTGATCGAGATCGCCACCGGTCGCCGCCCCGAGGACGACCTCGAGCGCTCGCTCACCGAGGAGACGCCATCCCGGCCGGTGTATCCGGCGCCGCCGGGCGGCCTGTATCTGACGGGGGTGGCGTACGACGACGGCTGGAACCGGCCCGACGCGCTCGGCTGGCTCGCGGAAGGGCCGCCTCCCGTCTGACAATGGGGCGCTGCGCGCGGGCGAGCCGCGGGCGTGAACCCGGGAGGCGTGTTTTGCGTAGATAGGATCGACAACGAGACTCCCGAGGCCCGTCGGACGCTCCCGCCGGGCGCACGAAGCCGGAGGTTCGAGGCGTGATGGGCTCACACCACGCGATCGGCAGGCCGCCGCGGAACGCCGCCGGACGGGGACGATTGAAGGCCATCCGGCTCCTCGGATTGGTCGGGCTTCTGTTCTTCGCCGGACTGGGCGTGGGCGCCATCGTGGCGGGCCGCGACGAGGGACCCCCCGGGGCGACCGGCGGATCCATGCGCGACGGTGCGACGACACGCCTGGCGTCGGTGTCCGGCGATCGCTTCCGGGCCGCGTCGCCGCCGCCACAGATGCAGAACCCCTCCGACCCCGAGGTCAGCGCCGCGCGCCTCACGCCCACGGTCACCGCCGCCCGGCGGGTGAACCCCTCCGTGGTCAGCATCCGGACCACGCGCACGGTGGCGGTCGCCACGACGATGATCGACGAGTTCTTCGGGCGCAGCGGCGGCAGCCGGACGATCCCGGGGCTGGGGTCGGGGTTCGCGATCGATGACCAGGGGCACATCCTCACCAATCACCACGTGGTGCGCGACGCGGATCAGATCGAGGTCATGGACCAGGACGGGCAGCGCCTGACGGCCGAGCTCGTGGGATCCGACGAGCTCACCGATCTGGCCCTCATTCGGGTGCCGCCGGGCACGGTCCCGCCGGCCCCGCTCGGAACCTCGTCGGACCTCATGGTCGGCGAGCCGGCCATCGCGATCGGGAACCCGTCGGGCTTCCAGCTCCAGAACACGGAGGCCACGATCACCGCCGGCGTGGTGAGCGGCGTGGGCCGCGACATCCAGTCGGAAGGTCAGGAGGTCCTGTACGCCGACATGATCCAGACCGATGCGGCCATCAACCCCGGCAACTCCGGTGGGCCTCTCGTGAACGCGGACGGGGCGGTGATCGGCGTGAACAGCTCGATCTTCTCCCGCTCGGGCGGCTCCGAGGGGCTCGCATTCGCCATCCCCATCGACCGGGCGCTGCGCATCGCCGCCGAGCTCATCGAGTTCGGTCGCGTGCGGCGGCCGTGGGTGGGGATCGACGTGGTCACCGAGCGGAGCGACACGATCGCCTCGTACCCGTTCGTCGACCGCGTGTACGAGGACACGCCCGGCGAGCGCGCCGGGTTCCGGGCGGGCGATGAGATCGTGTCGCTGAACGGTCGCCGGGTGCACCACGACCTCGACTGGGAGGTGGGGCTCGTGGATGCCGGTGTAGGGGCCGTGGTCGAGGTCCAGTACCGCCGGGCCGGGGCGCTGATGACGACGAGCCTCGAGCTGGAGGAGATCCCTTCGGCGCGCGCCGAGCGCGTTGAGGTGCTCACCGGGCTGCGGCTCGTCACGGTGACGCCGCAGATCCAGAGCGAGCGCAACCTCGCGATCGAGTTCGGGGCGCTGATCGTCGACATCGACGCCGACGTGGCGCGCAATACGGGGCTCCGGCAGGGCGACGTGATCTGGGGCATCAACGGCAACGAGGTGCGCACGGTCGAGGAGGCCGCCGAGCTGTTCAACTACTATGCGCGCGGCGGTGACACCGAAGGCTGGGTGCGCGTCCACATCGCCCGGGGGACCAGAACCGGCACGCTACGCCCGTTCCGCGTCCGGTAGCGGCGGGCCTCGGCCCGGCGGGGACACCGGCGCCCGGATGGCCCCGTGGCTCCGGGGCGCTACTTGACCCGGGGCGGCGAGGCCCCACATTGCGGCCTTCCGGCGACGACGTTCGCCCACGCTGACCCGGGGAGACGGGCCGAAGCCTTCTGATGCGGGAAAGCCGCTACCCACATCCTCTCATCGATCGCTACGCCTCGGACGAGATGGCGGACATCTTCGCGCCGGGGACCCAAGCCCGCATATGGCGCGACCTGTGGATCGCGCTCGCCGAGGAAGAGCGACGCCTCGGGGTCGACATCCCCGACCGTGCCCTCCACGCGATGCGTACCGCGCGGGAGCGGATCGACCTCGACCGGGTGGCCGAGATCGAACGCGAGCTGCGGCACGACGTCATGGCCCACGTGCACCACTTCGGCGAGGTGGCGCCCGAGGCGCGCGGGCACATCCACCTGGGCGCGACCAGCACCTTCGTGTCCGACAACGCGGGCCTCGTCCAGCACCGAGACGCGTTGCGCCTTCTCCGCGAGCGGCTGAGGGGCGCGATCGGCGACCTGGCCGCGTTCGCCCGCGAGCACGCGGCTCATTCCACGCTCGGCTACACGCACCTCCAGCCCGCCCAGCCCACCACCGTCGGAAAGCGTGCGTGCGTGTGGATCCAGGATCTGGTGCACGATCTCGAGCAGGTGGAGGCGACCCTCGAGGGCCTCCGCTTCCGGGGTGCACGGGGGACGACGGGCACCGAGGCCACGTTCCTGGCGCTGTTCGACGGGGATGGGGAGAAGGTCGACGAGCTCAATCGGCGGCTCGCGGAGCGGTTCGAGTTCGCCGGCTGCTACCACGTCGTCGGGCAGACGTATCCGCGCAAGGTCGACCACGGCGCGCTCGCCACGCTCGCCGGGATCGGCATCTCGGCGGCGCGCTTCGGTCACGACATCCGGCTGCTGCAGTCGTTCGGCGAGGTCGAGGAGCCGTTCGGGAGCCGGCAGATCGGCTCCTCGGCGATGCCCTACAAGCGGAACCCGATGCGGAGCGAGCGCATCTGTGCGCTGGCGCGCCACCTGTGCGTGCTGGAGCTCGACACCTCGTGGACGGCGTCCGTGCAGTGGTTCGAGCGCACCCTCGACGATTCGGCAAACCGGCGCATCGCGCTCCCCGAGGGCTACCTGGCCGCGGATGCCGTTCTCCTCCTGGCTCGGAACGTGGCGTCCGGGCTGGTGGTACACCCCGCAGTGATCCGGCGGCGGCTGCGCCATGCGCTCCCGTTCCTGGTGACCGAAGACATCCTGCTCGCCGGCGTCGAGTCCGGCGGCGACCGCCAGGAGCTGCACGAGCGGGTGCGGGTCCACGCGCTGGCGTCCCGTGCGCGGCTCGATGAGGGCGCCGACGACAACGACTTCTTCTCTCGCATCGCGACCGACGACGCCTTCGGCCTGCGGCGGGACGACCTCGAGCGGCTGGCCGATCCCGAGCGCCTCGTGGGTCGGAGCCCGCAGCAGGTGGAGCGCTATCTGGAGGAGGTCGTCGAGCCGCTCCTGGCGGGGGCGGCGCGCCGCCCCGCCGAGGAGCTCCGCGTATGAGCGCGAGCCGGCCACACACGATCCGAACTTCCGACTTCAACCCCGGGACCAGACGATGACCGACACGGCGACCGAGACCACGCAGACCGAAGCCCGCCACGAGATCGACCTCCCGCTCCCGCTCCTGCGCGAGGGGAAGGTGCGCTCGATGTACGATTTGAAGGACAAGGTCCTGATGGTGGCGAGCGACCGGATCAGCGCGTTCGACTGCGTGCTCCCCGACCCGATCCCGCACAAGGGCGCGGTGCTCACGCAACTCTCGGCGTTCTGGTTCGAGCGCACCGGCGACATCGTCCAGAACCACCGCATCGCGAGCGCGCCGGGCGCCATCGCGCACGCCGCCCCCGAGCTCGCCGACACGCGCGATGTGTGGGCGTGGCGGGGCATGCTCGTCCAGAAGGCCGATCCGTTTCCCGTCGAATGCGTGGTGCGCGGGTTCATCTCCGGCTCGGCGTGGAAGGAATACCGCGAGCACGGCACGCTGGCGGGCGAGCCGCTCGCGCAGGGTCTTCGCGAATCGGACGAGCTGCCCGAACCCATCTTCTCTCCGGCCACCAAGTCGGAGGAGGGGCACGACGAGAACATCGGCTTCTCCCGCATGTGCGACATCGTGGGTCCCGACACGGCCGCCCGACTCCGGAGTCTGAGCCTCGCCCTGTACCAGTTCGGACGCGACACGCTGCGCGAGCGCGGGATCATCCTCGCCGACACGAAGTACGAGTTCGGGCGAGCCCGCGACGGGCGGATCATCCTCATCGACGAGGTGATGACCCCCGATTCCTCGCGCTTCTGGCCGGCCGACGAGTACGCGCCCGGCCGGGGCCAGCCGTCGCTCGACAAGCAGCCGGTGCGCGACTACCTCGAGGCCATGGTCGAGCGGGGAGGGTGGGACAAGACCCCGCCCGCGCCGGCGCTCGCGCCCGAGGTGGTGCAGGCCACGGCCGATCGGTACCGCGAAGCCTATCGCCGCATCGTGGGCCACGATCTCTACGAGTGAGGAACGGTGACCGACACGTTCTCGGTTGAGGTCCGGATCACGCCCCGCACGGGGATCCTCGATCCGGAGGGCGAGACCATCGCCAGGGCGCTCGACAACCTGGGCTATGAGGGGGTGGGGTCGGTGCGCGCGGGTCGCCTCGTGCGTCTCGAGATCGACGCCGCCAGCGCCGACGATGCACGCCGCTCGGTGAGGCGCATGTGCGAGGAGCTGATCGCGAATCCGGTGATCGAGGACTTCGAGGTGCGGATCGAGGGCGACGCCCCGACCGGGGGAGGCGGGACATGAAGTTCGGGATCGTGCGGTTCCCTGGATCCAACTGCGATGCCGACGTCGTGCGCGCCGTGACCGAGGGCCTCGGGGAGGAAGCCACCTACCTGTGGCACAAGTCGCACGACCTCGGGGACGTCGACGTCGTGGTCCTGCCGGGGGGGTTCTCCTACGGTGACTACTTGCGGGCAGGCGCCATCGCCCGGTTCAGCCCGATCATGCGGGAGGTCGTCGCGTTCGCCCGGGCGGGCGGTCTGACGCTCGGAATCTGCAACGGCTTCCAGGTGCTGTGCGAGGCCCGGCTCCTCCCCGGCGCCCTGGTCCGGAACCGGTCGCTCCGTTTCCGGTGCGTCGAGGTCGGCGTCCGGGTCGAGAACGCCGCCACGCCGTTCTCGCGCGCCTACCGGGAGGGGGAGCGTCTGTCGATCCCGATCGCGCACGGCGAGGGCCAGTTCGTGGCCGACTCGGGTACGCTGGACCGTCTCGAGGCGGAGCGGCGGGTCGTGTTCAGATACGTGGACGGGAGCGGCGAGCCCACCGACGCGGCCAACCCCAACGGCTCCGCGCGCAACATCGCCGGCATCATCAACGAGGCCGGCAACGTGCTCGGGCTCATGCCGCACCCCGAGCGGGTGTCGCTCGGCTACCTGGGCAATACGGACGGGCTCGGCGTGTTCGCCTCGCTCGCCCGCTCCGTGGGCGGCGGCGATCGGCCGCACCGCCGGGGCGCAGAGACCGTCGGGGTCGGCTCGTGACCGGCGCGGTGGCCTCACCCGAGCGCGACCTCGACATCACCCCGGAGCTCGTGCACGAGCACGGGCTGAGCCCCGCGGAGTACGAGCGCATCCTCGCGATCCTGGGGCGCGCGCCGACGCTCGCCGAGCTCGGCGTGTTCAGTGCCATGTGGTCGGAGCACTGCGGGTACAAGAACTCGCGTCCCCTCCTCCGGACGCTTCCCACACATGGGGACGCGGTCGTCCAGGGGCCGGGCGAGAACGCCGGCGTGATCGACGTCGGCGAGGGCTGGGGGGTGGCGTTCAAGATCGAGTCGCACAACCACCCATCGGCCGTCGAGCCCTACCAGGGCGCCGCCACCGGCTCGGGGGGCATCCTGCGCGACGTGTTCACCATGGGCGCCCGCCCCATCGCGCTGTTCGACAGCCTCCGCTTCGGCACGCTGGACTCGCCGCGCGCGCGCTACCTGCTCGACGGAGTGGTGCGCGGCGTGGGGGACTACGGGAACTGCGTCGGCGTCCCCACGGTCGGCGGGGAGACGGTGTTCGACCCCGCGTACGAGAAGAACCCGCTCGTCAACGTGATGTGCGTGGGCGTGGTGCCGCTCGAGCGGCTGATCCGGGGCGAGGCCAGAGGAGTGGGCAACCCGGTGATGGCGGTCGGCGCCCGAACGGGGCGGGATGGGATCCACGGCGCCACGTTCGCCTCCGGGGAGCTGGACGAGGAGAGCGCCGACAGCCGGCCTCAGGTGCAGGTGGGCGATCCGTTCACCGAGAAGCTCCTGCTCGAGGCCAGCCTCGAGCTCATCGGACGCGACCTGCTGGTCGGGATCCAGGACATGGGCGCCGCCGGGCTCACCTCCAGCGCGACCGAGATGGCGGCGCGCTCGGGATCGGGGATCGACATCGACGTCGCCCTCGTCCCGGTGCGCGAGGAGGGGATGACGCCGTACGAGATCCTCCTGTCGGAGTCGCAGGAGCGCATGCTCCTGGTGGCCCGGCCCGAATGCGAGGAGGCGGTGCGCGAGGTGCTGGAGCGCTGGGACCTGCAGGCGGCCACGATCGGGAAGGTGACCGACGACGGCGTCTTCCGGGTCCGCGAGGATGGCCGCGTGGTGGCCGAGATCCCGGTCGATCCGCTGGTGAACGAGTGCCCGACCTATACGCGCGAGGGCGTCGAGGACCCGGAGATCGGCCGGCTGCGGGAGATGGATCTGTCGGCCCACCGGACGTTCGGCTGCGACGCCGACGTGGACGCCGCCCTCCGCACGCTGCTCGATGCGCCCACCATCGCCTCGAAGCGCTGGATCCACGAGCAGTACGACACCTCGGTCCAGACGAACACGCTGGCCGGGCCCGGGGCCGACGCCGCGGTGCTGAGGCTCCCGGCGGGGAAGCGCGCGCTGGCGGCGACGACCGACGGCAACGGCCGGTATACGTATCTGGAGCCGCGCACGGGCGGCCGCATCGCCGTCGCCGAGGCCGCCCGCAACGTGGCCTGTGCGGGCGCCCGCCCGCTCGCCATCACGAACTGCCTCAACTTCGGGAGTCCGCTCCGGCCCGCCGTCTACCATCAGCTGGCCGAGGCCGTGGCCGGCATGGGGGAGGCGTGCCGCGCCCTCGGCACCCCGGTCACGGGGGGCAACGTGTCGCTGTACAACGAGACCGGCGGGCAGCCCGTGTATCCGACTCCCGTGGTCGGCATGCTGGGGGTGCTCGAGGACCGCGACCTGCGCATCGGGTCGTCGTTCCGGGAGCCCGGCGACGTGATCGTCGTCCTCGGCGCGACACGGGACGAGATCGGCGGATCGGAGTATCTGGCCGCCGTCGGAGGGCTCGTGGCGGGACCCCCGCCGGCGCTCGACCTGGACGAGGCGCGGCGCCTGGTCGAGCTCCTGGTGGCGGTCGGCGAGGTCGGCGTGGCCCGCTCGGCGCACGACTGCGCCGACGGCGGGCTGGCGATCGCGCTCGCGGAGTGCGCCATCGGCGCGCACGGAGGCCCCCTGGGTCTCGAAGCCGACCTGGACCACGCCCCGCGCGTCGGGGAACCGGCGGCGGCGGCCCTGTGGTTCGGGGAGACGCAATCCCGCGTGGTGGTGAGCTGCGCCCCCGGGCGAGTCGACCAGCTGATGACGCTCGCCGGCGCGCACGAGGTGCCGGCGGCGCGCATCGGCCGGGTGGCCGGGCCGCGCGGCACCTACGAGGTTCACGGGGGCGGCCACCGCGTGCGCGTGGACGTGGAGGAGCTGGGCCGCATCTACGAGAGCGCCCTTCCCCGACGCATGCGGGAGGAGGCCGGTCTCACGGCATGAGATCATGAGCGTGCTGGACTCGGACAAGCCCAGGGAGGAGTGCGGCGTGGTCGCCGTGAGCGGGTCGAAGGCCGCGGCGGAGATGGCGTTCCTCGCCCTGTACGCTCTCCAGCACCGGGGCCAGGAATCGGCCGGGATCGTCACGGTCGACGCCCGCGGACGGGCGCACGCGCACAAGGGAATGGGACTCGTCGCCGACGTGTTCGACGACGAGCGCCTCGAATCGCTCGAGGGCTCGCTCGCCATCGGGCACGTGCGCTATTCCACCTCCGGCGGGTCGAGCCTCAGGAACGCACAGCCCGTGCTCGTCGACTACCGGGATCACCCCCTCGCGCTGGCGCACAACGGCAACCTCACGAACGCCAACGAGCTCAGGGACCGCCTGTCGCGCGAAGGGGCCATCTTTCAGACCGACTCCGATTCGGAGGCCATCGTCCATCTGATCGCGCGCTCGCGGCGCGAGGAGCAGGAGCAGCAGGTCGACGATGCGCTCTCGCAGGTGGTGGGGGCGTTCTCGCTCGTCCTGTGCATCGGCGACACCTTGTACGCGACCCGCGACCCGCGCGGCTTCCGGCCGCTGGTTCTCGGTCGGCTCGGCGAGGCCGTGGTGGTCGCGTCGGAAACCTGCGCGCTCGACATCCTCGGGGCCGCGTACGTGCGCGAGATCCGGCCCGGCGAGGTCCTCCGCATCCGGGATGGTCACGTCGAGTCGATGCGCCCTCTGCCGCCTGCGGAGACGCGGTCGTGTCTGTTCGAGCTCGTGTACTTCGCGCGACCCGACTCGCGCGTGTGGGGGTTGAGCGTCGACCGCGCCCGGCGCGAGTTCGGCCGCCAGCTCGCCCGCGAGCACCCCGCGCACGGCGACTGCGTGTTCGCGGTGCCCGATTCCTCGAACTCCGCGGCGCTCGGGTTCGCGGAGGAGAGCGGGGTCCCGTTCGAGCTCGCCCTCATCCGAAACCACTATGTCGGGCGGACGTTCATCCATCCGACCCAGGCGGGACGCGATTTCAAGGTGCGGGTCAAGTACAACCCCGTGCGGGAGCTCGTCGCGGGCAAGCGCCTCATCGTAGTGGACGACTCCCTGGTGCGCGGCACGACGAGTCGCGGCCTCGTGGCGCTCCTCCGCGAGGCGGGAGCGAAGGAGGTACACTTCCGAGTCGCTTCCCCACCCGTCCGCCACCCGTGCTACTACGGGATCGACATGCCGACCAAGGAGGAGCTGATCGGCTCCGGCCACTCGGTCGAGGAGATCCGCGACCACCTGGGCGTCGACTCCCTGGGCTACCTTTCCATGGAGGGCATGCAAAGCGCAGTGGGGAGCGTCGGCCCCTTCTGCGATGCGTGCTGGACGGGCAACTACGCCGCCCCATTGGTCGACCTCGAGCGCAAGAACGCCCTGCAGCGCGCCTGACGCCGGTGAGCCGAGCCGAGCCTCACGCCCACGGCCGTCGCCTCCGGGTCGCCGCGACCCTGCTGATCGCGCTGGCGTCGTTGTCGTGCGCCACCGCCGGGCCGCCGGCCGCTGCGGGTCCCCCGGCGGGCCACGCGACCTGCGCGCGGATATTCTCGACCAACGACACGCACGGCCACCTCCTGGCCGCCGAGACGCCATCCTCGCGCGGACGACTCGTGGGCGGCTCGGCGACGATCGCCGCCTACGTGGTCCGGGCGAGGGCCGAGACGCCGGCGTGCCCGCTGTTCGTGGTATCGGGTGGCGACATCATGCAGGGCACCCTGATCTCGAACCTCATCGACGGGGCCTCGGCGATCGAAGTGTTCAACGCCATCGGCTACGACGTGGCGGCGATCGGGAACCACGAGTTCGACTGGGGCGTGGACGTGCTCCGGGCCCGCATGCGGCAGGCCGGCTTTCCGATGCTGGGGGCGAACATCTACCTGAAGGGCACCGACCGGCACCCCGATTGGGCCCGTCCGTGGGCGATCATCGAGCGGGACGGCGTGCGCATCGGCTTCGTGGGCATGACCACGCGCTCAACGCCGTGGACGACGCGGCCCGAGAACGTGGTCGATTACGAGTTCCGGTCGATCGCCGAGGCCGTGGACCGCTACGTGCCCGAGGTCCTGGCCGCGGGGGTCGACTTCGTCGTCCTCGTGATGCACGAGGGGGCGTTCTGTCCGGAGGCGGGGACCTGCGCCGGCGAGGCGATCGACGAGATTCGACGCGCGACCGCACGCTTCGACTACGTGGTCACCGGTCACACGCACTCTCGGGTCGAGACGACCGTGCACGGCGCCCCCGTGGTGCAGTCCTGGGCGAACTCCACCGCATTCGGGCTCGGGCGCCTCGATCGCGGGCCGGAGGGCGGCGTCTCCGCCCGGCTGCTCGAGATCACGACCGCCTATGCCGAGGAAGTCACCCCCGACTCGACCGTCGCGGCGATCGTGGCAGGATATCGCGCGAAGCTCGACGACCGCATGTCCCGCGTCGTGACCGTGCTCGCCTCCCCCGCCGCCAAGCCCCGGCGCGGGGGATACCCGCTGGGGCGGCTGATCGCCGACGCCCAGCGGAGTGCGGCCGGAGCCCAGATCTCGATGATGAACAACGGCGGCATCCGCCGTCCGCTGCCCGCGGGGCCGATCACCTACGCCGAGCTGTTCGAGGTCCAGCCGTTCGGGAACCGCCTCCTGCGGCTCCGCGTCTCCGGCGACGTGCTCCTCCGGGCCCTCGAGCACTCACTCGAGGACGAAGGGGCGGACGCGCAGCTCAGCGGGATTCGCGTCCGCTATCATCCGGAGGGCGGCCAGGGCTCGCGAATCCGGGGAGTCGAGCTCGAGGACGGCACCCCGATCGTGCCCGACGGCCGCTACACCGTGGCCGTCAACGACTTCATGGCCCAGGGGGGGAGCGGGTACGACATGTTCCTCGAGGCGGACGAGACCGTCGAGACCGGCATCGTGGATCTCGACGCCCTGCTGGCGTATCTGGAGTCCCGGCCGCGACCCGTCGCGCTGCCGCGTGATGAGAGGTGGATCGCGGATCCATGAGCGACCGGGGCTCCTCCCTCGCCGCACCCGGTCTCCGAGTGCGTCAGGCGGTCCTCCTCGTCCTTCTTTGCTTCATCATCGGCCTTCCGGCCTATCTGATCGCCGCACGCTTCCCTACGTCCCTGGGTCCTGATGTGGTCGCGGACTGGCTCGTGACGCGGGCCGCCGTGGCCGGGGAGGATCCGTACGCGAATCCGGAGGAGCTCGCCCGCCGGTACGGGCTGCCGTATCGAGTCAGGCTCACCGCGGAGCTCGATTCGACCGCGGTCGCCCATCCCAGGACCCCCGGCGCCCTGGTCGCGATGACGCCGTTGCTGCTGGTACCGCCCTCACGTCTGTACCCGCTCGCGATCGCGGTGACCCTCGTGTGCGTCGTGCTCGTCATGCTCCTGGCCTGTCGGCTGGCGCAGTTCCCCGCGTGGGTGGCCGCTCCCCTCGCCCTCCTCTCCCTGTGGACGCACGCCGGCATCCTGGCGATCCACCACGGGACGCAAAGCGGGGTGGTGGCGGTCCTCATCGCGTTCGCCATCTGGTCCACGTCCCGGTCGGATTCCGTCGGCGGCGGCGTGGCTCTCGGCCTCGCCACGGTGCTGAAGGTGTTTCCGGTGCTCCTCATCCTGCCCCTCCTCCTCCACCGGCGATTCCGAGCCGCCACATCGCTCATCGTTTCGACCGCCGCTTTGACGCTGGCGGGGTTCGCGTTCCCCGGAGTTCATCCGGCCGGCGCCTACGAAGCGCTGCGCTCCGCGAGCCTCAACTGGATCACTCTGAGCGCGAACGGATCGTTCGCCCGTGTCTTGGCCGCGGCCGGCGCACCCCTGCCGATCGCGTCGATCGTCGGTGGCGTCGTGGTCGGACTCGCCGCCGTGGTCTACGTCGTGTCCGGGAAGCGACGGCAGCTGTGCCCGTCGGATCTCGGGCTCGGTGTGCTCGCCGTGGCCCTGCTGTGGCCCCCGCTGTCCTGGATCCACTACGACCTGGCGCTGTACCCCGCCGCCGTCGTCGCGGGCGCGCGGAGCGTGAGGCTCGACGCGTCGATCATCATCCGGCAGCTGGCGTTCGCGCTGTGCGTGCTGTCGTTCGCCCCCATCCCCGGCGTTGATCCCGGGCTCTACGCCGCCGGCCGGAGAGCCTTCCTGGCCACGATGCTGCTCCTGGCCGGACGACGGGACCCACGTCCACCAGGCTCGGACGCGCCTGCAACCACGCAGAGCCCGGCGGCACACGCCACATGACGTGCGCTCGCGGCCCGCACGAAGTGACGACGCCGAGTACAGCTCTTGCTCACACGTGCGACCGACGCGGCCATTCGTCCGACGAGATCGCGGACGGGCCAGGGTCTCGGCACGAACTCGGTGAATGATGACGCGAGCAAGGCACAACCGGCGCTGGGGCAGCTGGCTCCTCGGGATCGGCTGGGTCGCCTGCTGCCTGTACGTCTGGACGACCCTCGATCACGGGTGGATTCCCCATGACGAGGGGACCCTCGCCCAGGCCGCAGCGCGGGTCGCGTCGGGCGAGCTTCCGCATCGGGATTTCGACGATGTCTACACCGGTGGCCAGGCACTCGTGCACTCCGTCGTGTTGCGCGTCCGCGATGATCTCATGGGGCCGCGAATCCTGCTGTTCGGCTTCTTCGTGATCTGGATCCCCACCTTCTACTGGATCGCGCGACGATTCGCGGGGCCGGCCGTTTCAGCCGCAAGCACGGCGTTGAGCGCAGCGCTCGGATTGCCTCTCTACCCGGCCGCCATGCCGTCGTGGTACAACCTGTACTTCGCGACGTTCGGGCTGGCGGCATTGCTGGCGTGGATGGAGTCGGGGCGACGAACAATGCTCTTCATGGCCGGGCTGACAGGGGGGCTGTCTGTCCTCGCAAAGGTCTCGGGTCTCTACTTCATCGCCGCCTCGCTGGTTGCCATCGCGGTGCGCGAGGTCGTCCGACCGTCCGAGCCAGGAACCGAAATCGCGTTTCCGCTGATCCTGTCCCTGGGAGCGGCCACCCTCATCGCCGTCGTCTTCCGTCTGGTCGGGCCGCATGGCGGATTCGCCGCCCTCCTCCATTTCGTGCTTCCGATCGCGGCCGTTTCCGTCCTTCTTGTCGCCTGGACGTGGCGCCTGCGCACGGCACCGGCATTTCCAGCGCGCGTCGGTCGCCTGTCGCGCGACATCATCCCATACGCCGCCGGATGCCTCCTACCGATCGTTGTCTTCCTTATCCCGTACGCCTCCTCCGGATCCGTCGGCGCTTTGCTCAACGGCGTCTTCGTGCTGCCGGGGATGCGGTTCGAGTTCGCTACCAGACCGCCCCCCAGGCTCCAGACGGCGATCTTCCTGCCGCCGCTCTGTTTCACGTTCGTCCTCGCGGAGCTTCTCCCTCGAGCCGCTCGGAGGGCTGGCGCAGTAGCCCTCTTCCTCTTGCTCTGCGTCTTCGTCTGGTCGAGTCGCTCGCGCTGGGGATACCTGGCCTCCTGGTTCCCTCTCTACTACCTACCGGCCCTCAGCGTGCTCGCCGGTGCCGTCATCATGGGCCTGCGCCTGGCTCGTGGCCGAATCACCGCCCTGGATATCTCCGCGCTATCCCGTGTCCTCGTCATCCTCTTCGTCGCGGCCCTCTGTTCGCTGATCCAGTTTCCGTATGCGGGTTCCATCTACCTTGCATACGTGGCGCCACTCTCCATCCTCGCCCTCCTCGCCGCCTTGTCGATGCTGGGCCCCCGTACCGGGTGGGGCACGCTCACCGTGTTCCCGTATTTGACGTTGTTTCTGATCCTTCGAGCCCACCCAGGGACAATTCGCGACCTCGGGTACACTCCCGGTCTGCGCGTCTACACGGAGAGACTCCAGTTGGAGCGTGGTGGGATCCTAGTCACGTTACAAGAGAAGATCGACTACGAGACGGCGGTCACACTCCTCCAAGCGCACGCTCGGGGCCGGTACATCCTGAGCGCGCCAGACTGCCCCGAACTCTACTATCTCGCCGGATTCCAGAACCCTACGCGTCACTTGTTCGAGTTCTTCCATGGCGCGGCCACGACCGACGATGACATATGGCAAATCGTCAACAATCGCCATTTGACCGCCATCGCGATCAACGAGACACCCGACTTCTCCCCCCGCCTGTCAGAGGAGACCCGGGCAAGGCTCAGCAGTCTCCTCCCATCGCACGCGTCGGTGGGTAAGTTCACGGTTCGGTGGGCCCCATGAGAGCCGCAGATTGGCTCCTCGAGCAGCCGTGGGCGTATCGCGCCTGGCAACGACCGTTTGCTGATCAGAAGCTCACGGTAATAGACGCGATCGACGTCGAAAGGGCCAAACGTGTACTCGACGTAGGGTGCGGTCCAGGCACGAATGCTCACCGGTTCGCGCATACCGATTATCTCGGCATCGATCTCAATCCGCGTTACATCGCCGAGGCTCGCTCACGCCGCCTGGGTCGTTTTCTCGTGGGCGACGCCGCCGATCTGGATCTTTACGGAGAGTTCGATTTCATACTTGTCAACAGCCTATTTCACCATCTGGACGATGCCCATACGGATCGCTGCCTGTCGACGCTCGCGAATCACCTGGCCCCGACGGGAAACATACACGTGCTCGACCTCGTGCTGCCCGAAACGTGGGGAGTCGCCACATTCCTCGCTCGCCGGGATCGCGGGCATTACCCACGCCACGTCCAGGTCTGGAACGAGCTCCTGGCGCGGCACTTCGCCACCGAGCATTTCCAGCCATACGCCGTTCGCGGTCTGGGTCTTACACTGTGGAACATGGTGTATTTCAAGGGAGCAATAGCCAGATGACAGCCGATCCGCGGGTCTCCATCGCGATTCCGATCTTCAACGAGGAGGAGACCATCCCGGAGCTTCTGGTCAGGACGAGTGCCGTTCTCGACGAGCTTCCGGGAGGACCTCATGAGATGCTTTTCGTGGACGATGGGAGCGACGATGCATCGCTGCGTCTGCTGGAGGATGAGGCCGCGGCCGATCCGAGGATCGTGATCGTCTCCTTCTCGCGCAACTTCGGACATCAGGTTGCGCTCACGGCGGCCTTGGACTACGTGCAGGGCGATGTGACGATCCTCCTCGACGGCGATCTTCAGGATCCTCCGGAGGCGATCCCCCGATTCCTCGACAAGTACCGCGAGGGATACGACGTGGTCTATGCGTTGAGACGTAGCCGAAAGGAGGGGCCCCTCCTCCGGGCATCGTACTTTCTCTATTATCGCCTCGTCACGAACATGGCGAACGTCGAGTTGCCTCTCGATGCCGGAGATTTCGGACTCCTTTCCAAACGGGTCGTGCGAGAGATCCGGCGCAGCCCCGAACGGCATCGGTACCTTCGGGGCTTGAGGGCTTGGGCCGGTTTTCGCCAGATAGGGATCGAGGTCGATCGAGATCCACGTGTAGCCGGCGCGAGCAAGTACACGTTCGGGCGTTTGCTCCGGCTCGCCTTCGACGGCTTGTTTGCGTTCTCGGTCGTACCGCTGCGGTTGGCCGCCATCGTGGGTGGGCTTGCCATCCTGGCGTCGATGACGTTTTCGGTCTACTCCCTCTATGCAAAACTGTTCCTCGATCGATCCCCACGGGGCTTCACGGCTATCATTCTCGTGGTCTCGTTCGTCTCGGGTGTAATTCTCTTTTTCCTTGGGGTGATCGGGGAGTACGTAGGGCGAGTATATGAGGAAGTAAAGCGTCGTCCGCTATATGTCGTGTCGCGAATCGTCGGTCGCGAATCCGAGGAACCAGATCGCCTCTGATGGATAGGGCATACGCTGCGTCCTATCGGGCGCTGTACGAGCGGCATTGGTGGTGGCGGGCCAGGGAGCGGATCCTCAGCGACGTGTTGAGCCGTATTACTCCCGGTGAGGGGTGGGGTCGAATCCTCGATGTCGGTTGTGGCGATGGTCTCTTTTTCCGAGCCTTGCGGGCTTGGGGTGAGGTTGAAGGCGTTGAGCCCGACCCGGCGGTGGTCACCGATCTGGGGCGATCGGAGGGCGTGATTCATCAGGTTCCCTTCGATGAGGGCTTTCAACCCGAATGTCGGTACGGGCTGATCCTCCTCCTCGACATGCTCGAACATGTCGACCGTCCCGAAGCGGCCCTTCGAAGGGCAGGGGAGCTTCTAGCGCCGGGCGGCCGATTGCTGATCACCGTACCCGCGTTCGAGCTCATTTGGACGAGTCATGACGATTTGAACGAACACCGGACCCGGTATACGAAGAAGAGTCTCGAGGGACTCGTGGGGAAGAGCGGTGTCATCGTCGAGGAGATGGCCTACGTTTTCCAAGCGCTCTTCGTCGTCAAGCTTCTGATGCGGCTCGTCGAGGCGTTCCGACACGGGGAGCCCGATGTCCCGCGCATCCCTGCGCAGCCCCTCAACGGACTTGTCGAGGATTATTGCTACTGGGAGCGACGCCTGCTGGGTCCGTTGCATCCGCCATTCGGAAGCTCGTTGCTCTGCGTCGCACGCGCTGGCTAGCTCCGTGACGAGGTGGGGGAGCGTCTCGACGCCCACCCGTCATCCTCCCTCGAAACCCCGTTCAGCTCCCTCGCGGGTGCGCGGCGAATCCTCGAAACACCATGAGCCGGCTTCGACGAACCCGCTCAATTCCGCAACACCTCGTTCATGCGCACGCGCAATGAGTCCAGTCCCCCGCCGAAGCCCGTATTGCCGGCGAGGTTCGTCAGCTCGTCGGGATCATCCTGCAGATCGTAAGCCTCCTCCGTGCCGTCGCCGCTTCTGATGTAGTGGTAGCCGTCCCAGACGATGGAGTGCAGCGTGCCTCCGGCGCTGGGATACCAGCTCCGCTCCACGATCCCCGGCCGAAGCTCCGAGAATGGTGGCGGCATGGAGGGTCTTCCCGACCAGGTTCCCCGGAGCGACGGTCCGGGGAACACGGTGTCGTCGACCCCGAGCAGATCACATACCGTCGCGGGAATCTGCCGCAGACTCACCGGTACACGAACACTCGCGCCCCCAGGGACCGTTCCGGGTCGCCGAATCATCAATGGGACATGAAGCAGGGGCATGTAGAGGCTGTTTGTGTGTCCGTACAGACGATGCTCGCCGAACTGCTCTCCGTGGTCCGACGTGAGAATCACCAGCGTTTCGTCCAGCACGCCTCGCGCTTCCAGGGCTTCGAACAACCGTCGCAGCTGATCGTCGAGGTACGCGATCGCTCCTTCGTACAGAGCCAGATCGAGCTCGCGGTCCGCGGCCGACATCTCCCACTTCCGCGGCCGGACCGCTTCGGTGCCGGCTCCGAGCGACACGGTGTGCTGGAGAATCCCGCGATCGGAGGATGGCGTGAAGATTCGATCGAAAGGAGCCGGTGGAAGATACGGCTCGTGGGCATCGTAGAGGTTCAGGAAAGCGAAGAACGGCTCGCCCGCCAGGTTCCCCTGCCACCGGAGGAAGCGATCGATGATCGTCGCGGCGGGCTTTCGATTCAGCAGCTGATGATGTGCGAGCCGGCCGCGCAACCAGTCCCACCCAGCGAACCGGCGGCCCCATGCGACGCTGAGGATGGTCTGACCGACACTGCGGGGATAATCCTCGTACACCTGGAAGCCACGATCCAGTCCCATAGATCGGCTGGCGAAGAGGAGATTCCCCACGAATGCACCGGTCCTGAATCCCTGACGGCGCAACTCCTCGGCGAGCGTCGGATACGTGTCATCCAGACCGCGGTCGAAGTCTGCGGAGAGCCGTGACGGGGGCTGGCCGGTGAGCATGGCGGCGTGCGATGGAAGGGTCCACGGAGCGGGAGCGATGGCCATCTCGAACGTCACGCCCTCCTCCGCCCAGCGACGCAAGAACGGGGAGGTCGAGCGCTCGCGACCGTAGAGCTCGAGACTCTTCGCCCGGACCGTATCGAGTATGATCAGGAGCACGTTCGGAGCTCCCGGACTGGCCTTCGCCTGTACGGACGGCAGGGCGGGGCGGCCCGGATGGCCCCCTGACAGCAGTTGTGTCACCCCGAACGTGGTGACGCCGGCGAGACAGCCGAGAAGCTGAATCCGACTCCAGCGAAGGAGTGACGGCGTGCTCGCCCGCATTCGCAGCATCAGATCGGACGACAGCCGACCCAGGCCCACGGCGAGGAGAGCGAGGGCGACGACGTGGAGCGAGCGGACCGTCAACAGGAGAATGAACGCCGCGGCCCCGAGTAACACGGCGACCAAGATCCGCGGGCGGGCAAGGCCGGGGAGCACCATTCGGGCTCCGTAAAGCAACGAGCCGATGGTGGCGAACAGCCCCGCGTCGGCCACGGGGGCCATCCACACGACGTCCACGCTGACGCGCGGAAGCCTTCCGAACGCGATATACCCACACACGATCAGGACCTCGATCACACCGACGGCGACGCCGGTCGCGATGGCCAACTGCAGCAGTGCTCCGACCGGCACCGAATCGTGTGGACGGCCGACCGTCTCGGACATTCGCTACCCCCTGTCCTCGACGGCCCGAGCGCCGACACCGATCGGCGGCGTCGCGAGTGCGGGGTTCGCAGCGCTGTCCGTGGACCACCGCAACCAGAGAGCCAGGATCCCGATGCCTACGAGGGGCAGGAACGATAGCGCGACGCGGATCGGCAACACGAAATGGCTGTCGGCACCGTTCATTGCCTCCAGCACCAGACACCAGCACGCGGCGATCGCAAGCAGCCTGCGTGGCGATGGACGGCGCAGGAGATCCGCCGATGCGAGGGCAAACGCCGGGATGGTGAAGACGAGGTAGTGCGGCCACGCCGTCGGTGAGGCGGCGATCGACGCGAGCATGAGAAGCGCGAGCTTGTGGATGGGCGGCAACCTGGCGGTGCTGGCGGCGACGAGGATCGCGAGCGAAGCGGCATACGCGAAGGCCCACCAGCCCGGTCCGGGATCGAAGTGGCCCGTGACGAGCCACCCTCCATTCAGCACTGCGGAGGGAATGGAAAAGTTGAACCGTGGATTCAGCGCGTTCTGGCGCACGAGCGGCAAGCCGTGCTCGTAGAACCTTCGCCAGAGTCCCGGCGTGGCGAGGATGGTCCCGGTGACGAATACGCCGGCCGCCAGGAGGGCGCGTGGACGCGCTCGCGCCCGCCAGACGAACCAGGGGAGCATGGCGAACGGGAAGAGCTTGAGCGCTCCGGCGGCAGACCCGATCAGCAGGGCGGAAGTATGTCTCTCCCGTAACGACAGCCAACCCGCCGTGACGACGAGCGCCGCGAGGAGAAGCTGCGTCTGGGAATAGAAGAAGTGGTAGTAGAGCATCGCCGAGCTGCAGGTGACTCCCGCTACCAGAAGGAATTCCGGCCCCGACAGCCGATCGCGAACGAGCAACCACGTGATGAACAGTAGCCAGGCCAGTGCGAGCGCCTGCAGCGCGTTCCAGGCCCATTGCGCCCGCCGAGGCTCGAGCAGGGCGAACGGGACGGTAAGGTAGACGAGGGGCGGTGGATTCGTAGCGCCGATCAGCCGTCCCGCGGCTTCCTCGGGTCCCGGATCCAGACCCCAGCGCTCGTAGGGAAGACTTCGGTACGGATCCTCTCCCTCCAACAGGAGCCTTGCCGAAGCGTAGTAGTGGGCGAAGTCGAACTCGCCCAACCTCGCGCCCACCACCAGTCCGGCCCGGACGCCCCCGAAGACGATCAGCCCGACGCCCACGATCGCTGCGAGCCGGGATTTCAGCAATGGCCCCATCGCACGCCCCGAACCAGGAAATCAGTGGAGGCGCGAACCCAAATGGGCGGCTCCCTTTGCAATCGCGGACTCCCCGGGACGCGAGGACTACTACCCGGGCCTGGGTGACCCGGCAAGGGCCCAGCGGCTCCAGTCCGGCGCGGCAAGGGGAGCGAAACCTCCTCCCCCGCCCACCTCGTACATCCCACCGGAGAGAACCGCCGAGCTGTCCCGGAGCCGGTTCGTTCTGGGGCGCGAGGCACACCATCGAACGGTCCCTTACATGAAGCGACGCAGCAAGATCGCCCTGAGCACGATCGTCCTCGTCGGCCTCGCCGGCACCGCCTACGCGGTCACCTCCAACGGCGGGAGCGATTCGGCCGCCCGTACGGTCGCGGTGAAGCGCGGCGAGATCGTGGACAAGGCGCTGGCCGTGGGCCGCATCGAGCCGCTGGTCGAGGTGAGCGTCAAGTCGCAGCTGGCCGGCGTCGTGCGCCGGATGTTCAAGGAGCCGGGTGAGTACGTGCACCGGGGAGATCCGCTCCTCGAGGTGCAGCCCAACCCGACCCCGATCGAGCTGGTCGATGCCCGCCGCCAGATCGAGCTCCGAGACCTCGAACTCCAGCAGCTCGAGAAGCGGCGCGAGCGTCTGGCCGCCCTCAAGGACCGGGATTACGTGTCACAGGAGGAGTTCGAGACGGTCGACCGGAACTACGAGGAGGCGAAGCTCCAGGTGCAGATCGCCCGGGAGCGGTTCGCGCTCCTGTCGGAGGGCCGCGTGACGACCGGCGAGGGCGAGCTCGAGACGGTGATCCGCTCCCCGATCACCGGCTTCATCCTCGAGAAGATGGTCGAGATCGGCGATCCGGTCGTTCCGCTCACGACGTTTCAGGAAGGCACCGCCCTCATGACGATGGCGGAGATGAAAGAGCTCATCTTCCGCGGAACCGTGGACGAGATCGACGTGGGTCGGCTCCAGGAGGGGATGCCGGTCGAGATCAAGATCGGCGCGCTCCCGGAGGCACCCGTGAGCGGGCGGCTATCGAAGATCTCGCTCAAGGGCCGTGACGAACAGAACGCGACGATCTTCCCGGTCGAGATCACCGTCATTCCCGGTGAGGGCACCACGCTCCGCGCGGGCTACTCGGCCAACGCCGACATCATCATCGAGCGCCGTTCCGACGTGCTCGTCATCCCCGAGCGCCTGGTGCGCTTCGAGGATGACCGGGCGTTCGCCACCGTGAGCCTCGGCCCCGAACGGAGCGAGGAGCGCGAGATCCACACGGGGCTGAGCGACGGGATCTCGATCGAGGTCCTCTCGGGTCTCGAGGAGGGGGAGCAGGTGCTGGAGCCCCCCGTCCGCGAGATCTCCTGACGGGCATCGCCCATGCGACTGACCGACGCGGGACGCCAGCTGTGGGCGGACCTCAGCGCGCAGCGGCTGCGCACCGTCCTCACCGTCCTCGGCATCACGTGGGGCACGGTGGCGGTGGTCGTGCTGCTCGCGTTCTCGGTCGGGCTCGAGCGGCAGACGATCAAGCGCTTCCACGGGCTCGGAGACCGCATCGTGATCCTGTTCGGCGGGACGACGACCCGTCCATGGGCGGGTTTCCGTGAGGGGCGCGGGATCCGCCTGCGGGAGTCGGACGCCGAGATCCTCAAGCGAGAGATCCCCGGGATCACGATGATCTCCCCCGAGTACAGCGATCGCTCGACCCCGGTCCGGCGCGGCCGCAACGGCCTGAACCCCAACATCACGGGAGTGTGGCCCGAGTACGGGGTGATGCGGAACGTGATCCCGCGGCCCGGCGGCCGCTGGATCGATCCCCTCGATGTGGCCCAGCGTCGACGTGTGGCGTTCCTCGGTGACGAGGTGGCCACGGTCCTGTTCGGCGACGAGGACCCGGTGGGACAGGACGTCCAGATCGGGAGCACGCCGTTCACGGTGATCGGCGTCCTGCAGCCCAAGGTCCAGAACTCCTCCTACAGCTCCCGTGACGAGGACCGGGTGTTCATCCCCTCCAGCACCCACGCCGCCGTGTTCGGGGACGTGTTCGTCAACAACATCGTGTACCGCACGAGCGGCTCCGACGTCACCAAGGCCGTCGAGCGTCGCGTGTACCAGCTCCTGGGCCGCAAGTACCGCTTCGATCCGGAGGACGAGGACGCGCTCCAGGTGTGGGACACCGCCCAGTGGGAGCAGATGTTCTCCTACCTGTTCCTCGGGTTCAAGCTGTTCTTCGCGATCGTGGGGAGCTTCACGCTCAGTGTGGGCGGCATCGGGGTCGCGAACATCATGTACATCGTCGTCAAGGAGCGCACCAACGAGATCGGGATCAAGCGATCGGTGGGCGCCACCCGCGGAGCCATCCTGTCGCAGTTCCTGGTCGAGAGCGTGCTGATCGTGGCGATCGGCGCGGCCCTCGGCGTGCTCGTGTCGCTCGGGATCGTGAAGGGGATGTCGTACCTCCCGATGACGGAGTTCGTCGGGTCCCCGACGATCTCGCTCCAGGTCGCGTTCGTGACGGCCGCGCTCCTCACCTTCGTGGCCATGCTGGCCGGGGTGTTCCCCGCGCGTCGCGCGGCGAATCTGGATCCGGTCGAGTGCCTGAGATGAGGCCGGCGGCTCGAATCGCGCCTGCGGGCCGGGCCTGACTCGTGTTCAAGATCCTCCTCGAGGAGTTCCTCGGCGATCTCCGGGCGCAGAAGACGCGGGCGTTCCTCACCATCTTCGCCATGGTGTGGGGGACGATCTCCATCGTTCTGCTCCTCGCGTTCGGGCAGGGCCTCCGCACGCAGATCAACAAGGGCCTCCTGAACGCGGGCGAGCGCATCTTCATGGTGTACCCCGGCGAGACGAGCGTCGTATACGAGGGGCTCGCCAAGGGGCGGCAGATCCGGCTCCGCGAGGCGGATCTCGATCTGGTGCTCGAGGCGATCCCGGAGTTCGAGCTCGGGAGCCCGTCGTACGGACGCTGGGGGACCCGCGTCAAGGTCGATGACAACCAGACGACGACCTACATGGAGGGGGTGAATCCGGTGTTCTCGGAGCTCAGGCGGATGTTTCCCGCCCGCGGCGGCCGGTTCATCGACCAGCCCGACATCGACGAGAAGCGCCGCGTGGCCTTCCTCGGAAACGCGATCGCCGGGCGCCTGTTCGGCGACACGCCGCCGGTGGGACGCACGCTGATGATCGACGGCCTGCCGTTCACGGTGGTGGGCGTCATGCAGGAGAAGTTCCAGGACTCGAACAACAACGGACCGGACGAGGACCGCGTGATCATCCCGGCCTCCACCTTCCGGACCATCTACGGCAACCAGTACGTGAACCACCTCCTCCTGCGCCCGCGGACCGTGAACGACGCCGGGCGCGCCAAGCGGGAGCTGTACCGGGTTCTCGGCGGCCGCTACAAGTTCGACCCCGACGATGAGCGCGCGCTCTCGATGTGGGACTTCATCGAGGACGAGAAGATCAACAACGCGATCGGGCTCGGGATCCAGATCTTCCTGGGGCTCGTGGGGGCCTTCACCCTGCTGGTGGCCGGGGTCGGGGTGGCGAACATCATGTACGTCGTTGTGCGCGAGCGGACGCGCGAGATCGGGGTGAAGCTCGCGGTCGGCGCCCGCAAGCGGCACATCGTGTCCCAGTTCATGTTCGAGGCCGTGCTGATCGCCGTGGGCGGCGGGCTGGTGGGGCTCGTGGTCGCTTCCCTGGTCGTGGTGGGCGTCGACAGCCTGCCGGTGAGCGACCCCGCGATGGAGTACATCCTCAATCCCAAGCTGTCGCTTCCGATCGCCTCGATCTGCGTGGGGATCCTCGTGTCGATCGGCCTCGTGGCCGGTCTCCTGCCCGCGAGACGGGCCGCCCAGCTCGACCCGGTGGAGTCTCTGCGCTACGAGTAGATCGCCGCCCGGGCCAGGCCGGTGATCACCGAAGCGAAGCGCGCCCGTCTGCCCGGGGTCGCTATGTTGGACGGCACACCCCGAGACCGAGAGCAGACGTTTGGGCGAGGCGGAGATCCGGGACCGCATCCTGGCGATCCCGAAGGCGGAGCTGCACGTGCACCTGGACGGGTCGCTGAGACCGGCCACCATCCTCGAGTTGGCGGAGGAGCGCGGCGTGGACCTTCCGGGGGACGACGAGGAGTCACTCGCCGAGTGCCTGTTCGTCCGCGACGCGGAGAACCTCGAGGCCTATCTGGCCCGCTTCGCGGTCACCCTGTCGGTGATGCAGCACGCGGCCGCCCTCGAGCGGATCGCCTACGAGCTGTGTGAAGACGCGGCGTCCGAGAACGTCCGCTATATGGAGATCCGCTACTCGCCGATCCTCCACACGCGGGCGGGGCTCCCGCTTCCGGAAACGGTGGATGCGCCCCTGAGAGGCATGCGGCGCGCCCAACAGGAGTTCGGGATCCGTTCCAACCTGATCGTGTGCGGAATCCGGAACATGTCTCCGGACGTGTCGCGGGACCTGGCCGACCTGACGGTCGCGTACAAGGACCGGGGCGTGGTCGCGTTCGATCTCGCCGGAGCCGAGTACAACTACCCGGCCAAGAAGCACAAAAACGCCTTCTACACGGTCCGGAACGCGAACATCGGCGCCACCATCCACGCGGGCGAAGCGTACGGCCCGGAGTCGATCCACCAGGCGGTCCATTACTGCGGAGCGCAGCGCATCGGGCACGGGACGAGGTTGTACGAGGACCGCGACCTGATGACCTACGTCAACGATTTCCGCATCCCGCTCGAGATCTGCATCACCTCGAACGTCCAGACGGGCGCCGTCCCGGACTTCGAGAGCCACCCCGTGCGGCAGTACTTCGACCGCGGGATCGTCGTGAGCCTCCACACCGACAACCGGCTCATGAGCCGGACCACCGTCACGGACGAGTACCTGCGGGCCTGGAAGCACCTGGGCTTCACCCCGGCCGAGATCGCGGAGATGGTGCGAAACGGATTCCGGAGCGCCTTTCTCCACTGGGAGGAGAAGCGGGCGCTCCTGGCCGACGTCGCCGCCGAGCTGGACGCGTTCGCGGCCTCCTGACGGCCTCCGCCCCCCCTTCCGGACCCTGCGGGTCACTACCCCGGAAACCCCTTGTCCCCCAACACCGTAGGGAAACGGGAGCGCCGCCCCGTCCGGTCACGATCGTGTACCGAAGATCGTGACGTCGCGGACGTTGTTGCGCGCCCTCCCGGAGTGTAACATTGCGTCGGAATCGCCAACGTGGTCCCCGACTGCGTTTTGAGACCCGCCTCGGAATCGTTTGCACGCTCGACCCACAACTTCGATCCACGGAGAGCATCATGAGGAGGACCTCGTACAAGGGTGTCCTCGCGTCGCTCGCGGCCCTCGCGCTCCTCGCGACGACCGCTTCCGGCGCGTCGGCCCAGGGCGTCACCACCGGATCCATCACCGGGATCGTGACCGGGCAGGACGGACGCCCGCTGTCGGGCGCCCAGGTCACGGTACTCGATACGCGGACCGGAGGGCAGACCGGTGGCGTCACGAACGACGCGGGACGCTACCGGGTGCCGTTCCTCCAGCCGGGAGGGCCCTACACGGTGCGTGTCCAGGTCATCGGCTACCGGCCGGGCGAGAAGCAGGACGTCCGGGTGTCGCTGGCGGCAGCCGAGGTCGTCTCGTTCGAGCTGGAGCAGACGGCGGTGACCGTGGAGCCGCTGACCGTGTCGGTCGAATCGAGCTCCATCTTCAGCGCCTCGAGGACCGGGCAGGAGACCACGATCCCCGTCGAGGAGATCGAGAGCTTCCCCACCCTGTCGCGGCAGATCACGGGCCTCGCGGCGCTGTCGCCCCAGGTGAACATCGTCGAGGGGGCCCCGTCGATCGCGGGGCAGAACAACCGGTTCAACAACATCCAGATCGACGGCTCGGTCAACAACGACGTGTTCGGTCTGGCCGACAGCGGCGTTCCGGGCGGGCAGGTCAACGCCAAGGCCATCTCGTTCGAGGCGATCGAGGAGTTCCAGGTGTTGACGGCGCCGTTCGACGTACGGCACTCGAACTTCACGGGCGGGCTGATCAACGCCGTCACGAAGTCGGGCACCAACGAATGGTCGGGCTCGGCGTTCGGTTACTACGCCAACGAGAGCTTCGTGGCAGATCTCAACGGCAATCCGTTCGGCGAGTTCAACGACTCCCAGTTCGGGTGGACGCTGGGCGGTCCCCTGATCCGCAACAAGCTGTTCCTGTTCACCAACGGCGAGTTCGAGATCAACAGCGAGCCCACGAACCCGCCCTTCGTACCGCTGGGGGGGCCGATCGATGCCAACGCGGAGGCGGCGAACGTCGCGCCCGATTCGGCGGCGCGTCTGGCGAGCATCCTGCAGGGCCTGGGGTTCGAGGGCGTGGGGACCTCGGACCAGATCTCGATCGACAACCCGCGTACGAACCTGTTCGCGCGGCTGGACTGGAACATCTCCGAAGTGCACCGCGCGGTGTTCCGCTGGAACTACTCGCGCGCGCGTCAGGACGGCTCACCCTTCCGCACCAACTTCAACCTCGCGTTCACGTCCAACGGATACGATTTCAAGAGCGTCACCAACTCCTGGGTCGCGCAGCTCTTCTCGCGCTTCGGGTCGTGGGACAACGAGGTCCTCACCTCGCTCGAGACCATCCGTGACGACCGTGATCCGACCGTCCCGTGGCCCGCCGTGGTCGTAGGCGTCCAGAGCGACTTCGGGGGCGGGGACATCCGGACCACGGACCTCGTGGCGGGCGCCGAGGAGTTCTCGCAGCTCAACGTGCTGAACCAGGACGTGTTCCAGCTCACCGACAACCTCACGAAGGCGATCGGCGACCACACGCTCACGTTCGGGACGCACAACGAGCTGTTCCGGTTCTCGAACGGTTTCGTGCCGCAGTACATCGGACGGTACGAGTTCGACAGTCTGGGGGATCTCGAGGCCAACAACGCGAGCGGCTACGTAGTCAACGTTCCGATCGGGGGGTTCGACGGGTTCGCCAAATGGTCGACCATCTCGATGGGTCTGTACGTGCAGGACCAATGGCACATGAACGAGCACGTCAATCTGTCGCTCGGCGTACGCGCGGACATCCCGATCTTCCTCGACGACCCGCGCGCGAATCCCGCCTTCGAGCAGGCGTTCGGGTTCAGCACGGCCTCGTCGCCGAGCGGCAACATCTCCTGGCAGCCGCGCCTCGGATTCAACTGGAACTCGCTCGGCGAGTACCAGACGCAGCTGCGTGGCGGCGTCGGGCTGTTCTCGGGCCGTCCTCCGTACGTGTGGCTGTCGAACGCGTACAGCAACACCGGTGCGGACCTGGCGCTGCTGTTCTGCAGCCAGGCCGACGGAATCCCGGCGCTCGATCCGTCGAACTACCCCGGCACGAGCCCGGCGCAGTGCGGCAACGGCCAGATGCCCTCGTCCTCGCTCACGTTCATCAACGTGACCGATTCGGACTTTCAGCTGCCGCTGGACCTGAAGGTGTCGCTCGGCGTCGACCGTGAGCTCCCGGGGGGCTGGAGCGTGAGCCTCGACGGGCTGTACACGAAGGCCGTGGAGCAGGTGTTCTTCCGTGACCTCAACATCCCGCAGGAGCCGATCGGGTTCGACGATTCGCAGGGCGGCCGACCGCTGTTCGGGACGCCGACGGCGAGCGGCTTCGCTCCGCAGCGGCCGGAGCCGGAGTTCGCGCACGTCGTCCAGGTCACCAACAAGGGCGCGAACCGCGCCCTGCTCCTCAGCGGGTCGGTGAATCGTCGTCTCGGCGACTGGCTCTCGCTCCGCGGCTCGTACACGTGGTCCGACGTCGAGGACCTCCAGAGCCTGTTCTCGAGCCAGGCGACCTCCAACTACGGACGCACGCCGATCCGCGGGAACCCGAACGACCCCGAGCTCGCCACCTCGGCGTTCGAGGTCAAGCACAAGGTCGTGCTGTCCGCCACCGGCGAGTTCGATCTCGGCGGCGGGTTCGATCTGGCGCTGACGCCGCAGTACTTCGGCACCTCCGGTCCGGCGTACTCCTACATCGCGCGTGAGGACCTGAACGGCGACGGCTACCGCTCGTCGGCGCCCTCGATCAGCCGGGACAACGACCTCATCTACGTCCCCATGGACGTGGCGTCCGAGTACTCGTTCCGGAACGCGGCGGACGCGGCCGCTTTCGAGGATCTGATCAACGAGGAGAGCTGCCTATCCGACCAGCGCGGCACGATCATGAAGCGGAACACCTGCCGGAGCCCGTTCCAGAGCGCCGTGAACCTGCGGCTCGTCGTCGGTCTGCCCGGTGTGTGGGCGCGCGGCAAGGCCGAGATCGTGGCCGACGTCTTCAACATCTTCGGGAGCGAGTTCCGGCAGCCGTCGAACATCGACCGCGGCGTCGAGGTCCTGCGGCTGCGGGGCCGTGACAGCGATGGCGACGGAGCCGCGGACGGCGATCCGACGGGCGATCTGCTGTTCGACTATACCGGCCCGCGCCGTGATTCGGATGGGAACCTCGACCCGTTCACGACGCTCGACCGCCGCTCGCGGCGCGCGTTCCAGCTGGGTCTGCGGTACCGGTTCTGACCGGAGGCTCCACGTCTCGCCGGCCCGCTCCGGGCCGGCGAGGTGTGGACCGGTCCTCTATCCGGCCGCGAGGTAGCTCTCGGCCAGATCGACCAGGTCGCGGCTTCCCATGAACACCGGCACCCGCTGGTGGAGCTCGGTGGGCACGAGGTCGAGGATTCGCCGCGCCCCATCGCTCGCCTTCCCTCCCGCCTGCTCGCACACGAAGGACAGGGGGGCCACCTCGTACAGCAGCCGGAGCTTGCCCCGGGGCTTTGCGACCGTGCCGGGGTACATGAAGATACCGCCGTGGAGCAGCGTGCGGTGGAAGTCGGCCACCATCGAGCCCACGTAGCGCGCCGAGAAGGCCTCCACCCCCTCCTCCTCGCCACGGAAGCGCCGCACGAGCCGCTGCTGCCCCTCCGTCCATTGCGTGAAGTACCCCTCGTTCAGGCTGTAGACGTTCCTGCCGGGCTCGGGGAGCCGCATCTCGCGGTGCGAGAGCAGGAACTCCCCGATGGACGGATCGAGCGTGAACCCGTGGACGCCGTTCCCGGTGGTGAACACGAGCATGGTCGAGGAGCCGTACAGGACGTATCCGGCGGCGAGCTGCTTCGTCCCGGGCTGCAGCACGTCGGACACCTGGGCGTCCCTCGCCCCCTCGCTCCTCCGGCGGTAGATGGAGAAGATTGTCCCGACGGAGATGTTCACGTCGATGTTCGTGCTTCCGTCGAGCGGATCGAACGCGATCACGTACGGGCCGGTCTCCCACGGCTCGGGGATGGGGACCAGGTCCTCGGACTCCTCGGACACGATTCCGCACAGGCTGCCGCAACGGGACATGAACTCGACGAGGATGCCCTGGGCGTACTCATCGAGCTTCCTCACATCCTCCCCGTGCACGTTCTGCTTGCCGGCCTTGCCGAGGATGTCGACCAGGCCGGCCTTGTTCACCGCCTTCGAGATGATCTTGGCTGCCAGAGTGAGCTGGAGCATGATGTCGGTGAACGCGCCCGTGGCGTGCGGGTGGACCCGCTGCTGGTCGGCGATGAAATGCTCGACCGTCACGATGTGGTTGGACACGCGTGGCTCCGACGTCGTGGGAATCCTCTCGAGGACCCGTCCCGGGTCGCGATCGTCGCCGCGGAGGCGCATGGCATTGTTCGCCACCCGTTTTCGCACCGTCAAGTTGCGTGCCCGCTCGACCGGATCCGTCGATTCCCGCTCCGGCGGCGGCCGAACGCCTGCGGCACGGGCGATCTCACGGATCCACCACGCGCCACGCCCCGGCGGCTCCCTCCACACACAGCGGGCCGTCGAGGTCGGTCCGCCACACTCGCGCGATGTGCGCCGAATCGAGCCGCGCGAGGGTGGCCGCATGCGGGTGCCCGTAGCGGTTCCCCCGCCCCGCCGAGATCACCGCGATCGCGGGGTGCACCGTCCGCAGCCATTCGACCGCGCCGGACGTGCGGCTGCCGTGGTGCCCGAGCTTGAGGATGTCGGCCCGGAGCGAATCGGCCCGCACCCGGGACAGGATGGCCCGCTCCACGTCGGACGGCGCGTCACCGGTGTTCAGATACCGGAAGCTCCCGGCGTCGAGCAGGAAGGCGAAGGAGCCCTCGTTCGCGTCGAGCTCCATCTTCTCGCCCGGCCCGAGGACGGGCGGCCACAGGATGTGGACGGCGATGTCGTCGATCCGGAGATCCCCGCCCGCCGCGGCCCGGATCCAGACCGCTCCTTCTTCGGCGCTCCGCGCGAGGAAAGCCCGGTAGGGCGGGCTCGGCTCGACCACGCCGGGGTCGACCACCCGGGCGACGTCGAAGGCGTCGAACACCGCCCCGGTCCCCCCGAAATGGTCCAGGTGGGGGTGGGAGAGTCCGAGCAGCTCGATTCGACGCGCGCCCCGGGCCCGCAGGAAGGGCACGATCACCCGGCGTCCCGCATCGCCCACGCGTGGATCGGGGGGCGGCCCGCCTTCGAGCGGCTGATCGCCCAGGATGCTGGTCCCGGGGCCCCCGTCGAACAGCAGCCAGCGGCCCGACCGGGTGCGCACGACGGCGGCATCCCCCTGCCCCACATCGAGCGTGCACAGGAGAGGGTGACCCCGACCGGCGGCCGCCCGCAGACCCGGGCGTCCGATCCACGCGGCGACCGCCAGCCCCGCCGCGAGCCCGTAGCGCCAGCGGAGCGGCCGGCGGGCCTTGATCGCGGCCGTGGCGAGCGCCCCGACGCCGACCCACACCCAGCTCTCCGGCGCTGCCACGCGCCAGCGGAGGGGAAGCGACGCGAACCCCCGGGCCAGCGCGGCGAGACCATGGAGCAGGAGCGCGGCGGCGGGCGCGATCGCCGCTCCGGGTGGCCCCGGCAGCACGGCGGTGGCGAACACGGCCGGGATGGCGAGCCCCACGAGGCCGGTCGCCACCAGGCTGGCGGGGATCGAAGTGGCCACGACGCGCCCGAAGTGGAGGGCGGCGATCGGGGCGGTGGCCACGAACGCGCCGGCGCTGGCGGCTAACGGGGCCAGAAGGCCACAACCACGGCGATGCGCGACAAGGGCCCCGCCTGTCAGACGCAGGCCGAGGCGGTGCCCGACGACCACGCCTCCGAACCCGGCGAAGGAGAGCTGGAAGCCCGGATCCGCGAGCGTGAGCGGTCGAACCGCCAGCACCACGAGCGCGGCCAGACCGGCGAGATCCGACAGCCGCGCCGGCCGGCCGCGCCACCGGGTCAGGGCATGTCCCCAGAACAGGAGCGCCGCGCGCACGGCGGCGGGCGGGGCGCCGATGAGCGCCACGTAGGCCGACACGAGCGCCGCGGCCGTCAGCCAGCGCCGCGGACGGCGGTCCCACAGCCCCAGGAACCACGTGAGGGAGGCCGCCAGGAGACCCACGTGGAGACCCGAGATCGCGAGCAGGTGGACGATCCCGGCGTCGACGAATGCCTGGCGCGTGTCGCGCGACAGGGTCGTGGCCTCGGCGAGCACCAGCGCGCGGGCGATCGCGGCCTCGGGCTCGGGGAGGCGTTCGTCCAGACGGCGGTCCAGTCGGCCGCGCAGCCGGGCCGCGAGACTCGCCCCGCGGATCGGTACGCCCCGGCCGAAGCGACGCGGGGGCGGCGACGCGCCGGGCGCCCCCCACGCAACGGAGGAGTCGCCTTCGATCCGCACCACCCGGCCGATGCTCACGTAGCCCTGCCGGTCTGGCGGTCGGGCCCCGCCCGGAGTCCCGTACACCCTCCAGCGCCCGTAGGCGAGTACGGGGGTCCCGACATCGATCGGCCGCGCTTCGCGCTCGAGCGTGACCCGCAGCCGGCCCGGCGAGCACACCCGCCCGCCCGCCACGAGCGTCACGGACCCCACCCGGGCGGTGGCGCGCCCGGAAGCCGGGCGTCGGCCGCGGCGGGTGGGCCGGGCCTCCGCCGGGATCCGGTCGAGGACCGACCCGGCGAGGGCGACCGACGCGCCATCCGGCACGGACGCCGGGCAGGCCCGTCTCGCGGTCGCCCCGGCGAGCGTCCCGGCGGCGAGGCCCGCCAGCGCGAGGAGCGCTCCGCACACAGGCCATGCGACGCGATCGGTCGGGGCTCGCCGGGCTGCCGGGCGCGAGGGCGGCGCCACCCCCCCGAGCGCCGCGCGTGCGAGCATCACGCAGGCGAACGCCGCCAGGACCTCGATGACCCATGGCCAGACATGGCCGGCGGCAGAGCCACGCGAGACGACGAGACCCACCGCGTCGCCGGCCGCGTAGGCCCCGGCGGCGACGATCAGTGCGGACGGCGGCTGCTTCGTGGCTCCCCCGGAGGACGGCGTGGACCCACGCCAGCCTCCGGGCCGACATCAACCCCAGATCACGAGCGGGCGCTCGGTCCCCGACCGCGCCGCATCAGCGCCACTCGAGCGGCTCGGGCTCCTCGCGTCCCGACCGGTCCGACTCGAGCTCCCGCAGGGGCGGCCCGGGTTCGAGGTCGCGTCCGCCGAACCCGTCCGGCGTCCCGCCCCCGGTCGGGAAGCGGCGCCCGGCGCGCGCCTCGAGGCGGCGTTCGGCGCGCCACCCGACGATAAACGAGAACCCCATCCCCGCGAGGACCGATCCGAACACGACGAGCGGGAGGGACGCCCTCACCCTGAGGAAGGCGAAATCGATCAGCACGAGCTCGCGCGCGTTCTCGGCCGTAAACCAGAAGGCGCCGAGGATCACGATGACGAACACGAGGGTGCGGGTGATCAGTCGCACCGGGCCCCCATGAACGTCGCACCGGTCGTGGACGTCAGACGAACGCGCACATAGGCCCCGGTCAGGCCGGAGTCGCCCGGGAAGACCACCATCTTGTTCCGCTCGGTACGCCCGAGCACGTCGCCCGCGGAGCGCGCGCTCCGCTCGATCAGCACCTCGCACGTCCGACCCACCTCGGACTCGTTGATGTCGCGTTGAATCTCGCGCTGGACGTCGATGAGGCGCTCGAGACGGGCCGAGGCCACCGACTCCGGGAGCGAGTCGCCTTCCGGCAACCGCGTGGCGGGGGTCCCCTCGCGCGGAGAAAACCGGTACAGATAGGCGTCATCGAAGCGCACCCCCCGCACGAGGTCGAGCGTGGCCTCGAACTCCGCCTCCGTTTCGCCGGGGAACGCCACGATCACGTCCGTCGATAGGGCCAGGTCGGGGACGATCCGCCGGGCCTCATCGACCTTGTCGAGGAACTCGGCCGCCGTATAGCGACGCACCATGCGCCTGAGCACGCGGTCCGCCCCGGACTGCACCGGCAGATGGAGCTGCCGGCACACGGCGGGCTCCTCGGCCATCACCCGGAGCATCCGCTCGCTCACATCGTTGGGATGCGGCGAAGTGAAGCGCACCCTGCGGATCCCGTCTACCCGACCCACGGCCTCGAGGAGACGCGGGAAGTCCCACTCTCCGTGCCGATACGAGTTCACCGTCTGGCCGAGCAGGACCACCTCGGTGAAGCCGTCGTCGACCGCCCGGCGCGCCTCGTCGAGGATCGCGTCCGGATCGCGGTTCTTCTCCGGGCCGCGCACGTACGGGACGATGCAGAACGTGCAGCGGTGATCGCAGCCGCGCTGCACGGTGATCCAGGCACTCACGCCCCCGGCGCGCACCGACTCGACCCCCTCGTAGTGCTCGGCGGCGTCGAGCTCGAGGAGGGTCTGTCCGCGCTCGATCGCGTTCTCCTGGATGCCCTCGATCAGATCGCCCAGCCCTCGATACGCGTCGGGCCCCGCCACCAGGTCGACATCGTGCGACGACACCAGCCGTGGACCTAGCCGCTGCGCCATGCAGCCGGTGACCCCGAGCACCAGATCGGGATTGTCGCGACGGTGTCGCTGGAGCTGACCGATGCGTCCCATGACGCGGCGCTCGGCGTGGTCGCGAATCGCGCACGTGTTGATGAGGATGACGTCCGCCCTCTCGACCTCGTCCACGCGCAGGAAGCCCCGCTCCGCGAGCAGCCCCTCGACGAGCTCGGTGTCGTTGATGTTCATCTGACAGCCGTACGTCTCGATATACAGACGGCGACCGAACGGACGGGGACGAGGAGCCGGCGAACCGCCGGCCGCACGACCGCTCCCGAGCTGCACCAATCCGCTCGTCATCACCCATCCGTTGCTGCGTTTCACCCCATCCGGTAGGATCGGGCGTGCACCTTGAACGCTACGAGGCGCGGGGCTTCGAAGTGCCGGTGGAAACTTGGGGCTCGTCCAAGAAGACGCTAGTCTTCGTGCCGGGTCTCGGCTGCCACCCGCGATACTATGGACGAGGCCTCGAGCGCCTGTCGCGCGACTTCCGGATCGTGGTCCCCGACCTGTCGTTCGCCACCCACACCCGGCTTCCGGCCGAGCCCTCCGAGTACCTCGCGCTGCTCGGGGACATCGCGGACGATCTCGCCCCCGATGCCGTGTGGTGCGGCCATTCCTTCGGGGCGCTGGTGGCGCTCCTGCGACCCGGGGCGGCGATCGCCTGCGCCCCTTCGGTTCCGGTCGAGCTCCCGTTGTGGCGCACCGTCGCGCGCGCCGTGTGGCTGCAGGCTCGCGAGTACCTGGGGCTCGAGGGCCGGATCGGGGTGACGTACGCGGGCCGCATCATGGTCGACTACGTGTCGACCGCCGTCACCCGGCCGGGCGCCCTGTTCCCCGCCGTCCGCGCGCTCAAGCGCCCGTCCGGCGAGCTCCCCCTCGAGTCGAGGCACGCGGTGGTGTACCTGTGCGCCCGCGACGAGATGTACCGAACGGCGGAATACGACCGGTACTTCACCGCGTGCGGACACGCCGGGGTCACGATCGAGGAGCTGCCCGACGGCCACGACTGGCCCATCACGCGTCCGGAGCGTTTCGCGGAGCGGATGCGGCTCGCGTGGGAACGGGTGACGGGGGCCGGGGCCGGCGCGGCCGCGGCGGCCGACTGACCTCGGGCCGTGGACACCCGTCCTCCCCGGATGCACGCGGATCGGGACGAGGGCCCCGGCGACCCGCTCAACGCTGGCGTAGCTCGAAGGAGATCGTCGCCCGCCGGAAGGACTCCTCGAGACCGTCCGTGGCGAAGTTCCCGCGCGAGCCGAACTCCAGCCCTACGTGGAGACCGGCCGTCCCGCCCCGGAACAGCCAGCCGAACCCGCCGGTGATGGCGGTCTCGTCCAGCGCCGAGTCTCCCGTGCTGAACGGGAGCTCGGCCCGACGGGCGCCCACGCGGAGCGGCAGGTCACCTCCCAGGATGCGCAGGCCCTCGAACTCGAGCCCCGCGCCCATCCACGTGACGTCGTGCGATGTGGCGTCGCCCACGTCGCCGAGCCGGGACCAGTCCGCCCAGCCCCCGGATGCCGCCAGGAGGAGGCGCGAGGTCACGCGGACGCTGGCGCCGACCTCGATCGTCGTGGGGAGCGGGAGCGAGGATTCGACGCTCGCGTCGGTATCGGGATCGATCGTCAGATCTCCCCCCTTCGAGGCCACTCCGGAGATGAGGACGCGGTCGCCCACAGCGAGCGACGCACCGGCCCGGATGCGCCACGCCCGATACGTGAGTCGCTGCGAGCCGCCCGCCGTGGCGAGCGGTGGACCGCCATCGTTCGAATCGCCGAACCGCCGCGTGAAGGTCTGGCGCAACGATCCGGTGAGCCGTTGGGCCGACACGCCGAGCGAGAGGGGGCCGATTCGGCGGGCCACCGAAGCGTCGATTCGCGAGATACCGCCATCGTGCTCGCGCGCCTCCTCGAAGGGGACCGTGGTCCCGTCGCCGAGGGCCAGCGTGTCGACGAACCGGGCGCTCCAGTCCTGGTCGAAGTCGCCGCCGAACGCGACGGCCAGCGCCCAATCGCCGAAGGGCGCCACGGCCCGCACGACCGTGAACCGCTCGCGGCCCGTGTCGAGCGACTCCGACGCTCCGCGGAGGGTCACGCTCTCGCCCGAGAACGCGAGTCCGAAGCCCGGCGTGGTGTGCTGGGTGAGATCGGCGGGGCTCGCGAGGCTGAAGCTTCCCCCCAGCAGCCCGATGCCCGTGCCGCCGAGGGCCGCGGCGCGTCCGTCCGCGGGAGCCACGGGATACCCGAGCCCGATGGCCGTGATGGGCGTCTGCCCGACTGCGGGCGCGGCCGTCAGCGCCACGACGAGGCCAGAGAGGATGGAACGGAGCGGGGCGCGCGGGAACGGGATCATGGCGGCGACTCGAACTGCGCCGGTGGAGTCAGGATGATGCGAATCCTCGGCCGCAGGGCGGCGACGTCCTCGGCGGAGCCGAACTCCCAGAACCCCAGCGTCTGAGCGTCGGGCTCCGGGCGTAGCCCGAGCCGGATCCGCCCGGACGAACCATGCACCGCCGCCGATATCTGCGTGGTCACGTTCAGCCGGATGGGCTTGCCGGCCGAGAGCGAGTCCGGATCGAGTGACGCGAAGGAGAGGGGCGCGGCGCCGACCGGCGTCTTGGGCCCGAACTCGAACGGGTCCGCCAGCAGGCTGAGCTGTCTGGCCGTAAGGGTCCGCTCGAGCGCGAACGGCCCCGGCGGTGGCCCGAGCGGCCGCAGCACGAGCTCGGCGTAGTTGATCGTCGCGCCTGCCAGAGGGACGCCCTCGATCGTATCGGGCGTGAGGAACTCCAGATAGAGACGTGACGAGGGCAGCCCACCCACCCGGAGTGCGGTTCCCGTGGCCGGGAGCGGCGGATCGGTGGTGAACGTCCGATCCTGTACGAGCTGAGTCTGGGCGACCGGGGTCGTGCGGCCTTCGAGGGTCGCACTGTATGCGAAGCGGACCGCCCGGATCTGGATCCGGGCTTCGGGACCCTCGACCAGCAGCGCGAACCCGTTCCCGCCGTCCTCGGCGCGCCACGCCTTGAGCAGCGAATCGGCGGACACCGAGGGCTCGATGACCAGGCTGTCGGTCGCCTCGGCGATGTCCGCCGAGCCGATGACCGGGCCGAGGTCCCCTCCGGGGGTGGCCCACGGGACGCCGGGCCGTGCCTCGGTCCAGCTCACCGAGTCGAGCGAGAACGCCCGCGTCAACGACACGAGCCGCACCGTGACCGGGAAGTCGGTGTACTCCGAGCGCGTCGCATCGAGTGTGACCCGCACGAGAAGGCTGTCGTAGCTCTCCGCGCGGAGCGTGTCCGCGAACGTCTTCACGGTATCCGGCACGTTCAGTCGACCCAACGTGCGCGCCCGCAGGGTCGGCACCTCCGCGACGATGGTGAACGAGGCGTCGGTGGGGAGTGAGAACCCGGTGAACGTCGTGTCGCGCCACGTGGAGAGCTCGATCACGTCGAGCGATACGTCGCGGGTCTCGCTCGAGACCCCCGGTGCGCTCTCGCTCGGCGGGGCCAGCGGGTGTTCGGTGCAGCCGAGGATCAGCGCGGCGGCCGCGAGGGCCGACACGATCGGCCCCGCGACCCGCACACCGGAAATGGCAGCGGGCATCACGCCGCTCCCTGGGGGGGAAGCCGTGGCGGATCCACGTCCGCGCGTCGGAAGCTGGACGGGAGGAGCTCCTCGAGGGTCCACGCGCGCCGCTCCCCCGTCTCGTTGACGCTGATCACCTGGAGATCGATGCCGAACTCCGACAGCGCCTGGCGGCACATTCCGCATGGAGACGCCGGCCGCTCCCCCATCGATGCCACCGCGAGGCGCCGGAACCCGCGGGCACCGGACACGACGGCACGGCCGACGGCGACGCGCTCGGCGCACATGCCGACCGGAAAGGAGGCGTTCTCGACATTGCACCCGACGAAGATCCGCCCGTCGTCAGCCTCCAGCGCCGCCCCGACCGGAAAGCGTGAGTACGGCGCGTACGCCAGGCGCATCGCCCCCCGGGCCCGCTCGATGAGGACCTCCTCGGTGGAAGAACCGTCCGTTCTATCCGTCCCGGACATGCGCCTCGCTCATCGCCAGCTCCGGCTCCAGCCGCTCGGCGTCGCGGCGATACACCCGCGGCAGGGCGCGACCGAGACCGGTCAGGATCTCGTATTCGATCGTCCCGTCCAGACGGGCCAGCTCGTTCAGCGTGATCTCCTCCCCCTCGTCCTCGCCAAGCACCGTGACGACACCACCGGCTTCGACACCCGACACCCGTGAAACGTCTATCACGATCACATCCATGCACACGGCGCCACGCAGGGGGGTCCGATGCCCCCTCACCAACACCTCCGCCTGGTTCGAGAGCCGCCAGGGGAAACCGTCCGCGTAGCCGATCGCGACGGTCGCCACCCGTTCGGAGCGTGGGGTCACGTACCGCGCCCCGTAGCTGACCGTGGACCCGGGGGACAGCCGGCGGACCTCGAGCACCCGTGCACATGCGCGAGCCACCGGATCGGCGTCGGTCACCAGTCTCGACGAGCTTCGCCCGCGCAAACCGCCGTACAGGTAGAGGCCCGGGCGCACGAGGTCCAGATGATACCGCCGATCCCGGATCAACGCATCGCTGTTGGCGATGTGGCGCAGCGGCGCCCGGATCCCCTCCGCGTCGAGCCGCCGGCTCGCGAACTCGAACTGCTCGAGCTGATGCCGGGTCGCGAGCTCATCCGTCCCCGACGAGTGGAAGTGCGAGTACAGCGTCTCGAGGCGGCCACCCGCCTCCACCAGCTGTGCCACCCGTGGCGCCCACTCGGCGCACTCGCTCGCCGGGAGGCCGGCCCGGCCGATCCCCGTATCGATCTCGAGGTGTAGCCCCAGACGCCCGCCCTGCGCGGCCGCGGTCGCCGTGAGCCGCTCGAGACCGTCCAGCCCGAGGACCGAGGTGTCGAGCCCGTGCTCGATGAGACCGGGGCCATCGGTGGCCCCGCAGGGCGAGAACACGATGATGCGGCCCTCGACCCCCGCCGTGCGGAGGGCGATCCCCTCCTCCAGCGTCGCGACGCCGAACGCGTAGGGGTCGAAGGGCTTGAGTGCCCGCGCGACCTCGACCGCGCCAAGACCGTACGCATCGGCCTTGACCATGGGGATCATGCGAGCCGGACGCACGGCGCGGGTGAGCCGCGTCGCGTTGCGGGCGATGGCGTCGAGGTCGACCTCGAGCCACGCCCTGGTGGTTGCCGTCCGCTCCCCGATCACGACTCCCCGATCGCCTCGTCATGGACACGCGTGGCCGCTGCCGGCCGGGAGCCCGCGCTCCCCGGGCGGCGGGCCACCGGGCCCGGCCTGTCTGGAGATGCCAGCCTACGACGGATACGTTCCCGGCGCCATTCAGCCGGAGCAGGATGTGAACGACCCCGCCGAGACCTCGCCACGGCACGTCATCGCCGCCGACCCGGGAGACGCCTCCCTGGGCAGGGGCCTGGCGCTCGTGCGCTTCCTGCGCGAGCGCTGCCCCTGGGACGCACGGCAGACCCCCCGTACCCTGCGACCCTATCTACTCGAAGAGGCACACGAAGTTGCAGACGCGATCGAGTCCGGCGACGACCCCGCGCTCGCGACCGAGCTGGGCGACCTGCTGCTGAACGTGGCCTTCCAGATCGTCCTCGCCGAGGAGCGCGAGAGCTTCCGGGCCGAGGACGTGATGGTGGCGCTCGAGAGCAAGATGGAGGCGCGCCACCCGCACGTGTACGGCGACGCCGAGGCGCCGCCCGACTGGGAAGAGCTCAAGGCGGCCGAGCGGACGAATCGCGTGGGCACGAAAGCGCCGCGGGGGGAGATCGAGGACCCGTTCGCCGGGGTGTCGGCCGGGCTCGACCCGCTCAGCCGGGCGGCCCGCGTGCAGGAGCGCATGGCGGCGTTCGGGTTCGATTGGCCCGATCTCGACGGACCGCTCGGCAAGGTGCGCGAGGAAGCCGCCGAGCTCGAGCGGGTCGCTCCGGTCGCCGCGGCGCGCATCGGGGAGGCGGACGCCGCGGTCGAGGAAGAGGTCGGCGATCTGCTGTTCGCCGCCGTGAACGCGGCCCGGTTGGCCGGGGCCCACCCCGCGAACGCCCTGCTGGCCGCGATCGACAAATTCGAGCGACGCTCACGGGCGATGCTCCGCCTGGCCGAGGAGCGTGGGATCGACTGGCGGACGGCCGGGCTGGAGGCGCTCGACCCCCTTTGGGACGAGGTGAAGGCGGCCGGCTAGGACTCGACGGGGCGGGAGGCTTCGTCTTCGCCATCCGGCGGCTCCCGCACCGCGTACAGGTTGCAGACGACTACCCCGGACGTCGTGACGACGGGGACGAGGATGCGCTCGTACGCGGGCCCCTCGAACTCGTCCAGCCGCTCCCAGTGCTCCGGGAGCGCGCGGCTCTCGAACACCTGCACGGGCACATCGCCTCCGCCCGGCTGCCACACGATACCCGGATAGCCGCGGGCCGCCCCCCACCCCCGCTCGTGCCGGGTGCCCCGTACGGTCCCATCGACCCAGCGTCCCACCAGCCGCGCCACCTGATCGTGGTTCTCCTCGCCCGGCCGCAGGGACCCGTATGCCGCCAGTCTCTCGGCGGGGCGATCGAGGAGCGCATCGATGAGACGCTCGAGGATGGGCTCGATGTAGGTCCTGAGGCTCTCGGCGCCCTCCTCGATCCCGGTCTCCCGCAGGATGGCGTCGAGCTCGACGAGCGCCTCGCCCCCCCCAGGCTCGCGGTCGCCCGCGGACGCGTGCTCGGCCGCCAGCACGGCCTCGAGGCCCGACAGCAGATCGGCGCTCCGGGCCGGATCTCCCGGCTCCCGGGCACGTGCCCGGTTGATCGTCTCGAGCGCGTCGTCCAGCGCCCGCGGGTTCACGGCGCCACCGACCCGCTCACCGCCGGGCGTCGATCTCCGCCACGAACTCGCCCACGGCCCCGAAGAACTCCCCGGGCTTCTCGACGAAGGGGAGGTGTCCGGCCCCCTCGATCTCGACCACGCGCGCGTCGGGGAGCGCCGCAGCGAGCTCTCGCACCATCTGGACCGGCGTGGGATCGGCGCTCCCGTGGATGAGGAGGATCGGGACGTCGAGCGTGGGAAGCGCATCCCACAGGTCGAGTCCGACGAGCGGCGTCATCAGGAGCCGGGCGACGATGCGACCCTGACGCGCGGTGCGCTCGCCGAGCTCGACAGTGAACACGCTGTCGGCCAGCGAAGGATCGGCGAACGTCGCGCGGAACGCGTGGAAGAACACGCGACTCACGGCCTGCCGGTCACCGGCTTGGAACGCGGGTGTCGCCAGGAGTGAGTCGATGGCCGCCTGATCCTCGAGGCTTCGGGCCGCCCGGTCGTTCGCCGCGGTCTCCTGCGCGAACCGCTGGCCGGGCTCGACGGGGCTCACGAGGATGAGCCCGTCCACCCGCTGTGGCCAGCGGAGGGCGTACAGCAGGGCCGGCAGCGTGCCCCATGAATGCGCCAGGAGCGTGACCCGGCCCCGTTGGACGAGCCGCTCGCGGACCGCATCGAGGTCGTCCAGATAGCGGGTCATGGAGATGCTCGTCGTGTCGAGCGCTCCGGTCGAGCCACCCAGGCCGCGCTGATCGTACAGCACGAGCTCGAACGTCTCGGCCAGCGGCTCCAGCCACGGCATGAGATACCCGTGGTCGAGCCCCGGACCGCCGTGCACCACGACGAGCGGACGCCCGGTGCCGACGATCTGGTAGTATAGATCGGCCCCCTCGACCGGAAGCGTCCCGGCCCGATGCGGTGGGCTCATGCCCTGCCGCTCGGGCGCTTCGCAGCCCGCCAGCGCGACGGCCGCTGTCAGCGCGCCGGCGGCGATCCATACGGCCTTCATCGGCACCCCCCGGACCTGGTCATGACCCGGCCGCCGGCTTCGCGACCCCGACCCGCTCCAGCTCCTCGACCACCCGCCACGCGAGCTCGAACCCGCGCAGCAGGTCCTCTTCCCGCCACAGGACGCGCGGGAACCGGACCACGGCCTCGAAGATCCCCGGACCCAGAGCTCGTCGCCGCCGCCGATCCGGCGGCCGCAGATCGATCCTCACTTCCGGCCCCGCCAGCAGCCACTCCTCGAGCGGCGTCCCGAGGAGCAGGCTGCGCGCCACACCCCGGCTGCTTGCCACGACGCTGAACCGCCGATCGAACTCGGAGCGCCCGATCCGAACCAGCCTCGAACCCACCCATGGGATCCGACCCCCGAACGGACCGCGCTTCCGGATGCGCATGCGAAACGGGATCGCCACCCGGTACGGCGTCCGCAGCCTGGTGAACGTCGTGCCCGAACCCGTCGGATCGCTGGCGGTGTCCGCCAGGGTTACCCAGGGACCATGCCGGAGCTCGAGCAGGGGTGGCTGGAGCCTGCGCTCGATCACGCGCCCGCCGGTCCGGGCCGCCACGCCACGCCATACGTCGGGCCACCGCGCCCGGACCCGGAACCACTGTCGCCACCTGCCGGTCATGCGTCCACGCTCACGCCTTCGCGCTGGCGCGGGCGGGTGCCTCGTGACCTCCGGCGCGACATGGACCCCGGGGAGCGCACACCCGCCGTGGCTCACACCCAGGCGACAGGATCCCCGACCACGATCGGGCCCCCTTCGACGACGGTGGCGTACACGCCGCCCCGCCATTCAGGCTCCAGCCGCTCGCGCAGACCCATGGCCGCCTCGTCCATACGCCCGCAGGGGCGGGTCTCACCGCGGATCCGCACCGTGCAGGACCCGAGCCGCAGGACCTGATCCACGCTGTGGGCCAGGTCGATCCCGCGCACGAGGAAGTTGGCGCGCCGTGCGGACGGGTCGACCGGGATCCCGAGCTCCCCGGTGGCGCGTTCCCATGCGTCCGCGTCGAGCAGGGTGACCTGCCGGCGGCCGCCCCGCTCCGCGTTTCCGTCCAGCCCGACACCCTCGATCAACGTGGCTTCTGGAACGCGCTGCATGGGCCCGCGTCGACCGGTCTTGAGCCAGATCGTCTCGATACGGGCGTCGGAGCGAGTGGACACGTGCGTGGCCTCCGTGGTTTGGCTTCGCGGAACATGACGTGCCGGGCCGCGGTTGTCATTCTCGCGGCGCGCTCAGCCGGCGACATCCCCCGCGGGCGCGCCCAACGCCTTCCTGAGCAGCGACATCTGGCCCGCGTGGTACAAGTCGTGTTGGAGCACCCCGTGCAGGAGCACGTACCGGGTCCGCGCGCCCCGACGCGGAGCTCGATCGAGCGCCGCATCGTCGAGCGACGCGACCTCCCTCTCGAGCCTCGCGCGCGCGTCGCCGAGCGCCGCCCGCGCCGCGTCCCACGCACCTTCCGAGCGGTCCTCGACCGCCCGCCAGTTCTCGTCATCCCCCGGCACCACCGCCTCGCCCGTCAGCCGCCGCCGCACCACGTCCTGCCACGTCGTGATGTGCAATACCAGCTCCCAGATGCTGTGCGCTCCCGGAATCGGGTGCGCCGCCGCCGTCTCCGCATCCACATCGGCGAGGACCTCCTCGAGAGCCGGTCCGTGCCAGGAATCGCCGCGTCTGGATCGCTCGAGCTGGTCGAGGATCCGATCGACCTCGCGCATGTCGCCGCCTCCACTCGTGGTGGACGGGTCGGGGCACCGCGCCCGGCCCACCCTGCGAACGCGAGGAACCCCTCGCGCGTGAAGCGCGGGGCCGGGGGCGGGGCGGGGGGCCGTCCCGCCGGCCGTCAGTCGCCCGGGCCGTCGAGCGCCGTGACGTCGAGCGACGTCACGTGCAGGTCGAGGCCATCGTTGACCCGGATCCCGACGACCCCATCCACGGGCTCCCCTGCCCGCGGGATGCGCGCCACCTCCGTCCCGTTGACGAAGAACACGAGCTCCCCGGCGCCGGCCTCCACCGCGAGGACGTTGCGGGCCGTGGCGGCGCCCTCCTCCCTTTCCGGCCAGCTCTCGACCGCGTCATAGCGCCGCCACACCCGCAGGATGGTGGTCTCCGTCCCCTCGCGACGCTTGACCAGCGTGGCCCCGTCGCCGCGGATGAGGAAGTAGAGGTACGTCTGGCCGCCCCCCGCCAGGTCGCGTCCCCCGATGAACACGCCGAACGACTCGTTGCGGGCCCCGGGGTCGAACAGGAAGATCTCGGACTCGACGCGGAACGTCCCCGCGGCCGTGCGCCGGGGATCGTAGAAGATGGCGGCCTGCCCCGACGTGATGTGGAATCCCGGGGGCATCTCCATGAAGTGAATGCCGTCCGCGCTGCCGTGGTCCGGCCGCACCACCCAGCCCTCCGGGGGCGGCGGATCGCCGTCCTGGGCCCGCGCGCAGGGGGCGGCCGCCAGCAGAGCACCGGCCGCGAACACGAGTGTCGGAGCTGGGGAACGCACGTGTCCCTCCCTCGGGGCTGTCGTCGGACCGCTGACCGCTCGATCGGCTGATCGTACATCGGTGAGACGACCCGGGCGACCCGGACGGGCCGGCGGCGTGCAATGCGTGACGGCGTGCCGACGTCCAACGATCGGACCAGCACGGGAGCCGCTCTCAACGAGGAGGACCGATGTCGTCCGTGTCACGTGGTGTCCGGAGTCTGCTCGTCCTGGCGTTCGCGCCCTGGGGCACGGTCTCCCTGGTCGCGCAGTCCGCCCCCCCGGTCGAGCTCATGGACCGCCAGGAGGAGATCCGCCTCGCGCTGTCGGCCGGGCCACCCTCGCTGCACGCCGGCGCGGCGGTATCCGTTTTCACCGCCGAGGGCTATCGTCTGGCCCGGCGAGGGTCGAACGGGTTCCACTGCTTCGTGGAGCGGACCGCCGACCCGCAGGTTCGCGCACCCCAGTGCGTCGATGCGATCGGGAGCGAGTACGTGCTGCCCGTGAAGTTCGAGGAGGCCCGTCTCCGGCTCGCCGGGCGCGACGAGGAGGAAATCGAGCGCGAGATCGACGCCGGGTTCGCGAGCGGACGCTTCCGGCCCGTTCCGGCCCCGGCGTTCAGCTACATGCTGTCCGGCGGACAGTACCTCGGTCGGAACGTCGGGAGGTGGAACCCGCACGTGATGGTCTACACGCCCTACCGCACCAACGAGGAGATCGGCGGGCTCCCCGGTACCCCGCAGTATCCGTTCATCGCGTTCGATGAAGGGAAGCCTCTGGCGTTGACGGTCATCGTCACCACCGAGTTCGTCGACCCGGCCTCGGTGGAGCTCGGCGGGTGACGTCGGATCACGTCCAGGCCCCGGAGACGGCGGAGTTGCTCCGCCGCTCCGCGGAGGGCGACGAGGATGCGTTCCGACGCCTCGTGGAGCGGCACGAGGGGCGTGTCTATCGTCTCGCCCTCCACCTCCTGGGGGACCCCGTAGCCGCCGAAGAGGCCGCCCAGGAGGCGTTCATCCGGCTGTATCGCTCGCTCGACAGCCTCAGGGGCGAGGCCCGCCTCAGCACCTGGCTCCACCGGGTCACCGTGAACCTTTGCCGGGACGAGCAACGCCGTCTGAAGCGCGCGGCGCGCTACACCGACCTGGAGGCCGCCGCCCCGCGGCTCGTAGTCCTCGGGTCCGAGACCGACGACCTGGAACGCGAACAGATGAACCGACGTATCCGCGCGGCCCTCGACCGGCTGCCCGAACACCAGAAGGAAGCCATCGTGCTTCGATACCTGAGCGAGCTCAGCTACGCGGAGATCTCCGAAGCGACGGGGGCCTCCCCCAACACGGTCGCCTCGCGCGTGTACCGCGGCCTTCGGCAGCTCGGTGTCCTGCTGGGCGCCGAGCGCGGACAGGAGGAGGTGTCGTGAACGATCGAACGGATGATCGGCTCCTGCGCTACCTGGAGGGACGCGCGACCGCGGAGGAGCGCGAGGAGGTCGAGCGCGAGCTCGCCGTCTCGCCCACGCTCAAGTCCGAGCTGGAGGATGCCCGGCGCGGTCTCGAAGCCATCCGCGGCCTCGCCCGTTCGCCCGGAGCCGCCGTGCCGCCGCTCGCCGACGCGGCCCGGGCCACCATCTCGGCCCAACGGGACGCCGCGCGGCGCGCCGATCGGCGCAGGATGTTCCGTCGTGCCGCCACGATCGCCGCCTTCCTCCTCCTCCCCGCCGGCGGCTGGTTCGCGCGCGGGCTGATGGCGCCGCCGCTCGCCACGCTGCCGGGGCCCAGTCCCGAGTCCGTCGCCCCCCCGGCGACGCTACCCAATCCGCAGCTTCGGCCTTACTTCCTCTTGTTCGAGGGCGTATGGCCCGACCGGGAGCGACTCGAGCCTCCGGACGAGATGCAGCGGACCGAGGCGTACATGTCCTGGTTCGACGGCCTGGAGGCTCAGGGCCGCCTGGTGACCGGCTACGAGCTCGGCGGCGCCCCCGGGGTCCTCCTCGCTCGCGGCCCGCTGGGGGGTGTCACCGAGACAACCCCCGACACCCCGCCGAGCGAGAGTCTCGTCGGCTTCATCGTGATCCGTGCGTCGTCCGAGGAAGAGGCCCGACGCATCGCGGCCGAGAGCCCCCACCTCCGCTACGGGGGATCGGTGTTGGTCAAGGCGGCCGGCGGAGGCTGACCCACGGAGCCGTCCGGGTCCGGGATCTCCACCGGCTCGCCGAGCCTCGGACGCACGCCGGCCGCGTTGAGCCGTGCCTCGAGCGCCGGCAGCTCGTCGGTGAGGAGCGCGTTCACCCGCTCGAGCACGGGCGGCGCAGCGGCCCATGTGCGCTCGATGGCCCACATCTGATCCGAGGTCGGTCTCAGGCTCGAGAGAGCGATGCCGAACAGGGCGGTCCCCAGCCGGTTCGCCTCCTCGAGGTCGTCCTCGACGTCCCCCAGACGCTCGGCGAACGCGTCCACGGCCTCGTCGAGCGGCGCACGCGCCTCGTCGTCGAGGTCGGCGTCGTCGAGCAGCTCGCGGATGGCGCCCACGCGGTCGCCCATCTCCTCGAGGCGCTGGTTCGCGTCGCGCAGCGGCTTCCGCAGTCGGTGCATGCGGAGCTGTGCGTCGAGACGGGCCTGGAGGTCCGCGGGCGTCGCGTCGAGCCGCGGATCGGCGCGGACCTCGATCCGGGTCTCCCGGCTCACGTCCCCGGCCGTGAGACGCGCCGTGTAGGTGCCGGGCAGCGCGCGCGGCGCGTTCCCTCCCCCGCCGAAGAAGCCGCCGCCCCCTCCTCCACCCTCGAACGGCGGATCATAGGTGAAGTCCCACACGACCTGCCGGATACCCGGCTCGTTCGCCGGCTCGAGAGTGCGCAGGACCTCGCCGGAACCGTCGAGGATCTCGAGCCTTCGCGGCGCGCGCGTCGAGTCGGCCGCGGACGTCTCCGAGGAGTCGGCCGCCGGCTCGGGGAGGGCCTCGCTCAGCCGGTAGCGGATGATCGCCCCGTGCGGCGGGTCGGCGGCCTGAAAGCGATCGCTCTGGAACGGCCACCCGCCCGCGATCGTCCACAGCGTCGCGGGCCGCACCGGGAACAGGTACACGTCCTCGGCGAGCGCTTCGGTCGCGTGCTCGAGCGGCCCCACGTCGTCGAGGATCCAGAAGCTCCGGCCGTGCGTGGCCACGATGAGGTCGTTCTCGCGCGGATGGATCTGGATGTCATCCACCGGCACGGTCGGGAAGTTCGCCCCCAGCCGCGCCCACGAGGCTCCGCGGTCCACCGACACGAACACTCCGATCTCGTTCCCCACGAACAGCAGGTCGGGGTTGCGCGGGTGCTCGCGCACCGCGTTCACCGACCACCCGTCGGGCAGCCCGGCCGCGAGGGAGCGCCACGTCTGCCCGCGGTCCTCGCTCACGTACACGTAGGGGCGGTAGTCGTCGTTCCGGTGCCCGTCGAAGCTCGCGTACACGCGACCTGCCACCGCATGGGACGTTTCGATGCGGCTCACGTAGGTGCGAGGCGGGAGCCCCGGCACGCGCCCCGCGACGTTGGTCCACGTGCCCCCGCCATCGGTCGTCACCTGCAGGTTGCCGTCGTCGGTGCCCACGTACAGGACGTCCGGCGACTGCTTCGACTCGGCGATCGTGGTGATGTTGCCGTACGACTCGATGCCGTCGTTCCGCGACAGCGTCTCGTCATCGAGCTCCATCCCCATGATCGGGAGCGTGTCGCGGTCGATCTGCTTCGTGAGGTCGGGCCCGGCCTGTTCCCACGACATGCCGCGGTCACGCGATCGCATCAGGAAGTTGGCCCCCACGTAGATCGTGGCCGGATCGTGGCTCGAGACGAGCACCGGTGTATTCCAGTTGAAGCGATACTCCTCATCTCGTTGTGCTTCTTCAGCTTCCGGCTCTCCGGTCGCCCCGGCCTCCGCGCCCCCGGCGGGCTCGAGCTCGGCCGGCTCGGCTTCCGCCCCCGTTGCCTCTTCCTGCTCCTCGTCGCGGAGCACGGGCCGAATGCTCTGCCGGTCCCCCGACGGCACGTGATAGCGCGACAGGAAGCCCCCCTGTGACTCGGTGTACACGAGGTCGGGGTTCGTGGGATCGGGGACGTTGTAGAACCCATCCCCCGACCACACCATGTACCAGTCGGAGTTCCGGACGCCGTACGTCGTGAGGCTGTTCGTGGGGCCGCACCAGTTCCCGTTGTCCTGCAGCCCGCCGCACACGTGGTACGGGTCGCGCATGTCGTAGCCGACCTCGTAGAACTGGCCCACGGGCAGGTTGTCGATCATTCGCCAGTGCTCCCCCGCGTCGCGGCTCGTCGAGAGGCCGCCGTCGGAGCCCAGCAGCACGTGGTTCGAATCCCACGGGTCGATCCACAGGGCGTGGTGATCGACGTGGATGTCCTCGGCCGCATCGCCCTCCCACCACGTCTTCCCGCCATCATCGGAGATCGACAGCTGCGTCCCCCCCAGGTAGATGCGCTCCGGGTTCCGGGGGTCGATGCGGACGAGCGAGAAGTACATCGGACGCGGGTTCCGGTCCCCCACCTTCTCCCACGTCTCGCCACGGTCGGTCGACCGGTACAGCCCGGTCCCGTCCCCCTTCGCCTCGATCGTCGCGTACACCAGGTTCCCGTCGCGGCGGTAGATGTCGAGCCCGATGCGGCCCATCTCCGTGTCGGGGAGCCCCTCCTCGAGACGCGTCCAGGTCTCGCCGCCGTCCAGCGTGCGCCAGATGCCCGAGCCCCCTCCGCCGGCCGCGAAGCCGAAGCCCGTGCGACGGCGCTGGTACATGGCGGCGAACAGCGTCTTCGGATCGTCGGGGTCCATCACCAGGTCGATCGCCCCGGTGTTCTGGTCCACGTACAGCACCTTGTCCCACGTCTGGCCGCCGTCCCGCGTGCGGTACACGCCGCGCTCCTCGTTCGGACCCCACAGGTGCCCGACCGCCGCGACGTAGGCGACGTCCGGATCCGTGGGGTGCACGGCGATGCGGCCGATGTGCCGCGTGTCCTCGAGCCCGAGGCTACGCCACGTGCGTCCGCCGTCGGTGGAGCGGAACACCCCGGCGCCCCACGGCGAGCTCTGCCGGTTCTGGGGCTCGCCGGTCCCCACCCACACGACGTTGGGGTTCGACGGCGCGAGCGTAACGTCGCCGATCGAGGCCGTCGGCTGCTCGTCGAACACCGGCTTCCAGCTCATCCCGTCGCTGGTGGTCTTCCACACCCCGCCGGTCGCGAACCCGACGTAGAACGTGCGCGGGTTCGCCTCGTCGACCGCGATGTCCGCCACCCTCCCGCCCGTCACGGCAGGCCCAAGCTCGCGCAGCTCGAGCCCGTCGATGGCCCGCACGGCGCGCTCGGACACCGACTCCTGGGCGGCGAGCGAGCGTACGCCGAACGCCGCGAGCGCGATGACCAGGATGCGAGCGGTGCGTGATGACATGCGAGCCCTCCCGGGCGCTGGGGTATCGAGGAACCCGGCCGAGCCGGATCGCCGAGCCGAAGATGCACCCATCCCGCCGGGGCTCGCGAGGGCGCCCCGAGCACGCCCATGCGCGGCCCTCTCTCCCCCTTGTGCTCATAGGAGAGACGCGGCATCGTTCCCCCTATGACTCATAGGGGTAGGCCGACGTCCGGGAGGACGCTCATCGTCGGTCGCCCGCGCCCGCTTCCCGAGCCGCGAGGAACCGGTGGGAGACCATGTCCACGTGCTGAAGGGCACCCTCGACCTGATGATCCTCAAGGCGTTGCGCTGGGGGCCGGCCCACGGCTACGGAGTCGTGACGTGGATCAAGCGCACGACCGATGGGGCCCTCCAGATCGAGGACGGGGCACTGTACCCCGCGCTCCACAGGCTTCAGAACCGGGAGCTCATCGAGGCCGATTGGGGCACGTCCGAGAACAACCGGCGTGCCAAGTACTATCGGCTCACCAGACGCGGCCGACAGCAGCTCGAGCGCGAGATCTCGAGCTGGAGCCGCTTCTCGGAGGCGGTGTGGAAGGTCGTCGAGGCCACCGAAGCCCCCGCCTGAGCGTGTCGTCGATGCGCCGCGCGATCGGCTGCGCGACCGCCGCGGGCTCCCGGAGGGGCTCGTGAGCGAGGACGGATCGCGTGACCGCCTGCGCGACGCGCTGGGCAGCCGGATCGAGGAGGCGGTCGAGGACGAGGTCGGCTTCCACCTCGACATGCAGATCCGGGATCTCGTCGCCCGGGGCTGGAGCCCCGGGGCCGCGCGGGAGGAGGCGCTGCGCATGTTCGGAGACGTGAAGCGGGTGAGAGGCGAGCTTCGCACGCTCAGCCGCGAGCGGGAGCGACGCGCGCGGCGACGCGAGTATCTGGCCGAGCTGACGACCGACCTGCGTTTCGCGCTTCGCCGCATCCGGCGCAAGCCGGGATTCGCGCTCGCCACGGTCTTCGTCCTCGCCCTCGGCATCGGATCCAACGTCGCGATCTTCGGCGTCGTGGATGCCACGCTCCTGAGGCCCCTCCCCTTCCCCGACGGGCAGGATGTCGTGTTCCTGTGGGACGACCAGGATGGTACGCCGACCCCCGTCTCCTACCCCGAGTTCGAGGACTGGCAGCGCGAGGGGACGTTCCTGCGCAGCATCGCGACCATCTACGGGAGCGGTGTCACCGCCCGGGGCCCTGCCGGGCCCGAGCGGCTGCAGGCCGGCATCGCGGCCGGCGATGTGCTCGGCGTGGCCGGCCTCCCCGCCCTCGTCGGACGGGGGCTGCTCCCGTCCGACGTGGAGTCGGGGGCCCGGGTCGCGATGCTGGGGGAGCAGTTCTGGCGCACCCGCTACGACGCCCGTCGCGACGTCGTGGGCACCTCGATCGAGCTCGACGGCGAGCGCCGCGAGATCATCGGCGTGATGCCGGCCCGGGCCGGCATCCTCGCCGAGCGGGACGAGGTCGCCGTGTGGCTTCCGCTCGTGCGCCGCGACTGGATGTCGCGCGGTCTCCACTTCCTGAGGGTCGTGGGCCGGCTTCAACCCGGTCTGGGACGCGAGGAAGCGGTGGCCCGGGCGGAGGCCATGGCGGCGGGGCTGGTCGACAGCGGCGTGACCGATCACCGGCTCTCGTTCCAGGGCGTGCGCGAGCGCCTGGTGGGGGATGTCCGGTCGCTCCTCCTCGTCCTGTGGGGCGCGGTGGGCTTCCTGCTCCTCATCGTGTGCACGAACCTCGCCAACCTCTTTCTCTCGCAGGCGGCCGGGCGCACGCGCGAATTCGCGGTCAGGAGCGCCCTGGGGGCCGGCCGGCTGCGGCTCACGCGACAGCTCCTCACGGAGAGTCTCGTCGTCGGCCTGCTGGGCGGCGCCATGGGTCTCGGGATGTCACGGCTGGCGAGCGGCTATGTGACCGAGGCGGCGGCCCGGGCGGCGCTGCTGGCCACCCCGGGTCTCGACGCCACCGTGCTCGTGTTCGCCACGGCCATCTCGCTGCTGGCGGCCGTGATCTTCGGTCTCGCGCCCACCGCCCGTGTGCTGGGCCGGCGGATCGCCGTCGATCTCAAGCAGAGCGTTCCGGGGCGAGTCTCCGGGAGCCCCGCCGCGCGCGGCTTCAGCCGCCTCCTGGTGAGCGCCGAGATCGCGCTCTCGGTGATCCTCCTGGTGGGGGCGGGTCTCATGGTCACCAGCATGCTGCGGCTCATGCGCCAGGACCCGGGTTTCGAGCCGGCAGGGGTGATCAGCCTGGAGATCGATCTCCCCACCAACCGGTACGCAGAGGATGAATCCCGTGTGCAGTTCTTCGATGATGCCCTGCGCCGGATCCGGACCGTTCCCGGGGTCAGCGGGGCGGCGGCCATCAGCCACGTACCCCTCGAGGGTTCCGATACCGACGGCACGTTCGTGATCCCGGGTCGCGATTACGCCCCGGAGGAGTCGCCCACCGCGCAGAAGCGCGTCGCCACCCCCGGCTACTTCGAGACGATGCGGATTCCGCTCATCCAGGGACGGACGTTCGAGGAGCGCGATGGCCGCGATGGGCGACAGGTGACGATCATCAGCCGGTCGCTCGCCGAGCGCTATTGGCCCGACGGGGACGCCGTCGGCCAGCGGCTCGAGTTCCGCTGGGCCACGGAGGGCGCGCAGGAGATCATCGGCGTGGTCGGCGATATCCGGCACGACGGCCTCGACCTCCCCGTGGAGGGCACGATCTATGTCCCCGAGGCGCTCGTGGCCTTTACGGGTCTGTCGCTGGTCGTGCGGGCCGACAAAAACCCCGTCGGGCTCGTTCCGGCCATCCGGAGACGGCTGGCAGAGATCGATCCGCTCCAACCCGTGTCCGATATCGCCACGCTGGAGACGATCGTCGGACGCTCGGTCGCCACGCGAAGGGTGTTCATGACGCTCCTCGTAGGGTTCGCCGCGGTGGCGCTCCTGCTGGCGGCCGTAGGAGTCTACGCCGTGACGGCGGGCTCCGTCGCCGGTCGCACGCGCGAGATCGGCGTCAGGCTCGCGATGGGGGCGGCTCCCCGGCAGGTGCTCCGCATGATCGTGACGCAGGAGATGCGGGTGATCGTGCCGGGGCTGGCGATCGGCCTGCTCGGGGCGCTGGCGCTGTCCCGCACGCTGAGGGCGCTCCTGTACCAGGTGTCGGTGAGCGATCCGCGCACCTTCGCGCTCGTGGCCGGGGTGCTGGTGCTCGTGGCGCTCACGGCCGTGCTGATCCCGGCCCGCCGAGCGGCGGGCATGGATCCCACCGAGGCATTGCGCATCGAGTAGGCCTCGGCCTCGCCGATGGCCGGCTCGGGCCTCAGGGCGTCGTGCTGTCGGCCGCCGTCGGTCCGCGCGGCAGCGCCGGGGCGGCGCGGTCCGCCGGAAGCTCCCCGTGGCGGAGGGTGAGGAGCGCGATCTCGGGAGGGACCAGGAACCGGACACCGAGCCGGCTCGTCCCGATTCCGGTGGTCACGAACAGCTGGCGCCCCGCCTCGATCACGTACCCGGCGGCGTAGCGCTCTCCGAAGCGGGAGGGCGTGATGGCCCGGCCCACGAAGGGGAGGATGACCTGGCCGCCGTGCGTGTGGCCGGCGACCGTGAGCGATACCCGCCCCGGGACCTCGGCGAACAGGTCCGGGTTGTGCGTGAGCAGGATCACCGGCTCGTCCTCCGCGGCCCCGGCGAGCGCCGCCTGGACATCGGGGTGTCCCGTCCAGTAGTCGCTCGCCCCGGCGATCCACACGCTCCCCCTCGCGAGCTCGACGCTCACGCCGCGGTTCTCCACGACGACGATGCCGGCGCCCTCGAGGACCGCCTGCACCCGGTCCGCCGACAGCCAGCGGTCGTGGTTGCCGAGCACGGCGAACACACCTTGTGGGGCCGCGAGCGCGGCGAGCTCGTCCGCGATGACTTCGGGGGACACGAAGGTTCCGCCCACCACGTTGTCGACCACCAGATCGCCCGCGACGAAGATGAGGTCGGGCCCGAGCCGGTTCACGCGCCGCACGACGCGGCGCAGGTTGTCGACGCCGTTGCGCGGCGATCCGACGTGCAGGTCGGCGATCACGGCCACCCGCGTGCTCCCGCCCACCGGCCAGGACGGCAGGTCGATCGTCGTGCGGTGCACGACGAGACGGCCCGGCTCCCACCAGAAGGCCCACACGACGAGGACGGCCGTCGACAGGAAGATGAGGAGGAGGAGGATCCCCGAGCACCCGATCCGCCTCCGACGACGCGACGTGGGGGCGGCTATGGCCGCAGGCCTCCGCGCTCGAGCGCCGCCGTGAGCGCCTGCGTGATCTGGAGGCTCACGCGCGGGTCGGCGCGCACCTGTACGCTGCCGCACCGACTGCAACGCGTGAGCGGCGCGAAGATCTCGACCGTGAACCCGGCACCGTCCACCGTGACGTCCCCCGACACGGGATCTGGTGGGAGCGCCTCACCCCCGAGCTTCCGGCCGCACGAATGGCACACGAGCTTCTTCCAGCGACGCGTGCGCGCCAGCGGGATCGCGCCGGTCGAGAGCACCGCCTCGCTCAGCTTGGCCGCGAAGTCGTTCGTCCGGAACTTCCGGGGATGACCGTCCGTGGGACACAGGAGGCAGGGAACCCCGCGCAGGATGACGAGCGTTCCCCCCGCGCCCCCACCCAGCTCGTACAGGCGCCCATCCTCGAGCGGTCGCTCGCACACTTCGCAGGGCACCACGGGCCGACGCCCGCGCTCGCGGAACCCGAGCGCGCTCCCGCGGCGCCGCTTCGTCCTGCTCACCGGCTCGTCATCCTCCTCCGGCCTCGTCGTCGGCGTCCGGCCGCGTCCAGAATCCCGGATTGGCGGGCGCGGTAGATGCCACCTCGGAAGTGTACAGCGCGGCGTTGAACAGGATCCGGAAGTTGCCGAACGGCTGGCCACGCCACTGGGGCCGCATCCCGAGAAGGAGCACGCGCCCGTCGCCGTGTCGGACGTCGACGGCCGCCGCGTAGCCCCGGACGTGCTCGGCTCCCAGCAGGTAGCCCGACACGAGCGGCGAGCCCTCGTCCGCGTAGCGGGCCATCACCTCCCCCTCGAAGCCCTCCTCGGTCGTGAACACGGGGCTCCCCTCGACGATGACGCGCGCCCGCTCCGGCATCCCCGACATCACCGGGTGTGACGGGTCGACGATCATCTCGACGATCGAGCCGCTCTGAAAATACTCGTCCCGCGCGAGCCCGCGTGTCACGTCGCGCACAGGCAGATGGAGGCGTTCGATCGCGAAGCGGGAGCTGCCGTTCAGGCACACGAGCGTCCCGCCGTCCCGGACGAAGCGGTCGAGCTCACGGACCCCCGTCTCGCCCAGACCGCCAGCGTACCGGCCCGGCACGGATCCCGGCGCGAATCCTTCGAGCATCTGACGGGAGGACATGTCGGCGAGCACGATGACGTCGTAGCGCTCGCGGAGCCGGCCGGTGAGCACGTCCGGATTGTAGAGGCTGGCGAACTCGAACCCGAACCGCTCCAGGAGCCAGCGCGTCCAGCCCTCATCGATACTGGGCGAGTAGGGTCGGTAGAGCCCGATGCGAGGTCGCCGGATCGCGGATCCGGCCGGCCCGCGGGTGGCCTGAAGCGTCAGCTCGAGCACCATCCGGTTCGCGTCGCCGAGTCCACTGATCGCGTAGTGCCCGGACGTGCCGGGGGCGCCCTCTTCGCCGGGCTCCCCCGGCACGAACGCCACGCGGGCCCCGGTGGCCCAGGCACGATTGATCGCCTTGAAGGCGTTGTTCTGGCCCGGATCTACGAGGAGCGCCGGGCCGCTCCCGGTCACGTTGCCGCCGGGCGGGAGCAACCCCGCCGCCACCGGGTTCGAATCGAACCCCACACCGAGCGCCGAGTCGAACGGGGAGGCATCGTCGACGTCGGCATCCCACGGGAGGGCGTTGCCGATCACCGGCATCATCGCGTCCAGGACCTCGTCTTCGAGCGGCGACGAGGCTTCGATGACGCGCACGCCCATCTGCTCGGGCAGCGTCCAGCCCGCCATGTCGTACGGCTGGTCGGGCGGGCCCTCCGGATACTCGCGCAGGTCCGGATAATCCTGGAAGTCGAACAGCTGGCGCACGTAATTCGCGAACTCCTGGTCCATCCGAATGACCCACGTCCCGATAGGGAGCTCGATGCCGTCCTGGGTGACCGAGCCCGTGAGTTGGTCGACCTCGATCCCGTTGAACGCCAGCCGCCGCAGGAGCTCGACGGCGGCGACCGGGTCGCGCTGCCGCTCGGGGATGAAGTACGCGTAGGGCGGGTTGCTCGTGTAGTGCGCGATTACGTCGCGCCCGGCCTGGTACCGGTTGTAGAGCAGATCGGTCTTGTATTTGGCCGCCACGTCCAGCACCGAGGTCGAGGCGGTCAGCATGTAGTCCACCGCGTCCCGCAGCCGCCACCAGCCCCCCTCCCAGGGGCTCGAGTACAGCGACTGCGGTCTCAGGTCCCGGGAGCCATCGGGAAAGTCGTCGATGGTGTAGAACCCGGGCGTCGCGTACCGGTACAACGCCGTCTCGGTCAGGAGCGAGGCCACGTTGTGGAAGCTGTTGGCATGATCGATGAAGCCCGGGTACCAGTCATCGAAGCCGGTGCCCATGTGCGTCGCGCCCCGCTGACCGCGCTCCTCGAGCGCCGTCGACATGGCCATCCCGATCAGGTTGACCGTTCTCCACATGAGCGGGTGGACGAAGGGCGAGATCGGCTCGGCGAACGGGGGGATCCAGATACGGGTCGGAAAAGGCGCGCTCTGGTGGTGGTTGTAGATGATCTGGGGCTCCCAGGCGCGCGCCACGCGGGTCACGTAGCGGGACTCGATCTGGCCCAGCATGTAGCCGTCCCGGTTGTTGTCGTGCCCGATGTACTTCTGATACAGAAACGGGACGGGCGCCGTCTCGTAGGGGGTCCCGACGTTGGAGCGGTACCAGTCCGCGACGAGCGTCTGGCCGTCGGGGTTGATCGACGGCCACAGGAGCAGGACGACGTCGTCCAGGATGCGCGCGATCTCGGGATCGGAGTCCCCGGTGACCAGGTCGTAGGCGAGCTGGAGGGTGTGCTGAGCGTGCGCCACCTCGGTCGCGTGCAGACCCCCATCGATCCACACGAGCGCCTTCCCCTCGGTGGCGAGCCGGTGGGCCTCGGCGTCGTCGAGGCTCCGGGGGTGCGCGAGGGCCTGCCAGATGGAGCGCAGCCGGTCGAGGTTGGCGAGATTCGCCGCGCTCGACACGAGCGCGATGTACACCGGACGTCCGAACGACGTGCGACCGACCTCGCGCAGCTGGAGACGGTCCGAGGCCGCGTCCAGCCGCTGAAAGTAGTCGATCGACTCCTCGTAGGTGGCGAGGTAGAAGTCCTCGCCGATCCGGTGTCCGAGCACCGATTCCGGGGTCGGAACGGTCTGGGCCGCCAGAGGCGCGACGCCGAGGGCGAGCGATGCCCCCGCCCGCGCCGCGATCCGGCGGAGGCGCGTCACCCGCTGGTCTCCCGAATCCGTTCCGGTCTGCGCGCGAAGTAGTAGATGAGCGCGCCCACGAAGTGCGTGAGCGCGATCACGAGCACCCAGACGAGGCGGTCGTTCCCCTTGCGAGGCTCGTTCTTGGCGCAGTCGACCAGCATCCAGATCCAGAACACGGTGCCGCCGATCCCGATGCCGCACATCAGGAGCAGAAACAGGAATCCGAAGAGCGCGTCCAACGTGATCTCCTCCGGTTCGTGAACAGGGCGACGCCCCGCGGCGCCGCGTCCGGCACGTCACTCGCGTGGCGTGGGGACCCGCTGAGAGGTACCCGGCCGTCGGGCTATTCTTCGTCCCGCCCCGCGGATCGGGCTCACAGGATGTCGGGCCACAGCCAGCCGAAGGCGCCGGCCGTCACCAGGGCATACAGCAACGCGTCGATGAGCTGCTTGACGACCGCCCTCCACGGGCGCGCGAACCACACGGCGTCACTGACCGCCGCGAATCCGTAGGCCGCCCAGGCGATGGTGCCGGTGATCTGGAACACCCGCAGATATGGCGTACCGGGTGGCAGGGCGCGGCTGGCGACGTAGGCGATCGTCCCGCTCACGCACAGGGTGAAGACGAACCAGATTCCGAGGTTCTTCGCCATGTTCGGCGTTCCCGGAGGAGCAACCGTGAAGAAGCCCACCGGTCCCTTGTCGAAGCGGGCCTTCACCTCAGGCATCTTGAGCTCCTCCATCGACGCCATATGCGGGAAGTCGTATTGCCCCGGGGGCACGTCCCCCAGCGCGGCCAGGACCGACGGTTCGTCGGGCAGCCCCTTCCAGTCGCTCCTGTGGTGCGGCAGCACCATCCACACGATGGAGCTCATCACGAACACAAGGGCCGCCGCCACCAGGATGGCGAGCCACAACGAGCCGATCGTGACCACGGGCACCTCCCCTTCGAGCTTCGCCGGAACTCGCGTGGTTCCCGGTCAGGGCACTCCGCCCTCGAGGATCGTCCGGAGACGCGACGCGTCCAGATTCCCTCCAGACACCACACACACAACCTTGCCCGCGCCAGGGACGCCCGACAGACCCGCGGCCAGCGAGGACGCGCCGGCCCCCTCGGCCACGATCCGGGCGCCCTGCACGAGACGCCGGACGGCCGTCGCCGTCTCCTCGAGGCTCACGACCAGCGAGCCGGCCAGCAACGCCTCGGCCAGCTCCCACATGTCGGGCTCGACCCGAGGCCCGCCGATCCCGTCCACGAAGGTGGGGGTGTACTCGATCTCGACCGGATGCCCGGCCTCGAACGAAGCGGCCAGGGGTGCCTGACCTTCCACTTCCGAGGCGAACACCTCGACCCGCGGTGACAGGGCGCGGAAGGCGGCCGCGATGCCGCAGGCGAGCCCCCCGCCCCCGAACGGCACCACCACCGCCTCCACATCGGGGAGGTCCTCGAGGATCTCGAGTGCGATGGTGCCGTTTCCCGCCATCACATCGGAGTCGTTGAACGCGTGGACGAACAGGCCCCGCATGCCCTCGAAACGGCGGGTGCGGAACACGTCGAACCACGAGGCCACCGAGGTCCTGACCACGCTCGCGCCCAGACGCTCGATCGCCTCGAGCTTGGTCCGCGGCGCGGTGTCGGGCACGACCACCGAGCACGGGACTCCCAGTCGCCGGGCGTTCCACGCGACGCCCTGTGCCATGTTGCCCGCGCTCGCCGTCCACACCCCACCGGCGAGCTCCTCGAGCCGCCGACGCCCTATCGCGTTGGCGGAGCCTCGGATCTTGAAGGACCCGATGGGCTGCAGGCTCTCGAGCTTGAGCCAGATGTCCGGGCCCCCTCCCACGTCGAACGGCACCAGCGGGGTCCGGAGCGCCGCCCCGGCGATACGGGAGCGGGCGGCCTCGATGTCGGCGAGCGTGGGGGCGGCGGTCACGGGCCACCCCGGACGCGGGCCCGCCCGCGGTCCACGGTCCGTCCACAACGGGCTCTCAATCCCACATCACCCGGTGGATGCGCCACCCGGCGTCGGTCCGCTTCCACACCTCGAGGAACTTGCCCGCGAGCCGCTGCCCGTCCGGCGTCCGGACGGCGTACGTGCCGCGGGCGAACGCCAGGTCGCCGTCGACCTCGAGCTCCTCGATCTGGAAGCGCGCCTCGGTCAGGGCCGCGGAGCCCTCGAGAGCGGCCGAGATGGCCTCGCGACCGCGCACCACCGGCTCGCCGGCCGGGAGCCGGATCGCGTCCTCCGTGAACACCTCCGATACGACGCGCGCCGGATCGCCTTGCTCGAGCGAGCGCTCCCAGCGGCGCGTCACCGCCTCGACCTCCGAGCGGACGCTCCCCACGTCCGGCGTCGCGCATGCCGCGCAACCCAGCGACGCCCCGATGAGCGGGACCAGGATGGGCGACGGAAGCCCGAGCGCGAGGCGCTCGCGCAGGCGGGGCCGAGAGCGTCGTGGCCGGGGTGGATTCATCGATCCCATCATAGGGGGCGGCGGCGGAGGGAGCGAACCACCCGGGATGGCCTGCTGGCGGAAAAAAGGCCGCCCGGGGTCATCCGGGCGGCCTGTCCTGCCGACTACGGGCGGAGCCGGATCAGCCGAGCCGGACGACGTTCTCCGCCGCGGGGCCCTTGGTGCCCTCGGTGACATCGAACTCGACGGCCTCGCCCTCCTTGAGGGTACGGAAGCCGTCGGCCTGGATGGCGCTGTGGTGGACGAAGCAGTCCTTCCCGCCATCGTCAGGCGTGATGAACCCGAAGCCCTTCTGGTCGTTGAACCACTTCACGGTACCCCTGGTACGCATCAACCTGCTCCTTCTCGTAGTCCACCGTCGGAGTTCGGATGATCCGCACCTGCCGACTGCGTGACTGTACGCGCGGCTCCCCCGCGCGGGGTCGCGGCTCGCGCCGCGAGACACAAAAAAACGGACGACCCCTGAGTGAGGCCCCCCGTATCGACTACGTTCCCGCCTGACTCGTACCCGACTCCACGCCGGCTCACCCGACTTTTTCGAACGCGGAAATGATCGCCACAAAATCCCTCCCCGTCAAGCCTCGCGAGGGGTGTCCGCCGGTACCGCCCGGTGGTCGGCGCCCACCGTGTCACTGCGGCGCTCGAGCAGGAGGACGTCGCGCCACCGACCGGCGAGCTTCCCGAGCCGCTCCCGGCGTCCCACGACCCGGAAGCCGACCTTCTCGTGGAGACTCACGCTCGCCTCGTTCTCGGGAAATACGCCGGCCTGGAGCGTCCACAACCCGGCGCGCTCCGAAGCCTCGACGAGCGCTTCGAGCAGACGGCGACCGACGCCCTGTCCGCGCGCCACCGCGGCCACGTACACGCTGACCTCCGCGACGCCGCCGTACACGCAGCGCTCCGACACCGGGCTGAGGGCCGCCCATCCGACCACGAGGCCGGCACGCGAGGCGACGAGACGGCAGGACGCGAGGTGCGACCGATCCCAGGCCTCCGGGGCGGGGACCTCCGTCTCGAACGTCGCGTCTCCGGTGGCCAACCCCTCGCGGTAGATGTCGGCCACCCGACCCCAGTCCCCCGGCTCGAGCGCACGGATCTCGACATCCCGACGACCCGCCGCGCCTCCCGCGTCGACTCGCATCACAGACTGGCGAGGGCCGCCACGATGACGGCGAAGATCAGGATCCCACCCGTCCCCAGGCAGAACGCGCGGAAATGGAAGCCGTAGTCCGCGTATCCCGCCATTCCCTCGGTACCTGGCAGCACCACGAAGTCGGGCTGGATGCGGATGAACAGGAGCCAGTCGATGATGAGCAGGTCGACCAGGTTGAACACCGACAGCATGATCACCGTGTGGAGCCACAGGGCGAAGAACGAGAGTCGCGGCACGAACGCTGCCACCTGGATGGTCGCCACGGCCACGAACGCGAGCCCGATGGCCAGCACGGGAACGCCCAGCAGCCACTTCTGCCTGCGAGCGGCAGGGCTCATCGGTCCCCAGGCCTTCCGGATGTCGGGTGGGTAGTCCCCCAGCCACAACTCCGGATTGAACAGGCTCAACCCGACGAACGCGACGCCCAGGTAGACGCTGAGCGCGAGTCCGGCCTCCAGCGCGTGCAACAGGATGCGCGCCACCGGTCAGCCCTCCGCTACGGGGAGGTGGACGTGTGCCCGAGCAGGAACTTCCACCCCTCGGGAGCATGGACCAGCGTCGCCCCGATGACGCCCGAGAAGCTGAACCCTCCACCGTTCGCCCCGATCAGGGTCTGCTTGAAGTGGCTCGTGAAGGCCGCAACGCCGGGGGCGAGTGGCGTGACGTCGAGGTCCGTGTACTCGAGGGTCCCATGCGTGAACGAGCCGCCCACCTCCACGAGGCTCTGGACGACGGCCTGTCGGGAATCGTACATCACGCGGCCGTCCTCCATCCAGCGAAAGCGCGCGTCGTCGGCGTAGAAGTCGCCCAAGGCCTCCCAGTCGCCGGCCTCGATGGTGGCGACGAAGGCGTCGAGCGTCGCCCGGACGCTGTCGGAGATGGCGGCCTGCCGCGCCGCATCGAAGGACTCGGAGCGGAGGCCGGGACCACACCCCCACCCCACCGCGAGGACCGCGACGAGGACGGCCGGCGCACCGCGCCGGCGGATCGGGAGGCCGCTCCCCACACGACTGCATGCCGGCTCGCTCACCACATCCTCCGCATCGAGAGATCTCACCGGCCGGGCGACCCGCGGTCCGCCGGTCCGCTCACGCCACCCGCGCGAGGCCCAGCCTCGCCACGATCTCCGCCGCCGCCGCCCCGGCATCGAGCGACGTCGTGTCGAGGCGGATCGCGCGGGCGGCTCGAGGCACCTCGAGGTCGAGCAGCGTGCCGTCACGGCCGAGCGCCCGGAGCTCCTCGGCCGAAGCGAGCTTGCCGAACTGGAGCCGCCCGGGCGACTCGACGCGTCGCTCGAGCTCCTCGGCGTCACAGCACAGCTCCACGAACAGGATCTCCCCACCCATGCGTTCGATGGCTTCCCTCGCCCGCTCGACGAACGTCTCGCCCACGGTGCTCTCGGCCGCGAACGTGAAGATGAGCGACACGTCCTCCTCGGCCGCCCGGCCGAACACCTCGAGCCACACGTGCTCGCGCAGATCGACGAACGCGGGCGTGCCGAAGTCGAACACCGAGGTCGCGAGATCGACCGTCAGGTGGTTGTGGAACAGGCGATAGCCGGTTCGCGTCGCCAGCTCCTTGCCGACCGTGAGCTTCCCCACCCCGGGTCTGCCGTGCAGGAACACGAGGACCATCTTAGCCGCCGTCCGCCGCGGTCTCGAAGTCGAGGTTGCGCGGCTCGGGGAGGGTCCCCATGGGCCGCTCGTAGATGCCTCCGAGCGTCTCGTTCATGGTCTCCGCGGTCACCGACGCGCCGGCGGGCGCCTCGTCGAGCGTCAGATCATCGGCCCACACGGTGCCGTCGCCGGTGATCATCACGCCGTACAGGAGCGTGACGCTCTCGGGGGGCACGTCGAGGACGATGTCCACCGCGGTCCAGTCGTTGGTGTCCTCCAGGTAGCGGTCCTCCATGTTGTCGACCGCGACCAGCGCGGCCTCCCCGTCGAGGATGCCGTCGATGCGCATCCACAGGTGGCCCGACCCCACGTCCTCGGTCCGCAGCCAGCCGCCGAGACGGATCCTCCGGCCACGCCAGGGCGTGGCATCGAGCATCTGGACGGCCACGGCCCACTCGCGATCGCGACGGTTTCCGCGGGCCTCGAGGCGGAGGCTCGATCGGCCCGAGTGCGCGACGTCCCGGTCGAGACCGAGGCGGTATCGATCGGCGTTGCCGCCGTCCAGCAGCCACGCGTCGGGTTCCTGCCCCCGCACCCCGCAGGGGGACGGGAGGAGCGCGGCGATCGCCACGACGAGCGCCGCGCCGCCCCGTCGGCTGTGCTTCCGGTCGGCCACGTCCTGTTCTCCTGCTCCGTCGTCGACGGGTGCCACGATGTGGTGCGACGAGTCCGGGGGCCAGATGACCTCGCGGGAGGGGAGCGCACGAGCCAGCGGGGGCTACCCGGAGCGAACCAGGTCGTAGACGACCGCATACCGGACTCCCAGCGCATCGGTCTCGATACCGGCCACATAGTCCACCCGGCTGACGAGGATCGAGGGCACGGACCCGCTCCCGAGAAAGCGCCCGGACGATCCGAACAGGTCCCAATCCGTCGGCAGGTGCGCCGTGGCGTCCTCGGGATCGCGCTCGCCACGGCGCCTGCCCACCCGGCGAGCGACACCACCCTCGGCGTGCGCTCCCGGGTGCTCGTGCACCGCCCGCTACGCATCGGACAGGGTGAGGGGGGGCGGGCTCGCCCCGTCGATGTCCGTGAACCCCTTCTCGCGCGCCAGCCGCGCCGCGACCACCACCTCGCCCGAGCGCTCCATGAGCTCCGGTGCGCGCCACAGGGCCGCCACCACCCGACCCGTGAGCTCCGGGCTCTCCGAGCCGGTCACGTCGATACCGGAGGCGAGCACGGTCTCCGTGCGCACCAGGCCGGGGTACAGCGACACCACGGCCACCCCGTGCGGCAGGAGCTCGGTCGCGGTGTCCGACGTGAGCTTGTCGGTGGCCGCCTTGGCCACGCCGTAAATCGCGTTCCCCAGGTGCTTCTGGGCCGCCCAGTACGACAGGTTGACGATCAGCCCCCGCCCGGCCGGGATCATGAGCCGGGCGGCCCGCTGACTGGCGACGAACGCGGCGCGCACCCCGGCGTCCATCATCGCGTCCCAGCGCCAGATGGGCTGGTCCCAGAACGGGCGCGGCCAGGTGAATTCGCCGTCCTCCATCATACGCTCGTATCCACCCCACACGCTGTTGACCAGGATGTCGAGCCCGCCGCGCTCGCTGCCGATGCGCTCGAACACGACGGCCACCGCGGCATCGTGGGTGTGGTCGCACGCCAGGCGGATCACGTCGGGGGGAAGGTCGGCCCCCTCGATCGAACGACCCGTGGCGTACACCGTCCCCCCGAGTCGCGACAGCTCCGCGGCCGCGCCACGGCCGACACCGCGGCTCGCCCCGGCCACCAGGATCGTCTCACCGGAGAGCTCCAGCCCGGTCACGAGTCCCCCGGCGCCAGCTCCGAGGCGAGAAACGCCTTCGCTCCCTCGGGTCCGGTGATGCCCAGGAGCATGGCGTCCATGCCGGGCCGCACCTCGATCGTGAAGCTCAGAAACGGGCAGCAGGCCCGCTCGGCATCGACGAACGCGGCGAGCTCGGACGCGCTCACTTCGCCGGGGTCGAAGCGAGCCTCGAACCCGTCCGGCAGCTCCCGGATCGCGGCCGCGCGCGACCAAAGGCGCGCGAGCTCGGCGCGACGCGCACGGAGGTCAGTACCGCCGAGACGACAGGAGAGCTCGATCGTTCACCTCCGGGCCAGGCTCGCTTCGGGATCGGACGCACACCGCCACCGTTCGCAGCGGCGGGATGGTCCACGCCGGGTACGAGCTCGATGATAGCACGCTGGCGTCAGACGATCCCTCCCACGAGCCGCCCGATCGCGGCCGTGACGGCCATCGCGACCGCTCCCCAGAACGTGACCCGCAGGGCCGCGACTCGGACGCGGGCACCTCCTGCTCGAGCTGCCAGGATTCCCAGGAGGGCGAGGAAGAGAAGCGATCCCGCGGCCACGATCGGGATCAGGACGGGGCGAGGGGCGAGGAGGACCAGCGCGAGTGGGGCGGCCGCTCCTACGGCGAAGGTGGCGGCCGAAGCGAGCGCCGCCTGGATGGGACGGGCCCGGTGCATGTCGCTCATGCCGAGCTCGTCGCGGGCGTGCGCGGCGAGCGCATCCCGGGCCGTCAGCTGGTCGGCGACCCGTCGGGCCAGATCCTCGTCGAGACCTCGTGCCACGTAGATGCTCGCCAGCTCTTCCCGCTCCGCGGCAGGCTGCGTCCGAAGCTCGTCGCGCTCGCGTGCCAGGTCGGCCCGCTCCGTATCGGCCTGGGAGCTCACCGAGACGTACTCGCCGGCCGCCATGGACATGGCGCCGGCCACCAGACCCGCCACCCCGGCCACAAGGACATCGGCCCGCGCGGCCTGCGCGGCGGCCACCCCGACCACCAGGCTGGCCGTGGACAGGATCCCGTCGTTCGCGCCGAGCACGGCGGCCCGCAACCAGCCGATGCGCCCGCCGAAGTGGCGCTCGCCGGGGGACGTCATTCGAAATCGTAATGGAGCGTCATCGGATGCCGCTCGGCATGTCGCGTCTCGACCACGCCACCGCCGACGAGCCCGATGAGCTGCCCATCGCCGGAGCCGGTCAGGATCGAGAGCGTCTCGAGCGCCGTCCCGCCCTCGAACGTCCCGACGTGCTGGACCACGAAGCTCCCGGTGCGCTCCCCCAGACGACCGCGGATGCGCTCGTGGCCGACGAAGCTCGCCGCGCCGTCCTCGCGGTACATCATCAGGTACTCGGTGCGGCCCTCGCCCTCGAGCTCTCCCTCGTAGGCCCGGACGACCCGGGCCCGGGTGAGCCTCCGCCCCTCCTCGTCGCCGTCGTAGGCCTCCTCGTCCCACGACATGATCTCGAACGTCGTGTTGGCGCTGTGTCTCACGTCGACATCCGCCTTCCACATCCTCAACGGGTGATCCCTCCCGGTGGAACCCGACCGGCCGCCAGCCGCCCCCCGAGAGCCGCGGCACCGCCTCTCGTGTTCGCTTTGGTGAACCAACCTATCAGGCTGGAAAATATAGACATACGCCAGACCACATCATGTTGCCCTTGATCTCCCTGGGCTCCGGCAGCTTGGCAAACAGGTTGAGCGGGAAATGGAGCCTCCCGAGTCGTCCGGCGGCCTTGAGCACCGACTGCACATCGGCCGGCTTCCACCCGTACACGGTGAAGAACCGGGGTCCCTCCTCGGGCGCGAACACGAGCGGCGCCTCGGCGCCGCCCAGCTGTTCGCCCCAGCGCTTCCGCAGCATGTCGAGCAGCCGTGGAGAGGCCAGATCCAGGGCCCACGCGTCGAACGACTCGACGGCCCGGAGGTCCGTCGCGAGCTCCGCCACCTCCTGGCGCGGCAGGTACACGAGCAGACCCTCGGACACGATCAGGACGCGCTCCCCGGAGCCCGCGAACCGGTCGAAGAACGCCTGTCGCGCGGGGCGGTTCGACAGATCGAGCGCCACGCGCTCCAGCCGGCAGCGCGGGCTCACCCCGTCGAGAACCTCCTCCTTGTAGCGGATCAGCTCCGGCAGATCCACTTCGACCCAGCGGAGCGACCCCGGCACGTTCATGCGATACGGGCGTGCATCGAGCCCCGCGGCGAGGTTGACCACCGTATCGATCCCCGAGTCGATCTGGTCGATGATGAGCTGATCGAACAGGAAGGTGCGGGTCACGAACGGCCAGTCGTCCCGAGCCTTCGGAGCGAGCCGCGCGGCGATCCGCTCGCCACGATCCCCCGCCAGCCGCCGCGCGAGCGGATCGCGGAACAGCGCTTCGCTGCGCTCCGTCTCCCGTGCCCTGTACATGGCGACCCAGAGCGCCGTGTCGGACACGTTTCGGAGGGTGGAGTCAGATGGGTCCGTCATCGCTCGTTGCCCTTGCCCGCCCGGGTGCCCTCGCTGTGGGCGCACCCCGCGACCGGTCGGCGCGGGACGCCTCCGACACGCGAAACGTCGCGCCGACGCGCACGGATGCGCAACGTCGATTCTCCTACGGCGCGTCGGCCCGCGGGCCGGCCGCCTCCGCGAGCAGGCGCTCCCGCTTCTCCAGCTCCCGCCGGAACTCCCGCGCTCGGCCGCCGATGCTCGCGAACTCGGACAGGGCCGAGAGCCTCCCGCGCACCAGGGCGGCGAGCAGACAGCGCAGCGCCACCGAGGGAGGCACCACGTCGTAGGGCGAGGCCTCGTGCTCGGGGAGCCCCGTCATGCGCCGCCGGAGCGCGGGATCCTCCCCGACCCTCGCCACCACGAGAGGCTCGAGCACCCCTACGGGCCCCACCGCCCCTTCATCCCGACCCCAGTAGTAGCGTGGGAGAGCCTCCACGTCCCGGGCCCGCCACCAGCGGGTGATGGCCGCATCGCCTCCGGCCAGGATGGCCTTCGACAGGCTGTTCGCCTGGAGCAGGGCCTCCGTGATCCCATCGCCGATCACGAAGTCCTTGTGGTGACCGGCGTCGCCGACGAGCGCCCACCCGGGTCCCGCCGCGCGCCGGAAGAAGTAGCGCTCCCTGATCGTGCCCCTGACCTTCCCATCGGGCGGCGCGTCCCCGACGAGCGAATCCGTCAGGGGATCGGCGGCCAGGCTCTTCCGCAACCCCGACCACGGATCGTCACGCCAGCTCCGGCCCTCCTCGACCGGGGGGAGGCTTCCGATGAGAAGCTGTTCTCCGTCGGTCTGGAAGATGGCCCGCACGTGAAGGTCCACGCGCCCGATGTACATGTCGAACGGGTAGCGGTCCGTTCGCCACCGAGCGGGCTCGTCCCAGTACGCCCAGTACATGGCGCGCGGGGCGTCGTACGCCAGGTATTCTTCGGCGCCCACCTGCGCCGCCACGGTGGACTGGCGCCCGTCCGCCCCCACGACGAGGTCCGCGCGGAGCTCCTCGGTCCCCTCGTCCCCGCTCGCGCGCACGCCGACCGCCCGACCGTCCTCGATCACGATCTCCGTCACGCGAGTCCGATCCCTGAGGTCGGCGCCCGCATGGACGGCGGCATCCTGGAGGAGCCCATCGAGCCGCTCGCGCCGGGGGCAGTACTCCGCGCGACCGCTCGCGAACTCCACGTCGGCACACTCCCGGCCCTTCTGGAGACGGATGCGCCGGCTCGGCGGGGCCTGCGCGCGAACCGCCTCGCCCACGCCGAGGTCGTCGAGCACGTCGATCCCGGGCGGGTGGATGGTGTGCGTCGACAGGACCTGGTCCGAGGGCAGTCGGGCACGGTCCAGGACGAGCACCCGCGCCCCCTCGCGCGCCAGAAGGGTCGCCAGCGACGCGCCGGCGCAGCGGGCCCCCACCACGATGACGTCGAACCTCGACCCGCTCACCAAACGTCCTCCTCCCCAGTCGGTCGGGGGGCCGGGCGACCCTCAGTACGTCGCCCACGTCCCGGGGGTGACGAGCTCGAGCAGGTGCCCGTCCGGATCGCGAAAGTAAAGGCTGCGTCCCCCGCGCCCCCAGTCCATGGTGCTCTCGATCGCGACCCCCTCGGCGCCGAGCCACGCCTCCCAGCGTTCCAGCTCGCCCTCGCGGACGGCGAACGCGAAGTGCGTGCGCCCGTTTCCGTCGTGTGGCGGCAGCACGCCGTACGGGGTATCGATCGGCTCGGTGGACGCGCCGTGCTGGAAGATGAGGAGGACGCCCGTTTCATTCACGTCGAGCGCCACCAGCCGTCGATCCGACAGCAGTCGCTTGAGCCCGAGCACCCGCTCGTAGAACGCGGCGGACCGCTCCACGTCCTCGACGTAGATTCCGAACTCGAGCAGGCGCTCCACACCGGGCCTCTCCATGGTCCTCCAGTGTAGGCCTTCGGCCCCCTCGTCGGCATATGCGACGGGAGCGGCGCTCCACGTTGCCCCGTCGATCTGGCGCGCCGGCGGACCGACCCCTCGTTTGAGCGACCGTCCACGCGCACATGACCCCCGCCGGGTGCCGAACACCATGAATACCGCTCGATCCGCTCTCCTGCTCGCGCTGCTCGGGCCGGGGGCCATGGCCCCCCTGCACGCGCAGACCCCTCCGGGCTCGTGGGAACTCCACTACCGGCTCATCGGGCCGTTCCGCGCCGGGCGAACGGTGGGGGCGGTCGGGATCCCGACGCGACCCGCCGTGTTCTTCGTCGGCGTCAACAACGGCGGGGTGTGGAAGACCGATGACTACGGACGCACGTGGCGTCCGCTGTTCGACGACGCGCCCACGGGGTCGGTGGGCGATCTCGCCGTCTCGCCCTCCCATCCGGACGTGGTCTACGTGGGCACCGGCGAGGGCCTCCACCGGCCGGACCTGTCGGTTGGCGATGGGATCTTCAAGTCGACCGATGGGGGCGACACGTGGACCCACGTGGGGCTCTCCGACGTCCAGCAGGTGGCCCGACTCGTCGTCGACCCGGACGATCCCGACGTGGTGTTCGTGGCGGGGCTCGGCCACCCGTACGGTCCCAACGAGCAGCGTGGCGTGTTCCGGACGACCGACGGCGGACGCACGTGGGACAGGGTGCTGTACATCGACGAGAACACCGGCGCCATCCAGGTGGAGCTCGATCCGGCCGACCCGGAGATCGTGTACGCCTCGATGTGGGACCACCGCGAGGGCCCGTGGGAGAACGCGGCCTTCTCGGGACGGAACGGCGGGCTGTTCCGCTCCACCGACCGGGGCGACACGTGGCGTCGGATCGGCGACGGGCTGCCGGGCGCCGAGCAGGGTCCGGGACGGATCGGGATCGGGATCGCGCCGGGCGACCCTCGACGCATGTACGCCACCGTGGACGCCGGCCGGAACGGCGGCATCTACAGGAGCGACGACGCCGGGGAGAGCTGGTCGCTCGTGTCCACCGATCCGCGTCTGTGGGGCCGCGGGGACGACTTCGGCGAGATCCGCGTGCACCCGGAGGACGCCGACATCGTGTTCGTGGGAAACATCGCCTCCTACCGGTCCGACGACGGCGGCGCGACCTGGACGTCGATCAAGGGCGCCCCGGGCGGCGATGACTATCACCGGATCTGGATCAACCCGCTCCACCCGGACATCATGCTGTTCGCCGCCGACCAGGGGGCGACGATCACCGTGAACGGCGGCCGCACGTGGAGCTCGTGGTACAACCAGCCGACGTCCCAGCTGTACCATGTCGCGACCGACGACGCGTTCCCGTACCGCGTGTACGGCGGGCAGCAGGAGAGCGGCGCGATCTCCATCGCGAGCCGCGGGAACGGCGGGCAGATCACCTTCCGAGAGTTCGAGGGCGTGGGGGCGGATGAATACGCCTACGTGGCCCCGGATCCGATGGACCCCGACATCGTGTACGGGGGGCGCGTCACGCGGTTCGACCGGCGCACCGGCCAGTCGCAGAACGTGGCGCCCGAGGCGCTCCGCTCGGGCGAATACCGGATGCTGCGCACCATGCCGCTCCTGTTTCATCCCGCCGATCCCGCCATCCTCCTGTTCGGCACCAACGTCCTGTGGAAGACGACGACCGGCGGGCAAGAATGGGAGGTCATCAGCCCCGACCTGTCGCGCGAGCGGCCGGAGGTGCCGGCGTCGGTCGGCGACTACCGGACGCCCGCGCTGGCCGACATGCCCCGCCGCGGAGTGATCTACGCCGTTGGCCCTTCGCCGCTCGAGGCCGGAACGATCTGGGCGGGGACGGACGACGGTCTGGTCCACGTGACGCGCGATGGGGGCGGGACGTGGGAAGACGTCACGCCACCGGAGCTCCGGGCGTGGGACAAGGTGTCGCAGATCGAGGCGGGCCATTTCGACGCGGCGACCGCCTACGTGGCCGTAAACGCGATCCGGCGCGACGACCTGCGTCCGCACATCTACCGGACGCACGACGGCGGGCGTTCGTGGACGCGCATCGTCGCGGGGCTGCCGGGCGACGGGCCGGTGAACGTGGTGCGCGAGGACCCCGAACGGCCGGGGCTGCTGTTCGCGGGGACGGAGCGCTGCGTATACGTGTCGCTCGACGACGGCGACACGTGGTCGTCCCTGCGACTGAACATGCCGGCCACGTCCATCCGCGATCTGGTGATCCACCGGAACGACCTGGTCGTGGGGACGCACGGCCGCTCGATCTGGATCCTCGACGACCTCGCGCCGCTCCGGTGGGCCGTCGAGGCCGCCACCAGGGGAGGGCCGGTTCTCGTCCCCCCTCCCCCGGCCCTCCGGGTGCGCGGGAACACGTTCTCCGACACCCCGCTCCCGCCCGAAGAGCCGACCGGCGAGAACCCGCCCGACGGCGCCATCCTCGACTACGTGCTCCCCGCCGCGGCGCGCGAGGTCACCCTCGGGATCCTGAACACCGACGGCGAGGTCGTGCGCGCGTACTCGAGCGCGGACACGCCGGAGGCGGTCGACGCGACGACGCTGGCCCACCCGACGTACTGGGTCCGCCCACCGCAACGGCTCGGGACCACGGCGGGGCACCACCGCTTCGTGTGGGACCTCCGTCTGGAGCCGCCGCCCGGGGCACGCCGCCAGTATCCGATCGCCGCGACGTTCGAGAACACCCCCAGCGTGCCGCGCGGGCCTTACGTGCCACCGGGCGTCTACACGGTGCGGCTCACCGTCGACGGCGAGGTCTCGAACCGGCCGCTCGACGTGCGGCTCGACCCGCGGGTGGCGATCTCCGAACCGGACCTCGCGCTCCAGACCGAGTACTCGCGGCGCTGCTACGACGCCTACCTGCGGCTGGAGGGGATCCGCGAAGCGATCGGTGCGGCGCTGGCCCGCACCGGACTCGATGCGTCGAGCCGCGCCGCGCTGACCGCGCTCCGGGGGTCGGGAGAGCCCGAACCGGCCGATGTCCTGTACGGAAGCATCCGCGACACGCCCGCCGATCGCGAGACCGTGGTCGATCTGCAGGGCAAGCTCCTCTACCTGCTCGAGGTGCTGCAGTCGGCGGACGTCCGGCCTACGACGCAGGCGATGGAAGCCGTGCGGACGCTCGAGAGGACGCTCGAGGCCGTGGCGAGGCGATGGGAAGCGTCGCGTTAGCGTCCCCCGGGACAGGCGCTCGCCGAACCGTCTCGAGGTCGAGCTTCGGGCTCACGTCGAGTCGGCCGCCGGGGGCTCGCGCGGCCGGTCGCTCGCGCGCTGATCGGGCGCCATGAGCACCTGCTGGAGGATGCGCTCGAGGTCCTCCTCCCGGTAGGGCGTCCCGCGCAGGAGCACGGCGGCGATGCGCCGCGTGTTCCCGATGTCCTCCAGCGGGTCGCCGTCGAGCAGCACGAGGTCGGCCACCCGACCTTCGGCGATCGACCCCACGCTGTCGGCGATCCCGAGGAACTCGGCCGACTCGCGGGTGGCGCGCGCGAGCGCCTCCGCGGGCGTCATCCCGAGCGAGTCCACGAACAGACGCAGCTCCTCGTGCAGCGACCAGCCCGGGAAGATCCCGATCACCCCGGCGTCGGAGCCGGCGAGGATGTCGACGCCCGCCTCGTGCATCTCGCGCAGGTCGCGCAGCCGGTTGGACCACACCCCCCGGTACATGTCCGCCCGCCGTTCGTCCACCCCGTCCGCCTGCTCGCGCCAATCGAGCTCGAGGAAACGCGACAGGTAGGGCCGCCGGGGGTCGAGGTCGCCGATCGAGTCGGCCGCCAGCGCCTCGAGCCGCGCCCGACCGGGGAAGGTGGACAGCGTGAACGTCACCAGGGTCGGCACGACCCGGGTTCCGGCCGTCGCGTACCGCCGCCACACTCCCATGCGCTCCGCGCGGTCGAGGCCGTCGAGGGTCGGTTCGAGGACGCGCTCGATCCCATCCCGTCCGGGCTCGAGAAGGTCGGCCCCGGACTCGGGGCGCCGTCCGCCGAGGAGCAGGCGCGGGCCGAGACGCTCGCCGGTCTCGATCTCGTCCCGCCAGCGCGGGAGCTCCTCGTCGTCATCCTCCACGTCGCGAAGGGTCGTGACCCCGTTCGCCACGTACAACCCCAGCGAGGAGCCCCGCGTCTTCGAGGTGCGCGCGCGCATCTCGATGAGCCCGGGGATGAGGTAACGGCCCGTGCCATCGATGACGTCCGAGCCCGGCGGGATCCGCTCTCCGACCTCGTCGGCCGCGGCTGCCGATGGCGGCCCGCTCCCCGGCCGCACTCCGTCGATCGAGGTGATGCGGTCCCCCTCGACGACCACGGTCGCAGCGGTCAGGGTCTCCCCGCCCGGCGTCATGGGGATGACGGTCACGTTGCGGATCGCGACCGGCGTCGGGCCGTGCCCGCCGTCGGGGGCCGCCCGGCACCCCGCGGCCAGGAGGAGTGCGCACACGGCGGTCGGGGCGGCGCCAGACGCCGCGAACACAGACCCGGGACCCGGCGCTCCTCGCATCGCTCCTCATCCCTCACGTGCCGGGGCCGGCGACGGGCACCCCGCGGGACCCGACCGGCCGCCCTTGACACGCCGCGCCATGGATGCTAAACAATTAGCAGTGTGCTAATCCCTTAGCAACGAAAACGCACGCGGCGCGTGTCCGAGCAACATACCGGGGAGAGGTACGGGACGAATGGTGGAACCGCTTCAACACAAGCTCAGTCGGCGGGAGCGCCAGATCATGGACGTGTTGTTCCGGCGTGGGGAGGCCAGCGTCGCGGAGGTCCAGGAGGATCTGCCCAATCCGCCCAGCTATTCGGCGGTGCGGGCACACCTCCGGATCCTCGAGGAGAAGGGGCACATCACGCACCAGCAGGAGGGTCCGCGGTACGTGTACCGGCCCGCGCTGGCCAAGGACACGGCGAAGCGGACGGCCCTGCGTCACCTGGTGGACACCTTCTTCAACGGGTCGGCCGAGCAGACCATGGCCGCCCTCCTGGACGACGACGCATCCCGACTCTCCGAATCCGAGCTCGAGCGCCTGTCGAAGCTCATCGAGGACGCCCGCGAACGAGAGGCAGCCGAGGAGAACGTCTCATGGCCGTGCTGACCGAGTGGCTGAGCGGCGCCGCGGGCGCCTGGATCCCTTTCATGGCAGATGTCGCGCTGAAGAGCGCCGTTCTCCTGCTCGCGGCCCTGGTCGCGACCCTCGCGCTGCGCGGCTCCTCGGCCTCCGTCCGTCACCACGTGTGGACGCTCGCGTTCGCCGCGGTCCTTGCCCTGCCCGTGCTCGCCGGCACCTTGCCCTCGTGGCGCGTGACGGTGCCGGGGTGGCCGGTCGCGACGCGCGATCCCGAGGTGGCTCCTCCCGCGGCCGCGGCCCCCACGGCGTCCCGACCGCTCACCGTCGCGCCCGACGGTCGCCGGTCCGAAGCGCCCATCGCATCCGGGTCCGGCGCGGGCGCCTTACCCCCCGGAGTGAGTACTACCGTGCGGCCCGTAGCCCCCTCCATCGGTTCGGTGTGGCGGCTCGGGCCGCTCATCTGGCTGGCCGGCGCCCTCCTCTTCCTGACGCGACTCATGGTGGGCGTGGTGTCCGCCTGGTGGACGAGCCGCGTGGCCGCCCCGCTCGAGGACGCGGGGTGGAAGCGCACGATCGCGCAGCTGAAGGAGACGCTCGGCATCCCCGGCGAGGTGCGCGTCCGCGTGAGCCCGTGGGTGGGGACGCCGATGGCGTGGGGAATATTGCGGCCCGCCCTCCTCCTTCCGTGCGACGCGCTGGCCTGGTCGTCGGAGCGGCGGCGCGCCGTGGCTCTCCACGAGCTCGCGCACGTCAAGCGGCGCGACTGCCTCGTCCATCTGCTCGCACAGGCGACGCGCGCCGTCCACTGGATGAACCCGCTGGCCTGGATCGGTGCCAGGCGGCTGCGGGCCGAACGCGAGCGGGCGTGTGACGACATGGTGCTGACCGCCGGGACGCGGAGCGCCGACTACGCCCGGCTGCTGCTCGACGTCGCGCGCGCGCGCGGCGATCGACGCCTGGCGCGCGCGGCCGTGTCGATGGCGCGGCCGTCGGAGCTCGAGGGCCGGCTGCTCGCGATCCTCGATCCTGCGCGCGACCGGAGAGGGCTGGGGCGCGTCCGCTCGCTGGTGGCCTGCATCGCCGTGACCGCGGCGGTGCTCCCGCTGGCCGCATTCCAGGCCGCCCCCACCGGGCTCCGGTCCGAGCAGGACGCCGGGAAGCCACCGATCCCATCCGTCGTGCCGCCGTCGGACACCGGGTCTTCGCACCTCGAGGAGCTGTCCGCCGCACGGTCGATCGCCGTGCCCCGGATCGTGACCGACCCCCGCCCCAGACCCGAGGTCGCGACAGGACCGCATGCCGCACCGCCAAGCGCCGCCGGGCCGGACGCGGCACCGTGGCAGGAAGTCGCGCGACCGGCCGTGACCGACACGACCGATGAGCGCTTCGTGGCAGTCATGGTCCGCGCCCTCCACCACGAGAGCGCCGATTTCCGCCGGCAGGCCGCCCAGACTCTGGGGACCATGGAGTCGCCCCTCGCCGTCGAGCCGCTCGGGGCCGCGATCCAGGACCCGGATGCTGGCGTGCGCAGCAAGGTCGCCTGGGCCCTCGGCATGATCGAGAGCCCCGACGGCGTGCCGGCGTTGACCATCGCCATCCGGGACGAGAACGCCGAGGTCCGCAGCCAGGCCGCGTGGGCGCTCGGCATGATCGAGAGCCGCGACGGGGTCGAGCCGCTGCTGGTGGCCCTCGACGACGATTCGGAGAGCGTCCGCAGTCAGGCCGCCTGGGCGCTCGGCATGATCGAGAGCTCGTCGGCTGTCGAGGGACTCATCGTGGCCCTGCGCTCCGATGCGTCCGCACATGTCCGGAGTCAGGCCGCGTGGGCGCTCGGCATGATCCAGGACCGTTCCGCGGCCGACGCGCTCGTCGACGCGCTCGAGGACGAGAGCGAGGAAGTCGCCAAGCAGGCCATGTGGGCGCTGGGGATGGTGATCGGATAGGGCCGCGGCCGGCGCGGCGCGTCGGCAGCCGTGCCGGCCCCCGCGGGTGGGGAGAGAGCCCGATGCGTCGGGCTTTTTCCGGGGCACGCAGTGCTAATTTTCTACCATGGGGTCCCAGGAGACGGAAATGCATCGGAACGGAAGCGCATGGATCGGATTCGCCGGCATGTGCGTGGGCACGATCGGTGTTCTCGCGCCCGGTCTGGCCCAGGAACGACCCATATCGGGCGCCCCGGCTCCGGCCCCCGCCCCCGTCGTCGGTCCGCCTCCCGCCACCCCCGGTGTGGCGTCGGCCCCAGCGGCGTGGCCCGCTCCGGTCGTAGCACCCGCCCCGGCCACCCTCCTCCACCCCGACGCGGGACCCGCGCCGGCCCCGGCTCCGACGCCTCCCGGGCCGTCCGGGCCGATCGTCGTGCCCCCGCTCGAGCTCCCGTGGCCCACCGCCGCAGCGCAGGACGCGGATGCGCTCATTCGCCAGCTCGGGTCATCGAGCGCCACCGATCGCGCCATGGCCGCCTGCGCCCTCGGCCGGATGCGGGCCGACGACGTCCGTCGGGCCCGCGAGCCGCTGCTCGCGCTGCTCACGGACGGGACCGAGGTGGAGGGCCGCCTGTGCCGCAATCAGGGGAACCGGTGGAACCACGGACGCTGGGACGAGAGCTCGCCGGGCCGTGAGGCCGCGATCGCCCTGGAGGAGCTGGGGACCGAGGTGCTCGAGCCCCTCATCGACGTGCTCGAGGGAGAGGATGCGGTGGGGCGGGAGAACGCCGCCATGGCGCTCGGGATGATCGAGAGCCCGCGGGCCGTCGCTCCCCTCGTTCGGGTGCTGGGACGCGATCGGACCGCCCCGGTCCGGTCCCGGGCGGCGTGGGCGCTCGGGATGATCGAGAGCCCCGACGCCGTCGAGGCGCTGGGGCGCGCGGTGCGCGGGGATGCGGATGGGAAGACGCGTAGCCAGGCGGCCTGGGCGCTCGGGATGATCGACGACGCCGACGCCGTGCCGGCCCTCGGAGTGGCGATCGGCGACACCGACGCCGAGGTGCGATCGCAGGCGGCGTGGGGACTGGGGATGATCGAGCACCCGGACGGGGTCGCGCCCCTCGCGAGGGCCATGGGGGACGAGGACGCGGACGTGCGCGCGCAGGCGGCCTGGGGACTCGGGATGATCGAGCACGCGGACGGTGTGGCCCCGCTGCTCGGCGGTCTGCGTGACGCCGACACGAAGGTGCGCGCACAGGCGGCGTGGGGTCTGGGCATGATCGAGTCCCGCGACGCCACCTCCGGTCTCATCGATGCGCTGCGCGATGCGGACGCCGATGTACGCTCCCAGGCGGCCTGGGCGCTCGGGATGATCGAGGATCCCGCGGCCGCCGATGCCCTGATGGACGCCCTGGACGACGAAGACCCCGACGTCCAGAAACAGGCGATGTGGGCGCTCGGCATGGTCATGAGGGGGGGAGGCTTCGAACGGATCGATCGCCACCAGCTGGCCGCCGCGTTGCGGCGTGCCCTGAACCGGGACCCGTGAGCCCGGGCTCCTCTCGCATGGGACCGCGGCGGCACCGGCCGCGGTGGAGTCCCTGACCCGCGTCCCCCGGGCGTCTTCCACCGCACGACACGCATCCGCGACGCTTTCGGGGCCGTTCAGGGAGGCCAGACCGCGCCTTGCCTCAGCCCGTGCGCGGTGTCGCGATCGTATTCGAGCTGGGCCGCTTCGCCCTCCGACACCACCCGCGTGGCCGTCTCCGACACCAGCGTCCTGAGCTCCTCGCACGTCTCGGCCTGCAGGCCGAGAAGCGACTGCCAGAGCACGACGCCCTGCGCGCGGGCCCGGTTTCGGTGCCCCATCTCGTGTTCGACGAGGGCGTCCCGAAAGCGGGGCCAGCGCCGGACGAGGTCGGCCGATGCGCCCGGCTCCCGGACCCACTCCGGCAGAACGATGATCGACCGCAGCGCGACACTCACGTCGGTCACACGGCAACGTCCGTTGCGGCCACCCGTCCAGTAGTCGTAGCTCCAGCGCCAGCGGGCCACGTGCACGCCGAGCCGGGTGCCGATCTCATCGGTTCCGGGGCCCTTGCGGCGCATCTCGCGCAGGAGGTCGTCGTAGTCGTGGCCTCGGATCCGATAGGTGGAGTCCACCTCGATCACGTGCAGCCCGGGGCCTGGTCCCCCGAGCTCCCTCCACCATGCGTCCTCCGCCGCGGGGGAGTCCGGGCCCTGCCCGTGGAGGGGCCCGGCCGCGAGCGCCAGACCGAGCAGTGCCCCGAGCGCGCCGGCCCCGCGCCACGCGACCGTCGGAAGGGCCCGTCGGCGTGGCGAGCTGTGCATCGAGATCCTCGACCCGCTCATCGGCTCTCCGTCAGCGCCCCGCGACGTGTCGGGGCGGGTCCGGACGGGGGAGCAGCGACCAGCCCGGATATGCCCGACGATACGCCGCCCTCCATGCCGCGACCAGCCGATCGTGTTCCGCGGCCAGCGAGTCGAGACGCGCGTTCCGCCGCTCGTGCTCCGGGATCCCCGCGTTCCAGAGCCGGATCAGCCGGGCGTGCTCCGCCCGCAGGCTGTCGTACGCCGCGCGGTCGGGGAACGTCTCGACCCCGGCCTCGATCCGCCCGGACATCTCATCCAGCAGCTCCGCCACCTCCCGCCTGCGCGACGACCATTCACGCTCGGCACGGATCGCCTCCGAGGCGGCCTCGATCCTCGGCCCCAGCGCTCCGATCCGCCGTCGATCGGCTCCGTGGACCGTCCACCAGGTGAGCGACGTCACCAGCTCGAGACCGACGAACAAGAGCGCGAACCCCAGGAGCCGCTCGAGCGCGTATCGGCTCAACGGGCTTCGGGTCCCGCCTCGCAACCATCGCGCGTGTCGCCCCGGAACAGCGTGTACCCCACGCGCAGGAAGAACACCCCGATCCAGGCCCTGTCAGCGCGGAACGAGCCACACCCGCGTCTGCCGCCCGTCGATGTACCACACGACCTCGCCATCGAAGAACGCGTCCTCCTCGAGCATGATGCGCACGATCTGTCCGCCCCACTCGGGAATCGCGACGGCCGCGTTGAGCTCGATCGAGTACGCCGTATTCGGGAACAGGGGGTAGTCGCCGCGGCCGGGCACCCCGCCCTGCCGATCCCAGAGTCCGATCGTGGGGCCGGCCGCGTGTCCGTGGAACCCGATCGGATGGGTGTAGATGGTCGCGTCGATGCCCTCGGTCCGGGCTCGCTCGAGCGCCGCCCGCAGGATCTCGTTCCCCGTGCGGCCCGTCACGAAGCTGTCCGTGAGGGCGTCCTGGAGCCGATTCGCGACGCCGATCGCGCGCTTCAGGCCCTCCGGGGCATCGGACTCGCCGGGGCGTAGCACGTACGCGTGCTGCTGCGTGTCGGTGTTGAGACGCAGGTAGGTGATCCCGAAGTCCACGTGCAGCAGATCTCCGGGGCGGATCACGCTCTCGTCAGGGGGCGCCGAGAAGTCGCCGCCCGCAGCGCCGGTGGCACCGGGGTCTCGACGCTGGACCGAAACGCTGGGGTGGAACCACGTGTCGAGCTCCAGCCCGGCGATCCGCTCCCGGTACCACCACTCCACATCCGCCGTGCTGGTCACACCCGGCTGGATCACGGCCGAGCTCAACCCCTCCGCGATGATCCGGTGCGCGATGCGGACGATCTGCGGGTAGACCTCCATCTCCTCCGGCGTGCGCGTCTCGAGCCACCCGATCGCCAGCCCCCCGGCCGGCACGATCCGGTCGCGGTACACCGGCGGAAGGGCCGCCAGCAGCGCGTCGTATTCGGTCCCCGACAGCCCATCGGCGAGCGCGAACGTCTCGGATCGGTCCACCGCGATCCGGCGCGGGTCGCGCGCCGCCACGATCTCGGCGACGCGACCCCATTGATCCGGCTGCACATCGGGATCCCACGCCCGCTGGAAGGACCCGATGTCGTAGCGGGCCACCGCGAGGCGCTCCACCGGCTGTTCGGAGCCCCGGTCGTGGAAGATGAGCACGGTGCGGCGCCGTGCGGCCATCCACGTCGCCGGAAGCAGCGTCTCGATGACCGGATCCTCGTCGTATTCGCGCGCGGCGATGATCCACAGGTCGATGCCGGCGCGGCGCATGACGTCCGGGATCACGGTGTCCAGCCGTCGCTCGAGCCAGCGATCGATGACCGCGGCCCGCTCGCGCAACGGGAGGATCCGCGGCATCGGGCCCGGGGGCCGCCGCGCGCCGGCGGGTACGGAGGCCGCTCCCCGACTGCCCGGCGTCGTTCCCTGAGCGGCCAGCGGTCGCACGCTCGCCGCCACGACCCCGACGAGCCCCGGCGCGGGGAGTCCCGCACCGATCACCACCGCGAGGACCCTCGAGATCCTCATGCGTCACGACTCCCGCGGGTCAGTCGATCGCCTCCACGGGAGGCGCCCCGCCCACGGAGGCCTCGATACGCCGGCCCAGCATCGTGAGCTGGGAGTAGTCGCGGAGATACAGGAAGCCGGCGATGAGGAACAGGACGCCCATGATCGCCTCGTAGATCGTCTGGGCCCGGAACGCTCCCAGAGCGCCGCCGATCGCCGTGAGGTACAGTCCGTACACCAGCGGAAGGAACCCGAGGATCGAGGCGGGCCCCGTCCACCACGGACGCTCGTGCCCGTACGCCATCAGGACGGTCGGCAGGATGTACAGGAACATGGCGCCCCACGCGACGAGCGACCCGAACAACAGGATGTAGGTGCCCCTGAGACCGTAGGTCCCGAGCGCGATGCGTATGCAGGTGAGCACCAGCGTCAGGCCCAGCGGCACGCTCGCGCGGATGAGCTGGCGTACGATCGCTTGCTGGGCCGCCACGCCTCGTTCATCTGCAACGACGACGCCAGGCGCTTCGGATGTCGATTCCATGGGTCCCGGCCGGCGGATGAGGTCCGGTCCAAGTGTAGCGTAGACCGTCGGTTGGCGCACGGGCCGCCGTGGGACCGGGTGCGAACCCGCCCGGGGCTCGAATAGGTTGAGGGCCCGGCGATACCAGTGGCGGTCGGGAGCCGTGACGCCGACACGCGCCGACCCCGTTCCTCGTAGGGGCTGCGTGGACGCGACGCTCCGTCGCCCCCTGCCCCCGGAGAGCACGATGAAGGACAGCGACTACATCCCGGAGCTGTATACGGAGCGCGAGATCGTGAAGACGCGACGACGCCACCGTCTCGTGGGACGGGTCGAAGGGGCGGTGACCGTGATCGCACTGGGCATCCTGTGGAGCTTCCTGCCGTGGCTGACGGGCGCGGTGCTCGTGCTGGTGGTGGGGTACGTGGTCTACAAGCTGGTCGCCAAGCCTAGGCCGCGCCCCGACGACGCATGAGACGATGCCCCGGCGGCCCTTGGCGGGCCCCGTTCGTCGGGCGCCGGGCCCGCCCGCCGGCCGGCGCGGGCCGGGTCCTCGCCGCATGGACGGTCGGGCTCTCCTGGACGGCCTGCGTCGCCGGCGATGCATGGGGACAGGACACCATGGAACCGTTGCGGATCGAGGCGAACGACCTGGTGTTCGATGCCCGGGCGGCCGGGCCGGTGGATGGGCCGCTCATCCTGATGCTGCACGGCTTTCCGCAGAGCTCGTTCGAGTGGCGTCACCAGATGCCCGTCCTCGCCGGCATGGGCTTTCGCGTCGTGGCCCCGGACCAGCGCGGATACTCGCCCGATGCGCGCCCGCTGGGAGACGAGGCGTACGAGGTGCCCCGGCTCGTGGGGGACGTGATCGCCATCGCGGCGGCGCTCGGGCACGAGCGCTTCCACCTCGTGGGGCACGACTGGGGCGCCGCGGTCGCGTGGTACACGGCGATGACGCAGCCCGACCACGTCATCTCGCTCGTGCCGATCTCGGTGCCGCACCCGTTCGCGTTCGGTCGGGCCCTCGCGAACCCCGCGGGCGAGCAGGCCCGGATGTCGGGCTACATGGACATGTTCCGCTCCGACGGCGCGGTGGACGTCTTCCTGGGCGACGACGCGGCGTTCCTGCGCGGCATCTACGCCGGGGCGGGGCTCACGGAGGAGGAGATCGACACGTACGTCGACCGCCTCGCGTCGCCGGGAGCCCTCGACGCGGCGCTCGCGTGGTATCGGGCCATGACGCTCCCGTTTCGACGGCCTCCGGTGACCCCGATCCGGATGCCCACGATGTTCGTGTGGAGCACCGGTGACGTCGCGCTCGGACGCGAGGGCGCCGAGCTGACGGCCGATTTCGTGGAAGGGCCGTACAGGTTCGAGGTGCTGGAGGGCGCGAGCCACTGGGTCCCCGAGCAGGCGCCGGAGCGGCTGAACGAGCTCCTGAAGGAGCACTTCGCGCCCTACGCCCCCTGAGCGGGCGTCGCACCCGTCACTCCCGGCGCTCATCCGCCGGCGAGCTGCGCGATCGGAAGCTCCACCTGGCTCGGGTGCGCCGCATCGTGGTATACGGTGTTGTCGGCCGCGATCATGTGCGTGTGGCGCCCCAGCGGCTCGCCCGTGTTCGGATTGACGTCGAAGCGCGGGTAGTTGGAGCTCGAGATGTCGATCCGGATCCGGTGGCCCGCCTTGAACAGGTTGGCCGTCGGGAAGGGCTCGATGACGACCTCGTACACGACGCCCGGCTCCATGAGCTCGGCGCGCTCCCTCGAACCGCGGTAGCGGGCGCGGATGATCCCGTCCGTGAGGTTGAGGTCGAACCCCTCCGGCCAGTCTCCGCCGGGCGGATACACGTCGATGAGCTTGGCCGTGAAGTCGGTGTCCACGGCCGAGGACGACACCCACAGCCGCACCGTGATCGGCCCCACCACCGTGACGTCCTCCTCCAGGGGCGGGGTCTCGAACACGAGCACGTCGGGGCGGTCGCGAAGCCGCGGATAGGGAGGGCGCGAACCGTAGAACCCGTTTTCCGACCCCCCCTCGAGCGAGCGGAACGGGCGCTCGACCTGGTCGTAGGCGCCCCGCTTGAGGGCGCCGGAGAACGATCCGCCGATCGTCGGGACGGGGGCGTGCGGGTCGTAGGTGTAGGTGGTGGCGCCGCCGTCCGCCAGGGGCGGCTCCGGTCGCAACGTCCCGTCCCCCCATGCGTAGTACGGCACGGTCCGGGTGCCGGGGAGAGGCCACGATGCCGCGTCGATCCAGCGCCCGCCGTGGTACAGGCGGCCGTTCGGGTCGCGGTGCCCGTCGCCCGTCCCCATGAGGAAGATCCGCGCGGAGTCGCCGGACGCTCCCCTCTCGTCGGCGAGCTCGCCCTTCAAATGCGCATCGAACCAGCGCAGGTGGAAGCCGCGCGAGAACTCCGGGATGGCGGCCGCGTCGCCGAACTCCACGTCGCCCGCGTACGAGCGCGAGGCCGCTCCGTGCGTCCACGGGCCCATGACGAGACGCATGGGGGCCCGCTTGCGGCGCGCGAGCTCCACGAAGTTACGGATCGTCCCACCGGCGTACGGATCGTACCAGCCGCCCACGTGCAGCATCGGGATGTCGGCCGTCCCGTCGTAGTACTCGACCCAGTTCCTCCCGATGCCGCTCCAGTACTCGTCGTAGTCCCCGTGGTTCTGCATGCCGAGGAAGTACGCCTCGAAGTTCGGCGCGACCGAGAGCGGGTTGTGGCCCTGCCGGAACGGGATCAGGTCGAACCACTCCGAGACCGGCTCGCGTCCCAGGCGCTCCCGCAGCTCCGGGTCATCGGTCACCGCCGCGAGCTGGTCGTGTGCCCATCCGAGCTGCTGCCCGAGCTCGAACGCGCCGTGGTTCCTCACCTTGTGATCCCATCCGTCCGACAGCCCGCCCATGGTGAGCACGGCGGTGGCGAGGGCCGGGGGGTCGAGCTTGGCGGCATCGGCCTGCGTGTGCGCCCCGTACGAGGTGCCCCACATCCCCACGCTGGGGAGCACGTAGTCGAGCCCGGCGATCCACGCGATCGTGTCGAAGCCGTCCGGGGCGTCGTATCGGTTGTACTTCTGGAACTCGCCCTCGGAGCGGTACAGGCCGCGCGTGTCCTGCAGGACGACCACATAACCGTGCGTGGCGAACCAGCGCGCCTGCGCCACCAGCCCGCGCGCGGTCTTGTCGTACGGCGTGCGGTGGAGGAGCACGGGGAAGCGCTCGTCCACCGGCGCCTCACCGCGCGCGGGTCGGTACACATCGGTCGCCAGGTGGACGCCGTCGCGCATCTCCACCATGAGGTCCGTCTCGACCTCGACCACGTCGTACGGCCCGCGGTCGTCGGGCGATGCGGCTGCGGCCCTTCCCGAGTCGGCGACGACGTCCCCCGCGGGGGCGTCGGCCGCCCATCGCCCGCAGGCGCCCATGCCGCCCGTCCCCGCGAGCGCGAGGAGCCACGCCGTAATACGCACTCCGATACGCGTCGCGCCGCCGCGCCCGATCCGTCCGGCGTAACGCCCCGCGGCTCTCACGAAACCCCCGCCGCACGCACGCCCAGGGCGCGGGTGAGCTCCGTCAGACGCTCGAGGTCCTCCAGCGCCCGCAGCCGTTCGAGGGCCACCTCGATCGCCGCCGGGGACAGCACCCGCGCCGCGCACTCGCGGAACTTGGCGTCGAGCTCGTCGCCGGTCAGCGGCCGCTCTGGACCGCCCCGGTACGTGTCGGCGGTCGTCGTCAGTTCGCGCCCGTCCTTCAGCCGCACGTCGATCCGGCTCCGCATGCGGTCGTACCCCCGCGCATCGATCTCCTCGTCGAAGCGCACGTCGACCCGTTCCATGAAGCTCCGGACCGCCTCCGAGCGCACGAACTCGTCGGTGAACTCCTCGATCCCGGCCCGGCGCCGGAGGACGATGCTGGTGAGGATGAACGGGATCGAGAACTTGGCCTCCAGCTCGGTCTCCGGTCGCCGATATCTGAGCGGCCGCAGGATGTTGTGCCCAGCGCGGAACGTGATGCGCTCGACGTCGTCGGGGGCCAGGTCGTGCGCGGTCACCAGCGCGAGCAGCGCGTCCATGCTGGGGTGCCCGAGGCTCCCCGAAGGGTACGGCTTCACCGACACGCCCGGGTCGACGATCGAATGCGGATGGCCGAGCGCTCCCACGAGACGCGTCTCATCGAACCCGCCTCCGAACACCTGGAAGAAGCCCCACTCGGCCTCCAGGGGATCGTCTCCCGCGGTGAACCCGCGCGCCGCGAGATCGACGGCCAGGATGCCGTTCTCCGCCGCACGTCCCGCGTGGAAGGGCTTGGTCATGGTGCCGAACCCGAGCCGGATGCCGGCGGCGAGGCTGGCCGCGATCCCGAGTGCCATCTCGAACTCATCCGCCGCCAGATGCACGAGCTTCGCCGCGCACACGGCGGCCCCGAACGTCCCCAGGGTGGCGGTGGAATGGAAGCCCTCGCGATAATGCCGCGGGTCGATGGCTTCCGCCATCTTGCATTCGACCTCGAACCCCGTGAGGAAGGCCTCGAGGAAGGCGGCGCCGGATACGTCCTCGCGCTCGCCCACCGCCAGCCCGGCGGCCAGCGGGGCCACGGTGGGGTGCGTGAGTAGCCCGAAGATCCGATCGGGGGCGCTCGACAGCTGCGTGTCATCGAAGTCGAGCGCGTGCCCGGCGGTCCCGTTGGCGCGCGCCGCCGGGCCGGCCGGGGCTCGCGCCGGGGTACCGAGCAGCGTAGCCTCTCCGCTGCCGCCCCGCGCGGCCATCTCCTCGCGCACGATCCGGGCACAGGCTTCCGGGACCCCGGCGAGGATGACGCCGATCCCGTCCAGCACACAGCGACGGCCCTCGCGCACGACCTCGTCGGGCACACGATCGAGCGCGATGTCGAGGACGAAGTCGATCACGGCCCGGGTCGCGCTCACGAAGCTCCCTCCCGTCTGAGTCGCAGTCGGCGGCCGATGACCGGGGTCGCGAGGCTCGCCACGGCCAGGACCAGCAGGACCAGACTGATCGGGTGCTCGACGAACGTCCAGTGCGAGCCGGAGGAGAGCGACAGGGCGCGGCGGTAGTTCGTCTCGATCATCGGCCCCAGGATGAGGCCGAGGACGACCGGCACGCGAGGGAAGCCGGCTCGCTCCAGCGCGAGGCCGAGACCACCGAAAAAAAGCGCCGCCCAGGCGTCGAACGGGTTTCCGCGCAGGGCGAACGTGCCGACGAGCGAGATCCCGACCACGATCGGCATAAGCGTGCTCGCCCGCACCCGCACCACGCGCGTCCACAGCGGGATCCCCGCGAGCCCGACCGCAACCATGGCCACGACCGCGACGAAGAACCCGGCCTCGAGCGCAGCCACCAGCTCGGGATGATCGCTCGCGAGGAGCGGGCCCGGCGACAGACCGTGCACCTGGAGGCCGCCGAGCAGGACGGCGGCGCTGGCCGACCCCGGGATCCCGAGCGACAGGAGCGGGATCATCGCCGCCCCCACGCAGGCGTTGTTGGCTGCTTCGGGCGCCGCGATGCCCTCGGGCGCCCCGGCCCCGAAGCGCTCCGGGGTCCTCGAGGCCCGGCGCTCCTCGTTCCAGGCCACGAGCGAGGCGATCGTGGCGCCCGCCCCGGGGATCGCGCCGACGAAGCCGCCGATCGCCGAGCCACGCAGCACGGAGCGCCACAGCCTGCAGAGCTCGGACAGCCGCGGCCGGGCCCCCTCGATCCCGGTGGACGGCCGCGCCGCGGCGGGCCGGCCGATGGCTTCGAGGGCCTCGGCGACCGCGAAGAACCCGATGAGCATGGGGACGAGACCCAGCCCGTCCATGAGGGCCGTCGTCCCGAAGGCGAGGCGTGGCGCGCCGGTCAGGACGTCCAGACCGACGACGAACAGGAGGAGTCCGAGGAGCGCGCTCGCGACGCCCTTCACCGGGTCTCGGCCCACGAGATTCGCCACGATCGACAACCCGAACACGCCGAGTGCGAAGAACTCCGCCGGCCCGAACTCGAGCGCCGCACGGGCCAGCGGACCGAGGGCGAGCACCAGCAGGACGGCCCCGAACAGGCCCCCCATCGTCGACGCGAACAGCGAGATGCCGAGCGCGCGCGCCGCCTGGCCGCGGCGACTCATGGGGTATCCGTCGAAGGTGGTCGCGAGGGCCGACGAGCTGCCGGGCACGCCGATGGCGATCGCGGTGATGGAGCCGCCGTACTGCGCGGACATGTACAGCGACACCATCATGAGGAGCGCGGGCACGGGGTCGAGGGCGAAGGTCAGGGGGAGGAGGATCGCGAGCCCGACCGTCGAGCTGAGACCCGGCATCGCGCCGGCGAATATGCCCAGCACCGCCCCCGCCAGGATCCAGGCCGCGTTGACGGGGTGGAGCGCCGTGGCCAGACCGGTGGCGAGCTCGGACACGACCGCTCAGAAGAGCGAAGTCGGTAGCGGCACGCCGAACGCCCGCTCGAACACCAGGTACACGAACAGCGTGAACCCGAGCGGCACGGCAACGAGCGGCGCGACGCGTCGCTCGCCCATGAGGGCCATGAGCGACGTGACCAGGAGGGGGAGCGTGGCGATCGTGTCGGTGCGCGGGCCCAGCAGGAGAAAGCCCGCCACCGCCACGATCCCGCCCGCCACCCGGGGGCGATCGAGGCGGTGGAGCCGGGACCCCGTCCCTCTTCCGTCGGCGTCGGCCGCGGTCGCGCCACCAGCGGGCTCGCCGTCGGGTCGCGGCGTCCCGCGCGCGGCGCGCCGGCCCAGGACCCCCGCACAGGCGAGCAGGCCGGCGGCCAGCAGACGCGGGAAGAATGCGGGCCCGGGCGCCCCCGGCACGAGGGAGGGCGGGTAGGCGAGGCTGTCGATGATGACCACCGCCGCCACGAGGGCCAGGACGGTGGGGGCGGTCCAGCGTTCGAGACCGGCCCTCATTCCGAGTCCGGTTCCCCCACGAGCCCGAGCCGCACGAGCGCGGCGCTGCTGGCGGCGACCTCCGACGTCACCCAGGCCGAGAACTCGGCCCGGTCGGACATGCCGGCGGGGCGCATCTCGGCGCGCACCATGTAGGCGACGAACTCGGAGTCGTGGACCGTCGCCTCGAGACGCGCGCGGATCTCGTCGGCCAGCGCGTCCGACAGCCCCGGGGGCCCCATCACCCCGCGCCAGTGGACCGGCTCGACGTCGAAGCCCTGCTCGGCGTACGACGCGACCCCGGGGAGCGCCTCGAGGGGCAGGGCCACGCCCAGCACGCGCATCGTGCCGGCGCGTACGTGCTCGCGGACGATGTCGTAGTTCGAATGGACCGCATCGGTGTGTCCCCCGAGCGCCGCCACCACGGCGTCCCCCGAGCCCGCATAGGGGATCCAGCGGATGTCGGGATCGGCGGCGGCGGCGCGCAGCCGCTCGAACGCCAGGAAGTGGGCGGACGCCGCGCCGAACCCCGACACCGACACCCCGCCGGGGCGGCGGCGCGCGTCGTCGAACAGATCGGCCAGATCCCGATACGGGCTCTCCGACCGGACCGCGATGAGGAACGGGTCGAGCTGGATCCGGAGGAGGAAGGTGAAGTCCCCGGGCTCGAACGGAATCCGGCCCGCCGCCATGCTCACCGCCCCGCTGGCGGTGAACACGGCCAGCACGTGGCCATCGCCGGCGTGCCGGGTCAGGTACTGCATGGTCGCGGCCCCACCACCGCCCTCCCGGGTCACGACCCGGACCGGCTGACCGAAGTGCCGGGGGGCCACCCGGGCCAGCGCGCGCGCGAGGAGGTCGGAGGGACCCCCGGGGGTGGCCCACGACACGATCTCGATCGGTCGGCTCGGATACGCGGACGCACGCTCCGTGGACGCTCCGTCGCGCGCCGGCGCGCCGCACCCCGCCGACGCGATCGCCGCGCACAGCCACACCCCAGTCGGCGCTCGCGTGCGCATCGGCTCTCCTCTGGTGAAGGCATCGGATGGGGCCCAATCTATGCGGGTCCGACTCGCCGGCCACGCCGAACGTCCCGCGAGGATGCCCTTGAGCCCGATCGAACGACCACCGCACCGCGAGGTGCTGCCCGGGATCCACTGGATCCAGGAGTGCGGGCGGCATCGCGTCGCGATCGCGCAGGACCTCGCAGCGCACGGCGCCCGGTGGGCGGGCGGGGGACGCGAGCTGCACGTCCCCCAGAACGCGTACCTGCTCGTGGGCGAGCGAACCCTCCTGTTCGACACCCTGTCGCCCGCCGCCGGCGGCCTGGTGCTCGCCGCCCTCGATGACATCCTCGGCGGGCGGCCGCTCGACTATCTCGCCATCTCGCACCCCGATGTCCCGCACGCGGGCAACACGGGTCGCATCCGCCGCCGGCACCCCGAGGCGCGGCTCGTCGCCCCGAGAGCGGGAGAGACCCACGCCCTCTACCACCTGGACGACGCGCTCCACGTGGGCCCGCATGACGTGATCGACCTCGGGGGCCTCACGCTCCGGTTCCCCGAGGCCACCTTTCTCGACGCGGCGCTCCACACGTGGATGTGCGAGGAGACCACCCGCACGCTGTTCACCGTCGACTGGCTGGGCTTTCCGCACGTTTCGGGCGAGTGCCTGCGGCGCACGGATGAGATCGAGGCGGAGATCGACGTCGATCGGCTGGAGGCCTTCCACAGCCGCGTGATGTTCTGGTTCCAGTACGTCGACGTCGACCGGGTGCGGGCGGCCACCGACGCGCTGGCGCGCGAGTTCGGCGGGTACCACCTCGCGCCCGCGCACGGGCTCGTCGTCCGGGAGGACCCGGAGCGCTACTTCCAGCTCATGAACGAGGTCGTGCGCCGGGTCGCCGAGTCGGGGCGCGGAGGCGTCCTGTGAGCCGCGGGACGCCGGGAGCCCCGGACGTCCGCGACACGGAAGGGACGGCCGCGTCGACGCCGTCCATTACCGTGACCGACGGTGTGGAGTGGATCCACGAGTGCTTCCCCGAGGGGGACGCCCACCTGCACGTGTCCGTCTACCTCGTGCGGACGCCCGGCGGCGACATCCTCATCGATTCGGGATCCTTCCACCACCGCGACCGCGTGGCGGCGCGGATCCGGGAGGCGACCGCGGGCGCGGGGCCGCGGGCGCTCATCCTGTCGCACTCCGATTATCCGCATTCCGGCAACATCCCCGCGTTGCGCTCCGAATGGGGCGACTTCGAGATCGTGGCCTCGTGCGCAGACCCGGAGATCCAGGGGCTTCCGTATGCCCGACGCTCGCGGATCGGGGAGACGCTGGAGGTCCTCGGACGGCCGTTCACCTTCCTCGATCCCCCGCTCGCCGATCGCTCGCACACGACGTGGATCTACGACCGGGTGTCGCGTGTGCTGTTCGTGGCCGACGGGTTCGCGACGCTCCACCCGCCGGGCGCCTGCGACCGATTCTGGGGCGCGCTCCCCGCCGCCGGTCGCGCCGAAGGGGTGGCCGAGTTCCACCGTCAGACACTGCGCTGGCTACGATACGTCGATCCGGAGCGTCTGATGGACGCGCTCGTGCGGCTGTTCGAGACCCACCCGGTCGTGGCTGTGGCCCCGATCCACGGTCCGCCCATCGAGGTCGCCGACCTCGATGCGTACCTCGCGATGCTTGGCGATGCGGTGCGGGCCATCGTCCGACGACAGACTTGACTCCGCGCGAAGGCGGTTCCATGTCCAGCACCGGCAGGGCTCGGCTTCCGCAGCGCCGGGACTCCGCCGCACCGATCCGGTGTCCGGCCGGGCGCCCGCCCGCCGGCGCGCCCTGGAGACGCCACGTCCTGCTATGGAGCCTCGCAGGGGTGCTCGCGCCCGGTGCCGCGCGAGCGCAGGAGTTCGTCGCCATCCCCCCGGACGCTGCTCCGGCCTACCACATCGACTTCGCGCGTCTCTACTTCGCAAGCCCCGAGCGAGAGCTGGCCGACCGTGAGGTCCTCGAGGCCCGGTACGCGACGTTCGACGCCGTCATCGCGCACTTCACCGACTCGGCGGCCGCGATGCTCGACGCGCTTCGACTGTACGATTCCCTCCTCATCCAGTTCTACCGGCACGACGATTACCTCTGGCTGCACTACACGACGGACACCCGGGATCGCGAGAGCGCCGATGCCTCCTCGGCCCTCGAGGCCGGAATGGCGCGCGCCCACGAGCTCGTACGAGACGCCCTGCGGACGGCCCGCCCGGACGTCGTGGACGGATTCACGCGGCAGCGCGCCGAGCTCGAAGCGTACCGGTATCTGTTCGATACGGCACGCCGCGAGGCGGCACATGCGCTCGATCCCCAGCGCGAGGCGCTGATCGCGGATCTCGGGCCGATCACGACGGGCTGGCAGGACGCGCTCTATCAGACACTTCTCTCCGGAACGGAGTTCGGCACGCTCGAGACGCCCGAGGGGACCCTGGACGTCGGGGCCGACTACGCCCGCATACGGAGCAGTCCGGACCCCGGGGTTCGGGCCGAGGGGTTCCGCCGCCTGCTCGAGGGCTACGGATCGCGACGCGACCTGTACGCGTTCGCCCTCATCCGCACCGTGAAGGCGGGCGACGCGATCGCGAAGCTGCACCGCTTCCCCGACCGGCCGAGCGAGGTGTATTTCGCGAGCTATCTGTCGGAGCAAGAGGTGACACGGTTGGTGGGCCGGATCGTCGAGGAATCGACCGCATACCGGGACTACGAACGGGTGCTGGCCGATCGAACCGCGGCGGCGACCGGGGACGAGGCGCACGGTTGGGATGGGTACGCTCCCGTCCCCGGTGTGCCCGCGCCCCGCTTCACGATCGGGACGGCGAGCGAGCGAATAGCGGAAGCCCTCGCGCCGCTGGGGACGGAATACGGAGAGGCGCTGGCCACGCTGCTCGACCCCGCCAACGGACGCATGGACATCGTCCCCGGGGCCCACCGCCGGGGTGGAGGGTTCTCGACGGGCTTCATCGGCAGCCCGAGCGCGTTGTACACGAGCGGGTTCGAGGGATCGTATCGCGATGTGAGCCGGCTGGCCCACGAATCGACCCACGCCGTGGAGCGCGCCCTGATGAGCGAGGCCGGAGTGCTCCCCGCGTACGCGGACGGACCCCATCCCCTGTCCGAGTCCTTCGCGGGGTTCGCCGAGCTCCTGCTGGCGAGCCACCTGTACGCGGAGGCAGGGGATCCGGGACTCGAGGAGTACTACCTGCGGCAGTTCCTGGACATCAAGGGCATCCGCGAACTCTACTCGGCGGCGTCGGAGGTGGCCCTCGAACAGGCGATCTACGCCGGCGTGTCCAGCGGGGAGGTGACCGGAGCGGACGACCTGGACCGGTTGACGCTGGAAGTGGAGTCGCGCTATTCGATGTGGCCCGAGCGAGAGCCCATCCGGAGGGGCATGTGGATGACGAAACCGCTGTTCTTCGAGGATCCCCTGTACACCGTCAACTACGTGTACGCCTCGCTGCTGGCGATCGCGTAATACGATGCGTACCTGGAGGATCCGGAGGGCTTCGGCGCGCGCTACGTTCAGCTGATGACCCACTCCCGGGAGGCCCCCCCGGACGAACTGCTCGACCGGTATCTCGGGATCGATTTGCACGACGACGCGCTGCTCGGCCGAGCGCTGGACCGGTATCGGGACCGCATCGAGGCCCTGCGGCGGATTCAGCGCGACCGGCCGTAGCCACGGGGTGGCCACACCCTCGAAGGAGGTCGACGGAATGAAGGTGCTTTGCCTCGGCGGGACGGGAACGGTGGGCAGCGAGGTGGTCGCGCGTCTGGTAGCGCGCGGGGTCCCGGTGCGCGTGATGACCCGCTCGGAGGACCGGGTGGGGACCGGCGCGGAGGGCGTCGAGCTCGTGCGGGGAGACCTGGAGGATCCGTCTTCGCTGGACCCGGCGTTCGAGGGCGTAGACCGGGTCCACCTGCTGACGCCCCTCCACCCGGCCGAGGCCGAGCTCGGCCGCGCCGCGGTGGCGGCGGCCGTCCGGGCCGGGGTCGAGCGCGTCGTGTTCCACTCGGTGCACCGGGCGGACGATGCGTCCCACATCCCCCATTTCGCGTCGAAGGTCGAGATCCAGCGCGCCCTGGAGGAGTGCGGCGTGGCGTGGGTCACGATCCAGCCGAGCGAGTACCTGCAGAACGACCTCCGGCTGCGCGAGCCGATCATGGAGATGCAGATCTATCCGCTGCCGATCGGGCCGCTGGGGGTGAATCGGGTGGACGTGCGCGACATCGCGGACGCCACCGTCGCGGCGCTCCTCGAGGACGGCCACGAAGGGATGCGCTACCCCCTCGTCGGGCCACGCGCGCTCACCGGCGAGGAGGTGGCCGCCGTGTGGGGCGAGGCGCTCGACGGGACGATCGTGTACGTGGGGGACGACCTCGACATGTGGCAGGATGGTGTGTCGGGGATGCTGCCGCCGTGGCTGGTCGACGACCTGCGCGTCATGTACGCGCACTTTCTCGAACGCGGCCTCGTCGCCACGCCCGAGGAGCTCGAGCTGCAGACGCGCATCCTGAAGCACGAGCCGAGGCGCCTCGAGGACTTCGTGAAAGAGACCGTGGCTGCCTGGACGGAGTGACGGTCAGCGGTAGAACAGCTGGACCAGCGCCATGGGGATGACCGGCAGATATGTCACGAGCACGAGCACGCCAAGCAGCACGGCGACGAAGCGCAGGTTCACCACGCTCACTTCCCAGATGTCGGCCTTCGCGACCGAGCAGGCGGTGACCAGCACGCTCGCAACCGGCGGCGTCTGCTGTCCGATCCCCAGATTCAGCGTGACGATGAGCCCGAAGTGCACCGGGTCGATCCCGGCGGCCCGCACCAGGGGCATCACGATCGGGACGACGAGGATGATCGCGGCGGCGGAGTGCAGGAAGAGCCCGATCACGAGGAAGAACACGTTGAGGAGGGCGAGGATGAGCCACGTGCTGTGCGTGAAGCCCATGATCTCCGCCGCCACGCGCTGCGGGACCTGGAGCTCGGTGAGGAAATCGCCCAGCAACGCCGAGGTCGCCACGAGGAGCATCACGACGGCCGTCTGCACTCCCCCCTCGAGCATGGCCTCGCGCAGCGCCTTCACGTCGAGCTCGCGGTAGACGAGACCACCGATCGCGAGCGCGGCCACCACGGCCAGCCCGGCACCCTCCGTCGCGGTCACCCACCCCGTGAAGATCCCCCCGAGGATGATCACCGGGAGGAGCAGCGCCCACGCGGCCTCGCGGAACGTCTCCCGCACGCGCGAGAGTCGAAACGACTCCTCGACCGGGAAGTCGTGCCGGCGCGCGTACAGCCACGCCACCGTCATGAGCAGCACACCGCCCAGGAGGCCGGGGATGATCCCCGCCACGAACAGCTCGACGATCGACACCTCGGCCATCACCCCATACAGGATCATGGGGATCGAAGGCGGGATGATCACCGCCAGCGTGGCCGCCGAGGACATCACGGCGGCGGAGAACGGCGTCGAGTAGCCCCGCCTCTTCATGGCCGGGATGAGGATCGATCCGAGCGCGGCGACGTCCGCTACCGCCGACCCGGAGATCTCGGCGAAGAACAGCGAGGCCGCGATGCTCACCATGGCGAGGCCGCCGCGGATGAACCCGACCAGCGCCGAGGCGAACGCGATCAGGCGGCGCGAGATGCCGGTGGCGTTCATGATCGCCCCGGCGAGGATGAACAGCGGGATCGCGATGAGCGGGAACGACGTCGCTCCGTCGAACAGCACGAGCCCCACGTTCGGGAGGACTGCCGCGCCCGAGGTGGCCAGCATGGCGAGCACCGACACGATGCCGAGTGCCACCGCGATGGGCACGCCGAGCGTCACGAGGACGAGGAGCCCCACGAACATCAGGACGAGGATCACGGCTCGCCCATGTCCAGGGGGGCGCGGCGATCCTCGAGAGCGTCGCGGACGCTCAGGAGCTCGGCCACGATGAACAGCGCCGCGCCGATCGGTATCACCGACTGCGCGACGCGGGCCGGGATGCCGGGGAGGCTGACGAGCGACGTCCCCCCGATCGCGACCAGCACCCGGTACCCCGACCACCCGACCACGGCGAAGAAGCCGAGGACGGCGACCTCGGCGAGGACGACGACGAGAAGCCGCGTCCGGCCCCGGAGCGCACGGATGACGGTGGGGACTCCGATGTGCGCCCGACGCAGCGCGGCGAGCGCGGCGCCGTAGTAGGTGAGCCAGGCGAGCAGGATGGCGGCCACCTCGTCGTACCACACGAGCGAGGCGCCCGCCTTGCGGAAGGCGACGCCCGCCACGACCAGGGTGGCGAGCGCGGCCATCAACGTCAGGACCGTCCCTTCGAGGAGGCGCTCGACGGCGCGACGCACCCGTCGGAGGCCCCGGGCGCGGCGGCCCGCGGCAGGGCTCAGGGCGCGCCGCTCCCGCGCTCCACGGACGGGGGGTCGCCGGCTACCCCGCTGTCGCGCGTCTCGCCGGCCGCGCTCACCGGCGGGGGCGCGACGGCCCGCGCCGCCTCCAGCAGGGCCGCGCCGCCCCCGACGGTGTTCGCGAACTCCTGGTACAGGGGTCGGCTGGCCGCCAGGAATCGCCCCCGGTCGGCCTCGTTCACCTCGGTCCCGGACTGGCGGATCACCGCCAACAACTCCTCGTCGAGACGCGCGGCGGTCTCGTACACCCACGGCCGCATCCCCCGGGCGACCCGCTCCACGAGCGTGCGCACGTCCCCGGGCAGGCGATCCCAGCGCGCGACGCCTGCGGTCAGATAGGCGGGCGTGTACACGTGGCCGGTGAGGGACAGGTACTTCTGCACTTCGTGGAAACGCGCGCTGTAGATCTGGGCGAGCGGGTTCTCCTCGCCATCCATGACGCCCGTCTGGAGTGCCATGAACACCTCCGAGTACGCCATCGGGGTCGGGTTGGCGCCCAGCGTCTGGAACAGCTTGACGCGCCACACGCCGCTCGGGGTGCGGAGCTTGATGCCGGCCAGGTCCTCGGGGCCGACGATGGGCCGCACGTCGTTCGTGATGTGCCGGAACCCGTTCTCCCACACGGCGATGATCCGGTAGCCCCGGGCTTCCGCGAGCGGGGCCAGCATGGGCCACACCACGGCCTCCTCCATGCGCGCCATGTGTGGGCGATCCTCGATGAGGTACGGCATCTCGAACAGACCGAACTGCTCGATGGTGGAGGACATCACGGTCGACGGAAGAGCGAGGTCGACCGTCCCGAGCTTGAGCTTCTGGAGCAGGATCTCGTCGCCGCCGAGCTGGCTCGAGCCGAACACGGCCACGGTGACTCGTCCGCCCGATTCGAACTCGACCCGGCGCGCGAACTCCGTCGCCGTGAGATCGAACAGCGAGCCGGGGGCCCCGACGTGACCCAGCCTGAGCTCCAGCGGACCGTCCGCGCGCCCACCTCCACAGGCGGCCGCTCCGAGGACGAGGAGCGCCGCCAGGGGGGCGCCCGGGTCGTGGAGCCGCCTCATCCCGAGGTCGCGATCAGATAGTCCATGGCGGCCTCCATCCCACCGGGCGCCACCTCCGCTCCCACCGTTCGAAGGCCCATCTCGATGGCGGCCAGCGTGCCCAACAGCATGGGGGCGTTGAAGTCGCCCAGGTGGCCGACGCGGAACACGCGGCCGACGAGCGGTCCCAGGCCGCCCCCCAGCGACACGTGGAACCGGGCCCTCGTCTCGCGGCGGAAGGCCTCCCCATCCACCCCGTCCGGCAGGAGCACCGTCGTCCCGGCGTTCGAGTACGCCGTCGGGTCCGCGCAGTAGTTGTCGAGCCCCCAGGCCGACACGGCCCGGCGGGTGGCCTCCGCGAACCGACCATGGCGCCAGAACACCCGCTCGAGCCCCTCCTCGCGGAGCATGGCGAGCGACTCGACGAGACCGAAGAGAAGCGCGGTGGCCGGCGTCGAAGGGAACACACCCTCCTCGTTCGAGCGCAGCATGTCGCCCCAGTCCCAGTACGCGCGCGCCAGCCCCGCCCGCTCGTATGCCTCGAGGGCGCGTGAGCTGACGGCGCATAACCCAATGCCGGGCGGCAACATGAGGCCTTTCTGCGAACCCGATATCGTGACGTCGGCGCCCCACTCGTCGTGCCGGACCGGTGTCACGCCGAGCGACGAGACGGCGTCCACCATGAGCAGCGCCTCGTGGTCGCAGGCGTCGATCGCGGCGCGCACCCTGCCGACGTCGCTGGTGACCCCGGTGGAGGTCTCGTTGTGGACCACGAGCACGGCGCGAATGTCGCCCCGGGCATCGGCGGCCAGTCGCCCGGCGATCGCATCGGCGTCCACCGGCCGTCGCCAGTCGCCCTCCACGACCTCCGGCTCGAGCCCGAGGCGCCCGGCCACGCTCGCCCACCTGGCGCCGAAGAAACCGTTCACGAACGCGAGGACGCGGTCGCCCGGCGACAGCGTGTTGACCAGACCGGCCTCCCAGCAGCCGCTGGCGGAGGAGGCGAACACGAACACGTGTCGATCGGCACCGAACACGCCCCCGAGCTCCTCGAGCAGCCCACGCAGCATGTCGCGGAAGCGCGGACCCCGGTGGTCGATGAGCGGCCGATCCATGGCGCGGAGCACCCGGTCGGGGACGTTGGTCGGTCCGGGGAGTTGGAGGAAGTGTCTGCCGCTCTCGTGCAGCACGGGCGCTCGCGGTCCGGCGGAGTATGGTCTGTCAGGCGCGGTCGTCCCACGATTAGAATGCGTGGGTCGCCGCGCAACGGCTCCGCTCCCGCGACGCGGCCCGTCGTCACCCGACTCTCGAGCGGAGCCCGGGCCATCGGTGATGCGCTGACTCCCGAGAGCACAGGATCCTTCCCGGCGCGGATGGCCGCGGCGCTCGACGGCGAGGTGCGCTTCGATCGGTTTACCCGCGGCCTGTACAGCACGGACGCCTCGATCTACCAGATCGAGCCCGTGGGGGTGGCCTTTCCCCGCACGGCGGAGGACGTCAGGCGGGCGGTCGAGATCGCCGGAGGGGCGGACATCCCGGTCGTCGTCCGGGGGGCCGGGACGTCGATGAGCGGCCAGTCGATCGGGCGAGGCCTGGTGCTCGACACGAGCCGTCACCTGCGCGACATCCTCGACTTCGATCCCGAGGGGCGGCGGGTGGTGGTGCAACCCGGGGTCGTGCTCGACGAGCTGAACGCCTTCCTGCGTCCGCACGGGCTGTTCTTTCCCGTCGACGTCGCCACCTCGAGCCGGGCCACCCTCGGCGGCATGGCGGGGAACAACAGCGCGGGAGCCCGATCGATCCGCTACGGCCACATGGTGGAGCACGTGGCCGGGATCGAGGCGGTGATGGCCGACGGCTCCACGGCCTGGTTCGGGGCCGGCGATCGCGGCCCCGGCCCGCCCACCGCGCTCGAGACCGCCATGCTGGCCCTCTACGCCCGCGAGTCCGAGGAGCTGGCGCGTCGCATCCCGCGGGTGCCCCGGAACGTGGCCGGGTACGCGCTCCACCGGCTGGGTCGGAGCGGGGCCACTCTCGCGGATCTGCTCGTGGGCTCCGAGGGCACGCTCGCCCTGTTCACCGCGCTCGAGCTCGCGCTACACCCGCTTCCGGCCCGCAGGGCGTTGGGCGTCTGCGCTTTTCGATCGGTGCGCGACGCGCTGGCCGCCGTGCCCGACCTCGTGGCCCTCGACCCGACCGCCGTCGAGCTCATCGACCGCACGCTGCTCGAGCTCGCCGCGCACATCCCGGCGTTCCGGGGCGCGCTCGGCCGCATCCTGGGGATCGGCCGGCCGCCCGCGGCCGGGGCGCCCCTCCCCGGCGCCCTCCTCGTGGTCGAGTTCTCAGGCGAGGACCCGGACGATACGAGGACGGGCCTCGGGCGGCTGCGGGAGGTGATCGGCGAGCGGGAGCGCGGGAGCTTTCTCGTCGGCACCGAGGATCCCGCCTTCCAGGCCGATGTGTGGGGCGTCCGCAAGGCCGGGCTCAACATCGCCACTTCGATGAAGGAGCCGCGCAAGCCGATCGCGTTCATCGAGGACTGCGCGATCCCGCTCGACCGGCTTCCCGAGTGGCACGACCGGCTGTCCGCCATCATCGAGCGGCACCGGACGCGGGCCATCTGGTACGCGCACGCCTCCGTCGGCTGTCTGCACGTGCGGCCCGCCCTCGACTTGAAGCAGGTCGGGGACGTCCGCCGGCTGCGCGCCATCGCGGAGGAGGCGTTCGGCCTCGCGCGCGCGCTGGGGGGCAGCCATTCCGGCGAGCACGGCGACGGCATCGTCCGCTCCGAGTTCCTCCGGCCCATGCTGGGCCCGCGGATCACCGCGGCGTTCGGAGAGATCAAGAGCCGCTTCGATCCACGCGGGCTGCTCAACCCGGGCCGCATCGTGGATCCGCCACGCATGGACGATCGGACCCTGTTCCGCTACTTCCCCGACTACCGTCCGGTGGACACGAAGACGGTTCTCGACTGGTCGGAGTGGCGCGGGCTCGCCGGGGCCGTCGAGATGTGCAACAACAACGGCGCCTGCCGGCAGCGCGCGCCCGGCGTCATGTGCCCGTCGTATCGGGCGACCCTCGACGAGCGCCACTCGACGCGCGGGCGTGCCAACGCGCTCCGCCTCGCGCTCACCGGCCAGCTCGGCGAAGACCCGTGGAGCTCGCCCGACCTGTACGAGGCGCTCGATCTGTGCATCGGGTGCAAGGGGTGCCGCCGCGAGTGCCCCACCGGCGTCGACATGGCGCGCATGAAGATCGAGTTCCTGGCGCGCCACCGCGCCCGCCACGCGCCGACGGCGCGTGACCGCGCGCTGGCGTATCTGCCCCGCTACGCCCCGTGGGCCGCCCGCGCGGCTCCGCTCGTGAACCTGCGAAACCGCTTCGCCCCCATGGCGCGGGCCGGCGAGCGGTGGCTGGGTCTGGCGGCCGACCGGCGCCTGCCGCGCTGGTCGAAGTCACCCTTCGAGGCCCCGGCGCCCGATCCGTCGGCGAGCGGGCCGGAGGTAGCGCTGTTCGTGGACACCTTCACGCGCTACTTCGAGCCCGAGAACGCGCGCGCCGCCGTGCGCGTGCTGCGAGCGGGCGGGTTTCGCGTCTCGTTCGCCGGCGGATCGGGCCGGCCGCCGTGCTGCGGCCGGACCTTCCTCAACGTGGGCCTGGTGGAGGAGGCGCGCACCGAGCTCGCCCGACTCGTCGACGCCTTCCTCGCCCGGGCTCGGCGCGGGGTCCCCGTGGTCGGGCTCGAGCCCTCCTGTCTGCTGACGCTCCGCGACGAGCTTCCTGCGCTCGTCCCGGGGGAGGACGCGGCCCTGGTGTCGGAGCGCGCGCGACTCCTGTCGGAGCTCCTCGTCGAGCGCGGCCCGGCGCGGCTTCCCCTCGGTCGGCTCGAGGCGACGCGCGTCCGGGTCCACGGGCATTGCCACGAGAAGGCGTTCGGCCTCGCGGAGGCGACGGTGGCGGTGCTGGCCCGGATCCCCGCTCTGGAGGTGTCCGCGATGCCGGCCGGGTGCTGCGGGATGGCAGGCTCGTTCGGCTACGAGCGCGAGCACGCCGATCTGTCGCGCCGCATCGCGGAGCTGGATCTGCTGCCCGCCGTGCGCGACGCGGACCCGTCGGACCGGCTTGTGGCGAACGGCACGAGCTGCCGCCACCAGATCGCCGAGCTCGGGGGGCGGGAGGCGGCGCACTTCGTCCGGCTGCTGGACGAGGCGCTGACGCACGGAGGCTGATCGCCGCCTCGCGCGACGGGGCTGCTTCGCGCGATCGCCGGGGAGCGCGTCGCCCGGGGACCGGGCCCCGCTCAGTCGGCGACTTCGATCCCGTCCACCAGCGTTGGCGGGAGCGGAGCGGCGGTCCACTCGCGCTCGTCGTGCCCGCGAGTGGCGTACACCACCGTCATCTCCCCGCGGGCAAGCACCGTGCGCGCCTCCCCCTCCACACGCGCCAGCTCCGCCTCGTAGCGCAGCGAGCGGGACCGCTTCTCTGCCACGCGGAGCACGACCTCGACCTCGTCGCCGTAGCGGGCGGGCGCCAGAAAGTCGAGGCTCGCGTGCACGCGGGGCATCCCCGCGAGCCCCCGATCGTGCCACTCGAACGCCGCGCCGCCCAACGAGCGGTAGAACGCGTGCTCCGCCTCCTCGACGTAGCGGAAGAGCGCGGTGAAGTGCGCGACGCCGGCGGTGTCGGTGTCGGCGAACTCTACCCGGCGCCGGTGGGTGAAGGTGGCGGGCATCAGCGCTCGGGACGCCGGTGGGTGAACGAGGCGGCCATCAACGCTCGGCGCGCCGTTCGCCGGTCATGGCCGGAACCGGATCCCCGCCTTGATGCGGAAGGTGGAGTGCCCCATGTCGCTCGCCTCGGTCTGCGCGTCGACCAGCACCCCATCCTGGTAGCTCTCGGCGGTGGTCTCGATCGGCACGTCGTACCAGTTCCACTCGAAGTCCAGCATGGCCTCGAGCTCCCCGCCGAACACGAGACCGGCACCGGCCAGCCAGTAGCCGATGTCCTTCGACCACATGCGACCGTACCCCCCGAAGGCCCGGAGCCAGATGGGGCCGCTCGGCGTCGAGGGCTCGAAGGCCAGACGCGCATCGGTCGTCACGAACGGATAGCCGGCCGCGGGCGACTCCGTGAGGGTGCGCTCGAAGGGGCCGCTGACGGGGACGGGCGGGACCGGATCCTCGCACTCGTCTCCCGCCTTCTCCCAGTGATACCCGACGGTCCCCTCGATGGCGGCTGCCCGGGAGAACCGGTACGCCACGCGGCCCTCGCCGGCCCACGTCTTCGCCGCCGGACACATCGCGTCCGACAGCGCCTTGACCGGATTCTGCGTTCGGGCGATCCCGGCCCCCACCTCGAGCGCCTGAGCGCTCGCCACGGTCGGGGTCCCGGCCCCGAGCACCGCACACAGCGCGAGCGACCGGACCGCCCGGCCGCGCGTGTTCCACTTCGGCTCCACGTCCACCCGACCTCCTCCACCCCGGGGGTTTCGCTGGTTCAGCCTCCAGAGTGCCGAGGGCGCGTCCTCCGCACAACGGCCGCGGCGCTGGCGCAGGCCGTCCCGCCGCGCCCCCGGATCACCGGCCGGCCGACACCCCCTCCACCGGCCTCCGCCTACGGGGCCCGGCCGCTACCGTGTAGGCCCTGAGGGTGAGTGGCCACCGGACCCGCGCCTCGGCCTCCGCCCCACCCGGCCACGCGCCCGCCAGATCGTCCCGAACGATCGCGACGGCGTCCGCCCCACCGTGCCGCTCGGCGTACTCGCGAACCGCGGACCAGGTGCCCACGTAGCCCAGGAACCGCTCCAGCGTCCACCGCTTCTCGAGCGCGTATGACTCCACGACGAGCGCCGGAAGAGGCACGGGCAGGGTCTCGTAACTTGACACCACGTGGCGGCGCTCCGGCCGCCAGCACGCGTCGAGCACGTCGTCGTGCAGCCGCATCAGCACGCGGTCGATCGCGACGCACACCGTCGGAAGCCCGTACGCCCAGACCGCCAGGATCGCGTCCGGGCGCCCGACGCGTCGCACCTCGGCGGCGAACGCCTCCGCATCGAACCAGTGGAGCGCCTGCGCCACCACGACGAGATCGACGCTCGCGCCGCGTAGCGGTGCGCGTTCGGCCGCGCAAACGACCCGTCGCACGCGCGGCGTTTCGGGGGCCCGCTCGAGCTGCCGGCGCGCGACATCGGTGGCGATCACCTCCCCGAACCGGGTCGCCAGCCCGCCCGTCGCCTGGCCGCTCCCGGCGCCGCATTCCCACACCCGCCCGGGACGCGGCGCCAGCTCTACCAGTCGCTCGAACAGAACATCCGGGTAGCCGGGTCGAAAGCGCCGGTACTCCCCGGCGTAGCCCGCGAAGTGGCGGGCCGCGTCGGAGCTCACCGCGAGACCGATCGCGGGCGCCGGCCGAGCCCGGCGTCCACCCCCACCTCGCCCCGCCACGGCGGCACCGGCCGGCCGTCAGGTCGCGGAGCGGATCTCGGCCTGGGCCGCGGCGAGACGCGCTACGGGGATGCGCGGCGCCGAGCACGACACGTAGTCGAGCCCGATCCGATGACAGAAGTCGATGGACTCCGGGTGCCCGCCGTGCTCGCCGCAGATCCCCACCTGGAGACCCGGCTTCCGGTCGCGGCCCCACTCGACGGCCAGGGCCATCAGACGGCCGAGGCCGAGCTGGTCGAGCACCTCGAACGGGTTGTCCTGCAGGATGCCGCGCTCGTTGTAGAACGGGAGGAACTTGTTCTCGGCATCCTCGCGACTGAACGAGAAGGTCGCCTGGGTGAGGTCGTTGGTGCCGAACGAGAAGAAGTCGGCGGCATCCGCCAGCCGCTCGGCCCGCAGACAGGCCCTCACGACCTCGATCATGGTGCCGAACTCGATGTCGAGCGATACGCCGAAGGCCTCCTCCACCTCGGCGCACACCTGGCGGCAGTCGGCGTGCACCGCGTCCAGCTCCTCGGCGGTGCACACCTGCGGGACCATGATCTGCGGGTGGACCTCGACGTCGTCCTGGATGCACTGTGCCGTGGCCTCGAGGATGGCGCGCACCTGCATCTTGTAGATCTCCGGATACGTCATCCCGAGCCGGACGCCGCGGTGCCCCAGCATCGGGTTCACCTCCTTGAGCGTCCGGGCGCGCTTGAGGATGGCCTCCTTGCGCGCGATCACCCCGTCCACGCGGCGGGTGTCGCCGAGCGCGCGCATGTCCGCCAGCGCCGCGGCCCCCTCCGCATCGAGGAGCTCGGTGGTCTCCACCATCACCTCCATCCCCCGCACCGCCTCGCGCAGCCGGCCGAGGTACCGGATCTCCTCCTCCAGCTGGTCCTCCTGCGGAAGGAACTCGTGGATGGGCGGATCGAGCAGCCGGATGGTGACCGGTCGCGGGGTCATCACCCCGAAGACCTGCCGGAAGTCCTCGCGCTGGATGGGCAGCAGCCGCTCGAGCGCCTCCTCGCGCTCCGCGGTCGTCTCGGCCATGATCATGTCGAGCACGATGGGCAGCCGGTCGGGCGCGTTGAACATGCGCTCGGTGCGGCACAGCCCGATCCCCATGGCGCCGTACTCGATCGCGCGTCGGGCGTCATCCGGCGTGTCGGCGTTGGCCCGCACCTTGAGCCGGGCCGTCTCGTCCGCCCACTCCAGCAGCCGCTCGAGCTCGGCGGAGAAGTCGGGCTCCACCATCGGAACGGCCCCGCTGTAGATCCTCCCGGTGGTCCCGTCGATCGTGATGATGTCCCCCTCCTCGATCACCGTTCCGCTCGCCACCGCGCGTCGCGCCCGCACGTCCACCTGGATGCTCTCGGCCCCGGCCACACAGGGCTTGCCCATCCCGCGGGCCACGACGGCCGCGTGCGACGTCTTGCCGCCGCGGCTCGTCAGGATTCCGCGCGAGGCGAAGAAGCCGTGGATGTCCTCGGGCTTCGTCTCCTCGCGCACGAGGATGACGTCGCGGCCCGCGCGACCGAGCTCCTCGGCGCGGTCCGCGTCGAACACGGCCTCGCCGCACGCGGCGCCGGGCGACGCGGGCAGACCCTGCCCGATGGGCTCGACCTCGACGTCATCGCGCAGCTGCGGATACAGGAGCTGGTCGAGGTGGGCGGGATCCACGCGCATGAGCGCCCGCTCCCGGCTGATGAGCTCCTCGTCGTGCATCTCGACCGAGGTCCGCACCATCGCGGAGGCGTTCATCTTGCCGTTGCGGGTCTGGAGGCAGTACAGGCGGCCCGTTTCGATCGTGAACTCGAAGTCCTGTACCTCGCGATAGTGCCCCTCGAGCTTCTGGCGCAGCTCCTCGAGCTGCCGGTAGAGGTCCGGCATCTCCGACTCCATCTCGGCCACCGGCTTCGGCGTGCGGATGCCGGCCACGACATCCTCGCCCTGGGCGTTCACGAGGTACTCGCCGAACAGGACGTTCTCGCCCGTGGCCGGATCGCGGGTGAAGGCCACGCCCGTGGCGCAGTCGTCGCCGAGGTTGCCGAACACCATCGTCTGCACGTTGACGGCGGTGCCGTTGGCCTGGTCGGCCGTGATGCCGAACTCGCGCCGGTAGTCCACCGCGCGCCGACCCAACCACGAGTCGAACACGGCCTCGATGGCCAGCTCGAGCTGCTCGTACGGATCGTCGGGGAACGGCGTCCCGGTCGCCTCGTGCACGACCGCCAGGAACCGATCGGCGATGTCCTCGAGGTTGTCGGCCTCGAGGTCCACGTCGACGCGCGCCCCGGCCCGCCGCTTCACGCGCTCGAACTGGTCATCGAACATCTCGTCCGGGACGCCGAGCGCGACCTTCCCGAACAGCTGGACGAAGCGGCGGTACGCATCCCACCCGAACCTCGGATCGGAGGTGTGCGCGATGAGCCCCGCCAGCGTGTCACGGTTGAGGCCCAGGTTGAGGATCGTGTCCATCATCCCCGGCATCGACATGGCGGCCCCGGAGCGGACCGACACGAGCAGCGGGTTCGACGCGTCGCCGAAGCCCTTCCCCGTCTTCTCCTCCAGCCCGCGCATGGCCTCGCGCGTCTGGTCCAGCAGACCCGGCGGCAGACCGCGATCGTCGCCGGCCAGGTAGGCGAGACAGGCTTCCGTCGTGATCACGAAGCCCGGCGGCACCTCGATGCCGATCTGGGTCATCTCGCACAGGTTGGCGCCCTTCCCTCCGAGGAGCCGCTTGTCCTTCCCATCGCCCTCGGTGTAGCCGTACAGCCACCTGCGCGGCCCGCCGTTCGTTCTTCGGGGGAGCGCGGAGCTCCCCAGGGGGATCGGGTCGCGGGGCGGGGTCTGCTGCTCGATCGATCCTTCCATTGTGGACGCCTTCGCTGCGGGGACCGGCCGCGGATCCACCCCCGTCCGGCACGGGGGGGTGGACCCGCGCAAACACGGCAACGTCGCCGCTTCGGAGCCGGCGTTCAAGGGCCGCGCCCGACGGGGCCGGCGGATGGTCCGCGCGTCCCGGTGGACGGCATCGCCCCTCAGCCCTCGAGCGCGGCCATGGCCCACGACATGTACTCGCGCACGTCAACGCCCATGCCCCGGGCCTCCCCCGGGCGGGGTCGCGCGCTCGTCATGCGGCCGAGAGCCGCCCCGATGTCCGGGTGCTCGCCCGTGAACCCGGCCACCGTCTCGCGCGTCAGGTCGCGACCGGCCGCCCCCACCCCGGGCGCACAGTTGTGGAGCGCCGACCCGAGGCGCGATCTTCCCACACCGCCCCGCGGTCCCAATCGGCGCCGCGGGCGAGCCCGAAGCGTCCGATCCCCCGCGGAGAGTGTGCCGGCCGGTGGACCTCGAACCACGACATCTGATGATCGATCGACGGGTCCGCTACGCCGTCCTCGAGGGCCGTATGGGCGACATCGCCCAGGTGTGGTTCGTGCTGCACGGCTACAACCAGCTCGCGCACCGATTCCTGGCCGAGTTCGAGACGATCGACGATGGGACGCGGCGGATCGTGGCGCCCGAGGGGCTCCACCGGCAGTACGTCGACCACGCGGCCCGCAAGGTCGGGGCGTCGTGGATGACGAGCGAGGACCGGCTCACCGACATCGAGGACTACGTCGCGTACCTCGACCGGCTCTACGCCACGACCTTCGAGGCGGGCGGGCTCCGACGGACCGACGTCCAGGTCGTGGGCCTCGGGTTCTCCCAGGGCGTGCACACGCTGTGTCGATGGCTGGCGTTCGGAGCATCGCCGATCGATCGCGCGATCCTGTGGGGCGCCACCGTCCCCCCCGATCTGGATCTCGACGCGCACGGCCCCACGCTGGCCGCGGCCGATCTCCAGGTCGTGTTCGGCGACGATGACGAGTACTTCGGCGCCGACGCCATCCGGTCGCACGAGGCGCGCCTGCGGACGGCGGGGATCCCGTTCACGGCGCGGAGCTTCCAGGGGGGGCACCGCCTCGACAGTGCGACGCTCGCCAGGCTGGCCGGGCCGTCGGACGCCTGAAGCCCCGGCCGAACCCCGTCCTACTCGGTGCGCTCCCGCCGTCGGCGGACCAGGGGGGCGATGAGGCCCGCCACGGTCCCGCCGATGACCGCGAGGATGGCGACGGGACCGGGGTTGGAGAACAGAGGGTCCCCGATCCGCAGGTTGAGCGACAGCCCGACGGCGCCGAACAGCGCCCCGCCGATCAGGAACCCGGCGAGGGACCGGGCGATCACACCCCGCCCGGCATGTCGACGGCCCCGATGCACTCGATCTCCACGCGGGAGTTCAGTGCGAGGCCGCTCCCCGCGACCGCGCTGCGCGCCGGCTTGTTGGTCGGGAAGAAGGTCGCATACACCTCGTTCATCGCCGGCCACTCCGCGATGTCGGCCAGGAACACGGTGCACTTGACGACCCGGTCCATCGACGAGCCGTGCTTCTCGAGCGTGGCCTTGATGTTCTCGAGCGCCTGACGCGTCTCGGGTCCGATCCCGCCCGGCACGAGCCCGTTCGCTCCCGTCCCGATCTGACCGGAGAGGAAGAGCAGATTGCCGACGCGCACGGCCTCGGAGAACGGATACTGCGCCATCGCCTCGTTCGTGTAGTACTCGACGGAGTGCATGAACTCGTGCATCTGCTCCATGTTGGCCACCTCCCCCTCGTGCTCGTGCTGCTGCGCCGCGAGGGGGGCTCCGCACGGGGCCAGGACGACACACGCGGCGGCGAGCGCGGCGCGGACGGCCACGCATGACGGCATCGGGCTCATGTCGGGATCTCCTCCTAGGGTCGGGAACGCGGCCGCGTCTCGGGCGGTCGTTCGTCGGGCGGCGGCGGAAGACCGGTGCCGTCCGGAGGATACACTAGCGCGACGCCCATGGGGCGGGAAGTCGATCGCTCAGTGCCCGCGCTCGAAGGTGGATTGCCACGCGGCGTAGGCCGGCTTCCGGTGGAGCTCGGTGTCGACGATCCCCATGTGGGCGAAGTTCGACAGGCTCGCGGCCCGGTCGGGCGGGAGCCCGAGCGACCCGATGTCGAGATCGGTGAACGTGAGCGAGATGAACAGGCGCGCGTCGATCCGTTCGAGCAGGTCGGCATACCGTCGGACCCAGTCGGCCTGCTCTTCCGGGGTGCCGTCCGTGGCCGGCGTGGAGGCCGAGCTCCAACCGCCCTCGACGAAAATCAGCGGCAGCGGGGTCGCCGCACGCAACGCATCGAAGTAGTCGTCGGGGATGTCGTCGGGCGCGTCGAACACGAACACCGGGTAGGAGGAGAGCCCGAACGCGTCGACGTCGAACTCGTCCACGAGCCCGTAGTGGTCGAACGGGGGGAGCCCGAACTCGCCGTTCGCCTCGTCCACCTGGAACGAGACGAACACCCTCGTCCCCGGCGCGCGCGCCCGCACCTGCGGGGCCAGCGTGTTGATCAGGTCCCGGATCTCCGCGTACAGGGCGGGGTCGCCGCGCGCCGCCAGCGTGTTGATCTCCGAGGCGAGCCCGAACCACTCCGGCCGGACGCGGGATGCGATCGCGCGCACCCAGTCCTCGTGGATCTGCCGGATCTCCGGCTCGAGGATGCTCCGCCCCGCCGCGACCAGCCCCGGGTCCTCCGCACGTCGGTCGAGCCCGTCCAGCGGGTCGACGAGAAACAGGATGTCGAGGCCGTGGGCGCGCAGGTGGTCGGCCACCCCGCCCCGGTCCTCCACGAGCGAGTCGAAGGACGCGCCGGCGAGGAGCTCGGGCCACGGGACCGGCTGCTGGAGGATCGTCACCTCCGACACGGCGCTCATCGAGTCCACCGCGTCGAAGAAGAGCTGCATGTCGGGCCGCGGCGCGTTGGGCGCGAATCCCATCTCGAACGGACGCCCGGGGCCGACAGGCGGGGGCGGCGGATGCGTCACCGGGGTCTCCCCGGAGCAGCCGACGGCGATCGCGGCCCACATCGGGACGGACCGGCGGGCGAGGCGCGCTCCCGGCACCGTCCAGCTCACGGCCCCGGCCGCCTCACGGCGTTAGGCGGGTCATCATGCGGGGAAACGCGATCGCCTCGCGCAGGTGCTCGATCCCGCAGATCCAGGCCACCGTGCGCTCCACCCCGAGACCGAAGCCCGAATGCGGGAACGTCCCGTAGCGGCGCAGGTCGAGGTACCAGTCGTACGCCTGTTCGGGCAGCCCCTCCTCGCGGATGCGCGCCAGCAGCCGGTCGTAGTCGTCCTCGCGCTGGCTGCCGCCGATGATCTCCCCGTAGCCCTCCGGCGCGAGCAGGTCGTTGCACTTCACGGTGCGCGGGTCTTCCGGGTTCTCCTTCATGTAGAACGCCTTGGCGCGCTTCGGATAATCGAACACGAACAGGGGCCTCTCCCGCCCTTCCACCAGCGCCATCTCGTCCGGGGCCCCCAGATCGGAGCCCCACTCGATCTCGCTCCCCCGGGCGCGCAGGAGGTCGACGGCGTCCGAGTAGCGGATGCGGTCGAAGGGCGGCTCGATCGCCTCCAGCTTCGAGACATCGCGTCCCAGGGTGTCCAGCTCCGGGCGACGGTTGTCGAGCACCCGACGCACGATCGAGGTCACGAAGCGCTCCTGGAGCGCCATGTTCTCCTCGGAGTCCATCCAGGCGGCCTCGGGCTCGACCATCCAGAACTCCGTCAGGTGTCGGCGGGTCTTGGACTTCTCGGCCCGGAAGGTGGGGCCGAAGCAGTACACCTTCCCGAGAGCCGCGGCCGCCGCCTCCACGTACAGCTGGCCGGTCTGCGCCAGATACGCCGTTCCGAGATCGAAGTACTCCGTCTCGAACAGCGTGCCGGCGGACTCGCCGATCGACCCCGTGAGGATCGGAGTGTCGACGAGCGTGAACCCCTCGTCGTGCAGGAAGTCGCGGATCGCGCGCACGACCTCGTCCCGGATGCGCATGATCGCGATCTGGCTCGCGCTCCTCAGCCACAGGTGGCGTCGCTCGAGCAGGAAGTCGACGCCGTGCTCCTTGGGCTGGATCGGGAAATCCACCGACGCCCCGATGAGCTCGAGGTCGGAGGCGGTGAGCTCCACTCCGGAGGGCGCTCGGGCGTCGGCGCGCACCGTGCCGCGCACCGTGAGACTGGCCTCGTGCGTCACGGAGGACAGCCGCTCCCATACCTCATCGGCGATCTCTTCCCTGGCGAACACACACTGGATCTCGCCCGTCCCGTCGCGCAGGATGAGGAACGAGATCCTGCCGCTGGATCGGAACGCGCGCACCCAGCCCCGCAGGGACACGTCCTCGCCGACGAGATCGGGGAGCCGTGCAATCGTCCGGTAGTCGGTCATCGGCCCGGCGTCAGGGTGATGGTGAGGGGAGCCCGGGGTCACCCGGGACGGGTCTTCCCGGACGTAGTTTCGCCGCCGGCTCGACGGCGGGCAAACGAGGCGAGGGTCAGCGCCAGGCGAAGTCCACCACCACCGGCCGGTGGTCCGACGCGCGCTCTCCGTCCACGGCGGCCAGCCCCAGCTCCGTGAGCGCGGCGTCGGCGAGGTCGCGGCTTTCGAACACGAAGCTGCCCACGACCGATGCGCGGGCCTCGTCGTACAGCACGTAGTCCAGCCGGCCCGGGGGAAACGGCCCCGACCCGTTGTCCCACGTCGCGTTCGACGCGCCGTCGAGCTGCAACACGTCGACGGCCACGAGGGCCGCTCCATCGCGCCCCAGACCGCGCCCTGCGATGGCCAGCGGCTCGGGCGACCCCACCAGGTTGAAATCGCCTCCGAACAGGACCAGGTTCGGCGCGCGCCCGGCCGCAACGGCCCGCTCGAGGGCCCCACGGAGCGCCCGGTTCACCACGTCCGCTTCGACACGACGGATGCGATCCTCGACGGCCGTGCGGGCGTTTCCGCAGCACACGAGGTCCACGGTGGCCACCAGCAGGCGTCGGTCCGCCACCTCGACCCATGCGCCGGTCGCCGGGATACCGCCGCCCTCGACGTCGCGGCGGACCTCCGCGAGATCGGCCGACGCCGGGGCATCGAGCCACGGAAGCACCGAGTCGGGATACGGGAGTCGCGCGAGCTCGGGCGCGGCCCGCACCGAACCACGCACCGCCACGACCCCGCGCTGTCCACTGCCCCCCGTCCCGAGGTGGACGGTCCACGGCGGCCCCTCCGACGAGGGCGGGAGCAGGGCCAGGATCTCCTCCCGGGTCGCCTCGGGTGGCACCTCGTCGAGCAGCACCAGGTCCGGGTCGAGCGCGGCCAGGATCCGCTGCACCGGGCCCGGGTCGGAGAGCAGCCGGGTGCGGGACACGTTCCACGACGCCACGCGGACATCCGTCCCCGGCGAGCGGCGCACCGCCTCGACTCCGGCCCGTGCGACGGGCCAGGCGGGATCGTCCGGCGACAACTCCGGCGCGGCGGGTGACAGCGGGTGCGCGAAGGGCTCGCCGCGCGCGATCTCGTGGCCGGTCGCATCCACGCGCACCAGCCGGCCGCCGAGGCGCGTCCCCCGCAGCAGGTCGCGCCCGCCCCCGGGCAAGCGGGCCGCCCGCGACAGCCGGATCTCCACCCGGTCGGTGGTGTGGCGGGGCTCGAACCACAGACCGAGCGCGTACGGGTCCGACGCGTCCGGCGGAACGGCGATCCGGTCGGGCTCCGTCGGCGAGGGCGGCCACGTGGCCACGCCGTGCCGAACCTCGCCACCGACGAGCCGCGTGAAGCTGATCAGCACGTCCGTGCCGGGAACCCCGAGCACGGGCTCGCCCGTCCCCGGATCTCCGTCCGCGTCGAGCACGAGGACCAGCGCACCCTCGAGACCCTGGAGGTTGACGGGCTCGGGGAGATCGAGGAGGAAATACACGGAGCCCGCATCGTCGGTGATCCGGATCCCTCCGGGCTCCTCCGACCCTGCCGCCGTCCGGGTCGCCGTGACGCCCGGCGACGCCCCGCCCGGTTCCCGCCAATCGGCGACGTCCCCGTCGATCCGGATCACGGGACCCGCTCGGAGCGCGGCCGCCACCGTATCCGCGGTGTTCCGGGGCACCCCGCCCCGCGCGCCGCACCCGCCGGCGAGCGCGCACGCGGCCACGAGCGCGGCGCGATGCCGTGCGGCACGGCCGTGCGGCCCGCAGGGGCCGCGCACCCGAGCGACTCCGTCACCCCACATGTCCGTCTCCCGACTCACGGTGAGCGAGCCCTACCCCGGCCGCGACGTCGCGGCCGGGCGTCCGCGGGCGGGGGCACCCCCCGATCGCACCCCCCGCCGGCCCGGCCCACGCGCTCACCCCACCTGGTAGAGCGCCTCGCGCCCCGCGTAGCGCTCCTCCAGCTCGCGAGCCAGACCACGGTGCGCCGACGCGGACAGCGACGGGTCCTCCTCCACGATCCGACGAGCCCGCCGCCGGGCCTCGTCGAGAAGATCGCGGTCCCGCTCCAGATCCGCGAAGCGCAGGAGCGCCACGCCGTGCTGCTCCTTGCCGAACAGGTCCCCCTGACCCCGGATGCGCAGATCCTCCTCGGCGAGCCGGAACCCGTCGTTGGTGGACGCGAACGCCGCCAGGCGCTCCGACGGCTCGCGGCTCGACGTGAAGGCGACGCAGTAGCTCTGATCGGCGCCACGCCCCACCCGGCCGCGCAGCTGGTGGAGCTGCGCGAGCCCGAAGCGCTCGGCATCCTCGATGAACATCACGGTGGCGTTGGGGACGTCGATTCCCACCTCGATGACCGTGGTCGCGACGAGGAGGTGGATGTCGCCCGCGAGGAAGCGCCGCATCACGTCATCCTTCTCCTTCGACGACAGGCGGCCGTGCAGGAGCCCGACCCCTAGCTCGGCGAAACGCTCGCTCAGCCGCTCGTGCATCGCCGTGGCCGCCCGTGCTTCGAGGACTTCGGACTCCTCGACGAGCGGATACACCACGTATCCCTGACGGCCTTCCGCCAGACGCTCGCGCAGGAACTCGAACGCGGCGTCACGGGCCGCCGGCCCACGCACCCCGGTGATGACGGGCCGCCGCCCGGGAGGCATCTCGTCGATCATCGACAGGTCGAGGTCGCCGTACAGGACGAGCGCGAGGCTGCGCGGGATCGGCGTGGCCGACATGACCAGCGCGTCGGTGGCGTGCCCCGTCTCGCGCAGTCGGCCGCGCTGCTCGACGCCGAAGCGGTGCTGCTCGTCGACCACCGCGAGCCCCAGGGAGCGGAACTCGACGCCCTCCTGGATGAGCGCGTGCGTGCCGACCACGAGAGACGCCTCCCCCGAGGCGATGCGCTCGAGCGCGTACTGGCGTGCCTTCCCGGTGACCGAGCCAGTGAGCAGCACGGGCGTCGCGCGGATGGGAGCGAGCAGCCCGGTCAGGGTGCGCGCGTGCTGCTCCGCGAGAAGCTCGGTGGGCGCCATGAGGGCGGCCTGGTGTCCGGCCTCCGCGGCCTTGAGCATCGCGAGCGCGGCCACGACCGTCTTGCCGCTCCCCACGTCTCCCTGCAGGAGCCGGTTCATGGGGCTCGGGGCCTCCATGTCGCGCTCGATCTCCGCCCACACGCGCCTCTGCGCCCCCGTGAGCTCGAACGGCAGCGCGGCCAGCAGCGCCGACGTCAGCCGCGGCTCGCCCGTGAACGCGATGCCCTCCGTCTCGAGCCGGATGCGGGCGCGGGCGCGCGCGTGCAGGAGCTGGAGGAAGAACAGCTCCTCGAACGCCAGACGTCGCCGCGCCGGCTCCACCTCGCCGATCGAGGCGGGACCGTGCAGCGTGCGTAACGCCTCCCCAAGCGGGGGAAGGCCGAGCTCGCGGCGCCACTCCGCCGGCAGCGGGTCGGCCCCCTCGATCTCGTCGAGGAGCGGGCCGAGGTTCGCCTCCACGATGCCCCGCACCTGGCGGTGCGTGAGCCCCTCGGTGGCCGGGTACACGGGGAACACCCGACCCGACGCGACGTCCCCCTCGCCCGCGTCTGCCCCCGCCCGCGACAGCACCGTGTGCTCGCGGGGCTGGATCTGGCGCCCGTGGAAGAAGCGCACCGGCCCCGCGACCAGCAGCAGGTCGCCCTTCGCGATCGTCCGATCCAGCCACGGCCGGCCCGGCCACGCGCATTCGATGAGTCCCGTATCGTCGCGGATCACGGCCCGGAACACGCGCAGCCGCTTGCGGGTGGGAATCACCCCCTTCGAGATGACCGTCCCGATGACGGTGGCGTCATCGCCCGGGCGCAGCGAGGCGATGCGGTCGACGGTGGTGGCGTCCTCGTAGCGGTGCGGGAGATGGTACAGGAGGTCCCGGCCCGTGCGGACACCCAACGCCTCGAACCGCTCGGCGCGCCTCGGCCCCACACCCTTGAGATACTGGACCGGACCGGAGAGCAACGACCGGGATCGCGTCACATCACACCCTTCCAGAGCGCCGGCGATCCCGTCTCCCCGGTGGGCGACGGCGATCAGTCTCCGGCGAGCGCCTGCTCGACATATGCCTCGGGCGAGAACGGCTCGAGGTCCTCGAGTCCCTCGCCGGTGCCGAGGAAGCGGACGGGCACCGAGAGCTCGCGGGCCACGGCGACGGCGGTCCCGGCCCGGGCCGTGCTGTCGAACTTCGCGAACACGAGCCCCGTGAGCTCGAGCGCCGCCCCGAAGCGTCGTGCCTGGCTCATCACGTTCTGCCCGGACGTCGCGTCGACCACCAGGAGGCGTTCGTGGGGCGCGCCGGGGACCTTGCGCGAGATCACCCGATCGATCTTCACCAGCTCGTCGACCAGGTCGCTCTGCGTGTGCAGCCGCCCGGCCGTGTCGATCAGCACCCAATCGGTCCGGCGCGCGCGCGCCGCCTCGATGGCGTCGAACGCCACGGCCGCCGGATCGGCACCTTCGGCACCTCCCACGAACTCCGCCCCGGTGCGCTCGGCCCACGTCCGGAGCTGCGCCTGCGCGCCGGCCCGGAACGTATCGGTGGCGGCCAGCAGGATGCGATCGCCGCCCGCCGCGAGCCGGTGGGCCAGCTTGGCGACCGATGTCGTCTTCCCCACCCCGTTCACCCCGAGGACCAGGATGACGCCGAGCCCTTCGCCACGGCGGAGGACATCGGGCGGGACATCGCCGCGCGCCGGTGCGGACAGGATCTCGATGATCCGCGCGGAGAGGAGGTCGCGCAGGTCCGCGGGCGAGGAGATGCGCCCGCGCTCGGCGGCCCGCTCCAGCTCGGACACGAGCTCGAGCGACACCTCGACCCCGAAGTCGGCCTCGAGCAGCACCCGTTCCAGACGCTCGATGGCCGCCTCGTCGATCCCCCCCTCGACGATCGTGTTGACGTCCATGAGCGCGAAGTCGACGATGCGCCGCCACAGGCTCCGACCCGAGCGCTCCAGATCGCGGCTCATCGGAGACCGATCCGGTGTCGCCACACCCACTCCACACACAGGAGCACGACGGCGAGCGCGAAGGGCCACACGGGTCGCGGCGCGCGCGACTCGGCGGGTGAGCGCGCCTGGATCACGGCCGCGATGTCGGCCGGTGGGGCTTCGGCGAGCGGCAGGAGCTCGGCCGGATCGGGCTCGATCTCGATCGGCCGGGTGGCTTCGAAGCGGCCGTCGGGGCCCTCCGCAACGACCGCCACCTCGTACCGGCCGGGGGGAAGGACGGGTCCGGCGATGCGGGGCCCCGGCGCCGCCACCGTGTCACTCCACACCTCGGCCCCCCCGAGGTCGGTGACGCGAAGCGACAAGTTGCCGGTGCCGGGACGGACTCGCCATTCCAGCGCCCGGTCGGAGCGGGGCGTCCCGGCGAGGGCCACCGGCTCCGACGTCGCGTCCTCGACCAGCCAGCCCACGACCCCCGCGAGCACGCCATCGTACACGCGGCGCTCCTCGCCCCCGCGCAGGGCCCAGCGCCACCACTCGGCGGCGGTCGAAACGGCCCACCGGGCGTCCCCCCGCTCTCCCGCCACCAGCAGCGGGCGCGCCTCCCCGCGCCGGTCGCGCCGCGCGTCGAGGATCCGCCAGCGTCCCTCTGGCTCCACGGCGTACAGCTCGCGCACGGGTGGCAACGGCTCGAGGTCGACGTCGGTGAGAAGGGCCGCCGCCGGGCTGGGTGGGATCGGCGGCATCGCGTACCACTCGCCGGGGACCGGGCCCGAGATCCGGACGCCGAGACCGGGCACATCGCCGGAGCCGCGAGCCAGCACGAAGGTGCGCGGGTGAGATCCCAGCGCACGACCCAGCCAGGCCGGGATGTCGGCGGGCGCCGACTGCACGACGAGGAGCCGCGCACCCCGCAGCGCACGCTCCACGAGGCCCTCCTCTACCACGCGCGGGCGCGCCGCCAGCTCGAGGTAGCGGCCGTCCCCGAGCTCGAGGAAGGCGCGCGCGCCGCCGAGCACGAGCCGGTCGAGGTCCGGAAGGAGAAAGCGGGCCTCCCAGTCGGGGACCGTCGACACGAGCACGGCGCCGGTGGCCGACTCGGAGATCTCGACCCAGCCCGCGGCGCGGTCGGACACACCGTACGGATCCGCGCCCTCCGCGAGCGACACCTCGTACCGGCGCCACACGGAGCCTTCGCCGGGATCGTCGGGCACGAACGCCAGCTCGACGGTGGCGCCCCGACCGGCGCTGGGCGGCTCGACCCGGGCACGCGCCAGCAGGGCGCTGTCGACGCGCAGATCCACGGTGACGCTGTCCTCCGCCTCCACCCCGGCTGCTCGCAGCTCCACCGCGACGCGCACCGTGTCGCCGGCGCGCGCCCGCGCGGGCGCCCGTACCCCGGCGATCCCGATGCGCGGGGTGCGCTCGGCCAGCCGGATCTCCTTGACACCGAGCCCCAGACCCCGCGCCGCTTCGGTCGCCTCGGCGCGGTCCTCCCAGGCGCCGTCCGTAAGGACCCATACGCTGTCCGCCCCCCCCAGCCGTGCCGCCTCGAGCGCGGGGCGCAGACGTGTGCGCTCCGCGGTCGCCTCGACCCGATCGACCGAGTCGAGGGGCACGGGCACCGGCTCCGCGCCGAATCCGATCACGCGGTCGGGCCGCAGGCGGCCGAGCTCGACGAGCGCGGAATCGAGGCGGCTGGGAGCGTTCGGCGCGACGCGCACGGGAAGACGCATGCTGCGCGAAAGGTCGAGCAACACCACGCGCCCCGGGGGACCCGGCGCCCGGCCGCGCAGGTTCGGCAGGGCGAGGCCGGCGACAATGAGGAAGAGCACCAGCGCCCGAAGCACCGCGGGCCCCCTGCGACCCTCGACGCGCTCCTCGCGCGCCCCGTACGCCCACCGGACGAGCGCTCCCGCGATGCCCACCGCCAGGACCCACAGCAGCGGACTCATGGAGAGATGTGGAGGTTGGCTCGAGACGTCAGTCCTGCGTCCTCACGGTCGACGGGCCGGGGGTCGGAAGTGGCACGCGATGGAGCCACCCGAGGGCCAGATCGCGCGTCGTCCGGAAGTCCTCGCGCAGCTCGTCGGGCACGGGCTCGGCGCGGGGGAAGTGCATGCGGGCGGGGTTCACGTGCTGCCCGTTCCGCAGGAACTCGTAGTGCAGATGGGTGGCCGTGGCCAGCCCCGAGGAGCCCACGTACCCGATCACCTGCCCCTGCTCGACGCGTGCCCCCCGCCGCACGCCGCGGGCGATCCCGCTCAGGTGGGCGTAGCGCGTACGCAGGTTGTTGGCGTGGCGCACCTCGATGGCGTTTCCGTACCCGCCCCACGGACCCGCCCGCGTGACCACGCCGCTCCCCGTGACGTGGACCGGGGTGCCCCGGCTGGCGCCGTAGTCGATGCCCAGGTGCGGGCGTCGGACGTGGAGGATCGGGTGGAAGCGGCGCATGTTGAACCCGCTGGTCACGCGCGCCAGGTCGAGCGGCGCGAGCAGGAACTGCCCCCGCACGGCCTCGCCGTCGGCGTCGTAGTATTCGACCGGCTCGGTCCCATCGGGCTGGAAGCGGATCGCCGACAGCGTCCGGTCGGCATTGCGGAACTCGGCGGCCAGCACGCGCGTCTCGCGCACCGAGCCGTCCGGGCGGACCTCACGCGCCAGCACGGCCCGGTACGCGTCGTTCACCCGGATGTCGCGCCAGAAATCGATCTGCCACGCGAAGATCTGCGACAGGCGGCCCACCAGCAGGTTTATCTCGCCGCGACCCATGCGGTCCGCATCCCCGCTCAGCTCGGCGTCGTACAGGTTCGAGCCCACCAGACCGGCGACGAGGATCGTGTCGCGGACGATCGGCACGGAGTCGAGCACCGCCCGCCAACCGGCCGCGCGCCCCGCATCGGGCAACAGGTAGAGCGTCCGATCGCGATCGAGCTTCAGGCTGATCCGACTGGGCGGCTCCTCGGGCCGCATGGCCAGGTGGATCTCGGTCCCGGCCCGCAACCGCCGCGGGCTCTCGAACTCGCGGATCGCATCCACGACCTTGAGGATGTCCGCGCCCGTGAGCCCGTGCGCCCCGAACACATCGGCCAGCGTCTGACCCGATTTCAGGCTCTCGACCACCGTCACGGGGGCCGGAGGGGTCGGGATCTCGACCAGCTTCACCGGCTCGGGCCCTCCGGGGGAGCGGAGGGTGGTCCAGGCCAGAGCACCACCGCTGATCACGGCGATGCCCACGGCCGACCCGAGCCATGTCGCGCTTCGGTTCTTCAAGCGACTCCCCGGTCTCGCGCCACCATGGGGCAGAAGCCCGTCGGCGGGCTTCTAGTCCATCTGGCGACGAATGAACGTCGGAATCTCCAGGTCCTCGTATTCCCCGCCAGGATCGGACCACTGATCCTCGGGTGCCAAGCCCGGCTCGGCGGCATGAGGCTCCTCGACGAGACGGGGCCCCTCGTACCGCGAGCCGATCACGATCGGTTCGGAACGAACGCGCGCGATCGGCTCCATAGGGACGGGTGACGCCTCGTCCTCTTCCACGGGCTCGCCGAACCCGGTGGCGATCACGGTGACTCGCAGCGTGCCATCCAACGCCGGATCCTGCACGACGCCGAAGATCATCTCGCCTTCTTCGCCGGCCGCCTCCTGGATGATCGAGTTGATCGTCGTGACCTCGTCGATCGTCAGGTCGGCACCCCCCGTGATGTTCACGAGGACACCCGTGGCTCCGTTGATGGATACGTTGTCGAGCAGGGGAGAGCAAATGGCCTGCTGGGCGGCATCTACGGCACGATCGTCCCCGCTCGCCCGGCCCGTTCCCATGAGGGCCGCCCCCCGATTCGACATCACCGTGCGCACGTCCGCGAAGTCGACGTTCACCTCGCCGGTCACGCTGATCAGGTCGGAGATCCCCTGGGTGGCGTGGAGCAGCACCTCATCGGCCTTCTTGAGGGCCTGTCGGAAGGTCGTGTCCTTGCCGACCACCGCGAGCAGACGCTCGTTCGGCACCACGATCATGGTGTCCACTGCCCGCCGCAGCTCCCGGAGCCCGAGCTCCGCGTGGCGCATCCGCTTCTTCCCCTCGAAGTGGAACGGGCGCGTCACGATCGCGATGCACAGCGACCCCATCTCGCGCGCCATACGCCCGATGACCGGAGCGGCGCCCGTCCCCGTGCCGCCACCCATGCCGGCCGTCACGAACACCAGGTCCGCGCCCTCGATCGCCTGTCGGACCTCGTCCTCCGTCTCGGCGATCGCCTGCCGCCCTATCTCGGGCCGCGCCCCGGCCCCCAGCCCGCGCGTGAGGCGCTTTCCGATCTGGATCTTGATGTGCGAGTTGGACTGCTGGAGCGTCTGCAGGTCGGTGTTCACCGCGATGAACTCGACGCCGTCCAGCTCCTCGTCGATCATGCGGTTGACGGCGTTCCCACCCGCCCCTCCCACCCCGACCACCTTCATCCGTGCGTTGCGCGCCACATTGTCATCGAACTCGAAGACCATTTGCTCCTCCGCTTCCCGTTTCCCGTTCATCCCGTTGACGTCTCGAGTCTAGAAGAAATCGCGTAACCAATCGCCGACCCGCGCGAGCGCGCGGGAGGCGCCTGCGAAACCGCCGTTTCGCTGTTGCAAGCTGCCGTAGAGCGCGAGACCGACCCCGGTCGCGCACACCGGAGTGGCGATCGCCCGGGTGGCGCCGGCGAGACCGGCACCCGGAACCCCGAATCGCACGGGCAGGTTGAATACGGAGCGCGCCAGCTCGACCGTCCGCGTCATGCACACCCCTCCCCCGGCCAGCACGATGCCGGCCCCCAATCGGTCCAGAACTCCGGCTTCCTCGAGCTCCTCGTACACGAGACCAAGGATCTCGTCGAGCCGTTGCTCGATGATATGGGCGAGGAGCTCGCGGGATACCCGCCGCCCCGATCCCAGCGAGGGACCGGACACATCGAGCTGCTCCTTCGGATCCACCGCGCTGCGCTGGGCGGACCCGTACTCCTCCTTCAGCCGTGCCGCCTCGTCCTCCGGGACCCCGAGGCCGCGCGCGATGTCCCGGGTGACCGCCGACCCGCCCCAGGGGAGCGTCGCCACGTGCTCGAGACGGCCACCGGCGTACACGAGCACGTCGGTCGAGGCGCCGCCGACCTCGACCAGCGCCACCCCCGCCTCGCGCTCCGCGTCCCCCAGCAGGGCGAGCCCCGAGGCGAGCGGCGAGAGGACGAACTCCTCGGGTCGATATCCGGCCCGGTCCACCACCTTCGCCAGGTCGCGGCAGGCCGCCGACTCGGCGGTGACGATGCACACGTCCGCCTCCAGCCGGGTCGCCACCATCCCCGCCGGATCCTGGATCCCGCCGCGTCCGTCGACGCAGTACCCCTCACACAGCGCGTGGATGAGCTGGCGGTCCGGCGGGACCGGCACGGCCTGTCCCACCTCCTGCACGCGCTTCACGTGTCCGGATCCGATCTCGGCCCCCGACACGGCGACCACGCCGCGCGAGCGCGAGATGTCGATGTACGCCGCCGGCACCGAGATGAAGGCCGACTCCGCCTCCCGCTGCGCCATCGTCTCGGCCTGCTGGACCGCCGCCCGGACCGACCTCGTCGCCGCCTCGAGGTTCGTGACCGCCGGCCCGTTCATGCCCTCCGCGCGACTGATCCCGGCTCCCAGCACGGTCAGGGGCTCCTCCGGCCCCCGGCCCGGTCGCGACTCGGCGATCACCGCGCAGGTCTTGGTGGAGCCGATGTCGACCCCCACGACGGTCCCCAACCCGTGTATCATCGCCCCCCCTCACGGGTTAGCACAACCTGCCCCGCGAATCTGGCGTCGGCGCGCCCGACCCTCGGATCGTCGACGCGGCCGAGCGCGAACGAGATCCGTCGCAGCGCGCGCACCGGATCATGGGTCGGGAGCAGCACCGTGCCCGCGTCCGCCCGTGGCAGCATGAGGAACTCGTAGCCACCGTCCTCCGCGTAGCCGACCTCCGAGACGACCTCGAGGAACTCCGGCTGCGCGCGGTCGAGCGCGTCGAGCAGGCGGGCGATCCGACGCGTGTCCGGATCGACGACCTCGTCCCCGTCCACCTCGGCCAGCCCGTGGATGATGGGCAGATCGAGCTCGGCCCGGGATGCATCGAGTGGCAGCAGGTGCCCGTCGGCGTTGACGGGGCGGAGCTCCGGGGTGGCGACGAGCGCCACGGGCCGCTTCTCGACGACCACGACCTGGAGCGCGTGGAGACCGTTTCGCCGCACGGTGGCGTCGCGGATCATCGGGTGGCTGCGGACGCGCGCCTCCCACACGTCGAGATCGTCCCACACGGAGGCCTCCGGGCCGAGCGCGACGAGGGCCTTCACCTCGTCGGGCGGGATGTAGCGGGTCCCGATGACCTCGATCTGCTCGACCCGGAAGGCGGGCAGGGTGGCGAGCAGCCGTGGCACCCACGCCGGGACGCTCAGACCGAGCAGACCGGCGGTGGCGATCACGAACAGCCGGCGGCGGCCGCGCCGGGTCAGCTGGCGTCTCATCGAGCCCCCACGAGCGCCAGCTCGTCGGCCGAGAAGCCCCAAAGCCGGATCTCGGGCTCCAGATCGATCCCCAGCTCCTCTCGCGCGCGTCTGCGCGTCTCGCTCATCAGCGCCACCACATCCTCCGCCTTCGCATCGCCGAGGTTCACGATGAAGTTCGCATGGCGTTCGGCGATCTGCGCATCGCCACGGCGGGCGCCCCGCATCCCTACCCGGTCGACCACCTCCCACGCCGAGCCGTGTGGAGCGCCCGGGTTCTTCCACGTCGATCCCACCGACGGGAGCTCGTATACCTGATCGCGCACCTTGCGGCTCCGGAAGGCGAGGTGCGCCTCCTCCACCTCGCGCGCGTCGCCCGGTGCCGCCGTAAACCGGGCCCCCACGAAGATCCACGGCTCCGGGACGTCGACCGCGCGGTAGGCCGGCCCCGCCGCGGCGGGCGTCAGCCGCTCGAGCCGGCCCTCGTCCGTGACAGCCTCCGCCCACTCCACGCGGTGCCACAGCCACTCGTCGCGCGAGCCCGCGTTCATCCGGAGCCCTCCGCCGACCGTGCCCGGCACGGCCTCGAGGAACCGGAAGCCCGCACGTGCCCCACGACGCGCGAGCCCCGCGAGCGCGGGGAGCTTCGCGGCCGCGCCCGCCACGATCGCACCCGCGTCGAGCTCCAGGCGCTCGAGACCCCGGCCGAGCACGAGGACGGCGTCGCGGACGCCCGCATCGGAGATGAGCACGTTCGCCCCGGTCCCCAGCACGCGGTGTCCGCTCCCCCCGAGGTCGGCGAGCGCCGCGCGGATGGCCTCGACCGAGTCGGGCCGGGCCAGGCGTGCGGCCGGACCGCCAATGCGGTAGCGCGCCAGCGGGGCCAGGGGGACGTCATGCTCCCACCGCATCGCCCGCCAACCGTTCGGTGGCCTCGTGCGCGATCCCGGTCACGTCGCCGGCACCCATGTAGCACAGGACGGCTCCCTCCCCGGCGCTCCCGGGGCCCGCGAGGTCGCGCGCGCGCTCGACGGCCTCCGGACGCTCGATGGGCTCCACGCCGGGAGCCGCCGCCGTGATGAGGGTCGAGCTCACGCCCTCGATGGGCGCCTCTCGGGCCGGGAAGATCGGCAGCACGCGGGCCTGGTCGGCCGCCTCGAGCGCCGCCCCGAAATCGGCCGCGAAGTCTCGCGTGCGCGAGTACAGGTGCGGCTGGAAGACGACCTCGATCCATCGATCGGGATACGCGGCGCGCAGGGCCGCGATCGACGCCGCCACCTCCGTGGGATGGTGCGCGTAGTCGTCGACCACCGTCACCCCGGCCACCTCGCCCAGAACTTCGAGCCGGCGTCCGACGCCAGGAAACGCCGTCAGTCCGCGCGCGACGGCTTCCGGATCCCCCCCGCACAGCCGGGCCGCGCCGAGCGCAGCGGCCGCGTTGAGGGCGTTGTGACGGCCGGGGACGCCGAGATGGATGTCCACCGACCCCGAGGGCCACGTGAACCGGTAGCGCCCCGGGACGGGGGCGGAGGGCTCGACGCGCATCCACGCGTCCTCGCCGAAGCCGTAGGACCTGGCGGCCGGCAGCGATTCGCCCAGCGCCCGCGAGCCGGCATCGTCGGCACAGTACAGGACCCCGGTTCGGTGTGCCGCGCGCCCGGCGAACTCCGCGTACGCCTCCCGCACGGCGTCGAAGTCGCCGTACGTGTCGAGGTGCTCGGGCTCGAGCGAGCTCACCACGGCCAGGGTCGGGTCGAGCTCGAGGAACGAGCGGTCGAACTCGTCGGCCTCCACCACCGCGATGCCGGAACCCGGCCGCGCGTATCCGTCCCACGCGGACACCCAGCCACCCACGAGCACGCGGGGGTCGAGCCCGGCCGCCTCGCACGCGAATCCCGTCATGGCGGTGATCGTCGTCTTGCCGTGCGTACCGGCGATGCCCACGAGCGGGGACCCGTTGAGCAGCGCTCCCAGCGCCCGCGCCCGGCGCAGCACGGGGATCCCGCGCGCCCGGGCGGCCGCCACCTCGATCCCGTCCATCGGGACCGCCGAGCTGCGGACGACGAGGTCGGCGCCCTCGACGTGGGCCGCCTCGTGCTCTCCATGGAGCTCGACGCCTGCCCGGGCAAGCTCGGTCAGATCCGACACGCCGCCGCGATCCGATCCGCTCACCGCGTACCCGGCACGCGCCAGCAGGAGCGCCAGACCCCGCATCCCGGCGCCCGCGATCCCCACCAGATGGACGCGGCCACCCATCGCGGGGAGCTCGCCGCGGCTCGCCAGGCTGCCCGTGGCCGCACGCGCCCCGCTCATCGGGCCGCGCTCCCCGGGCGGTCGCGGCCCGATCGGGCCCCGCGCCGGCACGCCCGGCTCACGACCCGACCCGCCGCGCGAGGCGCAGGAGCTCCTGCGCGATGTGGAGCGCCGCATCGGGCTCCCCCCGGTCCCGTGCCGCCCGCGCCATGTCGGACAGGCGCGCCGGCGCGTCCAGCAGCTCCCGGCAGGCGGTCCACAGATCGCCCGGACCCAGATCGGACTCTTCGCGGACCACCGCGGCGCCCGCTTCCTCCAGGGCCCGCGCGTTGGCGAGCTGGTGACCTGCGGCCGCCGTCGGGAGGGGGACCAGCACGGAGGGACACCCCGCCGCGCACAGCTCGGCGACCAGCATGGCGCCGGCGCGGCTGATCGCCAGCGTCACCCGGTCGAGCTGCCGGCCGAGGTCCTCGATGTACGGGACCACCCGGATGCGGGCGGCCCACGGCAGGCGCTCCGCCCGCCGCGACACCTCGTCGACGTGCTCGCGACCCGCCACCCACACGAGCCACAGGTCGTCGGGCCACGCCCGGGAGCCGTCGGGAGCCGGAGGGGAGGCGGCCGACGATGCGCCGCCGGGCCCCCGCCGCGCGCGGGGTCCCGACTCGCTCGCGACCGCCGTTCCGTGTCCGGCCTCGCGTTCCAGATCCCCGAGGAGCGCCCGGTTGATGCCGCGCGCGCCCTGGCTGCCGCCCACCACGAGCAGCACGCGTCCTTCCGGCCACGCGTGCCCGGGCGCTTCCCCCGGGCTCGCCTCCGGAGGCGGCACAGGGTTGCCGAACGCCAGCACCCGGGTGTGCCGGCCGGGTCTGAGATGCCGCGCCGCCTCCGGGTAGCCCAGGTGGACCTGGTCCACACGCGGGGCGAGGAGCCGCGTCACGATCCCCGGCCGCGCGTTCTGCTCCTGGAGCGCCGTCGGGACCTTCTTCCACAGGGCCCACGCGAGCGCCGGCCCCGACACGTACCCGCCCGTGCCCACCGCGAGCGTCGGCGAGAACCCGCGGAAGGCCGAGGCGACCCCTGAGGCCACGGAGGGCGCCGTCCACAGCAGACGCCAGTTTCGCCACGGCCGCGCGCGGTGGATCGGCTGGAGCGGGAGCAGGCGGTACTCGACGCCGGCCGTCGGCAGCACGTGCGCCTCGATCCCACGCTCGCTCCCCAGGAACAGGCACTCCGTCGACGGATCGAGCCGCTCGAGCGCCGTGCGGAGATTGAGCGCCGGGTACAGGTGCCCCCCCGTGCCGCCGCCGGCGAGCAGGATCCTCGGCCCCGGCACGCGTCAACATCTCCGCTTCGATGCCACGTTGAGGAGGATGCCGGTCACGCCGAGCGCGATGACGAGCCCCGTTCCCCCGGCGCTGATGAACGGCAGGCTCACGCCGGTCGTCGGCAGCACCCCCATCGTGACCCCCATGTGGCCGAACGCCCCGACCGCGACGATCGCGGTGAGCCCGATCGCGAGCAGGCGGCCGTAGGCGTCGGGAGCCGAGGCGGCGACCCTCAGACCCAGCAGGGTCCACACGAGGAACAGGCCGACCAGCAGCAGCGCGCCGATGAATCCCCACTCCTCGGCGATGATCGGGAAGATGAAGTCGTTCTGGGGCTCGGGGAGGTAGTGGAGCTTCTGTGTGCTCTCGCCGAACCCTACTCCGAACAGACGCCCGGATCCGATCGCGATGCTCGCCTGGGTGAGCTGGTAGCCGACGCCGGTCACGTCCCCATCCGGATCGAGGAACGCGAGGATGCGCTGGAACTGGTAGCCGTGGTGCCTGACCTGGAGCCACAGGAGCGGGAGTGCGGGCGCCGCGAGCATGGCGAAATGACGCAGGCGGGCGCCGGCCGCGAACAGGACCAGCCCCACGAGGGTAGCCGCGATGAGCGTGGCCGACAGGTGGGGCTCGGCGAGGATGAGCACGAGCGCCGGTCCCGCGACCAGCAGGATCGGGAGAAGCCCGAACCGGAAGCTCCCGAGCCGGGCCTGCTTCCGCTCCGCCATCGCCGCCGTCCACATCACCAGGGCCACCTTGGCGAGCTCGGACGGCTGGACGGTGAGCGGCCCCAGCTCGAGCCAGCGCCGGGCACCGTTCCGCACGGGGGCCACGTCCCCCGTCCACGGGAGGAGCACGAGGACGAGAAGCAGGACGGCGATGCCGAGGATGACCCAGGCGAAGCGGCGGTAGATGTCGTAGTCGAGGAACGCGAGCGCGATCAGCACCCCGAACCCGACGACGGCCCGCTGGAGCTGGTTGACGAAGAAGTGGCTCCCCGACAGGCCCGCCTGGGCCGCTTCGAAGGACGAGGCGGAGTAGACGGACAGCAGACCGAACAGCACGAGGACGATCGTCACCCCCAGCAGCCCGCGCCGCACCCACGCAGGCGATCCGGTCGACGTCTGCACCGCCGTCAGCCCCCAGCCGCGCCCCGCGCTCACGAGCCATCCTCCGCGTCGTGCAGCGCCCGCACCCGGCGCTCGAACGCACGACCGCGCTCCTCGTAGTTGGGGAACACGTCGTAGCTCGAGCAGGCGGGGGAGAACAGCACCACATCGCCCGGCTCGGCCAGCTCGCCGGCCAGCCTCACGGCCTCATCGAGACCTCCGGCCACCTGGAGCGGCACGCGCTCGCCCAGCTCGCGGACGATGATCGGGGCCGCCTCGCCGAACGCGATCACCCCGCGCGCGTGACGCTCCAGCTCGGGCAGGAGCGACGTGTAGGGCTCTCCCTTGTGCCGCCCGCCGAGCAGCACCACCAGGGGCTTCTCGAACGCCCCGAGGGCCACTCGCGTGGCCGACACGTTGGTTCCCTTGGAGTCGTTGATCCACAGCACTTCGTCGAACTCGCCCACGGGCTGGAGCCGGTGCGGGAGCCCCTGGAACGTGGCCAGGCCCTCGCCGATCCGGTTCGCGTCGCACCCGGCCAGGGCGGCCGCCAGCCCCGCGAGGAGCGCGTTCATCACGTTGTGGGCGCCCACCAGCGTCAGGGCCTCGCGCTCGAGCCAGCGCTCGGTTCGTCCCCCGAGGCGCTGCACCAGCCACCCGTCCTCGTCCACCGTGGCGCCGTCCCCCTCCAGGGCGCCGCGCGTCCCCACGTAGCGTTCCCCGGGGACGTTCCGGGCCAGCTCGATGACCCGCGGGTCATCGCCGTTCAGGACCCAGCGGCTGTCCTCGTCCGCGTTCGCGAACAGACGCGCCTTGTCCTCGAAATAGCGCTCCAGGCTCGCGTACCGGTCGAGGTGGTCGGGGGCGAGGTTGAGCAGCACGCCGATGGCGGGGTGGAAGGTCTCCAGGTCGGCGAGCTGGAACGAGCTCAGTTCCACGACCACCCAGTCCGGTTGGCGATCGAGCATCGCGACGTCGGCGAGCGGGCGGCCGATGTTGCCGGCCGTGACCGCGTCGAGGCCGGCCGTGTCGAGCAGGTGGCCGCACAGCGCCGTGGTCGTGGTCTTTCCGTTCGTCCCCGTGATCCCGATGACGCGGGACCGCAGGTGCCGGAACGCGAGCTCGATCTCGGCCACGGTGTGGATGCGGGCCTCGTCGATCGCGCGCCGCACCTCCGCGGAGGGATCGATGCCGGGGCTGGTCACCACCAGCCGGCTGCGGAGGATGCGCTCCACGTCGTGCCGGCCCGCCTCGGCGTCGATCCCCTCCGCCGTGAGGGCAGCGGCCGCCTCCACAGGGCGCGGCCCGCCGCCGGCGTCGCTGGCGTACACCTCCGCCCCCAGCGCGTTGAGCAGCCGGGCGGCGGCGGTCCCCGACACCCCCAGACCGAGGACCGCGACCGGATCGCCCTCCTCGAACAACGGATGGCCCCTGTCGAGCGACGGCTCGCTCCGGTGGGCGTTCATCAGCGCACCTTTAGGGTCGCGAGCCCGACGAGCGCGAAGATGATCCCCAGGATGTAGAAGCGGATCACCACCCGCGTCTCGGGCCACCCGAGCTTCTCGAAGTGGTGGTGCAGCGGCGCCATGCGGAGCACGCGCCGTCCCGTTCCCGTGCGCCAACGGGTGAGCTTGAACCAGCCTGTCTGTGCGATCACCGACAGGCCCTCGAGCACGAACACGCCCCCCACGATAACGAGCAGGAACTCGGACTTGAGGAGGACGGCCACCGCGCCGATCGCCCCGCCGAGCGCCAGCGAGCCCGTATCGCCCATGAACACCTGTGCGGGTGGCGCGTTGAACCACAGGAACCCGATCGCCGCTCCCGAGAGCGCGGCGCAGAACACGGCCAGCTCACCGGCGCGCGGCAGGTAGAACAGACCCAGGTAGCTCGACGTGTCCACCCGCCCGATCGCGTACGCGAAGATCCCGAAGGTGAGCACCGCGATCGCGCTCAGCCCGGTGGCGAGACCGTCGAGCCCGTCGGCGAAGTTGACCGTGTTCGCGCTTCCCGCCACCACGAGGGCGACGAACAGGGGGAACACCGCCGGCACGATCACGATGCTCAGGTCCTTGAAGAACGGGAGCATCGTCTGGCTCGGGCCGTACGACGACAGCGGCATCCACAGGAGGAGCCCCCCGAGCGACAGCCCGAGGATGAACTGCCAGATGAGCTTGTAACGGGCGATCAGGCCGCGGGACTCCCGCCGCACGATCTTCAGATAGTCGTCCATGAAGCCGATCGCGCCCATCCACGCCGTTACCCCGAACGCGATCCACACGTAGGGGTTGTCCAGCCGGGCCCACAGGAGGGTGGGGATGAGGCTCGCACTCAGGATGATCAGCCCCCCCATCGTCGGCGTGCCGGCCTTCTTCAGGTGAGAGGCCGGCCCCTCGGCCCGCACGACCTGCCCCCAGTTCCTGGTCTCGAGCCAGCGGATCACGAACGGACCGACGACGAACGAGGTGAGGAGCGCCGTGACCATCGCGCCCGCCGCCCGGAACGAGATGTACTGGAAGACGTTGAACAGGATCTGTCGATCGGCGAGCGGGAACAGTAGATGGTAGAGCATTCAGGCCTCTCCCTCCGGCCCGCGCTCGCCGAAGCGGCGCTCGAGCCGATCGAGCACGCGCTCCAGACGGGCACCGCGGGAGGCCTTCACGAGCACGACCTCGTCGCCCTCGAGGGCGGCCGCGAACGCGTCCCACACGGCATCGGGCTCCGGCGCCCGAAGCACGCGCGTCCCGTTCGCCGAGCCCTCGAGCTCCACCGCGGCGAACGCGCCCGTGGCGGCCACGAGGGCGAACCCGGCGTCGATCAGCAGACGGGCCACGTCGCGGTGCGCGACCGTCCCACCCTCCCCCAGCTCGAGCATCGAGCCCACGAACGCGACCAGCCGCCGCCCCGGGTACAGGTCGCGGCAGTGCGCGATCGCGGCCGCGAACGACTCCGGGTTCGCGTTGTAGCAGTCCGCGAGCACCGTGAGCCCTCCGATCTGCCGCACGGAGCCCCGGAGCCCCAGGGGCGCGTAGCCGGCCAGCCCTCGGGCGGCCGCCTCGAGTGGCACCCCGAGCGCCTCGGCGACGGCGGTCGCCAGGAGCGCGTCGCGCAGGTGGTGCTCCCCCCCCACCGGCACCTCGACGGTCACCCCGCCGCGCTCGAAGCGGACGTGGTCGGCGGCCACGGCCCAGCGCTCGGGGCGATACGAGGCGTGCTCGCCGATCCCCGCCACGATCGCGTCGGCGCGCAGCGCGCGCGCCGCCCGGGCCAGCTCCGGCGGCCGCTCCCCCACCACCAGCACGCCCGTTCCGGAGGCGCCCCGCGCGAGGTCGAGCTTTTCGTCCAGCACGCGCGTCACGGTACCGAATGCTTCGAGGTGCGCCGGGCCGACCGTGGTGACCACGGCGTCGTCCGGCGCGGCGATCGCCGCGAGCTTCGCGATCTCGCCGGGCTCGCTCGCGCCGATCTCCAGCACCCAGATGTCCGCGTCCGGAGGGGCGCCGAGGATGGTGAGCGGGACCCCCACCTGGCTGTTCAGGTTGCCCTCGGTCCGGTACACGCGCCGCGCCGCGCCGATCGCGCGCCCGATCATCTCCTTGACGGTCGTCTTCCCCGAGCTGCCGGTGACCGCCACCACGCGGGCCGACGATCCGGCCCGTACGTGACCCGCCAGACGCGCGAACGCGGCCAGCGGATCGCGCACCGCGAAATACTCGAGCGGCAGATCGGGATTCTCGCGACCCTCGCGCACGATGGCGCCCGGCGCCCCGCGCTCGGCGGCCTGCGGGAGGAACTCGGCCGCGTCGTGACGCTCCCCCTCTAGAGCCACGAACAGCTGACCCGGCTCCAGCGTCCGCGAGTCGGAGGAGGCGCCGCGGTACTCGCGCGGCCGGGCGACCGGCGTCGGGAGCCCGAGCGCGGCGCGGATCTCGTCCGAGTGGAGCGCACGGGGCGCGGCGACGGCCGTCACGTCGCCTCGCTTCCGGCGGCGCCGCGGCCGGACACGCCGGGGCGACTCGCGTGCGTCTGCCCGGCGCCGTTACTGCCGGGCGCGGGCACGACCGCGCTTCCGCTCAGCTCCGACACGATGGCGGCCTCGTCGAAGGGGAGCCTCTCCTCCCCGATGATCTGGTACGTCTCGTGTCCCTTCCCGAGCAGCACCACCGCATCCCCCGGGCCCGTGCCGGCCAGCGCCCGCGCGATCGCGTCACGCCGGTCGAGCACGACCTCGTAGCGGGCCGGGTCGAGCCCGGCCACGACCTGGCGGCAGATGTCGGCCGGGTCCTCGCCGCGCGGGTTGTCGGTGGTGACGATCGCCAGGTCCGCGAACCGCGTCGCGATCTCGCCCATGAGGGGCCGCTTCCCCGCGTCCCGATCGCCGCCACACCCGAACACGGCCACCAGCCTCCCGGGGACGAGCTCGCGCAGGGTCGCGAGGACGCGCTCGTACGCATCGGGGGTATGGGCATAGTCGCGCAGCACGAGCGCCGGCTCGCGGCGCAGCACCTCCATGCGCCCCGGCACCGGCGGGGCGGACGCCAGACGCGCGGCGATCTCCCGAGGCGACATGCCGAGCCCGAATGCCACCGCCGCGGCGGCGAGCGCGTTCCGTACGTTGAACTCCGCCGGAAGCGACAGCTCCACTCGCACCTCGCCGGCCGGTGTCACGAGGCGGAAGCGCGTGCCGCCCGGGCCGTAGTCGAGGTCGACGGCCCGGATCACGGCGGCCGGATCGAGGCCGTAGCGGAGCGTGACCGACTCCGGCGGACCGATGCCGCGCCAGGCGGGCTCGTCCGCGTTCACCGCGCACGTGCCACCGGGCTCGAGCAGGTCGATGAGGTGCAGCTTGGCCGCCCGGTAGGTCTGCAGGTCGGGGTGGTACTCGAGGTGCTCGCGGCTGAAGCTCGTGAACGCGATGGCCGCGAAGCGCAGCCCGTCCACCCGCCGCTGATCGAGGGCGTGCGAGGACGCCTCGAGCGCCACGGAGCGTACCCCCCCGTCGCGGAGCGCGGCCAGCGTGCCGGCGAGCTCGATCGGGTCCGGGGTAGTCAGCGACCCGGCGCCCAGCGACCCGTCCGGGCCCACGACTCCGAGCGTTCCGACCGCGGCGGTGGGTGCGTCCGCGGCGAGCAGCCAGCGGACGAGCCAGGCGGTGGTCGACTTCCCGTTGGTGCCGGTGATCCCCACCAGACGCAGGGCCTCCTGGGGATCGCCGGCGAACAGGACGGCCAGGTGTGCCACGGCGGCCCGCGCATCGGATACCACCAGATGGGGCACATCGGCCTCGGTCCGGTGCTCGACGAGGGCGGCGGCGGCACCCGCCCTCGCGGCGGCGGCCACGAACGCGTGTCCGTCCACCCGTGTCCCCGGGACGGCGCAGAACAGGTCGCCCGGACGCACGGCTCGCGAATCGGAGCGCAGCCCCGTGAGGTGCGGGGGCGGCTCCCCGTGCCACCTGGGGCGGAGACCGCGGCGCATCAGACGCCGCTCCACGCGCTCGCTCGAGATGTTCTGTTCAGGCACGGAATGCCATGACCGGGCCGGCTGCACGATCGATGTGTGGCTGGGCTTGAGCGCAGGCGTCACTCGCCGCATCCGGGTTGTACGGGCGACAGGCGCGACCGTGCCCTGGCTGGACCGGGCCATCCTCCCCACCACTCCGCTTCCCCGGCCGCGCCTGTCCGTACCCTGTTCTCGACCTTGTAGTCCGGGTTCCCGCCCTCCGCTCGAGTCGCTCCTGGTCCGCCCGCATCCGTCGCCCGGACACCGGCGGCCGTCTGTCCGCGCCCGACCCCGCCGGGGGCCGGGTCGTCTATCGCAGGACGACGGCTCTCCCACGGGCCACCGCCCGTCCGGGGGCCGGCGACTGCCTCCGTACCGTCCCCTTTCCGTACCACTCCACCTTGAGCCCCAGCTCGTGGAGCCTCGCCACCGCGGAGCGCAGCGGCAGCCCCGTGAGGCTCGGCACGGTCACCGCCCGTCCCTCCCGCTCGGCGTCCGCCGACCACGTCTGTTCGCCACCCCCGACGGCGAACACGAACGGACCGGCGTCCTCCTCGACCGCGCCCGGCTCGGTCCACCGGCGCGGCTCGACCTGCGAGCGCACGAGGCTCTCGTCGAGACGGCCACCTCGGGTCACGAGGGCCGCCTCGAGGGTCGCGTGGCTCGTGGGGGCCGCGATCGCGCCGCCGTAGTACGCGCCGTTCTCCGGGTCCTCGAGACGCGTGAGAATCACGACGCGAGGCGCGTCCGCGGGTGCATACCCCACGAAGGACGCCCGGTACCGCCCGCGGGCGTATCCGCCGTCGGTCGCCAGCCGCGCGGTTCCCGTCTTCCCGGCCACCGCGATGCTGGTGAAGTTGGCCAGCGAGCCCGTCCCGTCCTGCACGACCTCCTCGAGCACGCGGCCCACGGCCCGCGCCACCTCGGGGCGCACGACCTGGCGCACGGCGTGGGGCTCCGCCCTCCACACCACGCGGCCATCCCGGCCGCGGACCTCCTTCACGAGGGTCGGGCGCATCAGAAGCCCGTGGTTGGCGATGGCGGCGTACGCCGTCACGAGCTGGAGCGACGTGACCGACATCTCGTAGCCGATCGCGTGCGAGGCGGGGCTGAGCGACGTCCACTCGCTCACCCGGCGCAAACGTCCCGCGGACTCGGCCGGGTGATCGACCTGGGTCGGCATCCCGAATCCGAAGTCGCGCAGGTAGCTGTACTGGACCTGCGGTCGCAGCCGCGACACGAGCTTGGCGGCACCCACGTTGCTGGACTTGGCGATCACGTCACGGACCGTGAGCTGCTCGAAGCCGTGCACGTCGCGGATCACGCGGCGACCGAGCTTGAGCTCGCCGCCCTCCACGTCGATGACCTCGTCGAGGTCGACCCGGTTCTCGTTGAGCAGCGCCGCGAGGAGGAACGGTTTGGCGGTGGAGCCCGGTTCGTACGGGTCCGAGAAGGCCGGCACCGTCCCGGGGGCGGCGTCTCCGCGCTCGCTGGCAACGGCGAGGATCTCGCCGTTGCGGGGATCGAGGAGGAGGATGTCGCCGGCCGAGGACCCCGTGCTGGCCAGGGCCCGGGAGAGCTCGTTCTCGGCGATCCGCTGGAGCTCCGCGTCGATCGTGAGCACCACGTCGTAGCCGGGCCGGGGCTCGGCGAGGACGGCGTCCGGCGGACGATACGCCTCGCGACGACCATCCACCCGCACCCGGGCGCGGCCGGGCTGGCCGCGCAGCAGCGAATCCAGATACAGCTCCAGACCCGAGGCCCCGTGTCCCTCGGCGCCGACGCGTCCGATGAGCCCGCGCGCGATCCCGCCGCGCGGATAGGCCCGCGCCGGAAGCGCGTCGAAATGAACGCCCGGGCCGACGCCGCTCTGCAGGGCCTGGCGCTCCTCGTCGGTCACGCCGCGCGCGATGGTCTCCCAGCCATCCCGCGCCGCGGCGAGCGCGCTCCGGCGGTCCGGGCTCAGGTCGAGCACCGCCCCGATGGCCGTCAGCGCCTGGTCGCGGCTGGTGGTGAGTTCGCGGGGCGCGAGGTATGCATGATATCGGGTGTCATCGGAGACGAGCGTCGAGCCGTCTCGATCCAGGATGCGACCGCGCGACGCCGGCAGCTCCTCCTGATCGAGGCTCTGCGACACGGCCCGGGCGCGGAACGCGGCGCCTTCGACGAGCTGAAGGTCGCCCAGACGCACGCCGTACAGGGCCGCCAGCGCGGTGAATCCGATCGTGAGCGCCCGCTGGCGGCGATGGAGGGTGCGCGGCGACACGGGCTCGGGACGTCCGTCGAGGACCTCCCGGATCCGGTTGCCGCTTCGTTGCACCCCGAATCGCGTCCGCGCCACGCTACCTTCTCTCCTCTTCCTCTTCCTCGTCCCCACCCGTGTGGCGTCCGTCCTCACCCACACCGCGCGCGTCCCCGTCCGAGTCGAGCACGCTGTCGGACAGGTAGAAGAACTCTCCCTCTTCGGCCTGCCGGAGCCCGATCCGGGTCGCGGCGCTCTCCATCCTGGGCAGCGCTTCGAGCGAGTCGGCCCGCGCCCGCTCCACCGCCAGCCGATCCTCCGCGATCCGGGCCTCGGCTTCGAGCTCGTCGAGCTCCCTCGACAGGAGCCTGCCCTCCTCGCCGCGGCGGACGACGGTCGCCAGCGCGGCCACCAGGGCCAGCGTGGCGAGAACGGGGATCCCCCAGCGGCGCACGGTCCGCTTCCGGACCCGTCTCGCCGGTGTGTTCGACATGCCGTCTACTTGCCAGAGCTCTCCCACGCCCTCAGCCGTGCGCTGCGCGCCCGGGGGTTCCGGGCCGCCTCTTCCTCGGTGGGCCGCACGGGTCCGGACGTCAGCACCCGACCCAGCGGCTCACCCCGACACCGACACTCCGGCAGACCAGGAGGACAGATGCAGGCGCGCGCCCATTCCCGGAACGCGCGTTTGACGATCCGATCCTCGAGCGAGTGGTAGGAGATCACGACGAGCCGCCCACCCACCGCCAGCCGCTCGCGAATCGACTCCAGCCCCTCGCTCAGGGCGGCCAGCTCATCGTTGACCGCGATGCGCACGGCCTGGAAGATCCTGGCCTTCTCCCGCTCCGACGCGTGACGACCCAGGACGGCGGTGAGCGCCCCCACCAGGTCGTCACTCGTATGGAACGGCCGGGTCTTCCGCCGCCTCACCACCTCCCGTGCGAGCGCCCGCCACCTGCGCTCTTCCCCGTACTCACGGAAGACCCGGCCGAGCTCGTGCTCGGATGCTGCGTTCAGAAGGTCGGCCGCGGGCTCTCTATCGCCGGTTGTCCCGCCCATCCGCATCCGCAACGATGTGCCCGGACGAAAAGAGAACCCGCGAGCCGTCGTATCGATCTGGTGGGACGAGACTCCGAGGTCCAGCAGCGCCCCGGCCAGATCGTGTATGTGCCCTTCCGGCAGTCGATCGAGGTCGCGGAAGTTCGCCTGCAGCAGTGTGACCCGCGCCTCCCAGGGCGCGAGCCTCCGCTTCGCCGCCTCGATCGCCTCCGGGTCCTGATCGATCCCGATCACCCGCGCGGCCGGCCCCGCCTCCAGGAGACGGGCCGCATGCCCACCGCCGCCGACGGTCGCGTCCAGAAAGGCGCCCCCGCGCTCCGGGCGCAGGTAACCGAGCACTTCTTCCGGCAGGGCCGGCTCGTGCTGGAACGCCTCCGCTGTCACCCCGGTCGACTCCTCACCATCCGCCGACCGCGAGGTGATCGGTAGAATCCCGCTAGGCGAACACTCTCTTGATGTATTGCTTGAACGCGTCGTCCTCCGACTCCGTCGCTTCCTCGAACCGGCCGGGCTCCCAGATCTCGATGTGGTTGATCGCTCCGACCACGAGCGCGTCCGAGTCGAGCGACACGGACGACCGCATCTTCTCCGGGATCAGGATCCGCCCCTGCTTGTCCGGTACGACTTCCACCGCACTCGCGGTGATCCGGAGGATCTGGGTCCGGAGGTCCGGCTGCCGCTGCGACAGCTCGCGGAGCTCGTTCTGGACCTCATTCCAAGCCTCATCCGGATAGAGGGAAAGCGCGTCGGGTTGCGTCTGGATCAGGACGAACGACTCGGTCTCGCGGCCCCGGCGAAACTGCGCCGGGAGGCTGACGCGACCCTTGGGGTCGAGGCTGTGCAGATAACTGCCCAGAAAGCCCGCCACGGTCGACCTTCGTCATGTGTCAGGGGGTCCCTCCCAAGACGCCCGAATCACCCACCGCGGCCACAATACGCTCCCTTTTGATGGGAGTCAACCCCACTTCATACCATATCTCCCCACCACGCCCACAAACGAACGGGCCCGGCACCCACGGCGCCGGACCCGCGTGTTTCCGTCCGCCCGGCAGGGGGCGAGCGCTCAGGAGATCACGAGCACGAAGCCTTGATGATCTGCTGCTGCCGGTACAGCTGTGCGTCGGTGGCCTCGCGGATCTGCGCCTGGTTCCCAGCCTGGTACTGGCCGGCCCGGTTCAGGTGCGGGACCACCTGCTGGAAGGCGGACAGCGCCTGGCGGGCCGGCCCGCACTCCTGCGCCTGGTCGTTGGCGGTGTCGATGTTCGTTCCGCGCTGGAAGTAGCCGTACGCGGTGAAGAACTGGATCTGCTGCCCTACATCCGGAGCCTGCGCGAACTCGGCCGCCACGTCGAACAGCTTGATCGCCTCCGTGAACTTGTTCTGCTTGAAGTAGTCGTTGTACCCCTGACCGAACAGCGCGTTGGCGATCTGGTCCGGATCCGCCCCCTGCTGTACCGCGGAACGGAAGGCCGCGATCGCGCCGTCCTGGTCCCCCGAGCGCAGCCTGGCGAGGCCGAGCCGCTGGTTCCCGCTCGGCAGCTCGGGGTCCAGCTCGAGCGCTCTCTGGAGCTCCCGGGCGGTCTCGGCGTACTTCTCCTGCTTGCTGTACACGTTGGCGCGCGCCGCGTACACGGCGGCCAGCAGTTCGTCGTTCGACATCTGGGGCCGCTCCGGCCCGTCGGCCGCTTCTCCGCTCGGGTCGGATGTCGCCGTCGGCGGGTGGTTGATGAGCTCGATCGCGCGGTCCGAGAACGCGAGCGCCGCATCGTACTCGCCGATCAGCATGTTCGCGTTGATCACGTTGGTGAGCGTCTGCGGGGCGATCTGGTCACCCTTGACCTCGAGCACCCTCTCGAACGCCTGGACGGCGCGACGGATCATCGCCTCGTCGGTCACCTCGCCGCTCTCCTGTCCGACCTGGAGCGCGAGGTTCCCGAGGTACTCGAGCATGTCCACGTTGTCCGGGGCCCGCTCGAGCCCCTCCTCGAGGATCTGCACCGCCTCGGCGTTCGCGCCGGCCTTGGCCAGCTCGAACACGATGTTGAGCCGCACGGCCACGTCTTCGGGATTGAACGTGAGGTAGTCCTCGTACAGCTCCTGCGAGCGCTCCTTGTTGCCGAGCTGCGCGTGTACGTAGGCGAGCGAGTTGAGGGCCTCGGTGTTCGAGGGCTCCGCCCCGACGACGGCCTCGAGGTAGTCGACCGCCGTGCCCCAGTCTTCCCGGAGCATGTGGGCGCGGCCGAGGCAGTACTTGGCCCGCGCGCTGTTGGGGTTGACCTCCAGCGCCGCCTCGCCGTTCCGGATCGCGTCCTCGACCTCCTCGGAGGCCAGGTACTCGAAGCAGAACACCAGTGAGCGCTGGTACTCGACGCCCACCTCGAGATCGGCCGTGATCTTCTGGGCGGCCTCCTCGTCGTCGCCGTCGTCCTGGACGGTGAACGTCTCGACGGGGAGCGCCTCGTCGCCGGTTCGCGGATCGATGAACGACACGTCGATCGCGATGGCCTGTCCGCTGAGCTTCGCGGTCCCGATCATGGCCATGGAGGCCGACATCTGACTGGCGATCTGACGCCACTCGATCGACGACAGGTTCTCGGCCTTGAGGTCGTACTGCTTGAGGAAGTCGTTGACGGCGCTCTCCTCGATGGGAGTCAGCCCGCCGAAGCTCTCGAGCGCCTTCCGGACCCTCTTGGCGACATCCTTGCCGAAGTTCTTGTTCACGCCATCGGACACGATGAGCGGAGCGACGAGCACCGTGATCTGTGTCGATTGCGCGCGGGCCCGGCCCGGCGATGCGTGGATCATGGAAAGGGCGATTCCGACCGCGACCGCCGTCGACAGGACGCTACGTGTGCCTCTCATCTGCAACACCTCGGACCATGTGGTACCCCCGGGACGGACCCGGCCGCCCCGATTCCATGCCCGAACACGCCCCCACCTCCGTCCCGTCCCCAGTTCGGGCGTATCCTCGCTCGTTTAACGCGACCGCACGATCCGCGCAAGTCGCGGGGTTTTCCGCTCGTCCGGTTCATTCCGGGTCGTGCTGCGACGGGGAGCGCTCCCCGTCGACCCGATCGACGCCCTGACCGGCTGCACCCTCTCGTCGACTCCTGCGACGAAACCATACACGAGAGGCTCCCGCGGGATCCAATGCAAGTCCCCTTCCGCGGGGCTTCAGAACCAGCGTCGGCGTCGGCCTCGGCCCTCCCCTCCACCGATGGCGATCGACGGCACCGGGGAGGGGGGATCGTCCGCCAGCAGTCGACCCGGATTCGCGTACAGGAGCTCCCGGATCCAGGGTCCGGTCGCCAGGTCGGACCCCGATCCGGCGGCCGGGGACGCGCCCTCCAGCGTGCCGACGGCGTCGACCCAGCCCGCTTCTCCCCGGCAGTGATAGTCGCCCGCCACGCAGCACACCCGACCCGTGGCCAGGAGCTCCTCGGCCACGCGGCGCGCCGACGGGCCATACCCCCCGCCGAGCGACCGCGTGTTGACCTGGAGGTGGACGCCCGCCTCCACCCATTCGCTCACCTGGTCGAGCGACTGCTCGACGCCGAAGTAGCGCTCGGGGTGCGCGAGCACCGGCACCCAGCCCGCATCGATCACCGCGCGGAGCTGATTGCCGCCGAACGGGGGAAGCTGGAAGGATGCGAACTCGACCAAGGCGAACCGGGTGCCCGCGAGGCGGAGACGCGGATCCGACAGGTCCAGCTCCGGGGCGTCCAGCTTGAACTCGCAGCCGCGCTCGATCTCGATCTCGAGGCCCCGGCCGGCGGCCGCCTCCGTCAGGGCGGCGTACGCCGTGTCGAAGCGCGCGAGACGGGCCGCCGCCCGTTGGGGACGCTCGAGCAGCGAGCCACGGAAGTGCGGGGTGGCCACGACACGCTCCACCCCCTCGGCGGCCAGCGCACGCAGCCCCTCGAGGGCCTCCTCGAGGTCCTGGGCGCCGTCGTCCACGCCCGGCAGCACGTGCGAATGGAGATCGACGATTGGCACTCAGACGCCCGTGGATGGAGTGCGACCGTGCTCGGGTGCCAGGGTGTCCACTAGGAATGCGAACTCGAACGCCTTCTCCTTCAGCCAGGCGTACCGGTCCGACGGCCCCATGTGGCCCGCGTCCATGGCGGTGCGGAGGAGGAGGCGTCCGTCGTCGGTGCGCCGCTCGCGTAGACGCGACACCCAGCGCGCCGGCTCCCAGTACTGGACCCGCGGGTCGTGGAGCCCCGCGGTGACCAGGATGTGGGGGTAGTCTGTCTCGCGCACGTTGTCGAACGGCGAGTAGGACCGGATGTAGTCGTAGTATTCGGGGTCCTTGGGGTCCCCCCACTCTTCGTACTCGATGACCGTGAGCGGGATGGACGGATCGAGCATGGTGGCCAGCACGTCGACGAACGGGACCCCCGCGACGACCGCGCGGAACAGATCGGGCCGCATGTTCGTCACCGCCCCGATCAGGAGGCCGCCCGCGCTTCGTCCCTGGATCCCGAGCCGCTCGGGCGAGGTGTATCCCTCCTCCACCAGGGACTCGGCACAGCGGATGAAGTCCGTGAACGTGTTCCGCTTGCAGAGCATCCGGCCCTGCTCGTGCCATGTTTCCCCGAGTTCGCCCCCGCCCCGCACGTGCGCGATGGCGTACGCGAATCCGCGATCGAGGAGGCTCAGGGCGAGGATCGAGAACGCCGGCTCCAGGCAGATCCCGTACGCCCCGTATCCGTTGAGCAGGCAGGGGTTGCTTCCCCCGCGCTCCAGTCCGTGCGGATACACGATCGAGATCGGGATACGCGCGCCGTCGTCGGCCGTCGCCCACACCCGCTCCGTCCGGTACCGCGACGGATCGAACCCCGGCACCGGATCGCGCTTGCGCAGGGTCGAGCGACCCGTGTCGAGGTCGAGGTCGAAGGTGGAGGGCGGGGTGATCGGCGAGGAGAACACGTAGCGGAAGACGGTGGCGTCGAACTCGAGGTTCTCGCCCGTGGTGACGGCACGCACCTCCTCGTCGAACCGGACCCCGTAGTCGGGACGGCTTCCATCCCGCGCGCGCACCCGGATGTGCGCCACCCCGTTCTCCCGCTCGAGAAAGACGAGGTGGTTCCGGAACGCCTCCACCCCCGCCACCATCACCTCCGGACGGTGCGCGAGCTCCTCGCTCCACTCCTCGAGCTCCGCGGGAATCCCGTCCGACGCCACGGGAGCGCGCAGCACGCGGAAGTTCGTGGCCCCGAGGTTCGTGCGCACGAACAGGGCATCGCCGCCGTCGGACACATCGTACTCGAGCCCCGTCTGACGAGGCACCAGACGACGGACGCCCCGCTCGGGCGCGTTCGCGTCCACGAGCAGCGTGTCACGCGTGATCGCGCTCGACGTCACGATGAGGATGAACCTGCGGCTGCGTGTCTTGCGCAGCGACACGTGGAAGGCCGGGTCGTGCTCCTCGAACACGAGCGTGTCCTCGGCGGGATCGTAGCCGATCCGGTGGCGATACACGCGATACGCGCGCTTGAGCTCGTCGCGCGTCACGTACAGCAGCGTCTTCCCGTCCTCTGCCCAGGCCAGATCCTCGGCCGTACCTTCGATGCGCTCGGTGAGGTGCCGCCCGGTCGCGATCTCCTTGACGACCAGGGTGTGCTCCTCGTCGCCCGTGGTGTCGTACACGTAGGCCACGGTGCGGTGGTCGGGGCTCACGGCGTGCCCCCCCACGGCGAAGAAATCGTGCGGCGCGGCGAGCTCGTTCTCGTCGAGGATCACCTCCTCGGGCCCCTCGGGATCGGCGTGCGTCCGCGCCCAGATCCGGTACGGCTTCCCCGCCTCGGTCCGGTGGTAGTAGAAGTACTCCCCCCACCGCGCCGGAACGGAACGGTCATCCTCCTGGATCCGGGACCGGAACTCCTCGTACAGACGGGCTTCGAGCTCCGCCAGGCCGGCCATCTCGCGGTCGGCGCGCTCGTTCTCCCGCTCGAGGAACTCGAGGACACGCGGGTCGCCACGACGACGCAGCCAGGTCAGATCGTCGCGGGACACGGTCTCAACCGCCGGCTTCAGCGAGCTTCTCCCGGACACAGCCCGTGAAGCGGCCGAACACGAAATCGGCGACCGACTGGATGATGCCTCCGCGTCCAAACGACGCCAGCCGGCCGCTCAGGCTCACGGTCTGCGACACCCAGACGCGTGTGCCGCCGTCCGCACCGGGCGTGAGGTCGCTCGTCATGCTCATGCGGACGCTCCCGGTGCCCCGCTCGTCCTTCCCTTCCCCGGTCATCACGACGTGGTGGCGCTCCGCATCGAGCTCGTCGAAGCGGATGATCCCCTGGAACGTCGTGCCGATGGGCCCGAGCTTCATCCCGATCTCGCCCTTGAACGTCCGCTCGTCGATCTCGCTGACGAGCTTCGCGCCCGGAAGGCACTCGACGATCCGCGCCGGGTCGGTCAGGAAGGCCCACACGTCGTCCACGGACTGCGGTACGTCGAACTCCTTCTCGATCTGGATCGCCATCGAGCTCCCGTCGCGGTGGGGCTGGCGCGGTGGGCGCGCCATGTGTTGCTTGGACTCCCCGGCGGTCGGTCAGGACCGCCGACGGACCGGAAGCTGACGCGGAACGGGGAAACCCGTCAAGGCGCGGGAGGAGGTGGCAGACAGGATGCGGCCGGAGATCCAGGACGTGCTCGACGGGCTCGCCGGGAGCGGGTACGTGGCGGACCGCGTCATCGCGACGACCGTGCACCTGGCGCTCGCGCTCGAGAAGCCCCTGCTGGTGGAGGGCGCCGCCGGAGTCGGCAAGACGGAGATCGCCAAGGCGCTCTCCAGCTGGCTCCGCCTCGACCTCATTCGCCTTCAGTGCTACGAGGGCCTCGACGTCTATACGTCCCTGTACGAATGGAACTATCAGAAGCAGCTACTGCGCATCCGCCTCGAGCCGGAGAACGCCGGGATAGAACGGCTCGAGGACACCATCTATGGTGCCGACTATCTGCTCGAGCGGCCGCTGTTGCGCGCCATCCGGAGCGAGGCCCGAATCGTCCTGCTCATCGATGAGGTCGATCGCGCCGACGAGGAGTTCGAGGCCTTCCTGCTCGAGGTCCTGTCGGACTTCCAGGTCACCATTCCCGAGATGGGGACACTGACGGCGACGTCGCGGCCGGTCGTGGTGCTCACCTCCAATGGAACCCGGGAGCTGTCGGATGCACTCAGGCGCCGCTGTCTCTATCTATGGATCGACTATCCCGATGCGGACAAGGAGCTCGCCATCCTCCGGCGTCGGGCCCCTACCCTCGAGGAGCCTCTCGCCCGCGATGCGGTCGCCTTCGTCCAGCGGCTACGTCGCGAGCGGCTCGCGAAGCCGCCCGGCGTGGCGGAGACGCTCGACTTCGCGGCGGCGCTGGAAGCGATGCACGCCGAGGCCCTCGACCCGGGGCTGGCGTCGGACGCGCTCGGCGCACTGATCAAGGACCCGCACGACATGGCCTCGCTGTCGCCCGAGGCGCTCGAGCGGCTGCTCGACCCGACGGTCGGGTCGTCCGACGAGGCGTGAGCGCGTCGGGGACCGGCGACGACTACGGAGCCGACCCGCGTCGGTGGATCGCCGGTCTGTGTGGCGAGCTGCGGGCCGAGGGCCTGCGCTGCTCCCTGTCGGAGTCGGTCCTCGCCGCGGAGTGCGCCACGCTCCTCGATCCCCGCGATGCGCGGGAGGTGTGGCTCGGGCTCCGATCGGCGTTCTGCTCGAACCCGCGCGAGCTCGACCTCTTCGATCGCTGCTTCTGGCGACGCTGGCGCGGTGCCGAGCGGGCGGTGTCGTCGTCCTCCGCCCGCGCCGCGGGGGGCGCTCCCGCCCCACGGCGGCCCCCCGGCCGGAGCGGCCAGCCCCCTGCCCCCGGGGATCGCGTCGCACTGCAAGCGGCGGATGCCCCCACCCCCGAGATGTTCGGCACCGCCTGGAGCCCGGCCCACGCCGTCGCACGGCGATCGTTCGACCGCGTGGGGGAGGACGAGGTGCGCGAGATCGACCGCTGGATCGAACGCCTGGTGCTCCGGCTGTCCACGCGCCGCAGCCGCCGCCTCGAGCCGGGCGGGCGACGCGGTCCGCTGGACCTGCGGCGCTCCGCGCGGGGTGCCGTACGCACCGAGGGGGAGTGGATCCGTCTGGCGCGCCGCCGCCGACAGCGGCACCCGCCGCGGCTCGTCGTGCTGTGCGATGTGAGCGGCTCGATGGAGCGCTACAGCCGCTTCCTCGTGCGCTTCCTGCTCGCCGTCGGGCGCGCCAGGGAGATCCAGACGTTCGCGTTCAGCACGCGTCTCGCTCACCTCACGCCGTGGCTCGCGCGGACCGGGATCGACCCCGCGCTCGCCGCCCTGCGCGCGCGGGACTGGTCCACCGGAACGCGGATCGGCGAGTGCCTCGAGACGTTCCTCGAGCGCTACGGCCGCACGATGCTCGGGCGGCGCACGATCGTGATCATCCTGTCCGACGGGCTGGACCAGGGCGAGGTGGAGCCGCTCGAGCGGGCCATGCGGCGAATCCGCCGACGGGCCCGCAAGATCGTATGGCTCAACCCGCTGCTCGAAAGCACGCGGTATGCGCCCGAGGCGAAGGGCATGAAGGCCGCGCTCCCGTTCGTCGACGAGTTCGCGTCCGGGCACAGTCTGACGGCGCTGGCGCGCTTGCCCGCGCTGCTCAGGATCTGAGGAGGCGGGCGGGGCCCGGCCCGCGCGTGGGAGAGGCGGCGTCGGGAGGGGGGGTGGCGGCGATTGGAAACGGAGCGGCGGCGGCCTGGACACGGGGGTCGATCCCGGGCACGAGGCAAGACGGCGGCTCGCACCTCGTCGGCAGGGCTCGATCATGCCTTCGCCCCACCACCGTCGCCGCTCCGGTTTCGCGGCGTGAACTGCCGGCGGGCGACAGTGGTCGGCGCCCGCCTTCATGGAGGACCGGCGGCTACGAGCGAACCCGATCCTTGAGGCCCTTGCCCGCCTTGAACGTCGGGACGGTCATCGCCGGGATCTGGATCGACTGGCCTGTCTGGGGGTTCCGGCCCATGCGCGCCTTCCGGCGGCGCGTGCCGAAGGTGCCGAAGCCCGTGATCGTGAAGTCGCGGCCGGAGTCGAGCTCGACGGCGATGATCCCCTGGCGGGGGTCCGTGGAGAAGATGGCGTCGATCACGTCACGCGCCTTCGCCTTCGAAAGGTCGCACTTGCCGGCCAGCTTTGCCGCGAAATCGTCCTTGGTCATCCGAATCCTCCCGTTGGGAATGGTGAGACTCACAAGCGGTGCGAGCGGTGGCATAATCAGAAGCGCGGAGACGGATGGCAAGCCCCCGAAATCGGCGTTTCTTCAATAACCACGGGGAGTTCCGCCATTCGACACGGCCGACCGCGCCGGTCTGAGCGGTCGAAGTCGTTGTACGACAAATGTTTACGATAACAGGAAGCGGCATGCCGGCGGCCGGCCGGACTCGGCCGTGGGTCGGACGATCGGCGGGAACATGCCCACATGACGCGGGTTTCCCGCGTCGGGGAGACGCTGGGCGACCCCCGGGCAATCGGGATACCCGCGGCGCACGCGAGCACGGGAGGAGATGCCATGGACCACGCGGTCGCGCTCGTACAGGCCTACCTACAGGCGAACGGCTACTTCACGGTGGCGGAGTACCCGGTCCTCTCGACGCTCCCCGACGGCGGATACCAGTCGGCGACGGATGTCGACCTGCTGGCTCTTCGGCTGTGCGAGGCGGGCGGGGTCGTGGCGGCCGGCCGAACGGATGACTCGCGGCCCGCGTTCGAGCCCGATCCCGTCCTCCACATTCCGCGGGGCACGGCCGATTTGCTCCTCATCGAGGTCAAGGAGGGACGGGCGGAGCTGAACCGCGGCGCCAAGGACCCGCAGGTCCTGGAGGCGGTCCTGTCCAGATTCGGGCTCCGGCGACACGCGGCGCTCGAGCGCTCGCTGGACGAGCTCGAACGCAAGGGGCACACGAGGTGGCCGGGCGAGGTGTGGGTGCGGATGTTCGCCTTCGGCTCCACCGTGGACCCTGCGATCGTGCACGGCTTCCGGGCCATCTCGCTCACCCACGTGACCCGCTATCTGAACGAGTACATCCGGGGCAACTGGGACGTCCTGCGACACGCCCACATCCGGCACGAGGCCTTCGGGTTCCTGGCCCTCATGGAGCAGGTGCGGCGTGCCGCGCTGGAGGAGGAGCGGGCGTGACGGCGGTCGATCCGTGTCCTCGACCGGGCTGCAACGAAGCCGCCTGCGAGGCGGCGGCGAGCCCGAGAGCCGCCGCCCGCATTCCATGCGCTACGCGTTTCTGGTCCTCACCCACTCGACACCGTGGACCGGATGTCGACGGTCGAGAACCGCAGGTCGTCCTCGAGACGCAGCTGGATCAGGTCTCCCCGCAGGGGCCGCAGCGGCTCGGTGAGATAGTGCCCGAAGCCGCCGATCGGATCCGCGAGCAGCCGGACGTCGCCAGTCGACACCCAGTCAGCGGCCAGCTTCAGCTGTCCGCTCGACAGGCCCGGGACTTCTCCCAGGTATTGCGGGACACCCGCGACGACGGCGTACACGCCGACGTCGAGCCACCCGTTGTTCGTCACCTGCACGGGGATGTTCTCGCGGCCATCCGGGGGCCGCGACACCGTCGTGGGGCCCTGCTGCGCGAGAACCCCGCCGGGCAGGGCGAGGACCGTGCCGAGCAGGGCGGTCCGGATCAGCATCGTTTTCATCGTCATCACACCTTTCACGAGCGACCATGCTCGCCGATTTCCGGGTCAGCCTCCGTCCGGCGCCCGCCATGGACTCCGAGACGTCGTTGGTCCGGAGGCATCCGCCCTCAAGACCACGGCGGACGCGCGACCAGAGGGGCACGAACCGAGCCGAAACGACAACTGACGGTGTGACAACGAGTTAGATGGTTCATTGCGCCGATCGTGTGGAGGGACTCGATGGCGCATTCGAGCCAGCGTGGCTCAACTCGGCCAGCGCGGAGGCGGCTCTGGGGAGCGGTCAGCGGCGAAACACATCACCGATCCCGCCCGCGATCAGCGTGGTCACGTTGGCGAGAATGCGCGGGAGTGCGAGACCCGCCCGGGTGGCCAGGTATCGGGGCTCCCAGACCGGCTCGAACTTCTCCTTGTAGGCGCGAAGTCCCTCGAAGCCGTACAGCCGATCTCCGTGCCGATAGACGAGTGCACCCAGACGCTCCCAGGCGGGAGCCAGCGTCCGCTCGTCGAGCCCCGACAGCGGCGCCATCCCGAGGTTCAGATAGTCGTATCCCTGCTCTCGAGCCCACAGGAGGAGTCGGGTAATCTGGTAGTCCATGATCCCGTTCGGCGAGTCGGACCGGAACCGCATGAGGTCCGGCGAGAGCTCTGACTTGCCCGCCCCCTCGAGGAGGTTGGAGAAGGCGAGGACCCGCCCGTCACGGCGGACGATCGCGGCCGGGAAGCGCCGCAAGTAGTCCTCGTCGAAGAAACCGAGCGAGAAGCCCTTCTCGGCGGTCTCCTTGGTCGCCAGCCACTCGTCGGACACGGCTCGCAACTCGGGGAGCAGCGGCCCCACCGCTCCGGCGGGGATGACCTCGAAGGAGTGCCCGTCGCGCTCGATGGCCCGCACGACCCGCCTCAGGCCCTTGCGATCGCCCCCCTCGAGGGTGAAGTCGGCGAGCGGCACGCGCGCCTCCTCGCCGAGCTTGAAGATGCCGAGGCCGAGCTCGGCGTACAGATTCAGCCTCTTCGGCGCGACCTCGTAGAACGCGGGGTGATCGTCGTAGCGGTGCGTCTCCTCGACGAATCGCCACAGCACCTCTTCCCACTCCGCCTCGGGCCCGATGGGGTCGCCCAGCGCGACCCAGGTGCGACCCTCCACCCCGTACATGATCGCGGTCTCCCCGGAGCTCGAGAACAGGAATCGCTTGTCACCGAGCAGCGCGAGCGCGGCGGAGGGGCGGGGCGAAGAGCGCACGATCCGGGCGGCGCGCGCCTCGTCCTCCTCCGAACGGACCCAGTGCGGTGGGGCGGGGCGCAGGAGCCACGCGAACGATGCCACCGCGAACGAGGCGAGCGCCACCGCGGTTCCGCGGACAAAGCGCGCGGCGTTCCCGCGCGGCGTGAACTCGAGCCACAGGCCTGCCCGCGCCGGAACCTGACGGTACGCCTCCGCGCCCAGCCACACCGCCAGGCCGAGCACGACGCCTCCGGCCACGATCCATTCCGTGACGGGCGGATCCGAGCGCAGCGAAGCACGCCGGAAGAACTCCTTTCTCGCGAGCACGACGATCAGGAGGGCGAGGGCCAGCGCCAGGGCCGCGTCGAAGTCGAGGCCGCGCAGGAGCGACAGCGGAATCCCGGCGGCGAGGAGCGCGACCGTGAGTCGAAACGCGCGATCGAGGCGTGCCCTGAGCCCCCAGGCGAGGAGGATCAGCAACGCGCCCACCAGGCTGGACAGGACGTGCGACAGCTCGAGCGTCGAAAGGGGGATCCATTGCACGAGCGCGCGCACGCGCGAGGCCTCGGCGGGGAACACGCCCGAGATCAGCAGGAAGGCTCCCGCAGCGAACGTCGCGACCGACACGACGCTGGGCAGCACCGGCATGGTGAGCGCCGCGAAGCGGCGGGCCCCCGCGTCGATCCGGGCCCGCTGGCGATGGGCCTCGTGGGCCGCCAGACCGATCGCGGCGACGGTCATGGGCAGCAGATAGTAGATGCCCCGGTAGACGACCACGGCTCCCAGGAGCGTCGGCGCATCCACACGTCCCCCGAGCAGCAGCACGAGCGTCGCCTCGAACACACCGAGGCCGGCCGGCACGTGGCTGATCACGCCGAGGGAGTGACCGGCCACGAACGCGCCGAGAAACAGGGGGAATGGCACCGCGCCGGGCGGCAGGAGAACGTACAGGACCGCCGCGCACGCCACCCAGTCCAGCGGCCCGATGAGCAGCTGCGCAACGGCCAGGCGCGCCGGCGGCGGCGTCACCTCCAGCCTGCCGATTCGGATCGATCCCGCGCGCCGCCGGCACCAGGCGACGTAGCAGCCCGCGAGGATCCACAGCGCCCCGCCGAGCGCCCGGATGACGGCGGGCGGCAGGCGAACGGGAGCGGCCACCGCTTCCGGCTCGAGAACGAGGACGCCCCCCAGGACGATGCCGAGGCCCAGCCAGAAGGAGAGCGCGTAGAAGATGAGCGCGCGCGACACCTGCGCGGTGGTGAGACCCCACTGGGTGTAGAGCCTGTAGCGCACCGAGGTGCCGGTGATGATGGTGAACCCCAGGCTCTGGCTCAGCCCGAAGGCCGTCATGGAGGTGAACGCCGTCCTCCGATACGGCAGGCGCGCGGCGGCATACCTGAGACCGAGGACGTCGTACAGCGACAGGATGAAGAAGCTGAGGGCCATGAAGCCCAGCGCGGCGACCAGCCGGTCGAGGGGCACATGGGCGGCGTAGGCCAGGATCGCGCGCGGGTGGAAGGCGCTCAGCTCGCGGTGCAGGATCCACAGTCCGAGGCCGAACGCCGCGAGGACCGCCAGGCTGCGAAGGGCGGCGCGGAGACTTGTCCCCGGTTTCCGCATGTCCGCAGTCTACCTTCGCCGTGCGTGCCGCGTCCACCCGAGCCCCCGCGGGCGAACGCGCCGCGATTCCCGTGTGGCGGGGCCCGACCCGGCGGCGGATCTTGAATGCGAGCGGGCCGCCTCCGCCGTGGCGCACGGTGCGGCCCGCAGATCATTCCTCGTTGCCACCGAGCGAATGGAGTCCAGGGGTCCCCATGACACAGCACGCTCCATCGAGCCACACCTGCTCCATCTGCGGGCGGGCCTTTCCAAAACGCGACCTGGTGCCCCCAACGACGATCCGAGACCCGGTGGCCGAGCGCATCGGTGGCACCTGCACGAGAAGGTGGACCATCTGATGCTCCAGCACGGGGAGCGGCTCGGGCAGATCCAGGAGATCCGGCTCGACGTGCTGGCGGGGGCCGGCCGCAGATGAGACGCGGCCGACGGGCTGGACAAGAGACTCGCCTGGGAGGACGAAGGCGCGGCTCGCCCGTCGTGACCGGACACCATGGCCGATAGGGCGACACCTCCTGAGGCGGAAGGGACCGAGCGCCACACGCAGCCCAACGGGGCCGAGCGCAAGCGCCTGCTCGCCCTCTCTCTCGCCACGCTCGGCGTCGTGTTCGGGGACATCGGGACGAGCCCCATCTACGCGTTCCGGGAGTCGTTCCACCCGTCCCACGGACTCGCCGCGAGCCCGGCCAACGTCCTCGGCATCCTGTCGCTGATCTTCTGGTCCCTCATCATCGTCATCTCGATCAAGTACCTCGGCTTCGTGCTGCGCGCGGACAACAGGGGCGAGGGGGGGATCATGGCGCTCACGGCGCTCGTGGCACCCCGCAGCCGCGCTTCCACCGAGCGGCGGATCCTCGTGCTCGCCGGCCTGTTCGGCGCCGCGCTGCTGTACGGCGACGGGATGATCACCCCGGCGATCTCGGTTCTCTCCGCCATCGAGGGGCTGGAGGTCGCCACACCCTTCTTCACTCCCTACGTGATCCCGCTCACGGTCGCGATCCTGATCGGGCTATTCTCGGTGCAGCGGAACGGGACCGAACGCGTGGGCCTGCTGTTCGGTCCGATGACGCTCGTGTGGTTCGTCACGCTCGCACTCCTCGGACTCGTGTCGCTCGCGCATCACCCCGGCGTCCTGGTCGCGGTCCTCCCGACGCACGCGGTGCGCTTCTTCGCCGAGAACGGGTGGACCGGGTTCTTCGTCCTCGGCTCGGTGTTCCTCGTCGTGACGGGAGGCGAAGCGCTGTACGCCGACATGGGGCACTTCGGCCGGCGACCGATCCGGCTCACGTGGTTCTGGCTGGTGCTTCCGGCGCTCCTGATCAACTACTTCGGACAGGGCGCCTCCATCATCGAGAATCCCTCCCACCTCGAGCAGCCGTTCTTCCTGATGGCGCCCTCCTGGGCCCTCTACCCGATCGTGGTCCTCGCCACCCTCGCGACGATCATCGCCTCCCAAGCCGTCATCTCCGGCGCCTTCTCGCTGACGCTCCAGGCCGTGCAGCTCGGGTACCTGCCGCGCATGCGAATCGAGCACACGTCCGACGAGGAAAAAGGGCAGGTTTACCTCCCCGCCGTGAACTGGGCGCTGATGTTCGCCTGTGTCGGGCTCGTCATCGGGTTTCGGACGTCCAGCAACCTCGCCGCCGCGTACGGCGTCGCGGTGACGACGGACATGGTGTTCACGACCGTCCTGTTCGCCGTCGTCGCCCGGGGGCTCCTCGGGTGGGGGATCGCCCGGATCCTGGGCTTCGCGGCGCTGCTCCTGGTCGTCGACCTCTCCTTCTGGGGGGCGAACCTGCCGAAAGTGCCGCACGGAGGCTGGTTCCCGCTGGTCATCGGCGCGCTCGTGTTCACGCTCATGACGACCTGGAAGCGCGGGCGCCAGCTTCTCCGCGAGCGGCTCGAGGTGGGCTCGCTGCCGGTCGGGCTCCTGATCGACGACATCCACGGGACTGGAGTGCACCGCACTCCCGGGACGGCCGTGTACCTGCATGGGGACCCGCGCGGCACGCCACCGGCCCTCCTCCACAACCTCAAGCACAACCGCGTGCTGCACGAACGCGTCGTGCTCCTGACGATCCACACGGAGGATGTTCCGGTTGTCGCGCCCGGGGACCGCCTGCATGTCGAACGGCTCGCGGAGGACTTCTGGCGCGTGATCGCTCGCTATGGGTTCAGCGAGAAACCCGACATCCCCGAACTCATGTCCAGTTGCGAGGTCAGGGGCCTGAGCTTTCGAATGATGGAGACGACCTTCGTCCTGTCACGGGAGACGCTGGTGTTCACCCGCAAGGGCGGGTTGGCCCGCTGGCGCAAACGCCTGTACGCGCGGATGCAGCGCAACGCGCTTCGCGCCACGGCGTATTTCGGAATCCCGCCCGACCGCGTCGTCGAGCTCGGGACGCAGGTGGAGCTGTAGTCCAAGGCCCACGGAAGACGCGCAGAGCCTTCGGCGCCGGGTTCAGTGGGCCTCGGCGGAGAAGCGGGCCCGCTTGAGCCGCACGCCGACGAGCCGGAAGCCGACACGGCCCAGCCACCCCAGCACCAACAGGGGGAGCGCCGTGGGCAGGATGACGCGCCCCACGAGGCCGAGGCCGCCCAGCGCCAGCCGCAGCACGGCCACGAGTCCGACGTAGATCGCCAGCGTCGCGAGCAGCCCGAGGAGCTGCCGCGGGCCGGATCCGTTCTCGGCATCGAGCAGACCGCCGAACTGGACCGCGGCGATCACCCAGAACACCCCGATCGGGATCAACCACTCGATCATGAACCCTCCCCTGGGTCGGTGGCGTCGTGTCGGCCGGCAACATGGGGGCGGGTTGCCCATGCCGAAAGTCCGCCCGTTGTGGCGGGCGGAAGCGGCCCGATAGCTTTCGCCCGGCGGGCCGGCGGGTGCGACCGGGCCGGGCCGCGCGCCGGCAGACCACGCGCAAGGGGGCGACCCATGCAGGCTCCTTCCCTCACGCTCGGCATCGAGGAAGAGTACCAGATCGTCGATGGCGAGACCCGCGAGCTGACGTCCTACATCACCGAGATCCTCGACTCCGACCATCTCGTCCTGCGCGAGCGCCTGAAGCCCGAGCTGCACCAGTCCGTGGTCGAGATGGGAAGCACCGTGTGCCGGACGGTCCAGGAGGCGCGCGAGGAGGTGCTCAAGATGCGGCGTCTCGTGAGCGACCAGGTGCGCGAGAACGGGCTGCGCATCGTGGCCGCCGGCACGCACCCGTTCTCCGACTGGACCGAGCAGGAGATCACGCCGCTCGAGCGCTACATCGGGATCCGGGAGGACCTGCAGGAGGTGGCCTCGCGCAACCTGATCTTCGGCATGCACGTCCACATCGGGATCGAGGACCGCGAGTTCCTCATCGACGCGATGAACGTGTCGCGCTACTTCCTCCCGCACGTGCTCGCGCTCTCCGCCAGCTCGCCATTCTGGGTGGGACGCCGCACGGGACTCCACTCGTACCGCACGATCAACTGGACGAACTTCCCGCGCACCGGTCTGCCGCTCACCTTCAGGAGCTGGGGCGAGTACGAGTACCTGGTCGAGACGCTGGTGCGCGCGAACACGATCCCGGACGCGAGCAAGATCTGGTGGGACGTGCGCCCCAACCACACATACCCGACCCTCGAGTTCCGCGTGTGCGACATGTGCACGCGCGTCGACGAGGTCGTGTGCGTGGCGGCGATCTTCCAGGCCATCGTCGCCAAACTGTGGAAGCTGCGCCGCGACAACCTCACCTTCCGCCTGTATCCCGAGCTCCTGATCGCCGAGAACAAGTGGCGGGCGGCGCGCTACGGGACGACGGGCAAGCTCATCGACTTCGGCAAGCAGCGCGAGCTGCCGGCGAACGACCTGATCCGCGAGCTCATCGAGTGGTTCCTCGACGACGTGATCGACGAGCTCGGAAGCCGCGGCGAGATCGAGTACGCGTTCGACATCCTCGCGCACGGGTCGAGCTCGGCCCGCCAGCTCGAGGTGTTCGAGCGGACCGGGGACCTGCGGGCCGTCGTGGACCACCTGGTCGCGGAGACCGCCGAAGGCCTGTGACGCGCCCGATCCCCCTCGAGATGCCCCAAGCGCCTGCGCTTCTTGGGGTTCCGGCGCTCGTCGCGGCTGGCACCGGCTTTGCTCGTCCATGCACCCCGGTAACGCATGTCGGGCGAACGGGGGGACCCGCGGAGACGTGGCTCCGGTGCCCGTTTCAACCCACCCGCGAGCCCGGCATCGCGTTGCCCCTGGGCCGCCCCCGAACGGCGGGGTGTGGCAAACAGCCAAATCCTTGCAGGACGAGAGTGCCATGCGTGAAGCGTCGATGGACGACGGGTTCGGACTCCCGGACATCGAGAGATCCGACGCCAGTGTGGAGGTGGAGGGTCTCGACGTGGGGTTCGACTTCCTGGAGGACGTCGAGGCCCACGCCGCCGATGCGAACGGCGTCGACCCGAGACCCGCGCGGTCGAGCGAAAAGGACGGCATGACGTCGGAAGATGTGACCGAGTTCCGGTCGCGGTGGGCGGACGTGCAGGCGAGCTTCATCGATGATCCCCACCGTGCCTGCGAGCAGGCGGACAACCTGATCGACCTGGTGCTGACCCGGTTGACGGAACGCTTCGCCAAGGAGCGCAAGGAGCTCGTCCTCAAGTGGGACCGCGGGCACGAGCGCACCGAGACCGAGGAGCTCCGCGTCGCCATGAAGGGCTACCGGGCCCTCATCGATCGGCTGCTCACGGCCGAGCTCTGACTCGGCCCGCCGCCGCGCCCGCGCGACGGCAGTCTCGCTGAACCGCCGGCGGTCCGCTCGCGAGGGTGAACCGCCGGCGCTCACGCTTTCGGCCCCCGGGGGCCGCTCACCCGTCGCATCGATCCGATCCTCCCTCGGTCCACCGCGCTTGACCGGAGGCCGACCCCTAATCTATTTATGGGGAGCGCTCCGGGTCGGCCGGAGTCGGGATCGTGTCCCGAACGCGGGGGTCGTACCCATGCAGGTCCTGCCGGGGACGCTCGAGCTGCTGGTCCTCAAGGCCCTCATCGCGGGGCCCAAGCACGGGTACTCGATCATGGGGTGGATCCAGGACTCGTCCGGCGGTCTGGACCTGGAGGAGGGAGCCCTGTATCCCGCGCTCCACCGCATGGAGGAGCGCGGCTGGGTGGAGGCCGAGTGGGGACGCTCGGAGACCAACCGCCGGGCCAAGTTCTACCGCCTGACCGCGCGCGGCCGACGCCAGCTCGCCGCCAAGACGTCGGAGTGGCAGCGGCACGTCGAGACGATCGGCCGGGTCCTACGCGCCACCTGAGCACGAGCGAGGCAGAGCATGACACGCTGGCGTCGGACGTTCCGGGTTCCGTTCCGGGTGTCGGACATCGACCACGAGGTGCAGGACGAGCTCGACTTCCACATCGTGGAGCTGATCACGCGGCTGCGCGCGGAGGGGATGTCGCCCGCCGAGGCGGAGCGGGAGGCCACGTCGCGCTTCGGGGACCTGGATCGCCACCGGCACCGAGTGCGCCGCATCGCGCGTCGCCGCTTCCGCACTCACCGCGCGCTCGACAGCCTCCGGGGGCTCGGGCACGACGTGCGGCTGGCCACGCGCGCGCTGCTCCGTCGCCGTGCGTTCGCGGGTGCGACGGTCCTCGTGCTCGCGATCGGAATCGCGGCGGCGACGACCGTGTTCAGCTTCACGCGTGCGGTGCTGCTCAGGCCGCTGCCGTATGCCGAGCCCGATGAGCTCGTCCGCATCGAGGAGACCCTGACCAAGGACGCGCCCGGAGCCCCGCTGCACCGCAATCTCACCCGCCCCGACGTCGAGCGCCTGCGCCAGCGCACCACGAGGCTGTCGGCGGTCGCGGCCTTCATGAGCCCCCCGATCCCGTACGCCGACGAGTCCGGCGCGCGGCGCCTCCCATCGGGGCTCGTGGATCGCCACCTGTTCGCCGTGTTCGGCGTGTTGCCCATCGTGGGCCGAGGGTTCACCGAGGATGACATGCAGCCCGGCGCCGAGCCGGTGGTCATCCTGGGACATCGCCTGTGGGTCGAGCGCTTCGGGGCCGACCCGGAGGCCATCGGCCGCACGCTGGATCTCAACTACGAGCCGCACAGGATCATCGGCGTGATGCCGGCCGGATTCGACTTCCCGCACGGGGCCATGCTGTGGCGCCCGCTGCGGCCCGTGACGTTCACGGATCGCTTCCACGTGGTACAGGCCGTGGGCCGCCTGGCCCCCGGGGCGACGATCGCGGGCGCGCGGGCCGAGCTCACGACCCTGACGCGGGGGTGGGCCGCCGCCGAGCCCGAGCTTCACGAGGGTGTGACCGGCGCCCGCGTGCGCGGCTGGCAGGCCCAGCTCGTGGCGGACGTGCGGCCCGCGCTGCTCGTGCTGGCCGGCGCCGTGGCCCTTCTCATGCTCCTCGTGTGCGTGAACGTGGCCGGGCTGCTGACGTCGCGAGCCCTCGAGCGCGAGCGCGAAGTGGCCCTCCGACGCTCGCTCGGCGCTTCGCCCGGGCGGCTCTTTCGCACCGTCCTGTGCGAGAGCCTGCTGCTCTCGCTGACCGGCGGGTGCCTCGGCTTTCTGCTTTCGCGCGCCACGCTCGGGTGGGTGGTGGCCCTCAGCCCCGCCGACCTGCCGGCCCGCGATCTGGTAGCGGCGGATGCCCGCGTCGCTGCCTTCACCGGCGGCCTCGCGCTTCTCATCGGCGTGGCCGCGGGTCTCCTCCCGGCGTTCCGCTCGGTGGGGGTCGCCGCCCAGACCGCGCTCAAGGCGGGTGGCACCGGGACCGTGAGCCAGGGCGGCTCGGGTGCGAGGGGCGGCGCGCTGATCGCGATCGAGGTCGGCATGGCGACGCTCCTCGTGGTGGGCGGGAGCCTGCTCCTCAACAGCTTCACGCGCATGCTGCGGGTCGATACCGGGGTCGAGCGAGACGACGTCCTCACGGCGTCCATCACCCTGCCGGGGACGTACGAAGACGACGCGTCGAGCTTCGAGTTCTTCGAACGACTGCGCCGGGGCGCGCTCGCTCTTCCGGGCGTCACGGATGCCGTCATCAGCCTGTTCCCGCCGCTCTCCGGCTCGCTCCCCATCCCTGGGGTCACACCCCGTGGAGTGGAGCCCGCTCCCGGGGACGCCGACGACCCGGTGCGCATCCTGTCGGTCAGCCCTGGTTACTTCCGCATGGTGGGCATCCCGCTGGCCGCGGGTCGGGCGTTCCGCGCGTCCGACGATCGCGACGCGCCGCGCGTGGCGATCGTGAGCCGGACCGTTGCCCGTCGCTTCTGGGGCGACCGGGACCCCGTCGGACGCTGGCTCCAGGTCGCGGGGAGCGTCGAGCAGATCTCCAGCGATGAGGACGAGCCCGCAGCGCGCCACGAGGGCGAACCGCTCGAGGTCGTGGGTGTGGCGGAGGACGTGCGCCAGGAGGGCCCGCTGGTCGATCCACCCCCACTCATCTACGTGCCGTTCGTACAGTACATAGGCTGGTTTGGGGGCACCCTGCTTCTCTCCACCGATGGCGATCCGGCGACGCTCATCCCCCAGATCCGCGATCTCGTGCGACGCCTCGATCCCCGGATCCCGCTCGATGACGTGGCGACGATCGCCGAGCAGATCTCGGGATCGGTGGCGCAGCCCCGCTTCTTCACGGTGCTGGTGGTGAGCTTCGCGCTGCTGGCCAGCCTGGTGGCGGTCGTGGGTCTGTACGGGATCCTGGCATACGATGTCCGGCGCAGACTCGTCGAGCTGGGCATTCGAGCCGTCCTCGGGGCGCGGCCGCTCGACAACGTGGTCCTCCTCCTGCGGCGCGGCGCGTTCTACCTGAGCCTGGGCATCGCGGGGGGCGTGCTGGCGGCGCTGCCCCTCACCGGGCTGCTCGAGAGCCTGATGTATGGGATCGAGCCCCACGATCCGGCCACGATCACCGCGGCCGGCGCTCTGATGCTCGCGATCGGCGTCGCCGCGTCGCTGGTGCCCGCGGCCCACGCGACACGCGCCGACCCCGCGGTGGCGATCCGCGCGGACTGACGGGTCGGGTCGCCGTCCGGCGACCGGCCAGCGCGCTGCATCACGGGTTCGAGCCCGGGATCGACGCGCCGAGTCGACCCGCGGCGAGCGCCACGAGGGCCAGCGCGCCGAACGCCGCCCCCGCGTAGAAGGTGAATGCCGGACCGAGACGAGCCCACAGGATGCCGGCCACGAGGCTCGCGACGAGCATGGCGATGCCGCTCGCCAGGTAGAAGAGCCCGAACGCGGTGCCGCGCAGGTCGGCGGGCACCGACCCGGCCACCATGGCCGCCAGGAGCCCCTGCGTGATGCCGAGATGCGCGCCCCACACGGCGATCCCCGGCAGCACGAACCACCACCGATCCCCCGATGCGAGCACTACATCCGCCACCACCAGCACGAGGAGGCCGATACCCAGCAGGAGGGAATGGGACACCCGGTCCGACAGCTTTCCGAACGGGTAGGCCGTGGTCGCGTAGACGACATTCATGGCCACCATGACGAGCGGCACGAGGGCCACTGGAATCCCGCCACGCATGGCGCGCAGCACGAGGAACGCTTCGCTGAAGCGCGCCAGCGTGAACACGGTCCCGACACCCACGACCCACCAGTACGGAGCCCGGAGTCGTCGGAGCTGTTCACGCCGGATGGGAAACGAAGCTCGCCGCGCGGCGTGCCGCTCGGGCTCTCGAACCCCGAACACGAGCAGGGTCACGGCGAACACCCCCGGGACCGAGGCCACCCAGAACACGGCGCGGAAGTCGTCCGACCACAGGAGCATGAGGCCCACCGCGACCAGCGGACCCAGGAAGGCGCCCACGGTGTCGAGCGACTGGCGCAGCCCGAACGCGGCACCGCGCTGCGCCGGGGGTGCCAGGTCCGCGACCAGCGCATCGCGCGGGGCGCCCCGAACCCCCTTCCCCACCCGGTCGAGCACCCGGGCGCCGAACACGACGGCCGAGCCGGGAGCCACGGCGAACAGCGGCTTGGTGAGCGCCGAGAGGGCGTACCCGGCCACGGCGAGTCCCTTCCGCCGGCCCACCCAATCGCTCCACACCCCGGAGAACATCTTGACGATGAGCGCGGTGGCCTCGGCGACTCCCTCGATGACGCCAACGGCGACCGTGCCGGCGCCCAGCGTCGTCACGAGGAACATCGGAAGCAGGCTGTGGATCATCTCCGATGACAGGTCCATGAGCAGGCTCACGGCACCGAGCACCCAGATCACCCGCGGCAGTCCCGCGTCGGCCCTCGATCGGGACGGGGACATCAGCTGCGGGGCCTGAACCACGTCGCGCTGCTGACGCCGGCGGCGACCTCGGGGAGCACTCCGCGGCGGGCCAGCACCGGCCGGGCGGCGGCACGCAGCGCGGGGAGCGCGCGGGAAAACCACAACGACAGAGCCAGACAGCCGGCCCCGCCGAGGGCCAGCGTCGACGGGGCGCCGAGTCGCGAGGCGAGCCACCCGCCCGCGAGCGCGCCGAAGGGCCCGGTGCCCACGAAGGCCACCATGTAGAGGCTCATGATGCGCCCCCGCATGTGCTCGTCGACGAGGGTCTGGAGCACCGTGTTGACCCCTGCCGACGTCACGATCGCGCCGAAGCCCGTCAGCGTGAGGAGCGCACCCGCCACCCACGCCGCGCGGGCCAGCGACACGAGCACGAGCCCGGTCCCGAACAGCCCGCAGGAGACGGCGATGACGCGGCCCAGACCACGGATGGTGTCGCGCGATGCCAGGAAGAGCGTCCCGATGAGCGCGCCCGCCGCCGCGCTCGACGTCAGCACGCCGAGGGTGCCGGCGTCGCCTCCGAGGACGTCCCGCGCGAGAACCGGGAGCAGCACCGTGTACGGGAGGCCGACGAGCGCCAGCCCGGCCAGGAGCAGGAGGAGGGCCCGAATCGGCGCGAAGCCGGCCGCGTACCGCCAGCCGGCCTGCAGGCTCTCGAGGACCGAGCCCACGGGGAGGGCGGGCTGCGGCCTGACCCGAACCGCGCGCAACGCCGCCAGGACCGCCACGAAGCTCAGCGCGTTGATCAGGAACACGGGGCCCTCGCCGACCCAGCCGATCAGCACACCGGCGATCGAGGGCCCGATCAGACGGGCGGCGTTGAACATCGAGGAGTTGAGCGCGATCGCGTTTGGAAGATCCTCGGGGTCGTCCACGAGGCCCACGATCAGCGCCTGCCGGGCCGGGACGTCGATCCCCGACACGACGCCCGCGAGGAACGAGAGGGCGAGCAGGTGCCACACCTCGATGCGCCCCGAGAGCACGAGGACCGCGAGGACGGTGGCCTGGATCATCGAGATCGTCTGCGCGAGCACCACGAGCCGATAGCGGCTCCACCGGTCGGCCACCGCCCCGGCGAGAGGCGCCAGGAAGAGCGACGGGATCTGGCTCGTGAACGCGATCACGCCGAGGAGGACGGACGAGCCCGTGAGACGATATACGAGCCAGCCCATGGCGAGCTGCTGCATCCACGTGCCGATCAGCGACACGCCCTGTCCCGCGAAGAAGATCCGCAGGTTGCGCCCCCTGAGCGAGCGCAGCGCGGTTCGCAGAGTACCGACCGATGCCTCCGGCAGCGGGCTCACGTGGAGGTCGCTGCCGATCCGTCGACGGCCGGACGCACCCGGATGGGGCCGGCCTTCGCGGGGTGCCTGCCGGTCTTGCCCGAGTAGAAGGCCCGGATGCGCGCCATGTCGGCCTCCACGTCGCCGCTGGGGACGAACGACTCTCCGACCCCCCCGGTGCGGGTCGCGTAGTCGAGGAAGCCGAGCGCGATGGGGACGCCCGCACCGTGCGCGATCCAGTAGAAGCCGCTGCGCCACGCATCCGTGCGTCCGCGGGTGCCCTCCGGCGCGATCGTCAGGATGAGCGAGTCCGCGCGCTCGAACCGGCCGACGACCTGCGCGACGAAGTCCCGGGTCCGATCGCGATCGAGCGGGATGCCGCCCAGCCGGCGCATGAGCCAGCCGAACGGCGGGCGGAAGAGCGTGTGCTTGCCGACCCAGCGCGCGTCGAGGTCGAGTGCCCAGAAGGCGAGCAGTGCGAGCGGGAAGTCCCAGTTCGAGGTGTGCGGCGCCCCGATCAGGACGCACTTGGGCCGCGGCACGTCGCCGACCATGCGCCAGCGGATCGAACGCAGGACCGCGAGTGCGAATCGCTTCATGTGACAGGCTTCGTTCGTTCCCGTGAGCGCCCGCGGCGACCGGGCGGCCGAACCCCGCCCCCTGAGCGGGGTTCCAACCCGTCATGTGCCACATGGACGGACGACCCAGGGGCGTGGTGGGCGAGCGTCGCGGAAAGGTGCGGCGAGCCCGCACGGCGCTCAAGGGCACGAACGGTCATGCCCCCTGCCGCGCCGCCTCGACCGCGACGCGCCCCGCGAGGCGTGGGGTGGCGTGGTGCGCGGGGCTCCGCCGGGGGTGGCTCGCGACGCTGCTCGCGCTGAGTCCTCCCGACGTCCGCGGTCAGACGCCGCAGCCCCCGGACGAGCTCGTAGTCCCGACCGGGGCGGTCGTGGAACGGATCGTCACGGCCGCCCACCCGGACCAGTCGTACGCGCTCTACCTGCCAGCGGCGTACGAGGAGACACGCACCTGGCCGACGCTGTTCGTCATGGACCCGCGCGGGCGGGCGCCCATGGCGCTGGACATCTTCCGGGCCGGGGCCGAGGCCAGCGGCTGGATCGTGGTGAGCGCCTACGGGACGAGGAGCGACGAGCCCGAGGACCCCAACGCGGACGCCTTCAACGCGCTGTTCGCCGACGTCCAGTCGCGCTTCCAGGTGGACGCCGGCCGGCTGTACCTGGCGGGCTTCTCGGGGACGGCGCGCGTCGCCTGGTCCTTCGCATCGCAGCTCCGCGGCCACGTCGCCGGCGTCATCGGGGTCGGCGCGGGGCTCCCGCCGGGGATGACCGTGTTCGAGCTCGCACCGCCCACGGAGGGCGAACCCGACGCCGCGTTCGCGTTCTTCGGCGGGACTGGACGGCTCGACTTCAACTACGAGGAGGTCCGCGACCTCGAGCAGCAGCTCGCGCTCGCCCGCATCCCGTACTGGATCGAGACGTGGGATGGACCACACTCCTGGCCGCCGGAGGAGGTGGGGAGACGCGCGGTGGAGTGGCTCGATCTCCAGTGGTCGCGGTGGCGCGGCGACACGGTTCCGCACGAACGCGCCGCGGAGGTCGTCCGGGGCGCCACGCAGCGCGCCGCCGGGCTCGAGGAAGAGGGAGACCTGATCGAGGCGTGGCGGGTCGCCACCGATGTGACGCGCACGCTCGGCGACGCGGCGGGGACGGGTGAGGCCGGGCGGATCGTCGACCGGCTGGCCGGCGACCGTCGCCTCGAGGCGCAGCGGGCGGCCGCGGATCGGCTGGCACGCGCGCAGCGGGAGATCGAGGAGCACATGTGGGGACTGCTGCTCGAGTTCCGTGCCGACCCGGCCGCGCTTGCGCCGGAACGGGTGAGCCGGGAGCTCGACATCCAGACCCTGCTGGGGCGCGTGGGCTCCGGGGATCCGCGCACGGCGGCGAGCGGGCGGCGCACGCTCGAGACCCTGTTCGTGCAGTTCTCGTTCTACCAGCCGCGCGAATGGGCGCGAGCGCGGGATTTCGAGCGGGCGCGGGCGGCGCTCGCCGTTGCCGACCTGCTCGAGCCGGGGAGTCCGCGGGTGTGCTACCAGCGGGCCGTCGTCGAGGCTGGCGCCGGGGCGCTGGACGAAGCCGTGGAGGCGCTCACGTGCGCGGTCGGCGCCGCGCCGGGGTTCGCGGCCGCGGCGCGTGCCGAGCCCCTCCTCGACCCCATCCGGGACGATCCCCGCGTACGCGCGCTCCTGGCGCCTCCCCGTTGAGCCGCCGGCCCGCCGGCCGGCGATCCGCCCCGACCGGGGTCGGGTCGTGACGTGCGCGGGCACGGTCAGGGAATCCGGAAATCCGTCTCCGCGAGGATCCATTCGCAGCGGGCCGCGCCCGGAGGCCGCGCCAGGCGCTCGGCGACGGTCCGTTCGTCGACCACGATCTCCACCCTCACCGGGCGTGGCGGGCACCCGCCGGCTCCGGCCCGTACCCACAACCGCGTGCCGTCATCCGCGCCCAGCTCGCGCGTCCACTCGCCGACGATGTCCTGCGCGTCGAGCTCACCGTTCTCGCCGATGAACGTCACCCGGCACTGGTCGCTCACGGAGCAGGACACGCGGTACACCGCCCGATGGTCGTACGTGCGCTCCGGAGTCCGGCCGCGCCCGGAGGCGCACCCGGTCACCCACAGCATCACGAGTACCCCGAGCGCTTCGCGGTAGCGGCGCCCCTGGCGCGTCCGCGCCGCGCTCCCCGGTGTGGTCGTCATGCGCGACACGTGAGCCGGGCCGGCCGCGGGGTGCAAGCCCGGATCGGACGCCGGGCGGGCGCCGCGCTCGGGTGGACGCCCGGAGCGCGCCGTGAATCCCGTACGCGCCGCGCTCGTACGAATGTCCAGGCAGACGACGGAAGGAGGACGCCATGGCCCGCTGCGCGGGGAAGACCCGATCCGGAACACGCTGTAAACGAGATGCGGTGGAGGGATCCGCGTACTGCACCCTCCACGAGGAACAGGACGCGGTGGACGGCGCCGGTGGCGACAGCCCGGGCGCGGGCGCCGACTCGTACCGGTCGCCCACCTCCGACGCGCTGATCGTGCTGGGGGTGGCGGCCGCGACGTGGGCCGTCCTGAGGCGCGTGCTCAGGATGATGTAGCCGCCCGGATACCAGCCCGGGAAAGCGATCGCCGGCTCCGGGGGCGACGGGGCCCGGAGGGTCGACCCGGGCGACCGGACCCGAGGCTCAGCGGATCTCGAAGGTGAGCGTCGCCCAGTTGGACTCGTAGTCCACGTCCGGCTCGTCGGTCGTCTCGACCATGTGGATCGTCCGCACGTACCAGCGCCCCGCGGCCTCGAGCGGGATGCGCGCCACGCCGTCCGCGTCGGTGCGCGTGCTCACCGCCTCGATGTGGGCCCCCGCCTCGTCGTGCCCGTGGTGGCCCTCGTAGCTCGCGTATACGGGGTGGTCGGGCACGGGGGCGCCGGCCCGCAGGAACCGCACCTCCAGGGTCTCCCCGGCGGCCAGCTCGTAGGGGTTCCGGAGCGGCACGAGCTCGGCCGGATAGCCGAGCGCCTGCTCGAAGCTCCCGCCGGTGCGATCCCCCACCTGGAGGATGGCCTTCACGTGCTTGCTGTAGCGCTCGACGGCCGCCTCCCCGAGTCGGTCCTGCTCGCGACGCGCGGCCAGGACGTCGACCACTCCATCGTGCTCGAGGTAAGCGTTGAAGTCCTCCGCGCCGAGCTCGAACACGGTCGCGCGGGTCGAGACGCCCAGTACGTAGGTGCCCGGGTCACCGGTCTCGAACGCCAGGAACGACGTGTCCACACTGTCCGGGTTCGAGTGGTACACCGCCCGATCGGTCCACGCCGAGGCCGGGGGGTGCGCGACGTTCCCGTCGGGGCCGACGAGGCTCACGTCCGCCATGCGCTCGCGCGCAATCGGGTTCTCGCTGTCCTCGAAGGTGCCGTTGAGGAGGGCGATCTCGACCTTCGCATGCGGGGCGAGAAAGAAGCTCGGCAGCTTGAGGAACATGTCGTGCGCATCGAGCGCGGCGGCGGTGGCGAGGACCAGCGCGGTGGCGATGGCCACGGTGGTCATCCTGGAACGGGGCATGGGGACTCCGGGCTCGGGGTTCGTGGGTGCGGAAGAATCCGACACACCGGGCGGCCGCGCCACCCGGCCGCCACCCATCGTCGGGATCGTGCCTCCGGAACGCGCCGCGAGACCGCGACCCGCCGGGATGGGCGACCGCCACGAAGCGGGCCCGCCGCGCGGCGGGCCCGCACGGCTCAGCGCTCCACGAGTCGGATCGTGCCGTCGCCCACCCGTACCGTCAGCGGAGCGCCGCCGCCGTTCAGGGCACCCTCGAGCCGGTGGCTGTCGAGCTGGGCGGGCATGGCGAACGACTCGTCGAGGAAGAACTCGCCGCCCGAAAGCTCCACGTCGGCGCGGATGGACGGATCCGCATAGATGGTCACGTCGCCGTCGCCCGTGCGGATGTCGAGCCCGTCGAAGCGTCCGAGGGTCACCTGGATGTCGCCATCGCCGGTCGAGGCGCGCAGCTCGCCGGACAGCTCCTCGATGTGGATGTCCCCGTCCCCGGTGCGCACCTCGAGCCCGTCGGCCACGCGACCGACCGCCACGTCCCCGTCGCCGGTCTGGATCCGGACCTCGCCGGTGGCGCGCGCGATGGCGACGTCGCCATCGCCCGTCTGCAGGCGCACGTGCGATCCCGCCTCCTCGATCGCGATGTCGCCGTCACCCGTCTGGATCTCCACGCTCCCCTCGAACGAGGCCACCGCCACATCCCCGTCCCCCGTCCGCGCCGTCACGTCGAAGCCGCGCGGGACCGTCACCTCGAGCGACACGTCGAGATCGTCGTAGGCGTCATCCCACCCTCCCCACTCATCCCCGGAATCCTGGTGGATGCGCAGCACGCCGTCGTATTGCTCCACCCGAAAGCCCATATCGGCGATCAGCTCTTCCGCGTCCACGGCGTCTCCGTCGACGCGCAGCACCACGTGGGCCTCGCTGCCCGCGCTCGAGCGGATCTGCAGGTCGACCTCTCCGAGCTCGACCTCGAGGCGACCGCTGGAGCCCACGTCGAACGTGCGGTCGAATGCCACCCCGCCACCCGACAGGTGCTCATGGGTGACCAGCACGTGACGAGGGACGCTGCGGACGACCGCGGTGGCCACCGTGCCCACGAGCAGGACGAAACAGCCGGCGACGACGAGCGCCAGGACCAGGTCTCGCCGGGATCGAGTTCGAAGCCAGTTCAGCACGGCACACCTCCAGGGGGTTGACGGATTCGGGGCTGCGCTTGGGACGCCGTCCCGACCTCAAAAGGTTGGAATGCGCGCCGGCGTTCCGCCATGGGGGGAGGCGGAGCGCCGGCGGGACCCGGCTGCTTGCTGCCCGCCCCCGCGCGGCCGAAGTTGCGCATCGGGCGGCGCAGAATCGGCGCGGCCCGCCGGACCCGCCGACCGCCGGCCCGTACGCATCGTCCTGGATGGAGATGACACCATGCGCTGGACTCGCCTCGCCCTCGTTCCTCTCATCGTGGCCCTCCCGCTGTGCGCGCAGGAGCACGACCCCGATCGTACCGTGGAAGGCGGCGGCACGCTCGCCGAAGGCTGGATGGGCCGCACCGACCGCGGGCAGAACTTCGACAACGTTCGCTTTACGGAGACCGGGGGCACGCTCGACATCAGCGTCGGGCCGGCCCTCATCCTGTACCGGCCGGAGGACACGGCCAGCGGCACGTACACGGTGACGGGCACGTTCGAGCAGGTGTCGAGCAAGGGACACGCGCACGGCATCGGGCTCATCATCGGGGGCGACGATCTCCAGGGACCGAACCAGGTGTACACGTACTTCCTGGTGCGCGGTGACGGCTCCTATCTCGTGAAGACCCGCACCGGCTCCGAGACCGCCTACCTGACGCAGTGGACCCAGAACCCGGCCATCCACACCGAGGACGACACGGGGCACGCGACCAACGTGATGTCGATCGAGGTCGGGGCGACGGACACGGTGTTCAAGCTCAACGGGACCGAGATGCACCGCGAGAAGACGGCGGACATCTACACCGACGGCGTGTGGGGCGTCCGTCTGAACCACAACCTCGACATGCGGATCACGGCGCTCGGGCTGACCCCCGGCATGTGACGCACCGCCGTCACTCGTCCCGCATGGCCACGGCCGGGTCGACGCGCGCGGCCCGGCTCGCCGGCCCCAGGCACGCCGCCGTCGCCACGGCGAGGAGGAACACGGCCGCGGTGCCCAGAATGAGCGGGCTCGTGGGCTCGACCTCGAACAGCACCCCCGCAAGGAGCCGTGACGAGGCGAGGGCCCCCAGCAGCCCGAGCCCGATGCCGATGGCGGCCAGCCCGACGCCCTCTCCCACCACCAGTCGCAGGATGTCCGCCGCCCGGGCGCCGAACGTGAGGCGCACGCCGATCTCGTGCCGGCGTGAGGCCACCCGGTAGGCCAGCACCCCGTAGATCCCGGCGGCTGCCAGCGCGAGCGCCAGCACCGCGAACGCGGCGAGCAGGCGGGCGAGGAAGCGCTGCCGCGCGGCCTGCTCGCCGACGATGACCTCGAGGCGGGAGATGTCGTACACGGGGAGCGACGGATCGAGCGCCTCGATGGTGTTCCGCACGGCATCGCCGAGCGCTCCCGCGTCCGGGCCGCGGACCACGAGCCGGCCCGGGAACACGCCGGCGCGGTGGGACGACAGGTAGACCTGGAGCGGGGCCGCCTCGGTCAGGCCCCACGTCCGGACGTCGCCCGCCACGCCGACCACCGTGTACCACTCCTCGTCGCCCTCGAACCGGAGCCGCTCGCCGATGGGATTCCCGGACGGCCACGCGCGGTCGGCGAGCGAGCGGCTGACGACCGCGGTCGCCGGCGCGTCCCCGCGGTCCCGGCCGTCGAACGCGCGACCCTCGAGGATCGGCTGGCCGATCGCGTCGAAGTAGCCGGAGGTCGCGGCCAGGTATCCGACCCAGTCCTCGAGCTGCTCCTCCTCGACGCGGCCCTCGATCTCGATCCGGCCCGAGAAGCCGAGGGCAGTCGACAGGGGGAGGAAGTTGACGCCCCCAGCCGCCTCGACCCCGGGTCGTGCACGCAGCTGCTCGAGAGCCGTCTCCAGAAACGCGTCGCGCGCTTCCTCATCCGGGTAGACCGCGCCGGGCAGCGCGACCGAGGCCGTGATCGCGCCCGCCGCCCGGAACCCCGGGTCCACCGCCCTCAGGTGCATCAGGCTCCGGAGCAGCAGGCCTCCCGCAACCAGGAGTACCAGGGTCAGCGCCACCTGACCGACGACGAGCGGCCCGTTTCGAACGGCCGGTGTCGCGCCGCCCTGTCGGCTCGTCTTCATGGCCGCGGCCAGATCGACCCGGGCGCCGCGCAGGGCCGGCCACAGGCCGAACAAGAGGCCCGTGCCGAGGCTCACGAGGAGCGCGAAGCCCAGGACGACCGCGTCGATGCGCGGATCCGCGAAGCGAGGGAAGTTGGCAGGCGCGACGGCGACGATCACGTCGAGCGTCCACAGGGCGAGCAGGACTCCCAGCGCTCCTCCCGCCAGAGCGATGAGCAGCGCCTCCGTGGTGAGCTGTCCGACGAGACGTCCCCTGCCGGCCCCCAGCGAGGCGCGCACCGACAGCTCGTGACGCCGCCCGACGGCCCGGGTGAGAAACAGGTTCGCCACGTTCGCGCACGCGATCAGCAGGATGACGCCCGTCGCGCCGAGCAGGATCACGAGCGCCGTGCGCGACTCGCCGACCATCACCTGGCGAAGCGTGCGGACCCGCGACACGCCGTCCTCCATCCAGGAGCCCTTCAAGTTCCGCTCGCCGAACAGCGCCAGCTCGGCTCGCACCTGCTCGAGCGTCACGCCCTCCCGCAGGAGACCCACCGTGCTCGCGGACAGCGAGCCCTCGGCGACGCGCCCCGGTCCGGTGGACAGCGGGAGCCATATCTCTGCGCCCTCGGGGAGCGCGAGCCCCGGTGGCGCCACGCCGACGACGGTGACCGGCTTGCCGTTGATCGACACCGCGGAGCCGATCACCCCTTCGTCGGCTCCGAACCTCGTGCGCCACAGCCGCTCGCCGAGGACCGCGACGCCGGCGTCATCGTCGTCCGAGAACGCCCGGCCACGCGCCATGTTCACACCCAGCGTGGCGAAGAAGCCGAGCGTGACCTCGGAGGCCTGGATCCGGAGCGGCTCCGCGTCCAGCACGAGGTTGACGCCCGTGCCGCGCGTCCACGCCGCGAGTCGCTCGAAGGATGGCAGCTGGTTCGCGAACGCGAACGCGTCGGCCGCCTCCCGCGGAAACCCCTCCAGCGCGAGCGGCATCGCCCGCGGGGAGACGAGCCGCTCCTCGTTGGCGAACGGAAGGGGTCTGAGGAGGAGCGCGTCCACCACCGAGAAGATCGCTGTGTTGGCCCCGATGCCGAGCGCGAGTGTGAGGATCGCGATCACCGCGAACCCCGGGCGCCGGACCATGTGCCGGAGCGCGAATCTGATGTCACCGCCGAGCCGTCCGAGCATCCGTACGCTCCGTCTTGCAGTGGCAGCCATCCGCCGCGTGGAGAAAAATGGGCGTCCGTCCCCTCCGCATGGCAACGGCCGTTCCGCCATCGCCCCATTCCACAAATCGGTCGGGGACAGCGGGTTATGGGATCGGCGGGCGTAGCCGCCGGGGCGCGGGAGTGTCCGGGATCGGGATGTGGCGTTCGGCTGCGCGGCTGGCCCCGGGGTCCACCCCGTGCTAGGCTTCGACTGCGCGCAGCAGGGGAAGGATGGACCCCAATGACGACCTCGAACGGAGAGGCGGCTCCGGCCGTCCGGATTCGGCCGGCGTTCGTTCGCGATGCGGCCGTCGCCCTGTTCGCCCTGCTCCTCGTCGGCATGCCCGCCATCGGTGGCCCCCGCTCCCTGCTCGCACAGCAGACCGCGTCGCTCGGCGGCGTGGTCCTCGAGGCCGCCAGCCGCGTCCCGATCGCCGGTGCCACGATCCGCGTCGCCGGCGCGGCCGAGAGCGCGGTCACCGACGGAAATGGTCGCTTCCTGCTCTACGACCTCCTGCCCGGGCGGCGCATCATCGAGATCTCCTACCTCGGGCGGGCGGCCGAGCCCCGCGCCATCCGACTGGTCGAGAACCGACACGCGGAGGTCGAGGTGGCCGTCGACCTCGCCGCCCTTACGAGCGCCCACTCCGCCGAGGACCTGCCCGATCGGGCCTCGGTGATCCCGCTCGAAGACCTCGACGTCGAGGTCACCGGCAGCGCGCCCGGCAAGCTCCAGGGGTTCTACGACCGCATGGAGAACGCCGACGGGGTGTTCATCGACCGCGCCCAGATCCTCGGGCGCGACCCGTCACGTCCGAGCGACCTCCTGCGGGGCGTGTCCGGCATCCGGGTCAACGCGCGGACCTTCGAGCGCGAGAGCGTGCTCCCGAGCCGCGGGCGCCAAGGCCAGTTCCAGCCCTGCCGACTGCTCTACTTCCTCGACGGGCTCGAGGTGCCGGGCTTCGACATCGACGACGTGCCCGCGCGCGACCTCGCGGGGATCGAGGTGTACCGGAGCCTGTCGGAGATCCCGCCGCAGTTCCGTCGACGGGGCGTGTGCGCGGTGATCGTGCTGTGGACCCGCGACCCGGCCGTGCCCGACCCCGAGGTCGGGTCGTAGGGGGCGACCGGGACGGTGAGGCGCTCCAGACGCGCGACACCCCCCGACGGCTGATCCCGCCCGGCGGCCCTTCCATCGCGACCAGAGAGGTTGTCGACCGATGATCACGCTGGCGTTTCGCGACGGTGACCGGATGCCCGCGCTCGGGCTCGGGACCTGGAAGTCCGAGCCGGACGAGGTGGGCGCCGCGGTCGAGGAAGCCATCCGCCTCGGGTACCGGCACATCGACTGCGCGCCGATCTACGGGAACGAGCCGCACATCGGAGAGGCGCTGGAGCAGTGCTTCAAGAAGGGGCTCGTGTCGCGCGAGGAGGTGTGGGTCACATCGAAGCTGTGGAACAACCGTCATGCCGCCGGCGACGTCATCCCGGCGCTCGAGGCGACGCTCGCCGACCTTCGACTCGAATACCTGGACCTGTATCTGATGCACTGGCCCGTCGCGATCCGACGCGGGCTGGTGTTCCCGGAGTCCGGCGAAGACATGGTGTCGCTCGAGGACGTGCCGCTCGCCGAGACGTGGGAGCGCATGGAGGCGGCGGTCGCGGCGGGGCTGTGCCGCCACATCGGGGTCTCGAACTGCAGCGCCGCGAAGATCGCATCCCTGCTCGACGGCGTGCGCATCGCGCCCGAGATGGACCAGGTCGAGCTGCACCCGTATCTGCAGCAGGACGGGCTGCTGTCGTTCTGTCGTTCGAACGACGTCCTCGTGACCGCCTACTCGCCGCTCGGCTCCCGCGACCGACCGGAGCGGCTCAGGACCGAAGGGGAGCCCGTCCTGCTCGAGGACCCGGTCATCGGCGCGATCGCGGCGCGGCTCGACGCCACGCCGGCCCAGGTGCTCATCGCGTGGGCGCTCGCGCGCCGGACGGCGGTGATCCCCAAGTCCACGAACCCGGGACGGATCCGCGAGAATTTCGAGGCCGCGGAGATCACGCTCGACGCCCATGCCATACGGGAGATCGGGGAGCTCGACCGTCACCGCCGCTACATCGAGGGCGACGCGTGGGCCCGGCCGGGGAGCCCGTACACCGTCGCGGGGCTGTGGGACGAGTAGGGACCCGGTCGCCTCGGACCCTCAGCCTCCCCCGCCGCCCTCCCCTTCGCCTTCCTCCCCCGGCGGCGACCAGAAGTCCGGATCGCCCGTCGCGCCGGCGGCCAGCCGGTCGCCGTACAGGACGGCGTTGAACAGCACGCGGAACGTCCCGAACGGCTGTCCGCGCCACTGCGGGCGGAACCCGAGCAGGATCACGTGGCCGTCGCCATGCCGGACCTCGAGCGCCGCGGCCCGGTCCTGGAGGTACTCCTCGCCGAGCAGGTAGCCCGACAGGAGCGGCGACCCCTCTGCGGCGTACACGGCCAGCGCGCCCCCTTCGAACCCGTCCTCGGGCATGAACACGGGGCTCCCGTCGACGAACACCGCGGCGCGCTCGGGCATCCCGGCCATCACGGGGTGCGTGACGTCGACCCGTACCTCGAGCAGCGACCCGCTCGCGAAGAACTCGCCGCGGCCCAGCCCCGCCGTCACGTCCCGTACCGGCAGGTGGAGGACGTCGATCGCGAAGTCCGAGCTCCGGTTGAGGCACACCAGCGTGCCGCCGTCGCGCACGAACGCGTCGAGAGCGCGCACCCCCGGCTCCCCGAGGCCGCCCGCGTAGCGCGGCGGGACCGAGCCCTGCGCGTAGCCCTCGACGATCGCCCCGCGGCCCTCCGACGGCAGGACGATTACGTCGTAGCGCTCGCGGAGTCCCCCGGCGCGGACCTCCGCGTTCCGGAGGCTGGAGAACTCGAAGCCGTAGCGCTCGAGCAGCCAGCGCGTCCACCCCTCGTCCATCGAGGCCCTCCACGGGCGATACAGGCCGATCCGCCGGCGGACGGCCGGGCCGTCCGCGTCCCCGACGCGCCGCGCCTGGAGCGCCAGCTCGCGGACCCAGCGCTCCTCGACGCCCCCGGGCACGCCGCTCACCACGTATCGACCGCCTGCCCCCTCCCGCGTCTCGAAGCGCACCGTCCCGCCGGCATCGAGGGCGCGGTTGAGGGCCGCGAACGAGTTGTTCTGGGCCGGGTCGAGCGCCAGCCCGCCGCCCGAGCCCGTGATCGTCCCGGCCGGCGGAACGATGCCCGCGGCGACCGGGTTCGTGTCGAACCCGACGCCGGGGACGACGTCGAACGGGCTCGCGTCGGGGGCGGCGGAATCGGGCTCGCTCCGCCAATCGAGCGCACGGCCTTCGACCGGCTCCAGCGCCGTCCGGATCTCATCGCTCAGCGGGCTCATCGCGGGCAGCACGCGCACGTCCATCTGGAGCGGCAGCGTCCACCCGGCGGCGTCGTACGGCTGCTCGGGAGGCCCGTCGGGGAACTCGCGCAAGTCGGGGTACGTCTGCGTTTCGAGGACCTGCCGTGCGAGCTCGCCGAACTCCTGGTCCATGGGGATCACCCAGCTCCCGGCCGGCTGCTCGATCCCGTCGATGTCGACGGGTCTCGTGAGCCGGTCGATCCGGAGGCCGTTGAACGCCAGACGCCGGAGGAGCTCCACCGCGGCCACCGGATCGCGCTGCTCCTGCGGGATGACGTAGGCGTACGGCGGACGTCGCTCGTACCTGCGGATCACATCGCGGCCCGACTGGTACCGGTTGTAGAGCAGGTCCTCGCGGTACTTCGCGGCGTAGTCGAGCACCGACAGGGAGGCCGTCTCCATGTAGTCGACCGCGTCCTTCAGGTGCCACCAGCCGCCTTCCCACGGGCTCGGGTACAGGGTCTCGGGTCGGAGGTCGCGGCGGTCCGGCGGGAAGTCGGCGATCGTGTAGAAGCCGGGCGTCGCATAGCGATACAGCGCCGTCTCGGTCCAGAAAGCGGCCACGTTCTGGAGCATGGGCAAGTAGTCCACGTACCCCGGGTACCACGCGTCGAACCCGGTCCCCATGTGCGTGGCGCCCGGTTGCCCGTTCTGCTCGAGCCCTTCGGCGATCGCCATCCCGATCATGTTCACCGTGCGGGACATGAGCGCCGGCACCTCGGTCGCGATCGGCTCGGCGAACGGCGGCAGCCAGATGCGGGTCGGGAACGGAGCCGTCTGGTGGTGGACGTAGATGATCTGGGGCTCCCACTCCCGCCACGCCCGAGCCACGACCCGCGACTCGATCATGTCGAGCATGTACGCGTCGCGGTTGTTGTCGTGCCCCACGTACTCCTGGTACAGGGTGGGGAGCGGCGCCACCTCGTACGGGGTGCCGACGTTGGAGCGGTACCAGTCGACCACGATGTCCTGCCCGTCGGGGTTGAGCGACGGCCACAGGAGGAGGACGACCTGGTCGAGGATCGCGGTGATCCTCGGCTCCTCCGCACGCGACAGGAGGTCGTAGGCGAGCTGGATGGTGTGCTGTGCTCCGGCCACCTCCGAGGCGTGGAGCCCGCCGTCGATGTGGACGAACGCCTTCCCCTCGCGGGCCAGCGCATGCGCCTCGTCGTCGGAGAGCCCGACGGGGTGCGCGAGACGGAGGGCGATGTCCCGATAGCGCTCGAAGGCGGCCAGATTCTCCGGGCTCGAGATCATGGCCACCCACCACCTGCGGCCCTCCGACGTGCGGCCCACCTCGACCATGCGCAGCCGGTCGCTCGCCTGGTCCAGCCGCTGGAAGTAGGAGATCGACTCCTCGTAGGTGGCGAGGTGGAAGTCGGCGCCGACCGGGAACCCGAGCGCGCTCTCGGGCGTGGGGAGCGCGCCCTGCTGGGCGCCCGCCGGGGTGGCGGCCAGGCACGCGGCCAGCGCGAGCCCGGGCGCGGCGCGGAGGCGTGTCGTCATCGATCCGTCCCTCATCCGAAGTCCGTGCGAGGCAGCCAAGCTAAGCGACGGCTCTCCCCGACGGCAGGTCGGGCGCGCTTGACGTTTGCCTATCCCACAAATATATAAATCATTAATCTAACCCAGGCGCCGCGGAGGCTGTGTGGACATCACGCCGCTCACCTACGAGATCCTGCTCGCCCTCGCCGACGAGGACCGCCACGGATACGGCATGATCAAGGAGATCGAGGAGCGCGGCGGCGCGGCTCCGAGCACGGGGGCCCTGTATCTGGCGCTGCACCGCATGGAATCGGAGGGCCTGGTGAAGGGGACCGCCTCCCCCCCCGAAAACGACGACGCCCGGCGGCGCTACTACCAGATCACCGAGCGCGGGCGGCGGGCCGCGGAACGCGAGTCCGCGCGGCTCGCGTCGCTCGTCGCGACGGCCCGCTCGAAGGACCTGCTCGGCCGGGAGCGTGCATGATGCGGCCCGTGCTGCAGCTCCTGCTCCGTCTCACGCCGCGGTCGTTTCGCGACCGCTTCGGGGCCGAGGTGCTCGAGGTCCACGACGAGCGCACCGCCAGCCAGTCGTCGGCCGCGGCCCGTCTCGCGTTCGGGCTGCGCGAGGTCGCGGGTCTGGCGCTCACCGCCCTGCGGCTGCGGCTCGGGGGGAGCGTTCGGGAGCCCGTCCTGCCCGGCCACGCGCCGCGGACCCCGGTGAACACCCGGGCCGAGGCGGCGAGGCGGCGGGAGGGCTCCGCGGGGCGGGCGGCCATGTTCGCCGATGCGCTCCGTCGCGACGTCCGATACGGGTTTCGGACCCTGAGGCGCAGCCCCGGCTTCTCGGCCACGGCCATCGCCGTCCTCGCGCTCGGGATCGGGGCGAACACGGCCATCTTCTCGGCCGCGAACGCGTTCCTCTTCCGGCCCCTCCCGTTCGGCGATCCGGACCGGCTGGTCACGCTGTACGAGACCAACCCCGAGTTCAACTGGAACCATGCCCAGGCGGCGCCGGCCAACGTCCTCGACTGGCGCGAGCAGGTGGACGGGTTCGAGGACGTCGCCATCTATTCGGAGTTCGTGAGCGAGGTGCCCTACGTCCGCGACGGACAGCCGGAGCTCCTCGGCCTGACGAACGTCACCGGCAACTTCTTCTCCGTGCTCGGGGTGCGGCCGGCGCTGGGCCGCGCGTTCCAGTGGGACGAGACCTGGGAGGGGCGGGACGACGTGGTGGTGCTCAGCCATTCGGCCTGGGTCGAGCGCTTCGGAAGTGATCCCCGGATCGTCGGGCGCACGATCGAGATCGGATCGAGCAGCGTCGAGGTGCTCGGCGTCATGCCCGAGGGGTTCAACTACCCCAACGAGCGCATCGACATGTGGACCCCGTGGGGCTGGGATCCCGCATCCCGCGAAGCCGTGTGGTTCCGGCGGGCGCACTTCGTCCGCCCGATCGCGCGTCTCGAGCCCGGCGTCACGCCCGAACAGGCGGACGCGCAGTTCCAGGTGGTCGTCGACAGGCTGAAGCGCGATTTCCCCGAGACCAACCGGGTGATGGGGGCGGGGCTCATGCCGGTCCGCGACTTCCTCGTCATGGATGTCCGGGGTCCGCTGTACGTTCTCCTGGGGGCCGTCGTGCTGCTCCTGCTGCTCGCCTGCACCAACGTCGCCAACCTCATGCTCGTGCGGGCCGGCGATCGATCGCGCGAGGTGGCGCTCCGCTTCGCGCTCGGCGCCGGGCGCGTCCGGGTGGCGCGGCAGATGCTCACCGAGGGGCTCGTCCTCTCCCTCGCGGGCGGGGCGCTCGGGCTGGGATTGGGGTGGATCGGGATCCAGGCGCTCACCACGCGGCAGCCGGTGGGGATCGAGGGGGCCACACACCTCGCGCTCGACGTCCGCGTGATCGCGTTCACCGTGGGCGTCGCGGTCGCGAGCGCCCTGTTGTTCGGCATGGCACCGGCGCTTCGCACGGCCCGGGGGGATGTCCACGAAGCCCTCAAGGACGGGGGGCGAGGCGGCTCCATCGGCCGCAGCGGGCTCCGCACCGCGAACACGCTGGTGGCGGCCGAGGTCGCGCTCACGCTCCTCCTCGTGGCCGGCGCCGGGCTCATGATCCGCACCTTCCTCAGCTTGCGCGATGTGGACCCCGGATTCCGGACCGATTCGGTGCTCGCAATCCAGTTCAGCCTCCCGAGCTCTCGCTACGAGGATCGTGACGCGGTGCTGGCGTTCCAGGACGAGTTCGAGCGCCGACTCGAGGGTCGGGCCGGGATCGAGCGCGTGGGCATGGTCGGACAGCTCCCGCTCAACGGCCAGAGTTGGTCCAGCCAGTTCCAGGCCGAGGGCTGGCCGCCCGACCGCGTGGGGATCGAGATCTGGCACCGGCGAGCCGACCCGGGCTACTTCGCGGCGCTCGACATTCCCCTCATCCGGGGACGGATGTTCGGCCCAGCGGACGGACCGGACGGGCCGTACGGGGTGGTCATCAACGAGACCTTCGCCCGCGAGCACTTTCCGGGCGAGGACCCCATCGGGCAACGTATCGCCTACGATCGGGCGGCCACCCCCGAATCCATCTGGTACGAGATCGTGGGGATCGTCGGCGACCAGCTCCAGGTGACCCCCAGCCAGCCCGCGCACGCGGAGGTGTTCGAGAACCGACGTCAGGACTGGAGCCGTAGCGGCGACTGGTTCGTCGTCCGGACGAGGGGGAACACAAGCACCGCAAGGGCCGCCGTCACGAGCGTCCTGGACGAGATGGACCCGCTCATCCCGCTGGCGCAGACACGACCGCTCCGCGAGGTGTGGCGGTCGTCCATGGCGCGCGAGGAGTTCCTCCTCACGCTGCTCGGCGCGTTCGCGGCCACGGCGCTCCTGCTCGCCACGGTGGGGGTGTACGGGGTCACCGCGCAGGCCGCACGCAAGCGCACCCAGGAGATCGGCATCCGGATCGCGCTCGGCGCCGGCGGCGTCGACGTGATCCGCATGATCCTCGGCCGGGGCCTCGTGGTGGTGGCCGTCGGCCTCGCGATCGGCGTCGCCGCCGCGCTGGTCGCCACGCGGGCCCTGGGGGCCTTCCTGTACGGGGTCGAGCCGACCGATCCCCTCACCCTGGGGGCGGTGGTCGCGCTCCTGGCCCTCGTGGCGGCCGCGGCGTGCTACGTGCCGGCCCGACGGGCGACCGGGGTGGACCCGGCCACGTCGCTCCGGGCCGAGTAGCCGGCGGGACGGGCGTGTCCTCGACATTCGCGCCGGGTCGCGCTCGCATCCTCCGGCGGGTCGTGGGCGTGCTCGGACCCGTCCTGTTCGCACCCATCGTCGCCGCTCAGGAACCGCTCATCGAGCGCGACGTCAGCTACCGTTCCGGCGGGGGCCCGGATCAGACGCTCGATCTGTACATCCCCACGGCGTCCGCCTTCCCCACGGTCATCTTCATCCACGGTGGGAGCCTCAGGAGCGGGGACGACCGCGCCTCGGCGGAGTACGCGCGGGTCTGCGAGCCGTTGGTGGCCGCGGCCGTCGGGTGCGCCACGATCGACTACCGGGTCGCCCCCGCCCATCGCTGGCCGGCGATGCCGGAGGACGTGGCCGCGGCCGTGCGCTGGGTCCGGGACAGCATCGACGGACGGGGAGGGGACCCGCACAGGATCTTCCTGTTCGGCCACAGCTCCGGCTGCCACCTGGCAGCCGTGGTGGGGACCGACCCCACGTACCTCGGGCTTGTCGGGCTCGCGCCTGGCGACCTGGCCGGGATCATCCCCATGGGCTGTATCCTGGCCCCGCTCGACCCGATCCTGCGAGATGCGGACGCCCGAGGACTCGGGCTCGACAGCGTGAGCGCGCGCTGGAATCGACGCCCGGACGACGCGTACGCGAGCTTCGAGGACTGGGTGGGCTCGGATCCCTCCCGGCACGTCGGCGACCACGTCCCGCCCGCGCTGATCGTGGTCGCCGAGCAGGAGCGGTTTCGGCCGCCGATCCTCGAGCAGGCGGCGCATTTCGTGGACCTCATGTACGAGGCGGGCCGGCCGGCCGACATCGTCATCGTACCCGGAAGCCACAGGAGCAGCATCGCCGACATCGGGAAGCCGGGCGATCCGACCTTCCGGGCCATCCTCCGCTTCATCGCCGACCCCGACGCGGCCGGCGCGGGGAGCCGTCCCTCCTCGATCCCCTGAAAGCCGGCTCGTGGCCCCCGCGGGGAGGAGCCAGCGATCCTCGGGGGGTGGCTCGAGGAGCGGGGGAATGCGATCGTCCCATAGACCCTACCCGCGAGCGCACGGAGACGGCATGGAAGGCACCGACGGACCCTGGCCCTGGATTTCGAGCGGCGTCTACTACGAGAATCCCGCCCGCGCCATCGACTGGCTGTGCGAGGCGTTCGGCTTCGAGGTACGGATCAGGATCGAGGGCCCGGGGGGGCGGATCGAGCACTCCGAGCTGACGTACGGCGGGGGGGTCGTGATGGTCGGTCAGGCCGGGGCCCGGCCAGACCGCCCGCACTGCGTGTCACCGCGCTCGCTGGGGGGGGCGAACACGCAGTCCCTGTCCGTGAGCGTCGACGACGTCGACGCTCACTGCGAGCGAGCCCGCGCCGCCGGGGCGGTGATTCGCCAGGAGCCGCGGACCGACGACTACGGGGACGACTACGGGGCGCACCGCTCCTACGAAGCGGTGGACCCCGAAGGTCATCACTGGTGGTTCATGTGCGTCGTGCGGCCCCGGGCGGAGGCCTGACGCGCCGCGTCACCTCAGAGGCTGTCGAGCGCTCTCTCGAGGTCGTCACCGTTCATCACCGGGATGAACTCGACGGCCGCGTCGAAGTTCATGAACAGCGGTTCGGCGATCACCGGGATCTGTGCCGGGTCGGTCATGTCGAACACCATCATCCCGGACCGCTTGCCGTCCTGGGCGAAGTAGTACGCCGCCTCGGGCTGTAGATCCTCGGTCATCGCCTGGATGACCTCGGCGATCGTGCCGTCCTCGATCGCGTCGTTGCCGGCCTCGGGGGGGACCGTCCATCTCACCATCATCCGCATCGTTGCCTCCTGGGGGATTCGCTGCCTCCTCGGGGGATCCGCGGCGATTCCGATCGGAAGTCGCCGGGGCCTGAGGATGCGCCGCCGGAGCGCGCTCCACAATCCCGCGCCTGGAGCGCCCCGGGGTCGGACCGCGACGGCCCGCTCGCGCGGGAGCTCGCGCCGGGGTCCCGGGCCGGGCCGGGTCCCGGGAACCCTCCGCGTCCCGACCCTGTTGTCGCACGAGAGCGAGGAACACGGACCCCGAGGAGGCCGCACATGAGCCCGGACGCCCTGAACGAGAGGCAACGCCGCTGGTGCGAGGAGAGCCGCTGGGACTTTTCCGACCTGGCGGCGCTGTTCGTCAACTGCACCCTCAAGCCGAGCCCCGGTCGCTCGCACACCCGGGGTCTCATAGACCTGTCGAAGGCGATCCTCGAAGCGAACCGCGTGTCGGTCGAGGTGATCCGCGCCGTCGATCACGACATCGCCCCGGGCGTGTACCCCGACATGACCGAGCACGGCTTCGAGCGCGACGATTGGCCCGCGCTCCTCGAGAAGGTGATGGCGGCCGACATCCTGGTGATCGGCACGCCCATCTGGTTGGGCGAGAAGTCCTCGGTCTGCACGCGGGTGATCGAGCGCCTGTACGCCGCCTCGGCCGAGCTCAACGAGGCCGGCCAGTACGCCTACTACGGCCGCGTGGGCGGGTGTCTGGTGACCGGAAACGAGGACGGCGTCAAGCACTGCGCCATGAACATCCTCTACTCGCTCCAGCACCTGGGCTACACGATCCCTCCCCAGGCCGACGCCGGCTGGATCGGCGAAGCCGGCCCCGGCCCTTCGTATCTGGACGAGGGCTCCGGCGGCCCGGAGAACGAGTTCACCAACCGCAACACGACGTTCATGACGTGGAACCTCCTGCACCTGGCGCGGATGATCCGTGACGCGGGCGGGATCCCGGCGCACGGGAACCAGCGCTCGCTGTGGGACGCCGGGTGCCGGTTCGATTCCCCGAACCCGGAGCACCGCTAGCACGAGCCCCTGGACCGGCCGGGCCAGCAAGCCGCGCGTCCGCCACACCCCTGGGGTCGATCGCGTCCAGCTCGCTCCGGAAATACACGTTCTGGAGGGGGCGCCAGCTCTGGCGTACCGGGACCCCTATCGGTACGCCTCGGCATCGGCGAGATCCGACACGTCCTGATTGCCGATCCGCCGGATCCTGGACAGCGTCGGGTCCGGTGCGGTGGTTCGCGGCCTGCCAGGTACGCCGAAAAGGCGGCCCCGGCCCCTCCGGCTAGACGTCACGCGTGACGAGGTGCACTACTCCGGTCAGGACCCCGCCGATCGTCAACAGCAACCCGGTGTAGAAGGCGATCCCGTTCGGTCGAAAGTAGCCGTACGCAATGACCAGCACGCCCGCCAGGAGCACCGAGGCCAGACCGAGCTCACCCTTCGTGACCCGTCGTGTTCCGACTGTCGTTTGCATGTTCACCCGCTCCCCGATGCCCGGCCGGCGGCGTGGACCATCTCGCCACGCCTTCGGCCGATCTCAGCCCCGCTCGGCGAGGATCTCCTCGAGCCGTCGCTGCGCCGCCCGCACCTTCGGCTGGAGCTCCTCGTCCGCATCGGCCCACATCTCGACGAACATCGCGTAGTATTTCGCCGCGTTGTCGAGGTCGCCGGCCTCGTCGTACAGCTCGGCGAGGCGCCGGTACGCCGGCGGCACGTGGGGTATGCTGAAGGCTCGGCCGTAGTTCTCCGGCTCGACGTAGCGCTCGTAGTAGGCGATCGCGGAATCCCGCGCGCCGGCCCGATCCCAGGCGTGCGCCTTCGCTTCGACGTTGCAGTAGCTCACAGAGCAGATGGCCGCATCCCGCTCGGCGGCCTGGAACTCGTCGAACGCCTCGGAATGACGGCCCTCGGCGGTCAGAATCTCGGCGCGGGCGATATGGGTGCGCCGGCTCCAGGGAAAATACTGCTCCAGGGAGTCGAGACCGGGCTCGATCTCTGAGAGCAGCGACCGGGCGGCCGCGGGCCGCCCGAGGCGGGCCTGGAGCCGTACGAGGTTGAAGCGCTGCACGAGACCCAGCTCGCTCACGTCCGTGCGAGCGAGGAGCGCGTCGATTCGACGCCTCGCTCCGAGCGTGTCGTCCCGCACGTACAGGTCGAGGTTCCACGCCTCGGCGAACGCGCGTGCGAAGTCGGGAACGCCTTGCCGGCTCTCGAGGGTGTCCAGCGCGGCCTCTACCCGCCCACGGCTGGCTTCCTGAGCCGCGAGAAGGTTTCGGCCGGTGTTCCTCCACCCCCTCACCTCGCTCTCGAGCAGGCGGGTCGCCGCGGTCCGGGCGGTCTCGAGGTCGCCGGCCAGCGTGGCCGTCGCCCACTCCTCGCGCGCCGTCACCGGGTGCCCGGGTTGATCCTGCTCGAGACGCGCCAGCGCCGCGCGCGCATCGTCGTAGCGGCCCAGCTCGTTGCTCCAGCGTATGGCCCGCATGTAGGGATCCGTCCCGATGTAGTGCACATCCCTGGCTCGAGTGGCCGCGTCGAGCGCGCGCTCCAGATCGCCCATCCACAGGTAGCTCACCGACAGGTTGTTGAGCGCCAGGCCGTCGTCGGGGTGAGTGTCGAGCAGGGTGCGGAAGGCCGTGGCCGCGCGCTCGAAGTCGCGGTCCACATAGAAGTGGTACAGCCCGATCGTGTGGTACCGCTCGCGATCGGTGAGCCGGTCGCGCAGCTCGTAGGCCCGCGTGGCGGCCTCGATCTGCTCCTCCCCGGCGGCCATCACGGCCAGCTTCCGCCACGCCATGGCGAAGGTCGAATCGATCTCGAGCGCCTCCTCGAACAGCGCCCGGCCCTTGTCACCATCCCCTCGGGCGACGGCGGTCATCCCCTGCGAATACTTGCGGAGGGCTTCGAGCGAGCCGGTGGTCACGCGGTCCAGGGGCGCGTTCGCCCGCAGCGAGCGGAGCGATTCTCCCAGTCGCTCCCGAAGCTGCTTGGAGAGCTCGTCGATCGCCCGCACGATCTCGGAGGAGTCGCGGGCCGTCTCGCGCAGGGAGGCCAGCTCCTCGCCCGTGTCCGGGATGAGGACCCGGGCCGACAGCACGTAGGCGCCGCCGGCGGTGCCGACGTCACCGGCGACCACCGCCCGGATGCCCTCCCGGACCGCGACCTCGCGCGCCAGCTCCAGGTCGAGTCGGCTGTCGGGCGGCCGCTCCATCCGCGCCAGGACCCCGGACACGTAGGAGGGCTCCGCGAGCGACACCACCGGCGACTGCGCCAAGTCGACGCGGAAGGCCTCCGTGACGACCTCGCCCAGGAGGGAGTCCGGGGTGGCGTTGTCGAAGTCGGCCAGGACCACGCGCTCGCCCTCCTCGATCACGCCCTTGGCCACCAGCGTGCCGGCGGGCCCGATGCCCAGGGTCCGCATCATCATGTAGCCGAAGGTGACCAGCCCGAGCAGCGCGAAGGCGCCGACCCCGCCCAGGAGCGCGTTCCGCCACGTGAGGATCCTCCCGGGTCGCCCCGTGGAGCCCTGCGGGGCGGGGATCGCGGAAGCATCGTCCGTGACGGGGCCGGCGGCGGGCCCCTCCACCACGGGAGCTTGCCGCTCGCCGGCAACGGGATCGTCGCCGCGGGCCGAGCCGATGCCCTCCTGCACGAAGGCGGTCGCCAGAACGATCGGCAGGCCGACGAGGAGGAGACCGAAGGCCACGGGCGGGAACCAGTCCGGGAGCCCGATGCTGTCGACCATCGTCTCGACCACCTGGAGGGCGATCCAGGAGGCCGCCAGGTAGATCCCCAGCACCTGCCACAGCGAGCGGCGGTGGACCTCGTGGATGAGCTGCTTCAGGCGGGGCATGGCCGAGCCTCGGGTCGGGTGACCCCGGAAGCTCGTTCGGCACGCCCCGGGGGGTCAACCCCGGCGGCGCCCCGCTGCGGTCGTCCGGAGGGGCGGGTGGGTCGCCGCTATTCGTGGCGCAGCGACTCGAGCGGATCCACGGCGGCGGCGCGCCGGGCCGGCAGGTAGCAGGCGAGCATCGTGACGCCGAGGGCGAGCGCGATCGTCAGGCTGAACGTGGCGATGTCGCGCGTCCCGACGCCGAACAGCATCGACTCCAGAAACCGGGTGAGCGCGACAGCGCCGAGCACCCCGACCCCGATGCCGAGCACGGCGAGGCGGAGGCCGCTCCCGAGCACGAGGCCGAGGATGCTCCCGCGACCCGCCCCGAGCGCCATGCGGATCCCGATCTCCCGGGTGCGCTCGCCCACGGCGTACGCGATCACGCCGTACACCCCGATCACCGCCAGCAGCAGCGCCATCGCGCCGAAGGTCGCGAGCACGAGCGTCCGGAAGCGGGGCGCCGCCACCGTGGCGTCGATCAGGGCCGCCGAGGTGGAGATGTCGGTGAGCGGCAGGCTCGGATCGACCGCCGCCACCTCCCGGCGGATCCGGTCGACCAGATCGGCGGTCGGGAGCGTCGAGCGCGTGACGAGGAACACGGCCTCGGGCCAGGTCTCCTGCGCGAGCGGCGTGTAGAAGAACGGTCTGCGGTCCTCGCCCAGCGACTGCTGGCGCACATCCCCCACCACGCCGACGACATCGGCCGGTCGGCGCTCGTCGCCGACCAGCAGCCGCTTGCCGACCGCGGACTCTCCGGGCCAATAGCGCTCCGCCAGCGTCTGGTTCACGATCGCGACCCTGGGGGACGCCGCGACATCGCCCTCATCGAACTCCCGCCCCGCCCTGAGCGGGATCCCCAATGCGCGGAAGTAGCTCGGGCTGACGACGTTCCCGCCGACGGCGGGAAGGTCGTCGAGCGGGTCAGCGCCCTCGGGCGCCAACACCCGCGAGAAGCCCGCGGCGCCGAAGGGCAGCGCGTAGGCGAGCGCGGTTCGCTGGACCCCGTCGATCGCCGCCAATCGGTCATGCACGTCGTCGAAGAAGCGGTCGCGCTCGGCGGTCCACGCTTCCAGCTGATCCATCATGAGCGGCATGAGCTCTTCGCGCGTCATGCTCTCCGCCCCGGGCGGCATCTCCGTGTCGGGGCGGGGCGGCGTTTGAATGCGGGCCGCGAGGACGCCGGTGGGGTCGAACCCCGGCTCGATGGCCGTCAGCCGCGCGAAGCTGTGGACGAGGAGTCCCGCGCCGATCGACAGGGCGATGGCGATCGCGATCTGGCCGCAGGCGAACCCGTGCTGGATGCGAACCGTGAGACGCGAGCGACCACCGCCCGAGTCGCTCTCGCGGACCAGGCGCCCCGCGTCCTGACGGGCGCCCCATACCGCCGGCACCACGCCGAACGCGATCCCGGCCACCAGCGAGACGCCGGCCGTGAACGCGAGGACCCAGCCGTCCAGCCCGATCTCCGCCAGCCTCGGGAGCCCCGGCGGCGCCAGCGCGATCAGCACGCGCAGGAGCCCGCCGGCGACCGCGAGCCCCAGCACCCCACCGATCGACGCCAGCAGCAGGCTCTCGGTCAGGAGCTGGGTCGCGATGCGCCCCTGACCGGCCCCGAGGGCGGTGCGGACTCCCATCTCCCGCCGGCGCGCCAGCGTCCTCGAGAGCTGGAGGTTCGCGATGTTGGCGCACGCCACGAGCAGCAGGAGGCCGACCGCACCGGCGAACACCCACAGCGCCGTCCGGGCGCTCCGCACCTCGAACGCCTGACGGCCCTCGACGAAGATGCCGAACCCCTGGTTGGCGTCGGGCGCCGAGGCGTCGATCGCGGAGGCGATTCGCGCCAGCTCCGCCTGCGCGGACGCGACCGTGTTCCCGGGCGCCAGACGCCCGATCACGGTGAGGAAGTTCGTGTCCCGCTCGAGATCCGGGTCCGGTCGGAGCGGTTCCCAGTACTCCGTCGTTCGACTCGGGAACCCGAACCCGGGCGGCATCACGCCGACGACGCGGACCGGGGCTCCATCGAGCATCACCGTCTGGTCGAGCACCCCCGGATCTCCCCCGAACCGGGACTCGAACATCGCGTCGCTGAGGACGACGACCCCGGGCGCCCCGGGCCGGTCGTCATCGGGGCTAAACGTCCTCCCCAGCCGCGGGGGCACACCGAGGACGGGGAACAGGTTGGCCGTCACCCGGTAGCCGACCCACCGTCGCGCGCCGTCGGGCGCTACCCGCGTCCGCGTGATGAACCCGTACGCGGCCAGCTCGGAGAACGAGCGCGTGCGAGACTTCCAGTCGGCGTAGTCGGGATAGGAGCTCGTGCTGCGCTCGAATCCGTACTGCGGCACGGTGCGGAACACCATCGCCAGCCCGTGCGCGTCCTCGTACGGCAGCGGGCGCAGGAGAACCCGGTCGACGATCGTGAAGATCGCCGTGTTCGCGCCGATCGCGATCGCCAGCGTCGCCACCACGATCGCGCTCAGCCCCGGCCGCCGGCGAACCGAACGCCACGCCCAGCCGAGATCGCGTCTCAGCCCGTCGAGCCTGCTTTTCATCGGTTCCTCCGGTTCGGACGCCGTCCCGGGACAGCCGGCCGGCCGCCGCGCCCGGTTGGCGAGGCGGAGGCGAAGCACGTCCCCCGACAGGAGCTGGCGCCACATCCAGCGACGGGCGGCCCGCATTCCCTGCGTGCGCGCGACCCGCTCGTAGCCCTCGAGGAGGTCGCCCTCGAGCTCGGCCCGACGCTCGGGGGCCGCGCTCGCCAGGAGCAGCCCGAGCGGGATCCGGGGCGGGCGGGGCGGGCTCATCGCCCCTCCACGAGCGGGTGGCTCTCCACCCCCGCCCACATCCGGTCGAGTGCCGCGCGGGACTCGCGCAACGCGCGAGCCCCGGCGGGCGTCACTTCGTAGAAGCGGCGCGCCTTGCCGCCCCGAACCGGCGTCGAGCTCCCGAGCCACGAGCGCACGAGGCCCTTGCCTTCCAGCCGGTCCAGGGTCACGTAGATGGTGCTGATCGTGACGCGCCGGCCGGCCTCGGTCTCGAGCTCCTCCTGGAGCGTCGAACCCGTCGCCTCGTCCCCCAGCCGGAGGACGGCGAGCATGGCGAGCTGCTGGAACGCGCCGAGCTGGTGGGGTCGTGTCATGACGATATTTATGACATCGTCATAATAATTCGCAAGGGCGAAGAGCCCGCTACTCGACGCGATCGATCCCCGGGCTCGGCGCCTCGCCCAGGAACTCGATCCACGCCTTCCTGGCACACGGATATTGCTTGGCCGCCTCGACGAGATCCAGGAACCCCGCGAAGGTCCGCTCGAATCGATCGGCGAGCTGCGGCTTCGCGAGGCCGCCGTCCGAGTCGAACGCCTGGTGGGCCTGGGCGAGCGAGAACATGTCCGGGTACACCCGCGCGGCGAGGTGCTCGAGCGGCACGCGTAGCGCCCACAAGCCGCGGTTGCCACCCACCAGGGAGGGCGAGGCCGAGATCAGCATCCCGTGTCGCTCGTTGAACGGCTGCGGCCGGTAGCGCGACACCCAGTCGATCGCGTTCTTGAGCACGCCCGGCATGGAGGCGTTGTATTCGGGAGAGGCGATCACGAAGCCGTCGGCGGCCTCGAGTCGACCATGGAGCGCCTCGGCTCCCCGGGGGGAAGCCTTCCGTGTCCTGTACGTCCTGGTCGTAGGAGGGACACTCGAAGTCCGTCATGGCGGCCAGATCGACCGTCCCGCCGTGGTCGTCGATGACTCGACCCGCCAGAGCGGCATCAAGAAGGCGGGGCACATCCTGGACACCGCCCGACGCGCCCTCGCCGGGTGGGAGCGCCGCGCGGTCGAGCACGGCGTGCCGGACGCGGTCCGCGTCGGCATCCGCCGCGAGCTGGATCGACGATCCGCTGAGCTGGCCGGCGGGCCTTCGGAGTGAGCCCCGCGACCTGAGCTGGAAGGCGGTCGAGCAGTACGGCCCCTAGCCCTCGCGGAGCGCGGCCAGCGGTATCGAGTCCCGCGGCCGGCCCGCCACCGGCGTCACGCTCTGGTCCCTTCGGCCCCGGAGCACCAACCGGGGCCGTCAGGGTCCCCCCCGGCCCCGGTAGCGGGCGCGTAGCTCGTCGAGACCGGCCGGGTCGCCGATGATGGTCAGCCGGTCGCGATCCTCCAGAATCGTATCCCCCCTCGGCACCAGCGCCTGGCCCTCGCGCCGGATGAGCGCCACGAGGCACCCGTCGGGCAACGAGACGTCCCGGAGCGCGCGGCCCACGAGATCACGGGTCGCGATCCCGGCGCCCACCCGGACGGCCAGGTAGCGGTCGTCGTGCAGCACCGCTTCCTTCAACCGCTGCTCGTTCGGGGCGCTCAGCCACTCCCTCATGAACTCGTCGTCGTCGGCCCGGCCGGCGAGCTGGGCGAGAAGACGCAGGTGACGGCTGGGTCGGTCCCGCTCGCTGGCCAGGAAGAGGATCGCCCGGATCGGCGCGTGGCCCTCCGTCTCGATCCCTTCCCGGGCGCGCAGCATGACGAGCCGCGACTCATCGACCCCGGCGAGCCGCACATGCGGGAGCGCGACCCCCCTCGAGACCGGCGTGATCCCCGTCTTCATCCCCCGCAGGAACTCGCCCGCCAGCTCTTCGCTCGTCATCGGCACGGTCCCGGCCAGGACGGCGGCGGCCCGCTCCACGGCCTCCTCGAAGGTCGCCGGCTCCTCCAGGTCGATCGTCTCGGCGCCGGAGACGAGCTCGTCGAAGGGGTCCTCCGCCCGGAGGCCCTTCTCCCTGAGGATCTCGCGCAGCTCCGGCTCGAGTCCTTCGAAGCGCCGGCGCCCGAGACGTTCGAACACGTGGAACACGGCCCCTTCGCGATCGACCCGCTCGCGGCCGTGGTGGTTGTACCAGGCCGCGGCCGCCACCGCGACGCCGAGGCTGAACAGGATCGGGAGAACCCCCAACTCGACCATCAGCCACAACGGCATCAGGAAGCCCGCGACCTGGATCCACGGATAGAGCGGGGACCGGAATCCCGGATCGTAGGCTTCGATGCCGCTCTCCCGCATGACCACAACGGCCAGGTTGACGAACGCGAAGATCAGCAGTTGGAGCGAGCTCGCCAGCTTGGCGACGCTCTCGACGTCCAGGGCGACGAGGAAGACGGCCATCAGCCCCGCCGTCGCCAGGATGGCGAGGGTGGGCGTCCCGTGGCGGCCCAGGCGCGCGAACCCCTCCCAGACCAGGCGATCACGGGCCATGGCGAGGGGATAGCGGGAGGCCGTCATGATCCCCGCGTTGGCCATCGCCGAGAAGGCGGCCACGGCGGCGATCACGATCACGATCATGCCCGTGTGGCCGGGCAGCCAGCCGAGCACGCGTTCACCCGCAGCGGCCACCGGGGCGAGGCTGCCTCGGAGCTCCGACGGCTCGAGAACCGCGACCATCACGAACACGCCGAGCACGTAGACGGTGGTGGCGGTGGCGAGGGAGAGGATCATGGCGCGCGGGATGTTCACGTCGGGGTCCTTCACCTCCTCCGGGATACTCGCGACCTTGGTCAGGCCGACGAAGGAGACGAACACCAGACCGACGGTGCCGAGGAGGCCCTCCACGCCGAAGGGAAAGAAGGGGGAGAACTGCTCCCCCAGGGTACCGGACGCTCCCCGGGGGGCAGCCGTGCCCGCCGCACCATCTCCGAAGACGAAGCCGAAGCCCGACAGGATGAACGTCCCGAGCAGGACGATCAGGGTGACGACGAGCACCCTCTGAAGCCCGGTCGACTCCTTGGCCCCGCGGATGTTGAGCAGCGCGAACAGCCCCGTCAGGACCAGCGCGGTCGTGCGGATCGGCACGTCCACGTAGATCGTGAGGTAGGCTCCCAGCCCGATGAGGGCGAACGCGCTCTTGAGCACGAGAGCCAGCCAGGTCCCGAACCCGCCGATCGTCCCCACGAGCGGCCCCATGGTCCGGTCGAGGAAGAAGTACGTGCCGCCCGCCCGCGGCATCGCCG
>CAZCLY010000010.1:35541-236553 GCA_964499635.1 uncultured Gemmatimonadota bacterium | reverse complement strand
CGACCTCCTGCTTGTAAGGCAGGCGCTCTGAACCAGGCTGAGCTATTCGCCCTTCGTGGATCTGGTCGAAGGTTAGCGTCGGGCGAAGATCTCCGCGACGGGCAGCGAGAACCCCTTCAATGCTCCCCCCACCTCCAGAATCTCGCCCTCGCGGTGCACATGGGCCTCGCCCGGGGGACGCCACGCCGTGACAGACCGCGAGGCCGGATCGATGACCCAGACGAGCTCTGCGCCGGCTTCCAGGTACTCGAGGACCTTCTCCTGAATCTCCACGGCGGTGTTCGATGGAGACACGACCTCGATCGCGAGAGTGGGAGGCTCGGTCCAGGGCCCTCGAGGGGCGGGAGCTGCAGGATCCCGAGCGATGAAGGCTGCATCCGGCCCGCGTACGGTGGGTGGCTCGGTCCCGAGCAGGAAGCCGGTCTCGGTCACGACCACCCCGACTCCTCGAGCCTCCGCCTCCGAACCGAGGATCCGCACCACGCGCCCGACGATCAGGCCGTGCTCGGCACCCGGCCGGGGCTCGCGCACGACGCGCCCGCGAGACAGCTCGACACGGAAGGCGTCCTCCTCCGGCATCCGTTGGAACTCCTCGAGTGTCACGGAGTCCCGGTCCGGGCTCGAGGCCCTCGCATCCATGTGCCTTCTCCGTCCTGCCTCGGCTGAGTCGGTCATTCGGAAGAATCTATTGTATCGAGGTGCGTGAACGATGCATCATCGGTCGAAGTCTCGGCTCCTTTGCCCGTGCCGTTCGTGGGATCCGCCCGGCCCCCCACCCTGTCCTTCATGTGCCTCGATACTGCTCGTCGGTCACCCTCTCCGGCCAGTAGACCGCCACGCCGTCGAGCCGCTCCTGGATGGCGATGGGCGTGATGTCGTCGCAGGCGCGAGACATCCGACCGCGGCTCGAGGCGCCGCCCGCTTGAACCCGCTGTCCTTGACATACATAATGCTGCTATGCATGATGCTGCCATGTACACGCGGATGCGAGTGGAGCGAGTCCGACTGTGACGCGTTGCAGGGTCTTTCCGATGGCCGCCGACATCGCCCGCGAGCGCGAGTAGATGCGCCACCTCGTCAGGCGACCTCGGCTGTTGGTACTGCTCGGAGCGGCGACCACGGTCGTCGTAATTCTCGGCACGCTCTGGCGCTCGGCGATCAAGAGGAACCGTGGGGCGCCCGATGAGCCGTTCCGCATCGCCGGCGACCTCTACTACGTCGGCGGCGCCGGCGTCACCTCCTTCCTGCTCACCGGGCCCGAGGGCCACGTGCTGATCGATGGCGGCTATCCCGAGACCGCCCCGGCGATCATGGCGAGCATCGCCAGCCTCGGCTTCGACATCCACGACGTGAAGGTGCTGCTCAACTCGCACGCGCACTCCGACCACGCGGGCGGACTTCGCACCCTCCAGGAGGCGTCCGGTGCGGAACTGTGGATCAGCGAAGGCGATGCCGATGTCATCGCGGCGGGGGGCGCCCGTGACCGCACTCTCGTGCCGCAGAGGTACCTCGGGTTCCTCGGGCTCGGCAGGTTCCCCGCGCCTCGCATCGACCACCGGTTCGAAGACGGCGCCACGATCCGCCTCGGGCCGATCGAGCTCACCGCGCATGTCACCGCCGGCCACACGCCGGGCTGCACGTCGTGGTCGTTTCCGGTCCGCGACGGGGACCGCGAGCTGCTCGCCGTCGACATCTGCAGCCTCACCTTGCTGCCGTTCGTATCGCTGGTCGAGCCGGAGACGTATCCGGGGATCCGGTCCGACTTCGAGCGCAGCTTCCACACCCTGCGGAGCCTGCCCGCGGACATCTTCCTCGCCTCGCACTCGAGCTGGTTCGGCCTGGAGCGCAAGCGGCTCGAACGCGCTGACGCCGAGGATCCGGCGGAGCCGTTCATCGATCCGGGTGGGTACCGCAGCTTCATCGACCGGGCCGAGGCGAGATTCCGCGAAGTGCTCGTGGAACCGCAGTGACCCCACTGGCCGACCTTCCGCCGAGCCGGGACCCTTGGACGCGTGAAGACATGGACATCAACAAGGACCTGACCGCCGCTTCCTCGACCCCGATCGTCCTCGGGATCCTGGCCGAAGCGGACAGCTACGGCTATGCCATCCTCAAGCGCGTTCGGGAGCTGTCCGGAGGGCGCATGGAGTGGACGGACGGGATGCTGTACCCCGTCCTGCATCGGCTCGAGCGGCTCGGCCACGTCGAGGCGCGCTGGGAAATCGCGGACAGCGGCCGCCGTCGCAAGTACTACCGGATCACGTCCCGGGGCCGGGCTCAGCTGGACGAGGACCGCCGGCAGTGGCAGGCGGTGGACGCGACGCTACGGGGCGTCTGGCAAGCGGTCTCCGTGCGCGTCCCGGCCAGTCACCCGGCGCCGGCTGCGCCACTGCCACAGGGAGTCTGAGCCATGCCGGATCCGGGCCACGCGGGTTGGCTCGAGGAGCAGATCGACCGATGGCGGAGCTACCTCCGGCGCCGACAGGCGATCCACTCCGTCGATGTGGCGGAGCTGGAGGACCACCTGCGCGAGCAGATCGCGGGACTGATCGACACGGGGCTGGCCCCCGATGAGGCGTTCCTGGTCGCCGTCAAGCGCATGGGGGAGCTCGACGCCCTGTCGCGCGAGTTCGCGCGCGAGCACTCGGAGCGTCTCTGGAAGCAGCTCGTGGTGCCCCCCTCCGATGCGGGGGAGCCGCAGGCCGCGACTCGAACGGACGCCATCGTCGCGTTCTGTGTCGCGGCGGCGGCGGCGCTCGCCATCAAGGTGCCGGCGTTGTTCGGACTCCAGCTGGACGCGGACGCCGGTTTCTACCTCCGCAACCTGAGTCTCTTCGTCCTGCCGCTCTTGACCGGCTACTTCGCGTGGAAACGCCAGCTCGATCCGGTCAAGGTCCGCTGGCTGGCGGTGGCGTTCGTCGCGGCGGCCGTGTTCGCCAACGCCTACCCGTTCGCCGCCCACGTGCCGGGCTCGACAACGCACGACCCCGGCGACACCGAGATGCTCACGGTGCTTCACCTGCCGATCGCGCTCTGGCTCGCGGTGGGGATCGCGTACGCCGGGGGTCGCTGGAGCGCTGTCGAGGGCCGCATGGACTTCATCCGGTTCTCGGGCGAGTTGTTCATCTACTACGTCCTCATCGCCCTCGGCGGAGGCGTCCTCGGGGCGTTCGTGTCGCTGATCTTCCAGGCTGTCGGGATCGATGCCGAGCCGTTCCTCCAGTCCTGGCTGCTGCCGTGCGGCGCCATGGGCGCCGTCGTGATCGGGTCCTGGCTGGTGGAGGCGAAGCAGAGCGTGGTCGAGAACATGGCGCCCGTGCTGACCCGTCTGTTCACGCCGCTGTTCGCGGCCGTGCTGGTCACGTTCCTGGGGACCGTGCTGTTCACCGGACGCGGGGTCGACATCGACCGGAACCTGCTCATCGCCTTCGATCTGCTGCTGGCGGTCGTCCTCGGGCTGCTGCTGTATTCCGTTTCCGCCCGCGATCCCCGCTCTCCCCCCGGCGCATTCGATGTGGTGCAGGTCGTGCTCGTGGTCAGCACGCTGTTGGCCGACGCGGTCGCGCTGTGGGCCATCGCCGCGCGCATCACCGAGCTCGGCCTCACCCCCAACCGTGTGGCGGCGCTGGGCGAGAACGTGATCCTCCTTGTCAATCTGGCCTGGTCGGCGGTGCTCTACTTCCGGTTTCTGCGGGGGCGCGGCCCGCTCGCGGGGCTCGAGCGGTGGCAGACGGACTACCTGCCGGTCTATGCCGTGTGGGCGGCGATCGTCGTGACCGTCTTTCCACCCCTGTTCGGATACATCTGAGGGACGTGTTCGGAATCGTGCCGGACGGGGCGAGCTTCTACGATCGCGAATCGGACGGACGGCTGCGAAACGCCAATTACGTGGATCAGAGCAACAAGTGGGCGAGCGGCGGGTTCCTCTCGACCCCCTCCGACCTGGTCCGCTTCGGCTTCGCCATGCTCGACGGCGAGCTGCTCGAGCCGGGGACGGTCGAGCTGCTGTGGACGCCGGTTCGACTCGAATCGGGAGAGTCGACGCCGGGTGGCCTCGGCTGGGGGATCGCCGACGTGGGTGGGCGCCGCATGATCGGGCACGGCGGCAGGTCCATCGGCGGTACGGCGGCGGTCATGATCTTCCCCGAGCACCGCATGGTCGTGTCGGTCATGTCGAACGTGACCGGGGCGGCGCCCGCACCGATCGCGGCGGGGTTGGCGCGGCTGTTCGATCCGGCTCGGGACGCGGAGCCGCGGGGCGCCGAGGAGGGGCCCGGCAGGTAGGGCCGCCGGGCGGCCTATCCCCTTTCGTCCACGATCTCCTGGAGCCGCTCCCGGGCGGCCCGGACGCGAGGCTGGAGGACGTCGTCGGCCTCCGCCCACAGCTCGACGAACATGGCGTAGTACTTCGCCGCGTCCTCGGGGTCCCCCCCGCTCGTCGAACAGCTGCCCGAGGCGCTCGAGGATCGGGCCCCTGTCGCCGTCCTGACCCAGCCGGCTGAACCACGGGGTGTCCAGGAAGCGCTCGTAGACGGCGATCGTCGAGTCGGCCAGCCCCGCCACGTCGTACGCGCGGCCGATCCCGGGAAGCCGACAGATGGGGCACCCCCCGAGCGTCTCGTCGGCCTCGCGCAATCCATCGACGGCCTCGTCCGCGCGGCCTTCCACGAGGGCAAGAAGCGCCCTGGCGGTGAGGGGTCCGACACCCAGAGGATCGTCGACCTCCATGTCCACCTCCGTCTCCCACTCCCCGAGGAGACTCCTGGCGCGGCCGGGATCCCCCCCAAGGGCGTATGAAGCCACGAGGGGGAGATACGGCCGATCGAGCGGCGCGATCGAATCGAGCGGCTGGCGACGCAGCGAGGACGAGGTCGGCGGACAGCACGTAGCCGGTCCCGACCCGGTCGACCACGCCGCCTACGAACCCCTTGAGTCCCTCGCGGATCGCGATCTCGCGGGCCGTCTCGGCGTCGATCGCGGACGTCCTCGGGTCCCGGCCCATGCGCCGCAGGGTCTCGGCGAGCTGGTCGCGCTCGACGAACCTCAGCGTGGAGGACTCGGCGAACGCCCTCCGAACGGTCTCTGTTACGGTGGTCGCGAGGACGCTGTCGGTGGCGCTCTCGAAATCGGCGAGGACGAGCCGCTCTCGCTCGTCGAGGATGCCCTTCGCGACGAGCGTCCCCGCGGGTCCGATGCCGGAGGCCCGCATGAACAGACACGCGGTTCCGGCGAGCCCGTGCGGACGCGCTCGACCCACGTCGAATCCACCGTGGCGTCGGTGCCCGACCAGCCGGCCCGCTCGCGGTCTCGGCTCTCGCGCCGAGACTGTCCGGCGAACAGGACCGCCGCACCGAGGAGCAGCGCGACGCCGGCTCCGAGTCTCCCTCGTTGCATCCCTTCCTCCTCACCCCACGATACCGCTCTCTCGAGCAGGATTCGTGCGCCGGGGCTGGCGGGGGCTCGTGCGTCGGCGTTGATTGGATCGTGCCCCGGGCCTGGAGGATGGATCATGCTGTCCGATGTGCGCTTCGCCCTTCGCCTGTGGAGACGAACCCCCGGCTCCGCCGCGATCATCGTCGGATCCGTGGCGCTGGGGATCGCTGCCGTCTCGACGATCTTCTCGTGGGCGCAGGGCCTGATCCTGCGGCCACTCCCTACCGTTACCCGACCCGGACGGCTGCTCTCGCTCGAGCCGCGGGGCCCGGGTGGCGACCTGAGCGTCGCGTGGGACGAGTTCCGCGACTGGCGCGACCTGTCCACGGTGTACGAGGGCGCGGCCGCGTTCGGGGTCCGACGGCTCGGAATTCGCGAGATCGGGGCCGACACCGATCCCGCGTCCTCGACCGAGCCGCTGTGGGGGATGCTCGTGAGCGGCGACTATTTCCGCGTGCTCGGCGTCACGCCCGCGCTGGGTCGGTTGATCGAGCCCGAGGACACGCGCGCGCCGGGAAGCGGGTTCGTCGCCGTCATCAGCCATGCGCTCTGGCAGCGGCGCTTCGGCGGTGCGCGGGACATCGTCGGGCATTCCGTCGAGCTCAACGGCCGCGAGGTCAGGGTCATCGGCGTCGCCGCTCCGCGGTTCGCCGGTACGTACGTCGGGCTGTCGTTCGATGTGTGGGCTCCGGTCACGATCCAGGAGGCGCTCGGCGGCTCGCCGGAGGCCCTCGAGTCGCGCGACTTCCGATGGCTCCAGGCGTTCGCGCGCCTGAGGACCGGCGTCCGCCCGGAGCAGGCGGCGGGTGAGACCGCCGCCATAGGGCGCCGTCTCGCCGTCGAGTACCCGGCGAACCGGCAGGTGAGGCTGGGCGTGCGGGCGCTCGACGTCGGCGCGGCCAGCCGGCTGGCTCCCCTGTTCGGCGTGCTCCTCGGACTGACGGTCGTCGTGCTGGTCGTGGTGTGCGCGACGGTCTCGAACCTGCTGCTGGCCCAGGGCACGAGGCGCCAGGCCGAGATGGCGGTCCGGCTCGCCACGGGCGCGCGTCCTTCGCGGCTGGTCCGACAGCTCCTCACCGAAAGCGCGCTGCTGGCGTCGCTGGCCGGGGGACTCGGCGCCCTGGTCGCCGTGAAGGCGCGGGATCTGTTCCCCGCCCTCCTGCCCCCATCGCCCCTGCCCCTGGCGATCGAGTCGCCGATCGATCTCCGGGTGCTGGCCGTGGCCACGGCGGTCACGGCGGTGACGCTGCTCGTGTTCGGGCTCGCCCCCGCCCTCGGGGCGGTCCGAAAGGCGACCAACGCCGGTCTGCGGACCGCGCTCTCGGTGGATCGGGCCGGCTCGCGCTGGCGGCGCGGGCTGGTCGCGGCGCAGATCGCGTTCTCGCTCGTCGCGCTCGCGAGCTGCGCGGTGTTCGCCCGGCGGCTGGTCGAGCTTCGGAACGTGGACCGCGGGTTCGTCGCGCCCGAGCGCGTGCTGCTCACGACCACCGACTTCGATCTCGCCGGCGTCACGGACCCGGCGGAGCGCCGAGCCCTGATGCGGGCGCTGCTGGATGAGACGCGGGCGATGCCCGACGTCGTCGGGGCGACCGCGGCGAGCTTCGTTCCCCTCGGGTTCACGGGATACCGCGAGGTCGAGGTCGACGCGCCCGGATACGTGGCGCGCACGGGCGAGCCGACGGTGGCCCTGCTGAACGAGGTCGAGCCCGACTACTTCGACACCATGGGGATCCCGCTGGTCGCGGGCCGGCCGATCCTGTCGAGCGACGGCACCGACGACCAGGCGGTCGCGGTCGTCAACGAGGCGCTGGTGAAACGGTACGGACTCCGTGTCCCGCTCGGACGACGCCTCCGCCTCGAAGGACGCGAGGTCGTGGTCGTCGGGGTGGCGCGGGACGGGAAGTACCGCTTCGACGAGCTGGACGACCCCCCTCGCCCGCTGGCCTACGTGCCGTGGCAGCAGTGGGGCGCCGCCGAGGTCACTCTCCACATCCGCGCGCACGGCGAACCGATGCTGCTGCTACCGTCGCTCGAGCCGGGGTTCGCCTCGGTCGATCCCCGGCTCCCCGCGCTCGCACCCATGACGCTCGACGCGTACACGTCGCTGCCGCTGTTCCCGGGACGCCTGGCCACGACCATCATCGGCGCGCTCGCGGCGGGCGCCCTCGTCCTCACGGGGCTGGGGCTGTACGGCGTGACGCGCTTCACGGTCGCGGCACGACGGCGAGAGCTCGGGATCCGCATGGCCCTCGGCGCGGGACCCCGGCACCTGCTGAAGCTCCTGGTGGGCGATGGCGCGCGGTATGCCTCGGTGGGGCTGGCGGTCGGGATGGTGCTGGCCTTCGGGGTGACACGCGCGCTGGTGGCGCTCGTCAGCCATCTGAGACCGGATCTCCTCGCCATCCCGGCGGCGGGCGTCCTGCTGGCCCTCGTGTTCGCCATCGCGGTGGCCTCGGCCGCGCGACGCGCGCTGCGCATCGATCCCGCGATCGCCCTGCGCGACATCTGACCCCGGACGGGGCACGTCCCTCGGGAGGCCCGTCGCGGCCGGCCTCCCGGCCTCTCGTCAGCGCGACTCCACATGCCCGTAGCGCTCGTAGAAGCGGCTCGTGAATCGCTCGTCCGGATCGTAGAACCGCTTGCGCTCGAACGCGCGGGAGGCGCCGGGATACGCGCGCCGGAGCTGCTCGGGCGTGGGGTAGAGCTGGTAGGTCAGGTAGTACGTGCCGCCGTGCTCGAGCGTGGCATCCACGAGCTGGCGGGTCACGTCCTCGGCCCTTGACTGCCCTTCGGTGGACAGCCCCACGTTGGTCAGCAGGACGATCGCGAACGCCTCGCGTTCGGGGGCGTAGGCGAGCACGGGGGTCGGGTTCGGGGTCACGTAGCGGACCGTCACGCTGAGGACGTTCGACCCCGCCGCGACCAGGATGGCGCGGAAGCTGTCCATGAACGCAACGAAGCTCTCCACGGGAACGAAGTACTCCTGCAGGATGTCGGTGTCGTGCCGCGAGTGGTAGGCTAGGAACGCGACCGGCGCGAGCGGGGGCCGCATGGCGTTGTTGCGCGAGATCGGCCGCGCGTCGTCGAGCGTGGGCTCGAAGCGCTTCTGGAGGCCCCAGCGGAGCGACTTCGCCCACTCGAATCGGCGGGAGAGACCAAAGAAGAACCGATCGCGCACGACGTGCGCCTCGTCGGTGAGCTCGAAGCTGCCCGCCGCGCCCGGCGCGGCGCGCCGCCAGGTGACGACGGTCATCTCCCGGAGGAACCGCTCGGGGCGGGGATCGATCGATGGGCGAGCGATCATCAGCCCCACCTCGGCGTCTGGCTTGATCTCCCGGGCGAAGTACTCCGGAAACGCCGTGTAGTCCATCGAGGTGGCTCGCTGTTCGTACAGCTCGTCACGCGTGACGCGGAGCGTGACGTCGAGGATCACGCCGAACAGGCCGTAGCCGCCGATCACGAGCGAGAACAGCTCCGGATTCTCGTCCCGGCTCGCCTCGACGATGCTCCCGTCGGCGAGCAGCAGCCGAAACCGCTCCACCACATCGACCATCTGGGTCAGGTCGATGTCGCGTCCGTGGGCGTTGGCGCTCAGGCTGCCCCCCACGGTGAACACGTTCGACGACTGCATCACCTTGAGCGCGAGACCGCGCGGGGCGATCGCGCGCTGGACCTCGTCCCACGTCGAGCCGCTCTCCACCGTGACGGTCATCGCCTCGGGATCGACCGAGAGCACCCGGTGGAATCCGCGCATGTCGAGCGCCACGACGCCCCCGGCGTACGTCTGCCCCCCCTGGCTGTGTCGGCTCCCCGCGATCGACACCTCGAGTCCGTGCTCCCGCGCGTCGGCCAGCACGGCCCGGAGTTGATCCACATCGTGGATCTCCTCGACACGCGCGACGCGCGCGGGCGACAGACGCGCGACATCCGTGACGACGAGGGGGTCGTGGGGCCGTACGAGGTCGCCGTAGGAGACGACGAACGTGCTGGCGTAGAGGGCGAGGACCAGCCCGACCGCGCCGATCAGCGCGGCGAGCCGCACGGCCGTGAACCGAGTCGTCTTCTTCTCACGCACCGAGGACCGACCATCCTGAGCGAGCTCGGTCGTGACGCTCCTGTCGCGACCGGCGTTCGTGAGCTCCCGGGCGTCGGGACCCGCCGAGCGGTTGCCCGACCGTGTCGCGATTCTGGCGCGCGACACTGCGGCGACGCAACCGGGACGGGCAGCTCGTTCGCCGCCGGCTCGCCGCTCGCCTGCCGTAGCGCATCGGCTGGCCCGGTGGATATCGTGCGACCAAAGCTCGAGGAGGCGATCGGACTTTTATCGAAAGGCCGCCCACGTGGAGGTCGAGCGGCTCAGCGACGAGCAGTACGCGAACCACTTGTTCGAGAAGCGCCTCGAGGCGGACCGATGATCGACGGGTTCCGGTTCCTCGACCTCGCCAGCCGCGGGGTGATGCGGGCCTGGCTCGAACGCGAGCCGGCGCCCGGGGGCACTCCCTGGTCTCCGATCCGCCGACCGTTGGCGGAATGTCGGGTCGCGCTCATCTCCTCCGCCGGTCTCTCGCTCTCCAGCGACACCCCGTTCGATCAGGAGGGCGAGCGTCAAAACCCCTGGTGGGGAGACCCGACTCACCGGGTGATCCCGCGCGCGGCCACCACGGGCGATGTGCGAATCGGGCACCAGCACATCGACCCGCGTCCGGGGTCCGAAGATCTCGATTGCCTGATGCCGCTCCGACGCCTCGACGAGCTCGTGGCGGAGGGCGTCGTCGGATGTTCCGCGCCCCGTCACTACTCGGTGATGGGGTACATCCTGAAGCCGGCGGTGCTCGTCGAGGAGACGGCGCCGAAGATCGCCGAGGCGCTCGCCGAGGACGCGGTGGATCTCGCGCTCCTCGTCCCGGTCTGACCGTTCTGCTGCCGGTCCGTGGGACTGGCCGCCCGCGTGATCGAGGAGGCCGGCGTCTCCACCGCGCTCCACTCGTGGATCCCCGAGCTGTCCGTCGCGGTGGGATCGCCTCGCGTGGTCGGCATCGGCTACCCGGGGAGCGTGCCGTTCGGCGCTCCCGGCGATGCGGAGGGCCAGCGGGCGGTCCTGCGGGCGTCACTCGAGGCGGCGGCCGGGTTGCGCGTGCCCGGGGAGCGCGTCGACCTCCCGTTCGAGTGGCCGGAGACGGCACGCGTGCCCAAGCCTCGGCGGCCGCCGCCGATCGCGCGCGCGATCATGAAGCGCCCCTGGCTGTACGCGAAGCTGCGCGCCGGAGACATCCCGTAGCGTCCCCCCCCCGACGCCGGATGGCTGGCTGGCCGGTGTGACGGCGGCAACGGAACTTGGGGCCGAAGCACATTCGACTCGCCTGCCGGGAGACGCAAAGCCATGGGAGCCTCCACCCGAACCGCTCGAACGGCCTCGTGACCGGGCCGCGTGTTGCCCGCCGAACGCCCGCTCGCATCGTCGCCTCGCTGTGCTGCGTCGCGGCCCTGTCGGCGGGACCCGCCCCGACCCGACCCCGGACGGCTCCGCAGGAGCCTCCCACGTGGTGCGCGACGGACGCTCCCCTGCTTCGGATCGGCGAGCTCCAGGGAGATGCCGAGGCGCTGGACCGCGTCACCGGCGCCCACCGGTTCGCGGATGGAAGCGTCGTGGTGGCGAACGCGGGCTCCTACGAGCTCCGGTTCTTCGACGCCGAGGGACGCTTCCGCCGCTCGTTCCGGATGCCGGAGGCGGACGGGTTCGTGGTGCTCGAGGACGTGTTCGCCGATGGGAGCTCGGTGGCCGCGGTCAGCCCGGGCTACCGCTCCGACGAGACGGCGACCGGTGTCCATCGGGCGGAGGTGCGCTTGCTGGAGCCGGACCCCGAGGGCACGGTCCGGAGAGACCTGGGCGTTTTTCCCGGCGACGAGTCCTACGCGCTCTCCTCGGCCGGCTCGATGATCGTGGGACCGCTGGTGTTCGGAGCCTCGCTCGACGTCGCCGTGTCCGGGGACGGGGTCCTCGTCGGCATCACCGACGAGCCGGACCTCCGGCTCCTGTCAGCGGCAGGCGAGAGGAGAATCGCCCTCGACGTCCCGGCCCAGCGAACGACCGGCGACGAGTTCCGCGAGGAGGTGGAGCGCTACCTGGAGGCCTTTCCGCCGGACGCCCGGAAGATCGAGGCGCGTCGATTCGACGACATGCCCCGGCTGGAGGTGCTCCCACTGTTCGAGGACCTGCGGACCGATGCGGCGGGCAGGATCTGGGTTCGAAACCAGCTCGGGCCGGGCGAGCCACGTCGCATGTGGACCGTCCTCGACCCCTCGGGAGAGCCGATCGCCCGAATGCGCACCCCGGACGGGGCGGAGATCCTCGAGCTCGGGGTCGAGCACGTCGTCGTCCTGACCCGGGACGAGCTCGACGTGGAGCGGGTGGAAGTACGTCCCCTGCAGCGAACGGGGTGCGCGAGCCCGAGGTGACGCGGTCGCCTCCGAGCCCGGGCAGTTCAGCCGGAGCACCCCCCGGGGGCCTGCGCCTCGTCGTGGTCGGCAACGTATTCGCTCCCGTTCCACCGCCACACCGGGAAGCAGAAGCCGGGCCCCCCGATGAGCAGATCGGGCCATCCCTCGTGGCGCGTCTCCATGGGCGCGGCCGAGATGCCCGGGAAGCCGAGGTTGGTCCCGAACGACCCATCGGTCTTCTTCACGAACAGCACGACGGATGCGCCCGCCATCCCGGACATGCACGTGTTCCCGTACACGATGAGGACCTCGGGGACGCCGTCCTCGTTCAGATCCGGAAACTGGGGGTCCGCGGACGCGGGCTGCCGGCACGCGGTGTCGACCAGGCTCGCGCCATCCGGGGCGACGGCCAGGCCCAGGGCCGAGAAGATCTCGAGCTGCTCGGCATCGGTCAGGCCGCCGGTGCCCCGGGCGAACAGGAGACCGGGGCCCACATCCGGCGCCACGACGGCGCTCGCGATGCCGCAGTCCGTGTCGGGCATGCCCGGCAGGGTCGAAACATCGGGCTCCTCGAGCGAGATCGACACATACGCGGCACAGCTCCCATCCGTGCACGCCCACTGGTGGTGCATCCACGCGGTCCGGTAGCCGGGCCACGAGAGCTCGTACAGTCGATTGCCGCCCGTCGCCTCCGCCGCATCGCACCGCTTCGCCTCGTACACGACCCCGTGTGCCGCGAGCTGGACGGGCAGGTCGAGCGACAGCTCCGGCGAGGCGACCCGCGACGCGATGGCCACCCGCGAGAAGCCCTCGCGAGGACCGAACAGCCGGATCGGCCAGCGCGCGGGCGCCGTCGAGCCGGGCTCGTGGGTCGGGCTCCCGTCCACGGTGACCACGGCCGATCCATCGCGCACGAACGTCTGGCGGCGCTCGTCCCAGCGCACCTCGTTCGGGTTCCATGCGATCGGCGACGCGGGACCCGAGAACAGGTACCAGTCGCCGACGTCCTGGGTGGCGGTCTCGGGGAGCAGGAAGAACGTCACCAGGTCCATCAGTTCGATCGGCTGCTGCTGGGCGGGGGTGTATTGAGCCGCCAGGCCGCCGGCCCCGACCAGGAGCGCGGCGAGCGCGGCCACGGGAGGAGCCATGGCCGGCGAACGCCGCGTCCCGGGCCGCCGTGGCGGACGCACGCGGGCAGCGGGATGCCGGGGGAGCACGAACGGGAATAGGTGAACGGGCACGGGGTGTCTCGAATCGATCCTCGGCCGCGGAGTGGCTCCGATCGGAGCGCATGCGACGCGGTCTGGTGATGGCCGATGTCATCATAGAGACGACCCGTGATGGCGACAAGGCGACGGGCGACCGGGGCGGGGAGCTCGTGCGTCTCAGCCGCGCCCGCTTCCCGACTCGGGAACATCCGTCGGCCGGGCCCCCGACTCCTCCGGGGGCCCGTGGAGCTCCCACCACTCTCGCGCCCGGGCGTGGGTCCACGGCGCGCCCACCACGCAGGCTGCGAGAGCCGCCGACAGCTCGCCGGCGCTCTGCGGCCGATTCGCGGGGTTCTTCTCGAGGCAGCGGAGGATCAGCGCCTCGAAATCCTCGGGGATCTCGAGCTCGGTCTTCTTCGAGGGCGGAACGGGCGGCGTTCGGGCGTGGTCGGCGATCATGCCGAGCGCCGTCTCGCTCTCGAACACGAGCCGGCCGGTCAGCAGCCAATAGGCCACGCAGCCGACGGCGTACAGGTCCGTGCGGGCGTCGACCGACCCCTCCCCCAGCGCCTGCTCGGGCGCCATGTGGGCCGGTGTCCCTCCCGCGAGCTGCTGGGTCAGCCTCGGGTCCTCGGGGCCCGCTCGGGTCTTCACGAGCCCGAAATCGAGCACCTTCACCTGGTCGAATTCGCGCCCGTAGCGGCAGGTGTAGATGTTGGCCGGCTTGATGTCGCGGTGGATGAGACCGCGCTCGTGCGCCTCGGCGAGCGAGTGGCACACCTGTTCCAGCAGGTAGATGGCGCGTTCGGTCGGCACGGGACCGAAACGCGTGACGAGGGTCTCGAGATCGTACCCATCCAGGAGCTCCATGGCATAGTAGAACGTGCCGTCGGAGGTGACGCCGAAGTCGAACAGATCGACGGTGTGCGGACAGCGCATCGATGCCGTGGCCTGCGCCTCCCGCTCGAAGCGCCTGAGCACCGTGTCGCGGGAGGAGGGGTCGGCCGCCCCGAGGAGCTCGGGTCGCACGAGCTTGATGGCGGCCGGCCGCGCGAGCAGCCGGTGCCGAGCCTCCCACACCTCCCCCATACCACCGCTCCCCAGACGCCGGACGAGCCGGTAGCTCCCCAGGTCGCGGGCGCGCGACACGGCGGTACCGAGCTTGTAGACCACGCGGGCGCCAACGTAGGCCATCAGCACGATGAGCAGGTATGGCACGATGAACGCCACCACGAACTCGCGCGGGGTGGGGATGTATGCGAGGCTGTCGGTCCGCGCGATCGTGCTCGCGAGGGTGAGCGGGACGGCGCTCACCGACGCGAGCGCGACGAGGAGTGCCTTTCGAGGGCGTGTCGGGACGACGACCGTGAACAGGAGCACCCAGACCGAGACCCAGGACAGCCCGAAGCCCCCGAAGTCGCCGGGCCGGTATTGTATCGGCGCGTAGAATTCTGAGTACTCCGCCATCGCGATCCCGAAGCTCGCTACGACCTCGAACGCGAGCCCGATGTTCAACAGCACGCGCGCGGGGATGCGCCGGTCGCCGCACAGGATCGCCGTGAGGACCGCGAGCGTGATCGACACGGCCCCGGGGAGCCAGCGGATGGGACTCCCGAACACGTAGCGCGCGACTTCGGGACCCGCCAGCAGCACCGAGCCGAAGTTCGCCACGGCGAAGGTGAACGCGAGGAGCAGTGCCACGACGCGGAGTCGCTTGCGCGAGTCCTCGAGCAGATCCGGCGGCAGGGACCAGCGCGAGCGCGTGACCTCGCCACCCTCGTCGGTCGGAGCGTCGTGCCCCCGCGGCTCGAGCAGCGTGTCACCCGTCATGGGCGGGCACGCGGCCTGGAGGGCTCGCGGCGACCACGATGGCCGCACGCGGACGGACGGTCCTCAGGGGGATGGTTCCCGTGCTCGGATCCGGTGGCTATCATGCCCCATCCCCAAGCCACAGGAGGACCCGATGCGCAGACTGTCCCCGACGTTCGGCCTGCTCGCCGCCATTGCCCTGCCGGGCGTGCTCGCGGCCCAAGATGTACCGACACCCCCGACGCTCCGTCTGTCGTTCTACGAGTGCGACATGAACCAGCTCGGCCCCACGGGCCAACAGATCGAGAACTTGGAGATCCCGATCTGGGATGAGCTCGTGGACGAGGGCATGGTGCAGAGCTACGGGTATTTCTTCCACTCCTGGGCCAGCGAATGGAACGTGGGCATCTACACGATCGCGGCCGACATCCCGGCGATTCTGAGCGCCACCGAGGAGTTCGGCAACCGGATGCAGGAACGGCACCCGGATGCCGACGGCGGTCTCAACCAGGTGTGCCCCCACCACCGCGACGGATTCTACACACTCGGGCCGCGCACGGGCATGGCCGACGAGCCCGGAGGTGGCGGGAACCGCTGACCCGGCGATCCACGAGGGCCGTCGCCGCGCGCTAGGTCTCGAGCGGCGAGGCGGCGGCACGGGAGGCCCCGGACGGCGCGCTCGCCTCCGGGGCCTTCGGGCATCTCGGCGGCTCACCGTGACCCGGATCGTCGTGCGGCCCGCGCCCGGATGAGGCGCTTGAGCCTCGAGTGCTCCTCGCGCTCGCGCTCGTCGAGCGTGCGGCCCATGGCGGCGATCTGTCGCTCGAGACCGGGCCCGATCCGCTGCTCGAGGGTGTTGAGCTGGCGGGAAGTGTGTGCCAGGGCGCGGCCGAGTCGTCGGACCAGCGCCTCGCGGCTGGCCGCGTCCAGCAGGAGCTCGATGAGCGTCTCGAACTCGTCCGCCGCAGCCACGGCGGCCGGTCCGGTGCTCGCCGGGGATGTTCCCCGTGCCGCGGGCGTGCGGCGGATCACGGAGCGCTCTGCGATCTCGGCCACTCCGAGCCCCCACACCTGGACCGAGCGCAGTGTGACCTCGATGTCGCGGCTCGGCCACCCGAGCGCGCGGAGCCCGGAGCTCCCCGCGGCGGCGAGTGCCTCGAGGAGCGCCGGATAGGCGGTGGCGGCCCGCTCGCCCACGCGCACCCGCGCGTCGGCCGCCGGGCTCACGAGCTCGAACAGCTCCGAGACGAGCGCGCGTCGTTTTTGGGTGAGGAGCCGGGCGCCGCCCCGAACGCGTTCGAGCCGGTTCCGGGCCAAGAGGAGGTTCGAGCGCGTGGCCGGGACGCGCTGCTGACCCGGGCTCACGGCGCGGCCTCCGCCGATCGCGGTTCGGCACCGTCCGTCGATCCCGGTCCGGCACCCGTCACCCGTTCACGTGGCGGATCCTCGCTCGACTCGCGCGCTCGCGCCCGTCGCGCCTCCCATTGGGCGTCCCCGATGCGTCCCAGATCCTCGCGCGGCAGCCCCTCCAGCAGCCGCCAGCCGATCTCGATCGTGTCGCCGATCTCCCGCCGGATCGCTCCCTGCCCCACCAGCTCGCGCTCGAAGCGATCGGCGAACGAAAGTGCGCGGCGGTCCGGGTCGGTGAGCCCGGCCTCGCCCACGATCGCGGCGGTGAGCCGAGCCTCGCGCCCGGCCGCGTACAGCGCGTAGAGCTGATCGGCCCACTGCCGATGCTCCGGCACCGTGCGTCCGGTGCCGATCCCGGCGTTCATCAGACGCGACAGCGATGGCAGGACGTCCACCGGCGGAAACACGCCCTTCCGGTGGAGCTCGCGGTCGAGCACGAGCTGCCCCTCGGTGATGTAGCCGGTGAGGTCCGGGATGGGGTGCGTGATGTCGTCGTCGGGCATCGTGAGGACGGGGATCTGCGTCACCGACCCCTCGCCCCCGTGCAGCACGCCGGCCCGCTCGAACAGGGTGGCGAGGTCGGTGTACAGGTACCCCGGATATCCGCGCCGACCCGGGATCTCCTCACGCGCCGCGCCGATCTCGCGCAGCGCCTCGCAGTAGTGGGTCATGTCGGCCATCACGACCAGCACCTGCAGGCCCGCCTCGAACGCGAGGAACTCGGCCTCCGTAAGGGCGATCCGCGGCGCCAGCAACCGTTCGATCGTCGGATCGCTGGCCCGATTGAGGTACAGTACGGTGCGCTCCAGCGCCTCGGCGGTCCCGAAGCGCTCCATGAAGCTCGCCGTCTCGCGCTCGGTGATCCCGATCGCCACGAACACGACGGCGAACGCCTCGCCGCGGGGTGCGCGGGCGCTCTCGACGATGTGCGCCGCGAGCTCGAGCCCCGGCAGACCGGCACCGCTGAACACCGGCAGCTTCTGGCCGCGGACGAGCGTGTTCAGGCCATCGATAGCGGAGATGCCGGTTTCGATGAAGTCGCTCGGCGGGCGGCGGCGGGTCGGGTTGATGGGCGCCCCCCACAGCGGCGGTCGGGCCTCGCCCACCGGGGGCGGGAGGCCGTCGAGCGGTCGTCCCATCCCCGACAGCACCCGGCCGAGGAGCTCGCGCCCCACCACGGCGCGTGCCAGCTCGCTGGTGAGGGTGACCCTCGCCCGGTTCGGTTCGAGTCCCAGCGTGTCTTCGAGCACCTGGACGACGGTCAGCTCGAGACCCGCATCGATCACCTGACCGGAGAGCCGGATGCCGCCCGGCGCGTCGATATCCACCAGCTCGCCCAGCGCCGCCCCCGGCGTGGCGGGCAGATAGAGGAGCGGGCCCGAGGCGGCCGCTGCCCCCGCGTACGTGCGGGGCATGGAGCTCATGACTCCATCCTCCGCTCCACGACCGGGGCGGGCGGCATCCGATCGTCCGGTCGGGCTTCGGCCGGCGGCCCGCTCTCCGTGCCGGCGGGGGCCCCCAGACTCTCGATGGCCGCCGATACCGCGGCGGCGCGCACCTCGATCTCCTGCTCGGGCGCTTCGCGGAGCGCCACGAGGGCCGCCCGCACCCGCTCGAGGTCGGGGGTGCCGCCCGCCGCGAGCGCCCTCCCGGCCACCTCGAACAGCGCGAGGACGAACGAGGCGAGCGCGAACGTCCTGGCGGGGGGTGAGTACGCGTCTACCGGGTGGAACGCGCTCTGACCCAGCACGAGCTCGCGGGCGATGCGGGCCACCGCGACCGCGAGCCGGTCCCGATCCTCGAGCGACTCCGTTCCGACGAGGGCGGCGATCTCTCGCAGCTCGGCGTCGCGCTGGAGCAGCGCGAACATCTCGCGACGCACCCGCGGCCAGTCGCCCCCCACCTCGGCTCCGAACCACCCGGCGGCCCGGTCGCCGTACAGGCTGTAGCTCCGCTCCCAGCTCACGGCGGGAAACTGACGCTGCTGGGCGAGGGCCGACTCCAGCGCCCACAGGCCGCCCACGACGCGGAGCGACGCCTGCGTCACGGGCTCGGAGAAGTCGCCGCCCGGAGGCGAGATCGCGCTGATGAACGTCAGGGCGCCGTCGCGCTCGGGCCGTCCGAGCGCACGCACCCGGCCCGCCCGCTCGTACGCCTTGGCGAGCCGATTGCCGAGATAGGTGGGATAGCCCTCCTCGCCGGGGAGCTCGCCGAGCCGGGACCCGATCTCGCGCAGCGCCTCGGCCCAGCGCGACAGCGAATCCGCCATCACGGCGACCCGGTAGCCGAGATCGCGATAGTACTCGGCCGCCGTGATCCCCAGGTAGATGGATGCCTCCCGCGCGGCCACCGGCATGTTCGACGTGTTGACGATGAGCACCGTGCGCTCCATGAGCGAGCGGCCCGAGCGCGGGTCCTCGAGCCGCGGGAACTCCTCGAGCAGCTCGGCCATCTCGTTGCCGCGCTCGCCACAGCCGATGTAGACGACGACATCGGCCGACACGTACTTGGCCAGCGCTTGCTCGATGATCGTCTTGCCGGTGCCGAATCCGCCGGGCACCGCGACGGTCCCCCCCTCCGCGAGCGGGAACAGGAGATCGAACACCCGCTGCCCGGTCACCAGCGGCCGGTCGCCCGGGAGCCGACGGGCCGCGGGCCGCGGACGCCGCACGGGCCACGTGTGGTGGAGAAAAAGCGGCCTCCCGTCCTCGAGGAAGCCCACCGGCTCGTCGACCCGGAACGGACCTCCCGCGAGCTCCGCCAGCGTCCCCGCCACTCCGGGTGGCACGGGAACGCCCTGAGCGAGTCCCGGGCGTTCCTCCACCCGCCCCAGGAAATCGCCACCCGACACGACCGCCCCGGGTTCGAGCAGGGGCTCGAAGTCCCACTCGCGCTCGCGCCCCAGCATGGGGATGGTGCCGCCGGGCGCGATGAAGCGCCCGTACCGCTCCGCGAGCCGCTCGAGCGGCCGCCCCACCCCGTCGAGCACCGAGCCGAGCAGACCCGGGCCGAGCTCCGCGGCGAGCGGCGCGCCCGTGCACACCACCGGCTCGCCCAGCGCCAGACCCGAGGTCTCCTCGAACACCTGGATGGTGGCCCGGTCCCCCTCGACCCGGATCACCTCGCCGAGCAGCGACCGCTCGCCCACCCGGACCAGCTCGTACAGCGAGGCCTCCAGGCACGGTCGCGCTTCCACCAATGTCCCCACGACGCGGACGAGCCGGGCCGGCTCGCCCCGGACCCCGGCCCCCGCCTCCGTTTCCGCTCCCGGCAGGGTGGACGAGCGCGGGGCGCTCATCGGAGCTTCACCCGGTAGCCGATCGCCCGACGGAGGAGCTCGACCACGTAGTCCTCGGGCGACGGGGGCGGGGCCCACACCGGGCCTGGAAACGGGACGACCAGCGGGCGAGCCTCCCGCTCCAGAGCGCGCAACGCGGGCTCGGGGAGACCCTCGTACAGGCTCTGCTCGATGAGGATCACCCCCACCTCGGGGCGCTCGCGCAGCCGGGCCAGTCGGGCCGTGCCGTCCTCGCCGGGCAGCGCCTCGACGGGCTCCAGTCCGGCCAGCCGGAACCCCGGCGCCACGGGGGGCGTGCACAGGACGCGCGCGCGATCGGTCATGCGCGCACCCGGGCCGGTTCGCCCCCCGATCCGATGGTCGGCCGGCCGAGCGCGAGCCCCCACAGGACGCCCCCAAGCTCGAGCAGCTCGCGCCGCAGGCGGAGCGTGTACACCACCAGGGCGAGCGGACCCGACGGGTCGCGTCTCCTCGCCTTGTCCTGCTCGCGGATGAGGGCCTCGAGCGCCATTCGTTCGAGCGACGCCAGCTCGCCGCTCGAGGGCTCGAACACGCCGGACAGTCCGCTCCCCCGGAACCGCTCGGCGAGCAGCCGCCGACGTTCGCCCACGTCCCCGCGGCTCGCGATGTCGGCGAGCGCCCCCCGATCCAGCAGGCGGCCACCTTCCACGAAGGGATCGGGACGCGACAGGATCGCACGGCCCGGCGGCGTGAGCAGGGCGGCCCACGCGTTACGGAGATCCAGAACCCGGGTCACGTACGTGCTCAGCCCCGGGTGGCGCGAGGCGGTCCGGGCCCGGCGCGCGAACGCTCGGTCCAGCGCCAGCTCGAGCCGATACAGGTCGGTGGTCGCGCCGACCCCTACGTCGCGCAGATCGGTCGCGAACGGGTGCCCGATCGATTCGAGGACCGCGAGCACGGCGGGCGGGTCGGCGCACTTTTCCAACCGCGCGAGGGTCGTCTCGTCGAGGACCGTCGTGGGGAGCAGGCCCGCCACACGCTGCTCGGGCGGGGCTCCCTGCGCCGCACCACGGAGGAGCGCGCGGACGGCACGCCGCTCCTCGTCCTCGTACACGACGCGCACGGCGTCGCGCCTCGGGCCGAGCCAGCGCTCGAGCAGACGCAGCCGATCGGCGGCGACGCGCCGCACCCCCTCTTCGATCGCGGCCACCGGGGCATCCGCGGCCGGGGCGGACGCGAGTGCCCGTGTCGCCGCCAGCCGGGCGACGAACTCGGACAGGCTTCGTGTCGCGCGGAGCTCGCGCAGCGTGCGCGGGCTCAAGAGCCGCGTCGTGAGGCCGGCCACGCGGGCGTTCACGTCCGACCAGTCGGTCCTCATGGTCCCGGCCCGCCTTCCTGCAGGCGCTCGACCAGCTCGATCTCGAGCGTGGGCCGCAGACGCGCCAGGCGGCTCGCCAGCGTGTCGTCCACCACGACATGCCCATCGGCCGAGCGCAGCCGGAAGCCGGCATCCGCATCGAGGTGCGGCTCGACCGAGGGGCCGGTCGTCCCCGCGGCCGCGCGCAGGGCAGGCGCCAGCCCCGGTGGACACTCGAGCACCGCGTCCGCGATCGACACGTACCGCGCGGCGAGCTCGATGCGGCCGGGAAGCCCGTCCACGTACGCCGATGACTCGATGGCCGCCGGCAGGGCGGCTACGGCACGCGCGAATACCCGCGCGAGGAGTGCCCGTCGCGCCTCGAGCACGTCCCTGCGGGCCTCGGCGCGGGCCCGGGCGATGTCCCCCGCCAGCTCGGCGCGCAGCTCGCCTTGGCGGCGGGCGAGGACCTCTCCGCGCCGCCGCGTCTCCTCCCGCTCCGCACGGAGGCGGATCGCCCGCACCTCGGCGCGGGCCTCCCGGAGAACGCCGGCCGCGCGTCGGCGCCCGTTGGCCCGCAGCGTCTCGACCAGCGCGTCGATCGCCATCGGTGTGCTCCGCTACCCGATCAGGCGGCGCCGCCCTGGAGCAGAATCATGAGCGCGACCACGAACCCGAGCACGACCATGGTCTCCGGGATCGCGATCATGAGGATGGTCGTCGTGTTGAGCTCGGGTCGCTCGGCCAGCGTCGCCGCCGCGGCGGCTCCGATCCGAGACTGGGCCCACGCGGTGGCGAGGGCGGTGAGCCCGACAGCGAGCGCGGCGCTCAAGCCAAGCCAGAGAATCTCCATCGGCCGATGTCCTTTCCGGAGTCCGGTCAGGTGGCACCGTTCGAACGCCAGTGTCCGAACGGGTCGTACGCGACGCCCCCGGGGCTGTAGAACTTCCCGAAGAACTCCACGTAGTGGAGCCTGAGCCCGTGCACGGTGGGGGCGAAGATGCCGAGGGCGAAGTTGACGATGTGGAAGATGAGCCCGAACAGGACGCCCACCACGGCGCTACCCACGGCGCCCACCATGCGGTTGGCGACCACGGCCATCATCACGGATGCCGTCCCCAGCGCCATGATGCGGGCGTAGGACAGGATGTTGCCGAGTGTCGATACGAGCTCTACCGGCGCGAGGACCCCTTCCACGATCACCAGGATCGGGAACGCGATGAGGAGCGCGATAACGCTCGGCGTGAAGAAGCCCCCGGGCAGGATGCGCATCGCCGCGAGCAGGGCCACGGCCGCGAGCGTCACCATGAGCGCGGCGATCCCCCGCCCCAACGACTCCCTGCGACTGCCGCGGAACGCCGCCAGCGCGCCGAGCACGAGACCGAGGACGATGTGGATGACGCCGAGCCCGACCGCGAGGACGAGAAACGGCATGAACGCCTCCTGGCGGTCGAACGCGAGCGGGCGCAGACCCAGGAGCCGGCGGCCCAGGTCCCCGAGCAGCTCGCCGTACAGGAGCCCGAAGATGATCGTGAACACGGCACAAGCCCCCGCGATTTCCGACACCGAGCGGAGCGGCGTCCCGGGCTCGCTCTTCGCGCGCAGGACGAGCGCGAGCACCACGAGCGCCACACCGTAGCCGATGTCGCCCAGGATGAGCCCGAAGAACATCGGAAAGAACACGGCCACGAACGGCGTGGGGTCGATGCTCCCGTATCGCGGAAGTGGGAACAGCCGCGTGATCGCCTCGAAGGGGCGGAAGATCCGCGGGTTCGTGAGCACCACCGGGGCGTCCCCGCTCCACTTCTCGGTGGCGATGTGCTCGGCGATGACCCGTCCGGCGAAGTCGCTCTCCAGGCGGCGCTCGAGCCGCGGGACCTGGGCGGCGGGCAGCCACCCCTCGAGCACGAACGCACCCTCGGTGCACGCGGCCTTCGCGAGGGCGTCGAGCTCGAGCAGCCGATCGCGCGTGGCGATCAGCGCCCCGGCCAGCTCGGGCCCGCGCTCCCGGGCGACCTTTCGAAGCGCGGTCCGGATCTCCCGCAACCCGGCGATGACCTCGGCGCGCCGCGTTTCCATGCGGGGCATGACGGTGGCAAGCGAATCCCCACCGTAGCCGGGGGGGATGGGGATCTCCTGGACACCGGCCTCGCGCAGGAACCCCTCCACCCGGGAGGAGGCCGCCGCCGGCACCAGGAGCGCGACGGCCACGTCACCGCCTTCGAGGCGTGAGGTGAGGAGCCCGAACCGACCCCGGAGCGCCTCCGACATCCTCGCCTCGAGCTCCGGGAGGAGGCCGGCGTCACTGCCGTGCAGGATGAGGTGATACGAACGGGCGTCGGGCCACTCGGGCTGCGCCCTGAGAAGCGGCTCGAAGGCCTCGAAGTAGGACCGGTAGCGGGCGATGAGCGCCCTCTCCTCGTCGAGACGCGTCCGCTCTCCCGCCAGGGCCTCGACCTCGCGCCGCGCGCGTCGGGCCAGCCGCGCCCAGCGAGGAAAGGCCGGGGGCGGCGCCTGCGCCGGGAGCTCCGGACGCGCGCCGCCCGGAAGCAGCCCGAACGTCGTCTCGATGTCCCCGGCGATCCGCTCGAGGTGCTCCCGCTCGCGCACCCGAGCCGTTGAGCGGGGCAAGGGGCCGAGCGGTTGACGCGGCTCGGGAGGAGTCAGGTGTAGGACGCCGAGGTCCTGAAGGGTGGAGAGCGCGACCTCGAGGTCTTCTCGAGGCCCCAGGATGCGAATGTGGCTCATCGAGACGATCACGACGCCCCCCCCGTCCGCCCCTCGCCCGGTTCCATCAGGCCTCCCCGTCGGCCGCCACGCGCGCCACGACCAGGGCGGCCAGCTCCTCGACGGTGCCTTCCTCCACAGCGGTGAAGCGGGCGAGCTCGCGGCGGCCCCTCTCGCGGATCCCGGCGAGCCGTCGCTCGCGTTCCGCCGCCACCGATCTCGCGAGGGCGGCCGCATCGGCCTCGATTCCCTCCCGTTCGCGCGAGCGACGCGCGTCGGCCAGCCGCCGGGCCTCGGCGATCATGGCCTCCGCCCGCGTCCGGGCTCGCCCCACGAGCTCCCCAAGCTCCTCCTCGAGCTCGACGATCCGCGTCAGGGCGCTGTCGGTTTCGCCGGGCACGACGGTGCTCCTCGCCGGGGAAACGACGCCCTCATCCCCGTTCTCGAAGGGGGATCCACGTCTTCTCCGCCTCGCACGTCGCGTGCGCCCCGGGCCGCACGGGCCCCGGGGCGGCAGAAGTCGTTGTTCTGCGCGGGGAGACGGCCGCCGGGGCCGCCCGGAGCGCCGCCCCCGTACGGGACATTGTGTCCCGTATCGAGACGACCTATCAGACCCGTGAGCGGACCTCGAGCCCCGGGAAGGCGGGGTAGCGGGACGTCAGCCGGGCTAAGCGGCCCGGCCGATTTCGCTGACGAAGCGACGTCCGAGACGCGCCGTGACGCTCAGGTCCCGGCGGCTCCCGGCGGCGTCATGTGCCCGAGTTGCGTGAGCATCGCGACGTTGTCCCACACGACGCGGATGTCGGCGATGCGGCCGTTCTCGATGCGCAGCATGGCCGAGAACTCCAGATCGACGCGCTTCCCGCTCGCCGGGAACGGCCCCAGCGGACCGGTCTGCGTGCCGGCGTAGGTGGCCCAGATCGCCACCCAATCGCCCTCGGCCACGAGGGTCTGGATCGTCTGGACGTTGTCGGGGACGGCGGCCAGATCCTGCCGCAGGAACGCCTTCAGCTCCTCGAGGCTGTTGACGGTCACCCCGGGGGTCGAAGGGCTGCGGCGCACGACGTCCGGCGCGACGAGGGTGTCGAGCGCGGCCAGGTCGCGCGCGTTGATCGCGGCGACAAAGCGCTCGACGAGCTGCTTGTTGACCGACTCCCGGTCCGCTGCACCGGCGTCCGGAGGGGGCGAGCAGGCGGCGATGATGACGGAAAACGCGAGGGCGGTCGAGCAGCGGCGCATGGGCAGCCTCCGGGTGCCGGGGTGACTTCCGAGTCTGGCACGATCGCCAGGCTCGATCAAGACCCGACGGCCGAGACCCGGGACGCCCTCGCACTCCGACGGCGGCCGCGTTCGATTGACCCGGAGACTCGACGCTGGCACCGACTCGAACCGGTGGAGGACGTGGAACATGGTGGAGCTCCTGGCGGGTCCGTGGGGGCCGCTGTTGATCTTCGGGCTTCGAATATGCGACGTGTCGCTCGCGACGGTGCGCATGGTCCTCTCGGTGCGCGGCGAGCGCGTCCTGCCACCGATCATCGGCTTCGTGGAGATCCTCATCTGGATCCTCGCCGTGGGCTCGGCGGTCCGGAACCTGAACGATCCGTGGCACGTGATCGGGTACGCGGCCGGCTTCTCGGCTGGCACGGGCGTCGGGCTGTGGGTGGAGCGCAAGCTCGCCCTCGGTCTGTCGAGCATGCAGGTGGTGACCCGTATCGCGGGACGGGAGCTGGCGGCCGCGCTCCGGCACGAGGGATTCGGCGTGACGCGCTGGGTCGGCGAGGGTCGCGACGGCTCCGTCGACGTCCTCATGTCGTCGCTCCGGCGTCGCGCCGTCCCGCGCGCCATGCAGGTCGTCGATCGCATCGCGCCGGACGCGTTCGTCTCGATCCAGGACGATCGCCTGCTGCGTCGGGGATGGCTGATGTCGCGCAAGCGGGCCTGAAGGCGGCCACTGCCCGACGGGGACTCAGTCCCCCGCGCCGAGCTTCTTCCAGCCGATGAGGAGCCCGAGGGGAAGGAGGATCGCGTAGCCGAGGATGAGGAGGAAGGGCGCGGCGGTGACCGATCCGGCGTCGAGCAGCACGTAGCCGAGCACGATGGTCGCGAACCCCGCGCCGAACACGGCGTAGTTCAGGGGCCCGAAGCGAAAGCCCCGCCGGGTCTCCCGGTCGCCGCGGGCGCCCGCCTTTCGTCCCTTCGCCTTCCTCGCCTCTGCCATGGCGGCCACCTTAGATCGGGGCTGGGGGGACGTCAACGCCCGGCGCGCCGGCCCGCCGGGGGCCGAGTCCGGCCGACGGGCCCTGCGCGGCGTCGCTCACGCCGGGCTCGATGTCGACCGGGCCCACTCGACGGCCGCCGCCAGATCCGGCGGGAGGGGCGCCGTGAACGACAGGAGCTCCCGGGTGCGGGGGTGCGCGAACGAAAGGTGTGCGGCGTGCAGGAAGAGGCGGCCCGCGCGGCGCGACAGCTCTCCTGCCCACCGACTCCCGGCCCCGGCGAACCCGCGCTCACGGCCAGCGCCATACACGGGGTCGGCCACCACGGGGTGGCCGTCGGCCAGCATGTGGGCCCGAATCTGGTGCGTGCGTCCGGTCTGGAGCCGGATGGCCAACAGGTCGGCGGCGATCCAGCGCTCCAGGCGCCTCACGTGCGTGACGGCGCGGCGCCCTTCGCCCTCCGGGCGCACCGCCATGCGCTTGCGGTCTGCCGGGTCCCGGCCCAGCGGCCGGTCGATCGTGTAGCGGTCCTCGTCGACGTGCCCCCACACCGCGGCAAGGTAGCCGCGCCGGATCTCTCGCCGCGCCAGCGCCTCCGACAGCGCCCGGTGCGCGTCGTCGCGCTTCGCGACCACCAGGAGCCCGCTCGTGTCCTTGTCCAGCCGGTGGACGATGCCCGGCCGTCGGTCGCCGCCGGTGGCCGACAGCCGCCCCAGCCGATGGAGGAGCGCGTTCACCAGGGTGCCGCTTTCGTGTCCGGGAGCCGGGTGCACCACGAGCCCCGCCGGCTTCTCGACGACCGCGAGGTCCTCGTCCTCGTAGCGGACCGTGATCGGGATGTCCTCGGACTCGAGCGTGGTGTGGCGGGCCGGCGGGACCCGGACCAGGATCTCATCGCCCGGCGCGGGCACGTAGCGTTTCTGGGGGGGCTTGCCGTTCACTGTCACGCGGCCCCCGGCGATCAGCTGCTGGACCCGCGTGCGGCTGAGCGACAGTCGATCGGCGAGAAAGCGGTCGAGGCGGTCCTCGAGCGGGTGATCGATCAGGATCCGGTGCGTGGTGCCCCCGGTGTCGCGGGGCCCGTCGGCCGCGGCGGGCGGCATGGATCGCGGGCGCGCGGTCCTCAGACGGGATCCGCGGGGCTCGCGTCTTCCGCCGCCCGGTCCCTGCGGCCCTCGAGCCAGAACGAGATCAGGAGAAGCATGGCGCCGATGGACACGGCGGTGTCGGCCACGTTGAACACGGGGAATCGGCTCGCCCCGATCCCGAAGTCGAGGAAGTCCACCACGCCCGCCTCGAAGCGGATACGGTCGAGGATGTTGCCGAGCGCTCCCCCGGCCACCAGGGAGAGGGCGAGGATGCGCAGTCTGTCCCAGGCCGGTGTGGTCCGGTAGATGGCGCCCAGCACGCCGAGCGCCACCAGCGACAACCCGAGGAAGAACAGTCGGGAATGCTGGCCGATGTCGATCCCGAACGCCGCGCCGCGGTTGTGTGTGTAGGTGAACCGGAAGAAGTCGCCGAGCACCGGCGTCGACTCGTACAGGTCGAAAGTACGGACGACCCACAGCTTGGTGAGGATGTCGAGCAGGAGGACCACGCCGATGGCGGTCAGCGTGATGGCCGTCTTCGATGGCCCGCCCCCCGTCGCAGCGGACGGCGGGGAATCGGCCATTTCGACGGCCCCGCGGTCGGCCGCCGCCGACTCAGCGGCTGGCACCGGTCTCCTCGCGCTCTTTGCACTTGATGCATAGACGCGCGTGCGGCAGGGCATCGAGACGTTCGAACGAGATCGGGTCGCCACACTCCTCGCATTTCCCGAACTCCTTCGGGCTCCGATACAGGCGTCTGAGCGCCTCATCGATGTGGTACAGGAGCCGCCCCTCCTTGCTCGCGAACAGGAATGCCTTTTCGCGCTCCATGGCATCGGTGCCCTGGTCCGCCATGTGGAAGCTGTAGGCGGACAGGTCTCCGTCGGCCCCCTGGGGCGTGTTGGCGAAGGACTCGTCGTAATGACCGAGCTCCTTCAGCACCCGGGAGCGCTCCTTGAGCAGCCTCTGCTCCAGATGCTGTCGTTCTTTCTTGTTCATTCGACGCTGCACCCTTATGGCGGGGACCGTGTCGGGTCCCCGGCTCCGTCGTATCGCGTTGCTCAAGACTCCACGCGCTCCACCCCGATCATCGCCGCGTACTCGTCGATGTCGACGGACGACAGCTGCGCGTCGTCCGCGGCACCGAGGAGAACCTCCACGGCAAGCGTCTCGCCGGCGATGTACTCGCGGTGCTCCGACGCCGCTTTCTCCACCGCGTCCGCCCCGGCGATCCTCACCCGGATGCGGTCCGCCACCTCGAAGCCCCGGTCGCGGCGCAGCCGCTGTACGCGGCTCACGATCTCGCGCGCCAGACCCTCCGCCCGCAACGTCTCGTCGATGTCGGTGTCGAGCGCCGCCACGTAACCCTCCGCGCTGGCCATGGCCAGGTCGGTCTGGGCCTCCTCGAGGACCCGGACGTCGCCCGGTACGACGGCGACGGACGACCCCTCCACCTCGATCTGCACCGTCTCGCCGTCCCGGAGGCGCGCCAGCGGCGCTCCCGACAACGCCGAGATCGCGCTCGCCACCGCCTTCGTGCGGGCCCCGTATCTGGGGCCCAGCGCGCCGAAATTCGGCTTCGCGGACAGCCTTACAAGATCGCCGCTGTCCCCCAGAAACACAACCTTTTTCACGTTGAGCTCGTCGGCGAGCAGGGCGACCATGGGCGCCGCCAGACGGCGGCCTCCCGGCACCACCGCGTGGAGGGCGGCGAGGGGTTGACGCGTCCGCACTCCGGCCTCCTCGCGCGCCGCCCGGCCCAGCGTCGCCAGCCGCCGCACGTCTTCCATGGCCCGATCAAGACCCCCGTCGTGCCGACCCTTGGGGAGCGGAAAATCGGCCCTGTGCGCCGACCGTCCCCCGGTCAACGCGCGGTGCAGCCAGTCGGACAGGAAGGGCGCGAACGGAGCCAGCAGCGCCGCGCTCGTGACGAGGCATTCGTGCAGCGTGGCGAACGCGGCCCGCGTTTCGTCGGGGCTCGCGTCCGGACGCGTCGCCCAGAAGCGGTCGCGGCTCCGCCGCACGTACCAGTTCGACAGATCGTCCAGCACGAACGTCTGCAGCCTCCGCGCCGCGCGCGTGAGATCGTAGGCCTCCAGATCCCCACGAACGTCCGCCGACAGGGAGTCGAGCCGGCCCAGGATCCAGCGATCGAGGTCGGAGCGTCGCTCGCATGGTGGAGCATCGTGCGTATCGTGCGACCAGCCCTCCTCGTTCGCGTACAACGCGAAGAAGCGGTACGTGTGCCTGAGCGTCGCGAACAGCTTGCGGTCGGTCTCACGCAACGCGCCGGGGTCCCAGCGCTTGGGGATCCACGGGTTCGAGCCGGCGATCAGGTAGTAGCGGATCACGTCCGCCCCGTGCTCGGCGATCGACGCCCACGGGTCCACGACGTTGCCCCGCGACTTGGACATCTTCTGTCCGTCGGCATCGAGCACCAGGTCGTTCACCACCACGGAGCGGTACGGGGCGCGCTCGAACAGGATCGTCGCGATGGCGAGCAGCGAGTAGAACCATCCGCGCGTCTGGTCCACGCCTTCGGCGATGTAGTCGGCCGGGAAGTGTCGCTCGAACTGGTCGGCGTTCGCGAACGGGTAGTGCCATTGGGCGAACGGCATGGAGCCCGAGTCGAACCAGGCATCGGCCACTTCCGGCACGCGTCTCATGCGCCCCGTGCACCTCTCCTCCGGGCAGTCCCATTCGAGCGCGTCGATCTCGGGCCGGTGCGGGTCGAAACCGTCATCGAGCCCGCCGACAAGCGATCCCAACTCCTCGAACGATCCCACCACGCGACGGTGCGTCTCGTCCTCCGAGCACAGCCAGATGGGGAGCGGCGTTCCCCAGTAGCGCTCGCGCGACAGGGCCCAGTCCACGTTGTTCTGGAGCCACTCTCCCATGCGGCCCGAGCCGATCTCGGGCGGGTGCCAATCCACCGAGGCGTTGTGCGCGAGCAGCCCGTCCTTCACGGCCGTGGTGCGCACGTACCACGAGTGACGCGCCATGTAGAGGAGCGCGCTGTCGCATCGCCAGCAGTGCGGATAGGCGTGCCGGTACATGTCGCGCTCGTACAGGAGGTCGTGCTCGACGAGCCAGTCCCGGATGGCCCGTTCGGTATCCCGGTCCTTCACGGGGCGCCCGGCCAGGCCGCCAGGGACCCGATCCACGAAGCGCCCCTGCTCGTCCACCGTGTGGTGCTGCGGAAGACCGGCCTGCACCCCGAGGCGGAAGTCGTCCTCGCCATACATGACGGCCGTGTGCACGACGCCCGTACCTTCCTCGACGGTCACGAAATCGGCGTCGAGCACCGTCCACGCGGCATCCGACCCCGCCGCCTCGACCGCGCCCGGGAAGAGGGGCCGGTAGCGGGCGCCGACGAGGTCGCGACCCTCGAGCTCGCCCACGACCACGTGCGGGTGGGAGAGCACGTGTCCCGCGCGCTCCCTCGCGACGATGAGGACCTCGCCCGGCTTCGCGCCGCCGGGGCCGTGGTGCTCGCGTCCGGACTCGCGCGAGCCCTCGGCGCCGGGCTCGGTGATCCGCACGCGGACGTAGTCGATGTCGGGACCCACGGCGAGCGCCAGGTTGCCGGGCAGCGTCCACGGCGTCGTCGTCCAGCTCAGGATGCGGGCGTCGTCCGGATCGTCGAGCAGGTGGAACTTCACCACCACCGCCGGCTCCTCGACATCCTGATATCCCTGCGCGACCTCGTGGCTCGAGAGCCCCGTCCCGCAACGCGGACAGTACGGGACGATGCGATACCCGCGGTACAGAAGCCCCCGGTCCTCGATCTCCGACAGCGCCCACCACACCGATTCGATGTAGTCGGGCTCGCACGTCACGTACGGGTGATCGTAGTCGAGCCAGTAGCCGATGCGGAGCGAGAGCTTCTCCCACTCCTCCTTGTAGGTGAAGATGTTCTTGCGGCAAACGCGGTTGAACTCGGCGATTCCCAGACGCTCGATGTCGGGCTTTCCCGAGATCCCGAGCTCCTTCTCGGCCTCGAGCTCGACGGGGAGCCCGTGCGTGTCCCAGCCGGCGATGCGCGTCACGCGATGGCCCGTCATGGTGCGGAACCGGGCGATCAGGTCCTTGATGGTGCGCGCGAGGATGTGGTGTACGCCGGGGCGGCCGTTGGCCGTAGGCGGCCCCTCGAAGAACACGAAGTCGGGAGCCCCGGCCCGATCCTCGAGGCCGAGGCGGAAGGTGTCTTCCTCTTCCCACGTGCGCAGGACTTCTTCTTCGAGTCCGGAGACGGACTCGTGCAGTGGCCGATAGGCCATGTTCGTGCTCCGTGCTGTACAGATGAGTGGCAGATGTCGGCGGCGCCGGGCCCCGATCAGGCCGTCGACGCCCCCGACCCTCCGGATTCGGCGGGGGTAATCGAGGTGGGGGTCGCGATGCGCGACCCGGAGTCTGCCTCCTCCGTGCTTCGGTCCTCGGCGGACGCGTCGTCGTCGACCTGTCCGTTCCGGGCGTTGTCCGGGAGCACATCCCGTGACGTCGCCGTGCCCCTCTTCCTGCCCTTCCTGCCACGGACGCCGTCGTTCATCGAGGGCTCCCCGAGGTCGCTCTCGAGGCGCTCGATCAGATCGCCCAGATCCTCGGGCTCGCTTTCGAGCCGCGTCTCCTCCAGCTCGAGATAGTCCTCGAAGCGCTCCATCACGCTGCGCAGCGACTTGAGGAAGTGACGACGTCGGGCGCGGAGGTCTTCGAGCCGCCGTTGCGAATGCCGGATCGCCTGGTCGGCGTCGAGCAGGATCGCCTCGGCGTGTGTCTCGGCCTCGCGCAGGCGCACCTGCGCATCCCGCTCGGCCTGCGAGCGGGCCTCCTCGCGCAGTTCCTGCGCGGCGAGCAGCGCCTCGTTGAGCGCCCGCTCCCGCTCCTGGTACGTGTCGAGCTGGCGCTGCATGCTCGCCACGCGATCGCTGAGCGAGCCGTGCTCCCGCACGAGTTGCTCCAGCCGATCCGCCACGATCTCGAGGAACGAATCGACCTGTGCGGCGTCGTAGCCCCTCACCGACCGCTTGAAGTCCTGCTTTTTCTTTCTGACGTCCAGCGGAGTCAGGTCGATCATCGCTCCCCCCATAACGCCGTGCCCAACCGCACCCGGGTGCTCCCCTCCTCGATGGCGATCTCGAAATCGTTGCTCATCCCCATCGAGAGCACGCGCCCCTCGTACCCCGGGATCGCGTCGGCGCACCGCTCGGAGAGCTCGCGCACCCTCCGGAACGTACTCCTGAGGACCGTCGCGTCGTCGGTGAACGGGGCCATCGTCATGAGCCCCGCCACGCGCAGTCCCTGCAATCCACACACCTGGCGCACGCCGTCCAGCGCGTCGCCGCGCTCGAAGCCGGCCTTCGCCTCCTCACCGGAGGTGTTCACCTGTACGAGAACCTCGACGGGGTCGTGTCCGTCGTCCCCGGCGAGCCGGTCGAGGGTGCGCGCCAGCCGCAGGCTGTCGACGGACTCGATCACATCGAACCACGCCAGGGCCGGGCGGGCCTTGTTCCGCTGCAGGTGGCCGATCATATGCCACATGAGACCGGCCCGGCCACCGAGCTCCGTCTGCTTCGACCCGGCCTCGCCGACCCGGTTCTCGCCGACGCGCGCCAGCCCCAGCGCCCGGGCGACCTCGATCGCCGCGACCGGGTGTCCCTTGGTGACGGGAAGCAGCTCGACCGCCCCCGGGTCCCGGCCGACACGCTCGGCGGCCCGGGCGATCCGCTCCTCGACCACGGCCAGCCGGGCTTCGATGCGCTCCCTGTCCACGCGGCACAGTCTACCCCAACCTGCGGCACGAAGCGAGCCATGGCCGCCACCGGCGCAAAGAGAGGTCGGGTGACGGCGTCGGTCTTGCGGTACCTTCGTCCGCGCGTCGTGGTCCAGCCGAGCGAGGAGTGACGTGAACCAGGAATCGTCGTCCGAATCGAAGTCACGGCCGGATTCACCACCCCGTGGCGCCCCCGCCGGGGCCCGAAAGCGTCTGCATCGGATCGCAGGCGTCCTCGTGGCGAGCGCGCTGCTGTTCGTCCTCCTCGAGGGCGCAAGCAGTATCGCGCTGGCGACCTATCGGACCGTCGGCCCGTCATCGGTCGGCATCAACGTGTACGATACCCTGTTGGGCTGGACGGGTCGCCCTCTCGTTGACCTGCCTGCGCACTGGGGCTGGCGGCGCGGCGTGCACACCAACTCGCGCGGCTTCCGCGGCACCGAGGAGATCGAGGCGGAGGAGCCCGCGGGACGCCTCAGGGTCCTGTGCCTGGGGGACTCATTCGTGTTCGGCGACGGGGTGGACGACCGGGATGCATGGTGTCACCGGCTGGGCGTCGTCGATTCCACGCTGCAGACGATCAACCTGGCGCTGCCCGGCTACGGGGTGGGTCAGGCGTATCTCCGCTACGAACGCGATGCGGAGCCCTTCGAGCACTCGATCGTCCTGTTCGCGTTCATCGGGGACGATTTCGTCCGTCTGGGCCTGCGGTCACGGAACGGATACGCGAAGCCTCTCCTGCGGGCCGCCGGGGAGGGCGTGGAGGCGACCCACGTCCCGCCGCCCCGCGCGCTCCCGGCGATCGGACGGACGGTGACGCGGTGGACCGAGCACCTCCGCCTCATCGAGCTGGCGAACCGGGGGCTCGCCCGGCCGTTCCGGGCCCTCGCCGATCGGCGGGCGTCGACCGATCCGGATCTCGAGCGCGTGGCCACCAACGTCTTCCGCGCCACCCGGGCCCTGGTCGAGCGCCGTGGCGGGGCCGTGCTGTTCGCCTACCTGCCCACGTTGCACGACGTGGACGCGGATCTGGCGTGGCGGGCCAGGGCGACGGAGATCCTCGACGGGCTCGGGTATCCGTTCGTCGATCTGACCGACTCGCTCAGGAGCGTGCCCCCCGCGCTGCGATCCGCTCTCTTCCTCCCCCCGGGTGACCCGGCCCAGGGGCACTATTCCGTGTCCGGAAACAGCTGGGTGGCGGGGGAGCTGCACCGCGTGCTCGTGGAGCGGGGGTTCGTCCCGGGCCCCACGCCGGACGGGGGCGAATCGGGGCCGGCCGCCCCCCCCGCACGCACGAGCGCCCGTCCATCGGGAGGGCGATGAACGGGCGCTCCGTACCGGTCGGCCTCGGCCCCGGCGTCCCGCGCCGGAGTGGCCGTCCCTAGATCACACGACCTCGAACGTCACCCACTGCGAGACCCACACGGCGGTCACCTTGTCCCGGTTCTTCGCCGGGCTGAACCGCATCTCCGAGGCCACGCGCTGCGCCGCGTCGTCGAGCAGGGTGTTGCCGGAGGAGGTCTTGACTTCGCTCTTCTCCACCGTCCCCTGCTCGTTGACGTACAGCCACAGCTCCACGCGACCGCCGATTCCCGCGTCCTTGAGGTTGCGCGGATAGTAGCGCTGCAGGAGCTGCTGGATCTCGCCGCGGTTCCGCATGCTCGGCGGCGTGTCGTACGGGATGAACGAAGGCCGGTCGGCCGGACTCCCGCCGCTCGGCGGCGGCGGGAGGTTCTCGACCGGATTCGTGTCGAACGTGGTCGGCGCGATCGTGACGTCCTCTGCCACGTCCACCGAGGCCACCTTGGGCGTCGCCGGTCGCGCGATCTGCTCCGGCGGCGGCGGAATCCTCACCTCGGGCGGGAGCGTCACCGCCTCAAGTTCGTCGCCGACCGAGCCGAGGTCGGCAGCCTCGAACGGGCGGACGAGGACGAATAGGCCGAAATGGAGCATGACGGCGGCGAGCAGTCCGATCTGCGTCCACATGCTCGAGGTCCGCTTGAACTCGTCGTTCGCGGTCTTTCGGACGTGGGTCTCTTCCATCGTTCTCTCCTCCCGGCCGTACCGGAGGGGTTCCGGAGCCGTCGACCTGGACGGGCTCCTAGCGTCGCGCGCGCCCGGCGCGCTGCTCGATCCGCGTGGCGAACGTCACCCGCACGGCTCCCGCTTCCTGCAGCTCCTCGGTGATCGTGTTGATCTGGCTGTAGGGCACATCGCGATCCCCACGTATCGCCACGACCAGCTCCCGGTTGTCGGCGTAGATGGGACGCACGATCTCCGATATGTCCTCGAACGGAGTCCGCACGTCGTTGATGTACACGACACCGTCACGCTCGATCCAGATGTGCAGGATGTTCTTGCGCTTCTCGTCGATCTTCTCGGTGGCGCGGGCCTCGACCCATTCGATGGTCCGCTTCTTCTCCTTGCGGAACACCGTCGTGACCATGAAGAAGATGAGGAGCAGGAACGCGATGTCGGCCAGCGACGATGTCGGGATCTCGCTCCCGGCCCCGGACTTCCGGCTGAAGCCACCGCCCTTGATCGCCATCTAGTTCTCCAGCTCCTGGAGCGAGATTCGTTCCGCGCCCGCGCTCTTCACCTCGTCGAGCACGTTCACCATATGCCGGTAGGCGGCCCGTGGGTCCGTCTGGATCGCCGCGATCAGGTTCGGATTCTGCGCCAGCTCGGCCCTCAGGATCCCCTCGACCTGGTTGTAGCTCACCGTCTGCTCCTGCTCGCTCTCGCCGCGTCGCACGATCACGCGGCCGTCGGGCTGGATGATGAAGAAGATCAGGTTCTTGGGGGACACCTCCTGCTCCTCGGACTGCTCGGGGAGCACGATCGGAAGGCCCTTCTCCTCGTTGAAGACCGTCGTGGTGAGGAAGAAGATGAGGAGGAGGAACGCGATGTCGGCGAGCGAGGCGGTCGGGATCTCGTCCGACACCTTCTGCTTGCGCTTCATGATGGCCATGCGTCGTCTCTTTCGCGCCGTTTCGGGGCTTTCTCCGGGGCGGCGGGGGCGCCGCGACTGGAATCAGCCCGCTCTTCCGTACCCTTCGCGGTCCTCGAGGCTCCAGATGAGGTTGAGGACCTTCTGGGCGCCCTCCTCCATGTCCTGGATCAGACGATCGATCCGGGTGACGAAGAAGTTGTACCCCACGTTGACCGGTATGGCGATCGCGAGCCCGGCGGCGGTGGTGATGAGGGCCACCTTGATCCCGCTGGCCACGAGGGATGGATCGACCTGGCCGGCGATCTCGATCGCCTGGAAGGCGAGGATCATCCCGATCACCGTGCCGAGGAAGCCCAGCATGGGCGCCACGTTGGCGATCGTCCCCAGCACCGCCAGCCCGCGCTCGAGGAAATCGAGCTCGATGACGCCCGTGGTGGCGATGGCCTTCTGGACGTCCGATCCGCTGCTGTGCCCCCCGGACTGGCGCTCCTCCACGCGTCGGAGGCCTGCCAGCAGGATCGCGGCGACGGGCCCGCGCGTATCTTCCGCCATGGCGATCGCATCCTCGAGGCGGCCGCTCTGGGTGAGGTCCTCGATGCCGTCGAGAAGCTTCCGGGACTCGTGGTGCGCGACCCACAGGGTCCACCCCTTCGCGATCATGACGCCGACCGCGATCAGCGAGCAGAGGATGAGCGGATACATCATGAATCCGCCATCGTTGAACAGCGTCATCAACTCGTACTGATTGTTCAATCTCGCCTGCCCGCAAAGGGTTCCGGCCGCCTCGACGCGTGTGGCGGCGGGACGAGAGTCCCCGCCTGTCCGGCTAACGGATGATTGTAGGGCGAGGGCAAGAGACCGTCAAACCGCCTGGGGCGTGCCGTCCTCGCCCTCGAACGCCCGCTTCTGGGGCGTCTCCGGCTCGCTCGCGGCCACCGCGCCGGACGTCACGATGACCTCTTCCTCCGGCGTGCCCGGAGCCAGTGACTCGGGGGTGCCGGTGAGGGTCCCTGCGGAGCGCTCGGCTCCGACGGCCTCCGCCGACAGGCGGGCCCGGAGCTGCTCGGGGGTGAGCCCGCGTCGTAGCACGCCGCGCCGGGCCAGCGAGATCTGACTCGTCTCCTCCGACACCACGATCACGTACGCATCCGTCTCCTCGGAGAGGCCCAGGGCGGCGCGGTGCCGGGTGCCCAGCGATTTGTCCCCGGTGGGGTACTGCGTCAGCGGCAGGGTCACGCCGGCGGCGATGATCTCCCCGCCGCGGACGACGACCGCGCCGTCGTGCAGGGGCGAGCGCGGTGTGAAGATGGTCACCAGGAGGTCGGCAGATACGTCGGCCTTGAGCTCCGTGCCCTCCTTTTCGATGTACTCGTCGAGCGCCAGCTCGCGCTCGATGGCGATGATCGCCCCGATCCGCGCCCTCGACAGCCGCTCCGCGGCGCGCGCGATCTCGTCGGCCACCTCCTGGCCGCGCTCCTCGAGACGCGTGAGCACGTTGAGCACGCGGCTGCGGCCCAGTCGCGCCAGCGCGCTGCGAAGCTCGGGTTGGAACACGACGATGAGCGCGAAGGCGCCGTATGTGAACGCCTGCGACAGGATGTACTCGATGAGATCGAACTGGAGGAAGCGCGCCAGCGCGTACACCCCGACGAGCAGCACGAGCCCGAACAGGATCTGGAACGCGCGCGTGCCGGCCCACAGGATGAGGACCCGGTAGATCAGGTAGCCGACCAGCGTGATCTCGACGAGATCGGGCCACCCGACCTGGAGGACGCGGAACCAGTCGAGGAGACCGCTCATCGGGTTTTCACCGGCTCTTCCGGCCGACGCTCGCCGCGGGACCGCCCGTCCGCCTCCCGAGGCGAGTGGCGCGCCTGGCCGGCCCGCTCCACGGCCCACGCCACGTCGAGCGCCCGGCGCACGGACCTCACGTCGTGCACCCGGAATACCCGGGCGCCCCGGGCGAGCCCCTCGATGCAGGCGGCGATCGTCCCCTCGACGCGCTCCGAGGGCGGCACGTCGAGCAGCGTCCCGAGGAACGACTTCCGCGAGGGTCCGATCCACACGGGCGCCCCCAACCGCGTCAGCTCGTCGAGACGGGCGATCAGCTCCAGGTTCCCCTCCAGTGACTTCCCGAACCCGATCCCCGGGTCGATCGCGACCCGGTCGGGCTCGCACCCCGCGTCGAGGGCCGCGCGCCGCGCGACGGCGAGCGCGGCGGCCACCTCCGCCACGACGTCTTCGTAGCGGGTGTCGCGCTGCATCGTACGGGGCGTGCCGCGCATGTGCATCAACACGAGCCCGGCCCCGGTGCGGGCCGCCAGCCGGGCCAGCCCCGGGTCGCTCCTGAGGCCCGAGATGTCGTTGATCGCGGAGGCTCCGGCGTCGAGGGCACGCTCCGCCACCGCCTGCTTCGTGGTGTCGACCGACACCGGGACGCCCAGCCGGGTCACCGACTCGAGCACCGGCTCGAGCCGCCGCCACTCCTCTTCGGCCGGCACGGCGACGGCGCGCGGCCGCGTGGACTCGGCCCCGACGTCGATCAGATCCGCCCCCTCGGCGATCATCAGCGCCGCGTGGTCGCGCGCCGCCACCGGGTCGAGGAACTGTCCCCCGTCGGAGAACGAATCGGGCGTCACGTTCAGGATCCCGGCGATCACCGGGCGGTCCAGCTCGATGGTGGCGTCCCGAACTCGCCACCGGGTCGCGATCGCGGCCGCGCCCCCATCGCTCACGGTCGACTCACCGCGTGGGGGGCGCCGCGGAGCCGGGCGGGCGGGGCCGGGTCAGGCCGGGGCCGGGGCAGGCTCGCCTCCGGCGCCCTCGATCGGACGCTCGATGGGCGTCTTTGCCTCCTTCTTCTTGGGGCCCGAGGGCGGTTCCGTCATCCGGATCGCGGCCGGCGGGAGGGGACGACCCTGCTCGAGCAACGCAATGTCGTCCACGTCCAGCGTCTCGCGCTCGAGCAGCGACTCGGCGATGCGCTCGAGGAGCTCGGAGTTCGCCTCCAGCACCTGACGGGTGGCCTCGTAGGACTCGTCCAGGATGCGTTTGACCTCGGCGTCCACCAGCTCGGCCGTCTTGCCGCTCACTTCGCGCCGGTGGGAGATGTCCCGCCCCAGGAACACCTCCTGCTCGCGATCGCCCACCGCCATCGGCCCGACCGCCGGGGACATGCCGAACTGCGTGACCATGCGGCGCGCCAGATCGGTGGCCCGCTCGATATCGTTGCCGGCGCCCGTGGTGATCTTGGCCTTGCCGAAGGAGATCTCCTCGGCCACGCGCCCGCCGAACAGCATCTTGAGCTGTCCCTCCAGCCAGTCCTTCGTGTAGTTGTGCCGGTCCTCCTCGGGGAGCGACGCGGTGATGCCCAGCGCCCGACCGCGGGGCACGATCGTCACCTTGTGGAGCGGATCGAGCCCGGGCACGCGGAGCGCGATCACCGCGTGGCCCGCCTCGTGGTAGGCGGTCACCCTCCGCTCCTCCTCGGAGATCACCATGCTGCGGCGCTCGGTGCCCAGCATGACCTTGTCCTTGGCGCGCTCGAACTGGTCCATGTACACGCGGTCCTTGTCCTCGCGCGCGGCCAGGAGCGCGGCCTCGTTGACCACGTTCTCGATGTCCGCTCCCGACAGCCCCGGCGTGCCCTTCGCCAGCACGGTGAGATCGACGTCCTCGGCGAGCGGGATGTCCTGCGTGTGGACGCGGAAGATCCCCTCGCGGCCCTTCACATCGGGGTTGTCGACCACGATCTGCCGGTCGAAGCGCCCCGGACGCAGGAGCGCCGGATCGAGCACATCCGGCCGGTTCGTGGCGGCCAGCAGGATCACGCCCTCGTTGGACTCGAACCCGTCCATCTCGACCAGGAGCTGGTTCAGCGTCTGCTCGCGCTCATCGTGCCCACCTCCGAGCCCGGCGCCCCGGTGGCGGCCCACCGCGTCGATCTCGTCGATGAAGATGATGCAGGGCGCGTGGGCCTTCCCCTGCTCGAAGAGATCCCTGACCCTGCTCGCCCCCACCCCTACGAACATCTCGACGAAGTCGGAGCCCGACATGGAGAAGAACGGCCGTCCGGCCTCCCCGGCGACGGCGCGGGCGAGGAGCGTCTTCCCGGTCCCCGGAGGCCCGACGAGCAGGGCGCCCTTGGGGAGCCGACCACCGAGGCGCGAGAACTTCTGCGGGTCCTTGAGGAACTCGATGATCTCCTCGAGCTCGTTCTTGGCCTCGTCGCACCCCGCCACGTCGGCGAACGTGACCTTGGGCGTGTCACCACTCAGGAGGCGCGCCTTCGACTTGCCGAAGCTGAACGCCCGCGACCCTCCGGCCTGCATCTGACGGAACACGAACAGCCACAGGCCGATGATGAGCACCCAGGGCAGCAGGCCGACCAGGATGTTGATCCAGTTGTTGCCCGCCGGACGCGCCTCGATCTGTACGTTCTGGGCGCGCAGCTCCCCTTCGAGCTCCTCGGTGAGCTCGGTCGGCAGCCGGGTCTGGAAGCGGTCGATCTGGGCCTGGTCGCGCTGGATGGGCCGCTTGAGACGGCCCTCGACGCTGACGCCCTCGCGAATGGTGACCGACTGGATGTTGCCGGCCTCCAGCTCGGCGCGAAACTCGGTGTAGTCGAGCGTCTCCTGCTGACCGCGGGCGGAGTTCATCAGCTGCAGGATGGCGACCGGGATGAGCACGAGAAGCGCCCAGAACGATGCCGTGCGCAGGATGCGGTTCATCCGGCCGGACGAGCCGTTCTTGTCGGGGGGCTGGTGCCCGTTGTCACCACGCATCTTGTCCATGTATCTCTCCGCGCCTCACTCCGCCGGCAGACTGGCGATGAAGGGCAGGTGTCTGAAATCCTCGGCATGATCGAGGCCATACCCGACGAGGAACTCCCGCGGCGCGTCGAAACCGACCCAGCGCGGCTCCCACGCAAGGTCTTCGGCCACGTGCTTGTGCAACAGCGCGCATACCTCGATCGATGCGGGCTCGCGTTCCTCGAGCGCGCCCTTCAGCCGGTTCAGCGTCGTCCCGCTGTCGACGATGTCCTCGACCACGACCAGGTGCCGGTCGGCCATGGGTGCGCTGGGATCGTACAGCAGCTTCACCTCACCCGATGTCGTCGTTCCGCTGCCGTAGCTCGCCGCGACGAGAAAGTCCACGTGGATCGGCCGCCGGATGCAGCGCACCAGATCGCCGATGAACACGAAGGAGCCCTTGAGCAGACCGAGCAGCAGGATGCTCGCGTCGGGAGGATAGTAGGCGGCGATCTCCGCGCCCATCGCACGCACGCGCGCGGCGATCTCCTCCTCCGAATACACGATGCGTCGCGGCCGCCGGCCGCCCGTGTACTCCGGGAACAGCCGCTCGGCCGCCTCGCGGTCGCGCGCCCGCCGCTCGGGCACCGTGTCAGTGCTCGCCGACTCCAATCCAGAACCTCTCCCGCTGTCGATCGGCCGTCTCGAGCACGGCGACCGCGTGGCCTACCACCCAGACGACCGTTCCATCGGCGGCCGCCAGGACGGGCACCTGTGCCCGTCGCGAGCGCGGCACCCTGCGCTCGTTCCACAGCTTCTTGAGCTTGCGCGTCCCGGCGCCTGTCCGGATTCGATCGCCGGGCCGCGGCCCCCGCAAGCGGAGCGGAAAGGCGAGACCCGCCACCGGCAGGTCCACGGACCAGGGAGACGAGGTCTCCCGCGGCGCCGAACGCGCGGCACCCCAGCGTACCAAGACGACGCGGCCGCCGAGCTCGGCGGCCCCTTCACCGGGTCCGGCATCCTCGATCGACAGCTCGCGATCCGCCGGCGCGGCGGCAGGCGGACCCAGCAGGAGCCGATCGTACTCACGCGTCAGACGAAGCCCATCCGCCAGATCCACACCCCCTCCGCTGACGCCCCGCTTGATAAACTCCACACCGGACCGGGTTCCGCCTCGCGACAGCTCGAAGCCTTGATTTCTCGCGAGGATCCGGAGCATCCGGGCCTGCTCGGCTCGATGATACGCGGCCAGTCGGGAGCGAGCAATTTGCGCGCCGCCCCCCGAGTCCCGTCCGGCGACCCCCGCGGAGGCGAGCGCGTCGGATGCGCGCGCATCGAGCCCGCGATCGGCCCGCGCGGCGTCGATCGCCAGACGCGTCGTGCGATCCGCGAGTGACCCGGCGATCGCCACCGCCTCCAGTCGCGGGATCAATCGGTGCCGGATGCGCGCGCGCGCGTAGTGTGGGTCGTCGTTGCTCGGATCGCGCAGCCAGGCGATCCCGCGGCGCTCCAGCTCGACGCGCAGCTCCGAGCGCCGGAACCCGAGCAGGGGCCGGACGTACGGGCCGCGGCGGGCCGGGATGCCCCGCAGTCCACGAAGTGCCGTTCCGCGCATCAGCCGGTGGAGGAGCGTCTCGAGCTGGTCGTCCCGCTGGTGGGCGAGCGCCACGCGACTCGCGTCCGTGCGGTGCGCCTCGCCGCTCAGGAATCCGTAGCGCGCCGCCCGGTAGGCCGCCTGATGGGTGCCGGGGTCGGAGGCGCGTCCGACCGCGCACGGGACGCCGAGGTCCTCGCACCAGGTGCGCACCCGATCGGCTTCCGCGGCGGATTCGGCACGTAGCGCGTGGTCGAAGTGCCCGGCGCGCAGGTCGAGCGCACGGGCCGGCGCCAGATCGGCGAGCAGGTGGAGCAGGGCCATCGAGTCGCACCCCCCCGACACGGCGACGAGCACGGTGGACCCCGCGGGGAGGAGCTCCGGTGCACGCTCGAGCACCGCCGTCAGCCGCTCGAGGAGCGACGATGGACGGGCGGCCCCGGCCGTGGGGTCAGTCGCGGCCGGCGCGTTGTCCTCCCGATGCTTCGCGGGAACGCCACGTGTCGGGGCCGCGGTGGAAGTCGAGCAGCTCCGACACGGGGATCCCGAAACGTGGCGGCGGGGGCGCCCCGGCCCATTCCGTCTCCTCGCTGTCGGCCGGCGAAGGGAGGGGCCGCATGCGCTCGTTCTCCCACACGCGGTCGTGGCCGCGACGGTACGCCTCGATGGCATCGCGCCACGGTCGGTGGCCCTTCATACCTCCATGACCTCCCCCTCCTTGGCGGCGAGCATCCCGTCGATCCGTTTCACGTGCTCGTCCGTCGCCTCCTGGAGACGGACCTCCATGCGCCGGCACACGTCTTCGCCGATCCGGCCGTCCTTCTGCATCGCGTGGAGCGCACCGCGGCCCTCCTGACGGGCGTGGCGCACCGAGACCCTCGCCTCTTCCGCCATCCGATGCAGGATCTTCACCATCTCCCTGCGGCGCTCCTCGGTGAGCGGCGGGATGGGCACACGAATCAACCCTCCATCCGCCGACGGGTTGAGACCGAGATCGGCCGTGCGAATCGCCTTCGCGATCGCGCCGGCGATGTTGGGATCGTAGGGCTGGACGAGCAGCATCTGCGGCTCGGGGGCGCCGACGTTGGCCACCTGCTTGAGCGACACCAGCGATCCGTAGGCCTCCACCCGCACCTGATCGAGCAGCGCGGGGGCCGCCTTCCCGGTCCGAACGGTCGAGAACTCGCGCGACAACGCCTCGAGCGCCTTGTCCATGGCCTGTTCCGCACTGTTGAGCGTCTTCTCGGGCATCGTCTCCTCCCTTGGAAGCAGCGGTTGAGGACGCGCGGACGGGGCGTGGCCCGAAGGCCGGTGACTCAGGCCACCAGGGTGCCGATCCGTTCCCCCTTGAGGGCGGCGAGGATGGCTCCCTGACGCTTGATGTTGAGGACCACGACCGGCAGATCGTTGTCCTTGCACAGCGAGATGGCCGCCGCGTCCATCACCGCGAGCTCCCGCGTCATCACCTCGAGATACGAGATCTCCTCGATGAACTCGGCCTCCGGGTCGGCCAGCGGATCCGACGTGAACACGCCATCTACCTTGGTGGCCTTGAGGATCACATCGGCCTCCACCTCGATGGCGCGGAGCACCGCCGCGGTGTCGGTGGAAAAGTAGGGATTGCCGGTACCCCCGGCGAAGATGACCACGCGGCCCTTCTCCAGGTGGCGGAGGGCGCGTCGCCGGATGTATGGCTCCGCGAGCTGCTCCATGCGGATGGCCGTCATCACGCGGGTCTCGACGCCGTGGTTCTCGAGCATGTCCTGCAGGGCGAGGGCGTTGATCACGGTGGACAGCATGCCCATGTAGTCGGCGGTCACCCGGTCCATGCCGCGCTCGCTGGCCACCGTGCCGCGGATGATGTTCCCGCCTCCGACCACGAGCCCGAGGCTCACGCCGGCATCGCACACCGTCCGGATCTCGCGCGTCAGCTCCTCGATCGCGGGCGGGTCGATCCCGAAGCCCCGTTCCCCGGCCAGCGATTCGCCGGAGATCTTGACCAGCGCCCTGCCGTACTTCAGCCCCGTCAGGGAGCGGCTCGGATCGCTCTCGCTCATCAACTCCTCGGTCCGGGGCCCGCATCGGGCCCCGGGGGGGTGCGTGCCGGCCCCCGACACGGGAGCCGGCACGGAGCATTCATCAGTCGCCCACCTCGAAGCGGGCGAAGCGACGCACGGTCAGATCGTCGCCGCCCTCGGCGAGCAGGTCGGCGATCGTCCTGTCCGGGTCCTTCACGAACGCCTGCCACAGGAGGGCGTTCTCCTCGAAGAACTTCCTCATCCGACCCTCCACGATCTTCTCGGCGATCTGGGGCGGCTTGCCCTCGCCCTTCGCCTGCTCGACGAGGACGGCCCGCTCGCGCTCGACGACCTCGTCCGGGATGTCGTCCGGCGACACCCCGGCCGGGTTCGTGGCCGCCGCGTGCATGGCGATCGCGTTCGCCGTCTCGCGTGCCGCCTCCCCCGACCCGCCGACCCCGACGAGGACGCCGATGCGGCTGCCGAAGTGCAGGTAGCTGCCCGCCGTCTCGCCGTCGGGGATCTCGAAGCGCACGGCACGGCCGAGCTGGACGTTCTCGCCCACCTTCAGACGCAGCTCGTTCAACGCGCCCTCGAGACCCTCACCACCCTCCACCGCGAACACCTCCTCGCCGCGCACGACCGCGCCGTCGGGCAGCGGGAGCCCGAGGATCGTCTCGGCCGCCTCGGCCGCGAACGCCTCGAACGCGTCGCTGCGCGCCACGAAGTCGGTCTCCGTGAGGACCTCCACCATCGCCGCCGAGCCGTCGCCGGACGCGATCTGGACCGTGCCCTCGGACACCTCCCGGGTCGCGCGCCTGGCGGCCTTCGCCGCACCGCGCTGCCGTAGCAGATCGATGGCGCGCTCCTCGTCGCCCTCGGCCTCCTGGAGAGCCTTCTTGCAGTCCATCATCCCCGCGCCCGTCCGGTCGCGGAGGGACTTCACCGCCGCAGCCGTGATCTCCGCCATGATTCTCTATGCTCCGTTCGATCTCGATAGTCACTGCCTTCGCCCCGCCCCGCTACGGGCGGGACCCCGCCCGAGCCCGTCTCGAAGCGGTACGGCAAAAAAAAGGGCCACCGAAGTGGCCCTCGGTGCGTGCAGCCCCTATCCCGGGCTGCTGAACATCATCACGTCTCGGAAGAGGCGTCGTCGCCGTCCTCGACGCCGGCCTCGGCCGCCGCCATGACCTCCTCGGGGACGTCGGCGGAGGCATCCTCCCCCGCGTCCTTCGAATCGCCGTCCTCCGCGTCCGCGGACGGTTCGTCATCCGTCGCGGACGCCTCTCCCTTCTCCTTCTTCTTCGCCGACCCCTTCTCGGTCGCCCCGGCCTCGGCGGACCCCTCCGACTCCTCGGCGGACTCCTCGTCCGCGTGCTGCAGCCGCTGGGCGATGGCCTCCGGGACGGGACGCCGCCGCGGACGCTTGCGGCGCGGGCGGCTGCTCGAGTCCTCCACGTCGCCCGCATCGCTCGAGTACGTGTACGCCTCGCCGGACTCCTCGTCCGAGCGGGCCTCGGGCACCTCCAGCCGGGCCGCCTCCACCGTGTCCGCGATCGCGCGCGTGATCAACGACACCGACCGGATCGCATCGTCGTTGCCCGCGATCGCCACGGTCAGGAGGTCGGGATCGGCGTTGGTGTCGGCGATCGCCACGACGGGTATCTCGAGGCGATTCGCCTCCTTGACCGCGATCTCCTCCTTCTTGGCATCCACCACGAACACCGCCCCGGGCAGCTTGGACATGTCCTTGATGCCGGACAGGTAGCGGTCGAGCTTGACCCTCTCCCGTTCGAGCAGGAGCTGCTCCTTCTTGGTGTAGTACTCGAAGGCCCCTTCCTCGGCGCCGCGCTCGAGCTCCTTCAGACGGCGGATGTTCTTCTTGATCGTCTGGAAGTTCGTGAGCATCCCGCCGAGCCAGCGCTCGGTGACGTAGAACGCTCCGCAACGCTCCGCCTCGCCACGCACGACGGTCGCGAGCTGCGGCTTCGTGCACACGAACAGGACGGACTTGCCGTCCAGCACGGTCCGCCGGACGAGGTCCTGGGCCCGTTCGAGCTCTCGGAGCGTCTTCTTGAGGTCGATCAGGTAGATCCCGCCGCGCTCGGCGAAGATGTACTTCCGCATCTTCGGATTCCACCGGTGCGTCTGGTGGCCGAAGTGCACACCGGCCCTCAAGAGGTCCTTCAAGCCGACATCCATGCCAGTTCTTGTCCGCCTTTTCGAAATTGGTCCCGGACCCCTGGATCCGGCGCGATCAACGCTTCGAGAATTGGAACCGCTTGCGAGCCTTCGGCCGACCGGGCTTCTTGCGCTCGACGATCCGCGCATCGCGCGTCAGCAGGCCATTCGCCCGCAGTGCGGCGCGACGGTCCTCGTCGTGCGCGAGCAACGCCCGCGCCACCCCGAGCCGGGCCGCCTCGGCCTGTCCCGTGATCCCGCCGCCGCGCACGCGGATCAGCACGTCGTAGGCGCCCTCGGCATCCACCGCGCGTAACGGCGCCTCGATGCTCGAACGGTGTCGCGAGATCGGGAAGTACTCCTCGATCGGCCGTCCGTTGACCACCACGCTGCCCTTCCCGGGCCGCATGATGATGCGGGCCACCGACGTCTTCCGGCGTCCGACCGCCTGGACCTGCTGGCTACCTGTCAACCTTTCCGCCCTCCGCTATCCGACCGCCGTCTCGAACGGCTGCGGGGCCTGTGATTCGTGCGGGTGCTCGGGTCCCGCATACACCTTGAGCTTCCTCAACATGTGCCGCCCCAGCGTGTTCTTTGGCAGCATGCCCTTCACGGCCAGCTGGATGACGCGCTCCGGGTGCCGCTCCTTCATGCGCCGGAACGGGATCAGCCGCTCGCCTCCCATGTAGCCCGAATGCCGGAAATACGCCTTTTGCTCGGCCTTCTTCCCGGTCAACCGCACCCGCTCCGCGTTGACGACCACCACGTAGTCGCCGGTGTCGAGGTGCGGGCTGTAGATCGGCTTGTGCTTGCCCCGGAGTACGCGGGCGACTTCAGTGGCGAGACGCCCGAGCACCTGATCCGCGGCATCGACCACGTACCAGGCCCGTTCGATCTCGCCCGCTTTCACCGCGTACGTTTTCATGAATCCTTCCGTGGAAAAAAAACCGCCCCTGCAGGGCGGTAGCCAAGCACGTGACAGCCGGTGAAGCTATTCGTCGTATGGGGGAAAGTCAATCGAGCCGGCTCGCGGCCCGGGGGGGTGTTCGGGGCCTCCGGCGGCGCGTTCGGCCCGATTCGGGATCGAGTCCGGCGTGGGCCCGCCACCCCCCGCGGAGGCTCGCTCGGGCCGATCCCCTCCCGGCGCTATTCCATGTCCTCGACGACCGACCGGTACGCAATCAGGTCGTGGCGCCGGGCGTGCGCCCGCAGGCGGGCCAGACCACGATCCTTGAGCTGACGCGCCCGCTCGCGGGTGATCCCCAGATCGGCGGCGATCGCGGACAGGCTTTCCGGGCGATCGGCGTCGAGACCGAAGTAGCGGCGGAGCACCTCGCGCTCGCGCTCGGGCAAATCGATCAGGCTCGCGTCGAGCGACCGGCGCATGGCCCGCCGGAGCAGACGACCCTCCGGGGGCACCTGTCGCTCGTCGGCCAGGACCTCCTGGAGCGTGCTCGAGCCGTGCGAGCCGATGGGCTCGTCGAGCGAGATGGGGTGGCGCGAGTTCTCGCCCCCCGACCGCGGCCGGCTCTCGCGCCTGAGGGCCTCGAGGATGGCCCGCCGCACCCACCAGTGCGCATAGCTCACGAAGCGCACGCCCCGGCTCTCGTCGAATCGCTCCGCGGCCTGCATGAGGCCGAGGTTCCCCTCGTTCACGAGGTCGGCGATCGGCAGGCCGCGCCCCTGGTAATGACGGGCCACCGACACGACGAAGCGCAGGTTGGCGCTCACCAGACGGTGGCGGGCGGCCGAGTCGCCCTCGCGGCTCAGGCGCGCGAGACGCGCCTCTTCTTCCCTCGAGAGCAGGGGCTCCCGTCCGATATCGCGAAGATATCGGTCGAACAGACGGACCATCGTCGGGGCTCTACTTGATTCCGTGGAGGATGCGGTCCCAGCGGATCTCGGTCAGCCAGGGCACCGTCGTGGTCGGTACCTTCCGGTCGTAGGAGTAGTACACGATCATCGGGCGCCCCTTGATGGCCGCCCGCGGAACGAAGCCCCAGTAGCGGGAGTCCTCGGAGTTCGAACGGTTGTCGCCGAGCACGAAGAAGTGGCCCGGCGGAACCACGATCGGCCCCCAGTTGTCCCGGGTGGGACGGTACGAACGCCGGCTGGAGCGGTTCACGAGGTACTCCCGCTGCCACGCGAAATGCGAGCTGGGGACGTCCCCGAACCTGCGCGTCGACTTGGCGTAGGGCTCCTCGACCTCGACACCGTCCACGTACAGGCGCGCGCTGCGCATCGCGAGGGTATCGCCTCCGACGCCCACGATCCGCTTCACGTAGTTGGTGTGGGGCGGCTGGCTCGCGGCCGGGGGCGGCTCGAACACTACGACCTCGCCGCGCTGCGGGTCGTCGAACGCCGGAAGCTGGAGGTGCGTCCCGGGGATCTCGGCCCCGTACACCATCTTGTTCACGAGGAGGAAGTCGCCCACCAGAAGGGTGTTCTCCATCGACGCGGTCGGGATCTGGAACGCCTCGATCATGAACGTGCGCACGAACATGAACAGGAGGAGGGCGATGAAGATCGACTTCGTCCACTCCCACATCCATCGTCCGATCGACTGTCTCGGTCGGCCCGACGGATCTGGGCGCATGCTGGACTCCGTGGCGGGAGCGGCGTCAGGCGCCGCATCGGGTCGAATCCCTTCGGGCGATTGTTCGTGCATCGGCCGTTCTGCTTCGGTCACGTCTGGTACGGGTACTACTCGAAGGACGTTGCGCGGGTTTCGGGGCCCGCCTGACTGCGGCGCTCCGCCACCCGCTCCTCCAGCATAACTCCTTCCCTCAACCGACTCTCACCGGGACCCCGGCGTCACCACCCCACGTCGATCTGGGCCCGCTGCAGCCTGCCGCTGTAGTCGACGTAGGCGACCTTGGTCTCCGTGTAGAACTCGTACACCTCCCACCCCCCTTCGCGGTGGCCGTTGCCGGTCGCCTTCACCCCCCCGAACGGGAGGTGGGCCTCGGCCCCGATCGTCGGCGCGTTCACGTACGTGATCCCGTTGTCGAGCTCCTCGATCGCGCGGAAGGCCACGTTCACGTCCCGAGTGTAGATCGAGGAAGAGAGTCCGTAAACCACCTCGTTATTGATGGCGAATGCCTCCTCCACATCGTCGAACGCGATCACGGACAGCACGGGGCCGAAGATCTCCTCCCGCGCCGCGCGATGTGCCCGATCGACGCCGGTGAGCACCGTCGGCTCGAAGAACCAGCCCTCCTCCAACCCCGCTCCCCCGGCGCGGGCCCCGCCGGTCGACACTGTGGCACCCTCCTCGCGCGCGATCGCCACGTACCTCTCGCACTTCTCCACCGCGGCCTCGTGGATCATGGGACCCACGTCGATCCGGTCATCGAGCCCATCTCCCAGCTCGAGCGACTCGGCCTCGTACACGAGCTTCTCGACGAGCTCGTCGTGGATGGCGCGCTGGAGCAGGAGGCGACTGGTCGCCGTGCACCGCTGTCCCGTGGTCCCGAACGCGCCCCACAGGGCCCCCTCGATCGCGAGGCCCAGGTCGGCGTCCGCCATCACGATCTGCGCGTTCTTGCCCCCCATCTCGAGCGACAGCCGCTTGTGCATGCGGCCCGCGATCTCGCCGATCGCGCTCCCCGTCGCGGTCGAGCCGGTGAACGACAGCCCCGGCACGCCGGGGTGCTCGACGAGCGCCTTGCCGATAATCTCGCCGCGACCGTGCAACAGCTGGATGCAATCGGGCGGGAGACCCGCCTCGAGGAGGATCTCGACGAGCCTGTGGGCCGAGTGCGGCACGTCCTCGGACGGCTTCCAGATCACCGCGTTCCCGCACAGGAGCGCCGGGAAGATCTTCCAGGTCGGGACCGCGATCGGGAAGTTGAACGGGGTGATGATCCCGAACACGCCGATCGGTCGCCGGTACGACATGGCCCACTTGCTCCGCAGCTCGGACGGCACGGTGCGACCGAACAGACGGCGGCCCTCCATGGCGGCGTAGTACGCCGTGTCGATCGCTTCCTGCACATCCCCGCGGGTTTCCTCGAGGACCTTCCCCATCTCGCGCGTCATGATGCGGGCGAGCGCCTCCTTGTCCCGCACGAGCAGGTCGCCCACCCGCTTGAGCACCAGCCCGCGCTCGGGCGCGGGGATCCGCGACCACGACTCGAAGCCGCGGCGGGCCGAGTCGACGGCCGCGTCCAGATCGTCCGCCGGGGTGTCGGGGAAAAGGCCGATGAGATCGGACGTACGGGCGGGGTTCCGATTCTCCACGTACTCGCCGTTCGAGGGCTCGACCCACGCGCCGGCGATGTGGTTACGAAAGCGTTCTGCCATCCTCCCGTCCTCCGTATGCGTCACGCTAGCGGTCCCGGATGAGGACCACCTCCTCGTTCTCCACCCGGAAGCCGGTCACACCCTCCGGGAGGTCGAACAGCACGGCACGTCCCTGCGTGGGAAGCCCGAGCTGCTGGATCCCCGTCCCGATGAGCAGCGGGGGGACGGGGAACACCCCGGCCTGCAGGCTCAGGACCTCCACGCGGCCGTGTCCGGGGCTCGCGATGCTCGGATACACCTCGCCCGTGACGAGCGCCGAGTCGCCGATCATGCGCCGCAGGTTCTCGGCGGCCGCGCCCTCGAGCCGGAGCCGCGACAGATCGAGGCGAGCGCTCACCGCGATGGTCGAGTCCTTGAGATCGAGGGCCGGCTCGTACACACCCGGCGGAAGACGGTCGACGAGCCGGTACTGGACGTAGCTCTGGAGCTCGACCTCCGAGAATCGCGTCTCCCGATCGCCCTTCCCATCCAACAGATCCTGGATCTTCTCCTCGGCGCGCATGGCGAGCTCGGGGCTGGGCTCGGACATGACGATCTGGTGGCGGCTGTCGATCCACTCGACGATCTCGTCGCGGTAGAACCACGCCGCGAGCGCGAGCACGACGGCGACCGTGAGGCAACCGATCCCGGCGAACATGTTTCGGATGAGCGCCATACGTCCTCCCTAGCGACCTCGCTCCGCGCGAGGCGCCCAAGGTATCACCCCGTGTCCGACAGCGGGACCGTCTCGACCGTGGTATGTCGCGCTCCTCCACGACCGAGGACGCTCTCCACGAGAGACACCTCTCGGACCGGCGTGGATGCCTCGAGCGCGAGGTCGGCGATTGCCTCGCCCACGCCCCGCGGTCTGCGCCCGCGCGGCACCCGACCGACCGTGACGTGTGGGTGGAACTCGCGCCCCTCGGGGGGGATTCCCACCGAGCCGAGCGCGGCCTCGGTGGCGCCATGGAGGGCGGACAGCCGCTCGCTCGGGCGCACCCCCACCCACAGCACCGAGGGCCGGGCGGCGGACGGGAACGCTCCGCCTCCCTCCAGCGCGAGCCGCGGCTCCGGGAGCGGCGCGAGCGCGCGCCGCAGGGCGGCGCCGATCGTCGCGACCCGCGCGCGCTCGACGTCGCCGATGAAGCGGAGCGTGAGGTGGAGCTGCCCGGTCCTCACCCAGCGGACGTTCGGCAGTCGCTCGCGGAGCGGCGCGACGGCGGCCGCGATCTCGGCGCGCACCGAGCGTGGGAGCAGGATGGCCACGAACAGCCGGGCGCGCGGTCGTGAGGGCCCCGGTCGCTCCGCGCCGGACGGCGGCGTATCCTCAGCCGGCCGGACGCGCGATCCGGCGGATCGGTCCCCGGGGTCGAGACGCATGATCCTCCTCATCGACAACTACGATTCGTTCGTGTTCAACCTGGCCCGCTACCTCGAGGAGCTGGGCGAGACGGTCGATGTCCTCCGGAACGACGCCCTCACCGCGGCCGACGTGCATCGTGCGGCCCCCAGCCACGTGGTGCTCTCGCCGGGTCCCTGCACCCCGTCCGAGGCCGGCGTGTCGGTCGACGTCGTGCGCGAGTTGGCCGGCAGCATCCCCATCCTCGGGGTGTGCCTCGGACACCAATGTATCGCCGAGGCCTTCGGGGGTGTCCTCCGCCGCGGGCGACGGCCCATGCACGGCGTGGTGTCGCGGATCGAGCACGCGGGCGAGCGCCTGTTCGACGGTCTGCCCTCGCCGCTCGCCGTCACCCGGTACCACTCGCTGGTGGTCGACCCCGACCGGCCGGGGGAGGGCGTGCGGATCACCGCGCGGACGGATGACGGCGAGGTCATGGCGCTCGAGCACGAGCGCCTGCCGGTGTGGGGCGTCCAGTTCCACCCCGAGGCCGTGCTCACCTTCGGCGGGCACCGGCTGCTCGCAAACTTCCTGGCGCTCGGCCGGGGCGAATCGCCCTCGGCCGCCGGCCTGGCCGAGGCGGCGTCGTCGCGGGAGATCCTCCCGGCCTGAGGACGAGCGTCAGCCGACGAGCTCGGCGGCCGCCTTCAGGACCGCCACGCCGCCCAGCGAGTGCCCGACGGGGAGCTCCGGGGCCCGATAGCGCGCCTCGAGAAAGCGCGCCGCGGCGCGCAGGTGCCCGACGTTGGAGGTGAAGTTCGTGTCCGCGAACTTCCCCTCGCTGCCGCCCAGACCGGTGAAGTCGAACCGGAGCACCGCGATCCCGCCCGCCGTCAGGGCCCGCGCGATGTTTACGACGGCGTTCAGGTTCTTGGAGCAGGTGAGGCAGTGCGCGAACACGGCGTACGCGCGCGGCTCCCCGTCCGCCGGCAGGTCGAGCCGCGCGGAGAGCGTGTCCCCCGAGGCCCCCTCGAATTCGTGTCGGATGGAACCCACGCGGGACCTCCTCGGATCGCGCGATTCGGACGGCGCCGGGGGAGCCGGAGGAACAGGCCCGAAGCTAACGCCCGCGCGTCCACACGAGGACGATCCCGCACGCGTCGCCGAGCATGCGGTACTGTCCCGGGGCGGCGGCCGGGCTGCGGTACACCTCGATCCCCTCGAGCATATCGCGCGGGAGCCCCTGGAGGACCGTGAATGCGTTGGGGCCGTACCTCCAGCCACTGTCCTGAACGACCTGGGAGGAGAGGAGCTGCCCGTCGACGTATACGAGCGGTGGACAGGGCGCGCTGGGGTCGCCGCCATACCCGCGCGCGATCTTCAGGTACCAGCAGTTCGCCGTCCGCAGGCCGGCAGGGGTCACACACTGCTGGATCCGCACGCTCGGGATGCGACGGAAGTTCGAGATCACGTCGCGGAGCTCCAGATCCTCGCGGGTGACGAAGTCGCCGAGCCCCCGATTCAGGCGGTCGTAGTACCCCGCCAGCCGCCGGGTGCGGAACGTGCGCTCGATCTCGACCTCGAGCGTCGGGAGCCGCACGGGCCGCGTCTCGAGGAGCAGCGACGCCATGGTCCCGGCGCCGAGCCGCAGGTCCACCTCGGCGGTGTCGGACGCGAGCCCCAGCCGCTCGGTGACCACGCGGTACCGGCCACGCGGGAGGTCGGAGATCACGAACGTCCCCTGCGAGCCGGTGACGCGCTCCTCGTCGCGGCCGATCAGCCGCACCCGCGCGCCCGACACGGGCCGGCCGGTCTCCGCGGAGCGGACGGTGCCGACGAGCGTCGTGCGATCGGTGTCTCCGTCCTCGTCCGCCGGTACGGCCGCCAGGATCTCGTCGACGATGGCGTTGAGATCGACCTCCTCATCGATGGCGGCGAAGCGCGCCAGCGGCCGGCGCCCGTCCACGAGCTCGAGGTCGAGGCGGGCGGGGCCCTGGAGGCGCCCGCGCAGGCGCGCCGGCTCGCTCGCCGCCGTCCCGGTACCGGCCTGGGCGAGCAGGTCGGCGTCGGCGGGAAGGCCGCACGCGATGAACCTGCCGGAGATGTCGGTCTCGACCTCGAGGCCGGTCGAGCGCCGGTCGAAGGACACCCCGCCCGCGCGTTCCTGGAGCGCCCACTCGGTGCGCGCGATCCACACGCGGGCGCCGGCGACCGGCTCCCCCGTCGCCCGATCGCGCACGATCCCGAACGCGACGCGGTCCGTGCCGCCGGCGGCGTCCCGGTCCGACCCGGCGCACAGACCGGCGAGAAACGCTTCGACAGACTCGAGCGCGAGCTCGACCTCCGTCTCGTCCCCGCCGACCGTGACGGGGGTCTCCACACCCGGCACGCCGAGGCCCGCCGGATCGGCGTGACGCGCCACGAGCATGTAGTCGCCGGGCGGCACCGACACGATGCGGAAACGGCCATCGTCTTCCGTCCGGTCCCGGTACGCCGTACCGGCGAGCTCGACGTCGACCCCCGCCAGCGGGGAGCCGACGGCGGTCCGTACGATCCCGGCCACCGCGCCCCACTCGCCGAGGTCCAGCGATCGACCACCCGGGAGCTCGGCTCGCACCGCGTCGCCCCCGGCGTGCCTGTACCGTGCAAGTACGAGCTCGCGTCGCGGCTCGAAGGGGAGGCCTCCGGGGCCCGACCGCAGCGCCACCCCCGTGCGCTCGCCGGGCATCGGCATGCGGATGACCCAGCGCCGCACGAACCAGTGGCCGGTCGGGAGCCGCGCGAACTCGACCCGACCCCCGGCCTCGTGCCGGGGGATGCCGAGGTCGAGCTCCGTGTACCGGTAGTCGAGGTGGCGGAGCTCGGCGGTCGAGGGGTCGAGCCACAGCGTGCCGGCGACGTCGGGCCGCCGATACGCGACCGGCTCGAACGCGAGCCCTACGAGCCCCTCCTCGTCTCCCCGGCCTCGCTCGAGGGTGAAGCAGTGCCCGTCCGCGAACGCATCGGAGAGGAGCGCCTCGGCGTCGGGCGCGAAGTACCGCCAGCCGCCCCCTTCGACCCGGCGCACCCACCCCTGCGCGGCGAGCTCCTCGGGCGGCGCGCTCACGAACGTCCGCCACGCCCGCCGCTCGGCGGAGCGCGTCTCCTCGCGCACCACCCTCCCGGTCGTCGCGTCCACGTCGCGCTCCCAGCGCCGGAGCTCGAACCGGACGCGGCTCTCCTCCTCGGTCCAACGGTTCACCTCGAGCGCCTTGCGGGCCTCCTCCCACACCCGCGCCATCTCCGGGCCCGCGCCGGGTCGGGGCCGGCAGTTGCTCTCGACGGTGACCGCGAGGTCTTCCAGCCGGACGGCCCGGATCGGGATCGTCAGGCGGCTCGTGACCGACTCGCCACGGCGGAGAGGGAAGCGTGCGGAGCTCCAGGTCTCGTAGCCGATGCGCTCGACGCGCAGGACATAGGTCCCGGGGACGGGTGTGCGGAGGACGTACGCCCCATCGGCGCCCGCGAGGTTCGAGGCGATGGCGACGCCGCGCTCGTCCAGCAGGCTCACGAACGCGCCCTCGATCGGCCGCGCCGTGGCGGCTTCGACGACGGTTCCACGCACCTCCTGCGCGGCCAGCCGGGGGGTGACGCGCGGGGCGATCGCGGGTCCCGTCGCGAAGAGCGGGAGGACGAACACCGCTCGGGGGACTTGGGGCGCACGCCGACGCGGACGGCGTGTATCCGCCCCGAGACGTCGGCCGATGACGAACGAGCGAGACTTCATCCGACCTCTCCTGCTCCACTCGGCTCGCTCGCGAAACGGGATCGGGTCCGCTGCGGGTCGAATGGCCGACCACGGTGGCCCGCGTGGAGGGACCCGCGGCCGGCCGTCGAAACGTAACCGCTGCCCGCTGCCGGACCAACGAGTGTGGCCTCGGACGCCCGGGAGCCCCGACCCATCGACGTGTCAGGCGGGGTGGCCAAGCTCCGTACCCCGGTACCGGATCGCCTCCGCGACGTGGTCTTCCCCCACCCCGTCGGAGCCGGCCAGATCCGCGATCGTGCGCGCGATGCGAAGCGTGCGGGTCACGCCGCGCGCCGACAGCCCCAGACGCTCGACCGCGACCCGGAGGAGGGAGCGGCCCGCGGCGTCGAGCCGCCCCACGGCCTCCAGCCCGGCGGCCGCCCTGCGCCCGGCCGCGCGACCCCGGGCCTCGCGCACGCGCCCCGCGACGGCGGGGCTCGTCTCCCCGCCTGCCGCCGGACCGCCCGACAGCTCCCCCCAGGTGAGCGGCGGGACCTCGATCCGGAGGTCGATGCGGTCGAGCAGCGGGCCGCTCACCCGGCGGCGGTACGCATGGATGGCGCCGTCCCCGCAGCGGCACGGGCGCTCGGGCACCCCGAAGTACCCGCACGGACACGGGTTCATGGCGGCCACGAGCGCGAAGCGGGCCGGGAAGCTCGCCGAGGCGCGGGCCCTCACGAGGTGCACGCGGCCCTCCTCCATGGGTTGCCGGAGGGCCTCGAGCGGACGGCGGCCGAACTCGGGCAGCTCGTCGAGGAACAGCACCCCCGCATGGGCGAGCGAGGCCTCGCCGGGCCGCGGGATGCCGCCCCCGCCGATCAGCCCCGCCTCGGAGATCGTGTGGTGCGGGGCCCGGAAAGGGCGCTCGCGCACCAGACCGGCATCGGCCGGCAGCACGCCCGCGACGCTGTGGATGGCCGTGACCTCGACGGCCTCCTCCGTGCCGAGGGGCGGCAGGAGCCCCGGCAGACAGCGTGCGAGGCTCGTCTTGCCCGAGCCGGGGGCGCCGATGAACAGGAGGTTGTGGCCCCCCGCGGCGGCGATCTCGAGCGCCCGCTTCGCCGTCCCCTGCCCCAGCACGCTCGCCAGGTCGGGGACGGGCCGTCGCGCCCCGGTCGCGGGGCGCGACGGGAGATCGGACACGGACGGAAGGCTGCCGCCCCGCAGGTAGGCGATCACCTCGCCGAGCGACCGGCTGCCGAGGGCGGCCACGCCGCCGGCCGCCGAGGCCTCGCGCAGGTTGTCGTACGGCACGATCAGCCGGCGGACGGCCGCCGAGCGCGCCGCATGGAGCGCGATCGGCAGGACGCCGCGGATGGGGCGTACGGTACCGTCGAGCCCCAGCTCGCCGGCCACCAGCGTCCCGGCCAGTCGCTCGGCCGGCAGCTCGCCGGCCGCGGTCAGGATCCCGAGGATGATCGGCAGGTCGAAGCCCGAGCCCTGCTTGGGGCGGTCCGCCGGGGCGAGGTTCACCGTGATCCGGAGCCCGGGCACGTGCAGCCCGAGCTGCGCGGCCGCGGCCCGGATCCGCTCCCGCCCCTCGTGCACGGCGCTTTGCGCGAGCCCCACGATCTGGATCATGGGGGTCCCGCGCGTGATCGACACCTCGACCCGGACCGGGTGGACATCGAGCCCGGTGACGGACGCCGTCTCGACGGTCTGGATCACGAATCCACGCCTTGCTCCACGCTCCTTTCGCGCCGCCCCGGCGGCACGCCGACACCCACGGTGCTCGCGCCCCTCAAGGGGCCGTCAAGCCGCCCTTGCCGGCCGGTGGCGGGTCGGCCACCCTCAGGCGAGGTGACCGCAGCGAAGGGGGGGACGGCAGATGGCCGGACGACCGCAGGCGCCCCGCCTGGCGGCGCTCGCGTGGCCCGAGGTGGTGGAGTGGTTCCGGCGCGATCCGCGGCTCCTGTTCCCGGTCGCCTCGCTCATGCAGCACGGTCCGCACCTCCCGCTCGAGACCGACGCGATCATCACCGGCGCGCTGGCCGAGGGCATCGCGGCCCGCCACCACGTGCTGCTGGCCCCGAGCTTGCCGTTCGGATCGGGGTGCGACGTGGATCGGGAGTACGCCGGAACCGCGGTCCTGGCGCCGAAGACGCTGCACCGGGTCCTGAACGACCTGACGGGCAATTGGGAGGCCCAGGGTCTCAGGGAGCTCGTGCTGCTGACGTCGAACGGATACGGGCCCAACTACCGGGCCCTGGTGAGCGTGATCGCGGGGGATCTCAAGATCCGGGCGGTGGACACGAACGTGGTCGATGTGTCGCCGGTGCTGCGGACGCCGTCGATGCCGGAGCGGGGCGGCGAGATCGAGACCTCGCTGCTCCTGTATCTGTCACCGGCGTCGGTGCGCATGGACCGGGCGGTGGACGAGGTTCCCGGGACCCGCGAGCTGCGGGGGCGCCTCCAGGGCACCGAGCCCGTGCCACTTCCGGGCTCCGCGGGGGTAGTTGGACGACCGACGGCCGCGACGGCCGAGAAGGGAAAGCGACTGTATGAGTATCTCGTCCGGTATATCGGCGATCGCCTGTTCGGCGAGAACGCGGATGGCTAGCCGCCTCTCGGAGGAGCGCCGCCGGCCCGGCGTCCCGCCGGCGCGCGGGATGGCGCTCGTGGGCACGGGGCTCGCGCTCCTCGCGGGCGGCGCCCGGGCGCAGGAGGTCGATTCCGGTCGTCTCGAGCTGCGTCGCGGCGGGCAGCGGATCGGGATCGAGAACTTCCGGGTGTGGCGCGCCGGATCGACGTTGAACGCCATCGCGACAGTCGAGCCGCCCGGCGGCCGCCCCGGGGAGTTCCAGGTAGGGCTGCAGATCAACGCCGATCATCGGCCCATCCGCTACGAGCGCAGCGTGGGCGGCCGGCGGGAGGTCGAGGCGGTGTGGAGCGCGGACCGCGTGCGGCTGCACATGGTGTCCGACGAGGGCGAGCGCTGGAAGGAGCTCGCATCCCGCGGGGCCGGAACGGTGCTCGGGGAAGGCGTCGCGCACCACTACCTCGTCCTCGTGCTCCTCCTCCAGGAGACCGGCGGTCGCGTGGGGGTCGTGATGCCGGCGGCCGGCGAGGCCGCGAGCGCCCAGCTCGGTGGCGAGCGATCCGACGGCGTGACGATCGACGGCCGATCGGTGGCCGCCACCCGCTTCGAGGTGCGGGTCGGCTCGGACGTGTACGACGTGTGGCTCGACGCGGAGGGGCGGCTTCTGCGCGTCAGCGAGCCCTCCTCGGGCTGGGAGGCGTTGAGACTCCCGGCGAGGGGCTGAGCCGGGACCGGGGCACCGAGCCGGACCCGTTTCGCTCCCGAGCCCGGATCCCGCGAAACCCGGCCGGCTCTGGACATTCGCGCTCGACACCCGTCCTTTTCTTCGCGGTCGCGGACGCCGCGTCAATCGAGAGGAGGGGTCATGTCCGAGCCGCACGAACCTTCGTCGTCCGGAGCCGACGCGCCGCTCCCCAGCCTTCCGGTGCGCATCGCCCAGGTATTCGTCTCTCCCGGCCGGCTGTTCGAGGCGCTGAGGGCGAAGCCGGTGTGGATCGGCATCCTGCTCGTGCTCCTCGTCGTGGGGGTCGTGGCGGGCCTCCTCGTGCCGGAAGAGGCCTACCGCACCATGATCTCCCAGCAGATGCCGCGCGACGCGGACCCGGCGCAGATCGAGGGGGCTGTCAGGTTCTGGCGAACGTTCGGACCTCTGCTGGGGGTGATCCTGACCCCGGCCTCGATCGCGCTCGTGTCCGGGCTCCTCATCCTCGCGTACAACGTGGTGCTCGGTGGCGAAGCCTCCTATCGGCAGCTGTTCAGCGCCACCGCACACGCGTACGTGATCCTCACCGCGGGCGGGCTGATCGTGCTCGGGCTGCTGGCGGCGGGCGGCCAGCAGGTCATCATGTCGCCGGCCCTCCTCCTCCCGGATCTGGGCGGTGGCTATGCGGCGCGGCTTCTCGGGAAGGTCAACATCTTCGCGGTGTGGACGATCTTCGTCCTGGGGATCGCCGTGTCGCGCATCTATCCGAGGCGCTCCGCGGGCGGCGCCGTCGCGTACCTGGGGATCCTGTACCTGTGCCTCGCGGCCGTGTCGGCCATCCCCGGGGGGTGACGGGCGGCGAATGGACCGCCGGCCCGGGGGTATCATCCGGCGACCGGCTGCGCGAGCTTTCGGAAGCCTCCGGCAGGGCGCACCCCACCGTCCACGGCCGCCTCAGGAGGCGGGGCGCGCGGGAGATGGGCTGAAACCCCCCGTCATGTCGCGACGTAGGGTACTCGATCCAGAAACCGGCCCCGTCACGCGCGGGTCGTCATAAAGGTCCCTGTGGAACCATGAAGAAGAAGGTACTCATCGGAGTCGTCGTGCTCGCCGTCATCGTCGCGATGGCGGTCGGTGCGCTGAACCGGCAGGGAGGCGACGTCGTCGAGGTCCGGACGGAGACGGTCACGACCCGGGATCTCGTCGCGATCGTGTCGGCCACCGGGCACATCGAGCCCAAGACGTCCGTCGACATCACCACCGACGTCGCGGGACGCATCATCCAGCTCCCCATCGAGGAGGGCCAGGACGTGCGCGAGGGCGACCTGCTGCTCCAGATCGACCCCGCCCAATTCCAGGCCGACGTGAACCGCGCGCGCGCCGCCCTGTCGCAGGCGCAGGCGGCCGAGGCGCAACAGAGCGCCGCCTACGTGCAGGCCCAGCGGGACGCCGACCGCTTCACGGCGCTCCGCGACCGGGGGACCGACTACGTGACCGAGACCGAGGTCGAGCAAGCGGTGACCAACGCCGAGGTGCAGAAGCGGCTGTGGGAGGCCGCCGACCACCAAGTCGCCCAGGCCCGCGCCACGCTCGAGCAGGCCCAGGACCGGCTGGCGAAGACGACGATCCGCGCCCCCATGGACGGCCGCGTCACGCGGCTCAACGTGGAGCGCGGCGAGACGGCGGTGGTGGGGACGATGAACAACCCGGGGAGCCTCCTGCTCACGGTCGCCGACCTCACGGTGATGGAGGCCGTGATCGAGGTGGACGAGACCGACATCCCCGAGATCGCGATCGGCGATTCGGCGTCGGTCGAGATCGACGCGTTCCCCAACCGGCGCTTCGCGGGGGTCGTGAACAAGATCGGCAACAGCTCGATCGTCCCGATCAGCCCCACCGCGCAGGGGACCGGAAACCAGGCGATCGACTTCGAGGTGCGGATCACGCTCAACGAGCCCCCCTCGACGATCCGACCCGACCTGTCGGCCACCGCCGATGTCGTGGTGGCGACCCGGCGGGGTGTCGTGGCCGTGCCGATCACCTCGCTCACGCTGATGGACGCCGACGAGGTGGAGCCGCTCCCCAACGAGACGCTGCCGGACTCCGCCCGCTCGAACGGGAACCGGGACATCGAAGGGGTGTTCGTGGTGGAGGGCGACATCGTCCACTTCCGACCCGTCGAGATCGGGATCGCCGGGGAGAACTACTTCGAGGTCCTGTCCGGAATCGAGCCCGGAACGGTGGTGGTGTCGGGCTCGTTCCAGGCGGTCCGGGATCTGACCGACGGGGCCAGGATCCGGGTGGAGGCCACGGATGACTCCGAATCCGGCGCCCCTGCGGGGCCCGGTCAGGGAGGCTAGCGCATGACCACACCGCAGTCGGCCGACGCGATGATCACGACGCGCGCCCTGACGAAGCACTACGTGATGGGCGCCGAGACCGTGCGGGCGCTCAACGGCGTCGACCTCCAGATCCGACGGAACGAGTACGTGGCCATCATGGGGCCGTCGGGCTCGGGCAAGTCGACGCTCATGAACCTCATCGGGTGTCTCGATACGCCGACGAGCGGGGAGTACATCCTCAACGGTCAGGCGGTCCAGGACCTCGATGACGACGAGCTGGCCCGTATCCGGAACCGCGAGATCGGCTTCGTGTTCCAGACGTTCAACCTGCTGCCGCGCGCCACCGCGCTCCACAACGTGGAGCTGCCGCTGATCTACGCCGGCGTCGGCTCGAAGGAGCGCCAGAGAAAGGCCACCGCGGCCCTCGAGCGGGTGGCGCTGGCCGACCGGATGGACCACAAGCCCAACGAGCTCTCGGGGGGCCAGCGACAGCGCGTGGCGATCGCGCGTGCCCTGGTCAACGACCCCTCGATCATCCTGGCCGACGAGCCCACCGGGAACCTCGACTCGCACACATCCGCGGAGATCATGCAGGTGTTCGAGGACCTCCGGGGGTCGGGACAGACCGTGATCATGGTCACGCACGAGTACGACATCGCCGGCCACGCCGAGCGGGTGGTCACCCTGGTCGACGGGAAGATCGCATCCCACGACGCGGAGCTTCCGACCCAGGTCGGCTCGCACGCCTTCTAACCGGAGCGAGGAAGCCCCATGAGCATGTGGGAGGGGATCCGGATGGCGCTCCAGCAGATCCGGGCCCAGAAGCTCAAGTCGTTCTTCTCGCTCATCGGCGTGATCATCGGCATCACGTTCCTGATCGCCGTGATCACGATCGTCGAGGGCATGAACACGTACGTGCGCGAGGACTTCGCGGGCTCGCTGTTCGGCGTGAACACGTTCTCGGTGGTGCGCCGCCAGCAGGTGCAGACCGGGCGCGCCGACGAGGCGCGGCGGCGGCGGCAGGCCCGCAATCCCGACCTCACGATGCACGACGTCGAGGTCGTCCGGGCGGCCGTGCCCGATGCGAAGTACTTCGCCTACTCGGCCGATCGCGGTCTCCCCGACGTGCGGTACGGGGCGGAGAGTCGCCGCAACATCCGTGTGATCGGCGGCTCCTCGGAGTATCAGCTCGTCCAGGGCTGGAAGGTCCAGAGGGGCCGCGGCCTCACGGCGCTCGACGAGCAGCGCGCCCTCCCTGTCGCGGTGATCGGGTCGGAGATCGCCGAGAAGCTCTTCCCCACCACGTCCCCGCTCGGCAAACGGATTCGCACGGGCGGGTACCGCTACCGGGTCGTCGGCGTGCTCGAGAAGCAGGGCGGCTTCATCGGAAACGTGCGGGACGCCTCGATCCTGATCCCGTTCTCCACCTACGACGCGACGCTGTCGCAGCGGCGCGAGGGCGTGGAGGAGATCAACGTCAAGGTCGAGGCCGAGAACCGACTGGATCCGGCGATCGCCCGCGTGGAGGAGGCCCTGCGCCGCGACCGGCGCCTCCGCCCGGCCGAGGAGAACGACTTCTGGATCCAGACGTCCAACGATCTGCTCAGCGCGTGGAACACGATCAACACGATCCTGCTGGCGGCGATCCCGGGGCTCGTGTCGGTGTCCCTGGTGGTGGGCGGGATCGTGATCATGAACATCATGCTGCTCTCGGTGAGCGACCGGACGCGCGAGATCGGGCTCAGGAAGTCGCTGGGAGCCAAGCGCCGGGATATCCTGTTCCAGTTCCTCACCGAGGCCTCCACGCTGTCGATCGTCGGGTCCGCGATCGGGATCGCGGTCGGCTTGGGACTCGCCAGGCTGGTGGAGCAGTTCTCGCCGCTCCCCGCCACGGTGTCGCTGCCGTGGCTCCTGCTCGCACTCTTCATGGGGCTCGGGGTCGGGATCCTGTCGGGGCTGTATCCGGCCTACCGGGCCTCCAAGCTCGACCCGATCGAAGCCCTGAGGTTCGAGTGAGACCCCGATGAAGTCGCGCATCGGCGGGGGCATGGGGCTCGTGGCGACGTTCACCGAGGGCACGGCAGTGGCCTTCGATTCGCTGAGCGCCAACAAGGTGCGCAGCGGGCTCACGATCCTCGGGGTGACCATCGGCGTGCTCGTGGTGATGGTCATGGCCGGCGTCATCACGGGGATCAACCACAGCTTCACGGAGATCATCTCGTCGCGCGGGGTCACGACGTTCTATCTGGCCCACTACAACTTCAGCGCCGGCGGAGTCAACACCGGCCTGGAGGAAGAGGAGAACGACTTCATGAAGAACGACCCCCTCGATCCCCGCTGGACGAGGGACCTGGGGTCGCTTCCGGGCATCCGGAGCGTGGCGGCGTACGTCGATCTGAGCGGCTCCGGATACCAGGCCGTGTCGAGCTCGCTGGGCTCCTCGGAGCGCCTCGACATATCGCTCATCGGCGTGGGCGCGGACTTCCTGGAGATCGACAACGGCGACGTGATCGACGGACGGTGGTTCACGCAGGCCGAGGCGGAGCGCCGGGCCGCCGTCGCCGTGATCGACTCGGTGACGGCCACGGACCTGTTCCCCGGACGCGATCCGCTGGGGCGGGATGTCCGGATCGCCCGGCGTCAGGACGGGGCGAGCTTCCGGGTGGTCGGGGTCTACCGGCCGCCCGCAAACCTGTTCGCCGGGTTCAACACGCACTACGTGATGATCCCGTTCGAGACGGCCGACAAGGACCTGCGTGTCTGGGACCGCATGATCAGCTTCGTGATCCGGCCCGAGCCCGGCACGCCGCTCCAGGAGGCGATCGACGTGGTGCACGCCCGCATGCGGCGGCTCCGGGACCTGCGCCCCGGCGAGGAGGACGACTTCGCCATCATGACGCAGGACCAGATCGTGGACCTGTGGAACCGCCTCACGGGCGTCCTGTTCACCGTGATGGTCGGCCTGTCGAGCATCGGTCTCATGGTCGGCGGCGTGGGCGTCATCGGGATCATGATGATCTCGGTCACCGAGCGGACGAGGGAGATCGGGCTCCGGAAGTCGATGGGGGCCCGGCGGCGCGACATCATGTGGCAGTTTCTCGTCGAGGCGGCCACCCTCACGCTGGTGGGCGGCGGGGCGGGTCTCCTGGTGGGGGGAGGGATCGTCTACGCGCTCAACGCCTGGACCCCGGTCCCGGCGAGCGTTCCCATGTGGGCCATCGTCGCGGCGCTGGCCGCCTCGGCGTTGACGGGGGTCGGGTTCGGGCTGTACCCGGCGTCGCGGGCCGCGCGGCTCGATCCGATCGCAGCGCTGCGCTACGAGTAGCGACGGCGTGTTCTCCGGCCCCCGCCGATCCGCCTCCCGGCCCGGGCGGCGCTGAGCCATGCCCGATCCGGTCGACGTGCTGGCCATCGCCCCCCACCCCGACGACGCCGAGCTGACCTGTGGCGGGACGCTGGCGCGCGCCGCCGAGCGGGGCCATCGGACCGCGATCCTCGATCTCACGCGGGGCGAGACGGCCACGCGCGGCACGCCGGAGCTCCGGGCGGAGGAGGCGGCCCGCGCCGCAGCGGCGCTCGGGGTGGCGGTGAGAGCCAACGCCGGGCTGCCCGACGCTCATCTCGAGAACTCCCACGAGGCGCGGCGCATCGTGGTGGAGCACCTGCGATCGCTCCGGCCCCGCGTCGTCATCCTCCCGTTCCACCGCGGCCGCCACCCCGATCACCGGATCGCCGCGGAACTGGGGCGGGACGCCTGCTTTCTCGCCGGCCTGGAGAACTACGACGGCGGCCCCGCGCGGCGGCCGCACAAGATCCTTTACGCGCTCGCGTACCGGGAAGACCCCGTCAAGCCGACCTTCGTGGTGCCGTTGTCGGCCTCGCAGTTCGACAAGAAGCTGGCGGCCATCCGCTGCTACGCGTCGCAGTTCGAGGGCGCCACGGCGGCGGGCGAGATCTTCCCCACCGGCGAGCCCCTGCTCGAACGCGTGGAGACCCAGACCCGGCAGTACGGGTCGCTGATCCGCGAGCCCTACGGGGAGCCCTTCTTCACCGACGAGACGGTGTCCGTGGACGACGTCGTCGCGCTTCCCGTGCGGTCGATGTAGGGCCCCGCCCGCGGCGGCGAGCTCCGACACGAGCGCGTGCCGCATACCGGCCGCGGCGCGCCTCATCCCCCGCAGGTCACCTCCACGAGCAGGCGCTTCCAGCTCGGGACGCTCTCGTCGCCCACCTTGAGCACCCGCGCCTGCGCCGACCCCCCGCACCGCATCCACGGGGCGAGCCAGCTTCCGATCTCGCGCGGCAGGTGGCCGAGCAGTTCGCCGCACTCGAGATGGACCCACACGTCCTCGATCTCGGCCCCGGGCGGGTCCGGGACCAGGAGGAGCTCCTGCGTGGGCTGTACGTCGGCGAGGTGCCGCGCGCGGTCGCCGAACGGAAGCCCGTGCACCGTGGCGCGAAACACGGGCGCGCCATCGCGTGGCAGGGAGGTGGATGGGGGGTTCGTGATCGTGCCGTCCGAGTTGCGGTCCGCAGGTCGGAATCGACACAATATGCGCCGGTCGCCCGCCGTCTCGAAATCCCGGCGGCCCGGGATTCTCTAACCCGTATCCCGGCGGCCCGGGAGGGCGGCACGCCCGCGCCGCGGGATCGCGACCTCCCGACGCGACGATCGACAGCCTTCGACCGACGACGATGAACCCGACGCGCGAGCGCCCGCACATCTACCTGGACCACGCGGCTACGTCCCCGCTCCGATCCGAGGTGTGGGCGGCCATGGGGGCGGAGCTCGGACGGGCCTACAACCCGGCCAGCTCGCACTCGTTCGGCCGCCAGGCACACCGCTGTCTGGAGGTGGCGCGGGGCAAGATCGCCGATCTCCTCGGCGTGGACCGCGTGTGCGTGATGTTCACCGGGGGCGGCACGCAGTCCGACAACCTGGCGATCCTCGGCTTCGCGCGGGCGCGGGCGGGGCGCTCGCCGCGCGTCCTGGTGTCCGCGATCGAGCACAAGGCGTGTCTGGGCTCGGCAGGCCGGGCGGCGGCCGAGGGGGCGCGGGTGGACCGAATCCCCGTCCACGCGGACGGCACGCTCGACCTCGAGTGGCTCGAGCGGGCGCTCGCGGCGGGATCGGGAGAGCCCACCCTCGTATCGGTCATGTGGGCCAACAACGAGGTCGGCACCGTTCAGCCGATGGAGCGGATCGTCTCGATCGCGCACCGGCACGGCGCCCTGGTCCACACCGACGCCGTGCAGGCGATGGGCAAGGTCCCGGTTCGGGTCGACCGGACGCCGGTCGACATGCTCACGGCCACGGCTCACAAGCTCGGTGGCCCGGTGGGGATCGGACTCCTGTACTGCGGGCGGGGGATCGAGCTCGAGCCGCTCGGCTACGGGGGCGGTCAGGAGCGCTCCATGTGGCCGGGCACCCAGAACCCGCTCGGGGCGGTCGGATTCGCCACGGCCCTCGAGCTGGCGCTCGACGAGCGGTCGTCGGAGGCGCCCCGCTGGCGCGCCCTCCGCGACCACCTCGAGGCGCGGGTCACCGCGGAGATCCCCGGGGCCCGCATCCACGCGGCGGGGGCCACGGACCGCCTTCCGCACCTCGTGAGCGTGGGCATCCCCGGCTGCGACGGGGGCGCCGTCCTCGTGTCGCTCGACCTCGAGGGGATCGCCCTGTCGGGCGGCTCTGCGTGCAGCAGCGGCTCGGGGGCCGGATCGAGCGTCCTCGAGGCGCTCGGCGTCGCCACCGGCGACGCCTACGCGACCGTGCGCTTCAGCTTCGGACACGACACGACCCGCGCCGACATCGACCGGGCCGCCGATGCACTGGCACGGATCACCGAGCGCGTGCTCGCGCTCGCCTCGTCGTGAGGGCCGGGCGGCCATCGCGCGGGTGAGGCTCCCCACGCCGGCACCGGTGTACCCGACCCCATGATCGCGCCGGCCCGCACACCCCACGACACGGTGCTCGTCGCCATGTCGGGCGGGGTCGATTCGTCGCTCAGCGCGGCGCGGCTCGCCCGCGACGGGCGACGGGTGATCGGCGTCACGATGAAGACGTTCTGCTACTCGGGCGTCGAGGGGCCGAGCCGCACCTGCTGCGGACTGGAAGGGATCGCCGATGCGAAGTCGGTCGCCGCGCAGCTCGACATGCCGCACTTCGTGTTCGACGTGGAGGAGCGCTTCGCGGTCGACGTGATCGATGACTTCGTGTCGGAGTACGCGGCCGGGCGGACCCCGATTCCCTGCGTGCGCTGCAACAGCTTCACGAAGTTCCGCGACCTCGTGGCGCGCGCCGACGACCTCGGCTGCCGGTGGATCGCCACGGGACACTACGCGCGCGTGGCGCGCGTCGAGGACGGGTCGCCCCGTCTGTGTCGCGGCGCGGACGAGCGCAAGGACCAGACATACTTCCTGTGGGGCATCCCCGCCTCCGTCCTCGATCGGCTTCTCCTTCCGGTGGGCGAGATGACGAAGTCCGAGGTGCGGGCGGAGGCGCGCCGTCTGGGGCTCGACACGGCCGAGAAGCCCGAGTCGTTCGAGATCTGCTTCGTTCCCGACAACGACTACGCGGGTGTCCTGCGCCGCCATCTGCCGGAGGGGCACCCGGCCCTGAGCCCGGGTCCGTTCCGGCTCGAGGACGGCACCGACGTCGGCGAGCACCCGGGGTACGCGCACTTCACGGTGGGACAGCGGAAGGGGCTTCCGGGAGGTTTTCCCGAGCCGATGTTCGTGCTCGAGATCCGGCCCGAGACGCGTGCCGTCGTGATCGGGCCACGCGAGGCGCTGGCCACGACGCGCGTGCGGGCCGGCACGGCCAACTGGCTGGCGCCGCGGCCGGCCGCCGGCGAGCGGCTGGGGGTGCGGATCCGGCACGGGGCGCCGATCGTCGACGCGCGGCTGCTGGCGGCGGGCGCGGACGAGTTCGAGGTGGAGATGGTCCGCCCGCAGTCGGCGGTGACCCCCGGACAGAGCGCGGTGCTGTACCAAGACCGGGTGGTCGTTGGCGGCGGGGTCATTCGCTGAGCCATCCTCCGGGGGGGACGCGGCGGGTCCGGGCCCGTCGCGGTCCGGGGCGACGGAGGCTAGTGCCGGAGGCCTTCCTGCTCGGCGAGCTCCTCCAGCGCGTGCCGGCCCTCGTCGGACAGCTCCGGCGTCTGGACGACCACCCGCACGAGCTGGTCGCCGCGGTGCTCACCCTTGTGGACACCCTGACCGCGGATGCGGAAGGTGGTCCCGCTCTGCGTGCCGGGCGGGATCTTGAGCACCACGCTCTTCCCGTCGATCGTCTTGACCTTGATCTTCGAGCCCAGGATGGCCTGCGCCACGTTGATCGGCACCTCGCACACCAGGTTCAGGTCCTCGCGGGTGAAGAAGCGGTGTGGCTCGACCCGGAACTTGATGATGAGATCTCCCGCCCTGCCGCCGCCCGGTCCGCGCTCGCCCTGAGCGGAGAGTCGGAGCTTGGATCCGTTCTCGACCCCCGAGGGCACGCGCACGCTGAGCTTCTTCCTCGTGCGGACCTGACCGCGACCGCCGCAGGTCGCGCACGGCGTCTCGGGCACCTTCCCGCGGCCGAGGCAGGCCGGGCAGGGGCGCGTGACGGAGAAGCCGCCCTGACCGAAGGTCACTTCGCCCCGTCCCTTGCACTCCGGGCAATCCTTCAATGACGTCCCGGGCGCCGCCCCGCTCCCTCCGCAGGTCGCACATTCCTCGGTGATCGGCACGGTGACCCGGACCTTGCCTCCCCGCGCGGCGGTCCGGAGCGGGATCTCGACCAGGTACTCGACGTTCCGCCCCCGCGTGGGACCCGCTCGCTGACTGCTCTTCTTCGTTCCGCGGTCGAAGATGGAAGAGAAGATGTCGCCCAGGCCCCCCAGATCGGTGAGATCCTCGAACCTGAACCCCCGGCCATCGCCGGGGTGCGTCGCGCCCGGCCGGCCCCCGCTCGTGAATGCGCCCAGCCCGCCGTACTTCCGCACCTGATCGTACTTCTTCCGCTTCTCGGGGTCCGACAGGACGCGGTGCGCCTCCGAGACCTCCTTGAACGTGTCGGCTGCCTGCGGATTGCCCGGATTCGTGTCGGGGTGGTACTGCTTGGCCAGCTTCCGATACGCCTTCTTGATCTCGTCCGCGGTCGCGTTCTCCGCGACGCCGAGGATCTCGTAGTAGTCCTTCGCGCGCGTGGCCATCGCCTACGAGCTCGCCTCCGGCTCGTAACGGAACACGGCCACCTGGGCCGGTCTCAACAGACGGTCTCCCAGGCGATAGCCGGTGAGGAGCACCTGGGACACGAACTCGTCCTGCTCGGGGTCGTCGGTGGGCGTGATGAGGATGGCCTCGTGGAAGTTCGGATCGAAGCGCTGGCCCGCGGGGTCGATCACCGCCATGCCCGTGTCGCCGAGGGTCTTGAGCAGCTTGCGCGCGATCAGCCCCACGCCCTGGTGGAGCGCCTCGTGCGCCTCCGGGTCGCACGGCGTGTCCGCCACGCGCTGCAGGTCGTCGACGATCTCGAGCAGACGCCTGGCCAGATCCGCGCGCGCCGCCTCACCGACCTCGAGGATCTCGCGCCGCGTGCGGCGGCGGTAGTTGTCGAACTCCGCGGCGAGACGCAAGTGACGATCGTGGAGCTGCTCGAGCTCCTCCTCGGGGGCCAGCTCGGCGGTCTTCACCGCCACCTCGTCCACGTGGCCGGGCGTATCGCCCCCGGCCCCGCCGTCCGAGGCCCGCGACCCGGACGCGGCATCCGCCTCCGGCTCCATCTCCTCGCCCTCGGCGAACGCCGTCTCGATGTCGTCGTGCTTGCTCGGATCTTCACTCATCGCTCGTCCACTCGCCGTCCTCGGATGATACACACTCGGCCAGCCATTCCATCGCGGCGAGCACCGTGGCCGCGCGCACCTCGGCGCGGTCGCCGGCGAACCGGAACGATCTCGCGCCCGACGTCGGGCCGTCGATCCCGATCCACACCGTGCCGACCGGCTTCCCGGGCGACCCGCCGGTCGGGCCGGCGATCCCGGTGACCGACACCGCCCACGTCGTGCGGGCCCGTTCCCGCACGCCATGCGCCATCTCAACGGCCACTTCGCGCGACACGGCGCCGTGGGCGGTCAGGGTATCCGGGGAGACCCCGAGAAGCTCGCGCTTGGCCCCGTCATCGTAGCTGATCACACCTCCCCAGAACACCTCGGACGCGCCCGGCACGCGGGTCAGGGCCCCGCCGAGGAGCCCACCCGTGCAGCTCTCGGCCACGGCCACGGTCTGACCGCGCGTCTTCAGGAGATCCACCAGTCGCTCGGGGGACATCACCGACCGCCGGTCGCGGTTCGCGAAGCCCGCCGGCTGGGGCCGGTGGTCGCACACGCCATGCGTGACCCCGAGACGGACGTCAGGTGTGCTCGCGGGCGAGGATCCGCGAGAAGGTGTTCAGGTACAGCCCCGCGGATACCACCGTCAGCACGAGCGCCACGGCGAGACAGGTGGTCGTGAACCAGCCGTGGAACTCCGAGAACAGGGTCCACGCCCGGTCGCGCGGGGCGCCGAAGCCCGGGGTGCGGAATCCCACCCACAGGATGGCGGCCCCGATGAAGATGTTCTGGACGAGCGCCTTCCGCTTGCCCAGGCCGCGGGCCGGCACGACTCGCCCGCGTCGCGCCGCCACGAAGCGCAGCGTGGTGATGAGGAGCTCACGGCCGAGGAGGATGATCACCACCCACAGCGGGATCGCGTCGAACAGCGGCAGCCCCCCCAGCTCGAGCTGGCTCGACATCACCGCGTACAGCGGAACGAGGGTCGAGACGAGCAGGAGCTTGTCGGCGAGGGGGTCCACCATCTTGCCGAACGACGTCACCTGATCACGGCTGCGGGCCAGGTGGCCGTCCCACAGGTCCGACAGGGCCGCCACCAGGAAGATCCCGAAGGCGAGGAAGCGCAGGCCCGGGTGCGGCTGGAGGAGGAGGACCGCCACCAGGGGCGCCGCGAGAATGCGTCCGGATGTGATGACGTTCGGCAGATTCAGGTTGACCCCCCGGCCTCCCGGCCCGCGCCCGAATCCCCCCGGAACCTCACGCCGGCTCGGCGCCCTCACGGGCTTCGGAACCGGAGAGCGCATCCTCCAGCCCCCTGAGCATGGCCGCGGCCCGCTTTCGCAGCAGCGGCCGCTCCTCCCACGCGAGGTAGTCCCTGAGGAGAGGCAGGTCGTCCACCGATGGGTTCGACTTCAGATACCCGAGGGCCGCCAGCCGCCGCAGCGGGTGCGGGCTGAACAGGTCGCGACGGTGCCGCTGCATCTGATCCCGTGCCAGGTAGATCCCCAGCCCGATCGCGGCGGCCAGCCCCAGCAGGGCCGCTCCGGCGATCCTCCACGCGGTGTCGTCGCGACCTTCGTCATCAAAGGCGATTCGCACGCTCATGCTTCACATCTCCCGCCGGCCCGAGAAGGCCTCGGCGATGGTCACTCCGTCGGCGTATTCGAGGTCCCCGCCCACCGGGAGCCCCCGAGCCAGTCGCGTCACCCGCACTCCGTCGGTCGATGCCAGCAGACGGTGCAAATACGTTGCCGTGGCTTCGCCCTCGACGCTGGGGTTGGTCGCGAGGATCACCTCGTGCACCCCCTCCCTCAAACGCGTGAGCAGGCTCCGAACGTTCAAATCGTCCGGACCCACGCCGTCGAGCGGCGACAACCGTCCACCCAGCACGTGGTACAGCCCCGCGAAGTTGCCCGACTTCTCGATCGCGGGAATGTCCGACGCCTCCTCGACGACGCACACCAGGGCGCGGTCCCGACGCGGGTTGCGGCACAGCTCGCACGGATCCAGGTCGCTGAGGTTGCCACACGTCCCGCACACCCGGACCTCCTCCACCACGCGCTCGATGGCGCGGGCCAACCTGCGGGCGTCCTCGCGCGAGGATTTGAGCAGGAAGTACGTGAGACGTTGCGCGGTCTTTCGTCCCACACCGGGCAGCCGGCCGAACTCGGCGATCAGCGATTCGATCGCATTCATGCGTGAACCCGGGCGGCCCTCAGCCCAGCAGATTCCCCATGCCGGGGAGCGGGAGCCCGCCGGTCGCGCGGCGCATCTCGCCCTCCATCTCCTCCAGCGCCCGCCGGAAGGCCTCCGACGCGGCCGCCGCGATGAGATCCTCCAGCATCTCGACGTCCTCGGGATCGACCACCCCGGGATCGATTCTCACGCTCTGCACCTGACCCTTGCCGTTGGTCGTCACCTCGACGATCCCGCCGCCGGCCTGCGCCGTGACGGTCTTCTTCTCCAGCTCCTCCTGGATCTCGGCCATGCGGGACTGCACCTGCTGGCTGAGCTGCATCAGCTTCTGTATGTCCAAGCCTTCCACGTGGCCCTCACTCCTTGATCGTCAGGTCGAGCTCTTGTACCGCTTCCTTGAGCCTTGGGTCCCTCGCCGTCCACTGATCCATCCGTTGCTGGGTGGCATCCTCGGCGGTGAGGCGGGCCGGACGGTCGTCCCCCACCACCACGCGCAGCCCCTCGGGGGCCACGTCGAGCTCGCGCGCGAGGTTGTCGCGCAGGGGCGCCGATCGGCGGTCGTCCTCGAGCAGCGACTGGAGGTCTTCGCGCAGCCCGGCGGGCACCTTGAGCGACAGGGTGCCGCCAGCCCAGCCTTCCACGCGCGCACCGCGGAGCGCGACGGCCGCCCCGCCGAGGTTGGGCGTCGCGGCCACCGCCGCCGCCCACGCGTCGATGGCGGACGTGGGGCCGGTGCGCGTGGACGCCGAACGATCGGCCGGGCCCGGGTCGCGCCCCGGTGCGGAATGCGCTCCCTCCGGGCCGGGGCCGCCGATCGTGGCGCCGCCGGACGAGCCTCCCCGTCGGCCCCGATCCGCACGGGGGGCAGGTGCGGCCACCTCCCCCGCCGACCGTCCCCCAGTGCCGGACGCGCCCGGCCCCGGCTCCGCGGAGGGGCGACGCGGCCCGTCTCCCCCGCCCCCGAGGGCCGCGAGCAGCTCTTCGAGCTCGACCGTCGACTCCATGCTCACGAGCCTGAGCAGCAGGACCTCGAGCTGGATGCGCTGCTGCGCGCTCCGGTGCAGGACGCCCTGGGCCTCGAACTCACTCACCACGGCGAGCTGGCGGAGCAGGTCGGAGGCGGAGAACGGCCCGGCCGCCTCGGCGAACCGCGCGCGGGAGCCCTCGACGAGGTCCACGGCCTCCGTGTCGGGGTCGAGGCGCAGGGCGAGCAGGGTGCGAAGCGCGTCGCCGAGACCGCGGATGAACTCGGCCGGATCGTAGCCTGCGTCGAGCAGCTCCTGCACGAACGGAAACACGCCCGCCCGGTCGCGCGCGCCGGCGAGGGCGAAGAAGGCCAGGTAGCGGTCCTCCCCGACCAGACCCAGCATGCGGCGCACATCCTCCGAACGGACCGCGTCGCCCCGGAACGACAGGACCTGATCGAGGAGCGACAGCGCGTCGCGCACGCCGCCGTCTGCGCGGCGCGCGATCGACCGCAGGGCTCCCGGCTCGAACTCGATCGCCTCGCGACCGAGGACGGCTTCGAGCCGCGCCACGATGTCGGCCACCGGCACGCGGCGGAAATCGAAGCGCTGACAGCGCGACATCACGGGGGCGGCCCCCTGCTCGATCTTCTGCGGCTCGGTCGTCGCGAACGCGAACACCACCCTCGGCGGCGGCTCCTCGAGGATCTTGAGGAGCGCGTTCCACGCGTCGCGCGTCAGCATGTGCGCTTCGTCGAGGATGTAGACCTTGTAGCGCTCGTCGCTCGTCGGCGCGTACATGGCGCGCTCGCGGAGCTCGCGCGCGTCGTCCACGCCGCGGTGGCTGGCGGCATCGATCTCGACCACGTCGAGCGAGGTCCGCCCCGACCAGATGCGTTCGCACGACTCGCACTCGCCGCACGGCTCGCCGCCTTCGCGGTTCGGGCAGTTGAGCGCCATCGCGAGGATACGTGCTGCCGTCGTCTTGCCGACGCCGCGCGGCCCGCAGAACAGATAGGCGTGCGCGACCCGTCCGGAGTCGACGGCGGCGCGCAGGGTCGCGCTGACGTGCTCCTGACCCACCAGCTCTTCGAAGCGTCGGGGGCGGTGCGTTCTGGCCAGGGCGGTGCGATACACGAATCGGGTCGGCTCGGGCGGTCCGGTCGCGGCTCGTAGTGCCTCCCGGCTCCCGCGAGTCGGCGGCGAAGCCGCTGCACGAGGGGGAGCGACGAATACCCCAGGCTGACCGTGGCGACCTTTACACGCTTACCGCTGCTACCTTCACGGTCCTGACGGGATTCGCGCGCGCGAGCCCCACGGGCCTGGGGCGGGAGCATCATAGCGTCGCGGCGGGGGCCGGGGCAAACTCCGGTCGGCCGCGGCGGGACCACGGATCGATCAGCTCCCGATGTCCTCGTTCCACAGCTCCGGGTGGGCCTCGATGAACCCGGACATGAGCGCGATGCAGCGCGGATCCTGGACCACTTCGAGCTCCACGCCGCGCGACCGGAGGAGCTCCTCCTCGCCCCGGAACGTGTGGTTCTCCCCCACCACGACCCGGGGGATCCCGTACAGAAGGATCGCCCCGCTGCACATCGCGCACGGGGACAGCGTCGTGTACAGCGTCGAGGCCCGATAAATCGAGGCCGTGCGACGTCCCGCGTTCTCGAGCGCGTCCATCTCGGCGTGCATCACCGCCGAGCCGCTCTGCACACGTCGGTTGTGGCCGCGCCCCAGGATCTCGCCCTCCCGAACGAGCACGGATCCAATGGGGATGCCGCCCTCGGCGAGCCCCACGGCGGCCTCGGCGATCGCCGCCTCCATGAACGGGTCCTCCGACTCCGACTCCCGTTCCGCCGCTTCCCGGGTGCGCGTCATGTCAGTCGTCTCCGAAGAAGGCGTCCGGGATGTGCTCGACCCGCGGGGGGCCCCCGTGGGGCACGTCGACCGTCACCAGGTCGAATCGGAACTCGCGCCCCACACCGCGGTGCGCGTGGATCCACGACTCCGCCGCGCGCCGGATGCGGCGGCGCTGCGCCGGGGCGAGGGCGTCGACCGCGCACTGCGGTCCGGCGACGCGGGTCTTGACCTCGACGAACGCCACCACGCCCTCGCGGCGGACGATCAGGTCGAGCTCGTAGCGGCCGCTCCGCCAGTTGCGATCGAGGATCTCGTAGCCGTCCCGCTCGAGCCGGGCCCGCGCGAGCCGTTCGCCGGAGCGCCCCACGCGGGCGCGGGAGGGCGCCGTCAGCCGCGGACCGCGACCGGCGCCCTCGCGATGCCGCGCCCGAGAGCCTCGGCGATCGCGCGGAGCTCCACCACGAGCGCATCGAACTGCTCGGGGGTGAGCGACTGCGCCCCGTCGGACACGGCGCTCGCCGGCTCGGGGTGCACCTCGACGATGACACCGTCCGCGCCGGCCGCCACGGCCGCGCGCGCCATGGGGCCCACCTTGGAGCGCGCCCCGGTCCCGTGGCTCGGATCGGCGATGACGGGCAGGTGCGAGAGCTCCTGGATGGTCACGATCGCCGTCAGGTCGAGCAGGTAGCGCGCGTGGTTGTCGAAGTTCCGCACGCCCCTCTCGCACAGGATGACGCGCGCCTCGCCCTCGACCACGATGTACTCGGCCGCGAGCAGGAGCTCCTTGATGGTGGCGGACATGCCCCGCTTGAGGAGCACCGGCTTGCCGGCCCGGCCGGCCGCACGCAGGAGGGAGTAGTTCTGCATGTTGCGCGCGCCGATCTGGATGATGTCGGCGTAGGCCGCCACGAGCTCCACTCCCTCCGGATCGAGCGCCTCGGTGACGACCGCGAGCCCGGTCTCCTCGCGCGCCTCGGCGAGCAGGCGCAGGCCCTCTTCGCCGAGCCCCTGGAAGGAGTAGGGGGATGTCCGGGGCTTGAACGCGCCGCCCCTGAGGACCGTCGCTCCGGCGGCGGCCACGCGCCGCGCGGTGGCGAGGATCTGCTCGCGCGACTCCACCGCGCAGGGGCCGGCCATCACCACCACGTCCTTGCCACCGACCCGCACCCCGTTGGCGAGCTCCACGATGGTGTCTTCCGGACACCACTCGCGGCTCACCTGCTTGTAGGGCTGCGAGACGTGGATCACGCGCAGGACGCCCTCGAGCCCCACCAGCCGGCTCTCATCCACGCGGCCGTCGTTTCCGACGAGCCCGACGGAGGTGCGCTGGGCGCCCGGCATCGGGCTGGCCCGGTACCCCATCGACTCGATCGTGCGCACCACGCCCCGGATCTGGTCCTCGGTGGCGCCGTGCTTCATCACAACCAGCATCGATCCCCCGGCATACGGGTTCGGGCGCGCGCGGGCGACCCGGGAGCGGGAAGCCCGGGAGACGGTCCGCGGGACCGCCGCCCGGCGCGGCCGGAACGGCTAGGAATAGTCGAGCGCCCTCATGCGTTCGTCAAACACGACACGCGCGGCGTCGGTGGGCGCTCGTGGACGCGCCGCGTCCCGTGCTCAGAACGCGATGCGCAGACCCTCGCGCGCCAGCTCTATCGACCCGTCGAAGCCGGCCGCCCGGACGGCCGCCGCGACATCCAGCGTCCGTCGGAGGTGAGGGTACATGTGGCTCAGCACGAGCGTCCCCGGACGGGCGGCGGCGGCGATCGCGGCGACCCGCGATGGAGTGAGGTGGTTGTCGCCGGCCTGCTCGTCGGGGAGGGAGCATTCGCTCACCAGCACCGCGACGCCGCGCATGAATACGCCGAGCGTGTCGGACGGTCCCGTGTCCCCCGTGTATCCGACACCCGCCCCCCCGGCATCGACCCGATAGGCGAGGCTCTCGTCGGTGTGGGGCGTCTTGTGCGCCCTGAGCATCGCGTCCCCGCCGAGGCGGACCTCATCCCCCGGGGCGACCTCGACCACGTCGACGGGGAAGCCGGGATCGAGCATGAACGAGCCCAGCGCGTCGGAGAGCTTCCGGAACAGGCGGATCGTGCCGGTCGGCCCCCACACGTGGAGCGGCGTCTCCCTGCGGTCCGCGAGACCGTGCCTGAGCGCGAACAGGAGACCGGGAAGCGCGCCCACGTGGTCGGCGTGGAAATGGGTGAGCGCCACATCCGTGATCGCGCCCCACCCGATCCCGAGACGGGCGAGCGCCTGGAGAGCGCCCGGACCGCAGTCGAGCAGCGCGCGCGCCGGACCCGCCTCGACGTAGTAGCTCGAGGCGGCGCGGTCGCCCTCGGGGACCACGGTGCCGCACCCGACCACCACGAGCTCGCTCACGCCCGCGGCCGGGATGGAGCGGGACCCACCGGCCCCCCTCTCCGCCGCGCCTCGCCGGATCCCGGCGGTCCGCTCAGGCGACCTGCGTGGCCTGGTCGAACTCCACGCCCACGATCGAGGACACGCCGGGCTCCTGCATCGTGACGCCGTAGATCCAGTCCGCGCCCTCCATCGTCCGCGGGTTGTGCGTGATGACGATGAACTGCGTGTCGCCCTTGAACTCGGCCAGCATATGGACAAAGCGGAGCACGTTGGTCTCGTCGAGCGGCGCGTCCACCTCGTCCAGCAGGCAGAACGGGCTCGGCTTGGCGAGATAGATGGCGAACAGGAGCGCGAGCGCCGTGAGGGCGCGCTCGCCCCCGGACAGCAGGTGGATGCGCTGCGTCTTCTTCCCCCGCGGGCTGGCCGAGATCTCGATCGGCGAGTCGAGCGGATCGTCGGGATCGTCGAGCCACACGTCGCACTCGCCGCCCTCGAACAGGGAGTGAAACGTGCGGTGGAAGTTCTCCCGCACCTGCTCGAACGTGCTCATGAACGCTTCGGCGGCGTTGCGATTGATGCGGCGGATCGAGGCCCGCAGGTCGTCGCGGGCGCCGACCAGGTCGTCCCTCTGGCCGGTGAGGAACTCCAGGCGTCCGGTCTCTTCGTCGTACTCCTGCTGCGCGAGCAGGTTGACGGGGCCGATGCGCGCGATGGCGCGACGTACCCCGTCGAGCTCCGTCTCCCAGGCCTCGAGGTCCCCTTCCTCGGGCGGCATCGTCCGTTCCCGGAGGACGTCGAGCGTGGCGTCCCATTCCGCCTCCAGACGCTCCTGCACGCTGGCCCGCGCCCCCTCGAGCTGCGTGACCTCGAGCTCGAGGGCATGACGGCGCTCGGTGTGCTCCCGCTCGGCCCGGCGGGCGTCGCGCAGCTCGGTCTCGCGCCGCTCGAGTTCCTCCCGGTGCGTGTCGATCCTGGTCTCGAGCTCCGCAAGGCGGCGGTCGCGGTCGCCACGCTCCTCGAGCCCCGCGGCGATCGTCTCCTCGGCCTCCGTCGATATGCGCTCGCTGTCGGCCAGCACGGTCTCGAGCTGCTCGCGCTCCTCGGCGAGAGACAGCGCACGCGACTCGGCGTCCCGGAGTGCCTCCTCGATGCGATCGACCACCTCGGTGCGGCTCTTGAGGCTCGCCTCGCTCCGCGCCAGCGCGAGCTGGGCCTCGTGGAGCTCCGCCCGACGCGCCTCGTCTGCCTCACGCGCCTCGTCGGCCCGAGCGCCCGCCTCCGCGAGCGCCGTCTCGGCCGCGACGTGCGCCCGCTCCAGCTCGCGGCGGCGCTCCGCTCCCGTCTCGGTGCGCTCGAGCGCCGACTCGTGGAACGCCTCGAGCTGCTCGATGCGCCCGCTGACGTCGGCGCGCTCGTCGCCCAGCCGCTCCAGCCGTGCGGCCGCCGATGCCCGGTCGGCGGCCGCCGCGCGGCGCTCGGCCTCGGTCTCGCGTGTCTCCGCGTCGAGCCGCTCCGTGCGGTCGCGGGTCTCCCGCACGCGGGCCTCGCGCTCCTCGAGCTCACCGCGCACGCGCGCGAGATCGCTCTCCAGGGTCTCGACCTCGCCGCGCAGCACCTCCAGCCCCGCGCGCCGGCTCAGAACGCCGTCACCGCCCCCGGGGCGTCCGAGGAACACGGCCCCGAGGCGGTCCTGCCGGTCGCCGGCGCGACCGACCCAGGGGCCCTCGCGCGGCTCGATCCCCTCCGCGGCCCCCACCCCCGCCAGCAGCGCCTCGACCCAGGGAGCCCCGGCCCCGCGCGCGCTCACCCGATCGAGAAGGCCGGCCTCGCCTCCTCCATCCGGCACCCGCGGGCCGGGATCGAGGGGGAGGACCAGGACGCCGTCTTCGGCCTTCCGGTCGGCAAGCCAGCCCTGGATCCGGGTCACCGCGACCCAGTCGTCCACGACGACTCCGTGCAGGTACGGACCGAGGTGCGATTCCACCGCCCCCGCCCACTCCCCCGGGACGTCGAGGAACTCGGACAGCACGCCCGCGATCCCGCCGACCGCGTCGCGGTCCTCGATGAGATCGACCACCACGTCGGGGAGGAGCGCGCTCGAGGAGATGATGGCGGCGAGGCTGGACGCGCGGGCCCGGGCCGCGGAGAGCTCACCCTCGAGCCCGGCGGCGCGCTCGCGGCCATCCCGCAGCTCCACCTCGGCGCGCTCGGTAGCGGCGCGGGCTTCGCTCAGGACCTCCTCGAGCTCGGTCACCCGCGCCGCCGCCCGCCGTTCCGCCCCCTCGGCGCTCTCGATCGTCTCGGTGAGCGAGCGGGTCTGGGCCTCGATCGAATCGAGCGCCGGACGGCGCCGATCGAGCTCCTCGGAGCGCTCCCGCACGCGATCCTCGGTGGCGCGGAGCTCGGTCTCGAAGCGGTCGAGCTCCCGGCGCGCGCGCTCGAGCCGCTCGCGCGCCCGCTCGCGCGCGATCCGCGCCTCGTCGGCGGCCGTGTGCGCGACCTCCGTGGCGTCGCGCAGCGCCGCCTCCCGCGACACGACGTCGGCGTGGCCCGACTCGACTTCGGCCACGGCGTTCCTCGCCGCGGCGAGGCTCCCGGCCAGCCCCTCTCGCCGGACCTCCGTGTGTCGCGTCTCCCCCTCGAGCGCGGCCAGCCGGTCGCTGGCCCCCGCCGCGCGTTCCCGGGCCACCAGACGCGCCCGCTCGCACTCCTCCACGGCCCGTCGCGCCTCTTCGGCCGCGCGCGCCACGCCGGACCGTTCCCGCTCGAGCTCGGCCAGCCGGATGCGGAGCGTCTCGGCCTCCGTCTCCGCCGTCTGGAGATCCGCCTCCTCCGACGGCCGCGTCCGGGTGAGCCCTTCCAGCTCGCCGCGGGCCTCCTCGAGGCGGGCCGCGGTGCGCTCCAGCCGGGCGTCGGCGGCGGCCACCTCGAGCTGCAGGAGCCGCTCGCGGAGCCGCTGGTGCCGCTCGGCCCGTCCCCGCTGCTGGGCCAGCGAGCGCACCTTCGACTGCACCTCCGAGAGGACGTCCTCGAGCCGCACGAGGTCCGCCTCGGCCTGCTCCAGACGCCGCGTGGCGACCCGACGACGGTCCTTGTAGCGCCCGATCTCGGCGGCCTCCTCGAACAGGGCCCGGCGCTCCTCGGCCCGGTCCGAGAGGATCGCGTCCACCATCCGTCCTTCGATGATCGCGTAGGCGTTGGCTCCCAGGCCGGTGTCACGACACAGGTCCAGGATGTCGCGCAGGCGGCAGGGGGCGCCGTTGAGCGTGTACTCGCTCTCGCCGCCCCGGTACACGGTGCGTCCGATCGACACCTCCGAGTATGGCACGGGCAGTGCGCCGTCCTCGTTGGACATCTCGAGGGTCACCTCCGCCCGGTGGATGGGACGGCGCTGCTCGGTGCCCCCGAAGATCGCCTCCTCCATGCGCGACCCGCGGATCGCGGTGGGCCGCTGCTCGCCGAGCACCCAGCGCAGCGCGTCGGAGATGTTCGACTTTCCGCAGCCGTTCGGGCCCACGATCGCCGTGATGCCGTCGTGGAGCTCGAGCCGTGTCCGATCGGCGAAAGACTTGAAGCCGTGCAGGGTGAGGGACTTGATCCTCAATGATCGCTCATTCGTCGGGAGGTGGAGTGGGAACCGCGCCGCGTCGCTCGACGAGGTTGGCGGGCTCGCCGGCGTCCTGCAGGAGCTCCACCATGGGTTGCGCGGCGCGCTCGTTCTCGTAGGCGCCGCCGTATACGCGCCACACCGTGTCGGCCGGGGTGGTCGCCCAGAGCGCGTAGGCGGGAATCTGGCGCCCCGCGAGCCGCGACACGCGGTCGACCGCCTCGTCGCGCCCGGCGTACAGCCCCAGATCGAACGCGAGCCCCGCGGGCCGCACGTCCCATTCGCTGGCGGCATCCTTGAGCCGGTCCGCCACCAGCCGGTCCATGAGCGCGACACCATCGGCGCGGTCGGTGAGAGCGCCCGCGAACACGCGGTGGTAGATCACGCCACGCACCGGCGTGGATGACAGGAAGAAGAACCCGTCATCTCGCGCGCGCACCCGTGCGAGTCGCTCCTCCGCGTCGCCCAGCGCCGCGTAGGACGCGATGAGGACCGAGTACGCGAGCACGGGCGCGTTCTCGAAGGAGCGGCTGGCCGCGGCAGCATCGAAGATGGGTGGAGCCTCTCGGGCGGCCTCCGCCGGCGCCGCCTCCGCGGAAGCCGGACCCGCGCCGTCGCGTGCGGCCGCGGCCCGGGCGATCAGCCACCAGGCGAGCGCCACCCCGAGGATGGCGACGGCACCGACGGCGGCTCGTGCAACCGGGAAGCCGGGCTTCTCCCTGCGCCGGCGCCACGGCATCGCGTCGCCGTGCTGCGGGGTGGACGGCGGCTCGGGCCGGAGGGACGCTGAATCGGGCGGTTCGACCCACGGAGCGGCGAGCGGACGGCGGTCCGGCTCCGCCGCGCCCCCGGACGGATCGATCCCGTCGTCCGTCCCCTCCCTGCCGTCCGTCCCCGTCTGGACGGCACCCGACGGGGGGTCCGCCTCGTTCGAGCCCGAAATCGTGATGGGAGGGAGCTCCGGCAGGGTGATGGGTGGCTCCGACCGCTCGTCCGCCTCTGCGGGGGCCGGCTCGTCTCCGTCCTCGAACCTCACGCGCCCGAACTGCGGGAGATCCCGCAGCGCTCCGGGGAGCCGCACGTCCCCCAGGGCCACGTATCCGTCCAGGAGCGACACGAGGCCATCGACGAGCAGGGTCTCTTCGGAGAGGACGATGAACAGCGTCCCGCCCCGCTCGCGGACGCGCCCGATGAAGCTCGTCAGCAGATCGTCGCCCAGCAGCTCGCGCATCGCCGCGGGCTCCCGGCCGGCCGGCAGATACACGAACGGCCGATCGACGCGCTGCACGGCCACATCGGTCAGCCGGGCACGCCCCTCGAGCGCCGCCGGCAGCCCGGGAGAGGCGACACCGCCGAGGAGCTCATCGAGGGGCGAGGGGCCCGACGAAGCGCACAGGAGGAGCGTGTGCTCCCGACGCCGGGCGACCGAGGTCGCGATCGCGTCGGCTACCGTGGCGCTCCGCTCGGCCTCGTCGGCCTCGTGCACGAGCGCGACGATGTGGGCGTCGCCAGGGACGTCCCAGGCGAAGAAGCGCGCGTCGCGCTCGTCGCGCTCCCTGACCGCCTCGCGCAATCGCTCCGGGCCTACCACGGGGCACCGCCCATCACGAATCGCCCGGCGTCTCGAAGCCACCCGACACCTCCTGGATCCATGCCGCGATGCCCCGCTCCCGACGCAGGCGCGAGGCGGTGGCCTCCGCCCGGTCCCGGGACTCGTACGGACCGACGAGGAGCCGGTACCAGGTCTCGTTGGCCTCGTCCACGCGCGGGAGGACCTGGGTCGGATACCCCGATCCCTCGAGCGAGCGCTGGAGATCCCGCAGGGTGGGGAGCTGTCGCGACGAGGTGGCCACCGCGTAGAACCCGTTCGGCACCCGTGCGGTCGCGCCCGCCGTGGCCACGTCCAGGGACGCCCGGTCGCCGGGCGCGGTCGGATGACGGCCGGCGGGGGCGACGGCGACCGCCCGGGGGGACACCTGTCCCAGGGTCGTGATCCCCACGTCCTGGAGCGCCGGGGGACGCTCGCCGACCTCGGCGGTCGTGTCGGCGCCCGGATCCGGCGCCTCGGCCAGCATCTCGACGGCGCGCGGCCGCCAGCGCACCGGCAGCCACCAGTCGTCCGCCCCGTTCGGCACGACCTCGCCCGGGGAGCCGTCGGGGGCGATCACGCGTACCTCGCCGTGCCGGATCGCGAGTACGGCGCCGCCCGGGAGCGCGAGCGGCAGGTCCGAACGCCACTCGCTGTCGACGGCGGTCGGCGAGTTCGCGGTCGGGGCGAGCGCCCAGACGCCGGCCTCGTCCTCGTACAACAGGAGATCGCCCGTCAGCGAGGGCCTCACCGCCCGGACACTCCCCTTCGTGCGCGTCCGGGCCAGGGTCTCCCAGGCGTAGCGGTCGATTACGACCAGGCGATCCTCGCCGCCGGGGACCGCGAACAGGCGGTGCTCGGACGGCGAGGTCGCGAGCAATACCGGGGCCGCGTCGAGATCCGCTCGCTCGGTCGGATGGAGCTCCGGGAGCGTTCGTTCGACCAGCCGATGCCCCTCGCCCTCCGGAAGGACCACCTCGCGCCCGGCGCCGGTGAGGACGGCCGGACCCGGCGAGTCGACGGGCTCGCTGGATACGGGCGCGTCGCCGTCCTCCCAGACCTCCAGGCGGTGACCTCCCCGGGTGTCGACCAGGGCCACGACGCGTTCCGACCCCGCGGGGGCGGCCCACAGGATCGTGCCGTCCGTCTCGATGTGTCGGGACCCGCCGGCCCGGACGACGAGCGCTTCCCCGTCCGTGACGAAGGCCCCGCCGTCGTCCGACCCGATCCAGCGCGCGTCCCCCGAGGCGGATCCGAGATCGCGGACCGTCTCGGTGGACGGATCGTAGAGCGAGATGCGGCCGTCCTCGGCCCGCAGCACGACGGCGCGACCGAGAGCATGCGCCTCCATCGACGCCGGGACCTCCCGTTCCCCCCGCCAGCGCACGCGGAGGGGATCGTCGACGGCCCGCAGCTCGGGGAGTCCACCGCTGCGCGGCAGGGTGAGGAGACCGTGGCGCAGGACGGAGCTGCCGGCGACGAGGGTGGCGCCTTCCAGGGGCTGCCCGGAGTCCGGAGGCGACTGTCCGCAGCCGCCCTGCGAGGCGCCGAGTGCTACGGCCGCGAGCACCCCGAAACGTGCAGCGCGGCGGGAAGAACCCCGAGATGAGATCGACACGTCATCCACGTCCACCGACCCGACCATTGGTTCGCATCAACTTAGCCGACGAGCGAAAAAACCCGCAAGAAAGCGGGCCCGCGCCGCAGACCGGACCGGCCTCACTCCAGCTCGTACGCGGGCGCGTCTCCCCACAGCCGCTCGAGACGGTAGAAGTCGCGCACGGGCGCGAGGAAGACGTGGACGATGAGGCCGACGAAGTCCATCAGCACCCAGCGTCCGTGGTTCATGCCCTCGATGCCCACTGGACGGAACCCCGCCTCGCGCATGCGATCCGCGATGTTCTCGCTGATGGCGCGGGTGTGCGTGTCCGAGTCGCCCGTCGCGATCAGAAAATAGTCGGTCACGTCCGACAGGCCCCGCAGGTCCAGCACGATGGGCTCGCGGGCGTTGCGCTCCAGCGCCGCCTCCGCGGCGCGTCGGAGCTCCTCGACGGGCTCGCCTCGCTCCGAGAGCCTCTCCCAGGCGGTGTCCAGCGAAACCGGGGCTGACTCCTGGGGGATCACTCCTCCGCGACCACCCACACCTTGATCTCGGGCTCCACGTCGGCGTGCAGGCGGATCGGTACGGAGAACACGCCTAGCTCCTTGATCGGTTCGTCGAGCCGGATCAGCCGGCGATCCACCGCCGCGCCCTCTGCCTCGAGGGCTTCGGCGATGTCCGCGGTGGTCACGGAACCGAACAGCCGCCCCTCGTCTCCGGCCCGCCGGTGGAACGTGAGCGAGCGGTCGTGCAGGGTCTTCGCCAGCTCCTGGGCGTGCTCCCGATCGCGCTCGGCCGCCTGCTCGATCTGACGGCGCTCCTCCTCGAACCGCCTGCGATTCCCGGCCGTGGCCTGGAGCGCCAGCCCTTGCGGAATCAGGTAGTTGCGGGCATACCCCGGCCTCACGGTCACCAGCTCGCCGGCATGTCCGAGATCCGCGACGTCCTTCCTGAGAATCACTTCGACCATCGAAACCCCTCCATCCCGGCGCGGTGACGCCGGCGGTTCACTCCTCCTCCGCTTCCACCCCCAAGCGGGAGCGGAGGTCCAGCCAGGTGTCGCTCAGGCCAAGCACGAACGCCGCCCCGAGCGTCACGGGATAGAACAACAGCGCCGCGACGATCCACAACGCGATCGACCAGCTCGACGAGACGACGGTCGTGCCGAGCCACGCGAGCACCCCGGCCCCCCGCAGGACATACAGCCCGCCCATGAACGTCACCACGTTGCCACCCACCCGCGGCGCCCAGCTACCCGCCGGCACGACGAGGAGCAGCAGGCCGATGACCAGCAACCACACGAGGTGGTCGTCGAACCGGAAGCCCCGCAGCGGGGAGACCCCGGCCGTCGCCCCTTCCATGCGACGGGTCACGTACGTCGCCACGCTCAGCGACGCGAGCGAGGCCAGCGCGAGGAGGGCCGGGTAGATCGCCTTCGCGATCGCGGCGAACGAGCGCAGTGCCTCGGCCACCGCCGCCTGCGCGTCGCCCTGCGCTCCGAACATCATCGCCATGCGGTCGAACTGGCCGGCCACGCGCCAGTCGAGGCCCCCGAGCAGCCCGGGTCTGAGGAGCCCCAGCGTGGCGACGACGGCCGTGGCGATCGCCAGCGCCACCAGCGCCCGGACGAGGACCCCTCGCCGCGGCGCGAACGCCGTCGCGATCACGAACCCCCCGGCGATCAAGAGCGCCCACGCGCGCTCGATGCGCCACATCGGCTCGGGCGACGCGAACGCGCCCGCGAAGCTCACCATCAGGAGCCCCGCGGCCAGGGCCAGGCTCGCCGGCCGGCGCCACTGGAATGCGATCAGCGCGGCCGCCGCCGGAATCCCGATCATCGCGATCGGGCTCGACAGCGACGAGCTCAGCGGCGACAACACGGTCACCGCCAGGGCGAGCGCCGCGGCGCGCCAGAAACTCCGCCTGCGCTCGTTCAGCGCCGCGACCTCCCGCGGCGCTCCCCCCGTCCGCCGTGCGGCCCACTCGGCTCGTCCAAACGGCCTTCTAGTCGTGATACCCGCGGATGTACGGGAGCAGCGCCAGGTAGCGCGACCGCTTGATCGCCGTCCCCATGTGCCGCTGGTGCTTGGCGCACAACCCCGTCGCCCGCCGCGGCAGGATCTTGCCTCGATCGGACACGAAGCGATCGAGGACCTGCGAGTCCTTGTAGTCCACCCGCTGCTCCGAGTCACAGAATCGACACGACTTCCGAAACGCCATGCTCATTCCTCCTTCTCCTCGTCTTCGTCCTCGTCCTCGTCCTCGTCCTCGTCGTCCCGGCGCTTCCCGCCGCGGCCCTCGTCGTCCTCGTCGTGCATGGACGACGGAATCGGCAGCTCGCCCTCGGACAGGACGATCAGGTAGCGCAGGAGATCCTCATCGAGCTTGAGCCCGCGTTCGAGCTCCGCGATCACGGTCGGATCCGCCGTGAACTGCGCGACGACGTAGTACCCGTTGGTCTGGCCACGGATCGGATAGGCGAGCTGGCGCTTGCCCCATTGCTCGACCGCGGTGATCTCGCCCTGCTCATCGCGGGTGAGAATGGCGTGGAAGCGGTCCAGCTTCGCCTCGATCTCCTCGGGCGTGAAGTTGGACCGGAAGATGTACACGATCTCGTACTCGCGCATCGTGGCTCCTTTGGTCTGAACGCGGCCCCGGACGCGCGTCCGGGGCAGGAGTCGGTGAGCGGTCGGGCCGCTCGCCGTATGTCGTCTCGCCTTCCGGTGCGGCGCCGCGGAGCCGTCGGCTCCGCGGGTGGCGAGGGTCGGAGAAGCTACGGGGCGCGGCCGCGCCGTGCCAGCGCCCTCGCGGGCTAGAACAGCCCGGTCAGGGCGCGAACCGCATCCAGCATCGGCGCCAGGGCCAGCCTGACGGAGCTCCCGTCACCGGCGGCCAGACCATGTACGCGCGCGAACCAGGGGGCGAGCACGAGCGACACCACGCTCATGAGCTTGATCACGATGTTCATGGAAGGTCCGGAGGTGTCCTTGAACGGGTCCCCGACCGTGTCGCCCACGACGGCCGCCTTGTGCGGGTCCGATCCCTTGCCCCCGTGCGCACCGGTCTCGATGTACTTCTTGGCGTTGTCCCACGCACCGCCCGAGTTGGCCATGTAGAGCGCGAGCAGGACGCCGGTCACCGTCGCGCCGGCGAGCGCCCCGCCGAGCGCCTGGACGCCGAGGAAGCGTCCGATCACGAGCGGCACGACGATCGCCACCAGCCCCGGGACGATCATCTCCTTGAGCGCGGCCCGGGTCGAGATATCGACGCACCGGGACGAGTCGGGCTTCGCCGTCCCTTCCATGATGCCGGGGATTTCGCGGAACTGGCGCCTCACCTCGGCCACCATCCCGGCCGCCGCGCGCCCCACGGCCGTCATGGTGAGCGCCGCGATGAAGAACGGGGTCGCGCCGCCGATGAACAGGCCGATCACCACGTACGGGTCGACCAGGTTGATGCCGATCTCGTTGAGACCGACGGCGTTCGCGTACGCCGAGAACAGGGCGAGCGCCGTGAGCGCCGCCGACCCGATCGCGAATCCCTTGCCGATCGCCGCCGTCGTGTTGCCCAGCGCATCGAGCGAGTCGGTGATCGCACGCACCTCGGGCCCCAGCTCGCTCATCTCCGAGATCCCGCCCGCGTTGTCGGCGACCGGCCCGTATGCGTCCACGGACATGGTCACGCCCACGGTCGCCAGCATCCCGACCGCCGCGATCCCGATCCCGTACAGCCCGGCGAACTTGAAGGCCAGGAAGATCGCGGCGCAGATGAGGAGCATGGGGAGGGCGGTCGACTCCATGCCGACCGCCAGCCCGGTGATGATGTTGGTCGCCGAGCCGGTCTCCGACGCCTGCGCGATCTTCCGGATCGGGGCCGCCGCCGTGTAGTACTCGGTCACCAGCCCGATCGCGATGCCGACGAGCGACCCCAACAGCATGGCCCAGAACGGGCCGGCCGCCGGGTTCGAGAACGTCCACAGCCCCTGCGCCGCGGCATCGAAGATCGGGAGCCGGATGGTGATCAGGTACGCGACCACCCAGAAGATCACCGCCCCGATGATCGGCGAGTAGCGGAGGGCCGTCGCGGGGCTCATGCGCTCGAGGACGCGGATGGCGAGTATGCCGATCACGCTGGCGAGGAACCCGACCATAATGTAGAGCACGGGGAGAGCGACGGCGGCCATCCGCGCGCCGTCGAGGATCAGCGGGCTCGTCACGCCGATAACGATCGTGGCGATCACGGAGCCCACGTAGGACTCGAAGATGTCGGCGCCCATTCCGGCCACGTCCCCGACGTTGTCCCCCACGTTGTCCGCGATCGTGGCCGGGTTGCGCGGATCGTCCTCCGGGATCCCGGCCTCGACCTTCCCGACGAGGTCCGCCCCGACGTCGGCCGCCTTCGTATAGATACCGCCACCCACGCGCGCGAACAGCGCGATCGAGGAGGCGCCCATCGCGAAGCCGGAGATGATCTCGCCGAAGGGGCGGAAGCCGACCACCTGCGGGTCGTAGATCAGCATCACGAGCCCGATCCCGAGCAGCCCGAGCGCCGCCACTGCGGTGCCCATCACGGCACCGCCGGAGAACGCGATGCGAAGCGCCTTCCCCTGCCCGAACGTCCGGGCCGCCTCGGACGTCCGCACATTCGCCTTGGTCGCGGCCTGCATGCCGAACAGCCCGGCGAGGATCGAGCAGGTGGCCCCGAACACGTACGCGAGGGCGGTGCGCCCGCCCACCAGCCAGTAGAGCAACCCGGCCACGATGGCTATGAACGGGACGAGCACCATGTACTCGCGGCGCAGGAAGGCCATCGCCCCGTCGTGGATCGCGTCGGCCAGCTCGGCCATGCGCTCCGTCCCGACGGGCTGCCCCTTCACGTACGTGTACAGGCCGAACGAGAACATGAGGCCGATCACGCCCAGCCACAGCGAGAAATCTATGTAATCGATCACGTCGCGTCGTCTCCTTGTCCGCGGGTCGCGTTCTCCGGTCGACGACCCATCAGTTCGAGTTGAAGCGGTTCATCGCCGCCTCGACGCCATGCTCGAGCCAGTGCTCTACGGCTTCTACCGCCCGCGGGAACGCCGCGAGCGTCGCCTCCTCCTCGCTCCGCGGCATGCGGGCGAGCACCCATTCGGCGAGGTCGATGCGCTCGTCGGGCGGGCGGCCGACCCCGATCCTCAGACGCGCGTACACGTCGTTCCCCAGACACTCCGCGACCGACTGGAGCCCGTTGTGCCCACCGGCGGACCCCCGGGCGCGCACCCGGATCCGGCCGGGAGGGAGCGACACATCGTCGACGAGGACGAGCAGGCCGTTGGCGGGATCGAGCCGGCGGCCGGCGAGCAGCCCCTCGAGCGCCCGGCCGCTCCGGTTCATGTACGTGAGCGGCTTGTGGATCTCCACGGACCATCCGCGCGCCCGACCCGAGGTCCACGCGGTCCGGCCGGCCGGCACGAACGGATCGAGGCCCCAATGGACCACGAGCCGATCGGCGAGCCACCAGCCCACGTTGTGACGCGTGTCCCGATACCGGTCCCCGGGATTCCCGAGGGCCAGCACGAGGCGCCCATCGACGTGCACGGCCTCGAGACGCAGCCGAGAGAACGCGGGCTACTTCTCCTCGGGCTCCTCCTCCGACTCCTCGTCCTCCGCCTCGGCGGCCTCCCTGGCCGCCTCCTTCGCAGCCTCGAGCTCCTCGCCCTCGAGTCCCTCGAACTCCGGGGGCAGCTCCTCCTCTTCCTCCTCGACCTCGATGACCGTGGGCGGTACAACGCTGCACACGGACAGATCGGCCTCGTCGAGCACCGTGACCGAGCCCGTGTCGATGTCGCCGACGTGGATCGAGTCGCCGATGTCGAGCGCGGACACGTCGACCCGGAAGTCGTCCGGGATCTCGCCCGGCAGGCACTCGACCTCGATCTCGTGCCTGATCTGCTGGAGGATCCCACCGGCCTCGACGCCCTTCGCGTGGCCCTCGAGACGGAGCGGGATCGAGACCCGGATCACCTCGTCGGCCCGGATGTGGAAGAAGTCGACGTGCAGCACGTCGCGGCGGAACGGGTGCCGCTGGATCTCCCGGATGAGGACCTGCTGGGCCTCGGCGCCACCCTGCACCTCGAGCGCGATCACCGTCGTGGCCGCGTGGATGCGGCTCAGGAGGCGTTCCAGCTCGTGCGTGTCCACCGCCAGGGGCCGGGATTCGTCCCCGTGTCCGTACACGACCGCGGGCACGGAGCCGTTTCTGCGCAGCTGCCGCGCGGCGGTCTTTCCCGTTTCGGTCCGCGGCCGGGCGCGGAGCGTCGCCTGTTCCTTGCTCATGTCTGTCCCTCGGTCGAAGCGCCGCACCCGTGTCGTCCGGCGCGCGGCCCATGCGGTTCCTTCCGCGGGGGCGCCATGCGGCGCTCCGCGGACGTCTAGTTGAACAGCACGCTCACGGAGCTCGATGTGTGCGTGTTCTCGATCGCCTGCGCGAGCAGACTCGCCACCGACAGGACCCTCAGGTTCGGGAGCGCCTCCGCCTTTTCGGGCGGGATGGGGACCGTGTCGGTGACCGTGATCTCCCGCACGCCGGCCGCCGCGAGGCGCTCGACCGCGGGGCCCGAGAACAGCGGGTGGGTGGCCAGGATGTAGATGTCGTTCGCCCCGCGCTCGCGCAGGACATCGACCGTCGTGGCCATGGTGCCCGCCGTGTCGATCATGTCGTCGGGGATGATGCAGTCCTTCCCATCCACGTCGCCCACGATGTTGGCCACCTCGGCCAGGTTGGGGCCGGGGCGACGCTTGTCGATGATCGCCAGGTCGCCGCCGAGCCGCTTCGCGTACCCGCGGGCCATCTTCGCCGCCCCCACGTCGGTCGCCACCACGACGAGGTTGTCGAGCCGCTTCATCTCGTAGTAGCGCCGGAACACCGGGGCCGCGTACAGGTGATCCACCGGGATGTCGAAGAACCCCTGGAGCTGGTGCTGGTGGAAGTCGATCGCCAGCACGCGATCGGTGCCCGCCGCCGTGATGAGGTTCGCCATCAGCTTGGCGGCGATCGACACCCGCGGCTGGTCCTTGCGGTCCGCGCGCCCGTACCCGTAGTACGGGATCACCGTGGTGATACGGGCGGCCGACGCCCGCTTCACCGCGTCGATGAGGATCAGCAGCTCGAGCATATTCTCGGCCGGCGGGTTGGTGGGCTGGATGATGTAGACGTCCCGCCCCCGTACGTTCTCGTTGATGCGGACAAAGATCTCCCCATCGGCGAACCGCTTGATCGTGACGTCGCACAGCTCCTGGCCGAGCACCTGCGCGATGCCTTCGGCCAGGGCGCGGTTCGCCGTGCCCGACAGGAGCATCATCGGACTCGTGCTACACGAGGCGTCCGTCGTATCCACGATTCCCTGGATGGTCGTTGTCTGAAGCGAAGAGCGCAGGGTCCCGAACCCGTGAGCCGGGGCGTGATCCCCGGCGTACGATAGCCGATTATGGTAGGGCGTGCGCGGGGGGCGTGTCAATCTCGCGGCGCGGCGTCCTCGGCGTCCCCGGAACGGGGAGTCGTGTACACCACCTGCGTCGGATAGGCGAACTCCACACCCTCCCGCTCGAATTTCTCGTGGATCGCGAGGTGGATCGACTGCTGGGTGTCCATGTAGGTGTTGTACGCCGGGACCTCCATGTAGTAGACCACCTCGAAGTCGATCGAGTAGGCCCCGAACCCCTTGAGGTGCGAGCGGTCGAGCCGCGCGTGCTCCCGTTGCTCCACGATCTCCGCGACCCAGCCCGGGATCGCGGCCAGCGTGTCGCGCGGGGTGTCGTACGTCACCCCGATCGAGAACACGCACCGGCGCTCGGCCATGCGCCCCATGTTCCGGATGCGGCTCCTGAGCAGGTCGTCGTTCCCGAACACGAGCTGCTCGCCGCTGAGGGCGCGGAGCCTGGTGGTCTTGAGCCCGATGTGCTCGACCGTCCCCATGTGGTCGCCGACGACGAGAAAGTCCCCGAGCACGAACGGCTTGTCCAGCACGATCGACAGGGAAGCGAACAGGTCGCCGAGGATGTTCTGGACCGCCAGGGCGACCGCGATCCCGCCGATCCCGAGCCCCGTGAGGAGCGCGGTCACCTCGACCCCGAAGTTGTCGAGGATGAGGAGGAGCGCGAGCAGCCAGATGACGAGCCGGCCAATGAACGACAGCGCGCTCACCGTGGTCACGGCCGCGGGGTCCTCGTCGGCCGTCGTCTCGGCGAAGCGGTCGACCCAGTACGCCACGGCCGCCGTCGCCCACAACCCGACCTGGAGGATCACGGCGATCACCGCGGCCCGGCGGAGCGCGAGCTCGATCTGGGGATCGAAAGTCAAGACCAGGGAAGCGAAGAACACGGCGACCAGGAAGGCGAGCAGGAGCTTCGTGCGCCCCAGGGCGTGCACGATCACGTCGTCGATCACCGTGTGCGTTCGGCCCGCGAAGCCGGCCAGGCGGGACAGGGCGAAGCGGTGCACGAGCCACATCGCCAGCGAGAGAAGCGCCAGGGTGCCGGCGGCCGTGATCCAGGCCGCGATCGTGTTGCCGTACAGGAGCCGGTCCGTGGTCATGGGCGGGAGGATACGGGTCGGCGCGCGTCACATAAAGACCGGCCACCCGGGGCGGACGGTGCCGACCGGTGCCGCCCGCCCGCCGGGGGTGGGCGCGCCGCGGCCGGGCCCGGTAGCGGGCGCGTGCCCCGCGGCCCACGTAGCGCACGTACGGGCTTGCCCGCCGGGTGACGCCCAGGGAGCTTGAGCCGTGTGTCGTCCCCGTCCCGCGTCCCTGTGCAAACCGGAGGATTCCCCGATGGTCCGTCGACTGCTCGCTTCGCTCGCGCTCTTCGCGGGTCTGGCTATCGCCGGCACCGCGCTCGACGTGCACGTCGCCGGGGCACGGGGGGGCGTGGTCCCCGTCGGGGCGGCCCACCGGGGTGCGCCGGGTCCGCGACCGGCATGCGACCCGGACGACGGCGGGCTCACGCTGCCCGATGGCTTCTGCGCCACCATATTCGCCGATTCGGTGGGCGCGGCGCGTCACCTGGCCGTGCGCGGCAACGGGGATGTGTTCGTGGCCCTCAACGGGCGGCGCGGAGGGCCGCCGGGCGGGGTGCTCGCGCTGAGGGACACCGACGGCGATGGTCGCGCCGACGTGACCGAGCGATTCGGGGATGCCGGCGGCACCGGCGTGGGGTTCTTCGACGGCGACCTGTACTTCGCCCCGGACGACGGGATCATCCGCTACGACATCGGACCCGAGGCGCTGACCCCCGCCGGACCCGGTGAGCGCATCGTGTCCGGGCTGCCGGGGCCGGGGACCGGGCACGCGGCCAAGAACGTCGCCATCGACCCGACCGGGAACATGTACGTGAACATCGGGACCCCCTCCAACGCCTGTCAGGTGGAGACCCGGACCCCCGACTCCCCGGGACAGGACCCCTGCCCCCAGCTGGAGCGCCGCGGCGGGGTGTGGCGGTTCGACGCCCGCACGCCGGGTCAGACGCAGGAAGACGGCACCCGCTTCGCCACCGGGCTCCGGAACACGTTCGCGCTCGCCATCCGGCCGGGGACGAGCGAGCTGTGGGGAACCCAGCATGGTCGTGATGGGCTCTTCCAGCTGTGGAGCGATCGGTTCACGGCGGAGGACCAGGCCGAGAAGCCGGCCGAGGAGTTCGTGCACATCGAGGAAGGCGACGACTTCGGGTGGCCCTACTGCTACTACGATCCGATCGCGGACCGGAAGGTCCTCGCGCCCGAGTACGGTGGCGACGGACGGGAGGTCGGGCGCTGTGCGGGCAAGAAGGATCCCGAGATCGGGCTCCCCGCTCACTGGGCCCCGATCGCCACGGCGTTCTACACGGGGACCTCGTTCCCGGCCCGATACCGCGGCGGTGCCTTCGTGGCGTTCCACGGCTCGTGGAACCGGGCGCCGCTTCCGCAGGGCGGCTACAACGTCGTGTTCATCCCGTTCGCGAATGGGCGACCCACCGGCGAGTGGGAAGTGTTCGCGGACGGGTTCGCCGGGGAGGACGTGAGCCCCAGCGGGGCGGAGCACCGCCCCACGGGGCTGGCGGTGGGACCCGACGGCGCCCTGTACGTGGCCGACGACAGCGGCGGCCGCATCTGGAAGATCGTGTACGGCGTGGGCTGACTCGACCCGGGGCCACGACGCCGGACGCGCGGGACCACGGACGCCGTGCGCCGGCCGACATGATCGAGTCGATCGACGGGTGGCGCGCACCGCCGAGGGCTCCCGACCTGCACGATCCGTCGCAGAATGCGCGGGATGCGGCGCCCCCACCCGCCCCCATCCGATGCGCGCGCAACGACTTGACGCCGGTGCCCTTCTTGCCGCGGAACCGCGGCCGATGCACGAACTGACGTGCGGCGGTCGGCTCACGGGGGCCCGCGGCCGGCCGCGCACGGCTCCGAGACAGGGCCGCTCCGATGGGTCTGCTTCGCATGGCGCTCGTCGTTCTGGGCGCGACGCTGCTGCTCTTCGTCGGGCTGCGCGCGTGGATGTGGACGCGCGTGCGCGACCGGCGCCTCGGAGCGCCTCGCATCCGCCCCACCGCTGGCGACCAGCTGCCCGCGGCGCTCGAGCCCCTGTTCGAGGCCGCCGGACGCGAGCTCGAGGCGCTCGGGTTCTCGTCGCTCGGCGCGCGCTGGATCGACTCGATCGACGTGTACGAGGGCCCTCGACCGGAGCGGGTGTACCGCCACGACGAGAACGGCGCCCTGGCGTTCGTGGGTCCCCCGCTTCCGGGGATGGGGGAGCGTCCCTACCGCGTGTCGTTCATCTCCCCCCTGGCGGGCGGTCCGGTGGTGGCCACCTTCGACGGGCTCGCCCACCTGACCGCCGGGTTCCCACCGGGGTGGCGGTGCGCGGATCGCGACCTCAACGACCTCGGCCGCCAGTGGGAGCTCCACGTCGCCTCGCTCGCCTCGCTCGCCTCGCTCGGCGAGCCGGAGCCGGCCCCGTCGTTGCCGCTCGAGGAGTGGAACGGGATCGAGCGCCGGGCCCTGGCGGACACGCTGCGTGACTGGGAGGCGCGCGCGCTCACCTGTCGCGCCGCTGCTCGCCGGGGTGGCGCGCCCCGGTGGCGATTCCGACCCCTGGCGGCGTGGAGCCTCGCCTGCCGGGCCCTGGCGGGACAGCGTCGCGTGTTGGCCCGCGAGGCGGACGCGATGAAGCACCGGGCGCGCCAGCAGTTGTGGCGCTCCAACCTCGAGCCGCTGACCGACGCGACCACCCCCAATCTCGAGGCGGCGCGTGCGGCCGCGATGGCCTGGGGCTACGAGTATCTGCGGGACGCCGGTCGGCGGCGGGCGCAGCGGCGGACGGCGCGCCGGAAGGTCGTGCTCGCGCTCGCGAGCGGCGCGCTGTCGCTGGTGGCGTTTGGCGCCTGGCTCGGGTGGGCCCTCGCGAGCGCGCTCATGTGCGTGCTCCTCGTGCACGAGCTCGGACATCTGATCGGGATGAAGGCGTTCGGCTACCGCGACCGGCGGCTCGTGTTCGTCCCGTTCGTCGGCACCGCCACGTGCGGGACCGATCCGGAGATCACGCCGGGCCGGCGGGCCCTCGTCCACCTGCTCGGGCCGATCCCCGGCCTGCTCCTCGGGCTGGCGGCGCTGTACGTCTTCGCCCGCGGCGCCGACGCGTGGTGGCTCCTGGCGGGTCTCACGGCCCTGATGGTCAACTACTTCAACCTGCTCCCAATCCCGCCGCTGGACGGCGGCCGGATGGTCGAGTCGCTCCTCCTCGCACGCTTCCCGCGCGCACAGGTGGCCTTCCTCGCCGTCGGCGTCGCGGTGCTCGCGGCCGCGGCGTGGGCGTTCCACGACCTCGTGCTGGCCGGCCTCGCGCTGGCGCTCGCCGCCTCGCTCAGATTCGCCCGCATCGCGTCGGGCGCGCTCCGGCGTGCGCGTGATTCCGTGTCGCCGCGCATGGACGAGTCCGACCGGGTGCGCGCCGTGTTCCAGACGCTCCAGGAGCCGCCGTTCGCCGATCTCCCGGCCGCGCGCCGGCAGCGGATCGCGGAGCTGATCGTGCCGCCTCTGACCGGGTCGCGCGTGAGCCTGCGGGCCGCCCTCGCCGGCGCCGTGGTGTACGTGGGTCTCCTCGTCGGGGTCCCCGTGGCGGTATCCGCAGGACTGTCCGTCTACCGGCCGGCCGTGTGGGGCGCGATCGTCGAGACGGTGTGGGGCGGCGGCGAGGCGTACGTCACGGAGGCCCCGCCCCCGGCCCCGGATGCGGGTGCCATAGGCGAACAGGGCGAGGATCAGCCGAGTGCCGCGCGCATCTCCGAGGCGTCGCTCGTCGGTCGCTGACAGACGAACTCCGAGCACACGTAGGCGGAGGCAGCGCCGTCGAGCGGCACGTGCCCGCGCGTGAAAGGCGCCAGGTCCGCGATGCGTCGGGCCGCGTCTCCCTCCGGAGGCTTGAGGAGGACGCTGGTGCGGGGTCGATACCCCCCTCGCGCCACGCCCAGGAGCCGTTCGGTGTCCGCCCGACCGGGCGACCCGGCGATCACCACCTGCCGGGCGGGGCCCACGTCGAGGTCGAGGGCCACGAGCCACATGGTGTGCGCCGACGGCGCCCGCGACACGGCGCCGGCGAACGCGTGGCCCATCGTCGCCCCGCGCTCGAGCGACGCCGTGTCCCCGATCAGGTGCCCGAGTCGGAGCCAGGCGTACCACGCCACCGCGTTCGCGGACGGCGTGGCCCCGTCGTACACCTCCTTCTGGCGCAGCGGCACGTCGTCCACATCGTCGGCGGCGTTGAACAGGCCGCCTTCTTCGTCCCAGAAGCGCGCGACGAGGTCGTCCAGCAGCCGTCCGGCTTCCTCCAGCCAGCGGGGCTCGAGCGTGGCCCCGTACAGCTCCACGAGCGCCCAGGCGAGAAACGCCACATCCGCCGCGCCGGCCCGGATGGCCGCCTCCCCCGTCCGGTATCGGTGCAGCAGCCGGCCGTCCGCGTCGCGCATCTCGCGGAGCACGAAGTCGGCCGCGCCACTCGCGGCGGAGGCGTACGAGGGCTCGCCGAACGCTCGAGAGCCCACGGCGAGAGCGGCGATCATGAGCCCGTTCCAATCCGCGAGGATCTTGTCGTCGAGCGCGGGGCGTACCCGCCCGCGTCGTGCTTCATGGAGCGCAGCGCGGATGTGCTCGAGGCGGGAGCGCATGTCGTCCGGATCGACGCCGCGCGCTGCCGCCAGCTCCTCGACAGATCGGCGCCGGTGCAGGATGTTCTCCCCCGTCCGCTCCCCGGTCGCCTCATCCGCGAAGTTGCCCCGCGCCTCGATGCGAAACGCGTCGAGCGCCAGGGTCACGGCGTCGGGCCCGAGCGGTCCGACGGCGGTCACGAAGTCCTCGCGGGTCCACAGGTAGAACTTCCCCTCGCGTCCCTCGCTGTCGGCATCCTCGGCCGAGTAGAAGCCCCCCCCGGCGTCGGTCAGGTCGCGCCGGACGTATTCGAAGATCTCCCCGGCGACCCGGCGGTAGCGCTCATCCCCGGTCACCTGCCACGTCTCCACGTACGCCAGTCCGAGCAGCGCCTGGTCGTAGAGCATCTTCTCGAAGTGGGGCACCAGCCAGCGGGCGTCCGTCGAGTAGCGGTGGAAGCCGAGCCCGACGTGATCGAAGATGCCGCCGCGCCGCATCATCGTGAGGGTCGTCTCGACCATCTCGAGGGCCCGCGCATCGCCCGTGCGGTCGTGCCAGCGAAGGAGGAAGAGGAGCTGGTGGGGTGTCGGGAATTTCGGGGCCCGACCGAAGCCGCCCATCCCGGCGTCATAGCGCGCCGAGAGCTCCTCGAAGCCGCGCTCCAGCGTGTCGAGCCCGAGGGTCCTCCCGCCCTGGTTGTCGAGCGCGCGGACCTCGGCTTCGGCCACGGCGGCCAGCGCGGCGCTCGCCGAGGACTCGACCTCCGCGCGGCGCTCGTCCCAGACGCGTCGTAGACGCGGCAGCAGCTCCAGCAATCCGATGCGGCCGTGCCGACTGTCGCGGGGAAAGTAGGTCCCGGCGAAGAACGGGCGCCGGTCCGGCGTCATCGCTATCGTGAGCGGCCAGCCGCCCTGACCGGTCATGAGCTGACAAACGGTCATGTACACGCCATCGATGTCGGGGCGCTCCTCGCGGTCCACCTTGATCGATACGAACCCGTCGTTGAGCAGCGAAGCCACGGCGGCGTCCTCGAACGACTCACGCTCCATCACGTGGCACCAGTGACAGGTGGCGTAGCCGATCGAGAGGAAGATCGGACGGTCCTCGGCCCGGGCGCGCTCGAACGCCTCCTCGCCCCATGGATACCAATCGACGGGATTGCGGGCGTGCTGGAGGAGGTAGGGGCTCTTCTCGCCGGCGAGCCGGTTGGAGCCGTGGCGGGAGGGAGATTTGCTGTCGGTCAACGGACGCTGGACCCCCCCTGCGGGTCGTCGGGTCTACCCGGACACCACCTGTGCCGCGCTCAGCCGGGTGGACTCGTTGCCCGTCCCCAGCCGGCCGTCCGCTCCGTTGCCCCAGCAGAAGGCGGCCCCGTCGGATCGGCGGGCACAGGTGTGGGCATCGCCGGCGCTCACGCTCGTGAACCCGGTCTGCCCGGTCACCTTGGCCGGGTCCAGCCGGTCGAGCTCGTTCCCCGTCCCCAGCCGGCCGTCGGTCCCCACGCCCCAGCAGTACGCGTCTCCGGTCACCGTCACCGCGCACGTATGCTCGGCGCCGGCGCTCACGTCCACGAACTCGAGCCCCCCGGGGACGATCGCCGGCTCCATACGCGTGAGCGGGTTGCCGGTTCCGAGACGGCCGTCGTCGCCCAGCCCCCAGCAGTACACCTCACCCCCCGCCGTGACACCGCAGGTGTGCTGCGCACCGGCGCTGATGCGGGCGAACGACAGCCCGCCGACCACCGCCGTGGGGACGTTCCGATCCTGCGGGTTCCCGGTGCCGAGCTGTCCCTCGGCGCCGCGGCCCCAGCAGTAGGCGGCCCCGGCGGCGGTCAGCGCACAGGTGTGCTCGGCCCCGGCGCTGATGCGCGTGAACTGGAATCCACCGAGGACCTGGGCCGGATTCACGCGGTCGAGCTCGTTCCCGATCCCCAGTCGGCCGCCCTCCCCCGGCCCCCAGCAGTAGGCGTCGCCGGAGACGGCGATCCCGCACGTATGGAGGTCCCCGAGACCGATGGCCGCGAAGCGGAGCTGATCGGACACGAGCACGGGCGTGAGCCGGTCCTCACGGCTTCCGTTTCCGATCTGACCGTCTCCTCCGGCGCCCCAGCAGTAGGCGCGGCCGTCCACCGCCAGGCCGCACGTGTGCGTCGCGCCGGCGTCCACGGTGGCGAACTCGACCCCGACGACGATGCGGGTGGGAAGCACCCGGTTCGTCGCCGCGCCGTCGCCGAGCTGACCGGCATCACCGGCGCCCCAGCAGAAGGTCCCGCCGTCGCTCACGCCGCACGTGTGGGCGCCACCGGCGCTCAGCTGGCTGTAGACCGCCGCCCCGCTCCCCGGCCCCGGCTGGAAGGGCGGAATCGCATCCGTGCTGCACCCCGACGCCGCGAGCCCCGCGACCAGACACGCAAGGATTGCAGCTTCGGTGTGAAAACCTTGCAGTCTCCGGGTCCGTCGACTGGAATCAGCGGCCATCGAACCTCCCCGCCTGGTGCGGCACATCCCCTCCCCTTCCGCGCAGCTGTGCGCGCGTCTCCCCCGCCCTTCGCGACGGCGTCCGGCCGCTTCACGCCGGGGGCGCATGATCGCTCCGGGAGGGCGTTCCGCCCGCCCCCCCGGCCGCCAGGGCGCCCGTCCCCCTTCCCGTCCACCCGCCGAGGGGCAAAGCCCATGCCCACCGCGGCACAGCCGCGTGGCGTCGGCGGTGATTGGCCCCCCAGGATTCGAACCTGGATTACCGGCTCCAAAGGCCGGGGTCTTGCCATTAGACGAGGGGCCAGCTCCCGGACGAAGATGCCGCGGGCGCGCGCGAGGCGTCAAACCGGGAGCCGTGTGTCGATGACACGCCATCCCGAGGTCTCCATGGCACCGGTGGCGGCGATCGCCGCGCGCGCCTCGTCGCGCGCTCCCTCCGTCGCGAACCACCCCACGAGGGCCGAGCCGGACCCCGTCATGGTGGCCGCGCTCGCCCGGCCGGAGAAGGTCTCGAGACACGCGGACAGTTCCGGGTGTCGCCGGAGGACCGGGGGCTCGAGATCGTTGCGGACGAGGCGCTCCACGACCGTCCACTGCGTCCACCGCGTGGGTCCCGGGAGCGCCGACGCGCCGCCCGGGTCCTCGAGACCCGTCTCGGCCCGCTCGCGGTCGAGCCACTCGTACGCCTCCGGTGTCGACACCCGGAAGGGCGGGCACACGAGGAGGGCCGGACGCGGACGCGGGGGGCGGAGCGGGACCAGCCTCCGGCCCCGCTCCCAGCCGAGCGCGAGCGGGACATCGAGAAGCGAGAAGGCCACATCGGTGCCGAGCTCGCCTGCGAGCGAGAGGAGTGTCCGCTCGTCGAGGCGCGGCCAGCGTCGGGCCAGAAGCCGCAGCGTGGCGGCGGCATCGGCGCTCCCGCCCCCGAGACCCGCACCGGCCGGGATCCGCTTCACGAGACCGATGCGGACCCCGGGCGCCTCGCCGTCCCGAAACGCCGCGGCGAGGAAGCGCGTCGCGGCCCGCACGCACAGGTTCCGATCGTCGGTGGGGACGTCGTCGCCCGTCCCGCCCTCGACCGTCAGGGCGACGCCGGTGTCTGCGTCCTCGAGCGACACCGTGTCGGCGAGGCCGGTGCGCGCGAGGATCGTCTCGACGGCATGGTAGCCCGTCTCGTCGCGCGCCAGCACGCGGTGGCGGAGGTTGACCTTCGCGTGCGCCGCGACCTCGCTCACCGATCCGCCTCCCGCCCGACGCGCTTCCCACCCGTCGCGTGCGGCCCCCGGCGCTTCACGGGGAGTCGCCCTGGACCGCCTCCTCGACCAGCTCCTCGCTGTGGCCGATCTCCTCGCGGCTGATCCCGAGCTTCCTCATGTACCAGATCCCGAGGAGGGTGACCGGTATGAACGTCGTGATGTGGTAGCCGGCCGCGAAGCTGATGATGTGCGCCGGCGCGATGTCGTACAGCTCGAGCGTCACGCGCGCGGCGGCCTCGAACGGTCCGAAGAACCCGGGGGTGGACGGGATGGCGACCGCGAACCCGATGACCGTCTGCGTGAGCATGGCGCCCGGGATCCCCGGAGCATCGATCCCGAACGCGAGGAAGCCGAAATAGAAGGAGAGCGCGTTTGCGGACCACACGATGATCGACCAGAACAGGGCCCGCACGAACACGTGGCCGTGCCGCAGCGCCCCCAGACCGCTGATGAACGACGCGGCGAGGCCCGTGACGCGGTCGGCGACGCCTTCGGGGGCCAGCCGGTGCGACCAGCGCTCGATGAGGCGCAGGATGGGGCCCGGGATGCGAACCATCGCGCCGCTGGTCACGAGCCCGAGCGACACGACGACGATGAGGACGACGAACACCTCGTGGAGAGGACCGGGCCCCGCCACGTCGGCCACCCCGAGCAGATAAGCCGGGATGATGAACGTCATGAGCACCAGCGCGTCGAGCAGGCGCTCGACGACGAGCGAGGCGAGCGCGGCGCTCACTTCGACCGGCTCGATCCTGGACAGCGAGTACGCACGCGCGAACTCGCCCAGCCGCGCGGGGAGCAGGTTGTTGGCCATGAATCCGATGCACACCGTCGCGAACCGGGACGAGAAGCGGATGTCCCCCACAGCCGGGAGGAGCAGCACGCGCCAGCGGATGGCCCGCAGGAAGAAGGTGCTGGTGGCCACCGCGGTGGCCGCCAGCAGCCACCAGACGTTGGCGTCGGCCAGGCGTCCCAGGAGCTCGGCGGCCGACACGTCCCGGAGCGCGTAGGCGAGCAGCAGGATCGAGAGCAGAATCCCGATCATGACCGTGACCTTGTGCTTCACGGGCGGGCCTCGAGGACGAGCTCCCTCATGTCGCGCACCGCGCGCTCCATCCCGACGAGCACCGCGCGGCTCACGATCGAGTGGCCGATGTTGAGCTCCTCCAGCTCGGAGATCGCGGCGACCGGGCCCACGTTCTCGTAGGTGAGCCCGTGGCCCGCGTGCACCGCCATGCCGGCGCTCCGTGCGCGCGTCGCCGCGCCGCGCAGTCGATCGAGCTCGCGGTTCGCCGCCGCCCCGTCGGCCGCGTTGGCGTACTCGCCCGTGTGCAGCTCCACCGCGTCGGCCCCGAGCTTCGCCGACGCGTCGATCTGCCGGGGGTCGGGGTCGATGAACAGCGACACGCGGGCTCCCGCCGCCCCCAGCCGCTCGATGGCGCCCCGCACCCGATCGGGGTCCGCCGTGAGGTCGAGCCCGCCCTCGGTGGTGATCTCCTCACGCTTCTCGGGCACGAGGGTCACCTGAGGAGGGGCCCAGGCGACGGCGAGCTCGATCACCCCCGGCTCCGCGGCCAGCTCGAGGTTGAGGAAGGTACGCAGGGTGGCGAGGAGCCCCTCGACGTCGCGGTCCTGGATGTGGCGACGGTCCTCCCGGAGGTGCACGGTGATCCCGTGCGCCCCCCCGAGCTCCGCCAGCACGGCGGCGCGCACCGGGTCCGGCTCGTTGGCGCGACGGGCCTGACGGACGGTGGCGACGTGGTCGATGTTCACGCACAGACGCATGCCCACGAAATGCGCGAACGCGAAGCTGTCATCCGTCATCGGAGGCTCCCCCTTCCGAATCCCGATCCTCCCATCCCCCGGGGCCGAGCGCGCCGCGCAGACGGGCGACCACATCGACCCCCAGTCGGTCTTCCCGCGCCGCGAGCAGCTCCGCGCCGAGCGCACGATACAGATCCCGCCGTACCGGGTCGAGGGCGAGCAGGTGTCGCCGCACGGTCTCCACATCGCCGCGGACGATGGGCCCCGTCATCCCGTCCGGAAGGCCGTCGCGCTCGAGATTGTCGAGCGCCGAGCGCGCCAGGGGGAGCAGGGCGCCCAGCGCGTCGCCCGCATCGGACGGCGTGGCCGCGCTTTCGGCGAACAGCCGGGCCGCCACCGACAGGCAGGCGACGAGGAAGTTCGACCCGAAAACGGCCGCGAGGTGGTACAGCGGGCGCGCCTCCGGCCGGATCCGTCGCGGGGTTCCGCCCACCGCCGCGGCGAGCTCGACGGCGAGCGCCACCGCCTCCGGATCGCCGTCGATCCCGAAGGTCACGCCCCGGAACCGCCCGGCCCCGGGTCTGGCGATGGCCACCAGCGGGTGGCACGCAGCCACCGCGGCGCCGACGCCCCTCAGCGGCGCGAGGGCCTCGGCCGAATGCAGGCCCGAGGTGTGGAGGGCCCGCGACGGGGCCCCGATCCGACCGGCCTCGCACCCGGCGGTCCAACTGGACACCGTCTCCTCGAGCCGGTCGTCGGGCACGCAGAACGCGACCACGTAGTCCGCCGCGCCGACGGCCGCCAGATCGGGCAGCCCAGTTTCCGGATCCGCGCCGACGACCGCGATGTCGAGGGCGGTCAGCCGCGACGAGGGTGCCGGAGCGGGATCGGAGCGACACACGAGGGTGACGGGGTCGAAGCGGCCGGCCCGGGCCACATCGATGGCGAGGGAGGATCCCACCCGTCCGGCGCCGACGATCGCCAGCGGGCCGCCGGTGAGCGCGGCCGTTTCACGCGGCATCGGCCCGCTCGACCTCGACACCGGTCGTGGCCCGCCAGCGGCCCGCCACCGCGGTCGGAACGCGGGCCGTCAGCACGACCCGACCCGACACGAACTCTCGCGTCAGGACCTCGCCCTCCCGGTAGGCCTCCGCCAGCGTGCGGCCGTCCGCGGCGGGGATGCTCACGCGCACGGTCTCGAGCGTCGCGCGCACGGCGGCCCTGAGCGCGGTTGCCAGCGGCTCGAGACCGCCGGGCTCGAACACCGACGTGTACACGTGCGGTCCAAGGAAGGCGTCGCAGCGCGCGCGTATCCCTTCCTCCTCGGCGTGCGTCAGTCGATCGACCTTGTTGAGCACGAGGAGCGTCGGCCGGTCGCCGGCTCCGGCGTCGCGCAGCACCTCGTCCACCGACTCCTTCTGCTCCTCCCAGCTCGGCGAGGACGCGTCGATGACGTGCAGCAGCAGATCGGCCTCCGACACCTCCTCCAGCGTGGCCCGGAACGAGGCCACCAGGTGGTGCGGGAGCTTCCGGATGAACCCCACCGTGTCGGTCAACAGCACCTCGAGTCCGTTCCCGAGGTCGCACACCCGGGTGGCCGAGTCGAGGGTCGCGAACAGCCGATCCTCGACGAACACGTCGCTCCCCGACAGCGCCTTGAGGATCGAGGACTTGCCCGCGTTCGTATATCCGACCAGCGACACCGTGTACTCTTCGCGGCGCGCCTTGCGCTGGGTGCCCCGGGACTTCGCGATCTGTTCCAGTTGACGGCGCAGACGCGCGATGCGGCGATCGATGAGCCGCCGGTCCGTCTCGATCTGCTGCTCGCCCGGCCCGCGCGCCCCGATCCCTCCACCCGTCCGGGACAGGTGGGTCCACATGCGCTTGAGTCGGGGTCTGAGGTACTCGAGCTGGGCCAGCTCCACCTGGAGCTTGGCCTCGGCCGTGCGTGCCCGAAGCGCGAAGATGTCCAGGATGAGCTCGGTGCGATCCATGGCGCGCGCGCCGAGCGCCCGCTCGAGATTCGAGCCCTGGGCCGGCGAGAGCTCCTCGTCGAAGATGGCGAGCGTCGCGTCGTGCTCGGTCATCGCCCGGGCGACCTGCTCGACCTTCCCGCGCCCGATGTAGGTCGCCGGGTCGGGCGCGGCGAGGCGCTGGACCACGACGGTGCGCACGTCCGCGCCTGCCGTGTGGGCGAGACGGGCCAGCTCCTCCAGGTGCTCGTCCACCACCGCCGCGGGCATGTCGGACGGCGGCGCGCCGATGAGGATGGCGCGCTCGGCGTGCGAGCCGAGGTGCCCATCGTGGTTCATCCGGACTCCGTCGCCCCTTCCGCGCCCCGACGCGCATCGGGGCCCGGCTCTCCGCTCACGGGATCGATCCTTCGGTCGACGCGCGGCGGGGTCCCGGCCGTCGCCGCCCCCGCCGCGCCCTCCTCCGATGTCTCCCGCCGGGCGTCGCGGATCCGGGCCATGCGCTCCGCGGCCGCACGCTCCCAACCACGATCCGTGGGCTCGTAGAAGCGGAGCTCCGCCAGCGACGCGGGCAGGTACGTCTGCGGGGCGACCGCGTCTCCGTAGTCGTGGTCGTATCGATACTCGCGCCCGTATCCGAGCTCCTTCATCAAACGCGTCGGCGCATTCCGGATGTGGAGCGGCACCGGCTCGGCCGGCGATTCGCGGGCAGCGGCCAGGGCCTCCCCGAACGCGCGGTACACCGCGTTCGATTTCGGAGCCAACGCCAGGTAGGCCGCCGTCTCCGCCAGCGCGAGATCGCCATCGGGACTCCCGAGGAAGTGATACGCATCCCGTGCGGCGATCGCGACGCCGAGGGCGGCGGGGTCGGCGAGCCCGATATCCTCGGCCGCCATGCGGACGAGACGGCGCGCGAGGTACATGGGATCCTCGCCGGCGTCCAGCATGCGAGCCAGCCAGTAGAGCGCGCCGTCGACGTCCGAGCCCCGCACCGCCTTGTGGAGCGCGGAGATGAGGTTGAAGTGCTCCTCCCCGGACTTGTCGTAGCGCGCGAAGCGCTTCTGGAGCGCCGCCTCCACGTGGGGCACGGTGATGCGGGGCGTGTCCCGGACGGGGCGCGCCGCCGCGAGGTCCGCCGCGGTCTCGAGCGCGTTCAGCGCCCGGCGCGCATCGCCGTCCGCCTCGAGCGAGATGCGGTCCAGGGCCTCCGGGTCGATCGCAATCCCGCGCTCGCCGAGACCGCGCTCCCGGTCGGACAGCGCTCGCCGGCAGAGGATGGCGATGTGCTCGGGCGACAGGGGCTCGAGCACGAGGACCCGGGTCCGGGAGAGGAGCGGGCCCACCACCTCGAAGCTCGGGTTCTCGGTCGTCGCGCCGATCAGCGTCACGGCACCACGCTCGACGTGCGGCAGGAGCGCGTCCTGCTGCGCCCGGTTGAAGCGGTGGATCTCGTCCACGAACAGGACCGTCCCGCGGCCCGTGGCACGCCGGCGGGTGGCGGCCTCCGCGAGGATCTCGCGCACGCGCGGGATGCCCTCGGTGACCGCCGAGAAGGGAATGAAGGCGGCCTCCATGCGGAGCGCCAGGAGACCGGCGAGGGTGGTCTTCCCGCTACCCGGCGGTCCCCACAGGATGAGGCTCGGCACCCGGCCGCCCTCGATCAGCTCGCGGAGCGGTCCCCCGGGGCCCACGAGCTCCTCCTGACCGACGAACTCGTCGAGAGCTCGCGGCCGCATGCGGGCCGCGAGCGGGGCGTGCGGAGGTGGGTCGGGGAACGCCCCGACGGCCCCCGGCGTGGCGCGGGGAGTCTCCGCGTCGCGCGCCCCGGCGAACAGGCTCGGCTCGTCGCTCACGGGCTCCCGTCCCCGGCGAGGGCCCCGATTTCGACCAGCCGACGGGCCTCGGCGATGAGCGCATCGCGCTCGTTCGAGGACGGGTCCTCGAGGACCTGCTCGAGGAGCTCCTCGAGCACGAGCCCCACCAGTGGTCCGGGAGGCACCCCCAGGGCGAGGATGTCGTCTCCGCGGATCCGGAGATCCGTCAGATCGAGTGGCGGGTGCGCCAGCGCGGTGTCATGGACGTTGCGCCACGTGGCGACCAGATAGCGACGGGCCTCCTCGGAGCGGCCGGCGCGCGCCCCGGCCAGCTGGAGTCTGAACACGTCGCGCCACGCACCTCCCACCACGGACAGCCAGCTCCGGAGCTGGGCGGCCGAGTCCGTGGGACCCACGAACGGCAGGTAGTGGAACACGAGCTCCGCGACCGTGCGTCGTTCGCCGTTCGAGAACCGCAGTCTCTCGAGGAGCGCACTGGCGGCCGCACGGCGGTCCTCCGGATCCTCGCCGGTAGGGATCAGGAGGCGGGCCACACGGACGAGCGGCCGGCAGCGGGATACCGCGTCCACCGCGCCCAGGTTGCGCCGCCACGCGCCGCGCTCCCGGGCGGGCGCGAGGAGCTCCGGATACCAGTGTTCGAGCGCGCCGACCTCCGCATACAGGTCCAGCGCCGTGGACGGCACGGGCCCCCGCAAGACCTTCACGAGCTCCTCCCGGATGCGTTCGGCCGACAGCCGGGCCAGTCCCCCGACCGCCGCCTCGAGGGCAACCCGCGTCGCCGCCTCGATGTCGAGATCGAAGCGACCCGCGAACCGGAGACCCCGCAGCACGCGCAGATAGTCCTCGGCGAAGCGCTCGCCCGCCTCGCCGACGGCGCGCAGAATCCCCGCCTCCAGGTCCTCGAAGCCGGCGTACGGATCGCGCACCTCCCCGGTGCGGGGGCGCCACGCGATCGCGTTGATCGTGAAGTCCCGCCGTCCGAGGTCCTCGTCGATGTCCCCCGCGAAGCTGACACGCGCGCGGCGCCCGTACGTCTCCACGTCGCGCCGAAACGTGGTGACCTCGTACAGATGCCCATCCCGGTCCAGGACCCCGACCGTGCCGTGCTCCACGCCGACGGGGACCGTGCGCGGGAAGAGCGACATCACCTGCTCGGGCCGGGCGCTGGTGGCCACGTCCCAGTCCGGATCCTCGCGGGGACAGGGCCGGCTCCCCGCGAGCTCGAGCCAGTACGCGTTCCGGATCGCGCCCCCGACACCCCACGCCTCGAAGCCGGCGTCCTCGAGGACATCGACGGTACGCAGGAACCCCGCGGAGGGTCGGAACACCGAAGGACCCGGACGGTCGCTCACGACGTCACCGCGCGGACGGCGCCGGTCAGCCGCAACGCACGCTGCCGCCGTTGACGTTGAGCACCTCGGCCGTGACGTGCCGCGCGAGGTCGGAGAGGAGGAACACGATCGGGCCGGCGATGTCCTCCGCGCTGGCCACGCGCCGGAGCGGGATCTCGCTCTCCACCCGGGCGAGCTCCGCGGTCCGCAGCACGGGGGCGCTCATGTCGGTGTCCACCCACCCCGGCGCCACCGAGTTCACGGTGATGTCGCGCGGACCCAGCTCGACGGCGATCGATTTCGAGAAAGACACGATCGCCCCCTTGGTGGCCGCGTAGTGGCCGTGCTCGGCCTCGCCGCGCTGCGCCGCGGTGGACGATACGAGCACGACCCGGCCCCCCGGCCCCATCCGGCGCACCGCTTCGCGCGTGGTCAGGTAGATGGAGGTGAGGTTCACGTCCACCATCCGTCGCCACTCCGTCTCGAGGAGCTCCTCGAGCGGCCGCGGCTCGACGTTCCAGATGCCGGCGTTTCCCACGAACCCATCCAGCCGGTCGAATTCGGCGTCCACCCGTTCGAACAGAACCGCCGTGCCGCCGGCCGTGGAGAGATCGGCGGCCGCGTGCCAGAAACGCGCCTCCCCGGGGGCCACACGGCGTGCTTCGTCCACGGTCGCGGCGGCCGCGTCGGCGTCGCGGTGGTACGCGATGCCGACCGAGGCGCCCGCGCGCGCGAGGAGGAGCGCCGTGGCTCGCCCGATGCCGCGCGAGCCCCCGGTGACGAGCATCCGGCGGCCCGCGATCCCCGGCAACACGCAACGGTCCTCGCCCATCAGGTCCGGTCGCGCGCGCAGCAACGACCCAGCTCGCCGGCCGGTCCGAATCGTTCCGCCAGCGCCGCGGCCGCGCGTGCGGAGCCTCCGATGGCCGGGTCCGCGGCGGCCTCGAAGGCGTAGGTGAGGAGGGCGTCGGCCGCGAGGAGCTCGAGGGCCCGGTCGCGGTCGCGGCCGCCGGCCGCCACCCGCTCGAGCCCGTCGAGCGCCGCCTCCGCCATCCGGGACGGTCCCCACATTCCGGGAGCGGCGCGCTCGAAGAGATCGACGACGGCGCCCGCCAGATCCGGCGTGACCTCCGCGAGTCTGGCGGTCAGCCAGACCGTCACCCTGGTGTCCAACCGGGACGGCGGCGGCTCGGGAGGTCCCGCGCGCGACCCATCCCTCGGCCCGGACGACGGCGTCAAGGGAGTAGCCCGGGCACCCGTTCCGCGGCCCACTCTCGGGCCGCCCCCAGTCCCTCGTCCCCCCGCTCCGGGTCGCCGACCCCGCCCTGGGCGAAGTGGGGGCGCCCGCCACCCCCCGAACCGGTCGCACGGCTCGAGACGCGCACCAGGTCGCCCGCCGTGAGACCCTCGCGTATCAGGTCGTCCGACACGACCGACACGAACGCCTGCCGGCCCTCGTCGGGATACTCGACCAGCAGGACGGCGGCTCCCGACCCGATCCGATCGCGGAGCAAGTCGCCCAGCTCGCCGAGATCCGTGCCGGCCGGGACCTGGATGCGGCCCGACACGAAGCGGCGCCCGTTGGACGCGCCCTGCTCGAGCAGATGCTCCACCTGCCGCGCCGCGGCCTCACCGCGCCGATCGGCAGCCTCCTTCTCGAAGCGCTCCCGCTCCTCCAGCAGACGCTCGATCCGGATCGGAAGGTCGTCGACGGGCGCGTGCACGACGTGCGCGAGGCCTTCGAGCAGGCGGTCGCGCTCGACGGTGCGCTCGTAGGCCACCTTGCCCGTCACCGCCTCGATCCGTCGGATCCCCGCCGCCACGCCCGTCTCGGACACGATCTTGAACAGACCGATCTGCCCGGTGGTCCGGACGTGCGTGCCCCCGCACAGCTCGAGACTCACGCCGGGTACCTCGATCACGCGCACCACGTCTCCGTACTTTTCGCCGAACAGGGCCATCGCGCCGGCCTCGAGTGCCTCGCCGTAGTCACGCTCGCCGGCTCGCACGTCCAGATTCCCGAGGATCGCGTCGTTGACGCGCGCCTCGACGGTGCGGCGCTCCCCCTCGGTCAGCGGACCCCGGTGGCTGAAATCGAAGCGCAGCCGGTCGGGGGCGACCAGCGAGCCGGCCTGCTGGACGTGATCGCCCAGCTCCTCGCGGAGCGCCGCGTGCAGGAGGTGGGTCGCGGTGTGGTTGCGTTCCGTCTCGCGCCGGAGCGACTCGTCCACGACCGCCTCCACCTCGCCCGGATCCGCCGGAATCCGGCCCTCCACCAGCGGACCCGCGACCACGGTATGACCCGCGTCGTTCCGGGCCACCGTGTCGACGCGCACCACCCAGCCTTCGCCGCGCACGTGCCCCCGATCGCTGATCTGGCCCCCGCTCTCCGCGTAGAACGGATTGCGCTCGAGCAGCAGGGCGTGCCGTCCTTCCCCCAGCTCCCGGTGCGCGAGGACCGGCGTGCGCGTCTCGACGAGCGTGTACCCGACGAACTCCTGCTCGCCCCCGGCGACCGGCAGGTCGAGGTCGTCCGCGGCCGCGCGGCCGCTACCGCTCCCGGTCATGGCCGCGCGCGAGCGCGAGCGCTGGGCCTCGAGCGCTCGCTCGAACCCCTCCACATCCACGGCGTAGCCGCGCTCCGCCGCCATGAGCTCGGTGAGGTCGAGAGGAAACCCGAACGTGTCGTACAGCCTGAACGCGTCGTCCCCCCTCACGGTGCCTCGATTCCCGGGGGGCGCGATCTCGTCGAAGCGCGCCATGCCCTCCTCGATCGTGGAGAGAAAGCGCTCCTCCTCCGCCCGGGTGGTGGCCACGAGGTGGTCACGGCGGGCGTCGAGCTCCGGATACACATCGCTCATGAGGTCGGCGACCACCCCCACGAGCCCGTCGAGCATCGGCTCGCGACGACCGAGCAGCCAGTAGTGCCGGACCGCGCGCCGCAGGATGCGTCGGAGCACGTAACCGCGCCTCTCGTTGGAGGGGAACACGCCGTCGGCCAGCAGGAAGCCGACCGCGCGCGCGTGGTCGGCCAGCACGCGGAAGGGCAGTCCCGCCTCCCACTCGTCCGGATCGGTCGAGTACTCCGTCGCGAGAGGTGCCTCGGCTGCCTCGATGATCGGCAGGAATAGGTCGGTGTGGAAGTTCGTGCCAACGCCCTGGAGGATCGCGGCGATCCGCTCGAGACCCGCACCCGTGTCGATCGACGGGGCCGGAAGCGGCGTGTCGACGCCGTCGGGCGCGCGGTCGAACTGCATGAACACGAGGTTCCAGATCTCCATGAAACGGTCGGCTTCGCCGGCCGCCATGAACTGCTCGTCGGTGATGCCGTCGTCGAGCTCATCGCGGAGGTCGTAGTGGATCTCGGAGCACGGGCCGCAGGGGCCCGTGTCGCCCATCTGCCAGAAGTTGTCCTTGTCGCCGAGACGCCGAACCCGCGTCGCGGGCAACGGCGTGAGCTGCGTCCACAACCCGTGGGCCTCGTCGTCGGTGTGGTGCACCGTGGCCCACAGCCGGTCGGGATCCAGCCCCAGCTCGTCGGTCAGGAACTCCCACGCGAACCGGATCGCGTCTCGCTTGAAGTAGTCGCCGAACGAGAAGTTCCCGAGCATCTCGAAGAACGTGTGGTGGCGCGCCGTGCGGCCCACCTCCTCGAGGTCGTTGTGCTTCCCGCTCACCCTGAGACACTTCTGCACCGTGACGGCGCGGGGCGCGGCGGGCTCGGACTGGCCCTGGAACACGCGCTTGAACTGCACCATCCCCGCGTTGGTGAACATCAGCGTCGGGTCGTCTTCGGGCACGAGCGAGCTGCTCGGCAGATGCAGATGACCGTTCCGCTCGAAGTACCCGATGAACCGGGACCGAATCTCGTCCGCTCTCATATCGCTTCGTACCGCCCGTTGTCGTTCCCCTTACACCTCGTCCGCGTGCCGGCCCCCTCCCCCGGCGGTCCACGGCGGCTAGCGATCCGCCTCATTCGGGGCTCCGGGCCTCCCACGCCTCCATCCACCGATGGACCATATGGGGCGGAAACCCGCGCCGCATGAGGGCCGCATGCAGCCGCCGCCGGGCTACCTCGACATCCAGATGCCGGAGACGGCGGGCCTGCCGTGCCCCCTCCCGCTCGAGGAGATCGGCCTCGGCCACGCCCTCCTCTCGCAGGCCCCGTCGAATCCCCTCGCTCGCGTCGGCCCTCGCCACACCGCGCGACAGGAGGTCCGCTTTCAACCGGCTCTCTCCGCACGGTCGAAGTCGGGTCCGGTCACGGGTGAACGCGGCGGCGAACTCGATGTCGTCGACGGTTCCAAGCCCCTCGCAGCGCCCGAGCGCCCACTCGACGATCACCGGATCCACCCCCCTGCTCGCGAGGTGTAGCTCCACCTCGCGCCGGCTGCGGGGACGGTAGGAAAGGTAACGAAGGGCGATGCGGATCGCCTCGGCACGGGCCGCCGCCACGCGGATCGTCTCGAGGCGGTCGGGGTCGATGCGATCCCCCACGGCCAGCGCCAGACTGCGCGCCTCGCCGTGGGGTAGCAGGATGCCGGAAGCGCCGTCCAGCCGGATCTCCACCCAGCCGGAACGGCGCTTCGCCGGAACGATCCCGGTGATCCGGGTCACGCCGCGGCCCCCGTCGGCTCGCCCGGGCCGCCGGTCGAGCCGGCCCGGAGCGGCGGACGCACCGGAGTGTTACGAGACCTTTTCCGCCTCACGCTTGCCGTTCGCGCTCGCCTCGGGCTCGCCGTCCGGCTCTCCGCTCGCCTCCCCGGAGGCGCCCGGGACGACCATGCCCAGCTCCTCCCGGATCCGGGCCTCGATCTCTTCGGCGATGTCGGGGTTCTCCTTGAGGAAGGTCTTCGCGTTCTCGCGGCCCTGCCCCAGACGCACGTCGTCTCCGTAGGAGTACCACGCGCCGGCCCGATTCACGACGCCGATCTCCTCTCCCATGTCCACCAGCAGCCCTTCGCGGCTCACGCCCTGGTTGAACATGATGTCGAACTCGGCCTGCCGGAACGGGGGCGCGCACTTGTTCTTCACGACCTTCACGCGTGTCCGGTTCCCCACCTGCTCGTTGCCCTCCTTGATCGAGGCGATGCGGCGGATGTCGAGACGCAGGGAGGCGTAGAACTTGAGCGCCCGTCCCCCGCTGGTCGTCTCCGGGTTCCCGAACATGACCCCGATCTTCTCGCGGATCTGGTTCGTGAAGACCACGCACGCCCGCGAGCGTCCGATAGCGCCGGTCAGCTTGCGCAACGCCTGCGACATCAGCCGGGCCTGGAGACCGACGTGGGCGTCCCCCATCTCGCCTTCGATCTCGGCCCGCGGCACCAGCGCCGCCACCGAATCGATCACGATCACGTCGAGCGCGCCGGAGCGCACCAGCACTTCGGCGATCTCGAGCGCCTGCTCTCCGGTGTCCGGCTGCGAGACCAGCAGGTTCTCGACGTCCACGCCGAGCTTCTTCGCGTACCCCACATCGAGAGCGTGTTCGGCATCGATGAACGCGGCGACCCCGCCGTCCTTCTGCGCGTTCGCGATGACGTGGAGGGTGAGCGTCGTCTTCCCCGAGGATTCGGGACCGTAGATCTCCGTCACACGGCCCCGCGGGATTCCGCCGATCCCGGTGGCGTGGTCCAGGTTGAGCGCGCCGGTCGAGATGGCGGCTGTCTGGACCCGGGCCCCATCGCTTCCCAACCGCATGATCGCGCCCTTGCCGTGGGCCCTCTCGATCTGATTGATCGCGACCGACAGCGCCTTCTTCCGTTCCTCGTTCAACTCCAAGCCCATGTGACGCTCTCCCGGTGCCGAGATGAGGGGGTGATCCGCGGACGTGCCGACAATAGCACGGCGCACGACCTTTCGCAATTTCTTCGGGTGTCGCTCGCGCGGCCCCGAGCGCGTGCACCAAAGCTGGGCGGCCGGATCAACCGCGTGTCAACCGACCGTGCGTCCACACGACGGACAGAAGCGCTCGCCCGCGCGCAGCTCCGCACCGCAGCCCGGACAATCGGTGACCGCCGCGTCGCGGGTCCCGCCGTCCTCGCTCCCGGCCACGACCTGCGCATCCCCGCCCTCGACCGGGCCCCCGGCGACCCCGGCCGCCGGGGTCCCCGGGAGCTCCACGAGGGCCTCGTCCCGCGCCGCGAGCGCCTCGGCACGAAGCCGCTCGCGGACGGCCAGGTACTCCTCCTCGGAGATCTTGTCGGTGTCGTGCTCGAACTCGAGCTGCCGGAGCGCTTCGATGGCGGCGTCACGTCGCTCACCCGGCGCGAGGGCACCTTCTGCGTCCCTGCCGGCTCGCACCGCGCCCCAGATGATCGCCGTGGCGAGGAGGGCGAGGATGCCGGCGAACAGGACGAACCCGGTCATGCGCGCTCCCTCCGGCGGGCTCCGGCGAGCTCGACGGCGCGAGCCACGGCCTCGGCGGGCTCCGCGGCCATCTCGTCGAGGATCCCGTCGGGCAGGGTGGCCCGGAGCCCGATCAGCGGCGTCGAGAATTTGCGGCAGAACGCGGCCTCCGACAGGGTCCCCCACTCGCCGGCGATGGCGATCACCGCCTCGGAAGCGCGCGCGACGAGGACGTTCCTGCCCTCCCCCATCCCGGTGGCGATCGGGATCGTCACACCGGGGGCGGCCCCCTCATCGGTCGCGCCCGGCAGGATGCCGATCACGACGCCGCCCTCCGCTGCGGCCCCGTCGGCGGCGGCCCGCATCACCCCCCCGAGCCCCCCGCACACGGTGACCGCCTCGGCACGTGCGATCGCCGCGCCCACAGCGCGCGCGAGCGCCATCTCGGTCTCCGTGGCGCTCGAGGATCCGATCACGCCGATGCGCAGGGGACGACGTGTCTCCGCCGTGGCGGTGAGGGCCTCGCTCACGGTGATTGCTAGCGCTCGAGCTGCAGCGTAACGGGTCCGTCGTTCACGAGCTCCACCTCCATCATGGCTCCGAACACGCCCTCCTCCACCGGCCCATGCCGCCGGCAACTCCCGACGAACCGGTCGTACAGCGCCCGGGCCATCTGCGGCGCCGCGGCCGCCGCGAACGACGGCCTGCGCCCGCGGCTCGCGTCGCCGTACAGCGTGAACTGCGACACGACGAGGAGCTCGCCCCCGATGTCCGACAGCGACCGGTCCATGCGTCCGTCCTCGTCGGGGAATACCCGGAGCCCCCACAGCTTGTCCGCCATCCAGTCGAGCGTGTCGGGCGTATCGTCGGGGGCGAACGCCACCAGCGCCAGCAGCCCCTTCAAGATCGCGCCAACCGTGCGCCCCTCCACCCGCACCCACGCTCCGGACACCCGCTGGACCACGACGCGCACACCTGCCCTCCGATCCGGAATCCGACCTCGACCCCGCGAGCGTGGAAAGATGGCCCATCGCTCCAAAGCCAGCGAACCGCCGGACCGGCGTCCGGACAATTCACACGTTTTCTACAGGTTATCCACAGGCATTTCCACATCGCTTTTTTGCAAAAAACACGTTTCTGGAGAACACCGCTCCGGAGACCAGGCGGAAGGGTGCGTGGGAGGGGAAAGCCGATCCACATGCCGGCGGGACGCGCCCCTTCGGGCGGGGACACCCGGAGGGAGGCGTGGCGTACCGGTCGCACGAACGGGGAGTACCCACCCCGATGCACTCAGCCCCTGCCCACCCTAGCGGGTGTCAGGGGCCGAGAGAGGAGGTGTTTTTACGGCTTCAGTGACGCGATCCTGCTAGTTTGCGCGGCCTTGCAAGATCTCCACGAATCTTGGTACCGTGTGCCCGATCAGCTGCTGCGATCTTCGAGTCTTCGTCGGAGCAGCCGTCCGTTGCCGAACTTCGCCCCTTCTTGCCAGAACTCGCGTCCCGGCCCTGCTCTCGTTCGCGTCGGGCGCTCCGTGGTGCCGCCTTCCGCCTCGACCTTCCGGACTGGTCGGTGCTCCTCCCGAAGCACGCGAGGAGTTTAAAAAGATTCTTTTCTGGGGTCAAGCCTCGCGGGGCGTGAATCGTCATTTTTCAAAAAATTGGATTCCATCGTGCAGATCTCACGCGTCATTCCGGCGACCAAACCGCTGCTTTGCCCCCTGCAGGAGGGGTGGAGAGCGCCGCGGCGCTCACCCGACTGCCCTGCTCGCCGATACGCGCCAGCAGGCGGCGGAGGAGCGCGGCCGCGGGCAGCGTCCGGCCGAGCCCCTCCACCGATGCCACCACCACGAGCATCTCGCGGGCCCGCGACAGCGCCACGTTGAGCAGCCTGGGCAGGTCGGCGTTGCGCCGCTCGTCGAGGAACCAGCTGCGCCCGGGAGGCGCATCCACGGTGTCGATCACCACGATCCGCTTCTCGCGACCCTGGAATCGGTGGATAGTGCTCATCTGGAGCCCCGGGGGGGCGGCGCGCCCCAGGCGCCCGCGCACGAGGTCGCGCAGTTGACGGGTCTGCGCCCGGTACGGAGTCACGATCGCGATGTCGGACTCGCCGGCGGCCGCCGCACGCTCGAGGAACCAGAGCACCACCTCGGCGTGGACGGGATTGCGCCGCGAGCCACCCACGCGCTCCACGACGGCGCCCAGCTCGCTCGTGTCCAGGAGGAGGAGCGGCGAGCTCGCCCGTGGGCGCTCGAGCACCTCGCGGGCGTCCTCGAGGCGACCGTCGTAGAAGAACTCGCTCACCAGCGCGCGGATGTCGGGATCCATGCGGTACTGCACATCGAGCATGGCGCACAGGCGATCGCGCGGCGACGGGAGCCGGAAACCGTCCGCGTCCTCGGTGACCACGCCGGTCTCCCGGAACACGTCCGTCCGCAGCCAGCGCGTCGCGGCCGGACCCTGGCTGGTCACCACGGGCGGGAGCTGCTGGAAGTCGCCCACCGCGACGGCGCGCCGCGACGTCCACGCCGCCGCGAGTGCGACGTACGGGAGGGGAGCCGTGCTCGCCTCGTCCAGGAGGAGCGAGTCGAAGCGCAGCGAGCGCAGCTCCTCGCGCACGGCCAGACGGGCCAGGGTGGTGAGCACGACGTCGGCGTCCTCCAGCGCGCGCACGGACTGCCGCCCCACCTCCAGCATCGCCCGGCCGAGCGCGCGCGACACCTCGGTGTCGCCGCGGTCGCGAGCCAGCGCCAGGAGCCGCGACACCCGGGCGTGGGGGGTCGGCCCCGACCCGTTGACGGCGCCGGCTCCGATCCGGTACGTGCGCTCCAGCTCCTCGAGCAGCTGACGGACGCCGCCGGCTCCCGCCTCGATCCGGTGCGCCACGGCCCGCTCCAGCGTGAGCTCGGGGCGCGACGAGGTTCCGAGCTCCGATCCGACCCGTACGATGCGGTGGGCGGCGAGCCTCTCGGGATCGGCGATCGCCGCCACGCGAGCCGCGATCTCGTCCACGGCTCCGTTCGTGTGGGCCGTGACGAGAACCCGCCCCTCCCGGGCGAGCTCGAGCGCCGCTCGGGCCACCAGCCGGGACTTGCCCGTTCCTGGCGGTCCCCACACGAGCTGCGTATCGCTGCCGAGCAGCCGTTCGAGCGCCGCCGCCTGCGGCTCGTTCAGGTCTTCCGACGTGGCGAGGGCCGATGGGCGGCGGGCGAGCGACGGAGGGCGCCGGCCGAACAGACCGAGGACGGTGTTCGGGTAGTAGGCGCCGGGGTCCCCGGCGACCTCCGCCAGGCGATCGGCGAGCTCCCGCAACAGCCAGGTCGGGTCGAACTCCAGCTCGGGCGCCACCAGCCGATCGCCGCGCCATTCCGGGATCAGCGTCTGCACCGTGCACAGGTCGCGGTCCACCTCGAGCACGATCCCGAGCGACTCCTTCCCCGAGGCCCGGATCCGCACACGGTCCTCGATCCGGATGTCGTACATTCCCCGCGGAAGCTGGAAGGAATAGCGGAACCCGGTGCCCGCCTCGCCGCGCGAGCGTCCGGAGAGGGCCGCGATGGGCGCCTCGAGTCCGCGGCGCGCGAGCGCAGCGCGGACCGCGTCGATCTCCTCCTCGAGGGCGCTCCGGCAGTCCGCGATGAGGAGCCACAGGGGCTCGAGCGCCCCCGGCTCCGCCCCGGGCGGCGTCATCGGGTCGCCACGCGTGGGACGGGGCGCCGGAGACCGCCCGGATGTCGCGGCCGGGGCGAGGGGCAAGCACACGAACGGACAAGGACATGACCCGACGATCGGACGGACGCGCGACCACGGACGAGGGGCGGCCGGATGGATCCGCCGCGGACGCCGAAACGGGCCGGGACTGGAGTCCCGCGGAGCTCCGCGAGGCCCTCGAGCTCACGACCCGGTGGCTGCTCGACTACCGGGACAGGGTGGGAACGCTCCCCGTGCTGTCGCGCGCGCGGCCCGGCGAGGTCCACGCCCGGCTCCCCGCCACGGCTCCACGCGGCGCCGAGCCGTTCGGGCGCGTGCTGGAGGACTTCGATCGCATCATCGTCCCCGGGCTCACGCACTGGAACCACCCCGGCTTCCTCGCCTACTTCGCCAGCGCGACGCGGGGGCCCAGCGTGGCCGCCGAGCTCATGATCGCCGCGGTCGGCGTGAACGCCATGTTGTGGCGCACCTCGCCAGCGGCCACGGAGCTCGAGCTGGTGGTGGTGGACTGGCTGCGCGAAGCCCTCGGGCTTCCCGACGCCTACCGCGGCGTCATTCTCGACACGGCGTCCACGTCGAGCTTCACCGCGCTTCTCGCGGCGCGCGAGCGGGCGGGTGACCGGGTGCGCGATCACGGCCTCGCCGACGGCCCGCGGCTCGCCCTGTATGTGTCCGAGCAGGCGCATTCCTCGCTCGAGAAGGCGGCCATCGCCGCCGGGCTGGGACGGTCGGCCGTGCGCCGCATCCCGACGGACGGGAGCTTCCGCATGGATGTGGCGGCTCTGGCTCGGGCCGTCGACGCCGACATCGCGGAGGGGACCCGTCCGACCCTCATCGGCGCCACCGTGGGAACCACCTCGACCGCGAGCGTCGACCCGGTCGGGGACATCGCGACCGTCGCCGAGCGCGTGGGCGCGTGGCTGCACGTCGACGCGGCGTACGCCGGCTCGGCGGCGCTGCTCCCGGAGCAGCGGCACTGGTTCGCGGGCTGGGAGCGCGCCGACTCCATCGTCGTCAACCCGCACAAGTGGCTCGGCACGTCTCTCGATTGCTCGGTCCTGTTGTTCCGCGATCCGGCGCCGTTCCGGGAGGCGCTCGCTCTCACGCCCGCCTATCTCGAATCCGAGCACGGCGAGGCGGTGAACCTGATGGACTTCGGGCTCCCCCTCGGCCGGCGGTTCCGGGCGCTCAAGCTGTGGGTCCTGTTCCGTTGCGTCGGGACGGAGGGGCTCGCCGCATCGTTGCGTGAGCATATCGAGCTGGCCCGTGGGTTCGCGAACGACATCGAGGCGGACCCGCGCTTCGGTCTCGCGGCGCCGCTCCGCTTCGGCACGGTGTGCTTTCGCGCGCGGCCGGCCGGGGGCGCCGCCTCCGGCGCTCGCTCGGACGAGCTGAACCGCCGCGTGCTCGAGCGGGTAAACCGACGCGGACGGGTGTTTCTCTCGCACACCGAGCTCGACGGGCGTTATACTCTGCGCCTGTCGATCGGAAGCGTCCACACCCGGGACAGCCACGTCCGCGAGGCGCTGTCCGAGCTCGAGATGGCGTACGAGGCGGAGCGCGAGAGTCCAGGAGGACCAGGTGAATAGAGTCGGGTCGAGGGTGCGGACGGTGGCGATGGCGGCATGGACGCTGTCGGTGGCGGGGTGCGCTTCACAGGCGGAGAGCGCGCAGGAGAGCTCCGTGGTTCCCGCCGACCTCCAGGTTGCGAGCGAGCGGGCCGATCGGGCGCGCGCGAAGGGCGAAGGGGATGCGCCGATCCGCATCGTGGAGATCTCCGATTTCCAGTGCCCCTACTGCCGGCAGTTCTACGACGAGACCCTCGCCAGGATCGACAGCGCCTACATCGAGACCGGCAAGGCGAGCTACCTGTTCGTCTCCTACGCGAACCCCGGACACGGCCGCGCGTGGCCGGCCCTCGAGGCCGCCTACTGCGCGGGCGCGGTGGGCAAGTTCTGGCCCATGCACGACGTCCTGTTCGAGCGGCAGGAGGAGTGGGGCGCCGCGGCAGATCCGTTCGAGCTGTTTCTCCGCTACGCGCGGGACATGAACATCGACGGCGAGTCGTTCGCGTCCTGCGTGCGGAACAGCCTCCTGGCGCCGCTCCTCCTGCGCGACTACACGAGCGTCATGCGGGCCGGGATCTCGAGCACGCCGTACTTCATCCTCGCCGACAGCGTGGCCATCCGCGGCGCGGCCGATTTCGAGACGTTCCGGTCGGCCATGGACACGCTCCTCGTGCTGCGCGGCAAGGCGGCCACCGGCGAGGGGAGTCCCTAGACCCCGGGCGGGTGGGGCTAGTCGCCGTCCTTCCGGAACACGACCCGGATCCCCTCCACCGCCTCGGCCGCGACCGAGGCGCCACGGTCGAGTACGTCGGCCAGCTCCCGCTCGCCAGTGCCCACGAGCGGGATATCGAAGCTGAAGTGCACGGCGACACCGGCGGGGCGCACGCTCTCGCGCGGGTCCTCCCAGCCCACGTCGGGGTCCAGCGAGCCCTCGATGTGGACCTCCACGCTGTCCGAGGTCGCCCCGACCTCCTGCGCCACCCGGGTGAGCCTCGAGGCCAGCGCCTCGTTGCGTCCCGGGTCCGACGGACGCTCCTCGAGCCACAGGGCGGGCGGCGCGACATCCACGTGCAGGAAGCCCAGCATCACCTCCGGGTCGAGCTCGAGCTCGAGATCCCCGGCCAGCGGATCGTCACTCTCGGGCTGGACGAAGTACGTGGACAGGCCCTCGACGCCGATGTTGGCCAGACCGAGCGCCATCTCGTCGATCACCAGCTCGACGAGGGCGGACGGGGCGTGGAGCGTGTCGAGCGCGCCCGACTCGAGGATGTCGAGCTCGGACTGGTCGTACGCCAGGGCGCGGAAGAACCACGACAGGGGCTCCTGACGACCCTCGAACAGGTCGCGCACGCCGAGCCCGTGCTGGCGCAGGGCCGCGAGCAGCAAGGCCCCGATCTGGTGACGGGTCAGGTCGGCCATGAGGCTCCGATGGCGGCTCAGCCCGGGATCATGATGTGGGCCGTGGGGCGTCCGGGGAACATGAGCCACGGTCCGCCCGCCGATCCCTCTTCCGGCAGACCCGTGTCGGCCGCGGTGGCGAACGGCACATACATCACGGTCAGCCGGCGCAGGGTCGTCGGATCGCCGTCCCAGCCTTCCTCGGAGAACAGCTGGTGGAGGAGCGCACGGTCGGGCATGTCGAGCGTCCCGGCCTCGATCTCGGCCCAGCGACGCTGCACCGACTCCCGACCCGTGACCCCCTCCCGCCGCAGGGCGCGCCCGCGCGCCATGTACGGCTCGAGCGAACGGTGGTAGCAGGCGGTGTGAAAGCGATCGTCTCCGGGGTCATCCGCCAGGCACACGAACTCACCGTCCCCTTCGCGGACGACGGTCCACTCCCCATCCCGGAGCGCCATGACGGTCGCGGCGGCGCGCCCGGTCTCGGGCAGGGGCAGGACCGCTCGCCCCACCTCGTCCGTCTGACCTGTCAGCGCGGCGGGGGCCGCGCACAGCACCGCGAGCAGGGCGAGTCCGGACCCTCGTGGCGACATGTTCGTCCTCCTGACGTGCCGATGACCGCCGCACGCTCCCACGCGATCGGGGAGCTCGGGGTGGACCCCGGCGGGCGGCGTCGAAGCCGCGGCCCACCAATAAGGTGCCTGCCGGACGAGCGCGCAATCGGGCCCTGCCAGCGGCCCGCGTCGGATTGCGTGATGTCGGCGCGTGCTCAAGATTCGCGCGCGGATCGACACCAAGGTGGAGCGCGGCGCCCCGGCCACCCGGGCCGCTGCGACGATCGAGCGGAAGGGTTCGGCCTGTGAGCCTCAGAATCGCGGTCCCGAAGGAGACGGCGCCCGGCGAAACGCGCGTCGGGCTCACACCCGACGCGATCAAGCGTCTCTCCTCCGAACCGATCTCCATCGTGGTCGAGAGTGGGGCCGGCGAGGAAGCCGGATTCCTGGATCAGGCCTACCGCGATGTCGGCGCCGAGATCGCACCCGACGTGTCGTCGCTGTTCGAGGGAGCCGACGTGGTCCTCAAGGTGGCCCCACCCCGCGAGCTCGACGACGGCGGCCACGAGGTCGACGCACTCCCCGACGGGGCGCTCCTCGCCTGCTTCCTCCGCCCGCATGAGAGCGGGGCGCTGCTCGAGCGGCTCGCCGCCCGGAACATCACCGCGCTCGCGCTCGAGCTCGTGCCGCGCATCACCCGCGCGCAGTCGATGGACGCGCTCTCCTCCCAGACCAACCTGGCGGGATACAAGGCGGTGATCATCGGGGCCGATGCGCTCGGCCGCATCTTCCCCCTGCTCATGACCGCGGCCGGTACGCTGTCCCCGGCGCGCGTGCTCGTCCTCGGGGCGGGGGTGGCGGGTCTGCAGGCGATCGCCACTGCCAAGCGGCTCGGGGCGGAGACGTGGGGATACGACATCCGCGCGGCCGTCAGGGAGCAGGTCGAGAGCCTCGGGGCGCGGTTCGTGGACGTGGAGGAGGGGGCTCCAGCCGATCTCGAGACCGAGGGAGGGTACGCGAAGCAGCTTTCCGACGAGGAGCAGGCGAGGAGGCGGGAGCTGCTCGCCAGCCATGTGGCGAAGGCGGATGTGGTGATCACCACCGCGCTCGTCCCCGGCAAGCGTGCTCCCATCCTGATCACGGAGGACACGGTGCGGCGCATGAAGCCCGGCAGCGTGATCGTCGACCTGGCGGGCGAGAGCGGTGGCAACTGCGAGCTCAGCGAGCCGGGCGGTGTCGCGCGGGTGCACGGCGTCCGGATCCACGCCCCGCTCAACGTGCCGGCCACCCTTCCGACCCATGCGAGCCAGCTGCTCGCCCGCAACCTGTCGGCCCTGCTCAAGCCGATGATCGGGCCGGAAGGGATCACGATCGACTTCGACGACGAGGTCGTGGCCGGCTGCTGTGTCACGCACGCGGGTGCAGTGCGGCTCGACGGCTGACTCCGCGACCCGCTGAAACACGAAACGAGGCTCGACCGATGACCGGAACCCTGCTGGTGGGCCTGTACGTCTTCGTCCTCGCGATGTTCGTGGGGTTCGAGATCATCACCAAGGTCCCCCCGAAGCTCCACACGCCCCTCATGTCCGGGTCGAACGCGATCTCGGGCATCTCGATCGTGGGCGCGCTGCTCGTGGTCGGCCGCGGTGAGTCCCCCCTCATGCACTGGATCGGTGTCGCCGCCCTCATCATGGCCACCATCAACGTCGTCGGCGGGTTCGTGGTCACCGACCGGATGCTCCGGATGTTCGAGAGCAAGGACGCGAATTGATGGGCCTCACGACCGGCATCGAGCTCGCCTATCTGGTCTCGGCCGCCCTGTTCATCCTCGGCATCAAGCGGCTCGGCCACCCCGACACCGCGCCGGGCGGCAACCGGCTGGCGGCCGTGGGGATGCTGCTGGCCATCGCGGCCACGCTGCTCGATCGGCAGATCGTCGAGTTCGGCTGGATCATCATCGGGATCGCGATCGGGGCGCTGATCGGTCTCGTGATGGCGCGCACCGTGAAGATGACGGCCATGCCGCAGATGGTCGCCGTGTTCAACGGCTTCGGCGGGGCCGCCTCCGGCCTGGTGGCGATCGGCGAGTTCCTCCGCATCCAGGGCTCCGGCGTCCCGCTCGAGGCCGACTCGGGCGTGTCGATCATGGCCGGCACGCTCATCGGCGCAGTGACCTTCTCGGGCAGCATGGTGGCGTACGGGAAGCTCGAGGGAATCATCACCGGCAACGCGATCCAGAATTCCTTCATCCGGGCGGTCTCGATCCTGCTCGCCGTCGGGTCGCTCGGTGCGGCCGGATACCTCGTCGGCCTGCGGCCGGACCTCCTCGTCTTCTTCGCGCTCGTGGCGGCGGCGCTCGTGTTGGGGGTCCTCGTCGTGATCCCGATCGGCGGGGCCGACATGCCGGTGGTGATCGCGCTGCTCAACTCGTACTCCGGTCTGGCGGCCTCCGCGGCGGGCTTCGTGCTCGAGAACAACTCCCTCATCATCAGCGGCGCGCTCGTCGGCGCCTCGGGGCTCATCCTCACGAGCATCATGTGCCGGGCGATGAACCGCTCGCTGGCCAACGTGCTGTTCAGCGCATTCGGCACGGGCGTGGCGGGACCATCGGCGGGCGCGGTGGGCGACCGGGTCGCCACCCCCATCGAGGCCGAGGACACCGCGATGATCCTGGGCTACGCCTCTCAGGTGGTGTTCGTCCCGGGGTACGGGCTCGCCGTGGCGCAGGCCCAGCACAAGCTCCGCGAGCTGGGCGATCTGCTCCTCGCCAGGGGGGTCCAGGTGCGCTACTGCGTGCACCCGGTCGCGGGTCGCATGCCGGGCCACATGAACGTCCTGCTCGCCGAGGCCAACGTGCCCTACTCGGAGCTGTGCGAGCCCGAGGACGTGAACCCCGACATGGAGAACATCGACGTGGCCGTCGTCGTGGGAGCCAACGACGTGGTCAATCCCCTGGCCCGCGATGACCCGTCGAGCCCCATCGCCGGCATGCCGATCATCGAGTGCGACCGCGCCAAGACGTCGATCGTGATCAAGCGCTCGCTGTCACCGGGCTACGCCGGGCTGGACAACCCGCTGTTCTACAAGCCGAGCAATCGCATGTTCTTCGGGGATGCCGCCGAGGTGCTGGCGAAGATCGTGGAGGAGGTCAAGGAGCTCTAGCCGCGCGCACCAGGCCGCGATCGGGTCTCCTCACGGACGCGTCGATGGCGCGCGCCGCGGGCCACCGAAGGCCCTCGAACGCGGCGCGGCGGGCGCGTTGCCCGGGCTCCCGGACGATCCATACCTTGCGTCCCCCGGTCCGCGCTCCGCACGGGTCGTAGAACTCGACGCCACAGGAGGACACGTCTCCATGAGCATCGGCTCGCTCATCCCCGTTCGGCTCTCCCGCCCCACCCGTGCGCCGTCGTTACCGACGATCGCCGCGGCCCTGTGCCTGTTCGCGCTGCCCATCGGCGCCTCGGGCCAGACTCCGAGCGCCGCGAGCGCGTTCGACGACGCCGACTTCGAGGGGCTCTCGTTCCGCTCGATCGGTCCCACGCGCGGTGGTCGCAGCACGGCGGTGGCCGGGATCACGGAGGAGCCGCTCACCTTCTTCATGGGATCCACCGGGGGCGGCGTGTGGAAGACCGAGGATGCGGGCCAGGACTGGACGAACATCTCGGACGGCTCCTTCGAGACCGGTTCGATCGGGGCGATCGACGTGGCGGACTCGGATCCCAACGTGATCTACGTGGGCACCGGCTCGGCGTGCATCCGGGGCAACGTCTCCAAGGGAATCGGCGTGTACCGAAGCACGGATGGAGGCGAGAGCTGGACGCACATCGGACTCCCGAACGCGGGCCAGATCGGCCGGATCGAAGTCGACCCGAGCGACCCGGACGTCGCGTTCGTCGCCGCCCTCGGCGACCCGTTCGGGCCCAATCCCGAGCGGGGCGTGTACCGCACGCGGGACGGCGGCGCGAGCTGGGAACGCGTGCTATTCGTATCCGACTCGACCGGGTTCGTGGACCTGGCGCTCAACCCGAAAAACCCACGCATCGTGTTCGCGGCGGCATGGCGCGCCGAGCGCAAGCCGTGGACGGCGATCTCGGGCGCCGAGGAGGGCGGCGTGTGGCGCTCGAAGGACGGGGGGGACACGTGGAAAAAGCTCGAGGGCGGGCTCCCGACGGGGCTCGTCGGAAAGGCGGGGGTCACGGTATCGCGCGCCAACCCGAACCGCGTGTGGGTGCTCATCGAGGCTCCCGAGGACCGCGGCGGCGTGTACCGCTCGGACGACGGCGGTGACAGCTGGGAGCATGTGAACGACGACCGCATGCTTCGGCAGCGCGCCTGGTACTACACGCACATCTACGCCGATCCGGTGGATGAGAACACGGTCTACGCCCTCAACACCGGCTACTACAAGTCGGTGGACGGGGGCCGCACGTGGCAGGGGTACCGCCTGCCGCACGGCGACGTGCACGACCTGTGGATCAACTACGAGAATCCCGATAAGCAGATCGTGTCCGACGACGGTGGCGCCCAGGTGACCGTGAACGGGGCGGAGACGTGGTCGACGTACTTCAACCAGCCCACCGCGGAGATCTACCGGGTGGTGGTGGACGACCAGTTCCCCTACCGCGTGTACGGACCGCAACAGGACAATACCACGATCATGGTGCCCAGCCGCGGCCTGCCCTCGGTGGTGGACGGTCAGTACTGGGCCTCCGTGGGGGGCTGCGAGAGCGGGCACATCCAGGTCGACCCCCGCGACCCGAACGTGACCTACGCGGGCTGCTACGGGGGGAGCATCAACCGGGTGAACCGCGAGACGGGAGACGTGCGCGAGCTGCTTCTCTATCCGCAGCTCGCGCTCGGGCAGGCGCCCCGCGACCTCCGGCACCGCTTCCAGTGGAACGCGCCCATTCGCCTGTCGCCGCACGATCCCGACGTCCTGTACCACATGTCGCAATACGTGAACCGGACGACGGACGGAGGCGCCTCGTGGGAGACCATCAGCCCCGACCTGACGCGCAACGACACCACGAAGCAGGACTACGCGGGGGGTCGCATCACGTGGGACGACACGGGGATCGAGGTGTACGGGACGATCTTCGCGTTCGAGGAGTCGCCGCTCGAGCAGGGGGTTCTGTGGGCCGGCTCGGATGACGGACTCGTCCACATCTCGCGCGACGACGGGGAGAACTGGACGGATGTGACGCCACCGGGGCTGCCGGCGTACTCGACCGTCAACGTGATCGAGCTCTCCACGCACGCGCCGGGACGGGCGTTCGTGGTCGCCTACCGGTACCGCATGGCCGACTACGGCTCCTATGTCTTCCGCACGGACGACTACGGGCAGACGTGGACGAGGATGGGGACCCGGGGGATCGACGAGGGCGACTTCGTGCGCGTGGTGCGTGAGGACCCGGAGCGGCAGGAGCTCCTGTTCGCGGGCACCGAGCACGGTCTGTACGCGAGCCTCGACGGTGGGACGAGCTGGCGGTCGCTGCAGCGCGATCTGCCGGTCACGCCCGTGACCGACCTCGTGATCCACGATGGAGACCTCGTGGTCGCCACCCAGGGACGCGCGTTCTGGATTCTCGACGACCTCACTCCCCTCCGCCAGATGACGGCGCAGACCGCCGCCGCGCCGCTCCACCTGTACGAGCCGCGCCCGGCGGTCCGCGCGCAGAACGTCTCTCCTGGCGGCGCCCCGATCTACTTCCACCTCGGCCAGGACCCCGAGGAGGCGGTGCTGCTCGAGATCCTCGACACGAACGACCGTCCGGTGCGCGTCTACTCGAGTCGACCGTCCGAGCTCAGCGACGAGATGAAGACCGAGCGTGGACGCGACGCCGACTGGTCGCCCGACCCGCTCGAGGCGAAAGCCGGTCTGAACCGCATGGTGTGGAACCTCCAGGAGGAGGGGCCGGACATGCTCGAGGACGCCCGCATCTGGGGGTTCACGGGCCGCGTCCCGGCCGTGCCGGGGCGCTACCGCGTGCGCCTCAGCATGGGGGAGGAGTCGCAAACGCAGGATCTCGAGGTGCGGATCGATCCCCGGGTCGCGGACCAGGTGACGGTCGCCGATCTCCAGGCGCAGCACGACATGATGGTCCGGGTGCGGGAGATGCTCGAGCAATCCCACGACGCGGTGCGCGACATCCGCTCCATCCGTACCCAGATGAAGGACATCGCCGATGAGGCCGAGAAGGCCGGCTACGGTGAGGAGTTCGGGGACATGGCCGAGAAGACGGGCGAAAAGCTCACTGCGGTCGAAGAGCAGCTCTTCCAGACGAAGAACGAGAGTGGTCAGGATCCGCTCAACTTCCCGCCCATGCTCGACAACCAGATCGCCACGCTGTACGGCTACATTCTCTCCACCTACGACAGACCCAACGCGGGGGCGAGCGAGCGGCTGGAGGACCTGCAGAGTCTGCTGGGCGGCCAGCTCGGCGCCTTGCGCGCGATCATCGACACCGATGTCGCCGAGTTCAATCGGCAGCTGCGGGAGAAGGGCGTGCCGGGCGTGATCGTGCGCACGCCGCCACGCGCGACGAGCTAGAAGCCTCTCCCGGCAGCGCGGGGCTCGCCGGCACCTCCAGGTTCCGGCGCCACCCCGCCGCCCCCCCCGGCGGCCGCACGGCCGCTCCGCCGGCTCGTGTCGCGGACCGGTTCGGGTTGCCCCGCCGGATCCGACGGGCACGCGTGTCAGAACCTCCGGCGCCCGCTCGTTCCACTCTTGCGACTCCAATGTGCGGTACAACGCGAGAACCCCTGGCGCAGGGGAGATGAGGCCTGGATGAGACCTCGGGGGAGACGTCGGGCTCGAGACGTGCGAGCGGGGGGTGCCGTGGCGATCGTCCTCGCGGCGGCGCTGCTCGGGGCCTGCGACGACGATCTGGGGCTGGTGTGCACCACCGAGTTCGTCTATGGGCTCAACCTCACCGTCCTCGACGGGCAGGGGGGACCGGCGGCCCAGGGGGCGACGGGGATCGCGATCGACGGCGCGTACAGCGAGACCCTGATGGTGCTGGAGCCGGAGACGATGGTCGGAGCCGGTGAGCGCGCCGGCACGTACGACATCACCGTCACGAAGCCGGGATACGTGACCTGGTCGGCCGACGACGTGACCGTGACCGAGAACGAGTGCCACGTGAACCCGGTGACGCTCCAGGCGAACCTGATCCCGGTTCCCTGAGCGCGAGCGCACCCGGAGAGGGGCGGCCGTCACGACCCGGCGCTGGGCGTCGGGGAACACACTGCGCGCTCCGCGGATGAGACTCCGCGACGTGGCGGTCGTCCCGCTTCACTTCCTGCCCGGGCATTCCCGACCCACCCGACGCCCGAGGCGGTCGAGGAGGTGCGCCCGACGTGGCGAGCGGATTCGCGCCGGAGGTACAATACGGGTGCAGGCGGATCCAGTGGACCGCTCCCGATCGAATCAGCCGAAGGCCGTCATGCACGAAACGCCCATCGCCCGCATCCTCGACCTGATTCCGGCGGGCGCGCAGAATATCCGGGGGCGATCGCTCGACGAAGCGCGCGCCCTGCTCCTCTCCGGGGACGCCCGCGCCGCCGCGGCGATCGAGGGCTCGTTCGCGCTCGTGGCGCGCGAGGACGAGGTCGTCAGGCTGGCCCGGAGCCTCGACCGTCCCCTGCGCTACTTCCTGGCCAAGGAGGCGTCCGGCCCCATGCTCGTCGTGTCGGACCGCGTGGACACGATCCGCGCGGCGCTCGAGGCCGAGGGATACGGGGGACAATTCCACCCCTCCTACACCCGCATGGTGCCGGCCCACCACGTGGTGGAGATTCGTCTCGTGGGGTGCCCGGACCCCAACCCCGGGTACCGGCGGTTCTTCGATCCGCCCCGTGGCACCCTGCCGGCCGACATCGACGACATCGGGCGGGCGTACGTGGGGGCGCTGCTCGAGGAGGTCCGCGCCTGGATCGCGGGGGTGCCGGACGATGCGCCGATCGGAGTGCTGTTCTCGGGGGGCGTCGACAGCGGCGCGGTGCTGCTGGCCACGTACCGGATGCTGCTCGACACGGGGCGTTCGCCCTCCCGGCTCAAAGCCTTCACGCTGTCGGTCGAGGGAGGGGGCGAGGACGTCGCCCAGGCGCGTGATTTCCTGAGGCGCACGGGCCTCGGGATGCTGGGCGAGCCGATCGAGGTGTCGCGCGGGGCCGTCCGGCCGCTCCAAGCCGTGGAGTTGATCGAGGACTACAAGCCGCTCGACGTGGAGTGCGCCGCGGTCTCGCTCGCGCTCCTCCGCGGGATCCGCGACCGCTATCCGACCTGGACGCACCTGATCGACGGCGACGGCGGCGACGAGAACCTCAAGGACTACCCGATCGAGGAGAACGACGAGCTCACCATCCGGAGCGTGGTGAACAACCGAATGCTGTACCACGAGGGCTGGGGCGTCGACGCGATCAAGCACTCCCTCACCTACTCGGGCGGCCTCAGCCGCGGGTGCGTGCGGGGATACGCGCCCGCCCGGCGGCACGGGTTCTCGCTGTTCTCCCCGTTCACCTCGCCCCGGCTTGTCGCGGTCTCCGAGGCGATCCCGTTCGCCGAGCTCACGCGGGGCTCGCACGAGGCCCTGTACGAGCTCAAGGGGCGCGTCGTCGCGAGCGGGATGGAGCGACTCACGGGGATCCGGATGCCGGCGCACCCCAAGCGCCGCTTCCAGCACGGGGCCGCCGACCGCCGCGTCACCCGGGACCTGTTCGCAACCGAGGCGCGATACCGGGCGCACTTCCTCTCCCTGCACGAGTGAGCACCAGGTCGCCGTCCGGCCTCGACATCGAGCCGTGGACGGCGGCGCGCATCCGCGCCCTGCGACCGGCGCGGTCCGCGGTCGACCCCGGGCGACCCCTCGCCCGCGTCTGGGAGACCGAGCGGCGAACGGACGGCGGACGGCGGCGGGTGCTGACCGTGTTCCTGGCCGGCGCCGAGTGTCCGTTCACGTGTCTGTTCTGCGATCTGTGGCGCCACACGCTGGACGGACCCACCCCGGCCGGCGCGATCCCCGACCAGATGGCGGCGGCGCTCGCCGCGGCGGCGCCCGTGCCCGACGGGTGCGCGATCAAGCTCTACAACGCGAGCAACTTCTTCGACCCACGCGCCGTCCCCCCGGAGGACGACGCGCGGATCGCCGATCTGTGCGCGGCGTTCGAGCGCGTCACGGTCGAGTGCCACCCGCGACTCCTGGGGAGGCGCTGCGCGCGCTTCGGGGACCTCCTCGAGGGCCGCCTCGAGATCGCGATGGGGCTCGAGACCGTCCACCCCGACGTGTTCCCGCGGCTCGGCAAGGGGATGACGCGCGGCGACTTCGACGCGGCCGTCGGGTGGGCACGAGCCCGCGGGCTGGGGACGCGGGCATTCGTGCTCGTCGGGCTGCCCTGGGTCGCGGCGACGGAGTTCGCGCCGTGGGCCGCCGCGTCCGCCGCGCATGCCGCCGGGCTGGGGGTCGACCGGGTGAGCCTGATCCCGCTGCGGACCGGAAACGGGGCGCTCGACGCGCTGGCGGAGACGGGCCACCTGGAGCCTGTCCGCCTGAGGCACGTGGAGGAGGCGCTGGCGCTCGCCCTGGAGCGCGTGGGCGGCGAAGCGATCGTCGAGGCCGACCCCTGGGACCTGGAGCCGCTGGCAGCGTGCGCGGCGTGCGGACCGGATCGCATCGCGCGGCTGCGCCACGCCAACCTGACCCAGACGGCACCGCGGCCCGGCTCCTGCGACTGCCGCGGATGAGCGCGCCCGTCGCGATCCTCGGCTCGGGGGTGGCCGGCTCGGTGCTGGCACGTCTCCTCCGGGCCCGCGGGCGGGACGTGGTGCTCGTCGAGCGCGGGCGTCACCCGCGATTCGCCCTCGGCGAGTCGTCGACCCCGCTCGCGGCGATCTGTCTGGAGCGGCTGGCCGCCGCCCACGGCCTGCCGGACCTGGCCGATCTGGCATCCTACGCGCGGTGGTCCACCAGGCTCCCCCAACTGGGACGCGGCCTGAAGCGCGGCTTCACCTTCTACCGACACGCACCCGGCCAGCGGTTCGCCAACGGGCCACGGAACGAGGCGCGTCTCCTGGTCGCGGCGAGCCCCGACGACGAAGTGGCCGACGCGCACTGGCTGCGGAGCGATGTGGACGCGCACCTCGTGTCGAAGGCGTGCGCGGAGGGCGTCGAGCTGATCGATGAATGCGAGCTCGGGACGCTCGCGCGGCATGGAGACGGGTGGCGGATGGAGGGAACCCGTCGCGGACGACGCGTGACGATCGACGCCTCGTTCGTCGCGGATGCGACCGGCCGGGCCGCGTGGCTCGCGACGCGACTCGGCATCGCGCGGCGGCGGCCACACGGGTCGCCCTCCACGGGGCTCGTGTTCGGTCACTTCGACCGGGTGGGGTCGTTCGTCGAAGCCGCGACGGCGGACGGGGCCGAGCTCTCGCCCGGCCCGTATCCCGAAGAGCGGGCGGCGGTCCACCACCTGCTCGACGAAGGCTGGGTATACGTGCTTCCGTTCGACGACGGACGGGTGAGCGCGGGCGCGGTGCTCGACCTGTCCTCCCCGGGGACGGCGCGCATCCTGCGCCGGCCGCCGGAGCGGGCCTGGCGGGCCGTGCTCGACCGGTACCCCACGCTCGCCGCGCAGCTCGGGGGGGCGCGGCCCCTGCGGCCACTCGGGTCGGTGGCCCGGCTACAGCACCGGTTCGCGACCGCGGCCGGGGACGGCTGGGCGCTCCTCCCGCACACGTTCTTCTTCGCGAGCCCCATGTTCTCGACCGGTATCGCGTGGAGCCTGCTCGGGGCCGAGCGGCTGGCCGGGATCATCTCGCCGGACGGTGGCGGCCGGCATCCGGACCGGGCGATGGGGCTCGCCGTCTACGACGCACTGCTCGCCGACGAAGCGGACTTCCTGGAGACGCTCGTGGCCCCGGCGTACCGCCTTCGGCGAGATTTCGACGCGTTCGTGGCCTGGACCTACGTGTACTTCGCCGCCGCCAGCTACGTGGAGGCCCGGCAGCGGCTCGAGGCGGCGCCCGAGCCTGGCGGGTGGGCGTCCACCGGCTTCCTGGGAGCCACCGATCCCGAGATCCGAAGGCTCGCGAATCGCGTCCTCCGGACGCTGCGCGAGGAGGCGGCGGGCTCGGCGGGGGACACCGGGGGCAGCCCCCGCGCGTCCCGGCTGGAGCGACGCGTGGCGGATGCGATCGTGCGGCGGAACGTGGCCGGGCTCGCCGACCCGCGCAGCCGACGGTCCTACCCCGTGAATCTGGACGCCCTCGTGGACGCGGCCGGCTTGTTCGGTATGTCGAAGTCGGAGATGCGCGCCGCGCTGCCCCGGCTGCGCGGCGGGAGCCCGGGGCCGCGCGAGGTGGGGACATGCGCGGCGTCGTGACCGGGCTCGGCCCGTCTCAGGAGTTCCGCCGCGCCAGCCCGAGCGCGAAATCGGGCCCAGGGTCCGTATCCCAGCGAACGAGCGCCAGACCGGCTTCCGACACCAGCGAGCGCACCGAGGCCTCGGTGTACTTGTGGCTGAGCTCGGTCCGAATGCGCTCCCCCTCCTCGAGCCTCACCTCGAGGTCGATCGCCCGCAGGCGGGCGACGACGGGACGCCTCGCGATCAGGTACATCTCGATGCGTTCCCTCTTCCGATCGTACACGGCGAGGTGCTCGAAGTCGTCGAGCCGGAAGTTCCCACCCAGCTCGCGGTTCAGGACGCGCAGCAGGTTGAGGTCGAACCTCGCCGTGACGCCGCGCGAGTCGTTGTAGGCCGCTTCCAGCCGCGCCGGATGCTTGACGAGATCGAACCCGATGAGGAATCCGTCGGCGCCGCTCATCTGGTCGCGAACGCGTCTCAGGAAGCCGACCGCTTCCTCGCGGGTCAGGTTCCCCACCGTGGAGCCGAGGAACAGGATCAGACGTGGTCGCTCCGCGAACGGCAGGAACACGTGTCGCTGGAAATCGGCCAGGACGCCTTCCAGCTCGATGTCCGGGTAGCGGGCGGCGAGTGCGCCCGCCGAGGCGACGAGCGCGGATTCGGATACCTCGACCGCGCCGAACGCTTCGAGCAGCCCGTGGGCGTGCATGGCGTCGAGCAGGATGCGTGTCTTCCTGGCGCTCCCGGACCCGTACTCGACCAGGGCGCGAGGCTCCACCTCGGCCACGAGGGCGTCTGCCACCCGCTCGAGGATGCCCCGTTCGGTGCGGGTCTGATAGTACTCGGGGAGGCGGGTGATCTCCTCGAACAGCTCGGAGCCGCGCCGGTCGTAGAAGTATTTGGGCGGTAGCCAGCGAGGGGAGGCCGTCAGGCCGACCCGGGCATCGTGCGCCAGCCCGGCCATCGGGTCCGACTCGCTGCCCGCATGCCGGATGAGGATCCTGTCGGTGTGTTGTTGTACCGCCAACGTCGGCCTCCGTATGATGCGCCAGCGACCCAAGATCGGCGGGCGGCGCATCGGATGCGAGCACCGCGAGGGGTGGAATCGACGGAGGCGATGAGCGCGGCTGGAGTATCGTTCGAGGCGGTGGACGTGCTGCTCGGAGAACGGACGGTGCTGTCGGGGCTCGATCTCGAGGTCGGCCCCGGAGAGACCGTCGTGCTCCTCGGGCGCAGCGGCTCCGGGAAGTCGACGACGCTCCGGCTCGCCAACGCGCTCCTCCTCCCCACCCGGGGCGAGGTGCGGGTGGACGGGACGCCCACCCGTCACCTGGATCCGATCCGGCTCCGACGTCGGACCGGCTACATCCTCCAGGAGATCGGCCTGTTCCCGCACTTCAGCGTGGCCCGCAACGTGGCGCTGGTCCCCGGCCTCCTCGGCTGGGACACCCGCGCGATCGAGGCCCGCGTCACGGAGATGCTCGAGCTCGTGGGTCTGGATCCGACGCTCGGGACCCGGCTCCCCGGTCAGCTGTCGGGTGGACAGCGACAGCGCGTCGGGATCGCGCGAGCCCTCGCGGCGCGGCCCGAACGCCTCCTGTGCGACGAGCCGTTCGGAGCGCTCGACCCGGTTACCCGATACGAGCTCCAGCGGGAGTTCAGGGCCCTGACCGAACGGGTCGAGACGACGCTCCTGTTCGTCACCCACGATGTGCGCGAGGCCCTCTTCCTGGCCGACCGGATCGCGTTCCTGGCCGACGACGGTCGGCTCGCCTTCGTCGGCACCCCCGACGCGTTTCGCACCTCCACGGAGCCCCGGGTGGCGCGATTCCGCGACGCGGGGCTGTAGCGTGGAGCTCGCCGCGTTCCTCGCCACGCATCGCGCGGAGATTCTGCTCCGCACGTGGGAGCACGTGTGGCTCGTGGGAATCTCCGTGCTGCTCGCCTGTCTCGTCGGGATCCCGACCGGCATCGCGCTTTCGAGACGCCCGCGGCTCAGGGGACCCGTCCTGGGAGGTGTGAACGTGATCCAGACGATCCCGAGCCTCGCGCTGCTCGGCTTCCTGATCCCGGCCCCCTGGATCGGCGGCCTGGGCACCCGGCCCGCCATCGTGGCCCTCGTCGCCTACGCCCTCCTGCCCATCGTCAAGAACACGTTCGAGGGGATCCGGAGCGCGGATCCGGCCGCCCGCGAGGCCGGAGTCGCGATGGGAATGACCCCGAACCAGCTCCTGTGGCAGGTGGAGATTCCCCTCGGGCTGGGGGTCATCATGGCGGGCGTGCGCCTCGCCACGGTGATCGGCATCGGGGTGGCGACCATCGCCGCCTTCATCGGAGCCGGGGGACTGGGCGCCCTGATCTTCCGCGGCGTATCGATGGTGGACAGCCGGCTCGTGCTCGCCGGCGCCATCCCCGCGGCGCTCCTGGCGCTCGCCGCCGACCTCGGGCTCGGGTGGCTGGAGCGGAGGCTCTCCCGGTGGCGCTGAGCGGCCCGCTTCGAGGCCCGGCCGCCGCCCGCCGGCCGGGAGCCGGGGGCGCGAGCGGCGCGTGGCGCGCCACCGCCGTGGCGTCCCTCGCGTGCCTGGCGGCCTGCCGCGGGGGGCCCGCGCCGCTCGTCGTGGGGTCGAAAAACTTCACCGAACAGGACCTGCTGGGCGAGATCGTGGCGCAGTGGGTGGACGCCCGCACCGACATCCCGGTCCGGCGCCGGCTCCATCTCGGTGGCACGTTCATCGCCCATCGGGCGCTGGTGGCGGGCGAGCTCGACCTGTACGTGGAATACACGGGCACCGCGTACACCGCGGTGCTCGAGCGGCCCCCCATCCACGATCGCGACTCGGTGTACCGCGAGGTGGCGAGCGCGTACCGATCGCGCTGGGACCTCGAATGGCTCCCGCCGCTGGGGTTCGAGAATACGTTCGCGATCCTCGTGCGGCGGGGGATGGCCGACTCGCTCCACCTTTCGAAGCTCAGCGACCTCGCCGCCCAGGCCGCCGACCTGACGGCCGGATTCGGGTACGAGTTCATGCAGCGCGAGGATGGCTTTCGCGGGCTGAGTGACCGCTACGGGCTCGAGTTCGCCGGGCCGCCACGAGAGATGGACCTCGGTCTGATCTACCGCGCGTTGGCGGACCGGCGGATCGACGTGACCGCCGGCAACTCGACGGACGGACGCATCGAGTCGCTCGATCTACGGGTCCTCGAGGACGACCTCGGGTACTTTCCCCCCTACCAGGCCGCCATCGTCGCGCGTTCGGACCCGCTGCGGGAGCACCCGGTTCTCCGCACCGCGCTCGTCGAGCTGTCGGGTCGGCTCGACACGCGCACGATGCGCCGGCTCAACGCGGCCGTGGACGTCGACGGACGGGACGTGGCGGCGGTCGCTGGCGAATGGGTGCGCCGCGAGCTCGCCGCCGTCGACGACACCGCCGCCATCTCGCCGTAGCCCGCACGTCAGGGCTGGATGTTCTGGTTCACCCGCCACAGGTTGGCGGGATCGTACCGTCGCTTGAGCTCCCGCAGCCTCCCGAGGTTCTCTCCGTAGGCATCCTCGACGCGCCCGGTCTCGTCCCCGGTCATGAAGTTGACGTACACGCCGCCGCTCGCGTGCGGCGTGAGGTCGCGGAACAGGGCGCGCGCCCACCCCATGCAGGCGTCGTCACGGGTCGGGTCGTCCCACCGGCCGTGCATGTTCACGACCCACTCCACCTCGCGGTCCCGGTAGGCGGTGGCGTCGGCCGGCACGCGCCGCATGGCGCCCCCGAGATGCGCGAAGAACACTTCGCACTGCGGATCCGGCAGCCGCCGCACGGACTCGACGGCGATCGCGAGCGCCGCATCGGAGAGCTCGAGGAGGTCGTGCGACTTCCAATAGTTTCGCGCGCCGGGCTCGAGCAGCGGGTCGAACGCCATCTGGAAGTCCGCGAACCGGGTCGGCCCCAGGTGCACGCCGAGCGGCTCGGCGAACCCGGCGAGCGGCTCGCTCAGCTCCCGCCCCCTCTCCGGATCGCAGGCGCACACGGTCGCCAGGACGACCACTTCGGTGCCGTGACGCTCCGGGGGGAGGAACGGGAGCGGCGGGGCCTGTCGTAGGACCACCCACACGGTCTGCTCATCGGGGGCGCCGGAGACCAGATCCCGATAGCCGCGCAGCACCCGATCGGCGTCCTCCAGCCCGTACACGACGAGCCCGCACCACAGCTCCGGTTCGATGTCGTGCAGCTCGAATTCGAATGAGGTGACAACACCGAAGTTACCTCCCCCGCCGCGGATAGCCCAGAACAGCTCGGGCTCTTCCGTGGGGCTAGCGCGACGCGTCCGGCCGTCCGCGGTCACGATGTCGACCGCGGCCAGGTTGTCGACCGTCAGCCCGTGCAGCCGCGTCAGCCATCCGAACCCGCCGCCGAGCGTGAGGCCGGCGATCCCCGTGGTCGAGTTGATCCCGGTGGGTGTGACGAGACCGTGCGCGGCGGTGGCACGGTCGACATCCCCGAGCGTGGCTCCCGGCTCGACACGCGCGATCCGGTTCTCCGCATCCACCTCCACCGCTCGCATCCCCGACAGGTCGATGAGCAGCGCCCCGTCCGCCAGCGCGAGACCGGCGATGTTGTGACCGGCGCCGCGGACCGATACCGCGAGTCCCCGTTCGCGCGCGAAGTCGACCGCCCGCACGACGTCGGCGCTCGATGCGCAGCGCGCGATGAGCGCCGGGCGCCGGTCGATCATCGCGTTCCACACCGTGCGGACGTCGTCGAAGTCCGGATCGGACGCGCGCACTCCCCTGCCTGCGAGCCCCCCGACGAACGCCTCCACCTCTCCTCCGTCCACCAGCACCTCGCCGCCTTCCAGCCCCCGAAACCGAACGCCGTCCATTGGTGTCCCCTTCCGAATCCGCGCTCATCGACCGCCCCCCGTTCGCGACGGCCCTTCCACCGAGGATGACCGGGTCCGGGCCGGGGACGGCTCATGCGCTTCGTCGGCCACCCGCGGCCCGCCCCTTCGTCCGCGCGGCTGGCGCGGGCGACGGTTGGCCTCCATCGGCTACCGGACGTAACTTTTCCAGGGGGAGCGGGACGGGGACGGAACGCGCCGCCGCCCCGCCGAGACCCTCCGATGGTCGTCGAGACGGCGTGGCCGGTGCTTCCGGCCCCCGCAGTGCATAGAGAGGTGCTTCCATGTCCGCGAACACCGAACCGCGAGACCCCACCCGACACGTCAGCGAAGCGGAGGCCCGCCGAGTCGCGGAAGCGGCCCGCGAGAAGGATTGGACCGGGCGGACGTTCGTCCGCAACCTGTTCCTCGGCAAGTTCCGGCTTGACGCGATCCACCCCTATCCGGACCCCGAGGAGTTCATCTCGGAGTGGGCTCGGGAGTGGACCGAGGAGCTGCGCACGTTCCTGCGGGAAGAAGTCGACTCGGACGCGATCGACCGCGATGGACGGATCCCCGCGGACGTGATCGATGGACTGGCCCGTCGCGGCGCCTTCGGCATCAAGGTGCCGAAGGAGTACGGCGGGCTTGGGTTCAACCAGACCGAGTACGCGAACGCCATGCGCGTGGTGGGCTCCGTGGATGGGAACCTCGTCGCGCTGCTCTCCGCGCACCAGTCGATCGGCGTCGGGCAGCCCCTCAAGCTGTTCGGCACCGAGGAACAGAAGGCCGAGTACTTCCCGCGGCTCGCGAAGGGGGCGGTGAGCGCCTTCGCGCTCACCGAGAACGACGTGGGCAGCGACCCGGCTCGACTATCGACCAGTGCCGTGCCCACCGAGGATGGCGAGGCCTACATCCTGAACGGCGAGAAGCTGTGGATCACCAACGGCACCCTCGCCGAGCTGTTCGTGGTCATGGCCCGCAACCCCGAGACGAAGAAGATCTCCGCCTTCATCGTCGAGCGCGACTGGGAGGGCGTCGAGGTCGTGCTCCGGTGCCACTTCATGGGCCTTCGGGCGCTCGAGAACGGGGTGATCCGGTTCACCAACGTGCGTGTCCCGAAGAAGAACCTCCTGTGGGACGAGGGGCGCGGACTCAAGCTGGCGCTCGTCACCCTCAACACCGGACGCCTGACGATCCCGGCCTCCTCCGTCGGCGGCGCGCAGGCGGCGCTCGAGTTCTGCCGCCGCTGGGCCGCGGAGCGCATCCAATGGGGCGTGCCGATCGGCAGGCACGAGGCCATCGCCCACTACCTGACCTCGATCGCGGCGCGCACGTGGGCCATGGCGGCGGTCGCCGACTTGACGCAGACCATGGCGGACCGGGGCGGCTACGACATCCGGCTGGAGGCCGCGATGGCCAAGCTGTGGAACACCGAGATCGGCTGGCTCCTGACCGATGACGCGCTCCAGGTCCGCGGCGGACGCGGGTACGAGACCGCCGACTCGCTCAAGTCGCGCGGCGAGGAGCCCATCCCCATTGAGCGCATGCTGCGCGACTTCCGGATCAACCGGATCTTCGAGGGCTCGAGCGAGATCATGCGCCTGTTCATCGCCCGCGAGGCCGTGGACCGGCACCTGCAGGTGGCCGGCGCCCTCGTCGACCCGGAGCTGGGGCTGGGGGCGAAGCTCAAGGCCCTCCCGAAGGCGGCCGCCTTCTATCTCACCTGGTATCCCACCCGCTGGCTGGGCTGGAGCCTCCCGCCGCGCTACGCGAGCTTCGGCGAGCACGCCACCCACCTGCGCTTCGTGGAGCGCTCGAGCCGCAAGTTGGCGCGCACGATCTTCCACCTCATGATCCGGCACGGAGCTTCGCTGGAGCGGCGCCAGGGCCTCCTGTTCCGCGTCGTCGACATCGGCGCCGAGCTGTTCGCCATCTCGGCCGCCGTCCTGCGCGCCGACATGATGAAGCGGCGCGGCGGGCCGGAGGCCGACGAGGCGTCCCGGCTGGCCGACTCGTTCGCGCGTGCGTCGCGGCGCCGGGTGAAGGAGCTTTTCCGTGCCATCCGTTCCAACGAGGATCGCGAGAACTACGGCATCGCCCAGGACATCCTGGGCGGCAAGTACACGTGGCTCGAACAGGGGACGGTGGGGCTCCAGAGCGCGGCTCTCGAGGGTCTGGAGGGCGTGGCCGAGGCCCTCGCCGGTCGCGAGCCGGGGGCCACCGGGGACGGGCCGGGAGAGCCGGACGCGGCGGAACGGCCCGGGACCGGCCAGGCGGATTCGGCCGTCGCGATGGAACGCGCCTGAGAGGGGGTCGCTCCCCGGGGAGGGCCGTCCCCCCCGCGGTCCGCTCCCGCGGCGCGCCGTCCGTGGAACCGCGGTCCACTCGCGCGGCGGGCCGGCGGTGGAGCCGCCCTAGCGGTCTCCGCCGAAGCGCTCGATGAAGGTGCGCTCCCGATCGTCGAGGGCCGCCCACCCTTGCGCGCGGATCTTCTCGCCGATGCGGTCGTATTCCTCGCGGTTCACCTCGTGCAGCGTGTCGGGGTCGATCCGAGCCCAGCGCTCCATGAGCTGCTTCCCCCCCATGCGGACGGCCGGGCTCTCCACCTTGCGCTGGAACTGCCGCGCCGGAGAGCGCAGCTCGCGCCCGCGCAGGTAGAGCCACCCGCCGATGAACCCGCCCAGGTGGGCGAAATGCGCCACGTTGTCCCGCGCGCCGCCCAGACCGGACCACAACGACAGGAGGGTGAGCAGAATGACGAACAGCCGCACCTCCATCGGGATCACGAACCACACGAGGATCTTGTCGCGCGGCCAGTACTTCGCGTACGCGTAGAAGATCCCGAACACGGCCCCCGACGCCCCCACCATGGGGGCGTACAGGCCGCCCGCGCCGATCGGGAGGAGCGTGTAGAGGATGTGTACGACCGCGCCCACGAGCCCGCTCACCAGGTACAGGCCGATGAAGTGGCGCGTCCCCAGGCGGATCTCCAGCCGCGGTCCGAAGAAGAACAGCCCGATCATGTTGAAGAACAGGTGACCGAACCCGCCGTGCAGGAACTGGTAGGTGATCAGCGTCCACGGCCGCTGGAGGATGAGGGCCGGAACGAGCTGGAGCTCGGCGAACAGGCGGCTCCCCGGCGGGGCGAATACGAGCCCCAGCAGATTGAGCACCATGAGCTGCATGACGACGCGGGTCATGCAGCCACCAGCTCGAGAAAGCGGGCCGCGAGCAGGGGGCCCACGCCGGCATCCTCGTGCTTGAAGAACACGTACGCCGATTCCCAGCCCTCCGTCCGAACGCGCTCGACCCAGCCGGCGAGCGCGGCGTCGTCGTACTCCGCGCGTCGCAGGCGCAGGTAGGTCCAGTCGGCGGTGCGCACGGGGGGGGGATCGTCGCCCTCGTCGGTCTCGGCGACGCACAGGGCGGAGTTCCGCTCCGCGAGGAGGGAGAACACCGCATCGTCGAACCAGGACGCGTGACGGAACTCGAATGCGGAGCGGCCGGGGTTCGGCAGCTGCGCGATGAAGCTCGTCAGGCGCTCGTCGTCCCGCTTGAAGTTGGGGGGCAGCTGATACAGGATGACGCCCGCCCGGTCCGCGAGCGCCGACGCGGTGCGCACGAGGTACTCGGTCTCCTCCTCGACGTCCGCGAGGCGCTTGAAGTGCGTGATGCGGCGGGAGGCCTTGAGCGCGAAGCGGAAGCCGTCGGGCACGGCGGCGGCCCACGTCTCGAGCACGCGCTCGGTGGGCATGCGGTAGAAGGTGTTGTTGATCTCCACCGCCGGGAGTCGGGACGCGTAGTACGCCAGCATGTCGGCGCTCGGGAGGTCGTCCGGATAGAAGCTCCCCTTCCACGCCGCGTAGCTGTAGCCGCTCGTCCCGGCCCACACCTTCATTCCCGCCTCCTCTCGGGTCCGGGAGCCCCGCGATCCGCGAGATGGCGGTTCCGCGCCACCGGCTTCCGATGCGGTCATCGCGCCCCCGGAACGGGCCGTGCATGATACGGCGTCGGCCCCGGGGGGCCAACGTCGGCGGGCGCGCACGGGACGGAGGGGGCGATCATGGGAATGACGGACGGAGGGCGCGTCATCCTCGTCGGAGGGGGGCACGCACACCTGCATGTGGCGGCCAACGCCGGGCGCCTGGTCGAGCTCGGCGCCGAGGTGCTGCTGGTGGATCCGGAGGACTTCTGGTACTCGGGCATGGCTCCCGGCGTCATCGGCGGCTCGTACGAGCCCGACGCGTCCCGCGTCGATCTCGGGCGACTCGCCACGCGTGGGGGGTTCCGGTACCTGCGTGACCGGGTCATCGGCGTCGACGCCGCGCTCTCGACCGTGCGTCTCGAGACCGGCGAGGAGCTCGCGTACGACGTACTGTCCCTCGACGTCGGCAGCGGGGTGGCCACCGGTGAGATCTCGGGCGCCGAGCACGCGATCCCGACCCGGCCGGTCCGCGGCCTCCTGTGGGTGCGCGAGTTCCTCGCCGATCCGCCGGGGCCCATGGCGGTCGTGGGCGGCGGCGCCACGGGGTGCGAGATCGCCGCCAACCTCGCCGCGCGGCTCGGTCCCCGCACGGCGGAGGGCGCCCCGTCCGTTCTCCTCGTCACGGCGGGAGGGCGCCTGCTCGAGGACATGGCGGATCGCGCCGGCCGTCGAGCCGCGCGGCGGCTTGCGCGTCTCGGAGTCGACGTCCGCACGGAGACCAGGGTGACGGCCATCCTCACCCGCACCGCGGAGGGCGGGCGACCCGGGACCGTGGTGCACTTCGAGAACGGCGACGAGGTGGAGGCGGCCGAGACGCTGCTCGCCACCGGTCCGAGCAGGCCGCCCTGGATCGCGGAGACGGGGCTGCCGACCGGCCGCGACGGTGGCCTGGCCGTGGACGCCACGCTGCGCGCGGAGGGGCTCGAGCGCGTGTTCGGCGCCGGCGACTGCGTGGACTTCGGGCCGGGCGCGCTTCCGAGGCTCGGAGTGTACGCGGTTCGCGAGGCGCCGGTGCTGCTGGACAACCTGGCCGCCACCCTGTCCGGGGCGTCGCTACGCGCCTATCGCCCCCAGCGTCGCGCGCTCGCCATCCTCGACCTCGGCGAGGGCACGGGGCTCGCCGTGTGGGGCGGGCTCGCGTGGACGGGACGTCCCGCGATGGCGTGGAAGGAGTGGCTCGACCGGCGTTTCCTGTCGCGGTATCGAGATCCCGGCGTCGATCGGGTCGGGTGACTGGCGAGACGTACCGCGCGCGGGGTATCTCCGGGGCGATCGCTCCCGAACCCTACGCGCCGACCTCGAGGATCAGCTTCCCGAACGAGCGGTTCGCCTCGAGGAATCGGTGCGCGTCGGACGCCTCGCCGAGCGGGAACACGCGGTCGACCAGCGGCCGGAGCTGCGGTGGCTCCGTGACGAAGCCGGGCAGGAACCGCCGGCGAAACTCCTCCGTGAGGGCCGCCTTCTCGTCGTCGCCGCGGGCGCGCAGGACGGTCCCGACGACGGTCAGGCGGCTCCGCATGAGCGCCCGGAGGTCGGCTTCCACCCGCGATCCCCCCATCACCCCGATCAGCACGAGCGTTCCCAGCTCCGCCAGCACGCACACGTTCTGCTCCCAGTAGGGGGCTCCGACGGTGTCGAGCACGACGTCCACCCCGCGTCCCCCGGTGGCGTCGAGCACGCGGGGGGCGAACTCCCCCTCGCGGTAGTCGATCCCGACATCGAGCGGGAGCCCACCCATCAGGATCGCTTCGAGCTTGGGGCCGGAGGCAGTCCCGATCACCTGCGCGGCCCCTCCCGCGCGCGCGAGCTGGAGGGCGGCCGTTCCCACCCCGCCTCCGGCGGAGTGCACCAGGACGCGCGCGCCGGGCGCGAGCCGCGCACGCGTGAACAACGCGTCCGCCGCCGTGAGGAACACCTCGGGGATCGCGGCCCCCTCGATGAACGACAGGCCCTCGGGGATCGGGAGGAGATGCGCCGCGGGGACCACCGCGCGCTCGGCGTACCCGCCTCCCCCGACGATCGCCATCACGCGATCTCCGGGAGCGAGCCCCGCCGCCTCCCCGCCTGGCCCCGGCGACTCCACCGTGCCCGCCACCTCGAGGCCCGGGATGTCGGCCGGCCAGCCCTCGGGCGCCGGGTAGTGCCCCATGCGCTGCAGCAGGTCGGCCCGGTTGACGCCCGCCGCTCGGACCCGCACGACCGCCTCGTGCGGGCGCGGCGACGGGTCGGGCACCTCCCGGAGCTCGAGGACTTCCGGGCCACCGGGCTCGCGTATCAAGATCGCCTTCACTGGACGCCCGCCTCCCCCCCGAGCGCGTGGCGCGCGGCCTCGAGCCGCTCCGGGGTTCCGATGTCGTGCCACGCCCCGCCGCCCGCCTCGTGAACGGCGATCGTCTCGCCCTCGCCCACCAGCCTCAGATACGTATCGACGATCGAGAACGTCCCGCGCTCCTTCAGACGCGCGAAGATGCGGGGCGAGACCACGTGAATGCCGGAGAACCCCACGGCCCGCAGGGTGCCGCCAGTCGAGAGCCTCGGATGGCGGGCCACCACCTCCCACCCTTCCCGACGATTGGCGCGCCCGCACACGCCCTCGTCGTCCACCAGGAGGGGACGCGACGTCGGCCGTTCGGTCACCACCAGAGTGGCGAGGCGGTGATCCCGTGGCTCGCGCTCGGTGTGTGCCGCGTACGGGACCCGGAGATCCAGGTCGGTCAGCACATCGACGTTGTGCAGGAAGAACGCCGCCTCACCCCGAAACAGCCCGGCGGCCCGCGCCAACCCGCCACCGGTCTCGAGCGGCACGTCGCCGACCGCGTCCTCGCGGCTCACACGCCACTCCACCCCGAATCCTTTCGACTCCCGGAGGAACGCCTCGACGCGCTCGGCGTGATGGTGCGCATTGACGATCAGGCGATCCGCTCCCGCCGCGATCAGCGACCGGGCCACCCGCTCCAGCATGGGACGCCCCCCCACCTCGATGAGCGCCTTCGGCATCCGATCGGTGAGCGGCCACAACCGCCGTCCCTGACCGGCCGCGAAGATCATCGCGTCCATCGCGCGGCCTCCCCCGTGGCTTCCCGGTTCACGGCGGGCGCCGCGGCCAGTCGCCGCGCTCGCGGTGGATCACCGACACCTGGACGTCGGCGCCGCGCTCCTGCAGGTGCCGGGCGAGACGCTCCGCGAAATACACCGAGCGGTGCTGCCCGCCGGTACACCCGAAGCTCACGCTCAACGAGTGCTTGCCGCGCGCCCGGTAGTCGTCGACGTGCGCGTCGACGATCGCGCACACCCGGCTCCAGAACTCCTCGACGGCCGGCGCGCCCTCCAGAAAGGAGATGGTCTCGGGATCGAGCCCGTTCAGCCTGCGGTACTGAGCCTCCCGGCCGGGGTTCGGGAGACCCCGGCAGTCGAATACGTGCCCGCCCCCGTGCCCGCTCGTGTCCTGCGGATACCCGCCCGAGAAGCGGAAGCTGTGGATGGTCACCGCGAGCCCCTCCGAAGTCGCTCCCACAGGGGTGCGCTCGCCCCAGCGGCGCACGATGCGCTCGGCGGCCCGCTGGAGCTCGGGCACGTCGACCGGGAGACCTTCGGTGAGGAGCCGCTCCAGGTTGGCGGCGGCGTACGGCACGCTCTGGAGAAAGCGCGGCTTGCGCTCGAAGAACCCCCGATACCCGTAGGCACCGAGCGCCTGGAGCGCCCTGACGAGCACGTAGCCCGGCCAGTGCTCCATGAACCACCCCCGGTCGACCGGGTGGTGGAGCTCGAGGGCGCCGAGGTAGTGGTCGAGCAGGGCGGCGCGCTCGGCGGACGGGAGATTGGCCTTCGAGTCGTACAGGAAGGAGGCGACATCGTACTGGAGCGCGCCCCGTCTTCCTCCCTGGTAGTCGATGAACCACGGGACCGGACCCGATGCGGCCTCGCGCACCATGACGTTGCGGGACTGGAAGTCCCGATACAGGAAGTGCGACGTGTCCGCCTCGAGGAGGAAGCGGGCCAGGACCCCGAAGTCGCGCTCGAGACGGGCCTCGTGGAAGGGGATGTGGGCCAGCTTGAGGAAGTGGTACTTGAAGTAGTTGAGGTCCCAGAGGATCGATTGCCGGTCGAACGCCGGCCTCGGGTACGCGACCCGGAAGTCGATCGCTCGCCCGCCGAGGATCTGGAAGCGCGGCAGCACCTCCAGGACGGCCCGGTAGAGCGGTACCATGGAGGCGGGGAACGCATCCGACCCCACCTCCCGTGCCTCCTTGAGGGACTCGAACAGGGTCACATCGCCGAGATCCTCGAGCAGCCAGACGCCGTTCTCCTCGTCCACGGCGTACAGCTCGGGCACCGGCAGCTCCAGCGAACGGAACGTGCGCGTATACGAGAAGAAGGCCCGATTCTCCTCGGCATCGGGCCCGTGCGCGCCGAGCGCCGTGCGGCCGTCGGCGGCGCACAGACGCCAGTAGCGGCGCGCGGATCCGTCCCCCGACACCGGAGCCACGTCGGCGGGCCGCTCGCCGGCCCAGCCGGTGAACAGCTCGGCGGCGCGATCGACCAGCAGGGTGCCGGTCACGGCCCCGGCGCCTCCAGCGTCCCGACGAGATCCGACAGGCGCTCGATCCCGTGCCGCGCGAGGTACGCCTCGATGCCGGCGTGCGTGTCGGCGGCGGCGTTCGGATCTACGAACGAGGCCGTCCCCACCTGGACGAGCGACGCACCGGCGAGGAAGTACTGGATCGCATCCTCGCCGCGCACGATGCCCCCGATCCCGATGATCGGGAGCGAGGAGGCCGCATGCGCTCTCCACGTCGCGTACACGCCCATGGGCAGGATGGCGGGCCCGCTCACGCCTCCCGATCCGTGGCCGATCACGGGACGGCGCCGGTGAATGTCGACCAGCATGCCGGGGAACGTGTTGATGGCGCTCAACCCATCCGCGCCGCCCTGTTCGCAGATGCGCGCGAACACGCCGACGTCGGGCACGTTCGGGGTCAGCTTCACGACCAGTGGGCGGTCGGTCGCGCGTCGCAGCCGCGACACGAGGTCGGCGAGCGCGCTCTCGTCGGTCCCGAACATCGTCCCGCCCTTCACATTCGGGCACGACACGTTGATCTCGAACCCCAGGAAGCCGTCGTGGGGGTCGAGTCCCTCCACCACGCGCGCGTATTCCTCCACCGTGCGGCCCACGACGTTGACGAACACGTGCGCGCGCCGCAGGTGCTCGCGTAGCCACGGGAGCTTCTCGGACACGAACCGCTCGAGCCCCACGTTCTCGAGCCCGATCGCGTTGATCATCCCGCCCGGGGTCTCGGCGACCCTGTGCGGCGGGTTGCCTCGCCGCGGCTCGACGCTCACGGCCTTCGTGAACATGCCTCCGATGTCGTCGAGCGGAACGAGATCGGCGTACTCGCGGCCGTAGCCGCACGTCCCCGAGGCGAGGAACACGGGGCTGTGGATGTCCACGCCGAACAGACGTTGCGTGAGATCCGGCCGCCGAGGACGCCCGCTCACCGTGGCCCCCAGTCGAGCTCGGAGGCCCGGAAGACGGGTCCCTCCACGCAGGCCTTGATCCAGCGGCCATCCGCCCCCGCCACCACGCAGCCCTGGCAGGTCCCGATCCCACACCCCATGTGCTCCTCCACGGACACCTGGAGCTCCCGTCCGTGCTCGGCCGCGAACGCCGCGAGGGCGCGGAGCATGGGGGTCGGTCCACACCCGAGCACCGACGCCGGCGAGCCGGGTTCGAGCCCCGCCGTCACGAGCCCCGCCTTACCCGCGCTCCCGTCCTCCGTGTACAGCTCCGGGATGCGGCCGGTGAGCCGCTCGAGAAGCGCCGGCTCGAACACCGCCCCGGCGTCGCGCTCTCCGTACAGGAGACGCAGGGCCGCGCGGGAGTCCGGGTGCTCCGCGGCGAGGAAGATGAAGGGCGCCAGCCCCACGCCACCCGCCACCAGCTCGACGTCGCGCCCCGCATCGACCTCGAACGGACGCCCCAGCGGGCCGAGGAGGAGCGCCTCCTCGCCCACACGCAGACGGGCGAGGGCCCGGGTTCCCGGACCGAACACCCGCAGGAGGAACCCGAGGCGCACCTCGTCGTCCGACCGCCACCCGATGCTGAACGGTCGGGGCAGGAGCCACGTTCCGGGCGTGTCGAGACCCCGTCCCAGCATCACGAACTGCCCGGGACGGGCCCCGCGGGCAATGTCGGGGCATTCGAACTCGAGCCACCAGGTGTCCCGGGCGACCACCCGGGTGGAGACGAGCGGCGACGTGCGACGGACCGGGGTCCGGGCGGTGACGCGATCCGTCAGCGGTCACCCTCCTCGGTCTGTCTGAAGCGGCTCAACACGTCGGTCCGGTAGGAGACGATCGCGTCGGCGATCGCGCGTGCCACCGCCCGCTGACCCTGCCGTGTCCTCAGATAGGCCCCCTCGTCGGCATTGGACAGGAAGCCGACCTCGACGATCACCGACGGCATCCGTGCCAGCGCGCCGAGAAGCACCCACCATGGCCCCTGCTTGACCCCACGGTCCGGGACACCGCGTCCCCGCGTGTCGCGCAGCGCGTTCTGCACGAAGCCGGCGAAGCGCCGCGACTCCGAGAGGTTCTCGGTGCGATCGAGTCCGGTGAGGATGAACATGAGGTCGTCGATCGAGCCCGGACCTTCCCCGTCCACCTCCGGCGTCCGGTTCTCCCTGAGGGCCACCGACCGCGCCTCCTCGGAACGGGCTGGACCGAGGAAGATCGTCTCGAATCCGCTCGCCGATCGGGCCGGCGCCGAGTTGGCGTGGATCGACACGAACAGGTCCCCGTCGCGCTGGACCGCGAACGCCGAGCGGTCGTCGAGCTTCACGTACACGTCCGTGTCGCGCGTCATCGAGGCCTCGATGTGCGGCACCCCGCTCAGCTCGTCGCGCAGCGCGAGACCGATGGCCAGCACCACGTCCTTCTCGCGGACGTTCTTCCCCAGGGTGCCCGGATCGCGTCCCCCGTGCCCGGGGTCGATCACCACGTGCCACGTCTGGTCGGGATCCACGCGTCGCGGCGTCGGACCGTCGGGCACGGTGGCGACGACCTCGCCCGACGCCCCACCCACGACGCGCGGCAGCCAGGCCGTGACGAACTCGGCCGGGATCCAGAACACGCCGCCCCACTCGTAGGGGGGGTTCGCCAGCTGGTACGCCGTCTCCCCGTACGTGAAGAAGGGCGAGCCCGCCTCCATGGCGAGCTCGAGCCCCCCGATCCGGGCGTGCAGGAACGGACCATCGATCTGGCCCGACTGCAGCACGGTCGAGGACAGCTCGCCGAGGTTGATGGCGCCGTACTCGCGGTGGTGGGCCACCCGGAACCTCGCGGGGCGTCCCGCCACCTCGGTCTCCAGCACGTCGGGCTGCGCCTGCGCCCACAGCCCGGAGACCGATGTCAGGGCCGCCAGCACCGCCGACGCGACGATCCACCCCCTCATCCTACCTCCCCCTCCTCGCATCCTGGACCGCCCTCTCGACTTCGCGCTCCATCGCCTTCTTCTTCAGGTCCTCCCGACGATCGTGCCGCTTCTTGCCTCGCGCCAGTGCCAACGTGAGCTTCGCGTACCCGCGCCGGAAGTGGATGTCGAGTGGCACCAGGGTCAGCCCGCCTTCCTGCGTGCGTCCGCGTACGCGCTCGAGCTCGCGCCGCGTGAGGAGCAGCTTGCGCGTGCGGAGGGGGTCCGGCGCGTCCAGGTTCGCGTTCTCGTATGGCGCGATGTGCAGGCCGTGCAGCCACAGCTCGCCGTCATCGACACGCGCGAACGAATCCGTGAAGCTCGCCCGTCCGTCACGAAGCGACTTGACCTCCGCCCCGCGGAGCACGATGCCCGCCTCGTACTGCTCGAGGATCTCGTACTCGTGACGCGCCTTCCGGTTGCGGGCCACGACACGCATCCCGTCGGACTCGCTCACGCGAGGGGGCGCCCCGTGAGCGCGGTCATTGCAGCACCTCGCGCTGGCGACGGATCAGGCGGTGCGCCTCGAGCGAGTGCGCCACCTCGCCACCCACGAGAAACAGGATCGAGGCGTAGTACACGGCGAGCACCAGCACGACGAGGGCGCTGAGCGTGACGAAGATCGAGGAGTAATCGGCGAACTGGCGAACGTACGTTCCGAACCCGAGCTTGAGCAGCTCGAACGATACGGCGGCCACCGCGGCCGCGATCGCGGCCGTCCGCCAGCGCAGACGGCGCGCGGGCACGAAGCGGTAGATGAGCAGGTACATCACGTACACCGTCACCAGCGCCGTCAACGTCGCCCCCCCCTGACCGAACTGCGGCAGCAGATCCGCGCCGGGCAGCCGCGAGCGGTTGAGCGCCACCCACGTGGTGATGGCGAAGTTCGACACGAGCAGGATGGTGGAGATCAGCACGAGCTGCAAATCGAGGAGCTTCCCCCGGATGATCCCATGCGTGTCCTCCATGTCGAACACGATCGACAGGGCCGTGCGGAGCGCGCCGAACAGCCGCGTCGACAGCCACATGAACACGATGGCGCTGATCAGACCGATCGAGCGCGACTGATCGAGGATGGCGCTGATCTGTCCCTGCACCGCGTCCCGCACCTCGGGCGCGTCGACGGGGAAGATGCGCCACAGCGTCCGCAGCGCCTGGTCACGGAACGGCGCCGCGTCGGCACCCAGGATCCAGGTCGGGAGCGAGACGAGGAGCAGCAGGAAGGGGATGGCGGCCAGCAGCACGGAAAAGGTGACCCCGGACGCCAGAAAGAACACCCGGTCATCCGCCGCCCGGTGGTACACCCGGGCGGCGAACGACCGGAGAGGGTGTGGCTCCGGCCTCACCGGCGGCCCGCGGCGACCCCGGTGCTAGGAAGCCTCCGCTTCCTCATCTCCGGATTCGACCGCCTTCCCGTCCTCCTCGGCCAGCGCGGCGCGATACGCCGCCTTCGACTCGGCGACGCGTCGCTCGAGGTCGCTACGCGCCTGTTTGGCCGCTTCCTTGCCCGCCTTGAGGGCTTCTTCGGCCCGGTGCTTCTGGTCGCGGACGGACTCGCGCGCCTGGGCGACCCGGTCCTCGACCTCCTCGCGCGCCCGGTCGCCCGTCTCCTCGAGCGTCCCACGCAGCTCGGTGAGCTTCTCTCCGGCCCCCTCCCGCAGCCGGCGCGCCCCCTCGCGCAGCTCCCGCTGCGTCTCTTCACCGCTGCTCGGGGCGAGGAGGAGGGCGGCGGCGGCCCCCACGATCGCCCCCCAGATGAACGCGGCGAACCCGGAACCGTGCTTCTCGATGATGACGTAAGGTTGTGGCTGATGCTCGGACATTGCTCCAAACCCTTCGTTCCCGTCCGGACATACCGGACACGACTGGACAATCTATGGCGATGCGTCGAAAACACGAATGCGCGACGGCGCCGGCCTCACTCGCGGCCTCCCTCGACGACGCGTCGATAGGCGACGGGATCCCATTGCGGACGTGCCTCCGCATCGGCCACCTCGAGCCCGAGAAAGAAGATCAGCCTGGCGATGCGCGACATCTTCTCGTACAGCAGGCGGTCGGGCTCGTCGTTGGGGCCGTGGTAGTCCTCGTGCGTCCCCGTGAAGAAGAACAGCACCGGGACGCCGTTACGCGCGAAGTTGTAGTGATCGGACCGCATGTAGAAGTTCTCCTGCGGCCAGGGATCGTCGATCATCGTGAGGTCCAGCTCCGGGTGCCCCGCGACGACCTCTTCCAGCGTGGTCCCCAGCGACGACTCGTCGCGCCCGATCGCCACCACCGTGTCGCGCCAGTTGCGCCCGATCATGTCGATGTTGAGATCCGCGACGGTCGACTCGAGCGGGAACACCGGGTGCTCGGAGTACCACCGGGATCCCAGAAGCCCCTTCTCCTCGCCCGAGACGGTGAGGAACACCACCGAGCGGCGGGGGGGCGCCGGAAGCGACGCGAACGCCTCGGCGAGCTCGATCACGGTCGCCGTGCCCGAGGCGTCGTCGTCCGCGCCGTTGTAGATCGAGTCCCCGGCCACCGGCCTTCCCACGCCGAGATGATCCATGTGAGCGGAGAAGATCACGTACTCGTCACGGAGCTGCGGGTCGGATCCCTCGATCCAGCCGATGGTGTTGAGGCCCTGTGCCTCGCGGATGCGCGCCGTCGTGCGCAGGGTGGCCCGGTAGGCCGCGCCTCCCCCGGGCGTGTCGAGGGCGCTCGCGAGCCCCGGGGGAAGCGCCTCGACGGTGACGAGCATGCCAGGCGCCGACAGTTCCTCCGGCACGCCTACGGAGAGGCGCTCGCGGCCGAAGAAGCCCCTCAGACCGCCGAAGTACTGCGAGGAAGCGTCGACGGCGAACAGCACGCCGGCCGCCCCGCGGTCGAGGAGCGCCCGCAGCCCGCCGAGCGCCTCGCGCAGCCCGTTCTCCGACACCCGCACCAGCGCCACGTGGCCGCTCAGGTCACGCGCGTCGGTGAGCGTGGTGACCACCACGTCTCCCTCGCCGGTCAGGTCGCCGCCGCCGGGAAGGGCGACGAACGAGGTGGCCGGGATCGTCCCGCCCCCGGGTCCGGCGATGCGCAGCATCTGTCTGGAGGGATCGCCGGGGCCGGTGAACGCCAGCGGATACGTCTGCAGGAACGAGCCGCCGTTGCCCGGCCGCAACCCGAACTCCTCGAAGCGCCCTCCGATGTGACGCGCCGCCTTCTCGAGCTCGGGGCTCGGCGTGTCGCGACCGCGCATCGAGTCGTCCGCCAGCGCCCCCACCCGGAGCCTCAGGTCCGCCGCCGTGATCGTCTCGGCGGCCGCCCGGGCGTCGTCGGGCGCCGTCTGGGCCGACAGCGAGCCGGACGGATCGGAGCAGGCCAGCGTGGCGAGGACCGCCAGGGCGCCCGGCGCCCGCCCCACGTGTCGTGCCCATCTTCTCATCGCGCTCTCTCTTCGAACGTGTTGGGGTGTCGGGCCGGAGCCGCGCCCTCCTTCGCCCGGCTCGCCCGCCGCGGTCGGCGGCGTCGGTTGGCGGCAACCCGGGGCGCCGCTAGTGTTTCCCGGTGAGCGAGCCCACCGCAACCATCCCGTCCTCCCGCGACGCGGCCAGCCAGCGTCTCGATCTCGCCAGCCCGCGCGCCGTCGCCGGCCTGGCGCACCTCGAGCTCATGGCCCGGGGCGTCGTGGAGGGATTCCTGATCGGGCTCCACCGCTCTCCCTACCACGGGTTCTCCGCCGAGTTCGCCGAGAACCGTCCCTACAACCGCGGCGACGACATCCGGTTCCTCGACTGGAAGGTGTACGCGCGCTCGGACCGTTTGTTCATCAAGCAGTTCGAGGAGGAGACGAACCTGCGGGCCTACATCCTGCTCGATGCCAGCGGCTCGATGGCCTGGGTGTCGGAGGCGGACCGGTTTCCTACGAAGTTCGGCTACGCGCGGCTCCTGGCGGCCTCGCTGTCGCTCCTGCTCATGCAGCAGGGGGACGCCACCGGACTGCTGGCCTTCGATGAGACGCTGCGGGCGCACCTCGTGCCACGGACCACCCGACGGCACTGGCGCCGTCTGGTCGCGGAGCTCGAGACGCTGACTGCGGACGGCCGCACCGAGGCCGGCACCGCCCTCAAGGAGATGTCGGGCCGCCTCCAGCGCCGCGGGCTCGTGATCCTCATCTCGGATCTGCTCGTCGACCCCGACACGACGCGCACCGCCCTCCGCTACCTCCGGCACCGCGGCCACGAGGTCCTCGTGTTCCACATCATGGACCCCGGCGAGCTCGAGCTGCCGGCGGCCGGCGAGGCCGTGTTCTTCGATCCGGAGACCGGCGAGGAGCTGGGGACGAACTCGGCCGCGCTCCGCCGCCAGTACCGCGTCGCGGTGGAGGGCGCGATCGCCGGGTGGCGCCGCGAGGCCCTCCGCGTGGGGGCCGAGTACGCGTTGATCACGACGGACACCCCGTTCGGTCTCGCCCTGCGGCGTTTTCTCGGCAAGCGCTCCCGGCTCGGATGAGCGTCCTCCACGCCTGGGGCCTGGCGCTCGGGCTGGCCGCGGCCGTGCCCTTCATCCTCCACCTCCGTCGCCGTCGCACCGATCGCCGGGTCGCCTTTCCGGCCCTCCGGTATCTGAGCCGCGCAGAGGACGCGCGCTCGAGATCGCTGGTCGCCTCCGACGTCCTGCTCCTCGCGATCCGCATGGGGCTGGTCGCCGCGCTGGCGCTCGCGGCCGCCGGTCCGCTGCTGGGTCGCGGAGGGGCCGGGGACCACACGCCCACCGACCTCGCCCTCGTGGTCGACAACTCGGCCAGCACGGGACGCTTCGTGGGGGACCGCTCGCTGTTCGAGGTGCTGCTGGCGAGGGCCCGGACGACCCTGGCGGCCATGCGGCCCGAGGACCGCGTGTGGGTGTTCCCCACGGTGGGCCCCGCGGTGGCCACCGGGGTCGGCGGACCGCAGGCGACGGAGGCCCTGTCGCGCATCGCCCTCGGGGACGGAGCCGCGGATCTCGGCGAGGCGGTTGGGCGGGCGAGCGCCGCGCTGCCCGCCGAGCGGGATCGGCGCCGCGAGGTCGAGCTGCTGTCGGACGCGCAGGCCTCGGCGTTCTCCTCCGGGATCGACTCCACCTCGGATGGCGCGCCGCTCGTCGCGTGGCTTCCGCCACCGCCCGAGGAGGCGAATGCCGCGGTGGCCGACATCCAGCTGACGGGAGGTGCCACGGTCCCCTCCGGCATCGGGCACGGCGTGATCGCGCGCCCGGTCCGCCTCGGGCCCGGGGCCCGCGCCGACACGGCGGGCGCGGAGGAGGCCGCCCTGCGCCTGCAGATCGACGGACGGATCGCCGGCGCCGCCCGCGTGCCGTGGGGATCGAGCGGAACGCTCGGACTCCCGGAGCTCGACGTCGGGACGCACGTGGGTCAGGTCGAGGTCGATCCCGCCGGGACGCGCGCCGACGACACGCGCTTCTTCTCGATCGAGGTCGTGCCGCCCCCCGTCGTGCGTTTCATCGGACCGGAGGAGAGCTTCGTGGCGTTCGGCATCGAGACGCTTCGCGAGGCCGGTCGCCTCGGGACCGGGGCGACGCCGTCGGTCACCGTCGTCGAAGGCACGCCCGACGCGGCGGACGCCTCGCCCGCCGTTCTCGCGTCCACACCCACGCTCGTCCTCGTCCCGCCGGTCGACCCGGTCGATGTGACCGCGTTCGACCAGCTCCTGTCGGGTCTTGGAATCCCGTGGACGCTGCGCGTGGATCCCGAGCGGGGCAGTCTCGCGCTGCGGCCCGCCGGAACGGCGTTCCCGCTGACCGGAGTCGAGATCCGGCGGCGCTACCTGCTGCGGGCAGTGCCGGGAGCGGCGGGGGTGACATCCGACACCTCGATCCTGTCCACCGAGGACGGGGAGCCGTGGCTACTGCGCACGCGCGAGGGAGAGACCACCGTGCTCCTGCTCGCCTCCCCCCTCGTTCCGGAGGCGACGGATCTGCCGGCCCACCCCTCGATGATCCCGTTTCTGGAGTCCCTTCTCGTCCGGTGGTCGCACCTGTCCGGCTGGCCCCCGTCGGACTTCGATGTCGGGCTCCCCGTTCCGCTTCCCGAGTGGGCGCGCGCCGTCGGCGCGCCGACCGACGGCAGCACCGCGGTCGAGGGAGGGGGTCGCTACACCCCCCTCCGGGCGGGCGTGTACCGCGTGACGGGGACCGATGCGCTCGGCGCGGCGCGCGAGGCGCGCTTCGCCGCCAACGTCCCCGAGGCGGAGCTCGATCCCACGCCGCTCGGCGAGCGCGAGCTGGGGGAACTGTTCCCGGGGAGACCGGTATTCACCGCCGGTCCGGCGACGGGGGACTGGCGCGATGCGATCTTCCGATCCCGAAGGGGGCGCGACGCGGCCCCCTGGCTCCTGGGGCTCGCCCTCGCCCTCGCGGCAGCCGAGCTCTTCCTGGCGACGCCCGGACGGGCGCGACGACGCGCCCGCGGGTCGGGACCGCGGGACGGGTCGGAGCTCGAGCAGACGACGGGAGCGACACAGACAGCTCGTTGAAGCAATCCGGTTCTCGGTTCAGACGGATACACGCGACATTCGCCGAGATCGCGAGGCGGTCGGGCCTTCCCGAACGCCTGTCGCGAGGTGGCGGTCGTGCGTCCGTTCCCCCGCTGCCGGGGGCCGCGCCCGCGGCCCTCGCCATCGCGCTGCGCGACCTGGGGCTCGGCACGCCCATCGTGCTCGTGGCGGACGACCCCGGACGAGCCGACGCGCTGCACGAAGACCTCCTCGAGCTGGAGGGGGAGGGAGCGAGGTGCTTTCCGCAGCGCGAGACGCTGCCGTACGAGGATGCCGAGCCGCACGTGGAGATCGCGGCGCAGCGGGTCGATGCGCTCGCAGCGTTGCTCGGGGGGCGTACCGGAATCCTGGTGACGACCGCGCGGGCCCTCGCCGAGCGCTCGCCGCTCCCGTCCCCCGGGGGCGATGACTTCGCCCTGTCGCTCTCGGTGGGGGACGCCCCCGGTCTGGGCGCAATCGTGGATCGCCTCGGCGGTATGGGGTTCGAGCGGGTCGATGCGGTGCGTGAGGTGGGCGAATATGCCGTGCGCGGCGGGCTCATCGATGTGTTCGCGTTCGGACACGCGGCCCCGGCACGCATCGAGCTGTGGGGCGACGACATCGAGTCGATCCGACGCTTCGACGCGCTCACCCAACGCTCGACGGGTCCCGAGGAGGAGGTGGAGATCCTCCCCATCGATCTGTCCGCGAGGGACGTCGGGGGCGGCGAGCCCCGCTCGCTGATCGAGATCCTGCCGGACACCACCCTGCTCATCACCCCGGGGGCCGACGATGGGGCCGCCGCGCGGGCCCGGTTGTGGGAGGAGGTCGCGGAGGCGAGGCGGCGGGCGGGGGGCGGCGCGGCTCCGGTGGAGTCGCTGGTCACGCCCCCCGATGCGGTAGAAGGACGGATCGCGGAGCTCCGCCGCCTCGACATCGGCCGGGGCACGGAAGGCCGGGAGGAGCCGGCGGAAGACGCGGTCCCGTTCCCCGTCGGCGAGCCCCCCCGCATCGACCGCGACATGGCCCGGCTGGCGAGCACGCTGGCGCGCGCCGCCGACACGGGCGCCCCACCCCTCGTCCTGTGCGACAATCAGGGCCAGATCGAGCGTCTGGAGGAGATCCTGCGCGAGCGGGGCGGCCCATCGCTGGCGGACGGCGCGGAGCTGGCCATCGGTTCGCTGAGCGGCGGCTTCGAGGTCGGCGGTCCGCATCCGCTTCTGGTGCTCACCGACCACGAGATCTTCCGGCGCACGTATCGACGCGCCCGGGCCCGGTTCCGCGGGGCGGCGACGCTCGAGTCCATCGCCTCGATCCGTCCGGGCGACTACGTGGTGCACATGGACCACGGGATCGGACGCTACCGCGGGATCCACCGGGTCGAGGCGGCCGGCGAGACGATCGAGACGCTCGAGATCGAGTACGCCGATGGCGAGTTCCTGCGCCTGCCGCACTATCGGCTCGACCTCATCGAGCGCTGGAGCGCGACGGGCGCAACCTCGGACTCCCCGCCCGCGGTGCACAAGCTCGGCGGCAAGCGCTGGAAGCAGCTCCGCAGGCGGACCGAGGCCGCGATCGAGACCACGGCGGTGGAGCTCCTGCAGCTGTATGCGCGGCGGCAGATGGCGGAAGGGCGCGAGTTCCGCGCCGACTCGACATGGCAGCGCGAGATGGAAGCCGCCTTCCTGTACGACGAGACCCCCGACCAGCTGGCCGCGTGGGCGGCCGTGCGGGCGGACCTCGAGGCCCCCACGCCCATGGACCGCCTCGTGTGCGGCGACGTGGGCTTCGGGAAGACCGAAATCGCGATGCGGGCCGCGTTTCTGGCGGTCCAGGACGGGGCACAGGTGGCCATGCTGGCCCCCACGACGATCCTCGCCGACCAGCACCTGCACACATTCCGCGAGCGGCTGGCGGGCTTCCCCGTGAGGATCGAGGGACTGTCCCGATTCCAGACCGCGGCGGAGCAGAGGCGGATCGTCGAGGCGCTCGCCGCCGGGGGGGTCGACATCGTCATCGGCACGCACCGGATCCTGTCGTCCGACGTGTCGTTCCGGGACCTCGGCCTGCTCATCGTGGACGAGGAGCAGCGCTTCGGCGTGCGGCAGAAGGAACGGCTCACGGCGCTCAAGGAGTCGCTCGACGTCCTCACGCTCACGGCGACGCCGATCCCGCGCACTCTCCACCTCGCGCTGGGCGGGATCCGCGACCTGTCGCTCATCCGCACGCCGCCCCGGAACCGCATGCCGATCATCACGCACGTGCTGCCCTGGGACGACGTCCTGCTCCAGGATGCGCTGCTGCGCGAGCTCGACCGCGGGGGACAGGCGTTCTTCGTCCACGACCGCGTCGAGACGATCGACGCCGTCGCGGCCCGCGTCCGCGGCCTCCTGCCCGAGGCACGGGTGGCCGTGGCGCACGGTCAGATGGCCGAGCGCGAGCTCGAGCGGGCAATGCATGCGCTCATCGAGGGGGAGGTCCAGGTCCTCGTGTGCACCTCGATCATCGAGAACGGGCTGGATGTGCCGAACGCCAACACGATGATCGTCCACCGGGCGGACCGCTTCGGTCTCGCGCAGCTCTATCAGCTCCGCGGTCGTGTGGGCCGCTCGCACCGCCGGGCGTACTGCTACCTCATCCTGCCACCCGACGTCCCGCTCGACGTCGAGCGGCGCCTGCGGGTGCTCGAGCACCACACCGAGCTCGGATCGGGCTACGAGGTGGCGCTCAAGGACCTCGAGCTGCGCGGGGCGGGGAACCTGCTGGGGGCCGAGCAGAGCGGGTTCGCCACCGCGGTCGGCATCGAGACGTACCAGCGGCTGGTGACGGGCACGGTGCGTCGGCTCAAGGGCGAGCCGTCCGAGGAGCGCTCGGACTCCACGCAGGTGTCCGTCGACGGCGCCTCGTACCTGCCGGACGACTACGTGCCTTCCTCCCAGCACAAGATGCATCTCTATCGGCGTCTCTCGCGTCTCAAGCAGTGGAGCGAGGTGGCCGATGTGCGCGATGAGATCCGCGACCGGTTCGGACCGCTCCCCGAGCCCGCGAGGCGGCTGCTGGACGCCGCGGAGCTGAGGATCCTCGGATCGAGCGTCGGAGCCTCGTGGATCCGCGCCTCCGACGATGACGCCCGGATCACGTTCGATGCCGACGCGAGCCCACAGCTCTCACTGCTCCGCAACGCATTCGCCGACCGGCAGCTGAGCGTTGAAGTGCGGCGGCTCGAGCCGTTATCGTTGGTACTCGGACGAGCGGGCGCGGAACCCCTGCTGCCGACCCTGGTGGAGGTGCTGAGGCTGCTGGCCCGAGCCGGGGGCGAGAACGTTCCGCTGACCGCGGGAGGAGCATTGCGAGCATGACACGGGTTGTCGGGAGATCGGGACGGGTTGCGGGCGTCGCCGCGATCCTGCTCGCCTTTCGTGCCGCGCCGGCGGCCGGGCAGCAGGACACGGTGCCCATGGCGGCTCCCTTCCCGCCCGGGGTCGACGAGGTCGACCGCATCGTGGCGATCGTGGGCGATACGGCCCTCCTCCTGTCGGAGCTCCGTCAGGAGATGTTCAGCCTCCGGTCCGGCGGCGCCCAGATCCCGGCGGAGGGAACCGATGCCTGGACGCAGTTCGCCCGACAGGTCATCGACGCCGCCGCGGATCAGCTCATCGTGCTCCAGCAGGCCAAGCAGGCGGGGCTGTCGCCCGATCCGCAACAGGTGGACGTGCTGGCCGAGCAGTACTACCAGCGGGCGCGGCAGGGCTTCAGCACAGACGAGCAGCTCGCGCAGGCGGTCGAGGGGTCGGGGATGAACATGCTCCAGTACCGGCAGATGCTGCGCTCCCGGGCCGAGTCCCAGACGCTCATCGAGACCTACCGGTACTCGCTCCAGCAGCGCACGGATCTCCCGCCCGTGGTGGTGAACGAATCCGAGGTGGAGGCCTACTTCCGGGAGAACTTCGCCACCCAGAGCCGCCCGGCCCTGGTGTCGTTCAATCAACTCATCGTGGGCCCCACCCCGTCCGGGGGGGCACGCGATACGGCCCTGGCGCGGTCTCTGCGGGCCCGCCAGGAGATCATCGACGGGGAGGACTTCGCGGTCGTCGCGCGGCGCTATTCGGACGAGGAGAGCACCCGCGAGGAGGGCGGCGAGCTCGGGTGGCTCAAGCGGGAGGACGTGGTGAGGCCGTTCGGCGATGCCGCGTGGGGCGCCCCGCCGGGCTCGGTGGTGGGCCCCGTGGAGACGCGCTTCGGCCTCCACGTGATCAAGATCGAGAACGCCCGCGGCGGCGAGCGCTTCCTGCGACACATCCTCATCCGGCCGGAGATCGACGACGAGGACATCGAACGCGCCCGACAGACGGCCTCGGCGCTCGCCGACAGCCTGCGCGCCGGGATCGATCCCGAGCGCCTGGCACGCATGCCCGGCGTCGTCGACGACCAGATCCGATTCGACAACATCCCGGCCACGCAGCTCGCCGGACGGTTCGGCGCCGACTCGCAGGAGGCGCTCGCCTCGCCACTCGAAGGTCGGGTATACGGACCGTTCGACGTGCTGGGCGGCACGCGACCCGAGTTCGCGGTCGTGCAGGTCATCCGCTACCGGCCCGCAGGGCCGGTCCAGCTCGACGAGGTACGGGACGGGATCCGACGCGAGATCCGACTGGGCAAGCAGATCGATGCGCTGCTCAACGAGGTGCGGGCGAACACCTACATCGACGTGAAGCTCTGACGCGACCGTCCGAGCGGGGGGAGGCCGGGAGGATGACGAACAGACCGCGGATCGGGATCACCCTGGGGGATCCCCGCGGGATCGGGCCGGAGGTCACGGCGGCAGCGCTCGGCGCGCGAGCCGGGATCGGAGTCGACTTCCACCTCATCGGCCCCTCGGGGCTGACGGAGGAGCTCGACCTGCGGCGGCTGGGTGAGTGGGACGCGATCGGCGAATGGCGCGCGGACGGTGGGGGGCGTCTCGCCGGAGAGCTCTCTGCCCGCGCCGTGGAGCGGGCCGTGGAGCTGGCCACGGCGGGCCGCGTCGACGGCATCGTCACCGCCCCGATCAGCAAGGCGGCGCTCAGCGCGGCGGGGTATCCGTACCCGGGGCACACCGAGTTCCTCCAGGCCCTCGCCGCCGCGGCCGACGTGACGATGATGATGTCGGCCGAGCGCACGCCCCTCGGGGGTCCGATACGGCTGGCGCTGCTCACCACCCACGTGCCGTTGCGCGACGTTCCCGACCTCCTCGACGTGGAGCTCGTCGTGCGGCGCACCCGCATCGCCCTACGGGCCCTGCGGGACTGGTGGGGCATCCCGCGACCTCGCGTAGCCTTCGCCGGCCTGAATCCGCACGCCGGCGAGGGGGGGCTGTTCGGCCGCGAGGAGGCCGAGCTGTTCGCCCCGGCGCTCGACAGGCTGTCCGCGGACCCCGCCGTGGACGTCCTCGGCATGTTTCCCGCCGATACGGTCTTCCGGCAGACGATCGAGGGCGTGGCCGACCTCGTCGTGACTCCCTACCACGACGTGGGCCTCGCGGTGCTCAAGACGATCGCCCGCGACGAGGGCGTCAACGTGACGGCGGGGCTTCCCTTCCCTCGTACCTCGCCGGATCACGGGACGGCGATCGACATCGCCGGGACGGGAACGGCGGACCCGGGCGCGATGGGCGCGGCCATCGATCTGTGCATCCGATTCTCGAACGCGGTGGTGACCATCCCATGATCCGCTTCCGCAATGTGACCAAGCGATACCCGCGCACGGGCGCCGCCATCGAGAACGTCACCTTCCACGTGCGCAAGGGCGAGTTCGCCTTCCTCACCGGTCACTCGGGCGCGGGCAAGACGACCGTCCTGCACCTGGCGCACTTCCAGACCGTGCCCACCGAGGGACAGGTCCAGGTGTCGCGCTACAACTCGGCGCGCATCAAGCGCCGGCAGATCCCCGATCTGAGACGTCGCGTGGGGTACGTGTTCCAGGACTTCAAGCTCCTCGACCAGCTCACGGCGTGGGAGAACGTAGCGTTCGCGCTGCACGTGACCGGCACCCCGCGCAAGGAGGTCGACGCCCGCGTGCAACGGCTCCTGAGCCAGGTGGGACTCGCCTCCAAGGCACGATCGCTGCCCGAGGAGCTGTCCGGGGGCGAGCGCCAGCGGGTCGTCACGGCCCGGGCGCTGGCCACCGACCCTCTCGTCCTGCTGGCGGACGAGCCGACCGGAAACCTCGACCCGCGGGCGGCGGACGGGGTGTTCCAGCTCTTCCGCACCATCAACCGCCTCGGGATGAGCGTCCTGATGGCCACCCACGACGCGGATCTCATCCGACGCAATGCGGAGATCCGCGTGCTCGAGCTCGAGCACGGGCGTCTCGTGTACGACTCGGAGGCCCCGGCCGTGGGGACCGAGCTGGCGGGCGACGGGGAGGACAGCGGGTCGGATCCGGCGACCGCGCCGCGGGAGGAGATCGCGTGAGACCGGTTCGCGAAGCGCTCGCCAGCTTCCGCCGCGCCCCGCTTCTCGGCGGTCTGTCGATCACCGCGATCGGACTCAGCCTGCTGATCCTCGGGCTGTTCGGCCTGAGCGCGCACAACATCGGATCGGCGATCAGCGACGTCGAGCGCCGCGTCGAGGTGGTGGGCTATCTGCTCGATGACGTCGGCGAGGATCAGGTGCGTGTGGCGCGGGCGGAGCTGGAGGCGTTTCCGGAGGTCGAGGAGGTACGCTACATCTCCAAGACCGAGGCGCTCGTCAATGCCCGTCGCGACCTTGTCGAGTTCTCCGACGTATACCAGGACCTCGAAGTGAACCCCCTTCCCGCCTCCATCCACCTCCGGCTGCGGCCGGGGTACCGCGACACGAAGTCCGTAGAGGTCGTCGCACAGCGTCTGGCGGGATACCAGTTCATCGAAGAGGTGCGATTCGGGGAGGGCTGGGTCGAGCAGCTGTTCGCACTCCGCCAGCTGGCGGCGGGCGCGGCCGCCATCCTCGGTGGCGCCTTCGCCCTCGTCGCCGTCCTCCTCATCGGGACCTCGGTGCGCATGGCCATCCTGTCGCGTTCCGAAGAGATCGGGATCATGCAGATGGTGGGCGCCACGGAGGGCTACATCCAGCGCCCGTTCCTCGTCGAGGGAGCGGTTACCGGGCTCCTCGGCGGTCTCATCGCGCTCGGGCTCATGCGCCTCGGCTACGATCTCCTCCAGCGTCGGCTGACCGGTTTCGAGCACATCCTGTGGCTGCCGGAGACGTGGATCGTGGCCGGGCTTCTTGGCGCCACGGCGCTCGGCGGGCTGGCCGCTGGATACGCCGTGTGGCGGGAGCTCGGCAAGACGTATGCGATCTGACCGCGAGGGAGACCGACCCGCGGGCCGGCGCCGGCCGGGCCCGTCCGGGCGACGGGCGCCCCGGGGCTCGGCGACGCTCGCGGGGGCGCTCCTCGCCCTCGCCGCGCTGGCACCCGCTTCACCGCTGGCCGCGCAGGACCCCGAGAACCTCCGCGATCAGCTCGAACAGAGCCAGGCGCGGCTGCAACAGATCCTCGCGGAGCGCCGACAGCTCCAGAACGAGCTCGAGGGGCTCACCGGACAGGTGCACGATGTGTCCGCGGAGATCACCAACATCGAGCGTCAGATCTCTGCCTCTTCGAGCCTCATGGCCGAGCTCGACCTTCAGCTCCGGACTCAGCAGGACCAGGTGACGATCATGACCCGCGACATGCTCCTGTCGCGGGATCAGCTGAAGGCCCGCAAGGCTGTGCTGCACGAACGCCTGCGCGAGATCTACAAGCGGGGACCCCTGGCCACGGTCCAGGTGCTCCTCTCGTCGAGCTCGTTCTCGGATCTGATCAACCGGTACAAGTACCTGCACGATGTCGCGCTGTTCGACCGGCTCCTGGTGGGGGAGGTCGAGCAGCTCGAGACCGATCTCGAGCGGCAGCGCGTCGACCTCGCCGACGAGACCGACCAGATCCGGCGTCTGCGCGATCAGAAGAGTCAGGAGCTGAGCGAGCTCGAGCGCCTCGAGCAGCAGAGACAGCGTCGGCTGGAGACCTACACGAACCGGCAATCCGAAGCGCGCACCCGGCTCGGTCGGCTGGCGGCCGAGGAAGAAGAGCTCAGGTCCCTCATGTCGCAGCTCGAGGCCCGACGCCGCGACGCCGAGCGCGACCTCGGTGTGGCCAGCGTCCCGACACTCACCACGTCGGACCTCGGTCGGCTCGACTGGCCGGTGGACGGTCGGATCCTGTACGAGTACGGTCCGCAGCGTGACGGCAACACGACGATCTTCCGCGAGGGCGTCGGGATCGCCGCCGAGCGCGGGGCCCCGGTGCGCACCATCGGCCGCGGGAGCGTGGTGTTCGCGGGCGCCCGCACCTCCGGCCAGACGGTGATCATCGACCACGGCGGCGGGTACTACTCGGTGTACACCAGGCTCCAGAGCCTCACCGTGATCGAGGGCCAGGAGGTCGACAAGGGGCAGATGATCGGGCGCGTGGGGGGGGAGGCCGATCAGCCGCACATCGAGCTCCAGATCTACGAGCCGGGCAGCGGCGGCCCGCGCGCCGTCGATCCCATCCGCTGGCTCCGGGAGCGGAGCGAGCCGTGACGGGCCCGGAACGGCCCACGCCCGGTCTCCCCGAAGTCTGCGGGCACGACGAGCTGCTGGCGCGCGTGCGGGCCGCCGTACAGGGCGCTCGCATGCCGCAGTCGCTCCTCCTGTACGGTCCCGAGGGCGTCGGCAAGCGGACGGTCGCACTGTGGACCGCCGCCCTCCTCCACTGCGGAGCGGAGAACCCGCCGTGCGGAACGTGTCGCGCGTGTCGGATGGCCGCGAGGCTCGAGCACCCGGACATCCATTACCATTTTCCGATGTCCCGCCCCAGGAAGGCCGGCTCGCGGCGGAAGCTCCGCGAGGCCCTCGAGACGCAGCGGCAGCAGCGGCTCGCCGCCCTGCGCGAGGATCCGGACTCCCCCCCCGAAGAGGACGGCGTGACCGGTATCTACCTGGGGGCGGTCGAGAACCTCCGCGAACAGGCGACGCGCCGCCCGGCCATGGGGCGGGTCGCCGTGTTCATCGTGGCCGAGGCCGACCGCATGGTGTCGCAGAGCGCGAGCCCCGAGGCGGCGAACGCGTTCCTCAAGCTGCTCGAGGAGCCACCGGAGTTCGCCTACCTGATTCTCACGACGAGCCGGCCGGCCGCGCTCCTCCCGACGATCTGCTCGCGCACCGCCCACGTACGGCTCGCTCCGCTGGCCGAGACCGAGGTGGCGAGGCACCTCGAGGCGCGCCGCGAGCTGTCGCCCGAACGGGCGAGGGCAGTCGCGCGGCGGGCGGACGGGTCGATCGGCCGCGCGCTTCGCATCCTCGGGGGGGACGGGGACGAGGCGGGAGCGGCCGCCGACCGCCTCCTCGCCGCGGCCCTGCGCGGCGATGCCGCCCTGCGGTACCGCGTTGCGGGGGAGTTCACGGCCTCGGGCGCGCGCTCCGTGCTCGCGCCGGCGCTCGAACGCCTCGAGGAGCGGCTGCGCGATCTCCTCTGTCTGGCGGCGGGCGTCCCGGCGCTGGCGCGCGATCCCGCCGCGTTGAGCCGGATCCCGGAAGATCAGGTCCCGCAACAGGATCGCGTGCTCGAAGGGTTTTCCGTGCTCGAGCGAGCCCTTGACGGGGCGGCCAGAAACCTCAATCCACAGGCGACCGTATCGGTTCTCATGCGGGATCTGAGCCGCGCGTTCGCGGCAGGCTGAGGCTCGGCGGAGCCGGAACCGCACCGCGTCTGGGGGTTATCAGCGTTCTTGATCCACACCCGGGAGGTTCCCGTCACGCGTCCCGGGTCCGTACCGGCGTGGCCGGAACTCGGGAAGGCGTCTTCGTGTCGGATCTCACCCACATCGATGCCGGCGGACGGGTGCGAATGGTGGATGTCGGCGACAAGGTCCCGACCCGCCGCACCGCCGTGGCGGAGGGAGTGATCCGCATGCGGGCCGAGACGCTCGCGGCGCTGCAGGAAGGACGCGTGGAGAAGGGCGAGGCGCTGGCGGTCGCGAGGGTAGCGGCCATTCAGGGCGCGAAGCGGACGTCGTGGCTCGTTCCCCTCTGCCACCCCGTCCCGATCGATGCGGTGGATGTGGACATCGAGCCGGTCGCCGACCTGCCGGGATACCGCGTGACGGTGCGCGTGTCGGCCGAGTGGCGGACCGGCGTCGAGATGGAGGCGTTGACCGGGGTCGGCACGGCGTTGTTGACTCTGTACGACATGTGCAAGGCGATGGACCGGGGCATGCAGCTGGGACCGGTGCGGCTGCTGGAAAAACGGGGCGGACGTTCGGGAACGTGGCAAGCGCCCGACCCGGCGCGGGTTGGGGGATCGGGGGCCGGTCCCGCGTCGGGCGTCCCGGGGGGCGGATCGCCGGACGGGCCCGGGGCTTGAAGCGGTAGTGGGGCTTTCGCGTCCCGCGGGCGTCGGGGACCCCCTCGAGGGGGCGCATGGCCGGTTCGGACCCGCGTGGGCGGCCGGACGCGGTAAATCGAGACGCCTCGGGCGTCTCCTCCAATACACGGTGACGATGAGGATCACGACTCAGCTCGACAGGCTCGGGAGGCAGGTCGGACGCGGTTGCCTCCGCGGTTGGCGCAGCCGCTCGATCAGGACGGGACGGGCGCGGGTGGCGGCTCACGCGCTGCCGATCCTCGCCGCCCTCGCCTCGGTCGGTTTCGAGCACGCCGAGGCCGGGATCTCGCGCAACGCGCCGGTGGTGAGCGGGTTGTCGCGCGCCACCCGGGCGGAGCTCGGGCTTCGCGGGCAGGGATTGCGGCGAACCGAGGCCATCCGGCTGCATGCGGGGCGATTCCGGATCGACTGGCAGCTGTCGGAGAGGATCTACGACGCCGCGGTCCACCAGGGGCTCGACGTCGAGCTGGCCTATCGGCTGGTGCGCGTCGAATCGTCGTTCGAGCAGCGGGCCGTCGGTCCTCAGGGCTCCATCGGATTCACCCAGGTGCAGCCCGGCACCGCACGCTGGCTCGATCCTGGCGTGACGACGGAGGAGCTTTTCGAGGTGGACACGAACCTCGAGCTGGGATTCCGATACCTCCGGATGCTGATCGACCGGTACGGCGACACGCGGCTGGCGCTGCTCGCGTACAACCGCGGCCCCGCGACGGTCGAGACGCTGCTTGCGGTCGGCGAGGACCCGGCCAACGGGTACGCTCGACGCGTGCTGGGAGTCAGCGCGAGGTAGTCGCTCGGCGTGATCGCCCCCGAGGGTTCGACCTCCGTTCCTCACGGGTGTTCGTTCAAGCGAGAGGCTGCTAGGTGGATCAGAAACTGGCTCTGCGTTCCCGGATCGAGACCCATGAGGCCCGCGTGGGGGTGATGGGGCTCGGGTACGTCGGGCTCCCCGTGGTCGTCGCCTTCGCAGAGGCGGGGTTTCCCACCCTCGGGTTCGATGTCGCCGAGTCCGTGGTCGACCTCATCTCCCGCGGCGAATCGCACATCGGAGACGTGTCGGCCGAATCGGTGCAGGCCGTGATCGACGCCGGGACGCTCGAGGCTACGACGGAGTTCGGTCGCCTGGCGGACATGGACGCGGTCATCATCTGCGTTCCGACGCCGCTCTCGAAGACGGGCGATCCGGACGTCTCGTTCATCGTCCGCGCCCTGGAGGCGATCTCCACCCAGCTCAGGCCGGGACAGCTCATCATCCTCGAGTCGACCACCTATCCAGGCACCACGCGCGATCTCCTGCAGCCGCAGCTGGAGGCTTCGGGTCTCCAGGCGGGGCGCGACTTCTTCCTCGCCTTCAGCCCCGAGCGGGTCGACCCCGGCAATACACGGTACCAGCTCAAGAACACCCCGAAGGTCGTGGGGGGGCTCACGCCGGCCTGCCACGAGCTCGCGACGACCCTGTACCGCGAGGTGATCGACACCGTCGTCGAGGTGTCCTCGCCGGAGGCCGCCGAGCTGACCAAGATCCTCGAGAACACCTTCCGGGCCGTCAACATCGGGCTCGTCAACGAGATGGCGGTGATTGCCGACCGACTCGGCATCGATATCTGGGAAGTCGTGGCCGCGGCCTCGACCAAGCCGTACGGGTTCATGCGCTTCACGCCGGGACCGGGATTGGGTGGGCATTGCATCCCGATCGATCCGCATTACCTCGCGTGGAAGATGCGGACCCTCGAGTACCGGACCCGCTTCATCGAGCTCGCCGCCGAGGTGAACGCGGAGATGCCCCGATACGTCGTGTCGCGCGTGGCCCAAGCGCTCAACCGCGCACGGAAGCCGGTGAATGGCAGCCGTATCCTGCTCCTCGGGGTCTCGTACAAGCCCGACGTGGGCGACACCCGCGAGAGCCCGGCGCTCGACATCCTCGAGCTGCTGCGGGCGCAGGGCGCCGATGTACTGTACCACGACCCCCACGTCCACGAGCTGGGGCCCGAGCGTGGCGATCTGAGCAGCCGGCCCCTCACGGCGGACCTCCTGTCGACCTGCGACGCGGTGGTGATCACCTCGGACCACTCCGATCTGGACTACGATCTGGTGCTCGAGCACGCGCCGATCGTGGTCGATCCGCGAAACGGCCTCAAGGGGAAGCTGGGGAAGGCCCTCGTGTATCCGATCGCCGGCCCGCCGCGCTCGCCCGCGAGGGCGGATGAGCACGAGCCATCCACGGTCGAGGCGGCGCTGGGCTGAACGCGGGCGCGACGGGACGGCCGCCGAGCCGGCGTCGCGGCGGCACGACCCGGCCCGCCGACGGTCTCAGTCGGCGGTGGCGGTCCTCGGCTGGTCGAGCCGGCCGTGGAGTGACGGCCATTCGAGGGCCCGGCGGCCGTACTTCAGACCGAGCGACGCCACGTGCAGGAGCGGGCTGGAGCCCCTCGTCCGCACGGGTCGCGCCGAACGCAGGGCGGCGCGGAAGTCGTCCGCCGTGGCGAACTCGGGCATCCAGGCGTACGCCCGTCCAATCTCGAACGGAAAGTGCGCGTCCGAGCCCGCTCCCGCCGGGATCCCGTGGCGGCGCGCCGCGCGCGCCGCGGCGTGGTTCCAGGCCGGCAGGAAGGCCCGCGCGTTCACCGCCTCCACCACGTCGGCCACCGACAGCGCACGATGCGCCCGACGCAACGCCTGCCGCGCGTAGGCGTACGGGTGCGGGGCGTACACGATCCCTCCCTGGTCGCGAATGCGCTCCACCGTCTCCTCGAGCCGCAGACGTTGCGGCACGCGCTCTCGCAGGAACAGACCGATCAGCTCCGTGCGGCACCGGCAGCGGATCTCCTCGCCGATGATCACCAGATCCGGGGCGGCGTCGCGTGCCACCAGGGCGCCTTCGATGGTCCCGTGGTCGGTGACCGCGATCCGATCCAGTCCGACCTCCTGTGCCCGTTCGACCAGCTCGTGCGGCTCGGTGAGCGCGTCCGGTGAGAATCGTGTGTGAGAATGTAGGTCGACCTGGAGCATTCGTGGCTCGATGGCGGCGTTGGTTTCCTCTCGCGCGGCCGGCGCTCGGCGCCGGTGTCTTCCCAGTGTCGACGCACTGCATGCAAGGCCCGGTCCGGCCGGGCAACGCAGCGCTCCAGATCGCATAGGTGATTGCTGCATCTTGGCTTATGAAGTCGGACAAGGGACGTCCGCATCGGACGCCGGTGCGAAGTGCGGGTGGATTGCTACGGACGGCGCGGGTTTCGCGGGCCTCGCGGTCGACAAGCGGGGTCGAACGGCCGTTCGGTGGTTTCCCCTCCGTGCCTCCCGGCCGGGGGCCGGCGGCGGGAGGGCCTCAGCGCGGAATCTGAATCCGGTCGCCGGGCTTGATGACCGTCGAGGAGAGCTTGTTCCACTGCATGAGCTGACGCGTCGACACGGAATACCGTCGCGCGATCGACCACAGCGAGTCGCCGCGCCGGACGACGACGGTGACCGGTCCGGAGCTCTCGGCCCGGCTCTGTTCCGCGAGACGCGAGGCGCCACCCGATGTCGATCCGCCGGCTTCGGCCACCCGCGTGGGGCGCGGGATGACGAGCCGCCGACCGATCGACAGCCGGCGGGGATTGACGTTGCCGTTGGCCGCGCGCAGGGCGCTCACCGACACTCCGTAGCGCGCCGCGATGTGCCCCAGTGTCTGCCCTCGCTGTACGACGTGGTACGTCCAGCTCACCCGCTTGTCGGGGGGAACCTGGGCGTAGCGCACGTCGAACGTCTCTTTCGTCCCGACCGGGACCCTGAACTCCACCGACCGTCCCGGCGGCGTGACCCGCTGCGGGAAGTGGGGGTTGAGGAAGCGGAGCGTCTCCTGGTCCGTTCCCGCGGCTTCGGCGAGCACATCGAAGCTGGTGGCGTCGGGTACGGTCACCACGTCGTACACCGGCTCCTCGTTCGACTCGATGTCCCCGAAGCCGTAGCGCGCCGGATCGCTCCCGATGATGGCCGCCGCGATGAGCTTGGGCACGTAGTTGCGGGTCTCCGAGCGCAGCAGGCGCGCGTCCGCCAGGTCCCAGAACGTGCCGCCATCCATGCGTGCCAGACCGCGAGACACCCGCCCCGGCCCGCCGTTGTAGGCGGCGGCCGCGAGGTACCACGAGCCGAAGCGGTCGTACAGGTCCTGCAGGTACTCCAGGGCCGCATCCGTCGCCCTGTCGGGATCCCTGCGCTCGTCGACCCAGTGCGTCACCTCGAGGCCATACAGCCTCGCGGTGCTGCTTATGAACTGCCACATGCCGACGGCCGCCGCGCGGCTGTAGGCGTTGGGGTTCATCCCGCTCTCGATGAGCGCCAGGTAGAGGAGATCCTGCGGCATGCCGCGCTCCCGCAGCTTCCGTCGGATCATCCGCTCGTAGGAGCCCTTGCGGGCCAGGTACAGCCCGAAGCGCTCCGGGATGACGTTCTGGAAGTAGTTGATCCACGCCTCGACGCGGTCGTTGATCTCCAGCGGCAGGCTGGTGTCGGCCGCATCGGGATCGCGCACGAGACCGATCGGATCCGGCCCGAGCGCGCTGTGGATCGCGCGATCGATCTCCTCCAGGCTGGGTCCGTCGAAGGAATCCGACACGGGGGCCGGCGCCACCGGATCCTCCGCGAGCGGGTCGACGCCCGCCACCGGGCCCGGCGTGGAATCCACGTCGACGGGCGGCGAGGAAAGGTCGGCGGGCTGGCCGACGACGTCGGACGGCGAGGGTCCGGTCGCAGGTCCCACCTGACCCGCGCAACCGACCCACAGGAGGGACGCGACCACGGCGAGTGTGGCTCTCATGCCTCGCCCTGCGGTGGCCAGGAGCTTCCCGGGCATTGCGACCTCTCCTGTGTCAACCAGCGTTGGCACGATCGACATGCCGGCGTCGGCCAGCCGCGATTCGACCCTGCAAAGAGACGGATGTTCCGCGCTCGACGTTGCATCCATCGACATGTCGCCCTCGCGAGGGGCCTCCGGGCTCACACGTGGTAATTCGGTGCCTCGCGCGTGATTACGACATCGTGGGGGTGCGATTCGCGCAGCCCCCCGCTGGTGATCCGCATGAACCGGGCCTCCTCTCGAAGCTGGTCGACGGCGGCCACGCCACAGTAGCCCATCCCGCTCCTCAACCCGCCGACGAGCTGGAAGACGGTGTCGGCGACGGGTCCCTTGTACGGCACGCGCCCTTCGATCCCTTCCGGAACGAGCTTCTGCGCAGCGGTGCCCTCCTGGAAGTACCGGTCCGCCGAACCGCCCTCCATCGCGGAAAGCGAACCCATACCGCGGATCACCTTGAAGCGCCGACCCTCGAGCAGGAACGTCTCCCCGGGGCTCTCGTCCGTGCCGGCGAACATCGAGCCGAGCATGCAGGTGTGCGCCCCGGCGGCGATGGCCTTCACGATGTCGCCGGAGTACTTGATGCCTCCGTCCGCAATCACGGGCACGCGCCCCTCCACGCCGTCCACCGCGTCCTGGATCGCGGTGATCTGCGGAACCCCGACTCCCGTCACCACGCGGGTCGTGCAGATCGACCCCGGGCCGACCCCGACCTTCACGGCGTCCACGCCGCGCTCGACGAGGGCCGCCGCGCCCTCCCGCGTCGCGACGTTGCCGGCGATGAGGGGCGTGTCGGGCAGGGCCTCCCGCACCCTGGCGACCGCCTGCAGGACGGCCTCGGCATGGCCGTGCGCCGTGTCGACCACCACCACGTCCACACCGGCCTCCGCCAGCGCCCGTGCGCGCTCGAGATCGCGGGTCCCCGCACCCACCGCCGCGCCGACCCGCAGTCGCCCATGGTCGTCCTTGGTGGCGTTCGGAAACTGGCGACGCTTGAAGATGTCCTTCACCGTGATGAGGCCCTTCAGCCGACCGTCGGCATCCACCACCGGAAGCTTCTCGATCTTGTGGTGCCGGAGGATCTCCTCGGCGTCGTCGAGCGAGGTTCCGAGCGGCGCGGTGATCAGCTCCTCCGAGGTCATCACCTCGCGGACGGGGCGCCTCAGATCCGTCTCGAACACGAGGTCCCGGTTGGTGAGGATGCCGACGAGCCGCCCGCCGTCGTCCACGATCGGCACGCCGCTGATCGAGTACTCGTCCATCCGCAGCACGGCTTCCCGCAACGTGGCATCCGGACCGAGCGTGATCGGGTTGAGGATCATCCCGCTCTCGGAGCGCTTCACGCGGTCGACGTGCATCACCTGCGCGTCGATCGACATGTTCTTGTGGATGATGCCGATCCCGCCCTCCCGGGCGAGGGCGATGGCCATCTGATGCTCGGTCACGGTGTCCATCGCGGCGGACACGAGCGGGATCGCGAGGCGGATCCCGGCGGTGAGCACCGACGACACGTCGACGTCGGCGGGGTGGACCCGGGCGTGTCCCGGGGCGAGCAGTACGTCATCGAACGTGAGGGTGTCGCGAATCGGGCGGGTCATCGATGCACGGGTCGGAGGAGCGGACGTGGAGCCCCCCGTCGAGGGTCGGCCCCGGATGAACGAGACCGCACGCACGCCGGCCGGGGATGGCCATCTGTGCCTGCGGTCGTGTGAAGACGAAGCGTCGGGTCTTCCATGCGCCATCGTAGGCGCTCGCCCCGGTGCCGTCAACGCGGCGCGGGCCTACTCCACGACGATCTCGCGGCTCTCCGGCGGCTTCTCGTCGTCGGGCGGGGTCGGGGGTTCCGGATGACCGGCCTCGAGCTCGGCGAGGAATTCGCGACCCGCCTGCCGGAACGAATCGAGCACCCGATCCGCCGCGCCGAGCACCTTCATCGTCTCCTTCATCGCGGTAGCTGGAATCCGCGTCCTACGCATGCCTCGCTGGAACGATTCCGCGAACTTCTGGAACACCGGCGGCTCGGGCGCACCGCGGTCGCCGTACTCCGAGGCGAGGAACTCGATGAAATCGAGCACCTCGTACACCTTCTCCTCGGGCAGCGCCTCGAGCTTGCGCCAGATCTGCTTCTTCAGGATCTCGTTCATCGCCATGGAGGCGTCCGTTCTTTCGCCCGGGCCCACGGGTCCGGGGCGGTTCGTCTCACGTGTGTGAATACTCCACACGGGGGGGCCGAGGTTTCAAGGGGGACCTGCCCGGCCGTTTGACACCCACCGCGACCGGACGTCGATTGATGGTAGCCCGCGGTTCGCATCCACCATGGAATACAGACCCGCCCGATCATGGTCCTACGACCCCTACGGCCGCTCCAGCCCAGCGAGGGCGGTGCCCGTCTCTACGACCGCTGGCTGGGCGAGATCGGCGATCGGCTCGAGGACGGATCCTGCGACCGCGACGAGCTGTGCGTCGACGTGCTCAGGGGTCTGTTCTTTCCCGGGCTGCCGCGCGAGGTGGATCCGGACGACCTGGATCCCGGAGCGCGGGTGGCGCTGGCCAACCTCGATCCGCGCAACGCCACGCTGGAGCCGGAGTACTACCACGACATCGACGCGGAGCGCTTCTACGAGCGCAAGCCTCTCTTGTGGCTGTGGCAGATGTTCGACCGCTCGCCGGTGGGCGGGAACGTCCATCTCGGCGTCCGTTTCCGGCGTCTGCTGGCCCCATACGTGTTCGCGCGCGTGGGACGCAACTTCAAGGCGTTCCACTTCGTCGAGGTGTCCTTCGGGTACAACCTCGAGGTGGGCGACGACGTGGTCGTGCACCGGAACGTGCTGCTCGACGATCGCGGTGGGATCGTGCTCGGCGACCGCGTGTCGATCTCCGACTACGCGTCGGTGTTCAGTCATTCGCACTCGATCGACGACATCGTGGACGTGACCAACCGCAAGACGGTCCTCGAGGACGACGCCCGGATCACGGTCGGGGCCACCATCCTGGCCGGGGTGCACGTCGGAAAGCAGGGGATGGTGGGCGCGAAGGCGGTCGCCACCCGGGACGTCCCCCCCTACACCGTCAGCGTCGGGATCCCCGCCAGGCCGGTGAAGGTCAAGTCGATCGCCCCGCCCGATACGCGCCGGACCTGACGGAGCCCGCGCCGCACTGGTCGCCGGGCGCGTTCACGCTCAACCGCGCGGAAACGGCAGCTCGATCGTGAACCGACACCCCTGCCCGGGAGCGGATTCGACCGTGATGTCGCCCGACGCGGCCCTCACCAGCCGGGAGCAGATGGCGAGGCCGAGACCGTGTGTCCAACCCCGATCGCGCAGCTGCCGTCCGGGAAGGCTCCCGCCCCCCGCGAGCAGCACGCGGAGCTGGGCCACGTCGGCACCGGGACCCGTGTCGCTGACCGTGATCCGCAGGCGTCCATCGGCCTCCTCGAACGCCCGCACGTCGACGCGATCCCCGGCGCGTGCGGCCTGAACGGCGTTCGAGACCAGGTTGATCAGCAGGCGTGCGAGGATCCGGCGATCCCCGATCCGGGGCCCGAGGGTCTCGAGCCGGAAGCTCAGTCCGATCCTGGCGTGCTGCGCCAGGGGCCCGACGAGCTGGTCGACCTGCCGCAGGACCGCTTCCACGGAGAAGGGCTCCGAGGCGACCTCGATCGACGTCCCCTCCCCCAGACGGGAGACATCGATCAGGTCGTTCAGCAGACCGACCAGCGACACGGCGGCTGTGTAGAGCACGCCGACCTGGCGGCGCTGGACGTCGTTCAGGGGCCCCGAGTGCTCGCTGGCCAGGGCGTCCGCGAGGAACAGCACGGAGTTGAGCGGCGAGCGCAGATCGTGTGACGCATCGCGAAGCAGGCCGCGCGCGTCCTCGGAGCGTCCCTCCAGCAGAACGGCGATCAGCGAGCCGAACGCCAGGTCCAACCGCACATGGAGCACGCGGATCCGCTGAGGGGGCGCGCCACGCTCGGCGGCCTCGAGGATCGAGTCGCGCAGCGCCCTGACGGCGGCGAGCACGACCTCGATCGATTCCACGTGCGGAGCCGGCTCGCCCTCCCCACCCTCCCCCTCGCCCAGCAGGCGGGCCTGCAGGTAGCGGGCGAGCGGCTGCACCTCCTGCGGGAGCCCGCGCACGACGCGGGTCGGGTCCCAACCGCCTGCGGGGGCGTCCGTCGAGTCGCCGTCGACCTCGAGACGGACGCGCGGGGGCGTGGTCATGGCCGGGATCCGCTACTGCACGAAGGCGTCTTTAGACAGCTCGTGCTTGTCCATCAGCCGATACAGCGTCGTCCGGTCGATTCCTGCCTGGCGCGCGGCCTCGGACATGTTCCCTCCCGTGCGCGCGATCACCTGCGCGAGGTACTCGCGCTCGAACCGCCCGATGAGCAATTCCTTCGCATCGTGGAAGGGCGCGTGGAAGTCGATCATCGAGGCGACCGAGTTCGAGCCGGCGGAGGCACCGGTCGCTTCGAGGCCCACCCCCTCGTCGAGGATCGAGAGCCGATCGGGCTCGATCGTCTCGCCGGCTTCGGAGAGCACCACCAGGTGCTCGATCACGTTCTGAAGCTCCCGGACGTTCCCCGGCCAGTCGTGCCGCACCAGCGCCTCCATGGCATTGGGCGACAGGCGCGGAGGGAGCGCGCCGGGAAGCTGGTGTCGTCGCCAGAAGTGGTCGACGAAGTGCTTGATGAGCACCGGGATGTCCTCCGCCCGCTCGCGCAGCGGCGGAAGGTGGATGGGGACGACGCGCAGCCGGAAGTAGAGGTCCTGGCGGAGGTGGCCCTCGCGGATGGCGTCCTCGGGTTCGCGGTTCGTCGCCGACACGAAGCGCACATCCACAACGGCGTCATCCTTCTCGCTTCCCACCCGACGGATCACCCCGTCCTGAAGCACCCTGAGGAGCTTCGCCTGGATCGGCATGGGCATCTCGCCGAGCTCGTCGAGGAAGAACGTGCCCTGGTCGGCGACCTCGAGCAGACCGGGCTTGTCGCGCACGGCTCCCGTGAACGCGCCCCGCCGGTGTCCGAACATCTCCGATTCGAGCAGCTCCCCCGGCAGTGCGGCGCAGTTCACGGCCACGAACGCCTTCCGCGAGCGGCGACTCTCGCTGTGGATGTATTGCGCGATGAGCTCCTTCCCGGTTCCCGAGTCGCCCGTGATGAACACCGAAGCGTCGGTGCGCGCCACCTTGGCGGCCGTTTGGACCGCCTGCCGCATGGCGCTCGACACCCCGAGGATGCGCACCCGACCATCCACCAGGACCCCCTCGCGACGCGAGGAGTCCGAGAACGTTCGCTCGCGGAGCAGCGTGTACGCGGCACGTCCGATCACCACGAGGAGCTGCGTCGCCGTGAACGGCTTGGGGACGTACTCCCACGCGCCGGCCTTCATGGCGCGGATGCTCGCCTCCGTGGTGGCGTGCCCCGTCATCATGATGGCGATCGTGCCCGGGGATCGCTGCCGGACCTCGGCCAGGATGTCGAGGCCGTGCACCTGGGGCATGCTCTGGTCGATGAGCACGATGTCGTACGCCTGGCTCTTGATCCGGTGCAGCGCGTCCTCGGCCCGGCGCTCGCATTCGCACTGATAGCCATCGGCGGCCAGCACCGACTCACAGCTGTCGAGGATGCTCTGCTCGTCGTCGATGACCAGGATGCGGATTCCGGCACGCTCCTCGGGACCCAACAGGACCGAGCCCGAGTCTTCGAGGTCCTCCACCGGCTGGTCGCTCTCCGCGACGTCCCCCGTCATGTCAGGCGCTTCGATTCGCACGCTTCCCCCCTGATCGCCACCGGACCGGGTTGCGGTCCAGCCGCGTTGGAGCCCACCGTGGCCCCCGTCGCAAACTGCTCGCCGCCTCGTGCAAGCTGCCCCCTCCCCGCGTCCCGCGCTCCGGCAATGGCATGCGCGCGACACCCGCCCCTCCCAGACCCGCCGTCCTGTGCGTCACAAACGCAACAGGGCACGTGGCAACGGGCGATTCCGCCCGTCTCCGGGTGGGCCAATGGTCTCCATCCTGCCCCCGGCCCACCACCCGAGAGGGATCCGGATCATACGTGTGAATGCCCGGAAGTTCAAGAACCGCGCCCGGATTCGCCGGGGGCGCGGCCACCGGTCGGTCGCGACGGCGCGGAGGGCGCCACGTGTGGCGGAACCACGACGTCCCACGAATCCACCATGACGGCCGGACGCGGCGTCGCCGCGCCCCGAGGCACCGGATCCGTCGATCGAGGCGTCGGCGGTGCCCGGGTACCGACGGGTTCGAGCCACGCGTCATGGCCGCGCACCGTTGCACGGAATCCACTCGACCGGTCGTTCGGTGCGGCGCCCTCCTGCACGATGCGTCGAAGGACGGAATCCCTCCGGCGCCACCCCTCCGGCCCGGTGCCGGATCGGCCTGCGTCGCCACCCGTCACCGAGTCGCGGGTGACGGGTCCGCGACCCGCCTCCGGAACGACTCCGGTTCGTCCTTCACGCGACGCCGGGGGGGCATGGACATCCCTTCGCGGACGACACGGGTCGGGAACTTCCCGACTCGCGACGCATACCCGGTGGGACGGACGCGAGGCGCCGGTCGCCGGGGAGCGCCCGTCTCGCGCCACGGCGGGTTGTAGCGATGGGGCGACAAGAGGCGCCGCGGTGGCCGCGAAGGTCGCCGAAAACCTCCGGCCATGCGGCCATCCGGGCGTTCCGGTCCGGCACCACTCTTGCTCCCATTCCGACCGAACGACCCTCGTGGCCGCCGGGCCGGGGTGTCGGTCCACGAGTCAGGGGGAGAACGGAGAGGGATCGTTGAGGAACTCGAGCAATTCATCCGGGCCGCTACCGGTTCCGTATTCGCTGGAGACCGGGGTCGCGCCTCCACATACGTACTACTATCCCGACTACGCGGAACCCGAGAGCGAAGGGCCCGATCTGAAGCGGCTCCGCCTGCTGCTCTGGAGGCGGAAATGGTGGCTGTGCGGGGCGGCGTTGCTGGGACTCGGGGTGGGGTGGGTGTTCTCGCGCACCTTCGAGCCGGAGTACTCGACCTCCACCGCGCTCTCCATCGAGAGCGGAGGGGGGAACACCCGCTCGGGCCCGATCCAGACCGGCCAGGTGTTCGGCGTCGACGCGTGGACCGACGTGTTCGCGAGCCGGGCGGTCCTCAGCCCGGTCGTGGACAGCCTCGGCCTCCAGCTGCGGTTTCCGCACGATGCCGACCGGTCGCTGTTCGAGACGTTCCGCACGGGATCCGAGTCCGCCCCGGGCGACTACACGCTCGACATCCTGCCCGGCCGGCGCTGGGCCTTGCGGCGGGCGGGGCTCGATGCGCCGGTCGAGCAGGGCGCCTTCGGGGCGACGATCGGGAGCTCGTCGGGGTTCACGTGGACGCCCGACCTGTCGCGACACGCCGACGACGAGAACGTTCTATTCCAGGTGCTGAGCCACCAGAACGCCGTGCGGGGCCTGGCCTCCCACCTGACGGTGAACGTCCAGAACCGCGCCAACATCATCCGTGCCACGCTCACCTGGCACGATCCGGTGCAGGCCGCCAGCATCCTCAACGCGCTCGCGGCGCGGTTCATCGAGCTCGCGGATCAGCTCAAGACGACGAAGATCCGGGAGGAAGTGGAGCTCCTGCGCCAGCAAGCGGACCTCACGGGAGAACTGCTCGCGAACGCCGAGTACAACCTCCAGAACCAGCGCGTCGAGGCCATCACCGAGCCGACGGAACCGTTGGTCACCCCCTCGGAGGGTCCGGGATCGACCGGCCAGGATCCGATCTTCGCGACCTTCGCGCAGAACAAGATCCGCTCCGATCAGCTCAAGCTCGAGTTGAGTCGCATCGGGGATCTGCAGGCCTCGATCCAGCGCGGTGAGCCGGTCAACGTCCTGGCGCTCCAGAACCTGCCCTCGGCGGGCAAGTCCACCGAGCTCCAGGCCGCCCTGACCGCGCTCGAGCAGGCGCGGCTCAACCGCCGCGCGCTCCTGTCCACGTATACGGAGGAGGCGCCCGAGGTCATCGCGGTGGCACGGCAGATCCAGGAGCTGGAATCCGCGGTGGTGCCCCAGGCGCTCGCCCAGCTCGCGCGCGAGCTACAGGCCGAGGTCTCGCTCGTCGACACACAGATCGCCAGCCAGGGCCAACAGCTCCGCGCGGTGCCCCGCCGCACGATTCAGACGGCGCGGCTCCAGAGAGAGGTCGCACAGGCCGCCACGCTGCACGGCACGCTGCTCGGACGCCTCAAGGAGGCCGAGCTCGCGCAGGCCACCAGCGGCCCCGGGATCACGATCCTCGATCAGGCGTGGCCCAATCCGACCCCCTCCGGCGAGAAGCCGAGTCGCGTGATGCTGATCTTCACGCTCCTCAGCCTCGGGATCGGGGTGGCGGGGGTGATCGTGCTGGACCGCTTCGACGACCGCATCCACTCCCCGGACCAGGTCACCGGAACCCTGGGGCTCCCGGTCCTGGCCGTCGTTCCGCGTCTCCAGGCGACACCGGATCCGACCAGCCCCGCCGCGGCGATCGCCGTCGAGTCGTTCCGGGGCCTGAGGACCCAGATCGCGCACGCGAACGGGACGCAGAACGGGATCACGCTGATCACGAGCCCCGCGCCGCGTGAGGGCAAGTCGATGGTGTCGGCCAACCTCGCGATCTCTTACGCGACCGCCGGCTACCGCACGATCCTCATGGATGCCGACACGCGTCGGGGCCGGGCGCAGGAGATGTTCAACCTCAAGCGCTCGCCGGGCCTGACGGATTACCTGATGGAGCGGGCCACGCTCGAGGACGTCCTCCAGAAGACGACCGTCGAGAACCTGACGCTGCTCGCCAGAGGGGCGCCGGGGGGATTCAACGCCGACCTGCTGGAGAGCCAGCGGATGCAGGACCTCATCGGAACGCTCCGCGCCGACTACGACATGGTCGTCATGGATGGGCCGCCGCTGGCCGCCGGTGCGGACGTGATGCTCCTCGGGAGCCTCGTCGACAAGGTCGTCATCGTGCTGCGGGCCGGCACCACGACCGAGGACCTCGCCAGGGCGAAGCTCGAGACCCTCGGGAACGTGGACCTCCCGATCGTGGGGGCGGTGCTCAACGCGCTGCCGAAGTCGGCGCCGGAGTACGAGTACTACGTCCACTACTACTACGCGGACGCCGAGAGCTGATCCCGGGGGCGAGCACGCCCGGTCCGCGTGCCCGGAAGAGTTCAGATGCGGCGGACGATCCGCCGCAGTCGCCAGTCGAGTCCCTCCCGGACCCTGGCCAGTGCGCCGTGCAGACCCATGCGGAACCGGATGAGCGGTCCGGGGCGTGGCCCGCTGGCGCGCTCGTAGCCGAGCTCGTCCATCAGCTCCCCGCACACGCTCTCGATCACCCCCACCTGCCAGGCGCGAAGCTCGCTCCGCCACCCTCCCACGCGACCCTTTCGAAAAAAGCCGCTGGGGGAGGCTCGTCCGGGGATCGGGATGTCGTGGCCCGACGTCACCTTCTGGAGCTTCTCGAGCCGGCAGGCCTCCACGGCCCGCTCGCACAGCCGACGGTCGGCGGGCAGCTCGAGCCAGGCGAACATCGCCTCGAGCTCCCCGACGGCGTCGGCGCGGACGTCCTCGTAGCGCACCTCGCGGTAGACGCCCGTCTCCTCCCGCAGCCGGCGGGCCGAGGACACGTGGTCGTGCCACAGCCGGGCGGCATCCGTCGGGTTGAGCGGCGCCCATGGGGCCCAGGTGGCGCCCGCCGCGAACAGCGAGGCCGCCGCGTCGCGCGGGTCCCGGATCACGTGCAGGAAGCGAGCTCGAGGCAGCAGCCGACGGATCCATTCGACGTGGAGCGCGTGTCTCGGGCTCTTCTCCACCACCACGGCCGCGCCCGGGTTGCCGGCCTCGATCCTGTCGAGCACGAACTCGGCGACCCCCCGGCACAGGTCGTCGAACTCGTCTCCAGACAACAGCCGGCTGAGGCCCGCCGCCTCCTGCGTGTCACCCTCACGATCCCGCCGCTCCCACTCCCACTGCTTCCGAAACCAGTCGAGGTAATACGCGAACACCTGGGTCTCCGGAGCCGTGGCCACGCCGGGGTGTTTGGAGAGCAGGAGCTGTACCCACGTCGTGCCGCTGCGGGGACACCCGAGCACGAACAGGTGGGTGGGCGCGACCGCCCCGGATGGCGGGTGTTCCGGACTCAACGCGGCTTCCTTCCAGAAAGCGTGGTCTCGGGTCCGGGACGCCTCCGGACCGCTCGCGAGCCACGGCTGCCAGTTTGCATGTTCCTTGCCGTCCGGCAAAGGCACGCCCGGCTAAGCGGGTCGAGACGGAGGGGCGCGAGCGCCGGGCGCCCGACGCTTCGAGCACAGCCCGGAACACCGGAGGGGGATTGAGCACCCAGCACCTGGGCCGCGCGGCGGGGGATGCGCTGCGGACCCTGCACCGAGAGGTCCGGATCGCGCTGACACCGGCGCCCAGGAACAAACACTGGGTGTTCGTGGTCGGGTGCTACAACTCCGGCACGACGCTCTTGAGCCATCTGCTCGGGCGTCACCGGCACATCTCCGCGCTCCCGGTGGAGGGTCAGTTCCTGACGACGGAGATCGAGGCCGACTACGAGCTGTGCGTGCCCCGCATGTGGACCATGCGCGAGGACCGCTTCCGTCTGACGGAGACCGATCCCGGTCCGGACGCCGCGAGGATCAAGAAGGAGTGGGCCATGCGGCTCGATCGCTCGCGCCCCGTGTTCGTGGAGAAGTCCCCCCCCAACGCCGCGCGCACGCGCTGGCTGCAGGCCCACTTTCGACCGGCCTCCTTCATCGCGATCGTCCGAAACGGATACGCCGTCGCGGAGGGGATCCGGCGCAAGGCGGAGCCGCGGCACCTCGCCGCCGGATGGCCGCTCGAGGAGTGCGCCCGGGTGTGGGCCCGCTCCAACGAGATCCTGCTCGAGGATGCCGCCCATCTGAAACGAGTGCATTGGGTCCGATACGAGGAGCTGTCGGAGGACCCGGCCGTGTGCCTCGCGGCGATGTTCGAGTTTCTCGGCCTTCCGCCCGACGGAGGGGTCGACCTCGAGGGGACGTGGAACGTCCACGAGCGGCGGGACGAGATCCGGAACATGAATGCCGAGAGCATCGCGCGCCTGACGCCGGAGGAGCGACGCGTCGTGACCGATGTCGCCGCTCCGATGCTGCGGCGGCTCGGCTACGAGCCGCTGGACTGAGCCCGTCCCGCGGGAGCCCCCCGAGCTACGCGGTCGATCCCGGATCGGCGCCCGCTGTCGGAATCGGCGCCCGCCGCGTGGGTTCCCAGATCGGGTTGGATCCACGCTCGCGCAAGCTCTTCACCCAGGCCAGAATCCCCGCCACGTTCGCGGACACCGCGAACCCCGCCAGGGCGATCGGCCGGGGAGTCCGTCCCCAGGCACGCGGCCAGTTGAGCGCGGCCCACCCCGTGATGCACCCGAGTGCCCCGGCCAGCAGGACCCAGCGGGGCCATGCACGTCCCACGGCCAGCAACGCGAGCCCGATCACGCCGAGCGGGAGGAGTGGGGGCACCACCCACCGAGCCAGCTTGTGGCTCAACAGCGAGAACGCGAACTGGCCGTATCGGAACGGATTGAGCAGCTCCCGGTAATGACGCAGCGTATCCAGACCTCGGGCCATGGTCCGGACTTTCCGGCGGTATTCGAGGCGCGGCGATCCCGTGCGGGGGACGAAACACACCGCCGACGGGACGTGCACGGACCGGTACCCCGCCTTCCTGGCCTTCAGCGCCGCCGCGAAATCCCGGCTCAGGGCCTCCGGAACGGGGATCGCATGCAGATCCCGCCGGATCGCGTAGAAGCAGCCGCTCGCACCGACGATCGACCCGCGTCGGCTTTCGAGAGCCCGCACCCACATCTCGTAGCCGACATACCCGGTCTCCCCCACATTCGCGTCGGTGCCGGCCCCGCCGACGCTCACGTCGCGACCCGACGCGACCCCGACGGTCGGATCGGCGAGGGCACGGACCAGGGGCTTGATGGAGCGAGGCCCGATGCGGATCGACGCATCGGTGTTGATCACGAGGTCGCCCCGCAGGTGCTCGCTGGCGGCGTTCTCGGCCGCCGTCTTTCCACCGCGCTCGGCCAGACGGAACAGCTCGACCCCCCGCTCCGCATAGCTTCGGACGATCTCGTCGGTGGCGTCGTCGGAAGCGTCCGACGTCACCAGCACCTGCAATCGATCGCGAGGATAGTCCACTTCCATCAGGGCATCGAGCGCGCCGGCGATCGTGCGCTCCTCGTTGTAGGCGGGCAGCGAGATGCTGACCGGCGGCCAGTCTGCGGGGTCCGAGCCCGGCACCGCGTCCTCCCGGGCCGCCGCGAGGCCCACGAGCCACAGGAGCAGCGGATACAGGACGTACGCATACAGGAATGCGCCCACCGGCAGCAGCAGGAGCGTCCAGCCGAGAATCTCGAGACTCACATGGCCCTCCGCACCGTGACGAGGGTGTAGGGCGACTCACCCCACCCGGCAGCAGCCACCGTCCGAGGTGGGCTCGTGCGGAAGCTGCAGACACCGGGCCATCGCATCGCCCCTCCGGCGATCCCCTTCGGGCGGCATGCGCCGTGCGTGTGGCCCTCGCGTTCGCCAGGCACCGATTCGTGCACGTCGGACGGTAGCCGCGCGGCGTGGTCGCGGCCATCTTGGCGGCGCTTCGGACGCCGCCGCCGTTCCCGTTCGGCGCCGCCACGTCACCTCGCGATGGGACGAGCGACGGGGCCCCGCGGCGGTCGGAGACGAGAGGAGAACGAAGGAGCTTGGCAAGCGAGATCAGGTCTCTCGGAAAGCACGCCATGATCTACGGAGCCGGCATCGCCCTCGGGCGCCTCGCCGGCTTCATCATGCTCCCCATCTACACGCGGTTCCTCACGCCGGCCGACTACGGGATCCTCGAGCTCCTGAGCATCACGGTCGACGTGCTCGGGACGATCGCCGCGGCAGGCCTGTCCTCGGCGGTGTTCAAGTTCTACGCCGACGCCGACACCCAGCGCGACAAGGACACAGTCGTCACCACGGCCTGGATCGCGCTCACCGTCCTCACCGGGCTCATGGCTGCGCTCGGGATGCTCGCCGCCCCGTGGCTGACCCGCGTCGCCCTGGGACCCGGCGGACGCCCGGAGTACTTCCGGCTGTTCTTCCTGATCTACCTGTTTCAGACGGTCGAGTCGATCCCGCTCCTGTATCTGAGGGCGCGCAATCGTTCCGTCGCGTTCACCGCCGCCAACGTGGCGAAGCTCGTCCTCACGCTGGGTCTGAACATCTATTTCGTCGTCGTGCTCCAGCTGGGGGTGCGCGGCGTTCTGTACTCGGGGGTCATCGCGGGCGGTGTGTCGTGTACCGCTCTGTCGATCTATCTGGTCCACTCGGCCGGCGCACGCGTGAGCCGCGATTGGATCCGGTCGCTCGTCCGGTTCGGCGCGCCCATGGTCCCGTGGTATCTGGGCAACTTCGTCATCGTGTTCTCGGATCGGTACTTCCTCAAGCACTTCGCGGGCACCTCGGATGTCGGCGTTTACTCGCTCGCCTACCGGTTCGCCATGCTCGTGACGATGTTCGGCTTCCGTCCGTTCTTCCTCGTGTGGGGGCCGCAGCGGTTCGAGATCATCAAGCGCCCGGACGGGGTGGCGATCACGCGGCGCGTGTTCTGCTACATGAACCTGATCCTCGGCTCCGCGGCCCTCCTGATCGCGCTGTTTTCGGGCGAGATCATCCGCATCATGGCCGCCCCCTCCTTCCACGCGGCCGCCCGCCTGGTCCCGATCCTGGTGGGCGCCCAGGTCCTGTATCACCTGGTGGCGTTCTCGAACTTCAGCATGCTGTACGCCGAGCGAACGAACATCCTCGGTCGGCTCTCCGGTGTCACCGCGGCGGTCGTGCTCGCCTGCAACCTCGCCCTGATCCCCAGGTTCGGCGTGCTCGGCGCGGCCCTGGCGACGCTCCTCGCGTACGGCGTCCGCTTCCTCCTCGTTCTCGGCGCCGCACAGCGGGTCTATCGGCTCGAATACGGGTGGGGAACCGTGGCCCGGACCTACCTGTGCCTCCTCCTGGCGCTGGCCGTGAAGCTGGCCGTGCCGATCGGCGGGCTCGTCGCCTCGCTCGCGATGAGCACGGCCCTCGCGCTGTTCACGGCGGGGCTCCTGTACGTGTGGGTGCTCGACGACTCGGAACGGGCGTACGTGCGCTCGCTGCCGCGGGTCGTCCGCGAGCGCGCCCGGGGCCTCAGCGGCCGGCGCTCCGGCCGAGGAGTCCGGCGATCCTGAGCCGCAGACCGGCTGCCGAGAGCCCGGCCGGAACGTTGATGCGCGGAAGCTCGTGCGCCCGGGCATGGAGGGCCGTCGCGGGGGTCGGACCGCCGTCGATCCGAAGGCCCAGGGTGTAGGTGCGCGCCGCGGCGGACACGACGCGCGGCGAGGTGAGACCGTATGGGTACGCGACCCACGGACGACGGTCCGGCAGCGCCCGGTCGAGCCAGCTGGCCGGTCGTTCCAGCTCCTCGCGGAGCTCCGCCCCGTCGAGCGCGGCGAAGTTCCGGTGGCCCCATCCGTGGGCGCCGACGAGCAGTCCCGCCCGCGTGGCCGCCCGACGCACATCCTCCCACATGGCGGAGCGCGCGTACGCGGGGGGATCACCCGTCACCAGGCCGCGCTCCCGGGCCCACCGATCGACCGAGGCGTCGTCCCCGCGCAACTCGTGGAGCGCGTGTCGGCGGACGGGTGGCGGCACGGAGCCCGTCGAGGGATCGGCGAGACGGTCCCACCAGAAGGCGTGCCCGTCCAACAGGCCGGGCGACACGAACACCGTCGCCGGCAGCTCACGGGCGGCGAGGATCGGGAGGGCCACGTGCACCGCCCCGGCGTAGGCGTCGTCGAACGTGAGGACGACGCGCTCGGCGCCGCCCCGTGCGCGCCCTTCGGGGGACGCCGTGACATCGTCCAGGGAGATGACGTCGTAGCGGTCGCTCAACATGTCCAGATGCGCCTCGAAGCGCGCGACCGGGAGATGCAGGGAGCGGTCACCCGGTTGTGGCTCGCCGTGCGGCACGACGTTGTGGTACGAGAGGATCGCGACGTCGCCCCGATGAGCGCGCTCGGCGAGCGCGACGAGCCCCGACCGGGCGGCCGCCTGCTCGGCCACCCCCTTCACCCATTCGAACGCGGGAGGTCTCCCGCCGTCGCGCGGGCGGCTCATTCGAAGCACGTGCCGAGGAGCCGGGCCAGCTCATCGATCTGAGCCGCGCGCGAGAAGCATTCGGCCGCGCGGTCCCGACCCCGTCGACCCATCCGCGTGCGCAGCATCGGGTCGGCGAGCAGCGCGCCCATCGCGTAGGCCAGCGCCGGCTCGTCTCCGGGCGGCACGAGCAACCCCGTTTCCCCGTCCAGCACCACCTCGGGGATTCCTCCCACGCGGCTGGCGATCACCGCCCGGCCGCGCTCCATGGGTTCGAGGGCGGCCAGACCGAACGCCTCCTCCCACACCGAGGGCACGACGCACAGGTCCGCCGCCTCGGTGATGCGCGCCACATCCGCCCTATATCCCAGCAGGCGGATGCGATCTCGCGCCGGGAGCGTGTCGCGAAGCGCGCGCAGATCGTCCATCGCGGGTCCGTCACCCGCGTACAGGAGCTGCGGAGACGGTCGGGCACCCCACCCCGCGGACATGCGGTCGAACGCGCGCAGCAGGTGGGCGATGCCCTTGGGGGGGGAGGCACGACACGCGCACAGGATGAGCGGGGCATCCTCGACTCCCAGCTCGCGACGCACGGACCGCGAGGCGTCCCCGTTCCCCAGCGGTCGGATCTCGATCGAGTTCCAGATCCGCGTGACCCGCCCTCGCGGCACGAGATCCACCTCGATCTTTCTCCGCGCCACGAACTCGCTCACCGCCAGGACGTGGTCCGCCAGCGTGCCGGGGATGCTCCGGCGCGCGGCCTTCAACCACCGCTTCGGCCCCCGCGGCCGGGTTCGGGCGCCCGAGGTATGGTCGTGGACGACGATCCGTCGCACGCCGGCCTGCCGGAGGAGCGGATACGCCGGGCTCCACGCGGGCCGGTCGGCCAGATACACGACGTCCACCCCACGATCGCGCACGAGCTTCCTCGCGCTCATGGCGCCGCTCGGCGTGCGCAGGCGGAACGCGTGCATGATGGGGACCGCGGACGAGCCGGCCAGCGTCGCGGGCGGCGAGTCGAGGGCCGGATACGCGACCAGCGTACGGATGCCTCCCTCCACGAGGCGGTCGGCCACGTCCGCGTACAGACCCTCGATGAAGTCCCACGCGAAGCCCGTCCCGGCGGGGAAGTTCGCGACGCACAGGAGCGTGCGGCCGTCGTGAGGCCTCGTCATTCGAACGAGTACCCAAACCGTTTCAGATCGCCCGCGAACCGGTCCGCGATCAGATCGCGCGTGCGGGGCGAATACAGCTCGCGGAAGTCCCGGTGCGTCGACCTCTTGAGGTGGGGCAGCCGGGCGTCCCGGTTCAGTCGCCGGCACACCGTTTCGAAATCGTCGGCGAGGGATTCGAAGCGTCCCACGAAATCCACCAGCAGCTTCCCATCGGCATCGCACAACCACTCGTGCTGGGGCATGAACATGCGGGGGTCGTCGCAGTAGCGTGGATCCGCATCTCCATACGCGCGCAGGACCCACTCCTCGAACGACAGGGGGTGGTCGCGGAGCCCCGTCTGGTTCGTCTTCACCCGGAAGTGGTAGTGCGACACGACCTTGTCCCACGGATTCCGCACGAACCCGAACGAGAAGCGCCTCTCCCACCGGTCGGGGCCAAGGTCCGCGCGCAGCTCCGCGGCGGTCCTGTGCTGGAAGGGGAGGTGGAGCGCCCGCTCGATGCTGCTTCCCCCGGTCTTGTTGATGTGCACGAAGATGAAGTCGACCAGGTACTTTGTCCTGAACGAGGCCCAGCGCCTCTGGACGGGGTACCTGAGCGCGACGATCCGGTCGGCCAGCCTCATGCGACCTCGCGCTCGCTCCGGGGGCCCTTCCTCCGGCGCGAGAGGTCCTGGAACCACTGGAGGGTCTCGCGCAGCCCCGGCATGGGGTCGTCGAGGCGGAACACTTCCTCTCGCCCCTGCACGAATCCCGCCAGGAAGGCCGCGATCGCGCGCAACCGCCCCGGCGTGCCCTCCGGCAGATGGAGGGTGGCGCGGGAGTGCCGCAACCGCGCGATGAGATGATCCAGGTCCCCCCACAGCCACCTGGAGCGCACGCCGATGCGGTACGTGCGCACCGGATCCAGATCCTCGCCGAACGCCGGCCCGACGAGGTGACGGGGAAAATCGACCCCCGCATCGATCGCCAGCTGCAGCGACCCCCAGAACCTTCCGTTCACCTCCATGAGGTACGGGACCCCGCTGGCCGCCTCCAGTTTGTACTCCACCATCGCCACCCCCCTCCAGTCGAAGCGCTCCAGGAGGCATCGGGAACGGTCCAGCAGATCGGGGTCCAGAGGCACGCTCTCACGGTACACGCTCACGCCGCCCGACGGTGGCTTCTCTCGAATTCGCCGGTGCGCGAACCGGCACTGGATCCCGCCCCGCTCGAGGAGCAGAAAGACCCCCACACCCGGCCCTTCGACACGTTGCTGCAGGTGGAGGGGGAAGGCCGACGCCGGCAGTTCTTCGACGAGGCGCTCCAGCTCGTGCCGGTCGGCGGCGTAGCCGACGGCCAGCTTGTGACGGATGCCCCCGGCCGAGACCACGGAACGCGACGGCTTGAGGACCACGGGACAGTCGACCGCGGAGAGGACATCCGCGTCGCGGGGATCGAGCATCACCCGCTCGTCCGGAACCCGGATCCCGATTTCGCGAGCCACCTCGAACACGCGCCCCTTGTCGCAGATCGCCCGGAAGGACGCGGGGTCGGGGAACATCATCGCCGCACGACCCAGACGCTCGCGGTGCGGCAGGAGCGAGAGCAGCGACGCCTCCGTGATCGGGAGCACGGCGTCGACCCCCACGCGCTCGGCATGCTCGATGACATCCCGCGCGTACGCCTCCGGCACGCGGAGAGGATCCGACACCTCGACGTCGGATGCCGCGTGCCGAGACGACCCCGCGATGGAGGGGGCTCGGCACGACGCGACATGGACGACGTATCCGGCACGCGCCAGCGAACGCACCACCGCGAGGGCGGCTCGCTCTCCACCGTCCGTCACGAGCACGGATGGGGTCATCGGTCAGGCAGCCCGGGCGGCGAGAACCTCTTCGTACGCGCTCGCGTAGCCACGCACCATGGCGTCGATCGAGAACCGCTCGACATCGGCCCGGCGTCGATGCTCGATCCGGGACGAGCCGGTCCGACGCTCGCCGGCCACGACCCGCTCGATGGCGTCCGCGAGGGCCCGCGGCGATTCCGGAGGCACGAGGCTCCCGCTCCGACCCTCCTCGACGATCTCCTCGGGGCCGCCGGACCTCGTCACCACGACCGGCACCCCGCTCGCCACGGCCTCGAGCGTGGAGAGCGAGAAACCCTCGAACGAGGAACACAGACAGTACACGTCCAGCGCCTCGAGCACGGAGCGGGCGTCCGGTCGGAATCCCGCGAACAGGAAGGTGTCCTCCAGGCCCAGGTCACGGCGGAGCCCGAGGAGCTCCCGCTCCAGCGAGTTGCCGCCCTCGCCGGCGATGACGAAACGATACTCGTCCGATCGGTCGCGGAGGATGGCGGCCGCCTTCAGGAGCACATCGTACCGCTTCGGCCGCCGGAGATTCCCGATGGCGCCGACGAGGATCGCCTCGGTAGAGATCCCCAGCTCGCGACGGAGCGCATCGTCGCGGCGCGGTACGAAACGCTCCACATCGATCCCGTTGTGGATGACCGCCGTCCGCGAGGGATCGATTCCGTGCGCTTCGATGAACCACCGCCGAAGCGCGTGCGACACGAAGACGAGCCGGTTGGATGGTCGACGGAGGATCCGGAGCTTCGCCGCGCGATACGGCTCGTCGACCGGCAGATCCGCCCGCCCGTGAAAGGTGCACACGACGGGAACGCCGGCCAGCCGCGCCACGAGGCTGCCGTACACGGCCGAGCCGAGCAGATGCGTCTGGATGAGATCGACGCGGTCGGATCGCAGCAGCGCCCGGAGCCTGGCGAGGTACCCGAGATCGAACGAGCCCCTGCCCTCGAGGATGAGGGGGCGCACCCCCCGCTCCTCGAGGCTCGCGAACAGCCAGTCACGCGCGGGGACGACCACCGTGGAGCGCCACCGGGCCGGGTCGAGGCCGGTCGCGACCTCGAGGAAGATCGTCTCCGCGCCTCCGGGACCTCCGGTATCGATGAGGTGCAGGACCCGATTCGTCGCGGCCACGCGCGTCAACGCGAACGGGCTTCCGCCAGCCGTCGATTCGGAGGGATGCCCGCCGTCGCCATGACGCGGACGGGCCGCGGGCGGGTCGGCCGCACGTTCTTCGCGATCTTGAACAGCGCCGCGGTCATCGAATAGTTGATCCAGAAGTACGGATAGAAGAGCACGGTCACGAAGGACCCGCTGATCATGAAGCCCACCAGGGCGGCGTCGAGCCCCAGCGCCATATAGTAGGGGATCTGACCGTCCGGTCTCCGCTTCACCCGCTTCCGGGTCAGGTAGTTCATCCGGAACGTTCCTACGATCAGCACGAGGAAGCCGGCCAACCCCACGTACCCGAGCTCCGCACCCGCCTGCACGAAGATGTTGTGCGGAAGCTGGTGGTACTTGTTGAACGGCTGGTAGTTGCGCTGGACGTACAGGAGCCAGTTCTCGTACCCGACGCCGAGGACGGGGTGGTTCTTCGCGACATCCATCCCCATGCGCCACAGATACAGCCTCGACTGGGAGGTCTCGTCGTCGCCCATGTCGCTGAAGCGGTCCCTCTGTTCCTGCGGCAGCACCGCGAACACCGCCAGCCCCACGACGGCCGTGGCGACCAGACCCTTCCAGCGCTTTCGGCTCCGCAACAACATCAGGAGCAGGACGGCCACGCCGCCGAGCTGTCCGCCCCGCGACGACGACGCGAGGAGCGCCATCACCGCCGACCCGGGGACCAGCCACACGGCCCAGTACTTCCACTTCCGCCGCAGCGCCGCCAGATGCGGCTTGAGGGCCACCGCGAAGTAGGCCGACAGCGGAAGGAAGATGGTCATCTGGATCGCCATCTCGCCGGAGTTCCGGAACCACCCCGGGGCGCCGGTGGCGCCCCAGCTCCGGAACTGCATCCCGCCCCCCATCCACGAGCGGCTGGCGTGCTGGGACATCTTCAGGCTGAACAGGAGGAACAGGAAGTAGAACACGAAGTACTGGTCCTGCGTCCGGAGCGAACGGGTGATGAGCACGAAGATCAGCACCCAGGTCAGGTAGACCTCGATCTTCGCGAACGATACCGACGGGTCCACCGCGAACCAGGACGACAACAGGACGATGCCCGAGAAGACGAACAGGAGCCAGTCGCTCCAGTCGAATCGCTGCGCGATCTTCTTCTCCACGATTACCGCGACCGCGCACCCGAGGATCGTCCACTGGGCCCACGGCAGGATGTCGAGGGATCGATAGAGCGACTGTGGCCGGACGTACTCGAACAGCAGATAGAACGAGATCAGCCAGAACGACGGCTTCTGATCGAGGAAGAACTTCCCGAACGCCGACACTTGCAGACGCCGCAGCCCTTCGGAGATGCCACCGACAGAGGGCGGCGCGACCGCCACCCCGGCCGAGTGATCCCCGTCCGCGTTCGCGAGAACCGCCCCGCGCGGTGGCGGGACCCGGCCGATCCGGTTTCCGCTGTGCATCACGTCAAACACACCTTCGGTGTCTGGTCCGGCTACGCGACCCGACCGCTCGCCCCGACGGCGACGACGGCGCGTCTCCCGCTTCCCATCCAGCGGCCCGGCGGGCCCGCTCGCGGCCTTGACCAGCAGGTTCCTTGCCGCCACGGAGGCGGCCGGATGGGCTTCCCCACGGGCGCGATCGACGACCCCTTTCGCGCATGCCGCGCGAACACCGGCCCCCACGAAGGACGACCCGATCTCGAGCACGCCGCCGGGGGGCGCGTGGCCACGCGACGCCGAGATGTGGCGAGTCCGCAACACTCCCTCGGGAGCTCGTGGCCGGCCTCGCGGGGCGCCCCGCTTCTCGCATCGCGGGACGCCGTGATCATAACACCGCGCCCCCGGCCCGGGCATCCCGACCCGCACCGGAGAGCAGCGCATGGTAGCGGGGGAGCATCGTGCGGCCGATGACCCGCCAATCGAATCGCGTCACCGCGGTTCTCCTCCCTCCGGTCGCGAGCCGCTCGCCAAGGGATGGGTCCTCGAGCACCCGCACCACGGCGTCCGCGAACGCCGCCGGGCCATCGGCGATCCAGATGTCCTCCCGGTCCCTGCCCGCCAACCCCTCGCACCCCACGGTCGTGCTCACGACGGCGCTCCCCAGGGCCCACGCATCGAGGATCTTGAGCCGGGTGCCTCCACCGATCCTCAGCGGGACCACGTAGCAGGCCGCGGAGTGCACCCACGGATCGATCGACTCGACGTAGCCGGTCAGCCGGATGCCGTATCGCCGTGCGAACGTCCGCTTCGCCCGCTCGGGCGCTTGACCCACCCACGTCACCGGCACGTTCCCGGTCCGGGCACGGATCAGGGGGAGTATCTCGCGTCCCAGATACTCCATCGCGTCACGATTCGGAAGCCAGGAGTACGCGCCGACGAACACCAGGCCCTGGCGCGAGGCGCGGGTGGAGGGCCGGAAGCGACGCGTGTCCACCCCGTTCGGCACGACGGCGATTCGCTCGGGTGGGACGAGCCGGCCGAGGGCGTCGCGCTCTCCTTCGGAGACCACGACGTTGAGGCTCGCGCATGCGCCCCACGAGGCCTCCTCTCGCTCCATCAGCCGGGCCTGGAGGCGCAGATACGACGAGGCGACCCTCGACCGACTCGCCCGCGCCCGGCGATCCAGCAGACGCGACTCCACATTGTGATGCGTGATGACGAACGGCAGATGCCGCACGTCGGGCAGGTAGGCCGAGAGATCCAGACTGTCCACGTGCACGAGTCGCGGAGGATCGTCCTCGAGGGCGCGGAGCAGCGCGCGACGGAACGCGGACGAAGTGTGCACGAAGCGGGTGTACACCCGCCCGGTCGCGACGCTTCGCAGATGGTCGACCGCCATGCGCAGCGGATTCGTGTCTCCCGGGATCGGGTACGCGCTCGCACGGGCCACGGGGCTCAACGCGGAGAGTCCCCGCGCCACGTCCTCCCCCGTCCTCCGAATCGCCCGTCGATAGAAGAAGAGGGCACGCACGTCGAAGTCCTCCGCCAGGAGCTTCAGGATGTTGTAGGACCGCAGGGCCTGGCCCCCATCGGGTGGATACGGCAGAGAGTGGCACAGGAACAGGAGGCCGGGCTTCGTCTCGTCGGACTCGCGCGGCGTCCGCGGTGCGGACGATGGCTCGGTCGTCACGAACGGCGCCCCTCCGCATCGCGCGCGGCCATCTCGTAGACGGTCGCGTGTCGATCGACCCATCGGTCGGCTCCGAACTCCAGTCGAAGCCGTCGATCGGCGGCCTCCGCCAGCCGGGATCCGAGTGGCGGGTCGGCGCGCAGTCGCGCCAGCGCTCGGGCCACGGCGCCGGGGTCTCCGGGGGGGACGAGCAGCCCTTCCTCCTCGTCGCGGAGGATGTCGGGGACTCCACCGACGGCGGCAGCGACGATCGGGACGCCGGCGGCCATCCCCTCCAGCACGACGATGGGCGTACCCTCCGTCCGAGACGTGAGCGCGAGCGCGTCGAAGGCCGGCATCAGACGCCCGGCATCGCCCACGCGACCGTGCCACCGTACGCGGCTGGTCTCGGCGAACGCGTCCGGGTACAGCCGTTCCAGCCAAGCCAGGTCGCCTCCGCCGATCATCGACAATTGCATTCCCGACGACTCTGCTTCGTCCATCGCCGCCAGCATCACATCCGGTCCCTTCTCCAACCCGAGCCTGCCGACCCAACCGACGATGAATGCTCCTGACGTGCCGAGCCCCAGGGCGGCGCGTGCCTCGACCCTCGACAGCGGCCGGGCGTCGCCCCGCCACGCGTTTCTGATCAGATGCAGGCGCCGGTGCGGAACGCCCGTCGCCTCGAGCTTCTCGAGGAGCGGGCCGGACACGGCCACGACGCGGCGTCCGTCGCGGTAGCTGCGCAGCTGGAGACCCTCGTACAGACGGCCCAGCCTGTCTCCCCCGATGAAGCCGTGCGCCGTCGAGACGACCGGGGTGCGGGTGCGTCGAGCAGCCAGCCCGGCCAGCACGTCCGCACGATAGCCGTGCGTGTGGACGACGTCCGGGGTGCCCGCCCGGAACGCATCCCGGAGCCCGCGATACTCCCGCCAGTACGCCCTGTGCGGCACGTCCAGGCGTCCGCAGGGCGTCCCCAGCGCCTCGAGTGACTCGAGAAACGGGTGGCGCTCCCGGCCGGGCTCGACGACGGCCAGCACCCGGGCGTCCACCCCCCTGTCGCGCTGCGCGGCGGCGAGCATCCGCACGACGCTCTCCAGCCCGCCGCTGGGAGCGGGCGCCAGCACGTGCAGCACCCTGGTCATCGCCGCCACGATTCCCCCGACGTCACCCGGTCTCGATACAGGCCACCGCGAGCCGCCATGGCCGGTGGCGACGCCGGTCTCGCCGCTCCCGTTTCGACGTCCGCCTCGATGCTACTAGCATGTTCCTTGCCTCGCACGCGACGCGTTCCTGTGCCACCCGAACCCGCGAGCCAGCTCCTTGCGCTTCAGCGTCATCGTGCCCGTCTTCGACGCCCGTCGGTTCATCCCGATGTGCCTGCCGACCGTCGTTCGTGCCGTCCACGACCACCAGGCCGCCGAGCTGATCGTGGTGGACAACGGCTCGACCGACGGGTCGTACGAGCTGTTGCAGCGGGAGTTCGGTGAGGCGGGGAGGATCTGCCGACTTCCGGACGTGAACATCGGCAGGGTGCGCAATCACGGCGCCGGTCTCGCCGCCGGAGACATCCTGGCCTTCCTGGACGCGGACTTCTCCGTCCCGCCGGACTTCCTGTCTCGGGCAGAACGGGTGTTCCGCGATCCGGAGGTGGCGGCCACCGGGGCGCACTACGTGCTGCCCGAGGATGCGTCGAGGGTCGAGCGTGCCTGGTACTCGATGCACGAGACCCCCCACGATGGTTTCGTGCACTACATTCCCTCCGGCGACTTCATGGTCCGACGGGAGGCATTCGACGCGGTCGGCGGCTTTTCCGAGACCCTCGAGACGGGCGAGGACGCGGAGTTCTGCCAGCGCCTCCGGAGCAAGGGATACAAGATCTTCGAGTCCTCGGGGCTGGCCGGCGTGCATCATGGAAACGCGAGGACGCTCGGTGCCTTCTTTCGAAAGGAAGTGTGGCGTGGTTTGGGCATGTTCGGGACCGTGGGGGCCGGCGAGGTGGACAAGCCGACGGTGATGCTGTTCGCGTTTCTCGGCCTGCTGGCGGCGGGTGTGGTCGGCCTGACGGCGGGACTCGCTCGCGGGCACCCCGTGCTCGGCGCGGGAGCGTTATTCGTGTGCGCGATGGCCGCCCCGATCGCGACGGCGATCTACCGGTGGACGCGCACCGGCAAGGTGCTCTACCCGCTGCTGTCGCCCGTCCTCTACCTCGCGTACTACACGGCCCGCGCCCGCGCACTCGTGACGATCCTCGCCGGACCTGTGCGGGGCCCCGGCCGACGGCGCGTGCCGGGGAGCACGGCCACCCCCGAGCGCGAGCCATAGACGTGACGACGATCGTCGCCGTGGGCGATATCCAGCTCGGCGATTCGGCGATCTGCCCCGGCTTCGGGGTCGGAACGTGGTTGGCGAAGGGCGCTCAAAACGGTTTGTTCTCGGCCATCGCGGCCGATCTCCGCGGCGACCTGACGGTCGGCAACCTCGAGACCTGCCTCTCCCACGCGGGGCTCGATCCGTCGGACTGGAGATCGGTCCAGATGAGAGGACGGCCCGAGTCCGCCGGCGAGTTGAGGGACGCGGGCTTCGACGTCGTGAACGTGGCGAACAATCACACCTTCCAGCATGGCCAGAGGGCGTTCTCGGAGACCGTTCAGGGGCTGCGGGGCGCGGGTGTCGCCGTGTGCGGCCTCCGGGGAACCGACGGCTGGTCGTCGCAACCCGTCCGCACGGCCCCGGGCGATTCCACCGTCGGCATCCTCGGATACTCCATGCGACCGCGGCAGTTCTCGTCGGCGACACCGCCCTACGCCGAGGGCACACCCGAGGGAATGCTGCGCGACATCGAGCGCCTGTCCGCCGAGGTGGATCACGTGATCGTGACCCTTCATTGGGGCGAGGAGTTCGTCGAGCGCCCCTCGCTGGAGGAGGTACGGCTCGCCCGGGGGATGGTGGAGGCCGGGGCCCGGATCGTAGCGGGACATCACCCCCACGTCCTCCGACCGATCGAGAGCCACCAGGGCGGGGTGATCGCCTACAGCCTCGGGAATCTCGTCGGCGACATGGTGTGGTGGGACCCGCTCGTGCGCGGGGCCATCCTGCGCTGTCGACTCGAGAGTCCGAGGATGGTGGACGTCGTCCGGACCGAGATCGGTGCCGATCTTGTCCCCCGGCCGCTCGGACGCTCGGCTCCGAGCCTCGAGCCCGTGACGGGTCTGGATCCCGATGCCTACCACCGGGCCATCGCCAGGAGTCAGCGCGCGCAACGGCTGGCGAGCTACCGGTTCGCGTTGAAGAACCTCCGGCGTTATCCGCGGCACCTCCTCCGACAGCTGGCCTTCGTCACGGTGCGAAACAAGCTGGCCCAGCTTCTCGGAAGAGCCTGAGGTGGGCGTTTCGGACTGGATGCTGCGCACATACTACGCGCTGCCCGTCGCGCTCCAGAACGTCGCGATCTCAGCCTACGGCTGGCGTTTGCGACGGCTGCGATACGGACGCGTGTACAGCCGGAGCCTCGAGGAGCTGCGACGCACCGAGTGGGAAGACGCCGCGCACATCCGCCGTCGCCAGCTCGAAGAGCTGAACCGCTTGCTGGAGCACGCACGGTCGGCCGTGCCGCACTACGCGGAAGACGTCCGGCTGCCCGACGCCCCCCTCGAGCAGCTCTCGGATCTGCACGCGCTGCCCATCCTGTCGAAGGACGCGGTCCGGTCGCTCGGGGAACGGCTCGTGGCCGGCGGCGCGGCCCGGCCTCGATCGATCGAGATCCATACCGGCGGCACCACCGGAAAGCCGCTCACCATCCACTGCGACGGCGCGGCGTTGCAACGCAACTACGCGTTCTTCGGCCGCTTCCGGGAGTGGGCGGGCGTCGGGGGTATGGTGAAGATCGCGACGTTCGCCGGGAGGACGCTGGTGGCGCCGGATCGGAATCGCCCTCCGTACTGGCGGTACAACCGCGCCATGCGCCAGATGCTGCTCTCATCGTACCACATCTCGCCGGCCACCATCCCCTCGTACGTGGACGGCCTCGACCGCTTCGCCCCCCTGGTGATCGACTCCTACCCCTCGAGCCTCCGACCCATCGCGCGTTACCTCGTCGACCGCGAGATCGACACCATCCGTCCACGCGCCATCATCACCTCCTCGGAGACGCTGGGCGACGCCACGCGCGAGCTCCTGGAACGCGCCTTCGGGTGCCGCGTGTTCGATCATTACGGTGCGGCGGAGATGGCCGCGTTCATCACGCAGTGCGAGGCTGGCCGCTATCACGTGAACCACGAGTTCGGGATCGTCGAGATCCTGCGCGGCGGCGTCGCGGCGGGGCCGGGCGAGACGGGCGAGATCGTCGCCACGGGGTTCATCAATCCCGTGATGCCCTTCATCCGATACGCCACCGGAGATCGCGCCGCGTGGGGCACCGGACCGTGCCCGTGTGGCCGCGAGATGCCGGTGCTCGAGCGACTCGAAGGCAGGATGGACGACGTCCTCGTGACTCCCGCCGGGCGGCTCGTCGGACGACTGGACCCCATCTTCAAGAGCGTGGACGGCATCCTCGAGACGCGCATCGTGCAGGACAGGACCGATCACGTGAGGGTCGAGATCGTCCGTGCCGACAACTACCTGCCGGACCACGCATCGCGGCTCGTGACCGAGCTCCAGCGACGGCTGGGGCCGGGCGTCGAGGTCGACGTCGTCGAGGTGTCCGAGATCCCGCGCGCTCCGAGTGGCAAGCTGCGAACCGTGGTGCGCGAGGTGCCGCTGCCGGGGTCCCGGTCGGAGCAGGATCCGGTGGACACCGGCTGATCACCGGCGACCGCGGCACGAGCGGGCGCGGTGGTCTTCCAGCTCGTGGAAGGCCGCCTCCCGGCTCACTTGAACGCAGTGGGGGACGGAAACGCGAATCCTGGATCAGCCGGTCCGACCCACGCACCGAAGTCGTCCCACCAGATGTGCATCAGCTCGGTCGCTCCGAGATTGCGGTTCCCACCGATGCGGATCTGGGTCAAAGTGCGCCCCGTCAGACCGCTCCGGTCGTGACTGGTCACGTAATTGTGGCTCACGATCCCGTCGATCCGCACCTGCACGACGGCCCGATCTCCGGACCGGATCGCGAAGTGGAGCTCGACGTCGTGCCACTTTCCGTCGTAGAGGTAGAGCCCGTCGATCCTGCCGACACCGCGCACCACGTCGAGCGGCACCTTCTCGGCGGCCGGATAGCCCGGCCCCGCGGCGTGCATGTATCGATTCTGCGCACCACTCACGAGCTCGAACCGCTGCAGCACGAAGGGCTTATCGAGGTCCGCGAACACCGTCTTGTACGCGGGCGTAGGCGATGAGCAGTGGGGATTGACCACCGTCCAGTTGGCCGAATGTCGGATGCGGAACCGGATCCACACTTCGTCGGTCCCCGACGGTAAGTCGATGCTGGACGACAACGTCTGATCTCCACACCGGTTGGGACGCGGCTGAAAGTCGTATCGCATACCGATGCCGGGATCGGCGTGCACGTTCCCTGTGGTGGCGACGCTTATCATGCCCTGCAGGTCGGCGTCCGATTGGGCGGAGGAGAAATCACCGGAATACACGGCCCCCGACGGCGGCGGGACCGGCGGCGCCGGCGGGGCCGGTGGCCGCGTCACGACCTGTGTGGCCGGGCCTACCGTATCGCACGCCAGGATGCCGATGAGGAGGGGCCACGGCTTGAGGAATCGATTCATGGGGCTCGTTCCTCCCATTACTCGCGGAGGCGAGGCACTCGTCCGCGACAGCGGCGGATATCATCGTCCGCTACGACAGCCCGACGCCACACGGCCCTCACCACCCCGGGGGCCTCGCCCGGATGTGACCCGATTGATCTGCTCGGTCGACTCGGCGCGATCCGGTGCCGAAGGGCGATTCGACTGCCTCAATGATATGCGGCGGGACCCCGCAGGCGCGAGGGGGTTCGGGGCCGGGCTCCGTGCAACCTCCGGCACTGGACGATATCGGCCGGGGGGGCGACTTCACGCCCGGGAATCGGCGGGGCCTGCAAAGACATGGGCGGGAACGACATGGGGCGTGGCGCCCGTCCGAAGCCGGACGAACGCCACGCCCCGTTCGTCTAGTACGAGGTCGGAGACGGGAACCCGAAGCCCGGATTCGTGTTGCCGACCCAGATCTGGAAGTCGTCCCACCAGACGTTCATGAGCTGGACGGCACCCAGATTCCGATTGGCGCCGATGCGGATCTTCGTCATCGTCCGGCTCGACAGACCGGACTGCGAGTGGCTCGTGTCGTAGTTGTGGCTCACCGTTCCATCGATCCGCACCTGGACGAGGGCCCGGTCGCCCGGGAGGATCGCGAAGTGGATCTCGACGTCGTGCCACTGGCCGTCGTACAGGTAGAGCCCGCCGATCCTGCCGACCCCGCGCACCACGCTCACGGGCACGTTGTCGAGCGTGGGCCAGCCCGGACCCGCGGCGTGCATGAACTGGTTCTGCGCGCCGCTCACGAGCTCGAAGCGCTGGATGGCGAACTTCTGGTTGAGGTCCGCGAAGACGGTCTTGTACGCGGGCGTCGGGCTCGAGCAGTTCGGATTGTCGTTCCGCCAGTTGGACGAGAACCTCACCCGGAACTTGAGCCATACCTCCTGAGTTCCGCCCGGGAGCCCGACGTTCGACGACAGCGTCTGATCGTTGCACCGGGTCGGGAAGGCCTGGAAGTCGTACCGCATCCCGACGCCGGGATCGGCGTGCACGTTCGCCTGCGTGGCGACGTTGACCATCCCCTGCAGATCCGCGTCCGTCCGCGCGGACGAGAAGTCGGCCGAGAAGAACTGTCCGGCCGGCGGGGGAGGCGGAGGCGGAGGCGTGGTGCCTCCCGAGGGAGCGCCGCTTCCGCTCGAATCGGTCGGTGGTTGCACGACGCTCGCGCTCGAGCTCCCCCCGACGCCGGAATACGCCGCCCGGATGGTGGCGTTGCCGGCGCCGTTGCCGGTCACCTGTCCCTGGCCGGACACCGATGCCACCGCGGACGCGGTGCTCGTCCAGGTGACGCTACCCGAAACGGCGTTGCCGTACGTGTCGGTGATCGCGGCGGACAGCTGCTTGCTCTCCCCGACGTCCATCTGGAACGCCGAAGGGGTCACATCCACGAGGAGGCCGGGGGCGTCGGTCGTTCCGGTCACGATGTTCGACAGCGGGCCGAACACGGCACCGTTCGCATCGGACCGTCGGGCCACCAGCTGGAACGAGTACGACTTCGAGGCCACCAGACCGTCGACCGAGCACGTCAGATTGGCACCGACCTCGGTCCCCGCGACCGGTGCGCTGCAGGAACCCTTGTTGACCGCGACCGAACCGTCCCAGGTGAACGCCCCGTCACCGATCCGGATGATGTAGCTCGCCGGCTGGCCGCTCCCATCGTCCACCTGCGTGAAGCTCAGCTGAAGCTGGCGCTCCGCGGTCTGAGAGACCCGCAAGTCGGTCACCTGCCCCGGGACACCGGAGCCGCCGCTGCCTCCGGACGAGCCGCCGCTGCCTCCGGACGAGCCGCCGCTGCCTCCGGA
>CAZCLY010000010.1:0-35441 GCA_964499635.1 uncultured Gemmatimonadota bacterium | reverse complement strand
CCGCTGCCTCCGGACGAGCCGCCGCTGCCTCCGGATGAGGTCGACTGGACGGAAAGCGTGGCCGTCCCGACGACGCCGTCCACCGATGCTTCGATGTCGGTCGTGCCCGGGGACATCGCCTTGATCTTGCCGTCCGCGTTGACCTGGATGACCGAGGGCTTCGCGCTGGACCAATCGACCGGCTTGGACACGATCTCGCCCTTCGACGTCTTGATCTCCGCCCACACGTTCCCCTCGTCACCCACCGCGAGGCTCGTGGCGCTGGCGTACACGGTGACCTGGGCGACCTTGCCGGGGTGCACCTTCACGCGTTGCTTGCCTGACTTCCCCCGACCCTGAACCTCGACCTCGACATCGCCCGCCTGCCGGCCGATCGCCTCACCGAAGCCGTCGACCCACAGGATTCCGGGGTCGCGGCTCTCCCACCGGACGCCACGGGCCTGTCGACGAGCGCCGTTCGCGTATACGAAGGTGGCGGTCAGCTGTTGCTGCGAGCCTTCCGTGATGCTCTGCAAGGGAGAGTCGAGGAGGATCTCGGTGACCGTGCCGCGCACGTCGATCGTCGCGACGCCCTCCACACCGAGGACATTGGCGGTGATCGTCGCGGTGCCCTCCTCACCGGCGACGACGTTTCCGTTGGAATCGATATGGGCGACGCGCTCGTCGCTGCTGCGCCATGTCACCGGGCGGCCGTTCACGACCTGGCCGCGCGCTCCACGCACGAGCGCCGACAGGGACACCGTCTCATCGGGCGGGATCACCGCTTCGGATGGCTGCAGCCGCACGACGGCGACCAGCGCGTTCTGTTCCGGTCCGGAGGGGTAGGTCGGTATCGAATCCTGACCGCACGCTCCGGCAAGGAGGGCCAGGATGGGGGTCAGGTGTATCACGTGAGGACGACGCGAGGATGAGCGGGGGCTGGCCGTCGAGCGGCGCCCCGTGTCGGATGGTCTGGACATGCCACGAGCCTCCCAAGCCCGGTATCCCGAAGGCGACCGCGATGCTTGCTGCACCTAGCGGTTACGAATCGTGGTTCGTCCACTGGGTCTTCGCGGTCGCGAACGGCAGGCTCGCGACACCCTCCACTGGCAAGCCGGCTGGCGTAGACGCCTGGGGAACATGGCCCCGGTGAGTCCTTAGCCCCGTGCCTTTGCGTCCCCGTCTTTCGACGGGTTTGCCTTGAGGCAGTGGACAAACATCTCCTGCTGCCCCCGGCTACGTTCAGGAACGATACCCCTTTCGAATGGAAGTCCCCGGGCCATCTCACCATCTGTCAACTCGTAGCCTTGTCGGCAGTTACGAGGCAATGGACCAGATCGCGGTCGCGAGCCACCGCAACCGATGTGTCGCGAAACGCGAAGGAGTGCCTCGCAATGCCACACTCGATGGACCCGACCCGCCTCCGGCGCGTCGTCATCCGACGCGCCCGGTGGGGAGGATCCCTGTCGCCGCCCGATGTCCGGCCAACAGCCCCCCATACAGCCGCCACAGCTCGTCGCCGATCAGGTCCGCGTCGAAGCGCGCCTCGACCCACGCGCGTCCCCTTTCCTGCCACGCCCTCCACATCTCGGGTCGAGCAATGATCGAAGCGATCACCGACGCGATGCCCTCGGGATCCCGATCCGGAAACAGGAAGGCGGACACGCCTTCCTCCACGCACTCCGGGATCCCCCCGACCCGCGACGCCGCCACGATGAGTCCACTCGCCTGTGCTTCCTGCAGGACCACTCCCTGGGTCTCCGTGTGATCTTCGAGGGGGTTGGTGACGCTCGGTAGCACGAAGATGTGCGACCGTCGGTACAGCCCCCGCAGGACTCCATCATCCACCCTCCCCGTCAACGAGACGACATCACCGAGGTTCGAATCGGCCACCCGTCGTCGCAACTCCTCCTCCTGAGGTCCGCCGCCGACGATGGTGTACCGTATGTCGTACCCCCTCTGGCGGAGCAGGGTCACCGCATCGATCGCGTACGTGAGGCCCTTGTCCGCCTGGATCCTCCCCACCGTCAGGAGCTCCACGGGCCCGTCGTCGGGACGAGGCCTGGATCGAAACGGGTAGTCCGACAGGAAGATCCCCTGCGGGAGGATCTCCACCCGATCCCGCGGACAGCCCAGGGATTCGAGCTGGCGGGCGGCGAAGTTCGTGTTCACGAGGGCGACATCGACGTCTCCAAACAGCCGCGCACGCTTCTCGGGGGGCAGAGTGGGGACGCCCGTCGGAGTCTGGCCGTGGAACGTCAACACGAACGGTACCCGACGGACCGTTGCCGCGTGGCGGAGCTCGTAGGCCAGCACCAACGAGTGGGCGTGCACGAGATCGTACTCGAGGCCCAGGACGCCCGCCCGCGCGATGCCCTTCACGCCGCCGCGCAGGTCATCCGGCCGCCACCTGTCGTCGAGGAGCCGCCGGAGCCCGATCCGACCCCGCCGGCCTCGCGCCGAGAACGGGAGGGCGAGCGACGCGACGCGCCCGAGGATGTCGCCCGCCGAGGAAGCGCGCTCGTAGTGCGTACGCCCGAGCAGGCCGAGCTCCCGGACACGGGCCGGCACGGTCTCCCCCTCGGGTCGTGACGCCACGATCGTGACCTCGCCACCGTGCCTTTCGATCTGTGCCAGCTGATTGACCAGCCAGGGCTGGATGGGGCTCGGGAACTTCGTCGCGAGGACGAGGATGTTCGGCGACGGGCGGTCCAACGACTCGGAGGTCAACCGTCTCCCCGAAGCCGGCGCCCGATGGTCTCCAGGTCCCGCTCTCCCAGGAGGCCGTGGGTGGGGAGCGTCTGGAGGCGATGGGCCAGCGCGCGCGCACCGGCGACCGCCCCGGCCACACGATCGGACTCGCGCGGCCGCAGGTCGGGGAGCGCGCGCGGGTACCCGGGAAGCACGCCGAGACGCGCGAGGTCCGGCTCGGCGCGGTCGGCGAGCACCGGAAACCGCAGGTATCCGCCCTGTGACCCCGGCGGCAGTCGGACGAGCTCGAATCCCGGGGCGCCGGCCAGCCGGCGTGCGAACCACTCCGCGTGCGCGCGCCGGGTGACCGCCTCCATCTCCGACGCGTCCCAGTTGGCGGCGAGGATGTTCGCCGTGGCGGCACCCATTCGGCGCGGTTCGCGAGGCTCGCGGTACACCGTCTCGCCCACCGTGACGAATGGCAGGGCCCGGGGAATCCCGTACAGTGAAGGGCGCGCGAACGTCCATTGGGCCAGTGCGCGGGCCACGTTTCTCGCGCCGCGGCCGCCGGCCGTCGGCTCGCTACCCCGCGCGAGCCCCGTCACGAACTCGGGAGAGCGCCCGATGAGGCAGCCCCCGCCCCCACCGGTGCGGCCCTTGCCACGTGCGAAGCTGAGGACCGAGGCGTCCCCGAACGACCCGAGAGGCCGCCCGCGAAGACGACCTCCCTGCCCCTGCGCCGCATCCTCGATCAGCCACGCACCTCGCTCCCGGGCGAGCGATACGCAGCCATCGATCTCGATCGGGACGCCGAACAGGTACGCCAGCACGATGGTGCGGGCGCCAGAATCGAGCGCCTCGCGCAGCGAGGCCATGTCCGGCGCCAGCGTGGCCACCTCCACATCGTAGAACACGATGTCCACGCCGGCCCCGTGCGCCGCACTGAGCAGGTCGTAGCACCCGTACGCCGGCAGCGCGACGCGCCCCGGACGGGTCCCGACGGCGGCCTCGAGCGCCAGCCGGAGGGCGGCGGTGCCGGAGTCCACGAGCCACACGGTCGTCCCCCCGTACGTGGCCAGGATGAGCTCCCGGACCCGCTCGATCCGCGACACCCCGGCGAGGGCGAGGAGGCCCTGGCCGATCGACTGGACCGACACCGGCGAGTACGCCGGCGGGATCGCACGCGGGAGGAGGCTCATTCCCCGGCTCAGGGAATGAGCCGGATGATGCGGGGGCCGATCGCCGAGGCGATCGGCACCGGGATCGACCGCCAGATCCGGGGACCCCAGGCGTAGGAGGAGTCATCTGGCGTGGGCGTCGCGCGCCGCCCGTCCGGGCTCCAGTAGTACCAGTGGAGAGGCTCGTCCACCGCTCCCGTCCACGAGGCCTTGAAGGCGTGCGTCCCGCTCCCCTCGGAGCAGCGCCCGAAGTTGAAGCGCGCGAGCCCTTCGTCGCAGGCGAGCTCCATGACCCCCCAGTAGAGGGCCATGTTGGGACGCTCGCGATTGAACTCGCGGAGCGCCGCCGACCACGTCATCTCGATCTCGTCCCCGAACGTCAGGGCGCACCCCGCCGCGGCCGGGCGACCCTCCAGGTACACGCACACGAAACGGCTCGACTCCGGGAAGCGCTCGATGATCGCCTCGAACAGGCGTCGGGGGAGGGTCGGCGTCCCCAGATCGCGCATGTGGTGGCGAAACACGCGGAAGAAAGGCTCGAGCTGATCGCGCCCGGCCCGGATGTCCAGATCCTCCCTCAGCCCACGCTTGATCTTGTTCCGCAGCTTGGAGGTGAAGCTCGACCACAGCGCCTCGGAGTCGTGCGGCGTCAGCGGGAGGGTGACGGTGATCTTGCGAGCGGAGTCCGGAAGCTCGACCGGGAGCCGTCGCCGGCTCCGGAGCTCGAGGAGGTCGGTGGCGCTGCCGCGCGCCATGTCGACGGCGACTTCGACCAGAGCGCGTACGGCCTCCTCGTCCCCGAGCGGTCCTCCGTAGTTGAGAAACGGCATCGACACCAGGTAGTTGCCGAACAGCCGGGACCTCACGGAAACCAGCGGGAGCACGCCTCGCAGCTCCCCGCCGTCGAGCGCGACGAGATAGGGGGTCTCATGGCCGAGCACGTTGCCGAGGATCCCCTTCCACCCGTGGAGGTGCATGTGGGTGGCTCCGGGCCGTCCGCGCACGAACGCGTCCCAGGAATCGCCGGGTCCATCGTACTCCCGCACCTCCATCGATGCTCCTCCCGCGAAGCCGTGTCGTGGCCTGTTGCGAACACGCAACACGCCTGGCGACGCTCGCCACGCCGGTCGGGCCGCGCCGGATCCGCCACCGATCGGTGGCTCGCGCCCGACGTTCGTCGCGGACTGGAGTCGGCGCGCCGGGGCCGCGCACAGAAAGTATCGTGCCGATCGCGATGTGCGCGCGCGTCGCCACCACCATCCCGGTGGCCCGCTTGCTGCAACGGACCGGCAGACGCCACATCCCCGGACTCTCCCCGGAGAAAGCGAATCGATGAACCACGACAGGGGGCCCGACCGCCCGGTCGTGTCCGGCTGGGGACTCGCCGTGGCGGCGATCCTGCTCTTTGTGGCGGCTCTGCTGCCTCGCCTGCTCTCGCTGTCGGAGCTCGGCTTCTACGCGGACGAGGATCTGACGGCCCACGTCGCCACGGCCATGGCGCGTGGCAACGCGAGCGACCTCCCTTCGGGCTTCCAGTATCGACGGGCGTTGCCATACACCGCGGTCACGGCGCTGTTCGTCCGGCTGTTCGGATCCGAGGACGGCGCGCGGGACGCGTTCGCGCTACGACTCCCCTCGGCTCTGTTCGGGGCCCTCACCGTCCCGGTGTTCTTTCTCATGCTCGCCCGCTGCCTCGGAGGGGGTCCGGCGCTCGTCGGTGCGCTGTTGCTCGCCTTCTCCGAATGGCACCTGGTGTTCTCGCGCCTCGCGCGCATGTACTCGCCGACGGTGTTCTTCCTCGTGGTGGCCACGTGGGGTCTGTGGAGCTGGGTGCGGAGCGGACGGGCCGCCTCCCTCGTGGCGGGCGCGGTGGCCTCTCTGACCGCGATGTCCCTGCACGTTCTCGCGATCGTGTGCGTGGCGGTGCCGGTCGTGTGGCTGGCGTTCCCGTCCGGCGTCGCGGTCCCCGCGTGGGTCGCCCTGCTCGTGGCCGCCGGATTGGCCGCGCTGGGGCTGGGATTCGATGTGTGGGTCGCCAACCCCTACTCGGCATTCGCCACTCCTCCCCCGCTGGGCGACGCCACGAGGGCGGGGGCCGCGATCTCGACGGCGCCGGATGCGCTCCTGGCGGTCGCGGGCGCCCTGATCGCCGGTCTCCTGTTCTGGCGCGTGCGCCCGGTGCTGGCCAGGCACGAAGCGGGGGGCCTGCGAATGTTCGGGCTCGGCGTGCTCGCGCTCCTCGCCGGAGCGCTCGCCGGTCTCGGACAGGTGTACGGCTTCGCGCTGTTCTGGGCGCTCTTCCTGCTCGCCGCGGGGACAGGGATCGCGTCGCTATGGCGGGGAGGATGGATCCCGCTCCTGGCGCTGGGTTCGCTGCTCTCGGTTCGCCTGCTCGTCAGGGTCTCGCAGGCGGGGCTGTCCGCGGGCCTGCGCGCGAGCGCGTCGTGGCCGTATCCGCACGCGTACACGCTGTTCCAGCAGGAGCCCGCGCTGTGCCTCCTGTTCGGCGCGACCGTGACCGCGGTCGCGGTTCGTCGGGGAACGGACGGAGATCGCGGCGTGGCGGTGTTCGCGATGCTGGCCCTCGGCACCCTCGCCGCGATCGGATTCGCGCGCGCCGGCGGGCCGACGCGCTACCTCCTGCCCGCCTACCCCTGGTTCCTCGCCGTCGCGGGCGCGGGGCTGTTCGAAGGGGTCCGCCGGGTCGTCGACTGGATCTCGACCGAGGGTCGCGTACATCGGAGAGCCTATCTGTCCACCACGCTCGTGGCAGCCCTGATCGCGGTCTCCGGGGTGGTGTCCGGACACGGCGTTCCGCAGGCCGCCCGCATCGTGTCGCTGCGTCATGGCGAGCCGGTGGACGAGCTGGCGCACATGTTCCCCTTCCGGCCCGACCACCGCTCGCCGGGATCGTTCGTGCGCGAGCGGCGTGGGGAGGGGGACATCGTGATCGCGGAGGATCCGATCGTGCAGACCCTGTACGCGGGACATATCGACTACTGGTTTCGCCGCTACGGGGACATGCGGCGCTACCTGCGCGAGTATCCGGATGGCGTCCGTGATCTTTACGTGGGAAGCAGGCCGCTCGCGGACCCCGCCATCATCGACTCGCTCGCGCGGGACGCGCCCGCCCGGGTGTGGCTCATCACCTCGGGCGAGACGGCGCCCCTGCGCCGGTGGTATCTGAGCCCCGAGCAGCGGAGCTGGCTCGACTCGCTCGAGCGGGCGCGCGAACCGGCCTGGCTGGGAGAAGACGGCGTGTCGGCCGCCTACTGCCTCAACTGCCCGGGCCCAGACGGAGGCGCGTCCGCCGGCGGTTCGCACGCGAGGCCCGGGTCGAACCGGTAGAGCTCGAACTCGTCGTTCGAAAACTCGAGCGTGAACGCCTCCGGTCGCGATTCCACGACCCGCCGGATGGCGGCATCGGCCGCGGGTCGAATCCCCAGATTCCCCAGGAGGACGTGCGTGATGCCGTGCGCACACCACACCTCGAGGTGCACCCGGATGTCCGGGTCGTTGAACGACACGAGCCCGGGGATCCCCGTCTCGAGCGCCAGCGCGCGCGGACGGAAGGAGACGATCCGGGTCGTGCCGGGGTCGTATCGTCCGAGCTCCGCCACCAGCTCCACGTAGGCCGGTCGCTCCCTGAGCGGAGGGGGCCGTTCGCCGAGGGCGACGTTCGCGGTGGCGACCAGCGCCAGCGACAGGGCGAGCGCGAGGGGCGCGATCGAGGTCCATCCGCTACGGAGCCTGCCCGCGAGGGCCGCCACTCCCTCGAGCAGTCCCCATACGAACAGGGGGAACAGGGGGATGGCGTACCGCGGGTTCACTCCCAGATAGGCGAGCGCGGCGACCCCGAAGGCATACAGCGGCGCGAACCACAGTGCCAGGCTCCGTGGGCGTCTCCGGACGATGATCACCAACCCGAGACACATCACCAGAAGCGACACGACGTGATACACGTCGTTCGCCACATCGCCCGGGAACGGGTACAGATGGCTCTCGAGCACCGCGACGACGTCCCCGATCCCGCGTCGCGTGAGGTTCTCCCACAGCTCGTGGAGGGGAGGGAAGGCACGGAGGTCGGCCTGTGGCACCAGGATACGGCCGACGAGGGCGCCGAGCGCGAGGACCGCCGGCGGCGCGGCGGCCCATGGGCCCCGCTCCCGTCGCGTGATGAGGGCCCACACGGCAAGGGCGCCGATGAGGATCAACCCGTGTGGCCGGAACAGGACCGCGAGCCCCGCCGTCAGGGTGATCGCGGCGGCCCGCCCGGGGCCCCAGCGTCCCCTCCCATCGGCGACGAGGATGGTGAGCCACACCAGCGCCGCGAAGGGGATGTCGCTCAGCGGCGAGACGGATGCCGATACGAAGCGGGGCGACAGGCCCAGCAGGACCGTCGTGGCGATGCCGACGTACGGCGTGTTCGCCATCCGCCCGACGTACGCCCCGGCGATCAGGAGCAGCGCGCACGCGAACGCCAGCGTCACGGCCTTCGCCACCGCGTCGTTCGCCCCGAACAGCGCGAACGAGCCGGCGAGCACGAGGGGCCATCCCGGGGGGTAGGCTCGCGGGCCGAAGCCCCAGGATCGCGAAGCGAAGACGTAGCCCGTGTCCGTGTAGGGACGCCCCTGGAGGAGCGCGATCGCGTGCGCTTCGTACTGCGCGTAGTCGGGATTGTCGAGGTCCGGCTGCGACGGCCACTCGAACGCGGCCAGCGTCAGAAACGGGAGCAGGGCCAGCGCCGAGAGCGCACCGACCTGCCAGCGCGCGGGGCGCGCGAGCTTGGAGCGGGTCGCCACGTGTCTCAGACTCCGACGTCTCGCCGGGCCGCCACGCGCTCGAGCCTCAACGGATCCGTCATCTCCGGGCCGCCTGCCCCAGCGTCCCCGACCGGGGCCTCGGAGAGCTCCTCCGCGTACCGCCGGGCGATCGAGGTGAAGCGGAACTCGGCGAGCAGCGATCGGAGGCGTGGCAGGGTGCGCCCCAGACGGGTGTAGTGCCGCACGCGCGGCCACAGCCGCACGTCGAGTCGCGGCTGCCCGGGGTCGACCTCCCAGGGGTGCACGTACAGGACGGCCGACTCGCCACGTCTGCCGCTGCGCCGCAGGGTGTGCTTCGTGAGCCACATGGGGAGGATCCGCATGTAGGCGCCGCCGGCACCCGGAAGTCGTACGCCGGCGATGCGTGTGGTCGCCATCGGCAGCTCGAGGATGCGACCGGACGGGCGCTCCACCACGTGTGGATGCGGCGTCGCACCGGGGTTGCCGTAGTCGCGACGCCGGATCGGAAACACGCTCGAGTCGTAGCGGTACCCTTCCTCGAGCAGCACGTCGTACGCCCAATCGACACGAGGCAGGATCGAGAAGCTCGGCGCCCGATAGCCCAGCACGGGCCCACCCGTCACGTCCTCGAGCAGGGCCTTCGAGCTTCGCACCTCGTCCCGGAACTGCTCGCGCGTGAGCGTGACGACGCGGCGGTGCCACCACCCGTGCGACGCGATCTCGTGTCCGGCGGCGGCGATCGCGCGTGGAATCTCGGGGTGCCGGTCGGCGATCCACCCGAGCGTGAAGAAGGTGGCTTTCGCGTCGTGATCGTCGAGCAGCTCGAGCAGACGATGGACGCTCGCTTCGACCCGGCTCGGCAGCTCGTCCCAGCTCTCGCGCGACACGAAGGGCTCGAACGCGTTGACCTGGAAGTACTCTTCCACGTCGACGGTGAACAGGTGGGGGGTGGTGCGGGACGCCGCTCTCACCCGTCCCCCTCATCCACGACGTCCACGGTGCGATACCCCCTGCCCCGGGAGGCGTGCAGGTGCACGATCATCTCGCCGATCAGACCGAGGGCGATCGCCTGCACGCCCAGCGTGAGCGCCGTCACGCCCACCAGCAGGATCGGCCGGTTGGCGATCGGCTGCCCGCCGAAGAAGCGCTGCACGAACAGGACGGCCAGCACGGCCGCGCCCCCGAAGGCCAGCCCTCCCCCGATGAAGCCGAAGAACCGGAGCGGCTTCTCCGTGAAGCGGACGAGGAAGAACAGGCCGAGGATGTCGATCAGACGGCGGATGTACGTTCCCGGCGAGTAGACGCGGGTCCGCCGGTCCGCGGGGTGCTGCGGGGCATCGACCTCCTCGACCTCGAACCCCTCGCGGCTAGCGAGCACCGGCAGGAAGCGGAAGAAGTCACCGTACAGCGGCGTCTCGGTGAGGACGTGGCGTCGCATGGCCTGGACGCCACACGCGACATCGCTCGTCGTATGCCCGATCAGCCGTTTGAGGATGCCGTTGAACACCCGGCTCTGGATGCGGGTGATCCATCGGTCCGATCGCGGCCAGCGGCGCGCGACGACGAGATCGGCCCCGGCCTCCACCTGCCGCACGAGCGCCGGCATCGCTTCGGCCTTCACCCGGTGGTACGCGGGCATGGTCAGCAGGATGCGGCCCCGGCAGCGCTCGCCCGCGTACCGGAGCATGTTGGCCTCGCCCACGGCGCGTGCGAACTCCAGCACCCGGATCGGTGCCCCCTCCCCCGCCATACGGAGCAGGGGCTCGGCCAGCTCCCGCGCCCAGGGCTCGATCGCGAACACGAACTCGAACGTTTCCCCGAGCCCCTCGAGCGCAGGCGCGTACTCCTCGTAGATGGTCTCCAGCCGCGCCGGACGCTCGGTCACGCGGACGATGACCGACAGGAACGGCGGCTCGTGTTCGGCCACCGCGCCGCCCAGCATCGCTCCGACGGCCGTCAGGGGGGCCGCGGCTTCTGGCGCCGCGGGCGCCGATCGATCCATCACTCCCCCTCGCCGAGCGTGCGCACGCGCGGCACGCGCACGCCCGCGGCCGGGTGGAGCGCGACCTCGGCGATCAGGCCTACCATGAGCAGGTACAGCGTGAGCCCGAGGAACACGATTGCGGCGCTGGGGAACACCACGGCATTCACGTGAGGCGTCCCCCGCAGCGGGGCGATCAGCGAGCCGAGAACGAAGGCGAGACCCACCAGGAAAGTCGCCAGCGAGCCGAGCGCGAACATGAGCAGGGGACGATCGCGGAACCAGCGGAGCATGATCACCGTCATCAGATCGGCGAGCACCTTCCACACGCGCGACAGCCCGTACTTGCTTCGGCCGAAGCGTCGGGGGTGGTGTCGCACGGGCATCTGGGCGATCCGCGCCCCGGCCGTGCCGACGGCGAGCGCCGGGATGAACCGGTGCATGTCCGAGTACAGGCCGAGGCTTTCCACCAGCTCCCGTCGATAGGCCTTCAGCGAACACCCGTTGTCACGGATCGGGACCCCGGTGAGCGAGCGGATCAACAGGTTCGCGATGCGGGAGGGGAAGGTCCGCGTGAGGAAGTGGTCCTTGCGCTCCTCCCGGTATCCGGCCACCAAATCGTACCCCTCCGCGAGCTTGTCGACCACGCGCGGGATGTCCGTGGGGTCGTTCTGGAGGTCACCGTCCATGGTCACGACGACGCGGCCCCGCGCCCCGTCGAACCCGGCCTGCGTGGCCGTCGCCTGCCCGTAGTTGCGCGCCAGACGGACAAGACGGACCCGCCGGTCGGCGCGTGCGCATTCCGCCACCGCGGCCACGGTCCCGTCGGTGCTTCCGTCGTCCACCAGCAGGAGCTCCCAGGAGTGGCCGTCCGCCAGCGCCGCGCGTACGGCCTCGACGAGCGGAACCACGTTGTCCCGTTCGTTGAACAGGGGACACACGACGCTGATGTCAGGTCTCTGCATGCTCGACCTCGCGCGCAATGCCCGTGCCGTCCCGCAAGGTGCCACCGGGGCGCACAACGGGCGAGCCTGCAACGACTTGCGGCGCGACGCCGGAGCATCGCCGTGCGATCGTGTCGGTGGAGCGCCACATCAGCCGGCGCCTCTCAGCACCCCTGCGATCGACCGGCAGCACGCGTCGATCCTCCCGTAGACCGCTTCGAACACGGGTCGATCCTGGTCGAACGGGTCCCGCAGCGCCCGACGCTCGATCCGTTCGGGATCGAAGTCCCCCAGCCATTCGATGAGCGGCGACGAGGATGCGGCGACGCAGCGCGCGCCCACCTCCGCCGCCTGTCGACGGTTCATCACGAGCACGAGGTCGGCCCAACCGAGCCACTCGTCCGGGAGCTGGATGGAGCGGTGCTCGCTCAGATCGATGCCGTGCTCCCGGGCCACCTGCAGCGCCAGCGCCGGGGGCGGTCGACCCGCCTCCAGCAGTCCCGCCGATCTCACCTCGAGGTCGCCGAGCAGTGATCGCAGACGACGCTCGGCGTAAGGGCTGCGGCAGATGTTCCCCAGGCAGAGGACCAGAAGACGTCGGGGAGACGCACGTCCGACCCGCGCGCGGGCGCGGGCGCGACGCCACGGATGTGCGACCCGGTCCGGGGCGTGACGCACCGTGCGCGCCAGCGCCCGGATGGCCGAGCTCAAGCGGGCAGATGGCCGGCGAGCGTGCGGATGACATCGCGCACGACCTCGGAAGCGCGCGCGTCGGCCTCCGCGAGGTCGGCGGACTCCCGTCCCACCGGAAACACGAGACGAACGAGCCCCTCGTCGGTCCTGCGACGCAGCACGGCGTCCCGCACGAGGTCGGCCTTGACGAGGTATTCGTTGGCCGCCACGCGCCCGCGTCCCTGGTACCAGTAGTACACGAGGGCCCGCTGCCCCGATTCGTGCTCGACGAGGTAGCGGTTCACCTGCACCGGGCCGTACACGGTCGTCGTCTCGATGCGGTCGTGCCGGACGGGCTCCCAGCCGGAGCCCGGCAGGCAGTTGCGCGGCGAGTGGATGCTCGCGCCGCTCGCCTGCCGACCGTAGAACGCCACGAACAGCGTCATGTCGCGGCCGTCCGCATCGGTGTACTCGCGCATCAGGTAGTCGTCGGGCGCCAGCGTGCGCACCAGGCGTGGAGACAGGGTCTCCTCTTCCCGCAGCGTGAACCCCCCGATGGCGGTCGGGAACTCCTCGAGCGGGCGCTCGAGCGAGCGCACTCCGTCGGGGCGCACGGTGAGGCGCCCGCCGAAGCCGGCCAGGAGCACGAGGACGGGAGCGCCCATCCGGAGCGCCCTTCGAGCGGAGGGTCTCATCGAGCCTCGATCCTCTTGAGCCCGAGCGCCACGAGGCCGACGAGACCGAGGGGCAGGACGAACACGACCGCGCCGAGCAGCTCGTGCGCGGTGCCGGTGGCGACCTGGGGCCCGATGTAGTAGGAGCCGAACCCCGTGGCGAACACGCGCAGCACGTTGGCTCCGATCGCGGCCGGAATCGCCAGCCCGACGAGAAACGCCCGCCCCGGAATCGTCCGCAGGGAGGTCCCCGCGATCAGGAGCGTCAGCCCGAGGAGGGCCGACACCGAGCGCAGTCCGCTGCACGCCTCCGCCACGAACAGCTCCTGCCCGGGGAGGAAGATGATGTTCCCCGCCTGCCCGACCGGTACGTGACGCAGCTCGAGAAGGCCGACGGCCATCCGGGAGGCGAGAAGCTGCAGGGGCAGCGTCACCGAGTTCAGCACCACCTCCGGAAGCGGGATCGTGAAGGCGAGCAAGCCGAACGGGAGCCACCAGGCACGGAGCTGCGTCCAGCCGCGGAAGTAGAGCGTGAGCCCGGCGGCTGCGAGCAGCATGGCGCTGCGCCGCGTGAAGAACTCCGCGGCGAGAACGCCGAGCAGGAAGAGGCCCACGGAGGCGATCAGCACGAGCAGCCCCACGACGGGGTTTCCTCGGGCTCGGGCCTCCCTGCGCTTCCACGCGAGGTAGAGCGCCACCGGGAGCAGCAGGAACCCATGCCCGTATTCGCCGCTCGACGCCCAGTCCGCGAGCAGCCCGGCCCCCGTGGGGGCGAACATGAGCGCATAGGCCGCCAGCACTGCGACGGTCGACGGCGCGGGACCGCGTCGGAACACGCCAAGCGACCGGGTGCCGGCGTCGACGGCGCTCACGACGAACCCTCCAGCGATCTCGCCCTCCACAGGCCCACGGCGATCGTGATCCAGGCGATCGGGTAGATCACCGCCTGGGACAGGTGACGCGCGGCCGCCCGACGTACAGCCTCCGCCGCTTCGGGGGGCGTCTGGGAGAGCACGGCCGGCACCGACGTGAGCACGAGAAGACCGAGACAGATACACAGAATCCCGAGCGCGAAGAACGCCGCCGCCACCGTCCGGATCCGTCGCTTCGGCACGGCTCCCTGCCGCAGACTGCCGAACGCGATGAGCAGCAGACCCAGCGCCGGCATCGGGATCGCGTCGAACGTGCGGGTCACGGTCGCGTATTCCCAGGCGAGATTGGCCAGCCGCAGGGGGGTCCACAGGAGGAGCAGATCGAGCGCCCCCACGAGGGCGAACGCACACCCCGCGACGAGGAACATGCGCGACACGGGTCCGCGTGTCCCGACCCCCGCCACACCGCCGTCGGAACCGACGACGACCGGCCGTCGCCTGCGGCTCATGGCTCGGTGGCGACCCGAACGCCGCCGCCGGCCTCGCGGGCGCGGCGCAGCGCGGCGCGGGCTGCATCGACCTGTCCGAGGACGCCGACCGTCGAGCGGTCCGGGGAGTCGGTGTCGTGACCCCCGGCGTGGAGCTCGCGCGGCAGCGTGACGATGCCTGCGCTCAGAGATCGCGAGCTGCCGCCCCCGGACATGCCGCTCCGCGCGACGCGGCCCACGAAGGCCCCCAGACCATCGATCCCCGCGCCGTACAGGAGCACCGCCAGATCGGCGGGGCCCACCCACGCGCACAGGTCCGATTCCCGGATCTGCCGGGTCACCAGCGCCAGCGTCTCGTCGCGTTGCGCTTCGAGCGCGGGCGCTTCGGTCTCGGGACGTGTGGGACCGACCACGGCGCAGCCGACATCGGCCCCGCTGCGTTCCGCGATCGAACGGACCACAGGAAGGGAGCGGAGCAGCCCGCCCAGGTGATACGGCGCCCCGGCCCCCCGGCCCCCAGTGGCCGCGGACGACGCATCCATCATCGACTTGAGCTGCCCGAGCCGCGCGAGCTTGTCGAGGAGCTCCTGCGAGCGCACCGGCTCGACGATGTAGTCCCAGGCTCCCGCCCCGAGCGCGCCCTCGCGGTCCGAAGACTCCCAGTCTCCGGATGAGTACACGAGGACGGGGATGCCGTTGTGAGCGACCCGAGCCAGCTCGGCACACAGCTCCCGCACGGAGCCGTCCGGGAGACCATCGTCGAGGATCACGACGTCGGGCGGCGTCACCTCGACGGCCGCGCGCAGCGCCGCGGCCGTCGGCACGTGCGTAAACCCCCAGCCCTGCGGTTCGAGGACGGCTCGCAGCGATGAAGCCAGCCAGTCGCGTGGAGAGGCGAGGAGGATCACGCCCCCTTCCGTCCCCGATCGGATCTCGAGACTCATGGCGGGGTCGCCGGGTGGGCCGGGGTTATCTTCGGAGCCGGACCCGCTGCACCATCACGGGTAGCGTTCGAAGCATGATCCGGAGGTCGAAGCTCACCGACCGTCTCTGCAGATACTCGAGATCGTATCGGAGCTTGCCCTTCACGTCGTCCACGGTCTGATCGGGCTCCTGGTTGACCTGCGCCCAGCCGGTGATCCCCGGCCTCACCCGATGGCGGAGCGGGTAGCCCTCGACCTCGGCACGCAGCCGGTGGACGAACAGGGGGCGTTCCGGCCTGGGGCCCACGATCGACATGTCTCCCCGCAGCACGTTCCACAGCTGTGGGATCTCATCCAGCCGGTAGCGGCGCAGGATGCGCCCCACGCGGGTGACGCGCTCGTCGTCGGGAGCCGCCCACACGGGACCCGTGTCGCGCTCGGCGTCCACGCGCATGGTTCGGAACTTGTAGATCGTGAACGGACGCCCGCCCAGATCTGCCGTGCGCCGGGTGAGGGCATCCTCGTCCAGATCATCGTCGCGGCGATCGAGACCGATGCGAAGCTGTCGGTAGAGGACCGGACCCCGGGAGTCGAGCAGGATCGCGATCGCCGCCAGAAGGCCGAGCGGTGCCAGGATGAGCAACGCCAGCGCCGAGATCACGATGTCCAGCGTGCGCTCCGCCCGAACGGCGTGCGCGACATCCTCCCGGGTTTGGGAAGTCTCCGCCGACCCCGGGAGCGCGTCCGCGCGCTTCCGGGCACGTCGGGCGCTCCCGGACCGCAGCTCGGACCCGGGTGGGGAGATTCGCTTGGCTTCCGTAGACAGCTCCGCGACCGGATTCAACTCAGAAGATTCTCGTGAGGGCCCAGGCGATCCCCAGAGCCCCCGTCACGAGCCCGAACACGACACCCGTGAACGAGCGACCCTTCACAGGCACGAACATCTCGTCGCCGGACTGGATGCCGAGCTGGTCGAGCGACAGATTCTGCCATACGAGCTGGTCGCCATGGCGCAGGCTCCTGCCCTGCCGACGGAACTCGATGTCCTCGACCTTCGCCTGATCGGTCGGACCGCCGGCGCTCATGATGACGTCCGACACGAGCGAGGAGCCATCCACCGTGTAGAACCCGGGCTTCCCGACGGCACCGAGGATCCCGACCCGCTTGAGGACCTGGGCGTCGATGCGGGGCTCGCGCAGATATCGAGCGAGCTGGCGACCGATCGACTCCTCCACCTCGGAGTACAGCGTCCCCGACATGTCGAGCGGGTCGACATCGGGGAGCTCGAGCTGCCCGGTGGGGGTCACCGTGAAATCCGCCGTCCAGCGCGTCTCGCCGCTCACGCGGAGCCGGACGACATCCCCGGGGCCCACATCTCCCTGGGCGAGACGCTGCCGGATGTACTGGACCTGCTGCTGCATGAAGCGACGGTCGTCGTCGTTCTTGATCGTCGGCGCCCGCTGCTCCAGCGAGTCCACCAATGCTTCCAGCTGGGCCCGGGTGGCCAGCCGCGTCCCCCTGACCTGGGCCTCGGCGCTCCGCGCGCATACTCCCGTGATGACCGCGAAGGCGATGACCCAGCCACACCAGCCGTATGCTCGACCCCGCACGCACGACCCCCTGATTCTCGGTCCGGTCCCGGGCGCCCGACCGGGGCGCTCCGGGTCGTCGAGGGAGGGTGTGCAAGACCTGCACCAGTGTCCGCATCGGCCCGATTAGGGCCGTGACCCTCGACGGATGGGGCAGACCATACGGGGAAGACCGCCCCCGGGCGGTGACCCGTGGCCGAGCGCCACGGAGCCATGTTGCACCCCGACCACACAGCCCTCGCCGGGAAGCGTTCCCCTGGTGCGCGGTGCGGATGGGCCTCGCGGGCCGCTCAATCCAACCCGTAATCCCGGATCTTGTACAGCAGCGCGCGGTACGAGAGGTCGAGCAGGCCCGACGCGCGGGTTCGATTGCCGCCGGTGATCTCGAGCGCCCGCGCGATGAGCTGCTTCTCGAGCGCGGCCGTGCGCTTCTTCACCGACAGCTCGTCTTCCGGCAGGGTGTCGGGCGTCCCTACGTGCGCGTCCTTGTCCCGCACCGTGGGCGGAAGCTGTTCCGGGGTCACCTGGGGCGAATCGGCCAGCACCATCGCCCGCTCGATCACGTTCTCGAGCTCGCGCACGTTCCCCGGCCACGGATACGAGATGAGCAGGTTCATGGCCGCGGGCTCCACTCCCTCCACGGTGGTGCTGAGGATCTCGTTGTACCGATCCACGAAGTGCTTGACGAGGAGGGGAACCTCCTCGGAGCGGTGCCGCAGCGGGGGGAGGTGGATGTTCACGACATTCAGGCGGTAGAACAGATCGGAACGGAACGAGCCTTCCTCCACTTCCTGCGCGAGGTCGCGCGCCGTGGCGGCGATGATGCGCACATCGATGCGCCGCGACGTGGACTCGCCCACGCGGCGGATCTCGCGGTCCTGCAGGGCGCGCAGGAGCTTCACCTGAAGCGCGGTCGGCAGCTCCCCGATCTCGTCGAGGAACAGCGTTCCTCCGTTCGCCTCCTCGAACAACCCCACGCGATCGCGCTCGGCACCCGTGAAGGCCCCCCGGACGTGGCCGAACAGCTCGGACTCGAGGAGGTTCTCCGGGATCGCGCCGCAGTTCACGGGGACGAATGCCTTGTCGCTCCGATCCGAGGCGACGTGGATCAGCCGGGCGATCACCTCCTTGCCGGTCCCACTCTCACCGGTGATCAGCACGGTCGAGGGGTGCGGGGCCACTTTCTCGGCCAGCTCGACGGCCTTCACCATGGCCGGGCTCTTCACCACGAGCTCGGGGTTCCGCGTCTCGGTCTTCACCTGACGGCGAAGCCGCCCCACCTCCCTGCGCAGCTTCTCGCGTTCCTCCGCCTTGCGGAGGGTGAGCAGGATGGAGTCGGCGGAGAACGGCTTGGCGATGTAGTCGTAGGCCCCCCGCTTCATGGCCTCGATCGCCATGTCGACGCTCCCGTACGCCGTCATCGTGACGATGAGCCCGCTGCCCCCCTCCCGGCGATACGCATCGATGAACTCGAGACCATCCATCTCGGGCATCTTGACGTCGCACAGGACGATGTCGGCCGGCTTGGCGAGCGCATGCACGAGTCCTTCCTTCCCGTTCGACGCGGTCAGGACCTCGTAGCCCTCGTCCTCCAGGATCATCGAGACCGTGCGACGCACGCCGGCCTCGTCGTCGATGACGACTACGTTCATGCGACTCCCTCCACGACTGACTGCTGAGGTTCTCGATCGGAATAGGGGAGAACGACGGTGAACCGGGTTCCCCGATCCGGTCGCGAGTCGGCCGTCATGCCCCCTCCCATGGCCTCCGCCAGCCGGGCGCTCACGGCCAGACCGAGGCCGGTGCCGCGGCCAGGCTCCTTGGTCGTGAAGAAGGGCTCGAACACGCTCTCCAGCGCCTCCTCGGCGATGCCGCTCCCGTTGTCGACGACTTCGACGCACACGATCCGATCGCCGGGCTCGAAGCGGCCCAGCGCGTCGGGGTGCAGGCGGTGCTTCCTGAGGTGCGAATAGTCGACGCCGTCGGGATCCGTGCGCCGCTTCGCGGGCTCGCGCTCGCCCGGCGTCTCGAAGCGACCTGTCACCGAGCGCACCTGGATGCGGCCGGGGGCGTTCGCTTCCAGGATCGCGTCATCGGCGTTCAGCAGGAGGTTCACGAGGATCTGCTCGAAGTGCCCCGGATCCCCGACGACCGTCGGTGCGGGCAGCTCCAGATCGGTCTCCACACGAACGGTCTTGAGGCGCCCCTGGTTGCCGAGCAGCTCCAGCGCGCCGCGGATCACCTCGTTCACGTCGAAGCGACGGGTGGAGCCGCTGGCGGGCCGCGAGAAATCGAGCAGACTTCGCACGACCCGGTCGATGCGGGCCGCCTCTCCGCGGATCGCCGCGATCCACTCCCCGTCGTCGCCCCGCCGCGACGCCACGTCCACGTACCCGAAGATCGCGCCCAGGGGATTGCCGATCTCGTGCGCCACCCCGGCCGCCATGCGACCGACGGCCGCCAGTTTCTCGGACTGGACGAGCTCGCGGCGGGCCAGCGTGAGCTCCCGGTTCGTGGCGTTGAGCGACTTGACGTTCTGACGCAGGAGCTGCTGGTGGCGAATGAGGCGATCTGCCATGCCGTTGACGCTTTCGGCCAAACGGCGCAACTCGTCCGCGCCTTCGACCACGAGGCGTTTCTCGTGACGCCCGTCGGCGATCGCCTCGGCCTGTCTCGCCATCGCGGCGACGGGTCGAATGAACAGCCGACGGAGCCGATGATCCCCGTACACGAGGACGAGAACGACATCCACGGCGATGAGCGAAAGCACGCCCGCGAGAAGGACTTGCGGACTCGGATCGCGCGGTAGCCACATGAGCATCACGACCGCGAGCCCGAGCAGGGCGAGGGTCAGGAGGACCGCCACGCCGTGCAGCAGCTGCGACCGGAGGGTGCCGGCCGACCGGTTGTCACGATCTATGCTCGCCACGTGCTCGGGTTCCCATCCGGGGGGGTTCGCCTGCCTGTGCCCGCGAAGCCACACCTATCGTTGAAAGGACCGTGCCCCGGGGACCGCTACCCACCCTTCCTCGTAGGACACTTTCACGCATCTAATCGCTTATTACGGCGTGAATACCAAATATACACTCTTATGAATCGATGATGTGACGATTTACGCACGTCTTTGGTCGTTCGGTTGACGTTTGCCCGATTATTGCTAGTATGCGGCCCGTGAGCCGCCGGAGGGGGTCCGGCGAGCCACGTCGAACCAGCAGGGTGAGAAAGCGAGGCCGCATGTCGTCCGATACCATCTTCGCCGCTCCGAAGGAGCACGAGGCCGAGACGCGGTACGAGGAGTACTCCAAGAAGCTCGGCGGATCGCCGGATCGTGACGGCCTGCTCGAGTTGTGTCGCGTCCTCAACGTCCGCTTCCTGCGGCTCGTGTTCACCGACATCCTCGGGATGCCGAAGAACGTCGAGGTTCCGGCGAGCCAGTTCGAGAAGGCGTTCGACGGCGAGATCCTGTTCGACGGATCCTCGATCGAGGGCTTCGTGCGGATCGAAGAGAGCGACATGCTCCTCAAGCCCGATCTCGAGACGTTCCGCATCTTCCCGTGGGGCAACCAGGAGGCGCGTGTCGCCCGTGTCGTGTGCGATGTGTACCGGCCGAACGGCGAGCCGTTCGCCGGGGACCCGAGGTTGTGCCTCAAGGGGGTGACGACCAGGGCCGCCGACCTCGGATACGAGATGATGGCCGGCGTGGAAGCGGAGTTCTTCCTGTTCCAGCGGGACCAGCACGGCGAGCCCACGATCCTCACCCACGACGCTGGCGGGTATTTCGACCTCACGCCGGTGGACCTGGGCGAGAAGGCGCGACGCATGATCGTGAACGACCTCGAGGCGATGGGGCTGGAGGTCGAAGCGGCCCACCACGAGGTCGCGCCGGGCCAACACGAGATCGACTTCAAGTACGGCGAGGCGCTCCGCACCGCGGATGACCTGATGACCTTCAAGTTCATCGTCAAGAACGCGGCGCTCGCGCACGGGCTGCATGCCACGTTCATGCCCAAGCCGATCTTCGGACAGAACGGCTCGGGGATGCACACGCACCAGTCGCTGTTCAGGGATGGCGAGAACGTGTTCTACGACGCGGCAGAAGAGTACGAGCTGTCGGACGTCATGCGCTTCTACATCGGCGGACTGAAGAGGCACGCGCGCGCGATCTCGGCCGTGACCAACCCGACCATCAACAGCTTCAAGCGGCTCGTGCCGGGCTACGAGGCGCCCGTCAGCATCGCCTGGTCACAGCGGAACCGCTCGCCGATGATCCGGGTCCCGGACCGGCGCGGGATCGGCACGCGGTGCGAGTTCCGGATGCCGGATCCGTCCTGCAATCCTTACCTGGCGCTGGCCGTGCAGCTCGCGGCGGGGCTGGACGGCATCCAGAACGAGATCGATCCGGGCCCGCCGCTCGACACCAACGTGTGGAACCTGACGGCCGAGCAGAAGGCGGAGATCGGTCTCGAGATCCTGCCCGCCAACCTCGGCGAGGCGGTGGCCGAGCTCGAGCAGAACGCGGTCATCCGTGCCGCGCTCGGCGACCACATCTTCGAGCACTTCGTGGCGGCCAAGAAGGCCGAGTGGAGCGACTACGTCGCGCAGGTGACGGAGTGGGAGCTGGATCGGTACCTGGACACGTACTAGAAGCCTGTCCAAGAGCCAGGCTGCCGAAGGACCCCCGGCGGCTCGCCCGCGAGCCGCCGGGGCCGTCTACACGCCCCTGCGCAGCCTCGGGGCGGCGACAGCCTCGACGGCCACCAGCAGGGAGGCGAGATCCGGAGGACCTCCGGTGCGGATCTCGTCGAGCACCGACCGGATGCGGCTCAGGTCGATCGCGTGGTCGTGCCGGAAGCGCTCCAACGCGGTCTCGAGGGGGCCATCCCCGAGGCCCTCGAGGATCCGGGCGGTGATGTTGGAGCGAGCCTCCTCCAGTCGCGCGATGAGGATGCGGGCGCTCCGCTGCGACCACAGATCGCCGCGGGCCTGAGCATCCAGACCGGCTCTGAGCCACGGGAAGTCGATCTCCTCGGCGAGCCCCATGTACACGCGCCCCACGATCTCCGTCTCGACTCCCGTCTGCCGGATGAGGCTTGCGATCGGGAGGAGCTCGTCCAGGTAGCAGAACGTGGCGAGCTCCGCGGCCGCCTCCCCGTCGAGCCCGTCCATCTCGTGCAGAGCGCATTGGCTGCGGAACGCGTCGAGGCGCTCCCTCACGAGCAACCGCGGGAGCGCGGCGCGGATCTCCCGAACGGGCTCGTGCAGCCACTCGATGGCCTCGCCGATGGGTTGCACGGGGTCGCCGCGCTGCAGCAGCCAGCTGGTGGCCCGGGCGAGCGACTCCGACATCTCGAGGTACCGCTGGTACTGGGTCCCCGAGCGCACGCGCCATTCCGACGCCCTCAGGCGCGCGTACAGCGAATCGGCGTCAGAGATGGCGTTGGCGACATACCACGTCCGGGCCACGGTCGCGGGGGCTCGATCGGTCTCGCTCACCAGCCGGATGTGGCTCGCCGCCCCCATCCGGTCCACGTACAGATTGGTGAGCAGCGTGCTCGCAATGTGGGCCCGCAGCCGGTGGGTCTCGAGGTCCTCCGGCGCCACGGCTTCGAGCGCCCTGGCGGGGAAGTACGACTCCACCAGCTTCAGCATCGCGGGGTCGTGCGGGATCCCGGAGGATTGCAACCACTGTTTCAGATGGAGCTTCGCGTGCGCCAGCAGGGTGGCCAGCTCCGGCCGCGTGAACGGCGCCCCCTGCGCATCCCGGGCCGCGAGGTCCTCGCTGCTCGGGAGGAACTCGAGCGCCGGATCGAGGATCCCCTCCCGCTCCATGCGGTCCATCGCCTCCACGAACGGGAGCACCGAGGATCGCGCGCGCCGCTCGTCGAGGCTGACCGCGAGGCTCTGGGTGTAGTTGTTCGAGAGGACCGCCTCGGAGACCTGATCGGTGCACGCCTCGAGAACCCGGTTGCGCTCGTCGCGGCCGAGCGTCCCCCGGCGCACCGCGCCGCTGAGCAGGATCTTGAGGTTGACCTCGTGGTCCGACATGTCCACACCGGCGGAGTTGTCCAGGGCATCGGTGTTGACGTGTCCGCCCGCGAGGGCGTACTCGATGCGCGCGCGCTGCGTGAGCCCCAGGTTGCCGCCTTCGCCGACGACCTTCGCCCGGAGCTCTGTCGCGTCCACCCGCACGCCATCGTTGCTCGGATCCCCGACGTCGGCGTGAGATTCCGACGATGCCTTCACGTACGTGCCGATCCCGCCGTTCCACAGCAGATCGACCTCGGCCTGCAGGATGGCCCGCACGAGCTCCTCGCCGTTCACGGTGTCGCGTTCGATCTCGAACCGCTTCCGCACCTCGGGTGACAGCTGGATCTCCTTGGAGGCGCGCTCGAACACCCCGCCCCCGACGCTGATCCGTGACCGATCGTAGTCCCCCCAGGACGAGGCCGGCAGCTCGAACAACCGGCGGCGTTCCTCGAGACCGGCCGCGGGATCCGGGTCGGGATCGAGGAAGATGTCGCGGTGATCGAACGCGGCCACGAGCCGGATCTGATCGCTGAGGAGCATCCCGTTCCCGAACACGTCGCCGCTCATGTCGCCGATTCCCACGACGCTGAACGGCTCGCTCGTGACGTCCAGATCCATCTCGCGAAAGTGACGCTTCACGCACTCCCATGCGCCGCGTGCGGTGATCCCCTCGGCCTTGTGGTCGTACCCGTGCGATCCGCCGGACGCGAACGCGTCGCCGAGCCAGAACCCCGCCTCCTCGGCCAGCTCGTTCGCCGTGTCGGAGTTCTTCGCGGTGCCCTTGTCCGCCGCCACCACGAGGTACGGATCCGGAGCATCGTGGACGAGGACGCGCTCCGGATGCCGCACCTCTCCATCCACCACATCGTCGGTGATCTCGAGCAGGCCCCGGATGAACTCCTTGTAGCTGTCCAGAGCGGCCTCGGCTCGCGCTGCCCCCGATTCGGGGAGTCGTCGCGCGATGAACGCACCCTTGGCGCCCGCCGGGACGATCACCGCGTTCTTCACCCGCTGGGTCTTGACCAGCCCCAGCACCTCGACCCGGAAGTCCTCGTAGCGATCGCTCCACCGGATCCCGCCGCGGGCCACGTCGCCCATCCGCAGGTGCGCCGCCTCGGTCCGCGCACCGCGCAGGTAGACCTCGTGACGGGGCCTGGGGGCCGGCATGAAGTCCACGGACCGGCAGTCTACCTTGATCGCGATCAGGGGAGAGCGACGCAGCGTCCCCCGGTAGTAGTTGGTGCGCTGCGTGGCCAGGACGAGGTCGAGCAACCGCCTCAGCGTGCGATCGTCCTCGATCCCGCGCACCGCCGCGAGCGACTCGTGGAACTCGCCCACGATGCGCCGCCAAGCGGCCTCGCGGTCTCCGTCGAAATCGGGATCGAACCGAGCCTCGAAGGCATCGAACAGGAGGCGCGCGCTCTCCGGATAGTGCGTCAGGGGGCGCTGTGCGCCCTGCCGGGACACGACCGCCCCGATGCGGAACGCGTAGCCCGCGTACGCACGCAGAACGCCCACCTCCTCCCAGCTCAGCGACGCCGCGAGGATGAGGCTGTTCAGACGATCGTCCTCTGCGCGGCCCCGGCGCACGGCGCGGAGCGCATCGGCGAGCCGGCCCTCGGCCGCTTCGACGTGGGGCGCGATCGACGGACCCACCTCCACCTCGAACACGTGCAGCATCGAGGGCATCGGACCCTTCGGATCGCTGACCGTGAACCGGTACGAGTCGAGCACCCGGAACCCGAGGTTCTCGAGCGTCGGGATCACGTCGCTGAGGACGAACTCGCCCTGCCGGGCGAAGATCTTGAGCCGGTACACGCCGGCACGGTCGGGAGCCGCCGGGCGGATGCCGTACTGCTGCTCGCCGGTCGTGACGAGGGCGTCGATCTGCGTCACGTCCGACACGGCGGTCGGGATGTCCCAGGCCGCCTGGTATTCGCTGGAGAACCCGGACACGAAGCGCTCGGCCAGATCGTGCGCCCGTACCGAGCCGTACGCGTCGTCGAGCGCATCCTCGAGCCGCTCGGACCACGAGCGCACCGTGTCGCGGACCATGGTCTCGAGCACCGACGCATCCGGCAGGGGCTCGTCGGGGTCGTGGGAGACGTAGAAGTGGAGCCGCGCCTGGTCGCTCTGGCCGAGTGCCAGGTGGTAGTTGAGCAGGCGCCCGTGGTAGGCGTCGACGAGCGCCGCCTGCAGGTTCCGCCGCACCGCGGCGGAGAAGCGGTTCTTGGGCAGGATGACCATGACGTTGTAGCCGCGGCCGAGCGAATCGGGCCGCGCGGTCACCCGTACGTCGTCCTGCCCTTCGGTCTCCATCACCGCGTCGATGACGGCGCGGATCTCCTCGACCGTGGACAGGAAGAGCTCCTCCTTCGCCATGGAGTTGAACGTCTGGAGGATGACGTTGTAGTTGTGCGATCCCTTCGGGGAGCCCTCCTGCTGGAGGATCTCGCGCAGCTTGCGACGCAGGATGGGGATCGTGGACGCATCCTGGTTGAACGCCTTGGCGGTCATCAGCCCCAGGAAGCGGTGCTCGCCCTCCACCGTGCCGTCCGGCGCGAGACGTTTGATCCCGATGTAATCCATCTGGGCGCGTCGCCGGACCGGTGACTCGGCGTTCGTCTTGGAGATGATGAGCAGCGGACCGCCGAGCACGCGCGCGCGCAGGTCGGGCGGCAGCTCATCGAGCGACCGCGGCTCGGAGTAGCGGGAGAGCTCCTCTTCACGCAGGATCCCGAGCCCGCTGTCCGGAGCGACCCGGACCCATCGACCACCCTCGTCGTCGGTCTCGATGTCGTAGCGTCGATAGCCCAGGAAGACGAAGCCCGGATCCCGCATCCACTTCAGGAGCTCCTGGATCTCCTCGAGCTCTGCCGCCCGCCACGGGATTTCCTTCTTCTTCGCCTCCAGCTCGGCGATCACGTCGTTCGCGCGCTCGAGCATGGCCGCGAAGTCCTCCGTGACCGACCGCACGTGCTCCAGGCGACGACGGATCTCTTCCTCCATCGCCGCCGTCCCGGCCTCGAGGAAGCCCTCGGTCGAGATGTGGATCATGGATACGGGCCGGCCGCCCGCCGACCGGTCCCGGATCTCCGACACGCGGCCCGACGCGTCCCGCGCCACCACCACGACCGGGTGCATGAGGTGGGGCATGTGGAGCTCGAGCGAGTGTACGTACTCGCGCAGGGTGTCGACGATGAACGGGCAGTCGTCCATCACGGTCTGGATGACGCCGCTGGCCGGATCATCCGGATCCCGGGCCACGCGCACCCCGACCTCGCCGGCTGGCGTCCGGTCGAGCAGCTCGTACAGGGGCGCGAGGACGTCGGCGATCTCGACGGGCGTGCCGCTGGCCACGAGCTCCCCGGAGCCGCGAGCCAGGACGCGGTGCGCGAACTCGTGCACGGCTGCGCGGGGCGCGTCGGGCAGACGCGGCTCGAGCGCTTCGGTCGCCGCTTCGAGGCGGTTCTGTGGTGAGGACGCCTGTTCCATGCTCACCGAGGGTCACACGGGGATCGGGCCACCGCTCGCGGGCGGCCGCCGGTCCTCCGACCGCTCGCTCAGGACTCAACCTGCCGTCCGCCCCGTGCACGGGCCATGCGGCCCTGCCGCCCGTGCGGGCCGGGAGGATAGATTCCCGCCCGGAATGTGGCAACGCGGCGCTGCGAGACGCGGAGGCGAGAGGTACGGTGATACTCGGACTCGGGATCGACCTCGTGCGCATCGACCGGCTGGGACGCGTGCTCGACCGCCATACCGAGCGGGCGCTCGATCGGCTGTTCACCCCGGATGAGCGCGACGCCTGTCAGTCGAAGGTCGACCCGACCGAGTGTCTCGCCGCCCGCCTCGCCGTCAAGGAAGCGTTCGTGAAGGCCCTGGGGACCGGGCTGCGGGACGGGCTGTCGTGGAGGGAGATGGACGTCCGGGCAGGCCGGCAGGGGCGGCCGACGCTCCACGTCTCGGGAACCGCCCGGGCGCGGCTGGACGAGATGGGCGTGTCCAGAACGCACGTCTCGATCAGCCACGACGCGGGGGTCGCGATCGCCGTGGTGGTGCTCGAGGGGGACTGAACGGTCGTCCGGAGCGGTCGCCCGGGGGGCCGGCGAGGCGTCAGAAGGGCCGCGTGCACGCCACGATCGAGCCGGCCAGGAGCCGGGCGACCGATCGGTCGCCTGTCAGGTCGTCGGTCGCCACGCGGCCGTTGCTCGCCGCGGCGTGGACGATCTTCCAGCCCCCGATCGACAGCGCCACGTGCGTGATGCCGCGCCCTTCCGGTGCGAAGAACAGCAGATCGCCCGGCTCCGGTACGTCGCGCCCGCGCCCCCCGTCCAGCACGGAGAGGGGCCCGCCGGCGTCGGGCAGCGCCGCGCGCTGCGCGTGGCTGTCGCGGGGGAGTGCCACGCCGTGCACCCCGAGCACGGACTGGACGAGCCCCGAGCAATCCGTCCCGAGCTCCGTGCGACCGCCCCACACGTAGGGCACATCGAGCCACTCGAGGGCCGACCGCACGACCGCCTCGCCATCGCGCGGACAGCGCCCGCCGAGCTCCGCGCTGTCGACCAGCCGACCGGGTTCGGCGGGCTCGACGCGGCGACCGTCGGGCAACTCGACCCGCCCGCCCTCCAGCGGGCGGACCCGCGCGCCCCACGGGATGCGCCCCAGCCCCGACGCGGCCGTGCCGAGCGACACGAGCGTGGCCGTTTCGCGCCAGCGGTCCGCGTCCACCCGTCCCGCGAGCAGCGGGCCACCCGGGCACCACCCCTCGTACCCGTCCGGCCCGCGCGTTCGGACCCACGTGCGGTCCACGTCGAGGACGCGTACGACCTCGCCCAGCACCCCGTCCGTCAAGCGCTCGGCGCGGTGCGAGGGCGAGGCCCGGATGGGTGCCACGCCCACCGGGATGACGAGCTCCCGACCGGGAAGGAGCTCCGGTTCCGCGACTTGATCCACCGTCGCCGTCATTGGAACATGAGGGCCTCGAGGCGCGCCCCGCGGGTGGCGCCGATCGACTCTCCCCAACGCGAGTGTTCCGCCGTGATCGTGACCATCGAGTTCTGCGTAGTCTGAAACTACCGTCCGAAGGCCGCCAGTCTGGCGGCCGCCCTCCAGGAGCGATATCCGGGCGCGACGATCGAGCTCATCGAGTCGAGCGGTGGCGTGTTCGAAGTGACCGCCGACGGCCGCCTCGTGTACTCCAAGAAGAAGACCGGGCGACACCCGACCCACCGGGAGATCTTCGATACGTTGGAGTGACGATCCACACCGGAAGCGCGCGCATCACGCGAGCGTGGACGGACGGTGGGCTACGAGGAGGAAGGTCCCCGTCAGCGTCGCTCCCACGGCCGGGACGATGTCCCCCGTGACCAGCGTGCACACGATGCCGAACAGCGCGGAGCCCTCGGCCATGGCCCACACGAGGAGGCCGGCGGTGCGCACCCGCTCGGGGCCCGCGCCGGGCGGGAGCCGCCCACGCACGAATCCGACGGCGAACACCGCCGCCACCGTCACCCCGATCCACGCCCAGCGGAGCATGGGGACCGACGCGGCGCCCCGCACGGGCGCGACCATCACGATCGCGAAGAACATCAGCATCCCGCCGAGGATCGCGCCGTGGATGGCCTTGAGCGGGTACGTCGGGATGGTGGTCACGGTGCACGCTCCCTCACGGTGGTTTGGCGGATGACCCCGGCCGCGGGCGGGGCCCGGCCGCCGCCCGACGAGCCACGTGCCAGGCTCGCGAATCCGACATGGCATCGTGCATCTTGCGGGCCGCGGCCGCCCCTGTGGGGCGCGACCGATCGCATTCGCGGCACCGATCTCGTTCCGCGCCCGACCCCACACCGGGCGCCGACGACGAATCGCGTGTCCTTCGCACTCGGCCAGGACGACATGATCGAGCCGCAATCACCGCACCACAACCGCCCGCTGTTCATCGTCGGCTCGGGTCGGTCCGGCACCACGCTCCTGTACCACATGCTGCTCGTCTCGGGGGACTTCCCGATCTATCGGTCCGAGACGCGCATCCTCCCGGCCCGGCATCACTACGGCGATTTCGACGATCCGGCGTCACGCGAGCGCTTCCTGTCGGATTTCCTCCGCTCGCGGCAGTTCGCCCGCTCCGGGCTGACGCCGGAGCAGGTCACCGAGGCGGCACGCGACGGGGGTGACTACGCGGGCTTCCTCGTCGAGTTCATGGACCGCATGGCCACCGCGCAGGGCAAGCATCGCTGGGTGGAGAAGACGCCCGCCCATATCGAGCACATGACGCGCCTCGCGGAACGGCTCCCTGCGAGCCGCTTCCTCCACATCGTGCGGGACGGCCGGGACGTCGCGCTCTCGATCAGAAAGCTCGGCTGGGTCCCGCGTCTCGGGGGCGATCCGTTCCGACAGTTGCTGTGGGCGGGCGAGCGCTGGGCCTACCTGCTCGACATCGCCCGCCGCCAGGCACGCGGTTTTCCGGATCGCTATCTGGAGATCCGGTACGAGGATCTCATTCTCGATCCGGACCGCGTGCTGGGGGAGGTCGCCGAGTTCGCGGATGTCGAGCTCGATGCCGAGGCGGTGCGCGACAGCGAGCTGGGCTCGCTCGGGAAGCCGAACACCGCGTTCGGGGAGGCCGCGTCCTCCTCTCCCGCGAACGCCGTGTATCGGTGGAAGAAGCACCCCGCGAGGATCGAGATCGATCGACTCACGCTCGCGCTCGGGCCGACGCTCGGGCGGTTCGGGTACGAGGTGCCGCCCACCGGGCTCGGCGGCGTGGGCCGGGCGTCGATCCGCCTCTCCGGGTGGCTGTTCGAGAGGGCGATCCGGGTCAAGGAGTGGCTGCGCTGGAAGACCCCGCTCGGACGACGAACCGGCTCGCCCCTCGAGATCGGGCTGGATTGACGGATCCCCGTCGGGCGGGAGGCGCTCGACCGGTTCAGCTCCGACCGTACCGGTCCTCCAGACGGACGACGTCGTCGAGCTCCGGAGTGCTCACCTCGAGGATCACGCTGTCGTCCAGCGCCTCCATGCGGTGCACGGTGTCGGGCGGGATCGACACGGCCTCGCCCGGGCGCCATTCGAACACCTCGTCCCCGAGCGTGAACGTCATGCGGCCCGACTGGAGAAGCAGGGTCTCGTGCTTCACCTCGTGCTTCTGCAGCGACAGGATGTGACCGGCGGTCACCTCGAGGATCTTGCCGGCGTACCGGTCGGTGTGGGCGTACCACACTTCGCGGCCCCACGGCTTGTCGACGATCTTCGGCGTATGGCGATACGCGTGCTCGCTCATGCGGTCCGCTCCTGTGTCTCCGACGCGTTTCGCGGCCGACGGCCCCGCCGGCGGTCCGTGGATCGATGCCTACTGCAACCCCGGGGCCGGCGCGAGGGGCGGCTCACCGGCACCCGCCGCCACGTCCCCAGCTGAGGGCGGGCGGCGAGTCGCGGCGCAGGGCATCGAGGTATCCGAACGCTCCATCGGGAACGGCGGAGGGCGAGACATCGAGGGGACACGGATCGACACCGGGCTCGAGCTCCAGCGCCTCGACCGACCTCGCGATGACGTTGTACGTCCTCCCGTCCTTCTGGAGCGTCCCGTCGATGCGGAGGAACGGCTCGAGTCGGATCGCCGCGCGACAACGCTCGTAGACATCCGGACTCACGATCGCGTTGATCGGCCCCGCCTCGTCTTCCATGAGGATGAAGACGGTCCCCTTCGCCGTGTGCGGGCGCTGACGAGCCACGACGAGCCCGGCGACCCGCACCTGGCTCCGGTGGGGCAGGTGGGGGAACCGTTCCGATGACACCGTCCCCCGGGGGAGGCGGTCCCGCACGAGCGAGAATGGATGCCGCGTGGTCGCGAACGACAGGATGCGGTACTCCGCCACGAGGCGCTCCATGTCGTCCGTCCCCCCGAAGCGGAGATCCTGGTAGGGGTCGGCGAGGCCCAGCTCGGTCTGCCCGTGATCGGATCGGTCGGTGGCGGCCCTCCCCCGGACCGGCCCCGACTCGCGCACGATGCCCGCGCCGCCGAGCGCCGCCTCGCGCCGCCGGCGCTCGGCCTGCGTCTCGGTCTCCGGTCCCAGCCACAGCCCCGCCTGCCACAGGAGCTCGCGCCGCTCGAGCCCCAGCGAGTCCATGCCGCCGACCCAGATCAGGTTCTCGATCGCGCCCCGCTGGAGCGCGGCGGGCGTGCGGCGCAGGAAATCGGGCAGCGACCGATACGCCCCCGTGCGCTCTCGCTCCCCGACCACCCGCTCGGCGATCTCCTCTCCCCACTCGCGCACGAACGCCAGACCGATCCGCAGGTCGTCATCCTCGGGGACGCAGCGGACGCCGCTCGCGTTCAGGTCCGGGAGCCGCACGCCGATGCCGTGCCGGCGCGCGTCGCGCCCGATCGCGTCCAGCGAGTAGAACCCCATGGGCTGGTTGTTGAACAGCGACACGTAATACTCGGTGGGATAGCGGTCGCGGAGCCACGCGGACTGGTAGGCGAGAAGCCCGAACGCCGCGGCGTGCGACTTGGGGAACCCGAACTCCGAGAACGCCACCACCTGCTCGAACACCTTGTGCGCGGTCGCGTCGTCCACCCCCCTCTCCGCCGCGCCCCGGCGGAACGCCTCCCCGTACTCGAGGATCGCCTCGCGCGAGCGCTTGCGGCTCATGGCGCGTCGCAGCCCTTCCGCCTGCCCGTCGGTGAACCCCGCCAGCGCCTTGCACACCTGGAGTACCTGGTCCTGGAAGATGATGACCCCCAGGGTCTCGCCCAGCGTCTCCTCGAGGAGTGGGTGGTCGTAGGGGACGACGTACTCCGGATCCTCCCGCAGCCGCTCGCGCCGCCGGACGTACGGGTTCACCGCGCCGCCCACGATGGGGCCGGGGCGCACAATGGCCACCTGGATGGCGAGATCCTCGAGGTTCCGCGGCCGTACGCGGCGGAGCATCTGGATCTGGGCCCGGCTCTCGACCTGGAACAGTCCCACCGTGTCGCCCGAGCAGATGCGATCGTAGATCGCCTCGTCCTCGTAGTCGATCCTGGACAGGTCCGGCGTCTCCCCGTGCCGCCCCGCGATCCACTCCACGGCCTCCTCCACGAGCGACAGCATCCCGAGCGCGAGGAAGTCGATCTTGATGAACCCCGCGTCGTCGCAGGAGTCCTTGTCCCACTGGCACAGCACGCGGCCCTCCCAGGCGGCGGGCTCGAGCGGGACGAGCTCCACCAGCGGCCGGCTCGAGATGATCATCCCGCCCACGTGCTGCGAGATGTGCCGCGGCAGGCCGCGGAGCTCCCCGGCCAGCTCGGCGAACACGCGCCACGGGGCCGCGTCGGCCCGGCCGCGGAAGTCCGCCAGGCGCTCGAGCTCGCCCGCCAGCCCTTCCTCGCCCGGGTCGGCGAGCTTCGAGAGCTTCTCGATGTCCCCCACCGGGAGCCCTAGCGCTTTGCCGAGCTCGCGCACGATCGAGCGTGTCCGGTACGTCGGGAACGTGCATACGAGCCCCACGTGCTCGTGCCCGTAGCGTTCGTACACGGCGAGGATGAGCGCCTCGCGGATGTCGCGCGCGAAGTCGATGTCGATATCGGGCACGCTCCCCATCGCGTCGTTGAGGAAACGTCCCAGATAGAGGTTGGTCCTGACGGGGTCGACGTGGGAAAGGCCGATCAGGTAGCAGATGATCGAGGACACCGACGATCCGCGCCCGCGGCCCGGGGGCAGGAGATGCCGCGCCGCCGAAGGGCCGCGCACCTCGCGCGCCACCTCGCGGGCCAGCTCGAGGATGTCGCGGTACACGAGGAAGAAGCCGGCCAGGTCGTGGCGGTCGACGAGCGCGAGCTCGGTGTCGAGCCGCGACTCGGCCTCGTGGCGGTCGGGGCTTCCCGGCGGATACCGCGTCTCGAGCGCCGCGCGGCACACGTCGCCCAGCACGCGGATGGCCGGGGCCCAGCCGCTGCCGGCGAAATCGGGGAACTCGTAGCCGAGGTCGCGCGTCAGGTCGAACGCCTCGCAGCGCTCGGCGATCTCGCGCGTGTGGCGGAGCGCGTCGGGACGGCTCTCGAACCGCCGGGCCATGTCGGCCGACGAGGCGAGGTGGAAGCAGGAGTTGGGGCGCCGGAGCTCGTGCGAGTCGTCGACCGTGGTGCGGTGCCGGAGGGCGACGAGGATGTCCTGGAGCCGGTGACGCCGCCGCTCGTGGTAGTGGACGTTCCCGGTCGCGACCACCGGGAGGTCGAGACGGTCGGCCAGCGCGGCGAGCGATCGGATCCGCGTCCGGTCGCCGTGCACCGCGTTGTCCTGGAGCTCGACGTACAGACCTTCGGGACCGAAAGCCTCGATGAGGCGGCGGGTGAGACGCTCCCCTTCCCCGCTCCCGCGCTCGAGCGCCGCGAGCAGCGGGCTCCGGCGGCACCCGGTGAGGAGGATGAGCCCCTCCGGCCGCTCGAGGAGCGCCTCGAGATCGAGCCGCGGATCCTCGCGCGGGCTCTCCATGTGCGCCGTCGTGATCAGACGGCACAGGTTCGCGTACCCGGCAGGGGTCTCGGCGAGCAGCGTGACGTGGTAGCGCGGGCCGCTCTCGTCGGGTCTCCCGCTCGCGTCGATCCGACGCGCCGGGTTCCACGCACCGCCTCCCGGCTCGCGCTCGTCCGCGAACGGGGACTCGAGGGTGATCTCGGCACCCGTGATCGGCTGGATCCCCTCCTGGCGGGCCCACTGTGCGAACTCCATCGACCCGTACAGGCCATCGTGGTCGGTCAGCGCGAGGGCCGGGTATCCCAGTTCGAGCGCCCGTCGGACGAGCTCCTCGGGACGGGAGGCTCCATCGAGGAACGAGTAGGCGGAGTGACAGTGGAGCTCGACGTAGTCACGCACGGTCGGCGCGAGAGCTCCGCGCGCGCTCCTCTCGCGCGCCTCCGATGCCCGTCTCCGGCGGTGTTCGAGTCATTCCGATTGCCGATACCAGAGATCTTCGACGAGGTCGTGGTACAGGATCAGGTGCGCGCCGCCCTCGAGGACGAGCGAGAAGTAGACGCGGGAGATCGGCTCTCTCCACCACTCGTCGTCGATCCGCCACCGATCGAGGACCGCGCCCACCTCCCGCCGCTCTCCCCCGAAGAGCAGCCGCGTGGGGATCCCCGCCTCGTTCGCCGCCACGCGCATGGAGCGCGGCCGGTTGAGCGGGCGGAGACGTCCCGTTCCGGACATCACTCCCGCCCCGCTACGCGAGCTCTAGCAGCGCGTGCCGTCTCTCCGGCAGCCGGGAGCCCGGTTGCAGCTCGAGCACCCGGTACAGCACGCCGCGTCCCAGCCGGAGCCTGAGCTGGCGTCCCGCCTCCTCGAGCGCGGGGAGCAGATCTCCATCGCGGGTCTCGATCGAGCCGTCCACCCGCGGCGCATCGGCCCGGGGCGCGAACAGCCCCCCCTGCTCGCTCGCCGGCCCGAAGCGGAAGAACTCCAGCCTCAGCTCCTCGAGCGCGCGTGGCGGCGGCTCGAGCGCGATCCGGGAGCGCAGGAACTTCGCCAGGCGGTCGCGGCTGCCGGTCGGATCGCGGATGATGGCCCGGATCGACCACGAGCCGCCGTCCTCGAGCCGCGCGCTCACCTTGATGCCGCGCACGCTCCGGCTTCGATGACGGGATCGCTCGAGGGCGCGACCGAGCAGCCGGTCGAGCGCCGCGTACACCATGTCGAGCTGGCCGATCGGCACCGGAAACTCGAGCGCTACGCGGACCGGCCGCTCCTTCGCCTCCGGGTGCACGCGATCGATGCGCCGCCCCGTGGCCCAGGCCAGGGCACGGCGACCGTCCTCCCCGAACTGCGCCACGAGCGCCTGCTCGGGGATCTCCACCAGCCGATCCAGCCGATCGATGCCCAGTCGCTCGAGGCGTCGGATCATGCGTGGCGAGACCGGCAGGACCCCGACCGACTGCTCCGCCAGGAACGAGCGCAGCTCGTCCGGGAACACGATCGCCCGGCCGGGCGCCGATCGCGCTGCCACACGGGCCGCGAACTTGCCCGGCGCGTAGCCGAGACGCACGCTCGCGGCCAGCCATGAAGACCGCCCGGCCAGGCGCTCCAGCAGCTCCTCGATCTGCCGCTCGGGGGGACCGTAGAGACGCTCGAACCCGTCCACCCCGACGAAGAAGCGGCCACGATCCGCGGCGCGCTCGACGATCGGGCTCCACAGACGCAGGAGATCCAGGATGCGCTCGCTCGCCGCGTCGTAGGCGTCGGGGTCCGGCTCGCAGAGCACGAGCGAAGGGCACGACGCGATGGCCCGCGAGAGGAGCATGCCCGGCAAGACCCCTCGGGCGCGTGCGGCCGCGCAGCCCTGCGCGATCGTACGACGCGTCCCGGAGCTCGTGTCGGGGAGCGCGAGCGGCCGCCCCACGAGCCGGGGGTCCCGGGCTCGCTCGAGCTCCAGCTCGAACCCCGGCCACCACACACACAGCGCCAATCGGCTGCCGCGATGTTCCGCTCCCGGGCGACGCGCGCCCCGAGCGCCGACACGATGTCCCATGTCGACACCTCACGATCGTTCGAATGTCCCGACCAACTGAAGGGCTTCCAGCGGGGAAGCGACGATCAGCGGAACCCGAAGAAAAACCGAAAACGGATCGGGAAGCTAGCCCCTCGGATCACGGGGACGCAAGTCTCGGGA
>CAZCLY010000009.1:0-253542 GCA_964499635.1 uncultured Gemmatimonadota bacterium | reverse complement strand
GATCTACCTCTTCCCGGACTTCCGTGGACGCAACGACCACATTGAGGCCTGTGCCTCGGACATCGCGCAGCGCGATGTCATCGACGCCCTCGATTGGGTAATCGAACACTACCCGATCGACGTTGATCGCGTCTACCTCACCGGCGTGTCGGGGGGCGGCTTCATGACGTTGGCCATGGTCGCCAGCTATCCCACGCGCTGGACCGCCGCGAGTGCCTGGGTTCCGTTGAGCGATTTGCGAGCGTGGTACGACTTTCACGCCGGCGATGCATACGGCGAGATGACACGACAGTGTGTAGGGGGCGATCCAGCAGAGGATCCCATGATAGCGGATGAGATGGAGAGGCGCTCGCCTCTGTATCGACTTGCCAACGCTGTTGAGGTGCCTTTCGACATCGCTGCTGGGCGTTTCGACGGGCATGACGGCGCACCGATTCCGGTGTGGCACAGTCTGGCGGCATTCAATGTGATCGCCGAGGCGGCGGGAGAGCCGACGGTGTCGGCGCAAGAGATCGCTGAACTCGCCCGCCACGACCCTAGTCTCCTGAACCCCTCCGAATCGGATCTCGTCCAGGATGCCTCGTTTGGGAGGCGGATCCTTCTCAGGCGGTATGCCGCCAAAGCTCGCGTCACGATCTTCGACGGATCTCACGAAGGAATCGCATCGGCGGCTATCGCGTGGTTTGAAGCACACCCGAAACCGTGAGCTGACGGCCTCCCGCGAGAAACCCCGGTGCTCGAACGTCCGGTACCCCGATCTGGATCGGCCGCAGGCCCGGCTCGCGGAGGCGAGAGCTCGGCACCTGCGCACTTCTCTCGCGATGGCTTCCGACCTTCTGACTTGGCCATGAGATCATGTCCCGAATGGTGACATGTCACCTGGCTCGAGAAGGGCCGTCCACCAAGCGGTTGCAGCCGCGGGAACACCACTCGGATCTCGCGCCCTGAGGGCGCCCGGGCTACGATGTCCGCAGTTGAACCGCAAACACGTTAGACGGTTTCCCCTCATCTGGACGAGTGACGCGTGGGTGGGATCAGGCTGGCGGCCGTGCAGGCCGCTTCCGTGTTTCTGGACTTGGATGCCACGGTCGAGAAGGCTTGCCGGCTGATCGAAACCGCGTCCGAGGCCGGCGCATCACTCGCTGTCTTCCCAGAGGCATTCATCCCGGGATACCCGCTCTGGGTGTGGTTCGTCCCACCCGCCCACACGCACCCGCTTCGAGCGCTGTACACGGAGCTCCACGACGAATCGGTAACGATCCCGGGCGCTGTCACCCGGCGCCTCTGTGAAGCGGCGGGAGACTGCAACATCACAGTCGCAATCGGGGTGAACGAGAAGAACTCCGAAGCAAGCAACTCGACGCTCTACAACACGCTGCTCTATCTCGGTGCGGATGGAACGGTTCTGGGGAAGCATCGGAAGTTGATTCCGACCGCGGCTGAACGACTCGTGTGGGGCCACGCAGCCGAATTCGACGCGGAGGTTTTCGAATTGCCCTTCGGCCGGCTCAGCGGTCTGATCTGCTGGGAAAACTACATGCCGCTGGCTCGATACACCCTGTCCGCCTGGGGTGAGCAGATCCACGTCGCTCCGACGTGGGATCGGGGCGAGCCTTGGATCTCTTCAATGCGTCATGTCGCCAAGGAAGGCCGGAGCTTCGTGGTCAGCGTGTGTCAGGCGTTCCACAAGGATGACATCCCGGACGAACTCGAGTTCAAGGACGCCTACCTCGGCGAGGTGTCCGGATGGATCAACCCCGGCCTCAGCCTGATCGCCGACCCGGACGGCAAGCTGGTCGCCGGACCCCTTGAAGCGGAGGAGGGCATCCTGTACGCCGACGCCCGACCGGACCAGCTCGTGGGACCCCGCTGGCAACTAGATGTCGCCGGGCACTATGCGCGTCCCGACATCTTCTCACTACACGTGCATCGCGCCCCTCGGCCCATTCTCTCCGTCGAGGAAACCGTCGATGCCGACCACGAATCCATCTCATGAGAGTTAGGCAGTGTGAGTTCGATAGCGTTCTGACGACGTATGCCTGCGAGTAGGGCCGGGCCACCACCATCCGGAGGAGCGCGGCGAAGTACATGATCAGCTGGGCTCCGACCGCCGAGCTTTCCGACCCGGTTCGCCATCGACCAACCCTCGGGGCGGGATCCATGTCGAACCGATACATGCACAAGGCCGCGCGGTATGCACGCACCCGTGCATGGTCGGTCAGAGCGTAGCCGCGGGCCGTCGGCGAAGTCCCGGTGCTCCCCTCGGCTCCAGCCGCTCGAGGCTCGTTGCCCGGCCCCGGCGGGCATGCCAGCTTCGAATCCGCGCCGCGGCCGGCGCCGTACGGGACGTCGTACCGACCGCGCGGACAGCGAAGCCGTTTCCCATCAGGAGATCGTCATGCGAAGTCCACAGGACCGCCGTCTCTCCCCCGCCCGTCTCCCGCTTGCCGCCGCCGTGCTGGCCGGTGGTGTCGCGCTCGTCGCGACCGCCGGTCCGCTCACGGCCCAGGTCGACGCGCGCATGCTCCGCCAGCCCGATGTGTCCGCCACGCAGATCGCGTTCGTGTACGCGGGCGACATCTGGGTGGCCCCCAAGGAGGGGGGCGTCGCGGAGCGGCTGAGCTCGCCGGCCGGCGAGGAGTCGTTTCCGCGCTTCTCCCCCGACGGGACCCACATCGCCTTCACCGCCAACTACGACGGGAACGAGGACGTCTACGTCGTGCCGTCGAGCGGCGGCGAGCCGGTGCGCGTGACGCACCACCCGATGGCCGACCGCATCCTCGACTGGTACCCGCGCGGCGACCGTCTCCTGTACGCGAGCTCCATGGAGAGCGGCCGGCAGCGCTACAACCAGTTCTTCGCCACCTCGGCCGCGGGCGGCATGCCCGAGAAGCTCCCGATCCCGTATGGCGAATTCGGCGCGATCTCCGACGATGGCCGCTGGCTCGCCTACACGCCCAAGGCGCGCGACTTCCGCACCTGGAAGCGATACCGCGGCGGGTGGGCGCCCGACGTGTGGCTGTTCGACCTCCGCACGATGGAGTCGCGCAACATCACCGACGACCCGGCCAACGACGGCCAGCCGATGTGGCATGGCCAGACGGTGTACTTCCTGTCCGACCGCGGGCCCGCGGAGCGCTACAACATCTGGGCGTACGAGATGGGGAACGGCCGCGTGCGGCAGGTGACCAGCTTCCGCGACGAGGACATCCACTTCCCCGCCATCGGCCCCGACGACCTCGTGTTCGAGGCGGGCGGCCGCCTGTATCTGCTCGATCTCGGCGACGAGCAGTACCACGAGGTGGAGATCGACGTGGTCACCGACCGGGCCACGCTCAAGCCGCGGCTCGAGAACGTGGGGCGCCGGATCGCGAACGGGGCGATCTCGCCCAACGGCGTGCGGGCCGTGTTCGAGGCGCGCGGCGAGCTGTTCACGGTGCCGGCCGAGCACGGTCCCGTGCGGCAGATCACTCGCACCCCGGGCGTCGCCGAGCGGTACCCCGCGTGGTCGCCGGACGGCCGCTGGATCGCCTACTTCAGCGACCGCTCGGGGGAGTACGAGCTCACCATCCGTCCGGCGGATGGATCGGGGGAAGAGCAGAAGCTCACGAGCCTCGGGGCAGGCTACCGGTACCGGCCGCAGTGGTCGCCGGACAGCCGGCGTCTCGCGTTCGTCGACAAGGCGATGCGGATCCAGCTGTTCGATCGGGACACGGGGACCCTGAGCCAGGTTGACCAGGGGCTGTGGATGTACCAGGGGGCCCTGAACGGCTTCCGGGTGAGCTGGTCGGCCGACGGCCGCTGGCTGGCCTGGTCGCGCGGCCTGGAGAACCGGCACGGCGCGATCTTCCTGTACGACACCGGCTCGGGCGAGCGGCACCAGGCCACCTCGGGCTTCTACAGCGACGGATCGCCCGTGTTCGACCCGGAGGGGAAGTATCTCTACTTCCTGAGCGGACGCTCGTTCGATCCCGACTACAGCGACGTGGACGGCACGTGGATCTATCCCAACACCACCAACGTCGTCGCGGTCGCGCTGCGCGCGGACGTGGCCTCGCCGCTCGCGCCGCGGAACGATGAGGAGAAGCCGGGGGAGTCGGACGAGTCCGCGGCCGATGAGGAGGGGGGCGCGGGGGAGGCCGGCGCACAGGAGTCCGAACACGAGGTGCCCGCGGTCGACATCGACCTCGAGGGGTTCGAGTCCCGCCTCGTGGTGCTGCCGCCAGAGGCCGGCAACTATGCGGATCTGCGGGCTGCGAAGGGGAAGGTCGTGTACCGGCGGCGGCCGCGGACCGGCTCGGGCGCCGACGAGAGCCCGCTCGTGTACTGGGATCTCGAGGACCGCGAGGAGCACACGGTTCTCGAGGACGCTGACGACTACGAGCTGGCGGCGAAGGCCGACAAGGCGCTGGTCGGGGTGGAGGACCGCATCGCGATCGTGGACCTGAAGCCGGCGCAGAAGATCGAGACGCCGCTCCGGGTGGCGGACATGGAGATGATGGTCGACCCGGTGGCCGAATGGCACCAGATCTTCGACGATGTGTGGCGCTTCGAGCGCGACTTCTTCTACGACCCGAACATGCACGGGGTGAACTGGAACGGGATGCGCCAGCGCTACGGCCGCATGCTGGACGACGCGGTGACGCGCTGGGACGTGAACTTCGTGATCGGCGAGCTCATCGCCGAGCTCAACTCGTCGCACGCGTACCGGGGCGGCGGCGACACCGAGTCGGCGCCGCGCCGCGGCGTGGGGCTGCTGGGGGTGGACTGGTCGCTCGAGAACGGGGCCTACCGCATCGCGAGCATCGTCGACGGGGCGCCGTGGGATTCCGAGGTGCGCTCGCCGCTCGCCGGGCCCGGCGTGGGCGTGAGCGAGGGCGATTACGTGCTGGCGGTGAACGGCCGGCCGCTGGACACGAGCCAGGATCCGTGGGCCGCCTTCGAGGGGCTCGCCGAGCAGACCGTGGCCCTTACCGTGAACGACACCCCGACCATGGAGGGGGCGCGCGAGGTCATCGTCCAGACGCTGGATGACGAGACGCGTCTCCGGAACCTGGCGTGGATCGACTCGAACCGGCGCCATGTGCTCGAGGCCAGCGCCGGGCGCGTGGGCTACGTCTACGTGCCCGACACCGGGCAGGGTGGACAGACCGAGCTCATGCGCCAGTTCGCCGGCCAGATCCAGATGCCGGCGCTCATCATCGACGAGCGCTGGAACTCGGGCGGCCAGATCCCCGACCGCTTCGTCGAGCTCCTCGACCGGCAGCTCCTGTCGTTCTGGGCCGTGCGCGACGGCAAGACGTGGCAGTGGCCGCCGATCGCACACTTCGGGCCGAAGGTGATGCTGATCAACGGGTGGAGCGGCTCGGGCGGCGACGCCTTCCCCGACTACTTCCGCAAGGCGGAGGTCGGCCCGCTGATCGGGACGCGCACGTGGGGGGGTCTGATCGGCGTGAGCGGCGCACCCGCGCTCATCGACGGTGGCGGGGTGACGGTGCCAACGTTCCGCATGTACAACCCCGACGGGACATGGTTCGCCGAGGGACACGGCGTGGATCCGGACATCGAGGTCCAGGAGGACCCGACCGCGCTGGCAGAGGGCACCGACCCGCAGCTCGAGCGGGCGATCATGGAGGTCCTGCGGTTGCTCGAGGTGACGCCGCCGTGGGAGATCCAGCACCCGCCGTACGAGCGCCGCATCGCCGCGCCCGGAGGGAACTGAGCGGAGGTCCGGAGCCGCACGGAGCCGCCCGACGGCCCCGTGCGGGCTCGACCCCGCGGCGCCCCGAGCAGGGACCGGGGCTTTCGTCGCCCCGGTCCCCCTCCCTACACTGACCACACAACGCTGAAGTAGACCGGAGGGGCACACGGAAGCCGGTGGGAATCCGGCGCGGCCCCGCCACTGTGAGAGGTCCGGGCGACATCGCCCGGAACGCCGGCTCACGAACGCCACTGGGGGAGCGTCCCCCGGGAAGGCGAGCCGGACGGCCTCGAGCCAGGAGACCTGCTCTCCGGTCCTTGACGCCGATGTCTCCGCGGGGAGGCTCGGGGCTTTTTCAGGCGCTTCATCCCGGCCTCGATGCCCCGTCACCGCCCGCGGAAGACGGGGCATCGTCCATTCGCGCTCGCGCGGGTCGAGCCGAACCCGAGGAGGAAGCATGAAGCGCCGTCCGACCGCCGTCGCCGTTCCCGCCGCCTTCGCGCGCGCTCTCCGCGCCGCCGCGTCCCGATCTATCGTGGTCGCCGCCCTGTCCGTCGCCCTCGGCCTTCCGTGTCTCGCCCCGGCACCCGCCGCGGCTCAGGAGCCCGTGACGCTCGAGGACCTGATCGTCACCGTCCACCGCCGCCCCGTCCCGCTGCGCGCGATCTCCTCCAACGTGAGCGTGCTCGATGGCGAAGCGCTCGAGGCAGCCGGGTACACGAGCCTCGTCGATGCGCTGCGCGGTGTCCCCGGGCTGGCGGTCGTCCAGTCCGGCTCGTTCGGGGCCACCGCGTCGGTGTTCCTGCGCGGCGGCGAGTCGGACTACGTGAAGGTCCTGATCGACGGCGTCGAGGTGAACGAACCGGGCGGCCGGTACGACTTCGCCAACCTCCCGGTCGAGCAGATCGAGCGCATCGAGATCGTGCGCGGACCGGGGAGCGCCATGTACGGCTCGGACGCGGTGGGAGGGGTGATCCAGATCCTCACCCGCACGGGCTCCGGCGCCCCGGCGCTCCGGGGCAGCGTGATGGGCGGGACGTACGACTCGTGGCGGGGCTCCGCGCAGCTCGAGGGGGGCGGCGACCGCGTCGCGTACGGGTTCTCGGTGAGCGGGATGCGCTCGGACGGCTCGCTCCCGTACAACAACGACTACGACAACCTGCGTTTCTCGGGACGGGTGGATCTGTCGCCCGACTCGGAGACCGACGTTCGGGTGGCGGCGCACTACGCCGACCACACGTTCCACTTTCCGACCGACGGCGCCGGCGCGCTCGTCGATGAGAACTCGCTCACCTTCGGCGACGAGACGACCGTCGCGTTGTCGGTGGATCGCCGCCTGTCGCACGCGCTCGCGCTCGGGGCCGCGTTCCGGGTACACGACTCGGAGACGGGAAGCGACGACCTGCCCGACGGGCCGGCCGACACGCTGGGCTTTTTCGCCTTCCACAGCCTCGACGACCTCCGGCGCGCCAGCGGCGAGCTCAGCGGTGTGCTCGGTCTGGGGGTGGTGGGCGAGGCGTCGGCCGGGGTCGAGCTCGAGACACAGAGCCTGCGCTCGCTCAACGAGTCGGACTCCGAGTTCGGCCCGGACGCGGGGTCGAGCGAGGAGTCGCGATGGAACCGGGCCTATCGGCTGCAGTGGCTGGGCGAGTGGGCCGGGTTGGCGGCCAACGGCTCGGTCAGGCTCGAGGACAACGAGACGTTCGGCGATCTGGTGAGCTACACCGCCGGGCTCGCCTACACCATCGATGCATCGGGCACCAAGCTGCGGGCGAACCTGGGGCGCGGCATCAAGGAACCCACCCTGTTCGAGAACTTCGCGACGGGGTTCGCGAGGGGGAACCCGGACCTCGACCCGGAGCGCTCGTTCTCGTGGGAGGTGGGGGTGGACCAGTGGCTCCTCGCCCGGGCCGTGCGGGTGTCGGCGACCTACTTCGACCAGGACTTCGAGGACCTCATCCAGTTCACCTTCGCGCCACCCGATCCGGGCGATCCGAACTACTTCAACGTGGCGAGCGCCCGGTCGCGCGGGCTCGAGCTCGAGACGGCCGCCTCGTGGCACGGGCTCCAGGCCAGCGTGGGCTATACGTATCTGCACACCGAGGCGGTCGACGCCGGGTTCGACGAGGGGCCGGACGCCGAGTTCGTGGCCGGCGAGCGCCTCCTCCGCCGCCCCACGCACGAGCTCGCGGCGCGATTGGGGGGTCGGCTCGCCGATCGCGCCGCTGGCGGCGTGAGCCTCCGGTGGGTGGGCGATCGGGTCGACCGTGACTTCGGTCGGGTGCCCGCCGCGCGGGTCGAGCTCCCGGCGTATACGGTCGTCGACCTCGACGCGAGCCTCGATGTGCTCGAAGGCGGCCGGGGCCCCGGACTCACGCTCCTCGGCCGTGTGGAGAACCTGTTCGACGAGGTGTACGAGGAGGTGAGCGGCTTCCCGGCGCGCGGGCGGACGGTGCTCGTCGGCGGGGTGGTCCGCATCGGCGGCCGGTAGCCCGCCGGAGCGCCCGGGACCCAACCCGATTCGATTCGGGTACGAGGTCGCAGAGGGGACCATGCTCAGACCCGTCACCGCGCTCCTGGCGCTCTCGATCATGGTCGGGTGCATCGCCCCGCGCATGTCATCCGATCCGTTCCACGTGTACGTCGTCAACCGATCGACGAGCCACGTGAAGGCCTATGTCCACCCGCCCCTCGGCCGGCCGTACTACGTGCTGGGCTCCGTCCTCCCCGGCGAAACCCGCGTCATGGACGCCCGCTGCGCCGACTTCCTCGCCAGGTCGACGAGCTTTCGCCTGCGCACGACAGGCTACGAGACGTTTCTGGACGGGTGGGGTGTGATGGCCTGCACCGACTCGCTCGTGATCTACATCCCCTCCGGCGGGCCGCGGCTCGCGAGCGTGGAGGTGTACCCGTAGCGCGTGTCGCATGGCCCCGGCGACACGAACTCCGCATCATCGTCCGCGTGCCGCTTCGACGAGCGAGGTCCGCGGCGCCTCGGGGGCCCGGCGACGGGTGCCCACCCCACGCACAGGATGAACCGCGAAATCAGGGATGCGATCATGACCTTCCCGCACGACCGGCCGGCGCCCCGTGCCCCGCGCGCGGCAACCCCGGGGCTCGCCGGGGTCGGCCTGGCGCTCGGCCTCTGTGGACACCTCGCCGCGCAGCAGGTCGACATTGCGGCGCTCCAGGACGAGGCCGTCGAGCACGCTCTCGAATACCTGCGTATCGACACGACGAACCCCCCGGGAAACGAGTCTCGGGCGGTCGCGTTCTTCGCACGCATCTTCGAGGAGGAGGGGATCCCGTACGACACCGCCTCCTCGGCGCCGGGGCGAGGCAACATCTGGGCGCGGCTCGAGGGCGGTGACCGGCCGGCGCTCGTGCTCCTGCACCACATGGACGTCGTGCCGGCGGATCCGGCGTACTGGGACACCGACCCGTTCGACGCCGAGGTGCGGGATGGGATGATCGCCGCGCGAGGCGCCCTCGACACGAAGACGCTCGGCATCCTCGAGCTCGAGGCGTTCCTCGCCCTGCACCGCTCCGGCGCCCGGCTCGACCGCGACGTGATCTTCATGGCCACCGCGGACGAGGAGGCGGGCGGCTTCTACGGCGCGGGGTGGCTGGTCGAGAACCGGCCGGAGCTGTTCGAGGGCGTCGGGGTGCTCCTCAACGAGGGCGGGGACGGCATCGAGCAGGATGGTCGCATCGGGTTCGGGATCGAGGTCACCCAGAAGGTGCCGATCTGGCTGAGGCTCACCGCGCACGGGACGCCCGGTCACGGCTCGACGCCGCCCGTCGAGTCGGCCGTGAATCGCCTCGTCCGGAGCCTCGGCCGGCTCCAGGGCTACCGTTTCGAGCCGCGCATCGTCCCGGCCGTGGACGCCTACTTCAAGGGACTCGCTCACACCGTCGAGGAGGAGTGGAAGCCGCGCTTCGAGAACATCGCGGAGGCCATCGAGGACCCCGACGTGCTCCGCGAGCTGCAGCTCGACTACCGTTCCATGGCGGCGCTCACCCGCAACACCTGCTCGATCACCATCCTCGAGGGGTCGGCCAAGATCAACGTCGTCCCCCCCACCGCCTCCGCGCAGCTCGACTGCCGCATGCTCCCCGATCAGGACCCCGACGAGTTCGTGGACGAGATCGAGGCCGTCCTGAACGACCCCGGGATCGAGATCGAGCGCATCATGCAGTTCACGCCGGCCGTGTCGAGCACGGGGACCGACCTCTACCGGACCCTCGTCGAGGTCACGAGGGAGGAATACCCCGACGCGGCGATCATCCCGTCGGTGAGCACCGGGTTCACCGACAGCCACTTCATGCGCGACCTGGGGATCGACTCGTACGGGTACTCGCCGATGGTGATTCCGCAATCCGACGAGGGCGGCGTGCACGGCAACAACGAGCGCATCTCCGTCGACAACATCCGTCGCGGGACGGCCATGATGCTCGAGATCCTCAGACGGTTCGCCGTCCCCGCGATGTAAGGTGCGCCGGGGCGCTTCCGGACCCGCCTTCGTGACTACGCCCGGCCGCCGCGACGTGATCGTCGTGGGAGCCGGAAACGCCGCCCTGTGCGCCGCGATCGCCGCCGCCGAGCACGGCGCCGGCGTGCTCGTGCTGGAGCGGGCCCCGCAGGACGAACGTGGGGGCAACTCGTGGTTCACGGACGGCGCGATGCGGTTCGCGCACCACGGACTGCCGGACGTGCGCACGCTGATCCCGGAGATGACCGACGAAGAAGCGGCCGTCATCGATCTTCCCGCCTATCCGTTCGAGGCCTTCGTGGCGGATCTGGCCCGCACCTCAGACGGCCGCGCCGACCCCGTGCTCGCCTCCGAGCTCGCCACGCACAGCCTCCCGACCATGCGCTGGCTCGGGAGGCACGGCGTCCGGTTCGCGATGCTGTACGACAACCAGGCGGTGGAGGTGAACGGCCGCCACCAGTTCTGGGGCGGGCTGGCGGTGAAGGCCGAGGGGAAGGGCGTCGAGCTCGTCGACCGCCTCGTCCGGCGGGCGGATTCGCTGGGCGTCGAGATGACCTACGGTGCGCGGGCGATGGCCCTGCGCGAGACCGACGCCGGGCTCGAGGTGGAGATCGAGACCGGAGAGGGGAGCCGCGCGCTCGCCGCGCGCACCGTGATCCTCGCCTGTGGCAGCTTCGAGGCGAGCCGGGAGTCCCGGGTGGGGCACCTGGGCGAGGCGTGGGGCGACGCGATCGTGCGCGGCACCGGGTACAACGAGGGCGACGGGCTGCGCATGGCGCTCGCGCTCGGGGCGGCGCCCGCCGGCGACTGGGAGGGTTGCCACGCGGTCGCCATGGACGCGAACGCTCCGCCCGTCGGCGACCACGGGAAGCCCGGCGACATCTGGAAGCGCCACTCCTACCCCCTGGGGATCCTCGTCAACCGCCGCGGCGAGCGGTTCGTGGACGAGGGCGCCGACTTCCGGAACTACACCTACGCGCGCTACGGGCGCGAGGTGCTCGCGCAGCCGGGCGGGGTCGCGTTTCAGATCTTCGACGGCCAGGTGCTGGACCGGCTTCGGGACGAGTACCGACGCCCGGAGGCCACCCGCATCGAGGCGGACACGCTCGAAGCGCTCGCCGCCGCGATCGACGTGGATCGCGATACCTTCCTCGACACCGTGACGCGCTACAACGCCGCCGTCCGGGACGGCGAGTACGACCCGTCGCGGCTCGACCGGAAGCGAACCGACGGCATCGAGCCGTCGAAGTCGAACTGGGCCCTCCGGCTCGAGGCGCCGCCCTTCATCGCGTTCCCCGTGCGCTGCGGGATCACGTTCGCGTTCGCGGGCATCGCCGTGAACGAGCGGGCCGAGGTCCTGCGCGAGGACGGGACCCCGATCCCCGGCCTCCTCGCCGCCGGCGAGATGGTCGGCGGGCTGTTCTACGGGAACTACCCCGGCGGTACCGGTCTCATGTCCGGCGCCGTCTTCGGCCGCATCGCCGGGGCGACCGCGGCGGGACCGGGCGCACCATGATGCCGGCGTTCCACGCCGCGACGGCGGCCGGTCGCGCGGCGGCCATCTCCACGTCCCGAGGGTGACACACATGCCGACACGACCCACCACCGCCGCCACGATGATCGTCGGGCTCGCCGCCTCGTGGCTCCCCACCGCCACGACAGCGGCCTTCGCCCAGGAGGGCGAGTACGACGTCCACGTCGAGCGCAACGTGATGGTCGGGATGCGCGACGGGACGAGGCTCGCCACCGACATCTATCGCCCGGCGCGCGACGGCCGCGTGGTCGAGGGGGTGTTTCCCGGGCTCCTCCACCGGACGCCGTACGACAAGTCGGCGGCGGCGGCGGAGGAGGAGATCGAGTACTTCGTCCGGCACGGGTATGTCGTCGCGGTCCAGGACACCCGTGGCCGCTACGAGTCGGAGGGCGTGTTCAGCAAGTACTACGACTACGACGCCTACGACGGGTACGACACGATCGAGTGGCTCGCGGCGCTCCCGTACGTGGAGCCCCCGATCGGCATGTTCGGCACCTCGTACGCCGCCCACACGCAGGCCGACCCGGCCAAGCTCGATCCGCCCTCGCTCGGCCCGCTCGTGCTCAACATGGGCGGCATGTCGAACGCCTGGGACCACTCCGTGCGCTTCGACGGGACGTTCGAGGTCGGCCGCCAGCTCACCTGGGCGTGGGGCCAGGTGCTCGAGGAGACCGACGACCCCGTCGTCCGCGAGCTGTTCGAGACCGAGAAGGTGGTCGCCTGGTACGACGCGCTCCCGCTCCGGAAGGGGCTCAGCCCGCTGTCGATCGCGCCCAACTTCGAGGACTACGTGCTCGACATGGCCACGCGGTCCGACTATGACGATTACTGGAGGACACTGGGGCGCAACTGGGAGGAATACTACGCGCAGACGGCCGATGTCCCCATGCTCCACGTCGGTGGCTGGTACGACATCTATCTGCGCGGCACGATCGCCAACTATCAGGCCTTGTCGAAGATGAAGGAGGGTCCCATCCGGCTCCTCATCGGCCCGTGGACGCACGGCGGGAACGCGCGCTCGTTCGCGGGGGACGTGGAGTTCGGTCCCGAGGCGGGGATCCGCGACTTCGCGACCGGGTTCCACCGGCGCTGGTTCGACCACTTCCTCGAGGGCGAGGCCAATGGCGTCGAGGACGAGGCGCCCATCCGGCTGTTCGTGATGGGAACGGGCGACGGCCACCGGGACGGGAACGGCCGGCTCGTGCACGGCGGCTACTGGCGCGACGCGGACGCGTGGCCGCTCGAGGGCACGCGGTTCACCGACTATTACTTCCACGCCGACGGGAGTCTGAGCACGACCCCGCCGGTGGCGGACGAGGAGCCCTCGACCACGTATACGTTCGATCCTTCCGATCCGGTGCCGACGATCGGCGGCGGGGTGTCGACCCGGCTCAAGGACGGCGCGTTCGACCAGCGCGAGCGCGAGGACTTCCCGCCCTCGAAGCCGCCCTACCTGCCGCTCCGCGTCCGACCCGACGTGGTCGTGTTCCAGACGGCTCCGCTGCAGAAGGACGTCGAGGTCATCGGCCCGATCGTGGTGACCCTGTACGCCTCCTCGACCGCGGTCGACACGGACTTCACCGTGAAGCTGGTCGACGTGTACCCGCCGAGCACGGACTTCCCGACCGGGTTCGACATGAACCTCACCGACGGGGTGATCCGGGCCCGCTATCGCGACACCCGGGACCACGCAGAGCTCATGGTGCCGGGCACCGTGTACGAGTTCACCATCCGCCCGTTCCCGACCGCCAACGTGTTCAAGCGCGGCCACCGGATCCGGATCGACGTGTCGAGCTCGAACTTCCCTCGCTTCGACGTGAACCCGAACACCGGGGAGCCGCTGGGCCGCAACCGTCGGCAGATCACGGCGGACCAGACGATCCACCACGCGCCGGGACACGCATCGCACGTGGTGCTTCCCGTGATCCCCGCGGGCCATTGAGCCGGCGGCCCGCGCGCCAGTTGGCGGCGGGCGCACGCACCCGCCATCATCGAACCGTCGACGCCACCTGCCGGGAGAAGCTCTACATGCGCCGAATCGTCGCCATCCACGCGTTGTACGCCGCGACGCTCCTGTCGCCCCTGCCGGCCCTCGGCCAGGAAGGCGGCCCCGACACCGGGTCCTCCGAGCCGTTCGACTACGGCCGCTGGGAGAGCCTCGGGTTTCCGGCTCTCGCACCCGATGGCCGGGCGCTCGCCTATAGGGTCACCCGCAACGACGAGGAGAACGAGCTCCGGATCCGTCTTCTGGACTCCGACTCGACGCGGGTCGTTCCGTGGGGGGACGACCCCGTGTTCTCGCCCGAGGGTCGCTGGCTCGCGTACGCGATCGAGCCCACGAAGGAGGAGCGCGAGAAGCTCGAGAAGGACGATGCGCCGATCCGCCTGGACGCGCGACTCCTCGATCTCGACACGGGAGAGGAGTTCGCGTTCGAGGACATCGACACCTTCGAGTTCGATGCCGAGGGACGCTACCTGGCGCTCCTCGGCTATCCGCCGAAGGAGCCCGAGGGCAAGGGCGCCGATCTCCTCGTCGTGGACCTCGACTGGGGCTCGAGCACCACGTTCGGGAACGTGGACGATTTCTCGTGGAGCGACACAGGCTCGATGATCGCGCTCGCGATCGCCACCGGGGAGGACGCCGGGAACGGGGTCCAGGTCTACGATGCGGCGAGCGGTCGGCTCCGGTCGCTCGACACATCGGCCTCCTTCTACTCGGGGCTGGCGTGGCGCGAGAAGGCCTCCGACCTGGCCGCGCTCCGATCGGTGGAGCCAGCCTCGGAGGAGGGCACGGCGCAGGAGGTCCTCGCGTGGCGGGGGCTCGACACGGGCTCGCCGGCCACGCTGGTGCTCGGAGCCGGGACGCCCGGCGTGGCGGACACGCTGGACATCGTCGACTCGCGCACGCCCGAGTGGTCGGATGACGGGACGATGATCTCGTTCGGGCTCCGGCCGGTCGAGCCGGAGGAGGAAGACGCCGCCGACGTCGCCGGGCAGGAGGGGGATGGGGAGGAGATGGACGAGGACGATGCCGACGAGGAGGGTCAGGAAGAGGACGCCGACGAAGCTGAGGAGCCGGAGCTCCCGTCACTCGAGATCTGGCACAGCTCCGACGTCCGCATCTTCCCCCAGCAGGTGGCGTCGGAGTCGTTCGACGAGCGCCGCACGCTCCTCGCCGTGTGGCACCTCGACGCGAACCGCGCGGTCCAGATCGGCACCGAGCTGCTGGCGAGCGCGCGACTCCTGGAGGGCTGGGCCAGGGCGGTCGAGGACACCGAGGAGCCCTATCCGTGGGGCGCCATGTTCGGCCGCCACTACCACGACGTGTGGGTGGTCGACACCAGGACCGGGGCACGCCAGAAGACGCTCCAGAAGGTGCGCTACGAGTGGCCGAGCGCGGGCGGGCGCTACCTGGTGAGCTACGACGGGGCGAACTACGCGAGCCACGACCTCCGGACCGGCGAGGAGTACGACCTCACATCCGGTCTCGATGCGGTGTTCGCCGACACGACGTACGACACGCCGACGGACGTGACGCCGCCGTGGGGCTTCGGTCCGGACGCCTGGATGGAAGGTGACGCGGCGGTCCTGCTCGACGACCAGTACGACGTGTGGCGGGTGTCACTCGACGGCTCCGGGGCCACGCGGCTCACCGATGGGACGGCGGGCCGCATGGTCCACCGGGTCGCCTTCCTGGCCGATGACGACACGCCGGGCCTCGATCCGGATGAGCCCATCTATCTGAGCCTGCACGGCGAGTGGAGCGAGCGGCGGGGGTACGCCCGGGTGATGCCGTCGGGCGCCGTCGAGCAGCTGGTGCTCGAGGATGCCTACGTGTCGAGCCTCGTGAGGGCCGACTCGGCGGACGTGTACGTGTACCGCGAGATGGCCTTCGACGACCCGCCCGACTACTTCGCCGCCGGGCCGACGTTGGCGGACGCGCGACGGGTCACCGACATCGACCCGTTCATCGACGAGGTCCCGTGGGGCCGCTCCGAGCTCGTGGACTTCACGAGCGAGGCCGGGGTCCCGCTCCAGGCCGTGCTCTACTATCCCGCGAACTACGTGGAGGGCACGCGCGTCCCGACGATCGTCTATACGTACGAGATCCGCTCGCCCACCATCCACATCTTCACGAACCCCAACGAGCGCAACTACTACGACTTCAGCGACTGGACCCGGGCCGGGTACGCGGTGCTACAGCCCGACATCGTGTATCGTGCCCGCGATCCGGGCGTCTCGGCGCTCGAGTCGGTGCGCGCCGCGGTGGCGAAGGTGGTCGACATGGGCGTCGCGGACCCCGATGCCGTGGGTCTCATCGGGCACTCGTGGGGCGGCTACCAGGCGGCTTTTCTCCCGACGCGGACGAACATCTTCGCGGCATCCGTGGCCGGCGCGCCGCTCACCGATTTTCTCAGCATGATGGGCGCGATCCACTGGAACCCGGGCATCCCCGAGGTCGACCACTGGGAGACCGGCCAGGCGCGCATGGAGGTCCCGTACTGGGACGACCCCGAGGCGCACCGCCGGAATTCGCCGATCGAGAAGATCCAGGACCTCGAGACGCCGGTCCTGCTCGCGCTCGGGGACGAGGACGGCGTGGTCGACCCCTACCAGGGGACCGAGTACTACAACTTCGCGCGCCGCGCCGGCAAGCAGGTAGTGATGCTCGTGTACGAGGGCGAGGACCACGGCTTCCGCGAGGAAGCGAACCAGAGGGACTACCACCGCCGCATCCTCGAGTGGTTCGGCCACTACCTGAAGGGAGAGCCGGCCCCGGCCTGGATCACCGACGGCGTGAGGCTCGAGGACCTCGAGGCAGAGAAGAGGCGGGTCGCGACTGAGCAGCCCGGCGGCTGAGCGACCCGCGGCTATGCTTCGGCGAAGGCCCGCTCGAGCGCGGCCACGTCGAGCTTCTGCATCCCCATCATCGCGTTCGTCACCGCCCGGACCTTGTTCGGATCGGGATCGCCGATCAGCTCCACGAACCGGCGCGGGACGATCTGCCATGACAGGCCGAACCGGTCACGGATCCACCCGCACTGCACGGGGGTGCCGCCCGCGTCGATGATCCTGGCCCAGTACTCGTCCACCTCGGCTTGATCCTCGCAGTCGACATACAGCGAGATCCCCTCCGAGAAGGAGAAGTGCGGTCCGCCCTCGAAGGCGTTGAACACCTGGCCTCCGACGACGAACTCGGCCGCCCGGATCGGACCGTCCTCGCCGGCTCGCGACAGGTGCCGGATCTCGGAGTCGGGGAAGGTGCTCGTGTAGAACTCGATCGCCTCGTCGAGTCGATCGCTGAACATCAAGAACGGTGTGACCTTGCTCATCCCGTCTCCCTCGTGGTGTCGTCTGGACCCGCCTTCCCGACTCTCAGCTCTTGTCGAAGGACGCGCGACGGATTCGACACCGGGGAACGCTCGCGGGGGCATCCCCGTGGCTCCGCAGTCCGGTATCATGCCGAGGTTCCGGTGCTAGTCCGGCAGCGCGAAGACGAACAGGGTGTTGGCGTCCCCCCCACGCTGGTCGCGATGTCGAGAATCCGCGTTTCCCAAGCGAGCTGACCGGTGCGCGCGTCGAGCGCGAAGGCGAAGTCGTCGCCGCTCGTGTCGATGATCAGGTTGCCGAAGATGGCGAGATTCCGGTTCGTGTCGGTCCAGATGACGAAGTACTTGTCGAGGTCGTCGGGCAGCGGCCGGCGATACTGCCAGTAGAGGTCGCCGGTGACGGCGTCGATCGCTTGGATGACGTCGTGCGGGTTCGGCACGAACATGACGCCTTCGTGGACGAGCGGCGTGCCCTCCTGGACGCCTGGGGTCATGGGGCGCGACCAGACGAGCGCCAGCTCGGAGACGTCGTCACGATCGATCTCGTCCAGCGGACTGTACGCCCAGCTGTCGAGCGTCCGCCGCCAGGAGAGCCAGTCCCTCGGGTCGGGATTCTGCAACATGCCGTCGGTCACGGGCGTGAGGGGCGGCACGTCGGCGAAACGCTCGGTCGGCTCGGGCGGCCCGTCGCCGCCCCCGCGGCCCTGGGCGGACACGCAGTGCACCCCGGCGAGCAAGGCCCCAACCACGAACAACGACCTGCGTCCGTACATCGGGCACCCCCTAAGGATCGTCGGACTCTTGAGCGTCGCACGCCATCCATCAACCGCCGCCTGCCGGGTCTTCCCTCCTCGGGCGAGCGATTCGCCGCGGCTCCGCCCCGGGGCGGTCCCCTTCAGGCGGCCCGCTTCGAGTACTGCCGCACCGCCAGCGTGAACACGGCCACCGCGAACCCGAGGAGGACGACGAACGGCACCAGGACGTCACGCGGCCCGGCGCCCTTGAGGAGGACGGCGCGCATGATCCACACGAAATGCTTGACGGGATTGAGCTGGGCGACCCACCGGGCCCAGGTGGGCATGCTGCTCACGGGCGTGAACAGCCCGCTCATGAGCAGATAGACGAGCATGATGAAGAAGGCGATGAACAGCGCCTGCTGCTGTGTGGACGCGATGGTGGATACCCACAGCCCGGTGCCGAGCGCGGCCAGCAGGTACACCGCGGCCAGCCCGAACACGAGCGGGATGCTCCCGATCATCGGCACCCCGAACACGAAGCGTGCGATCAGGAGACCCACCGCCAGCTCGAGCAACGCGATCGACCACAGCGGGATGAGCTTGGCCGCGATGAACGCGCTGCGCGACACCGGGGTCACGTTGAGCTGGTCCAGCGTCCCGATCTCCTTCTCGCGGGAGATGTTGAGCGCCGTGAGCGCCATTCCGATCGCCGTGATCAGGAAGACGAGGATGCCGGGCACCATGTAATGGCGATAGTCGAGCTCCGGGTTGTACCGGTCGCGCGTCCGGAGCTCCACGTGGCCCATCGCCGGCGCTTCGGTCGCCGCGGTGCGGGCCACGGGCTGGAGCGTGAGGCCGAGCTCTGCCGAGTAGCGCGTCACGATCGCCGAGGCGTAGGCCCGCGTGACGGCCGCCGCGGCCCCGTCCTCGGCGTTCAGCACGAGTTGGACCGGGGCGACGCGGTCGCGGACCAGCCGTTTCTCGAAGCTCGCCGGCAGCTGGAGTATCGCGTCGGCCCGTCGGCCCAGCATGGCGTCGTCGGCCCGTTTCATCGAGCTCGAGGCACCGCTCGGCTCGAAGCGGCCCGAGGCGATGAAGCGATCCACCAGCTCCCGCGACACCGTCGACCGGTCGTGGTCCACGACGAACAGGCGCGACGTCTTCACCTCGAAGGTGGCGGCGTTCGCCAGGATGAGGAGCTGCACGACGGGCATGGCGAAGATCTCGAACGTCATCAACCGGTCGCGGAATATCTGCCGATATTCCTTCGCGAGCAGCGCCTTCAGGATCCGCATCGCCCGGCTTCCTCAGTCCAGCCGGGGCTTGAAGCTGCGGATGGCGAGGAGCACGAAGGCCCCCATCATCCCGAGCAGCACGAGGGTGGGGAGCCACAAGTAATCGAGCCCCACGCCCTTGAGCATGATCCCGCGCGCGATCGTCACGAACCAGCGCGCGGGGACGACGTGCGTGAACGGCTGCAGCCAGGCCGGCATGCTCGCGATGGGGAAGATCATCCCCGACAGGAGAGCGTTCGGCAGCATGGTCCCCACGAGGGCCGCGACCATGGCGGCCCGCTGCGAGGGCGTGCTTGCGGCGACCAGCACGCCCAGCGCGAGCGAAACGAAGATGTACAGCAGGCTCTCGCCCAGGAGGAGCCAGAAGCTCCCCCGGAACGGGACTCCGAACAGGAGCCGGGCCGCGGCCAGCGCCGTGAGGACGTTGGCGAGCCCGAGCCCCAGATAGGGGATGACCTTCCCGACGATGATCTGCCACGGTCGGAGCGGCGAGACGAGCAACACCTCGAGCGTGCCGCGCTCCTTCTCGCGCGACAGCGAGATCGCCGTCATGAGCGTCGCGACCAGGGTGAGCACGAACGCGATCAGACCGGGCACGAACAGGTTCACGCTCTCGAGGGTGGGGTTGAACCGCATGCGTACCTCGGGGACGATGCGCACGCCCGATCGAGCCGCGCCGAGACCGCGCTCCCAGTCCGAGATGACGGCCGCCGTGTAGGCGCGCATGGTGCTGCCCGTGTTGGGGTCCGACGCGTCCGCCACGAGCAGGAGTCGCGCCGGCCTGCCTTCGCGCAGATCGCGTCCGAAGCCGGGCCCGAACACGAGCGCCACGTCGGCCGCGCCGCGCCGGAACAGGGGATCGACCTCGTCGGCCCGGCGCGGGGTCGCGACGAGGGTGAAGCGGCCGTTGCCGGCAAGGCGATTCCGGAGGTCGAGCGTCAGGTCGCCGGGCGTCGGGTCCACGATCGCCACCCGGATGTCCTGGATGTCGTTGCGGAGCGCGTATCCGAACAGCACCACCGCGACGAGCGGCATGAGGATGAGGATGGTGAGCGTCTGCCTGTCCCGGAGCATGTGGCGGAGCTCCTTGGCCATGAAGGCTCGCAGGGCGCCCGACCTCACGCGGCTTCTCCCGAGCGGGCGAGCCGCACGAACACCTCGTCCACGCTGTCGGCCGCATGCTCGCGCTTGAGGTCGGCGGGAGACCCGAGCGCCGCGATGCGGCCGTCCACCATGATCGACACCCGGTCGCAGTACTCCGCCTCGTCCATGTAGTGGGTCGTGACGAACACCGTCGTGCCGCTCGCCGCGGTCGCGTAGATGGTCTCCCAGAAGCGACGCCGCGCGATCGGGTCGACCCCCCCGGTGGGCTCGTCCAGGAACACGATGTCGGGCTCGTGGATGAGGGCCACCGAAAGGGCCAGCTTCTGCTTCCACCCGAGCGGCAGACCGGTGACGAGCTCGTCCGCGACGTGCTCCAGCTCCAGCTCGGCGAGGAGCTCGCCGAGCCGCGCGTCGAGACGGGCGTCCGACAGCCCGTAGATGGTCCCGTACAGACGGATGTTCTCCCGGACGGTCAGGTCCTCGTACAGGGAGAAGTGCTGGCTCATGTAACCGATGCTGCGGCGCACCGCCTCGGTCTCGGTGTGGATGTCGTGTCCGGCGACCCGCGCTTCCCCGGAGGTCGGCGCCAGGAGCCCGATCAGCATCTTGATGGCGGTGGTCTTGCCCGCCCCGTTGGCCCCCAGGAAGCCGAAGATCTCACCGCGCTCGACCGTGAACGAGATCGCGTCGACCGCCGTGAAGCTCCCGAACCTGCGGGTGAGGTCGCGCACCTCGATCGCGGGGCCGCTCATGCTTCGACCGTCATGTCGCCCGACATGAGGGCCATGAACGCGTCCTCGATCCCGGCCGACATCGGCCGGACGGCCGCTCCCCGGAACCCCTCCCCGCGGAGCGACGCCTCGAGATCGGCGGCCAGCCCGGACGCATCCGACCCGGGGCGGTCGTCCGTGTAGTGCAGCGTGTCCCCGAACGCGTATACGGAGCGGCAGTGCGGGCGCTCCCGCAGCGCGAGCAGCATGCGGTAGCGGTCGGGTCCCTCGACGACGAGGAGGGGCAGGGGGTAGCGCTCGCCGAGCGCGGCCGGCCGGTCGATCCCCAGGATGCGTCCTTCCTGGATGAGCGCGACCCGGTCGCAGCGGGCGGCCTCGTCCATGTAGGGGGTGGAGACGAGGATCGTGAGCCCCTGCGACTTCAGGTCGGCGAGCAGCTCCCAGAACTCGCGCCGCGACACCGCGTCCACTCCGGTGGTGGGCTCGTCGAGGAACAGGATATCGGGTCGGTGCACGAGCGCGCACGACAACGCGAGCTTCTGCTTCATCCCTCCCGACAGCGCCCCGGCCCGCCGGTCGCGGAAGGGCGCGATCTGATCGTAGATCGGGGCGATGAGGGCGTGGCCCTCCTCCGGGGTCGTCCCGAACACGGCGGCGAAGAAGCGCAGGTTCTCCTCCACGCTCAGGTCGGGGTAGAGCGAGAAGCGGCCCGGCATGTATCCGGCTCGCGAGCGGATTCCCCACAGGTCCGTCGACACGTCCCGGCCGAGCACGGTGGCGCGGCCCGAGTCCGGCGTGAGCAGGGTACACAGGATGCGGAACAGCGTCGTCTTCCCGGCCCCATCCGGGCCGATGAGGCCGAACAGCTCGCCGGCCGCGACCTCGAAGGACACCCCGTCGAGCGCCGTGGTGTCGCCGTACGCGCGGGTGAGGTCCCGGACCTCGACCACCGCCTCGGCGCTCACGGAGCATCCGGGGGTGGAAACTCCACGTCGGCGGGCATGCCGATCTTGAGCGTCCCGTCGGGGTTCGGCACCCGCACCTTCACGGCGTACACGAGGTCGGCCCGCTCGTCGCGCGTCTGGATCGGGGTGGGTGTGAACTCGGCCTCGTCCGCGATCCAGGCCACGGTGCCCGGGAAGGCGCGTCGGCCCCCGGGCGTATCGACCCGGACCGTCACCTCGTCCCCCAGCCGGAGGGCCGACAGCCCGGTCTCGGGCACCCAGGCCCTGAGCGTGAGCGTGTCGAGCGACGCGATCCGGAACAGGGGCTGCCCCGGCTGCACGTACTCGCCCTCCTCCACGAAGCTCGTGAGCACCGTGCCGGTCACGGGGCTCGTGATGCGGCTCCTGTCCAACCGATCGCGGAGCTGCGCGATCCGGGCCTGCGCGGCATCGGTCTGCTCGCCCGCGCCGGTCGCCTGGTGCCGGGCCGCCGCGAGGCGCTGCTCGAGCGTCCGCACCCGTGTCTCGGCCTCATCGAGCTGCCGGGGGGTGGCCGCCTCGCGGGCCTCGAGCCGCCTGGTCCGTCCGAGATCCGTGCGCGCGGTCTGGAGCTCGGCCTCGATCGCCGACGCCTCCGACCCGGCCTGTCGGGCTCGGGCGCCCGCACCGGCCCGCTCCGCCTCGAGCTCGCGGAGCTGGAGCGCGAGCTGCGTGGTGTCCACGACGCCCACCACGGCGCCCGCCTGGAACCGGTCGCCTTCGTGCGGCTCGTAGCGGAGCAGGCGGCCGCCGGTCTCGGCGCTCACCACGACATCGATGGCTTCGAAGTTGCCGTATGCGTCCGGCTCGGACTCACCGGCGCAGGCGCCGAGCAGCAGGGTGGCGAGACCTGTGCACCCCGCGCGCCGAAGGAGGGCCCACCCGTCGAAGCGCGTCTTCCGCCACGTACGCATCACTTTACTCCCAGACCGAGTGTGGTGAGGTATCCGGCACGCGCGCGGACCAGCTCGACGCTGTGCTGTCGAAGCGCGAGGCGGGCGCGGAGGAGCTCCGTGCGTCGATCGATGTAGTCGGTGGCCGTGATCGTGCCCTCCTCGAGCTGGGCCAGGGCCTGTCGCTCGACTTGCTCGCGCAGGGCGACGATCCGATCGTCGGTGTCGAGCAGCTCGGTCAGACGGTCGATCTCGGCCAGGTCATCGCGCACGTCGCGTCCGAGGCGCTCGGCGAGCGCCTCCTCGTTCGTGTCGACGATGCGCCGCTCCACCTCGAGCGCGTCCTGCTGCCGGTGCGTGCCGCCCCAGTCCCAGGGGCTCCAGCGCACCCGGACACCGGCGAGCCAGAAGCCGTGCGTCGAGCGCTCGAACAGGTCGAGCCCGGGGCGTCCGACCCCTCCTTCGGCGAACGCCGAGATCTGCGGACGGAGCCCGGCACCGAGGGCGCTGCGCTCCGCATCGAGCGTACGCCGCGCCCGCTCGAAGCTCGCGAACTCCGGACGGGCGCGCGGCACCCCGCCGGGGAGCGCCCGGACGCTGTCGACCCGGGTGGCGAGGCTCGGCTCGGCGAGCCGATCGGCGTCGTCGATGGACTCGCCGGTGAGGCGCTCGAGCACCTCTAGCTGCGCCCTCCGCTCCCTGTCGAGGCCCGTCCGGTCCTGCCGGGCGGAGAGGAGCTCGGCGAGCACGAGCGCCGAGTCGCCGGGAAGCGCCGTCCCCTCCTCCACGTGGGCCCGCACGAGCCCGAGGCGCGCGTCGAGATCGACGATGAGCGCATCGACCTCCGCCAGCCGCTCCTGGAGGAGCAGGGCTCGGAAGAAGGCGGCGTTCACCTCGCCCCGGAGCCCGTACAGGGTCGTCTGCACCCCGGCTCGAGCCCGCGCGAGCCGCGCCCGCTCCACCGCCTGCCGCCCGGCGATGGCCCCGCCGTCGTACAGGAGCTGATCCACGCGGAGGGTCGCCTGATACTGCTCCTTGGGCGGCACCGGGATGTCGACGCCCGGAAGCGAGCCACCGAACGTGGTGACCTCGCTCTGCACGCTGCCGTCGCCGGCGAGGGTCAGCCGGGGGAGGCGTCCGGTCCGGATCGCGCCGATGCGGAGCGCCGCCGCGGAGTCCTCGAGCGCGAACTGCCCGGCCCGCGGATCGCGCCGGACCGCGGCGCGCTGCAGGGCGTCCAGGGAGAGGGTGTCCTGGGCGCGGACGGGCGCCGCGAAGGCCAGGAGCGACAGGAAGACCGGTACGCGGGTCACGGCCGGAGCGCCCCGAGGAAGAAGTCGGGGAGCGCCTCGCGACGGTGCGCGATGAAGTCGTCGAACGTCTCCCCGTCCGTCTCGAGCAGAAACGCCAGCAACGGCCGGGCGGCGAACGGGAAGATGCACAGGGAGACGAGATTGGCGACGAACTCGTGGGGCGAGATCGGTCGCATCGTGCCCCGCTCGACGGCCTCCCCGATCTGTCGGGACAGGGTGGCGAACATGTCCGGCACCACCGAGTCCACGCGGTCGCCGACGATCGCCCTCGCCAGCTGCGCGGCGCGCTCCGGGTGGTGGCTCAGCTCGCTCAGCATGTAGGCGGGCAGGAACGGCGACCGCTCGAGGTTGTCGAACTCGAGCTCGACCACCCGCCGCACCTTCTCCTCGATCGAGGTCTCCGATGCGAGGGTGGCGAGCACCGGGGGGAGCAACGACCGTGCGGCACGCACGAACACGGCCCCGGCGAGGCCGGCCTTGTCCCGGTAGTAGTAGTGGAGAAGCGCCTGGTTGACCCCGGCTTCGCTCGCGATCTCCTGCATGCGCGCGCCCGCGGTCCCCCTGCGGAGAAACACGGCGTGCGCCGCCTCGAGGATCCGCAGCTCCGTGTCTCCCTCGGTCGCGCCGTCCATGTCGGCCACGGCTTCGCCTCCCGTCCTGTGCCTCGCGGGCTCATCGGTCGATTGAATTAATCAGTTGATTAATACAGCCGCGTCCAAACGTCAAGGAGAGTCCGGCCGGCGCGTGGCCCGGGTGTAGGTCCGCCACAGCGTGGCCCCGAACACCGCCGCGAGGATGAACTGGAAGGTGACGTTGGAGTCGTTCAGGTCCCCCACCACCTCCCAAGGCGGATAGCGGAAGAACGCCGCGTATTCGGCCAGCAGGATGGCGATGCCGGACAGCGCCCCGACGAGGGGCGCCGGCCGCGGTCGAAAGAACCACCCGTCGTGGTCGCCGAAGCGAACGAGGGGGAGGACGACGAGGAACCAGCCGATGGCGGCGAAACCGGCTTCGAACAAGAGGAGCGCGAGGGTGTCTCCCCAACCGGTGCCGAGCTCCATGCGCGACACCCAGGGCTGCGTGAACGCGACCCACAGGACGCCGGTGACGGCCCAGGCGATGAGGAACGCGAGTGCCGCCCGGCCGATCCGCCACCACGGGGAGCCCGGTGAGCTCACCCCGCGGCCGGGCAGGCCGCCCCGCTGTCCACCCAGGCCCGCGTCAGCGCGCCCAGCTCGGCCTGCGTCCCCGGAGCCCTCTCGCGACCGGCACCCGGGCTCCAGCCCCAGCCCACGAGGCCGTCCTCGCCCATGTGCGCGACCAGCTCCTCGAGGCTCATGCCGCCGTTCCGGGAAGGGTCCTTGAGCTGCGCGCAGATCTCCGCCAGCGACTTCCCGGCCCACGCCAGGCTCTCGGGCGCCAGGTGCCAGCGGGGGTTGCCCGGCATCGCCCAGTCGGACTCCACGCGCACGTTCTCGGGCTGGTGGCAGGTGATGCACAGCATCCCCGGCTCGCCCATGCCGCTCGCCCCGCGCACCACCTTCGGCTCGTGCGGGTGCGAGTCGTCGCCCTGCAGCGGCCGCCCGCCCGCCGGGTGGCAGTTCACGCAGCGCGGGTGCTGGAGCACCTTCCCCATCTCGGCGAACAGGGCGCGGCTCCGCTCTCCGTCGTTGGCGAGCTCCGCGAAGGCGTCCGGGGCTCGCAGCGTGTCGCGCGACGGGGTGCCCGTGGCCCGCGTGTCGGCATCCCCGCCGCCACACGCGGCGAGGAGGACCAGCGCGCTGGCCGGGGCGAGACGGACGAAGGCGAGCGGCCGGCTCACGCGTCGCCCCCCGCGGCCGTGCGCATCGCATCGCGGTGCGCGACGAACGGCAGCCGGCGCACCGACTCGCCCGTGAGCGCGCGCCACGCGTTGGCGACCGCCGGACCGATGGGCGGGACGCCCGGCTCGCCCACCCCGGTGGGGGGCTCGGCCGAGGGCAGGACGCGCACGTCCACGGCCGGCATCGCGTCGATACGGATCGAGCGGTAGCGATCGAAGTTCCGCTCGGCGACGGTGCCGCCTTCCTCGAGCGTGATCTCGTTGTACAGCACGGCCCCGAGCCCGTACCCGATGCCGCCCTCCATCTGGGCGGCGATCACGTTCGGGTTGACGGGGACGCCGCAATCCACCGCGCACCACACGTGGTGCACCCGCGGGAGCCCATCGTCGCCGCGCGACACCTCGGCGATCTCGGCCACGTAGGACTCGAACGACTTGTGGACGGCCACGCCGCGAGCACGCCCGGCCGGCGGCCGACTCCCCCAGTCGGCCATCTCGCCCACGGCGCGCAGCACCCCGGCCTCGCGCGGCGCGTTCCGGAGGAGCGCCAGCCGCCCCTCGACCGGGTCCCGTCCGGCCCCCTGGAGCAGCTCGTCGAGGAAGGTCTCGACCACGTAGGCCGTGTGCGTGTGACCCACGGAACGCCACCACAGGACGGGCACCCCCACGTCCATCGTGTGGAGGCTCACCGAGAAGTCGGGGATGGCGTAGGGCATGTCGGCGGCGCCCTCCACGGACGACGGATCGACGCCGTTCTGGATCATGGCCTCGAACGGGGAGCCGGCCAGGATCGACTGCGTCGCGATCGTGTGCTCCCAGCCGGCGATGCCGCGCGCGCTCACGGCCCCCCGGACGCGGTGCACGATGAGCGGGCGGTAGCGGCCGCCCCGGATGTCGTCATCCCGGCTCCACACGAGCTTGACCGGCGTGCCGGCCGGTACCTGCGCGAGCGCCTGCGCGGCCTCCTGCGCGAGGTCCGCCTGGGGCTGCGCCCGCCGCCCGAAGCTCCCGCCGGCGAACTGGGTGTGGATGCGGACCTGTTCGGGCGCGAGGCCGAGGATCTGCGCGAACGCGCCCTGGTCGACGGTCTGGATCTGACTCCCCATCCACACCTCGGCGCCCTCCCCGGTTCGCACGGCGACCGCGTCGAGCGGCTCCATCGGGGCGTGTGCCAGGTACGGGAACTCGTACACGGCCTCGAGCACCCCGGAGGCGCGCTCGAGGGCACGGGCGGCGTCGCCCCGGCTCTCGGCGGTGGTCCCGGGGCTCTCCGTGGTGGACCGGTAGAGCTCGAACAGCTCGCGCGACGAGCGCGTCTCTGCCGCGCTGTCGTCCCACGCGATGTCGAGCGCCTCGCGCCCCTTGAACGCCGACCACGTGTCGCGCGCGTACACGGCCACCCCCTGCGGGATCGTCCGCACGTCGAGTACGCCCGGCACGCGCCGCGCGGCCGCATCGTTCACGGAGGCGACCGTCGATCCGAAGCGCGGCGGGTGCGCCACGGCCACCGTCTGCATGCCGTCGCGGTGGATGTCCATCGTGAAGGTGGCGGCGCCCGTGGTCTTGGCCTCGGTGTCCAGCTTCGGCACCTCGGTCCCGATGAGCCGGAACTCCGAGGGGTCCTTCAGACGAACCTGCTCGGGGACCGGGAGGTAGGAGGCGGCCTCGGCCAGCTCGCCGAAGCGGGCCTCGCGTCCCGATCCGGCGTGCCGCAGGACGCCGGCCTCGACCGTGATCTCGCTGGCCGGGACGCCCCACTCGCCGGCTGCCGCGGCCACAAGCATGGCGCGCGCCGTCGCCCCCGCGCGGCGCATCTGCTCGTACGAGTTGGCGATCGCCGTCGAGCCACCCGTGCCCTGGATCCCGAACAGGGTGTTCGCGTACTTCGACACGTCGGCGGGGGCGGACTCGGCCCGCATCTGCGACCAGTCGGCGTCGAGCTCCTCGGCGACCAGCGTCGAGAGCCCGGTGTAGGGGCCCTGCCCGAACTCGATGTGCTTGACGATCACGGTGACCGTGTCGTCCGGCGCGATGCGGACGAACGCGTTGGGCTCGAACGCCCGGGGTGCCGCGCCGCCGGTCGTTCCGGGTGTACCCGCGTCGCCCGTGCCCGCGATGCCCGCGGGACCGGTGGCACTCGCCCGCGCCCCGCGGACGAACGCCGGGAGATACGCCCCCACCACGAGCCCGGTGGCGGCGGTCTTGAGGAAGTCGCGTCGGTCGCGGACCCTGGGGCCCGGAGCGAGATCGGACGGATCGAGCTTGCCGTGGATCATGTCAGCCCTCCATCGCCGCAGCGGCGTTCTTGATCGCCTGGCGAATGCGGACGTAGGTGGCGCAGCGGCAGATGTTGCCGACCATGCCGGCGTGGATGGCCGCGTCGTCGGGGGCCGGCGTCTGCGAGAGGAGCGCCACCGCGCTCATGATCTGCCCCGACTGGCAGTAGCCGCACTGCGGCACGTCGATCTCCCGCCAGGCGTTCTGCACCGCCTGGGCCTGCGGGCCCGAGACACCCTCGATCGTCGTGATCTGCTGTCCCTGGACCAGACGCACGGGCGTCACGCACGAGCGCCGCGCCTGGCCGTTCACGTGCACGGTGCAGGCTCCGCACTGGGCGATCCCGCACCCGAATTTGGTGCCCGTGAGGCGCAGCTCGTCACGCAGCACCCAGAGCAGCGGCGTGTCTCCGTCCGCCTGGATCTGGCGTCGCTCGCCGTTCACGGTGAGGTCGATGGCCATGATTCGCGCTCCCTCTCGGCCGGGGGTGGCATCCGTCGTGTGTGCGGCTCGCGGCGTCCGACGGCGCATCCTGGTGCAGGGGGTCGGTGGGGCCGAGCCACCCAGGCAACTTGGACGAGGCTGCCCACGCTGACAATGTAGGTGGCCGGAATCGGCGAGGGCGTTCATGTTCACGGGACGTCGTTCACACTCCGCTCGCGGCGGCTCGCATGCACGGAGGCCCACCGGTGGTCCACCGAACGCGCTTTCTCATCGTCGGCGCAGGGCCCTTCGGTCTGGCGATGGCGGCCTGGGCACGTCAACAGGGAATCGAGCACGTCCTCCTCGGACGACCGATGGGCTTCTGGCGCGAGAACATGCCCACCGGGATGCTCCTGCGATCCGCCTGCGACTGGCATCTCGATCCGGCGGAGGAAGACACGATCGAGCGCTACCTGGAGGAGAGAGGCGAGACGCCGGCCGACGTGGAGCCCCTATCTATCGAGCTCTATCTGGCGTATGCGCGCTGGTTCCAGTCGCGAAAGGGGATCGAGGCGGTTCCTCGCTTGGTCGAGCGTCTCGATGTGGACGAGTCCAGCGGGTCGTTTCGAGCGCGTCTGGCCGATGGGGACTCGCTCGAGGCATCGGACGTGCTGCTCGCCCCCGGTTTCCGGCACTTCGCCCACGTTCCGCCGAAGCTCGCCGCGATCCTCCCCGATGGTCGTTACGAACACACGTGCGAGCGGGTCGAGCTCGCCGCTCTCGGGGGAGCGCGCGTCCTCATCGTCGGCGGACGGCAGAGCGCTTTCGAGTGGGCGGCGCTCCTTCGGGAAGCAGGCGCGCGGCGGGTCCACGTGGTGCACAGGCACCCCACCCCGCGCTTCGAGGCGTCCGACTGGTCGTGGGTTTCCCCCATGATCCACCGCATGGTCGAGGATCCCGGTTGGTTCCGCGATCTTCCGGCCAAGGAGCGAAAGGCCCTGGAGCGGCGCTTCTGGGAGGAAGGGCGGCTCAAGCTCGAACCGTGGCTCGCACCCCGCGTGCGTGCGGATCGCATCTCGGTATGGCCCGAACGCTCGGTGGTCGCCTGTCGGGGGTCGCCGGAAGGTGAGATCGCCATCGAGCTCGATGATGGGGAGACGCTGGCCGTCGATCACGTGATCCTCGCCACCGGGTATCGGGTGGCGCTCGATCGCCTCCCCTATCTGGCCGCCGGGAACCTCCTTACACGAGTCGAGATCGTCGACGGCTCGCCCCGTCTGGACCGGTCCCTCCAGACCAGCGTCCCGGGACTCTTCATCACGAGCATGCCGGCGACCCGGGACTTCGGAGCGTTCTTCGCGTTCACGGTATCCGCTCGCGCCTCGGCGAAGCTCGTCGGGCGAGCGCTCTTGGGTGGGCGCGTCGGGACGGGGGAGACCCCGGGGTCACTCGCGAAGTGATGGGCGGGACCTTCGACGACCACTCCTGGCACGACTGCCACCTGTGGGGCTTCACGCTGGGGATCGGCGACCCGGAGCGCGACGACTGGACGAGCGACCTCGTCCTCGACATCGACTACATCGCGGAGTGGGTGTGCGGCGTCGGGGAGGAGCCCGCGTGCTTCCGTGTCGCTCCCGCGGATCTCGTGTTCCACGACGTGACCGATCTCGCAGTCGATGTCGCGTGGCCGGACGAGGGACGGCAGATCGCGCTCAGCCTTCCCTCGATCGACGCGATCGTCAGCGAGCGGGCCGAGCGGCAGAAGGTCCACCTCGATCGACCGTACCACAGCTGGGAAATCCGCTTCAACTGGCCCGCGGGAGCGTCGATCCGCTTCGGGGCCAGCGGCTTCACGCTCACGCTCCGGGCCGAGCCGATCCTCCTAGATCGTCAGCACCTGACCCGACGCGAACGGGGGTAGGGCGGCCGCCACGCGGGAGCATGGGGCGTCCCGTCTCGATCATTCCGTCCGAATGACGATCATGGGCTCCACACGGGAGGCCCGGCGCGCCGGGAGCGACGCCGCCGCGACCACGACGGCCAGCAGCCCCATGGCGACGACCGTGAATGTCCCGGGGCTGACCGGCGATACCCCGAACAGGAGCGCTCCGAGCACGCGGCCGAGTGCCGCCGCGACCACCAGGCCCACCGCGATGCCGCCGCCGGCGATACCGGCCGCCGTGCGGAGGACGGCACGCCGCACGTGGCCGCCGGTCGCGCCGAGCGCGATGCGCACCGCGAACTCGCGTCGCCGCCGGCCGACCACGTACGAGACCGTTCCGTAGATCCCGACGACCGCGAGGATCACGGCCACCAGCGCCGAGACGACCAGCAGCGTCATCGCGAAGCGCACGCGCTGGAAGGACGACGCGACGAGACGGTCCAGCGTGCGGATGCCGTTGATCGGGATCTCCGGGTCCTGCGCCCGGATCTCGTCACGGATCCGCGGCAGGAGCGACAGAGGGTCGCCACTCGCCTTCACGAGCAGGACCATGTTGCTGATGAACATCGCGAAGCTGTCGTCCGGACGGAACACGGTGGGCAGGTAGACTGTCGGTCGCGCCGGTTCGGACAGGCTGCTCTCGCGGATGTCCCGGACCACGCCCGAGACGGTGTACCACACGTCGCCTTCCTGTCCGGGCGCCCATTGGGCGAGCCGTTTCCCGATCGGATCCTCCCCCGGCCAGCGCTGATCGGCGAACGCCTGGTTGACCACCGCGTACTCGGGGTAGCCGGCGAAGTCGGCGCGAGTCAGCTCCCTCCCGCGTCGCATGCGGGCGCCGATCGTCTCCAGATAGCGCGGACCGATGAATACGCGGGTCGCGCTGATGCCGGCGTCGTCCCCCTCCGGGATCGCGTCCTCGGTCGCCACGTAATCCCGCCATTCGTCCCCGTCCAGGGGCAGATCGGCCGAGAAGGTGGCGATGTCGACGCCCGGTACGCCCCGGAGTCGGTCCGTCAGCTGCATCATGACCGCGGTGCGCTCGACGTCCGTGTCGTAGCGCGCGGGAAGCGCCAGCCGGAGCGTGAGGACGCCGTGGGGATCGAACCCCGGGTCGACCGCGCGCAGGTTCCCGAACGTACGGACGAGAAGCGCGGAGCCGACCAGCAGGATCAGCGAGAAGGCGACCTGTGACCCCGCCAGTGCGTGTCGGGCGCGGACACGCCCTCGCCCCGCCGAAGAGGTGCGGCTCTCGTCTCCGAACGCCGCGGTTACGTCGACCCGCCGCAGACGGGCGGCGGGGGCCGCGGCGCAGGCGAAGGCGGTCAGCAACGTGATCACGCCGGCGAACGACAGTACGGCGTCATCCAGCCCCACGCGCTCTATGCGGGGGACGCCGGGCGGGAGCATGCCGAGGAGCGCCCGGGTGCCGAGCCACGCGAGCACGATCCCGAGCGCGCCACCCGCCACGGCGAGAAGCGTGACCTCGGAGAGCACGGATCCCGCGAGCGCTCCGCCCTGCGCTCCAAGAGCCCGCCGCACGACCATCTCGTGCCATCGCGCCTCGGCGCGGACGATGAACAGGTTGGCCACGTTGACCGCGGCGATCACGAGCACGAGCCCCACGGCCCCGACCAGGATCCACAACACTCCGGCGGTGTCTCCGACGAGCGCCCGCTTGACGGGGGAGACGACGGGCCGGTACGCCCCCTCCTCGAGCGATCGAACCGTGTGCGCGCCGGGGTACGCCTCCGGAGCGGACTTCATCAGCACCTCGAGCTCGCGCGCCGCCGCCCTGGCGGATGCCCCCGGAGCCAGCCGGGCGATCGACTGGTACATGAAGTTCCCGAATCGGGCGCGCGTGCGGTCGAGCGACAGCGGGATGAGGACGTCGGGCTCGTCGAACTCCCGTCCGAAGGTGACCGTGGCATCGGGGCGTATGAAGTCGAAGGAGGGGGGGAGCACGCCCACGATGGGCAGGTCCAGCCCCTCGATCAGCGGCCTGCCCAGGACGTCGGGGTCGCCTCCGTACCGCCGCATCCAGGACGAGTACGTGATGACGGCGACATCGGGGGCTCCCGGCTCGCCTTCCTCCTCCTTGAACCCGCGCCCCAGCATGGGCTCGACACCGAGCACGCGGAGCAGGGAGGGCGTCGCGGTGATCATGCGGAGCTCGAGCGGCTCCCCGGTCCCGGAGACGGTCGCGGACCGCTCGATCCACACCGCGATGTCCGACAGCGTCGTCGCCCGGTCGCGGTAGTAGAAGTACCCGCCGTCGGGCATCCCGAGGTCGTCGCCCCCGGCATCCGTGTGCGTGATCGTTACGAGATGCCCCGCGTCCCCGTACGGAAGCGGTGCGAGCACCACGCCGTCGAGCACGCTGAAGATCGCGGTCGTCGCGCCGATGCCCAGCGCCAGGGTGATCATCACCGTGATCGCGAACCCCGGGTCCCGACGCAGGCGCCGCCCGGCGTGCCGCAGCTCGCGACGGACCAGCTCGACCCCCCGGAACCCGAGCTCCTCCCGTGCCTGCTCCTTCACGCGCTCCACTTTTCCGAAGGACCGGATGGCCGCGCGGCGGGCCTCGTCGGGATCCTCGCCCCGGCGAACGCGCGCCTCGATGTCGCGCTCCACGTGGAAGCGGATCTCTTCATCGAGCTCCTCTTCGGTCCGCCGCCGGGACACCGTCTCGCGCAGCCGGGTGCGCAGCGCGCGCAGGAGGGACACGGATCAGCTCTCGTTCAGCGTCGCGGCCGGATCCACCCGGGACGCCCGGCGCGCCGGCAGGTAGCAAGCGGCGAGGGCGACCGCGAACAGCACGAGGGCCACGGCGGCGTACGTGGGGAAATCCGCGCTTCGCACGCCGAACAGGAGCGAGCCCAGGAACCGGGTGAGGCCGAGCGCCCCGGCCAGCCCCACACCGACCCCGATCGCGGCGACCCCGGCCCCGCGCCGCAGGATCAGACCCTGCACCTGCCCCATCCGCGCCCCGAGTGCCATCCGGATGCCGATCTCGCTCCGCCGCTGCCCCACCGCGTACGAGAGCACGCCATAGATCCCGACCGCCCCGAGCGTGGTCGCGATGGCGGCCGCCATGGCCAGGAGGATCATCGCGAATCGCATGGTGGCCGATGCGTCGGCGAGCAGACTGTCGAGGGCACGGAAGCGGGTGACGGGGACGGCGGGATCGAGCGCCCGGACGGCAGCACGCACGATCGGCGTCAGAGCGAGCGGTGGCCCTGTGGTGCGTACCACGTACTCCATGGAATGCGCGCTCGACGTCATGACGTCGTCGGTGCCGACCATCGGGAAGTATGCCGTCGGCTGGTTGTCCTCCGTGAGCGTCGCGATCGGCGTATCTCCCACGACGCCGACGATGTGGTACCAGGGGACGCTATCGGCCAGGGAGGGGTACATGCGCTTCCCGATCGCGCTCTCCCCGGGCCAGAAGCGCTCGGCGAGCGTCCGATTCACCAGCGCTGCGCCCGTACGACGCTCGTGATCGGAACGCTCGAGCTCCCGGCCCTCGAGCACCGGGATCCCCGACGCCCGGAAGAACCCGGGCGATACCGTGCGGAGCTGGACCGCCGGGGGAATCTCGTCGGGCCCGAGCACGAGATCGGCCCGGGCGAGGGGATTCACGTTCGACTGGCATGCGAGCGGCACGCAGTCCGCCGCACCCACTGCCGTCACGCCCGGGAGCGCCGCCAACCGGTCGATCACGGCCTGTTGGAACCGAGCCGCCGCCTCACGATCGGGGACCTCGCGTCCCGAGAGGACGACCTGGAAGGTGAGGGCGCCGCCGGCCCGGAAGCCCGGATCGACCCGCGCCAGGTTCCAGAAGCTCCGCGTCACGAGCCCGGCGCCGGCCAGCAGCACGAGGGCGAAGGCGAGCTGGGAGACGACGAGGAGGTCACGGGCGCGGACCACCCTTCGGCCTCCGGTCGCCCCGCGACTCCCCTCCTTGAGCGATTCGCCCACATCGTCGGACCGGTGGACGAGCCACGGGACGAGCCCCACCGCGAACGCCGCCATGATCGAGACGGCGGCCGTGAACAGGAGCGTCGTCGGATCGACGGCGATGTCGCGCGCGCGTGGCAACATCCCCTCGCCGAGCCGCACCAGGACCCGGACGCAGGCGATCGCAAGCCCGAGCCCGAGACCTCCGCCGACCACCGAGAGGAGGATCGGCTCGCCGAGGAAGGCGGCGGCCAGGTCCCGTCCCGTCGCTCCCAGGGCCCTGCGCACCGCCAGCTCGCGCCGCCGGCTCTCCATCCGGACGAGCATCAGGTTCGTGAGGTTGGCGCAGGCGATGAGGAGGACGACCCCCACGGTCCCGAGGATCACCCACAGCAGCCGTCGGACGTCGGGGCCCACGATGTGGGATTCGAGAGACTCGAGATGCGCGGTGAGCTCGCCGCGCCGCACGATGGCCTCGTAGGAGCCGCCCGGGTACCGTTCATCGAGACGCACGATCAGGTCGGTCAGCTCGCGGCGGGCGGCGTCGATCGTCACCCCGGGCGCGAGCCGCGCGAGGCCTTCGGCGCTGAACCCGCCCAGCCGGACTCCCGTCGGATCGAGCCGTATCGCGGTCCACAGATCCGTGTCCGGCGTCGGGTAGTGGAACGAGGCCGGGAGGACGCCGACGATCTCGGCCGGCGTGCCGCCGATGTCGAGCGTGCGCCCGAGCACGGACCGATCGCCGCCGTAGCGTCGCTGCCAGTAGCGGCGGCTGAGGACCACCACGCGTGGCGCGCCGCCCTCCCCATCCGCTTCCTGTATGAGCCGGCCGAGAGCGGGCGCGCCGTCGAACAGGAGCGGGAAGAAGCCCGGCGAGACGATCGCGGTCGGGACTCGCTCGGCCCGATCGCCCTCGCGAACCGTGACCTCGACGCGGTGGAAGATCGCGATGTCGTCGAAGCTCCGCGCCAACTCGCGATAGAACAGATACGTGCCGTAGGAAACGTCGATGTCCGCGATGTCGGCGCCCGGAGCCGAATGCCACACCCGCACGAGACGGTCCGGATCCGGGTACGGCAGGGGCGCGAGGACCACGGAGTGGAGCACGCTGAACATGGCCGTGGTCGCCCCGATGCCGAGAGCGAGCGTGCCCCCCGCCGCGGCCGTGAAGCCCCGGTCGCGGAGGAGCCGCCGCCCCGCCTGCCGGAGGTCGCGCCGCGCGTGCCTGAGGCCCCGGAACCCCGCCTCCTCGCGAACCTGCTCCCGCACCACATCGCGCGCCCCGAACGCCTCGAGAGCCCTCCTGCGGGCCTCCCCGGCGTCGATACCTCGCCGCATGAGCGCCCGGACCTCGCGCTGCAAGTGATCGCGCATCTCCTCGTCGAGCTCGCGCTCCATCCCGCGCACGGAGAGCGCCTCCCGGAGCCTCGTTCGAAGGCCTCGCCACACGGACAGCATCGTCAGGCGCCCGCGTGGGCCAGCTTCAGGACGCGATCGACCGCCGCGGACGAAGCCGCCCACTGCTTCTCCTCACGGGCGAGCTGCCGACGGCCGGCTGCCGTGAGCGTGTAGAACCGGGCCCGGCGGTTCTGCTCCGTGCGCCGCCATTCGGACGTCACCCAGCCCCTTCGCTGCAGGGCCCGGAGGGCCGGGTAGAGCGAGCCCTGGTTGACGTCGAACACCTCGTCCGAGAGCTGCTGGATGCGCTGCGCGATCCCCCACCCGTGCATGGACTCGAGCGTGAGGGTCTTCAGGATGAGGAGATCGAGGGTCCCGCGGAGGATCTCGGAGCGGACAATCGACATCGGCGTCTCCCTGGGCTCTGGCCATGACCCGCGGCCGGCTCGGTGCGGCGGGAGTCCGCGCTCGCGCCTGTCAGCCACCGTGCTCGCTCGCCCGCTCGAGTACCGCGGACCTGTAGTGTAGGGTATCTACTGTAGGAAATCAACACTACGGGCGGACGAGCCGCGCCGGGCGTCAGCGGGTCTTGCCGACCGGATCGACAGCCGCGTCAGCCGGGCGCTCCCGGTCGGATCGGGAGCCGCCGCACGCGCGTTCCGGTCGCGGCGAAGATGGCGTTCGCGATCGCGGGCGCGACCGATGGATACGGGGGCTCGCCTGCGCCGGAAGGGGCCCGGTCGTCCTCCACGAGGTGCGTCTCGACGATGGGCGCCTCGTCGATGCGGAGGGCCGGGTAGTCGTGGAAGTTGCTCTGCTCGACGACCCCGCCGGCCAGGGTGGCCTCCCAGTGGAGCACCGTCGCGACGCCATCCATGGCGGCGCCCTCCATCTGCGCGCGGGCGCCGCTCGGGTCGACGACCCGCCCGCAGTCGAGGGCGGCGACGATGCGCTCGACGCGCGGCATCCCGTCGGGACCCGCGGTCACCTCGGCCACGTGGGCCGCATAGCTGTCCTTGTAGTACGTGCACGCGATGCCCCGCCCGCGCCCCTCGGGCAAGGAGGCTCCCCAACCCGCGGCCTCCGCGGCCCGCTCGAGCACCGTCCGCAGCCGCCCGATGTCGGGGCTCGGGGTCCCCCGTCGGCCGGGAAGCGGAAGCCTGATGGCGGCGATGCGGGGCTCGCCCAGCATTCGCAGCTGGAGCTCGAGCGGATCCTCGTCGAGCACGGCGGCGATCTCATCGATGAAGCTGTTGACGACGAACGCGTTGAAGGAGTGTGAGACCGATCGCCAGCTTCCCATCTGCGCACGGGTCTCGATGGCGGCGTGATCCACCCGGATGGCGGGGATCGCATATGGCATGTCGGCTGCCCCCTGGACGTCGTACAGGGCGAGCGGCGTCGCCGGGTCGCGGCGCTCGGCCGTCGTCAGATGCGCCACGAGCGGGGCGCTGGCCAGCCGGTGCCACCAGCCCGTGGGGTGGCCCCCGGAGTCTAGACCCGCGGAGATCCGGTGCAGGCTCGGCGTCCGGTAGTAGTCACCCCGGATGTCGTCCTCGCGCGTCCACACGACTTGGACCGGGCGCCCGACCTGCCGCGAGATGAGCGCGGCTTCGACCCCGTAGTCGATGGCGAGGCGCCGGCCGAATCCGCCTCCCGCCAGGGTGGGGTGCACCTGAACGCGATCCGCCTCGAGCTCGAGCGCCGCCGCGACGAGGGCCTGCAGGTAGCGCGGATCCTGTGTAGGTCCCCACAGCTCGCACGCGTCGGCACCGCAGTCCGCCGTGAAGTTGATCGGCTCCATGCACGCATGGGCGAGCATCGGGAGCTCGTACTCGGCGTCCACCCGGCGGGCGCTCGAGGCGATCGCGGCCGGGGCGTCCCCCTCGTCACGCACGGTTTCCACGCGACCCGCTTCGAGCGCCTCCCGCATCCGACGGCTCAGCGTCGCGGTGTCTTCGCCGTCCTCGATCTCCCAGCGAATGTCCAGGGCGTCGCGGCCCCGGATGGCGGCCCACGTGTGGTCGGCGACCACGGCCACGCCCCCACGAACGGCCCCGTACAGGCGGCCCGCGACCACCAGGCGCGGGACCTCGAACACGTCCCCCACCCCTACGATCCGCCGTGCGGCTGCCGCGTCGTATCCGCCGAGCCCGGCATCGGGCACGGGGCGTCGGGCCACCGCGGCGAAGCGCATCCCCGGCCGCCGGACGTCGAGTCCGTAGACCGCCGCACCGCGCACGATGTCGCCCGTGTCGACCGATCCCGCCGGCTGGCCGATGAGCCGGAAGTCCGCGGGGTCGGTGAGGGTCGCGTCCGCGCCCGCCAGCGCGATCCCCGCCGCGTCGGCGGCCAGCTCCCCGAACCCGAACGAACGGCCCGAGGCGAGGTGCTGGACCCTGCCGGATGCGGCCACGCATTCGTCGCGACTCACCCGCCAGGCGCGCGCGGCCGCCTCGACCAGGAGCCCGCGCGCGGTCGCGCCCGCCGTCCTCAGGGGCCCCCAGTAGTCGGCCACGCTGTCGCTGCCGCCGACGGTCATGCCGCCGTACACGGCGCTCGCCGACGCCTGCACGACGCGCACCCTCGACCAGTCGGCCCTCAGCTCCTCCGCCACGATGCGGGACAGCGAGGTCCGGACCCCCTGCCCGATCTCCGGACAGGGCGCGTGGATCAGCACCTCGCCGGCGGGCGTGATCTCGACGAACGCGTGCAGGCGGGTGGCGGAGGAAGGCGGCACCGGACCGCTCGCGCCTCCCGCCGGGCCGGTTGGGGCCGGGGGCCCGGTGCCGGCCCCGCCATCGTGCCGCGGGCACGCCACGAACGGAACGCCGACCACGAGGCCGCCGAGCGCGGACGACAGCGTGACCACGAAGTCGCGCCGCGAGCCGCCCCTCTTCGTGGGCCGCCCGGACTCCCGGGCTTCGGCATCCGCCGCGCGGGACCCGGTGGCTGGAGCGTCCGATCCGTGGTTGTCCATGTCCGCTCCGATCGCCGTTCGCGCGAGCGCTCCCGGTAGGTCCGATGTCCGGGCGAGGGCTCGAGTTGCCCGGGGCTCGATGGTGGGCAGGACGAGCCCTCGGTGGTGAGACGGGTCGGCGACGACGCGCCCGCGCAACCCTTCGCATTACATTAGTATCTAATGGTAAGGAGTCGCCAGACATCCTGCCGGCGAACGGAATCCGGCCGGGACCCGCTGGCCATCGACGAGGTCGACACATGGGCTTCCTACCACGCATTCGCCGCATCCTCCGGGTCCCCCGTCCGAAGCTGTCGCGACACACCGCCCGCGAAGTGGAGGATGAGCTCCGGTTCCACATCGAGAGCCGGGCGCGCGACCTCGTGGCCCGGGAGGGCCTGTCCCGCGCCGAGGCGGAGACACGGGCCCGCCGCGAGTTCGGCGACATGGAGACGACCCTGCGGCGCCTCAGACGCGACACCCGGCGCGCCGAACGTCGTCTGCGGGCAGCGGAGTCCCTCGAGCGGGCATGGGGGGACGTGCGTCTGGCGGGTCGCGTGCTCCGCCGCGCCCGGGGGTTCTCGATCGTCACGATCGCCACGCTCGCGCTGGGTCTCGGATCGACCCTCGCCCTCTACACGGTGCTCGATTCGGTGGTGCTCGAGCCGCTTGCCTATCCGGCGAGCGATCGTCTCCTCGACATCTACAGCGCGGTCCCGGGTCTCGGGTTCGACCGTTGGGAGGTGACGGAGGCGGGATATGTGCACTTCCGTCGCGAGAGTCGGACCCTCGCGGCCGTGGGGGCGTACCGGGTCGGCGCCGGCACGCTCGAGGGCGATCGCGGAGCCGAGCGCATCGACGTCGCGGTGGCCACGCCGGATCTCCTCGTCGCGCTCGGGGCGACACCCGCGATCGGGCGTCTGCTCGCGGCCGCGGACGCGCAGCGGGGCGCGTCCCGCGTGGCGCTCCTGAGCCATGAGGAGTGGTCCAGCCGGTACGGCTCGAGACCGGACATCGTGGGTCGGTCCCTGCGCGTGCAGGGGGTCGAGTGGCAGGTCGTCGGGGTGCTGGCGGCCGGGTTCGATCTGCCGGAGTCGCATGCGGACCTATGGGTGCCGCTCGCGATCGACGAGGCCGATCCCGACGCGGACAGTCATTCCCTGCACGTGATCGGCCGGCGCCGGGATGGGGCCGCGCTGCCGGTGGTCCAGGATGAGCTGGACCGGCTCACGGACCGACTCCCATCGCTCCATCCCGACCAATACTCGGCGGCCTGGATGCGGCGAGCGGGGTTCCGCACCGTGGCTCAGAGTCTCCACCACCGCGTGGTGGGCGACGACACCCGCCGGGCGATCTGGATCCTCATGGGCGCCGCGGGACTGATTCTGGTCATCGCCATCGCGAACGTCGTCAACCTGTCGCTCGTCAGGAACCTGGACCGCGCCCGCGAGATTCGCGTGCGGACCGCCCTGGGCGGCGGGACGGCCCGATTGCTGCGCCTGCTCGGGGCCGAGGCCGTCGTGCTGGTGGGTGTGGCGGGGGTCGCGTCCGTGGGGTTGGCGCGGGGTGCCCTGGTCGCGGTCCGCGCCATCGCACCGCGCGGCCTGCCGCGGCTGGGCGCGCTGGCGATGGATGGCTCGGCGCTGGCGGCGGCGACGGCGTCGATGATCCTCGTCACCCTGATCCTCACCCTCCTCCCCCTGTCGGCGGTGGGACGTGGGGGGGGACCGGGTGGGTTGGTGGGCGGGAGCGGGCGCGCGACCGCCGGGCGCGGACTCGGGAGGCTGCGGGCCGGTCTGGTGACGGGGCAGGTCGCTCTGGCCCTGCTGCTCCTCAACTCCTCGGGGCTTCTCGCGCGCAGCTTCGAACGCCTGGTCCGGGTCGATCCGGGGTTCGTCCCCGATGGCGTGCTCGCGGTGGACGTGTCGCTCCCGGCCCGGGACTACCCCGACCAGGCCAGCGTGCATGCATTCTATCGTGACGTTCTGGCGACGATCCGGGCGCATCCCGGGGTGGCGGCGGCAGGGGCCGTCACGAGCCTGCCGCTCGAGTCGGGGCTGGGGTGCTACGAGCTCCATGTCGAATCACGACGCCTCGCCGAGGACGAATCACCCCCGTGTGTGGACGTCCATGTGGCCACCCCCGGCTACTTCGAGACCCTCCGCATCCCGTTGTCCGAGGGGCGTTGGTTCCGGGCGGCCGACAACGAGCAAGCCACCGGTGCCCTGGTCGTAACCCGGACCCTCGCATCGCAATTGTGGCCGGATCGCGGCGCCCTCGGCGAAGGAGCCAACATCGAGGGCGAACGCCCGCCATGGTTCCGCGTGGTCGGCGTCACCGGCGACCTGCGCTCCGACGGCCTGGAGCGTCCCCCGACCGCGGCGGTGTTCCTTCCGCTCGTGTCACCCGAGGGGGCGCGGCGATTCCTGGGCCACCGCGCCGGCATGACGCTCGTGGCGCGCGCGGCGTCCGGTGATCCCCGCGTCCTGCTGGCGGGCATCCGACGCGCGGTGGCCGACAGGGACCCGTCGGTCGCCGTCGCCAATCCGCGCCGCGTCCGGGATGTCGTCGCGGCCACCCGCGCCCGGACGACTCTGGCGGCGGCGCTGCTCGCGACCGCGGCCCTGATCGCGCTGGTCCTGGGTGTCGTGGGGCTGCATGGAGTCGTGTCGTACAGCGTGGCCAGGCGGACCCGGGAGATCGGCATCCGGATGGCGCTGGGCGCCGACGGAGGGTGCGTGCGCCGCACGGTGCTTGCCGGGTCGGGCCGCCTCGTGGCGGGCGGCGTCGCCATGGGTCTCCTCGCGGCGTGGGCCACGGGTGGGCTTCTCCGCGGGCTCCTGTACGGAGTCGCCCCCCACGACCCGGCCCTGCTGGCCGCGGTGGCCGCGCTGCTGGTCGCCGTGGCGATGATCGCCAGCTTCGTGCCCGCGAACCGTGCGGCCCACGTGGATCCGTCCCGGGCCCTGAGACACCACTGACCGCGCGGGGGGAGGATCCAGTCGCCCTTCGTCCGCACGGCCGCGGCCGCCCGGGTCACTCCTGACGGAGGGTCTCGACGGGATCCACGGTCGCCGCGCGGCGAGCCGGGGTCCAGCTGGCCAGGGTGGCCACGCCGACCAGCGCTGCGGCGGTCACGGCGTACGTCCACGGGTCGAGCGCCCGGACCCCGTACAGGAGCGGGCGCATGAGCCGCGTGAGGATCGCGGCGCCGATCAGCCCCAGCACGACGCCGATGCCGGCCAGCGCCACACCCTGACGGACGACCATCGACGTGACGTCCGCGCGGCGCGCCCCCATCGCCATGCGGATCCCGATCTCGCGTCTGCGGAGCGAGACGGTGTACGACACGATCCCGTACAGACCGACGACGCCGAGCACGAGGGCCACCCCCGCGGCGACGAGGAGCAGAACGAGCGTGAACGACGTCCGCGCCGTGGAGCGGGCCTGGATGGCGTCCAGCGTCTCGACGTTGGCGAGCGGGAGATTCGGATCCACGGCCCACACGGCCCGGCGAATATCGGGCAGGCGCGCGGTCGGAGGGCCAGAGGTCCGCACGGCGTACACGACCGACCTCCACCCGAACTCCCGCATGCCCCAGAAGTCCGCGACCAGGAGGGGCCAGTACACGGTCGCGACCGCGTCGTGATCCCGCCCGTCGTCGCGAACCGACTCGACGACGCCCACGATCTCCTTCCAGCTCCCGTCCCGCCCTTCCCGGATCCGCTTCCCGACCGCGTCCGTCGGTCGGTCCCAGTACTCGCGCGCGAAGTCCTCGGTCACCACCGCCACCGTGCGACGCCCGTACACATCCTCCCAGGTGAACGCGCGTCCCGCGAGCACCCGGTTCTCGAGCGTCTCGAAATAGCCCGGGGAGACGAACTTGTGGCGCCGCGACGGAGCGGCTTCGCCCTCCGATAGGGGGGCCTCCTCCACGTACACCCCGTTGTTGTTCGTGCGGCCGTCCATGGGGACCGAGTTGGTGACGGCCGCCGAGCGTACGCCCGGCAGGCGCCGGATCTCTTCCAGGATGCGTCCGTGCGTCCGCACCGCGGTTTCGAGCTCCGGCACCTCCGAGCTCGGGATGAACACCCGGAAGGTCAGGACCTCCTCGGGGCGCTCGAAGCCCGGACGCACCTCCATGAGGGCCTCGAGGCTCCTGACCATGAGCCCGGCGCCGATGAGGAGAACCAGCGCGAGTGCGACCTGGACCGCCGCCAGCACGCTCCGCGACCGCGACCGCCCGGTCGCCATCCCGCGGCCGCCACCCTTGAGGGTCAGCGTGAGGTCGGGCCGTCGGATCCGGAGGAGGGGCAAGAGGCTGAAGGCGAGGACCGCGAGCAGCGTGACGCCCGCGGTGAACAGCAGCGCGCGTCCGTCGAGCGCGATCGCGTCGATGCGGGGGATGTTGTCGCTGCCGACGGCGCGCAGCAGCTCGAGCGCCCCGGACGCCAGCCCGAGACCCAGGGCCCCGCCCACGGCACCGAGCAGGAGCCCCTCGAGCAGCAGGGCGCGTGCGGTTCCCCCGAGCCCGGCCCCGAGGGCCGTGCGCACGGCCACTTCGCGGTTCCGTGCCTCCGCGCGCACGAGGAACAGATTCGCGACGTTGGCGATCGCGATGACGAGGAGAATCCCGACCGCGCCGAACCCCAGCCACAACGCCGTGTCCACGTGCCCGATCACCTCGGTCTTGAGCGGCACGACGACCGGTGCGAGACCGATCTCCTCCAGCCGAGCGAGGTCCCAATCCGGGAACTTCTCGACGCTCAAGGGCAGCATGCGGGCCATGTCCGCCCGGGCTTCATCGAGTGTGACGCCGGGCCGCAGGCGCGCGAACGCCTGGTACTGGAAGCGGCCCACGGTGGCTTCGGAGCGGTCGAGCCGGAACGGGAACAGCACGACGGGCTCGTACGCGGGAAACCGGAACGAGGCCGGCAGCACCCCGATGACCTCGATGGGGCCTCCGTTCACGGTCAGGGTTCGTCCGATCGCGCCCGGGTCTCCCCCGAAGCGTGTCTGCCAGTACGCGTAGGACACGACGCAGGTGAGCGGCGTACCGCGCGTGTCGTCCTCCTGGTCGAAGAACCGCCCCACGGCCGGTCGCACTCCGAGCAGCGGAAGGAGCCCATGGGAGACGACCAGGGCGTCCACGCGCTCCGGCTCCGCCAACCCGGTGATCGTGACCTGGAGGTTGTCCCACAGACCCACGTCCTCGAACACGCGGTTCTCCTCGAGGTACGTGAGGTACGTCCCGGTGGAGATGCTCATCCGCTCGCGACCGGCGCCGTTCGCGGTGTGCCACAGGGCGACCAGCCGGTCGCCGTCGGGGAACGGGAGCGGGCGCAGGAGGACGCCGTCGATCACGCTGAACATCGCCGTGGTGGCCCCGATCCCGAGCGCCAGGGTGAGCCCCGCCACGATCGTGAACAGAGGTCGCCGGCGCAGACGTCGCGCGCCGAAGCGCAGGTCACGCAGGATGCGCTCCACGGCCAGCCCCAGGCGCACACCACGCTCCGCCCGCCGCGTCTCGCGTCGCAGCTCGCGGCCCGCGCGCGCCAGGTCGCCGAACTCGGCCCGGGCGCGCGTCTCGGCCGCGTCGCGGGTGAGCCCGTCGCGGCGCACGAGGTCGCGCACCCGGGATTCGAGGTGGAAGGCGAGCTCGTCCTCGACGTCGCGCTCCGCGTGGCGCGCCACATCGGGCGGGTCGATGCGGAGGAGGCGGCGGAAGCGGGGCAGGAAGCTCATGGGATACCGTCCGGTTCTTCTCGGGCTCAGTCGAGACGCAGGGCCTGGGCGGGCTCGACACGAACCGCTCGCCGGGCGGGGACGGCGGTCGACAGCGACACCACGCCGAGCACCAGCAGCGTGACGAGCGCCAGGGTCATCGGGTCCAAGGGGCCTACCTGGAAGAGCAGCTCGGCCAGCGCTCGGTGGAGGCTCGCGTATGCGAGGAGCCCGAGGCCCGCGCCCGCGAGGCCCAGCCGAAGCGCGCGGCGGACGACGAGCCAGCCGATGGCGCTCCGTGCTGCCCCGAGCGCGAGACGGATGCTCAACTCGCGGCGGCGGTGGCGGACGTCATGGGCCATCACCCCGTACACCCCGAGGGCCCCCAACAGGAGCGCGACGACCCCGAATCCGGTGATCAGGAGCGCGAGGAGCCGCGGGCGCCCGAGCGATCCGGCCACGATGTCGTCGAGCTTCCGGACCTCGCCGACCGGGACGTCGGGATCGATCGCCCACACGCGCGCCCGGATGGCCGGTGCCAGGGGCGCGGTGGGCACGCCGGAGCTCGCCACTACGAGGTGGAAGTTGAACTCGCGGGACTGCCGTTCGGGGATGTACACCTCGGGGAGAGCGGCCTGGTCGAGGCCCTCGTGCCGGACATCACCCACCACCCCGACCACGGTGTGCCACAGGCTGTCCCTCCAGAACGGGATCTGGATCCGCTTGCCGATCGCCTCCTGGCCGGGCCAGTAGTCATCCACGAACCGTTGATTGACGATCGCGACGGGTCCTCCGGCGGGGCCGTCCTCGGGTCCGAAGACACGCCCTCGTCGGAGCGGGATCTCGAGCGTCGCGAAGTACGTTCCGCTCGCCACCCGGAACTCGGCCCACGGCCGATCCGGACCTTCGAGCCCCGGCCGATCGGCCAGCACGATCGCGCCGCGGCGGTTGGTCCCGTCCATCGGGAGGACCTGCACGAGCCCGGCCGACCGCACCCCCGGGAGGGCGTCCACCTCGGTCAGGACGCGATCGAACAGCGCCCGGGACCGGTCGGGACGATCGCCGTACTCCGCCGGGGCCGGGTTGATCGACAGGGTGATGACGCTTTCCGGTTTGAAACCGGGGTCGACCGCCTCGAGCCGCAGCAGACTCCTGAGGAGGAGACCGGAACCGGACATGAGGACGATGCCGAGCGCGATCTCCGCCACCACGAGCCCGCTCCTCACCCTCCCCACCCCGCGGGTATCGAGGCCCGAGCGATGGAGTCTGCCGGTCAGGTCGGAGCGGGTGGCCCACAGGGCCGGCAGGAGCCCGAACACCAGCACCGTGCCGAGCGTGAGCGACACGGCAAGCCCGAGGACGGCCGGGTCGACCCCGATCTCCTCGACGCGCGGAGTCCCCGCGGGAAGCCCCCGCACGAGCGGTCCCAGGCTCGCGAACGCGATGGCGACCCCGAGGCCTCCTCCGCAGCCGCCCAACACGAGGCTCTCGGTCAGGAGCTGTCTCACGAGTCGCCCGCGGCCCGCCCCGAGCGCGGCCCGCACCGCGAGCTCCCGGCCGCGGGCGATCGCACGACCCGTCAGGAGGCCGGCCGCGTTGGTGGCCGCCAGGACGAGGAGGAACATCACCGCCCCGAGGAGGAGGAGGAGCGAGCGCTTCGAGCCCGCCACCAGGTCGTCGCGCAGCCCCCGCACGGTCGCGTCGCGTCCGAAGGCCGGGTCGAGCGACGGGAATGCCGCGTGCAGCCGATCGACGAACATCGAGATCCCCGCCTGCGCCCTCTCTCGAGACACGCCCGGCGCGAGCCGCGCGATCGTCCTCAGGAATCCGGCCCGATAGTCCGGCTGATCGGGCGACAGCTCGTACGGGAGCCAGATCCGGGTCCCCGCATCGGGGAAGCGGAAGCTCTGCGGCATCACGCCGAGCACCAGGTGGGCCCTCCCCTGGAGGGTGATCGTGCGTCCGACCACCGAAGAGTCGGCCCCGAACCGGTCCCGCCACAGGCCGTAGCTCAGCACCGCGACGGCCCCCGCTCCGCGATCGTCGTCGCCCGGCTGGAAGGCGCGTCCCAGGGGGGGCTCGACGCCGAGGGTGCGGAAGTAGCCCGCCGTGGTCTTCGCCCCCTGGAGCCGCTGCGGCTCGCCGCCGCCCGTCAGGGTGATCGTCCAGCGGCTCCAGGCGGCGATCGACTCGTACGCATCGAGCGAGTCGCGCAGCATTTCGAACAGCCGCGGGCTGTGCGGAGACTCCGGCCACACCGAGACCACGCGCTCGGGCTCGGGCACGGCCAGCGGCTTGAGCAGGATCCCGCGTACGATGGAGTAGATGGCCGTAGTGGCGCCGATCGACATCGCGAGGATGAGGATGATGACGGTCGACAGACCGGTGTTCAGGCGGAGCTGCCGTGTGGCGAAACGGAGATCCTGGAAGGTCCGTTCGACCGCAGCGGCGATGCGCAGCCCGCGCTCGGCCCGCCGCGTCTCGCGTCTCAGGCCGTGGCTCGCGCGCTCCAGATCGCCGAACTCGGCCCGGGCGCGCGTCTCGGCCGCCTCACGCGACAACCCCTCGCGGCTCACCAGCTCGCGCACGCGAGACTCGAAGTGGAAGGCGAGCTCGTCGTCGACGTCGCGCTTCGCGTGTCGCGCGACAGCGGCCGGGTCGACGCGCAGCGTGCGCCGAAAGTGCGGCAGAAAGCTCATCGATTCGTCTCCCGGCTCAGGCGGGCTCCGCGGAGAGCACCGAGAGCAGCGCGCTCGCGTAGCGCTCGAGCGAGGCGCGCTGGCGGCCGAGGGCCGCGCGCCCACGCTTCGTCAGCCGGTAGTACTTGGCACGGCGGTTCTCGTCGGTTCGACCCCACTCCGACTCGAGCCACCCTCGCCGGCGCATGCGGTGCAGGGCCTGATACAGCGCGGCGTCATCGACCTCGAGAAGACCATCGCTCTGTGCCCGGATCCATCGCGTGACCGCGTACCCGTGCATCGGGCCCCACGACAGGGCCTTGAGGATCATCACGTCGAGGGTGCCCCTGAGCAGGGGTTGGGATTCCTCGCTCACGTGGAGCTCCTCGCGTTTGGGGCGCATCCGCCGGCCTCGATTCCGAGCCGACGCCGGGGCGGGCCGTCGTGCCCGCCCCGCCTCCGGGACGGTCGTAACCTTAGATACTAATGTCAAGCGGATGGTTGCAAAGGGGGGACGCCGGGTGGCGTCCCCCCGGTCGGGATCAGGGTCGCGCGAGCCGGATCTGGTCGGTGCACTTCAGGCTGGCGATGTCGACGCCATCCCATACGCAGCGCGTGACGTGATGGAACCTCGACGATCCCCCGCCGGTCAGATCGAGCCGCCCGTGGCCCATGTAGCCGAACGAGTTCGCGTTGTGGCGGTTCGGGTCGGACCCCGCGAGGAGGTCGTTGTCGGTCGCGACGAGGTCGGCGAGCCCCGTGGCGAGCGGATCGACGGTCGTGTACAGGGCGCAGGGGAAGCCCTCGACGGCGAAGGGCCACACGGCGGTCCGCAGGTCGTGGCCGTGCACGAGGTTGTTGAGCCGGTTGTCTCCCGCGGGGATGTTCACGCGGAGCACGTGCACCACGTCGAAGCTCGCGCCTCCCTGACACAGGGCGACCGGATCGAAGCCGTACGTCACGGTCAGGCCGGCCTCCGGGTCGGTGAGGAACAGCCCGAAGATGTTGTCGAACCGCACGACGTGCGGGCCGGACTCGGCCGGGGCCTGGCCCGCGCCCATCGACGTCCGGATCTCCGGCCCGCTCTCGTCCGGTCCGACTCGATCCTGTCCGCAGCCCGCGGCGAGCAGCGCGCCCGCGGCGATGCACACGATGGATGTACGCATGGTGTCCTCCCTGGAAAGAGACGTGACGACACGCGGGAAGCTCCGACCGGCGCGCGTCACGCCGGTTCGGGTCCCGCCCCGCGCACCTCATGCGCCGCGGCGGACGCGCGATCAATGCGCGCGCGCTCCGCTTCCTCTGAGCGAGGTCTGAGCGCCGATGGCCCTGACCGCTCTCGGGATGCGGGGTCGTGTACGGAGCCCCCACGGCCCGGTACGGCGGGGCGGCGCCGACGGCGGCGACGGGGGCACGGGAGACGTGAGGGGCTTGTCCGGCGGGTCCGCGGCGCCCGATCGGTGGTCGCGCCGCCACGGACGGCGCCGGCCGGGCTCACACGCGTTCGCATCTCTCGCGCCGGCAACCGGTTACACGCTCACCACACCCTCACCGCGGGGCGGCCTCCCCGAGCCCTTGAGCGTCGATCCCGCCGACCGTTGATTGGATCCGGGCGCAGGTGCCAGCCGCGACGCGGAGAAGCGGAGTCATGTACACGCGGGGATCCCTGGAGGACGTCGGTTCGGCCATGCAGGAGGAACGGTGGCGCTTCGGGCCGTTCGAGCTCTGCGCACGGACGCTCGAGCTCCGTCGATCGGGACGGCCGGTGCGGCTCGCCCCGAAGCCCGCCGAGGTCCTCGCAGAGCTCGTGTCCCGGGCCGGAACCACCGTGCGCAGGACGGAGTTCCGGGAGCGCATCTGGCCCGGGGGCGGGGTCGACGTCGACCATGCGCTCAACACCTGCATTCGCGAGATCCGCCGCGCGCTGCGAGACCCCGCCCGCGCACCGGTGTACATCGAGACGCTCCCCCGGCGCGGGTATCGGTTCCGCGCCCCGGTCGAGCGGGTCGTGGACGCTCCCGCGACGTCCCCCGCGCCCACGCGGGAGTCGAGCGCCACGGCGGTCGGCCCGCGCCGTCACCGTGCCGGGATCCGGGTGGCGTGCGCGCTGGCGCTCGTCGCTGTCACGCTCGCGTCGTCGTCCGGGGATCGGACGTCGAGGGCCGCCGCCGACACCCTGCTGGTGCTCCCCTTCGAAGACCTGGGGCCGGAGCCGGATTCCACGTTCTTCTCCGAAGGGCTGTCCGAGGATCTGATCAGCGCCCTGGCGACCCTCGAGCCCGCGCGATTGCGCGTCATCGGACACGCCTCGTCGCTGGTGCTCTCCCGCTCCATGCGAGCCCCGGAGACCGGCGCGCTCGAAGTGGATATCGACTACGCGCTGCGCGGCAGCGTCCGGCGGGAGGGCGCGCGGGTTCGGGTGGTGGTGACGCTGGCGCGTGTCGCGGACGGCGTCACGCTGTGGGCCCGCACGTACGATCGCGACGCGGGTCGCGGACTCGACGTCCAGTCGGAGCTCGCCGGACGCGTGGCGGCCGCCCTCTCCATCGAGCTCGAGGGAGGCGCGACGGATGCGTCCACCGCGAGCCGCGAGGCGCGCGACGCGTTGTCCATCGGTCGGCACCTGCTGCGCCAGACGGATCCCGCGGTCCAGGCGCGCAGCATCGAGTGGTTCGAGCGGGCTGTCGCGGCGGATCCGCGCTTCGTGCCGGCGGTCGCCTACCTCGCCGAGGCCCAGCTCTGGTTCGGAGACCGGGACTCCGCCCGCGCCGCCGCGGAGCGGGCCACGGCGTCGGACGCGGCGAACGCGCACGCGCACTATGTGCTCGGGCAGCTCGCCCTGATCCAGCGGCACGACCTGAACGCGGCCGAGCGCGAGTCCCGACGGGCTGTCGCGCTGTCGCCGGGCCGCTCCGAGTACCACGTGGCCCTGGCCTATGTGCTCTCCGTGCAGGGGCGTCACGAGCCGGCTCTGGAGCAAATGGGGATTGCGAACGAGCTCGACCCCGTCGCTCCGAACGTCAGCGGTGACGCCGGCCTCATCTATTACTGGGCGCGTCGGTACGGGGAGGCCGTCCGGGCCTGCCGGCGGACGCTCGAGCTCGAGCCGGCGCTCGCGACTGCGCTTCATGCGTACGACTGCATCGTCGTCGCCGAGATGCTCCGTGGGCACGCTCCGGAAGCAGCACGCGCCGCCGAAGCCTGGGTTCGCGAGGCAGGGCTGGATGCACGCCAGGTGGGGTGGGCGGCCGGGATGACGCCCCAGGAGCGGATCCGCGTCTTCCGGCGATGGAGGCTCGAGCGCGTGCTGCGAGCGCGGCGGGCGGGGGCGCCCGTGTCGTTTCAGCTCGCCTGCCTGTACGCCGATCTGGGCGCCTCGGCCGAAGCGTTGCGCGCCCTCCGGGCGGCCGCCACGGAGCCGTCGCTCCTGTTCCCATCCATCGCGGTCGAGCCGCGGCTGGACGCCCTGCGCGGCGAGCCACGCTTCCGGGCGATCGCGCGCCCGGGTCCCCCCGGCGCCTGACGATGACTGCCGGCGTCCAGACCCGGGATCGTCGGCGCGCGGGTTGGGTCAGTCCGCGCGCAGCACGTCCAGCGGATCCATCCGCCCCGCGCGCCGGGCGGGCAGGTGGCAGGCGACCGCGACGAGGCCGAGCACCACGAGGCCCACGAGGACGAAGGTGGCGGGATCCGTCGGCGCCACCTCGAACAGGAGGCTCGACAACCAGCGCGACCCCGCGAGGGCGAGCGCGCCCCCGAGGGCCACGCCCACCGCGCCGAGCGCGAGCCCCTCGCGCAGCACTCCCCGGCCCACCCGCGCGGGCGTGGCGCCGAGGGCGAGCCGCAGCCCGATCTCCTTCCGCCGCTGCAGGACCGTGTAGGAGATGACGCCGTACAGCCCGATGACGGCGAGGAGCGCGGCCCCGATCCCAAACGCCGTGAACAGGTCGCGCACCACGCGCTGTACCCAGCTGCGCCCGTCGACCACGTCCTGCATCGTAGACACCCGGTACAGCGGCACCCTTGCGTCGACCTCCCGGACGGCGGCGCGAACCGCGGGGACGATGGCCACCGGATCGTCGAGGGCCCGCACCGCGAGGGTCATCTGCGGGTGCGGGTTCTCGGACCGGAAGTAGGGCAGGTAGGTCGCCGGCACCATGGGCTCGGTCACCTGGTAGTGACGGTAGTCGGCCACCACTCCCACGATCTCGTGCCAGGATCCCTCGCTCCCGTAGCGGATGCGGTGGCCGATGGGGTCCGCCCCTTCGAAATGGCGTCGCGCGAAGCTCTCGTTGATGATCACGATCAGCGGGCCGTCCCCGGCATCGGTGTCGGTGAACGCCCGGCCGCGCACGATGGGGACATCGAGCGTCTCGAAGAATCCCGGCGTCACGTACTGGAAGTGTGTGGATCGGAATGTTCCGGGGGCCGGGGGAGGCTCGCCCTCGACCTCGTACGAGGTGCCCACGTTCCAGCCACTGAGCGGCGTGCCTTGTGCCGCGCCGGCCGCGACGACACCGGGCCGGGACCGCACGAGTTCGAGCACCCGGCGGGCGAACTCGACCCGCCCCGCCGCGTCGTAGTCGGTATCGGGCAGGTAGTACCTCGCCGTGAGCGTGTGGCGGGCGTCGAATCCGAGGTCGAGACGGGACATCGTGCGCATGCTCTGGATGAGGAGGCCCGACCCGATCAGGAGCGCTACCGCGAGACCGACCTCGGCCACCACGAGACCCGAGCGCAGCCGCGTCCCGCCCCCCACCCGGCCGCGCCCTCCCTCCTTGAGCTCGGCCGCGGGGTCGACGCGCGAGCCCCGTATCGCGGGCAGGAGGCCGAAGAGCAGCGCCACGCCCGCTGTGATCAGGAAGGCGAACCCGAACACCCACGGGTCGGGCTCCAGGGTCACGAACGACGGGACCTGTCTCGAGAGCACGCTCCGCAGGAGCCCGATCCCCCACACGGACGCCGCGATCCCCAGGATCCCGCCCCCCAGCGCCAGGACGAGGGACTCCGTGAGGAGCTGCCGCACCAGCCGGCCGCGCCCGGCTCCGATGGCGGCCCGGACCGCGAGCGTGCGGCCGCGACCGGCCCCGCGCGCCAGCAGCAGGCCGGCGAGGTTGCCGCAGATCGTGAACAGCAGGAGCGCGACCCCGCCGAACAGGAGGAGGATCGCCGGCTCGAGCGAGCCGAACAGGTCTTCGCGCAGCGGCACGAGCTGACCGGACCAGCCCAGGTTCTGGTTCGGGTACTGGCGCGCCAGCGTGCGCGACAGCTCGGCCATCTCCCCCTCGGCCGCGGCGAAGCTCACCCCGTCCGCCAGCCGGCCCATGGCCCCCGCGATGAAGCGGTTGCCGCGCTCGAGGTAGTACCCTTCCGGCGCGAGCGGCTTCCACAGCTCGCCGTCGTAGGGGAAGCGGAAGTCGGGGGGCATCACCCCGACCACGGTGCTCGGGTGTGCGTCGACGTCGACCGTGCGCCCGAGCACGGAGGGATCGCCGGCGAATCGCCGCTGCCACAGGTCGTAGCCGAGCAGGACGACGCGATCCCGGCCGGGGACCTCCTCCTCGGCCAGGAACCCCCGTCCGAGGAGCGGCGCGACGCCGAGCGTGGGTAGCAGGTCGGCGGAGATCTCGGCGCCGCTGGCGCGCTCCGCGTCGTCGCCGCCGGAGAGGGTGGCGGTCCACCAGTTGAACGCGGCCATGCGGTCGAAAGAGCGCAGGCTCGATTTCCAGTCCCCGTAGTCCACGTAGGAGATGTTGATGCCTTGCGCGCCCTCCTCCGCGCGCTGCGCGTACACGACGACCAGTCGATCCGCGTCCGCGTACGGGAGCGGCGAGACGAGAATCGTCTTCGCCGCGCTGAAGATCGTGGTCGTGGCCCCGATGCCGAGGGCCAGCGTGAGCACGGCCACGGCCGTGAACGCCGGGGCCCGACGATAGCCGCGGAGGGCGTAGCGGACATCGGCGCTCAGGCGATCGAGGAAGCCGCGGCCACGGCCCAGGCGCATCTCCTCGCGGTGCCGACGGACGCTCCCGAAGACGCGCTCCGCCTCGCGCCGCGCCTCCGCCTCGCTCATGCCGGCCCGCAGGTTCTTCTCGGTCTCGAGCTCGAGGTGGAGCCGGAACTCCTCCTCCATGCGTGCGTCCGACGCTCGCCGCGAGAGCCACAATCGCAAGCGTGTCCCCACCGCCGAGCTCCAACTCATCGCGTTCGCTCCCGACCCCGATTCGGGATCCCGTCTCCAGCCGGAAGAAGCGCCTCGGACACCCCGAGGGCGGTCCCCGGCGCCCGATGCCGCCTCAGGTGGAACCGAGGACGGTGTCCATGATCGCCGTGAACCGGCGCCAGCTCTCGGTCTCCTGACCCATGGCCCTCCGGCCCGCGGCCGTGATGCGGTAGAAGCGGGCCCGGCGGTTGTTCTCCGTTCGGCCCCACTCGCTCGCGATCAGGCCGCGCTTCTCCAGCCGCTGGAGCGCTGGATAGAGCGAGCCCTGGTTCACGTCCAGCGCGCCGTCCGAGATCCGCTGGATCCGCTGGCCGATCCCCCAACCGTGCATCGGGCCGGACGACAGGGCCCGGAAGACGAGGAGATCGAGCGTGCCGCGGAGCGCATCGGATTCGAATCGAGAGCCCATGTCGTCCATCCCATGACCCGTGCTTTCTCTAGAAGTCTAGACGAAGCTGTAGCGCCGTCCTCTAGTTGTCAAGAGAAACGGATCACGGCGGGCCCGGGCGGGGGCGAGCGCGGCCGGGGCACGCCCGGTCAGCGGGCCGGAGATCGTCGAGGCGGGGCACGCCTCGCGCCCGCGGGTCGATCAGGCCGGGGGGGGCCCGTCACCCGCGAGGCCCGCCCGGATCGTGGATTTCACCTCCTCGACGAGGCTCTCCCACACGGCATCGTCCCTCTTCGTGACCGTGATGAAGTTCTCCACGAACAGCAGCGCGCGTACGCCCTCGATCTCGAACAGGCTGGCGGCGAGGGCATCCTCGGCCGCGGATTCCGGATCGAAGTAGCTGCGGCTGCCCGACCCCGGAAGCTCCCGATCGAGGACGAACTTCGCGGCGTTCGGATTGGGCGTCCCCTGGACGGTGATCTGGATGTCGCTCATCGGCGTGGATCACGAACGGGAGGTGCCGGGTGGAGGATCTCCGGGCTCATCCCCCTTCTCTTACGGCATGCGGCGCGCCGGGCGCAACCCGTGGCGGGCGGATTCGGCGTTGCTGGGGCCGTCGCGAACCCTGAACATGGTGGGGAGGACTCTGGAGCGAGGAACCCGATGCAGCTCGAGAACAAGGTCACCATGATCACCGGCGGCTCGGCGGGGCTCGGGGCGGCGCTGGCGCGGCGGTTCGCGGAAGAGGGGGCGACGGTCTCGATCTGCGCACGCTCGAAGGAGCCGCTCGCGAAGGTGTGCCGGGAGATCGAAGCGGGCGGGCATCGCTGTCTGGCGGCGCTGGCGGACGTCACGAGCCCCGACGACATCGCCCGCTGGCTGGAGCTCACCAGGACCGAGCTCGGACCCATCGACGCGCTGGTGAACAACGCGTCGCTCCTCGGCGACCGCGCCGCGATCGAGCACTACGACCTCGACACGTGGCGGCGCGTGCTCGAGGTGAACCTCACCGGCGCGTTCATCTGTGCGAAGGCCGCCGTCCCCTATCTGCGCGAGACGGAGGGCTCTCTGATCCATGTATCCTCGGGCGTGGGGGACCACGGGCGGCCGTACTGGGGCGCCTATTGCGCCTCGAAGAACGGGCTCGAGGCCCTGTCGGAGATGATGGCGGGCGAGCTCGAGAAGGACGGGATCCGCGTGAACGCCGTCGATCCGGGCAGCATGCGCACCGATATGCGCGCCGCCGCGTACCCGGAAGAGGATCCCGATACGCTGCCGGAGCCCTACGAGGTGACCGATGTGTTCGTGTACCTCGCCTCCGACCGGTCGCGCGAGGTCAGCGGCCACCGGTTCCGGGCCAGGGAGTTCGAGGTCTCCGTCCGGTGACAAAGGACCCGTTCGAGCGCCTCCAGGGGCGGCTCCTCGGCGTGTGGCGCGACATCGAGGAGGGAGCGGCCCGGGATCACACCTCGGTCATCGTCCCCTCGCTCACCTTCGATCAGGAGGAGCTCGCCAAGATCCGCGGGATCCCGTTCTACGAGGAGCGCCTGCTGTTCTCGCTCATCCGGCTTCGCGACCCGCGGGCACGGGTGGTGTACGTCACGAGCCAGCCGCTCCACCCCGAGATCGTGGACTACTACATCGGTCTCCTTCAGGGCATGCCGCAGCGCGCCGCCCGCTCCCGGCTCCTCCTGCTGTCACTCAACGACGCGAGCCCCCGTCCCCTCACGCAGAAGATCCTCGAGCGGCCGCGAGTGGTGCGTCGCATCCGGGAGGCGCTGGGAGACCCCCGGCGCGCGTACCTGACCGTGTTCAACACGACGGCGCTCGAGCGGGAGCTGGCGCTGGCGCTCGAGATCCCGCTGAACGGCGTAGACCCCGCACTGAGCCTGCTGGGCACCAAGAGCGGCTCCCGCGAGGTGTTCGAGGAGGCCGGGGTGGACCACCCGGCGGGGGAGAACGGCGTGCATACCGAGAGCGAGATCCTGGGCGCGCTGTGCCGGCTGCGCGAGCGTCGTCCGCGGCTCAGGCGGGCGGTCGTCAAGCTCGACAAGAGCTTCGCCGGAGCGGGGAACGCGATTTTCCGGTACCCGCGCTCGCTCCCCGAAGGCCGCAGGCCGTGCAGGGAGGCCCTCGCCGGCTCGCTCGAGCGGCTCGACCTGAACGCCGCCGACGAGGGGTGCGGCCACTACCTCGAGCAGCTCCGGCGCATGGGCGGGATCGTGGAGGAGTTCATCGAGCACGAAGGGATGCACTCGCCCAGCGTACAGGTGCGCATCAACCCGAACCGCACGATCCAGGTACTGTCCAGCCACGAGCAGGTGCTGGGCGGCGAGCTGGGTCAGACGTATCTCGGCTGTCGTTTTCCGGCCGAATCGCGCTATCGGGACGATATCCAGACCGATGCGATGCGGGTGGCCGAGGTGCTGCGGGACCGGGGCGTTATCGGGCGCTTCGGCGTGGACTTCGTCACGTGGCCCACGACCGAAGGGTGGGAGACGCGGGCGATCGAGATCAACCTGCGCATGGGGGGCACGACGCACCCGTTTCTCGCGCTCCAGTTCCTGACGCGGGGGACGACCGACGAGAAGACCGGGCTGTTCCGGGCGAGCGACGGAACCTCGAAGTTCTACATCGCGACGGACAATCTCCGCTCCCCGCGCTACCACGGCCTGCTCCCCGAGGACTTCACCGACATCCTCGCCCGGCGGCAGCTCGGGTTCGACCCCGGCACCGAGACCGGCCCGGTATTCCACATGATCGGCGCCCTTTCCCAGTTCGGGAAGGTGGGCGTGACGTGCATCGGAAACTCCCCCCAGGAGTCGGTCGAGATCTACGAGCGCGTGGTGAAGATCCTCGACGAGGAGGGGGGGGAATACGACGATCGCTCGGGGCCCTTCCACCCCTACGAGATCCCGATCGCCGACACGATCTCGCGCATGGAGTAGGCGCGATGTCGGGCGCCGAGCGGGTGGCGACCGGCCCTCATCCCCCGCGTGGCGCACCGATCGACGGATCGCGGGTCGATCGACCCGCGGCGCTCACCAGTCGTACACCGTCCAGGCCCGGCAGTCCTCCGAGCCGCACACCAGACGCACGCGGAAGGGCGAGTCGTCCGACCGGGGCCCGCGGTGCGTCTCGACCATGCGCACCATCGGGGTCGCGCAGCGCGGACACTCCGGCTCGCCGCCCGGTCCGGAATGCTTCCGGTCGTGCGCCTCGAGCTTCTCGCTCTGTTCGGGCTCCAGCAGCGGGCCCAGGTTCAGCTCGGTCACGAAGTCCATCCGCGTCCGGGATCGCGCGCTTCGGCGCGCCCCGGGGCCGCGTTCCCGTTCGAGGTTCGGAGGATCGGTGAACGATACCGGCGTCGGCCGAGGCGGAGCCAGCCCGGCGGGGGAGAGATGGCACCGGGACGAGTTCCCCATCCTCGCCGACCGGGTATACCTGAACTCGAACTCGCTGGGTGCGCTGTCACGGCGCTCGATCTCCGAGCGGCGCGAGTTCGAACGGCTGTGGAACGAGATGGGGGCGAGCGCCTGGTACGAGATCTGGTGGTCGAAGCTGGACGAGGTGCGGGCGGCGTTCGGCCGCACCGTGGGGGCGCCCGCCGGCACGATCGCGCTCATGCCCAGCGTGTCGGCGGCGCTGGCGGCGGTGTCCGGGGCGCTGGACGGCATCCCGGGCGAGACGCGACGCAGGATCGTGACGACCGAGCTCGACTTCCCCACCGTGGGGCACCACTTCCTGTCGCGCGCGGAGCTGGGCTACGAGGTCGAGATCGTGCCCAGCCCCGACGGCGTCACGGTGCCGCTCGAGGCCATCCGCGCAGCGATCGGACCGGACACGCTGCTCCTCGCCACCTCGCACGTGTTCTTCACGAGCGGCACCGTCCAGGACGCCGGGGGCCTGGCCGACATCGCCCACGCCGCGGGTGCGTACATTTTTCTGGACGCATATCAATCCACTGGACAACTGCCGGTCGACGCTCCCGCGCTGGGGGTGGATTTCCTCGCCTCCGGCGCGCTCAAGTGGCTGTGTGGCGGTCCCGGGCTGGCGTTCCTGTATGTGCGTCCCGACCTCGAGCTCACCCCGACCACGCTGTCGTGGTTCGGGGTCGTGGACCCGTTCGAGTTCGACATCCGGGGTGCCCGGCCACGGGCGGACGCCCGCCGCTTCGAGCTCGGGACGCCCGCGGCGGGGGCGGCCTACACGGCGGCCGGCGGGCTGTCGATCGTCGAGGAGGTGGGAATCGGACGGATCCGGGCACGGAATCGCGAGTTGGCGGACGATCTGCGCGCACGGCTCGCGGAGGCGGGCTTCGAGCTCCACCAGCCTCCCGGGGAGGACGCCCGCTCGGCCCTCGTCCTCATCCGACATCCCGACGCGGGGCGGGCCGTGCGGGAGCTGGCCGCCCGCGGCGTGATCGTCGACTCGCGCGGCGAGCGCTTGCGCTTCTCGCCCCACTTCTACAACAGCCGCGAGGACAACGCGCGGGCGGTGGCGACGCTCGCCGGTCTCCCGGCGTGACGGGGTTTACGACGCGCGCCCGGCGTGTGATCCTCGAGGGATGATCCGCCGGATCGAGGTACCGACACCCGGAAAGGGGCTCATCGAGATCACCCCGGAGATCGCCGAGGTGGTGCGAGCGGCCGATGTGGACGAAGGCCTGTGCACCGTGATGATCCGCCACACGTCGGCGAGCCTCACGATCCAGGAGAACGCGGATCCATCGGCCCGTCAGGATCTCGAGGGGTGGCTCGAGCGCCTCGTTCCGGAGGACGACCCGCATTTCACGCACACGCACGAGGGGCCGGACGACATGCCGTCGCACATCAAGGCCGCGCTCACGTCGACCACCCTGTCGATCCCGATCGTGGGCGGCGGGCTCGCGCTCGGGAGGTGGCAGGGGATCTACGTGTGGGAGCACCGGCGCCGCGGGTCGACGCGGCGTCTGGTGGTCCACATCGGCCCATGATGCCACGCGTCCGCCTCGGGACGGCCGTCCTCCTCGTCGGACTGCTCGCGTGCGAGGTGGCTCCGCGGGCGGGGTCGTCCGCCGGCGAGCGGCCCGTCGAGGTTCCGGGACGCGGCGTGTTCGTCGACTACCAGTGGGCCGAGGAGCCGGAAGACCTCGTGGTGCGCTCGCGACGGCTGGAGGCATGGCTCGAGCGCTACGATCCCCGCGCACACGGGCTCGAGGACGCCGTGCACCTGCGCTACTGGCGAGTCGCCCAGTACCGCCTGCTCCAGGCCTACTACCGCACCGGTCGCCTCGCGGCCGCCGACTCGCTGCTGGAGCTCCTGCAGGCCACCGACGCGGAGGTCCGCTGAGCGTTTCGGGCCCGCTCAGCTCACGACGTCGTACTCGCCCAGCAGACGCTCGGCCGATGTGAGCCGCTCGCCTCGCGCATCGAGCGTGCCCCACTCGTTCCGGTGCTCGGCCGCGAACGCCTCGTACGGCTCCCGGCTCGTCCAGCGATCGATCGTCACATACACGCCCGCCGGGCCACGGAGCAGGTCGGTCCCGACGTAGTCCGGGCTCCCGCGGAACAGCCGGACCCACTCGCCGCCGGGGCCGTACAGCCGCTCGAATCGGGCCTCGTCCCCGGGCCGCACCTCGTATCGCCACACATAGGCGAATCCGGCCGCGGGGGCGCTCATCCCGCGTCTCGCCCCTCCGCGGCGGCGCGCTCCCGGTAGAACACGACGAGATCGGTGGACACCGGGTCCGCGCCGAGCTGTCGGAGCATCGTGGTCACCTGCCCGCGGTGGTAGGTGGAGTGGTTCACCACGTGCCGCATGAGCTGCCACAGCGGCTCGGCGAACGCCTCGCCGCTCACCTGCCGGTAGGAGACGACGTCACGCAGGTCGTCCTCGGTGAGCCGGGAGAGGAACTCGCTCTGGTCCATCTCGAACGCCAACCAGCGCCCGCGCAGGGCATGGTGCATCACGGGGTTCCAGTCGGCGCGCAGCCGCGGGGGGGACACGCCCCGCCAGCGCGACAGCCAGATCCACTCGGCCGCCAGGATGTGCTCCAGCGTGTCCCGCACCGAGGGGAAGCTGCTCCCCAGGTCGCGGATGTAGTCCTCGTCGGCGAGGCCGCCGGCCGCGCGCAGGACGCGACCGTTGGCCCAGCGGTTGTAGTCGTACAGCTCCCGGATCTCGTTCAGCATGTGCCAGGAAGCGCCGGGCGCAGTCAGCGCTCGGCGAGCAGCTTGGCCGGGTCGTGACCGGCGGCGCGCAGCACCCGCTCGACCGTCTCCCCGATCTTGGAGTCCGGGGTGGAGGCACCCGCGGTGAGCCCGACGTGGACCTCACCCCCCGGGAGCCAGTCGGAGTCGCGCAGGATCTCGTCCTCGAGGATCCGCTTGTGCGAAATCGTCGCCTCCCCCGGATCGATGCACGAGGCGTCCTCGATGTGGTACGTCCGCGTGTGCTGCGCACACAGGTGGGCGAGGTGGTTGGTGTTGGACGAGTTGTACCCCCCGATGACGATCATGAGATCCGGAGGCTGCGCCATCATCGCGAGGACCGCATCCTGACGGTCCTGGGTGGCCGAGCAGATCGTGTCGAAGCTCCGGAACCGATCGGCCAGCTCCGCCTCGCCGTATCGGTCGGCGATCGCTTCGCCGAGCTTCGCCGCGATGGCCAGCGACTCCGAGGCGAGCATGGTGGTCTGGTTGGCGACGCCCACGCGGGCGAGGTCGCGATCGGGATCGAATCCCGCGGAGCTGCACTTGGCGAACGTCCTCATGAACGCCTCGCGCTCGCCGCCGTTCCGGATGTAGTCGCACACCGTCTCCGCCTGCGCCATGTCGCGGACGATGAGATAGGCGCCGCCCTCGTACTTCCCGACCTGCGAGCTGGTGGCCCGCGTCTCCTCGTGCCAGTACTTGCCATGGATGATCGCGGTGAACCCATCGCGACTGTAGCTCTCGACGCGCTTCCACACGTTGAGCACGGAGCCGCACGTCGTGTCGACCAGGATGCAGTCGAGCTCGCGCAGCGTCCGGAAGTCATCGAGCGTGACGCCGAAGGCGGGGATGATCACCACGTCCTCCGGCGTCACGCCGGAGAAGTCGAACGCGCCCCCGTCGTCCGGATACAGGAAGTCGATCTCCATCCCCTGGAGACGCCGGTTCACGTGCGGATTGTGGATGATCTCGCCGACGAGGAAGATCCTCCGGTCGGGGAACTTCTCGCGCGACTCGTACGCGTATTCGACCGCGCGGTCGACCCCGTAGCAGAACCCGAAGCTGCGGGCGAGACGGAAGTGGAGGCGTCCCACCACCAGCTCGTAGTCCCGCTCCCGGATGAGCCGGACGAGCGCGCTCCCGTACTCGGAATCGAGCACGGGCTGGATCTCCTGCTTCAGTCCGAGCCCGCGCCGGAAGTAGCGCTGCGTGCGCTCCGTCCCGGAGGCATCCACGTCGGTCACCGGTTCCGTCATGCGCTAACGATACGGCGTCGTCTCAGCCATCGCAGGCTTCGCCGAGCGGCCGGCCTTGCTCGTCGAGGCCGTCGAACTCCACGATCCGGAACACATCGACGGACTCGCCATGCACTCCCACGGCCTCGCCGGTGATCGCCCGATCGGTGATAGCCAGACGCAGGTAGTGGTGCTCGCGCGAACCCGCCGCCATCAGGGGCCCCGGCGCGATCCCCCGGCCGAGCCTGTCGGCGCCGCCACCACCCGTGATCACGTACACGGGTCCGCACCCCGCACTCGCGAGCCGTCCGTGCAGGATGGGAGTGCTGCGCTCGTAGTGGTGGTCATGACCGGAGAGCACGAGATCCACCCCGTAGCGGTCGAACAGCGGGGTGACCGCACGACGCAGACGCATGTCCGATCCGTGGCCGCTCAGACCGACCGCGTGGCTGTATGGAGGGTGGTGGAAGTAGACGATGATCCAGCGCACCCCCGCATCGCCCGCCGCCGCCCGCAGCCGCGTCTCCAGCCACTCGATCTGTCGACCCCGGCGGTCCCGCAGCTGCGCGCCATCCGACTCGCGATCCGGCGCGGGACGCCCGACGGGAGGGTCCTCGGGCTCGGGCACGTCGTCGTCGGTGCTGTCCAGCGACAGGAACACCACGCGTCCCCAGCGGAAGGAGTAGAAGCGGGCGTCGGCAAATGGCGCATCCCATACGAAGGCGCGGTCGTACGGTCGCCCACCCTCGCTTCGCAGGTCGTGGTTGCCGGGGGACGGGAACAAGGGAATGCGGGCCAGCAGCTCGCGGTACACCTGGAAGTGCCGGAGGGTGAAGTCCTCCTCCGAGCCGACCTGGTAGGCGATGTCGCCCACGTGGATCCCGAGATCGAGTCGCTCGGCGAGCATGTAGTCGGCGAGACTGAGCTGGTCCTCGGATCCCCAGCCGGAGTCTCCGAAGGCCAGCACGCGGACGGTGTCCGCGACGGCGGGGCGCGGCGCCGTGTGGAACGTGAATGGTCCCAGGGTGCGGAGGCCGGCGCTGACCCGGTACTGGACGGCCCCGCCGGGCGCGAGCCCCGTAAGGCGGATCGTGCGGGTCAGGACCGGTCCCGCGAGGCCCTGGATGGTGTCGCGTGAGCGCTCCGCGGTGACTTCGCGCCACGACGAATCCCCCGCGACGCGGATCTCGGCGCGGTCGGTCGCGTCGGGAGCGGCGAGCCAGCGGATCACGGCCGACGTCGTATCCACGTCCTGGAGGTAGGGTGGACGCTCGAAAGGGGCTAGCGCGTCGCCGACCCCGACGATTCGACCCAGGGGCAGCTTGCACGCACCCCCCGCCAGCGAGAGCGGGAGGAGGATGCGAAGGAGGGTGCGCGTCAGGCGGGATCCGGGGCTCATGGGGGCGGTCTACCCGACACCACGCGATTCGGGTCCCCCACCCCCACATCCATGCCGCCTTGGCGCGAGTCGCGCGCTCCGGCAGGTCCGGAACGTCCGGAGGTGCCAAATAGGCCGGAACCCGGGCGTTCGAAACGCCCGCGGCCGGGCGCGGTTCGTGCAACTTTCCTTCCGCCCGTCTCGCGCCCGCGAGGTGCGAGGGCGGCGTTCCGCACCCTCGCGGAGGGTGTGGGGTAGGGCATTCGAAGCCTCTGGCCGCCGGACACGGTCCGCGGCGGGAAGAACAGAGAACGGAATCGCATGACTGACGATAACGGACACCAGATCGTTTCTGAATCCGGACACCCGATCGCGGCGGAGACCGAGCCCGGGACCGGCGGGGAGCCGGCTGCGGCCGAGGAGCCGGAGCGCGCGGGCGACAAGCGGCTGCGACTCCCCGTGCTGCCGCTCAAGGGGACCGTCGTGTTCCCGGCCGTGGCGGCCCCCATCGCGGCGGGGCGCGACAAGACCATGAAGGCGATCGAAGCGGCCGTGCAGGGCGCCCGCCGTCTGTTCGCGGTGGCCCAGGTCGACTCTGACGTCGAGGAGCCGGTGCCGGAGATCCTGCACCGCATCGGCACCATCTGCCGGATCGCGCAGATGCAGAAGGTCCCGGGTGGCTTCCAGATGGTCATCCAGGGCGAGTCGCGCGCGGCGGCGCTCGAGTACGGCGAGAAGGACGGATACATCGAGGTCGTGGCGCGCCGCATGCCGGACATGGAGCCCCTCGACCCGGACGAGCCGGCGTTCCTGGCGCTCTACAAGGAGGTGCACGAGCGCGCCGCCGAGGTCAGCCGCCTGCGCGGCGTCCCCAAGGAGATCGTCGACCATCTGCTCGGCGGAGTCACCACCCCGGGCGAGCTGGCCGATCTGGTCGCCTTCTACACGGAGCTCGATGTCGAGGAGAAGCAGGAGCTGCTCGAGTCGCTGTCGGTGGAGAACCGGCTGCGCAAGCTCCTCCTCCATCTCCAGAAGCAGATCGGGCTGCTCGAGGCCCAGGAGGCGATCCGCGAGCAGGTACAGGAAGAGCTCGGCGAGCGGCAGCGCGAGGTATACCTGCGCGAGCAGATGAAGACCATCCAGAAGGAGCTCGGCGAGGACGTCGACTCCCAGGAGATCGAGGATCTCCGCGAGCGGATCGAGGCGCTCGATCTGCCGGAGGAGGCGCGCCAGGAAGTCGATCGGGAGCTCCGGCGTCTCGAGCGCATCCCGCGCGAGGCGGCCGAAGCGCAGGTGGTCCGGACGTTCCTCGAGACCGTCGCGGACCTCCCGTGGTCGAAGACGACCAGGGACCGTCTCGACATCCGGCGCGCCGAAGAGATCCTCGACCGGGACCACTACGGACTGCAGGACGTGAAGGACCGGGTGCTCGAGTTCCTCGCGGTGCGGAAGCTCCAGGAGGAGAGCCGCAGCGACGAGGAGGTGGTCGAAGAGGAGGTGGACGAAGCCGCCGCATCCGCGGGCGAGGAGCCCGATGCCGATGGGGGGGAGGCGAACGCCGACGCCACCGACCTCGACGGTGGCCAGGAAGACGACCGGACGGGGCAGACGCTCCTGTTCGTGGGCCCCCCGGGGGTCGGGAAGACCTCGATCGCCAAGTCGATCGCCGAGGCCCTCGGTCGCAAGTACGTGCGCGTGTCGCTGGGTGGCGCGCGCGACGAGGCCGACATCCGCGGTCACCGGCGCACGTACGTGGGCGCGATGGCCGGTCGGATCATCGAGGGCCTCAAGCGGGCGGGCACGAAGAACCCGGTGTTCCTGCTCGACGAGGTCGACAAGCTGGGCGTCTCGTTTCAGGGCGACCCGTCCGCCGCGCTGATGGAGGTGCTCGATCCGGCGCACAACGACTCGTTCGTGGATCACTACCTCGGCGTGCCGTTCGACCTGTCGCAGGTGCTGTTCATCGCCACGGCGAACTTCGTCCACCAGATCCCGGGCCCGCTGCGCGACCGGATGGAGGCGATCGAATTCCGCGGGTACACGGAGGACGAGAAGCTCGAGATCGCGAAGCGATATCTGCTGCCGCGCCAGATCCGGCGGAACGGCCTCACCCCGGAGCAGGTGGTCGTATCCGACGACGCGCTGCGCGAGATCGTCACCAGCTACACGCGCGAAGCGGGGGTGCGGAACCTCGAGCGCGAGTTGGGATCGGTGTGCCGCAAGTCGGCGCGCCGTATCGCGACGGGCGACACGGAGGTGATGGAGATCGACGCTGAAGACCTGCGCGACCTGCTCGGCCAGCCCAAGGTCCACCCCGAGAAGAAGATGGAAGAGGACACCGTCGGGGTGGCGACCGGGATGTTCTACACCCCGGTGGGCGGCGACATCATGATCGTCGAGACCAGCGTCATGAAGGGTAAGGAGGGGCTGGTCCTGACGGGGCAGCTCGGGGACGTGATGAAGGAGAGCGCGCAGGCGGCGCTCACCTACGCGCGCAGCCACGCGCGGGAGCTCGGGATCCCGGAGGACCGCCTGCGCGACCACGAGATCCACGTCCACGTGCCCGCGGGGGCGATCCCCAAGGAGGGGCCGTCGGCCGGGGCCGCCATGGCGGTGGCCATCGTGAGCGCGTTGGGCGGCCACCCGGTGCGGCACGATGTGGCCATGACCGGCGAGGTCACGCTCACCGGGCGCGTGCTCCCGATCGGTGGCCTGAAGGAGAAGATCCTCGGCGCCTGCCGGGCGGGCATCGAGCACATCATCCTGCCGGCCGACAACGAGGGCGATCTGGAGGAGCTGCCGGACCACGTGCGCCACGCGCTCACGTTCTACCTGGCGAGCGATCTCCGCGAGGTGCTGGCGCACGCCCTGTTCGATGTGGAGCTCGTGGATGGCGTGCTGGAATTCTCCTCCAACGGGCGACCGGAGCTGGTCGCCCGGTCGTCCGGAGAAGCGGCCGCGGAGCAGGTCGATGTCGGCGCCGGGACCCCGACCCCGGAGCCCGCGGGCACCTAGTCCGGGGCCACTCCACGACATACGGCGACAGGACGCACGCGCCGCGCGCCGGGGGTCTTGCGAGCCGCGATCGGTGGCGAAATCGTGGGGAGCTCCGTCCGTCTCCGGGGACGTCGCAAGGAGGTCGAATGTCCCGCGCCCCGCAGCGTTTCGTGCTCCACACCGGCCTCGCCTTCCTCGGTGGGCTCGTCGGGTGCGGGGACGTCGCGCGGGAGGTGAGCGGACCGCCGGCGCTCGCGTCGCAGGTCTGTACGGCCGCCCCGGAGGAGATCGGAGTCCCCCGCCCGCTCGCGCCCGGGACCTCCTGCGTGGAGCTCGGGCTCGAGCGCGCCAGGTACGCGGTCGCCTTCTTCGACACCCGCTTCGTGCAAGCCGCGCGGGTCTCCCCCGAGCTCCTCGTCCCCGAGCAGGATCCATATACGGTCACGATCCGGGCGGGCACGGGGATCGACGGCGGGCCGATCACGAGCCGTGCCCTCACCCCACGTCCGCAGCCGCGGCCCGACGACGATGCCATGACCGACCGCGTCGTGCGGCTGTCCGCCGGAGCCGCGGCGAGTCCGGCGTGCCCCACGGACCCCGGGTTCGGGGTCTTCTGTCACGAGCGGCTGTGGAGCCCGGGAGACACGCTCACACTCCCGGAGTCGTTCGGACTGTTCACGGGAGGAAGCCCGAGGGCGGTCCAGATCTTCCTCGTGAGGGCGCCGTTCGTGTTCAGCGTGTCGCGCTCCTTGCGGGAGGACGACCGCGCCCGGCTGGAGCCCATCCTCACGAACCTGGCCAAGATCGGGATCCTGCGCGTCCTTCCCCTCCTTCGACGGACGCTGCTCGACCGGCCCGTCCACACGAGCTTGGGCTCGCAGCAGATCCTGGTGGACATCGTGTTCGATCGCATCCCGGTGTGCGTGTGCGGGGTCACGGTCGGGCAGGAGGTGAACGGCATCGGAATGGCGGGCGTGAGCCTGCGACTTCCCGACGGGCTCGCGTTCGAAGCGGATCGCGTCGGTTTGTTCGCTCACGAGCTGACGCACGTGTGGCAGCTCGCGTACGAGGCCGGTCGGAGTGCCGATCCGGCGAGCGCGCCGCCAACCACCTCCTGGGCGCTGGAGGGTGGAGCCGACCTGGTGCGTCAGGAGGTGCTACGGGGCCTGTCGCTCCAGCCGCTGGCCGGAAACCGCGACGCGAGCCAGCCCGCCGCGAACATCTACCTGGACCGGATGCTGCGGAACCTGAGGGTCGCCACCGGACGCATCCGCGACGGCTACGGCCAGACCGCGGGCTTCCTGAGACAGCTGTTTCTCGATGCCACACGCGCGGGATCCCTCTACGAGCCGGCGCTCTCGGCGGTCCTGCTCGGCGCGCTCGAAGGCTGGTACCCCTCTACCGATCCGACGTATTCGGGAGACGGCCTCGCCGGACGTCTGGGGGCTATCGCCCCCGGCTTCGATCCGACCAGGGCCGTCCTCTTGTACGCGCTCGCCAACGCGGCGGACGATCGGACGAAGAATGCCGATCTCCAGAATCACACCGTCCTCGACTCCTGGCGCGAGAGCCTCGGCTCGAGATTCGTCCCAGAGGCCGATGTCGGCACCGGCGGGGGCGTCACGCTGTCCCGGGAGTCGGGCTCGGTGGGTTACGTGTACTTCGAGCACGACGGAACCCCCGCCCGGCTGAGCCTCGAGGCCGACATCCCCGAGGTGCGCTGGATGATGGTGCGCTTCGAGTGAGCGAGTGAGCGTGTGAGCGACCGTCCCTAGGTATCGGGATCGACGAGCAGATCGGACGGACGGTCGATCATGCGGTGCGGGCGCTCGGGGGCCAGCTCGCCCTCGGAGAACGGCCCCCACAGCGCCGCCACCGTGTGCACTCCGGCCGCCAGACCGGCGCGCACGTCCCACACCGAGTCCCCCACGAACGCCACGTCCGCGGCCGCGACCCCGAGGCGGTCGATGGCGAGACGCACCGGGGCCGGGTCGGGCTTGTGCGGCACCGGCTCGTCCGACGTGACGATGACCTCGAACCACTCGGCCGGAAGCGTGCAGCTCTCGAGGCTGATGGCCGTCCCGCGGGCGGCCTTCGAGGTCACGATCCCCAGCCGCGCGCCGCGGTCGAGCAGCGCCGCCAGCGTATCCGCCACGCCCGGGAAGCGTCGGATGAGGCGCGCGTGCTCCCGGTGGTTGTGCTCGATGTAGGTGTCGATCATCGCCTGCACTTCGGCGTCGGTGTCCACGAACTGACGGAACTGGGCCCGCAGGGGCGTCCCCAGCGAGCGCAGCCACACGGAGTCCGGCGGCACCGCGTCGAAGTGCACGCGCATCGTGTGCCGGTACGACTCGAGGATCAGATCGGCGGAGTCCACCAGGGTCCCGTCGAGATCGAACAGGATCACGTCGCGCAGCGGCAGAGAAGTCACTCCTGACCGGCGTGCTGGCCCCGGACGTCCCGCGGGGTGGGGTCGAGGAGGGGCGTCTCGCCCGGCGTCCGCTTGCTCAGGACGTCGCGGAAACGGCGGGCCGCAACCCCACCACGGGGCCGAAGCGCCGCACCACCTCGTCGGTCGTCAGACCGGCGGCGGAGGCCATCCCAGCCAGCGTCTCCGGGTCCTCGAGATCCTCGCGCTCCAGCCGCAGCATGTACTCGCGGGCCACGCGGTACGTCTCCGACTCCGTGTCGACCAGCCGGATCCGGGTGCGGCCCGTCACGGGATCCGCGACCTCGTCGAACGGGAGCACACGCAGGTGTCCGGCGCGCCCCAAGCACACGAGTCCCCCGAACCGGAGGCGCTCGTCGTCCGGCTCCTCGAGCAGGAAGCGTATGGCGCCGTAGCCCAGCGTGCGCGTGTACTCGATGTCGAACGGCACCGGGGGCGCACAGCGCAGCTCGTATCCGAGGTCCATGTCCGTGATCGTGATCGCCTGGCCGCGCTCCGCGAAGCGGCGCTTGACCTCGGTCTTGAGGATCGTCTGGAGGGGGATCTCCGACAGCCTCAGGTTGCCGTACGCGTCGTGCTCGACCTGGACACCGGGCAGACGGGCGAGGCTCTCGCGGTTGAGCTTCTCGCCGATCCCCTCGGCGATCATCGCCACCCCGTACGGACGTCCCTGCGCCTGGCGCTTGAGGATCGAGCCCTCCAGCAGATCGCCAACCTCGCTCAGCTCGATCTGGTCGGGGAACTCCTCGGGGATGAGCGTCAGGGTCGTCCCGGCCGCGTTCCCGATCCCGAGCGCCAGGTGGCCGGCCTTGCGCCCCATCGACACGACGAAGAACCAGCGCTGCGTGGTCAGCGCGTCCTCCATGAGGTTCTCGACGAGTCGTGCCCCCACCTGCCGGGCCGTCTCGTAGCCGAAGGTCGGCTTGTCCCCCGGCAGCGGGAGGTCGTTGTCGATCGTCTTGGGGAGGTGCGCGACGCGCAGATCTCCCTCCGCCGACGCCGCCACGGAGCGGGCCCCGAAAGCCGTGTCGTCGCCGCCGATCGTGACCAGACGCGTGATGCCCAGCTCGTCGAGCGCGGCGACCGTGTTCGACAGCGTCTGCGGACTCGTGGTCGGATTCGCCCGCGAGGTGCGCAGGATCGAGCCCCCGCGGGTGTGGATCCGCGACACGCCGTCCATGTCGAGGGCGACGATCCGGGTCGTGTCCCCACGCATCAGGTGCTGGAACCCGTCGTACAGACCGACGACCTCCCACCCCTGGTTGATGGCCTGGAGGGCGGCCGAGCCGATCGCGCTGTTCAGGCCGGGCGCGGGACCGCCCCCGACCAGGATCCCCACTCTTGCGGTCATAGGAGTCGCTTCGGGTTGGTCCGGGGACGACGCCCGACCGCGCGAGGCGCGGCCGGGATGTCCCCGCCGGGAGTCAGCCTCCCTTCGCGGCGTCGTACCGGGCGGCGACGGCGTCCCAATCGACGACGTCCCACCAGTTGGAAAGATAGTCCGCCCGGCGGTTCTGGTAATGGAGGTAGTACGCGTGCTCCCATACGTCGACACCCAGGATCGGCGTGTCTCCGTTCATCAGCGGGCTGTCCTGATTCGGGGTCGAGTAGTTCTCGAGCGCGCCGTCGTCGTTTACGACAAGCCAGCCCCAGCCGCTCCCGAAGCGCGACCCCGCGGTCTTCTGGAACGTGTCCTTGAACCCATCGAAGGAGCCGAACGCCGCGTCGATGGCGCCCGCGAGATCTCCGGAGGGCGTGCCGCCGCCGCTCGGCGACATGACCGTCCAGAACAGGCTGTGGTTCGCGTGACCGCCACCGTTGTTGCGCACCGTGGTGCGGATAGCCTCTGGCACGGCGCTCATGTCGCGCAGCAGGTCCTCCACCGACTTCCTGGCCAGATCGTCGTGCCCCTCGAGGGCCGCGTTGAGGTTGTTGACATAGCCCTGATGATGCTTGCCGTGGTGGATCTCCATCGTGCGCGCATCGATGGATGGTTCGAGCGCGTCGTACGCGTATGGGAGATCGGGCAACGTGTGCATCGTCACCTCCTGATCTACGGTATGCATCTGCACCTCCTCGATCATCTTACGGATTCACTCTCATTCACGCGTACCAACGTACGGCGTCCCCGGGCCACCCGACCAGCCGTCCGCGTGACGCGCGCGGGTCCGAATTCGTCTTCCACATGCGACGCGAACGACGAGACGGCGCCGGCTGCCGGTCCGCGCTCGCATCCCGAAGGGAGTCGACATGAGGCGAACCGTGCGGAGCATCGGGCTGACCGCGCTGCTCGCGGTGGGGGCGGGCGCCTGTGCGGACGCGGGCAACGTCATCGGGCCGCCGGGCGGACCGTTCTCTCCGCAGGCGACCGCGGCATCCATCTATTCGCTGCGCTTCGCCGCGGACAACGTGGCCGTGGCGCACGTGCGACTGATCTCCTACGCGCTCGGGCTCACGAGCTCGGCCTCGCGCGTCCCGCGCGCCGGCGGGGTCCGCGGCCTGACACCCCGTACGTCGCTGGCGCCCGCGTTCGTCCCCGAGGCGCTGCGACGGGCGGTCGCGGAGCGGACCCTGCGGCTGTCACGCGGCCAAACGGCCGTGCCGCTGTTCCCGATCAACTACCTCGGCGCGACGTTCGTGTACGACGCCGGCCTCGACGCCTACGTGCTCGACGAGTCGCTCGGCGGGGCACCGCCGAACGGCGTGCGCTTCATCCTCTATACCCTCGATGCCCAGAGCCGCCTGCCGGCGTTGCCGTTGTTTCCGATCGGGTTCGTGGATCTCATCGACCAGAGCGATGCCGTGTCGACGAGGCTCCGCGTGCGGGCGTTCGACGATACGAGCGGCTCCGGCCTCGCGCTCGCCGACTACGTCGTGGACGGGGCGTTCGGGTCCCTGTCCACCGGCATCGTGGTCGACCTGCTCGCCCAGGGGTTCATCGAGGACCGGAACGGGCGCTTCGACTTCGATCTCGACGAGCTGCTCGAGACCGACGATGCGGCCGATCTCACGCTGGTGTCGCTCGTCCACGAGGTGGTGTCGGCCGAGGGGACGCGCGTCCACCTCGAAGTGGATGGCGATCTCGCCAACGACGGCTCGCTGTCGGATCTCACCTTCCGGTTCGACATCCTGGGCGAAGCGGGCGTCACGCGGGTCGACCTCGACATCGTGGACGACGCGCAGGACGGGACGATCCGCCACAACGGATCGGTGGAGGCGGTTGTCGGCGGCACGGTGAGCGAGCCCACGTTCGCCCCATCCGGAGGCGGAGGATTCAGCGTCTCCGAGCTCGCGGCGCTGGACGAGATCCTGTTCGGGATCGATGACGTGCTGTTCCTCGCGGACAACCTGTACTGGCCGCTCGGCGAGCTGTTCGGGATCCAGTGAGTCCCGCGTCCCCCGTCAGGCGGCCGCGATCTCGCGCAGCGCCCGACGGGTCAGCACCGGGATCATGGCGCGGCGCCACTCCTTGTCGACGGTGACGTTGTCCAGCGGGTGGCACTGCCTGAAGGCCTGCTCCGCGATCGCGTCGATCACGTTCGCGTCGAGCGGGTTCCCGAGCGCGGCCTGCTCCACCCGCCCCAGCTTGCGCGGGTAGGAACCCATCGCGGAGACCACCATCCCGAGCGCCTCGACCCGCCCGCCCGCACCGCGGGTGACCGATACGGCCAGGTTGGCGAGCGGGAAGTCGATCGACTCACGGGCGCGGAGCTTCTGAAACGCGGTGCGCGTGCCGTCGCCCGGGATCGGGATGCGAATGCCCACCACGAGCTCGTTCCGTCCGATCACCCGGTTCCACACCCCGTCGGAGGTGAAGAACTCGTCGATCGGGAGCGACCGCTCGCCGTCGGGGCCGGCGATGTCGAGCGCGGCGTCCAGGACCATGAGGACGGGGGGCGTGTCCGCCGAGTGTGCCGCCACGCACCGTGTGCCACCCCTCACCACGTGACACGCGTCGCCGTCCTTCTTGAGACAGTAGCCGAGCGCCTTCCGCCAGAACCGGGTCTGGTTGTAGTACGTGCAGCGTGTATCGAGGCACACATTGCCCCCGATCGTCCCCATGCGCCGGAGCTGCGGTCCGGACACCAGCCCCGCGGCGGCCGCCAGGGCGGGAAGCGCCCGCCGGATGTCGGGGTGGCGGGCGATCGAGTCGAGCGTCTCGCACGCCCCGATGCGGACCGCCCCGGACCCGACCTCGATGCCGCGCATGTCGCGGACCGCGCGCAGCGACACGAGGTGGCCGGGGGTGAACAGCCCGTGCTTCATATTGGGGACGAGGTCGGTGCCGCCCGCGATCGGCATGACGTTACCGTCGTGCTGCGAGAGGAGCGACAGGGCGTCGGCCACCGCGGTGGGGCGGTGATACTCGAACGGATGGAGCCTCAGCATGTCGAGAAGGTATCGCGCCGCCCGGGTACGGCCCAACCGCGACGGGGTCCGTCGGATCTGTCGCCGGCGTCAGCGAGCCCGCGCTCTCCCGCGTGGGATCAGGTCATCGAGGATCGCCTCGACGCCGCGCGGCTCCGCGCGGTGCCCCGTCTGGAGGCCATCGTCGACCACGACGCCGTCGTACAGGAAGCTCGACAGCTGCCCCTCGGTGACCGGTAGCGGGAGCGGCGACAGCCGCTCCGCGGCGCGCAGGAGCGGCACGCCGAGCCGGAACGGCGCGCGCACGGCCGGGCCCCGGCGTCCGTGGAAGCGTCGGTGCGCGCGGCGCAGGAAGTCCTCCACGGTGAGCACATCGGCCCCGCCGAGATCGTGCGCCCGTCGGTCGAAAGGTCCGGAAGCGGCCACCGAGAGGAGCACGTCGACCAGGTCGTCAACGTGGATGGGCTGGATCCTGGGCGTTCCGGCACCGGGCACCACGAGCAACGGACCCCTGGCCAGCGCGGCCAGCTTGTTCCAGATGGGGGACTCGCGTCCGAGCACGATCGTCGGGCGGACGATCGTCCACGGGCACGGGAAGTCGCGCACGAGGCGCTCCGCGGCGCGCTTCGACGACGCGTACGGGTAGTGCGCCGAGGCGGGGAAGTGGACGGCGATCGTGCTCACGAAGATGAGACCCGCCACGTCGCCCGCCTCGGCCGCCTCCAGGAGGGCGCGGGTTCCCTCCACGTTGTCGCGCGTGAACGCGGCCTGCGGCGCGTTCCCGGTGCGGCCGGCGAGGTGGAGCACCACCGTCCCGGAGTCGAGCGCGCCGGCATAGCGCTCGGGCCGCTCGAGGCCGCTCCGGATGCGCTCGACGCGCCGGTCGTCCGCGAGCCGGGGAGGGAGCGCGACCTCGCGTCGGATGAGCAGCCGGACGTGGGAGAAGGCGTCCGGATCGAGCCGCTCGAGCAGCCGGCGGCCCACGAAGCCGGTGGAGCCGGTGACGAACAGGGAGCGGGTGGAGCTCAGCGGACGACCCGCGCCGGGGCCTCGCCAGCAGGCGTCGCCTCGCGCCGCGCGGCATCCTCGACGGCGCGCGTCCCGCGCCCGATGCCGCCGCGGGCGATGACCTCCTCCACGACGTACATGGGTCGCGGCTTGATCTCGTTGAAGATGCGGCCGATGTACTCGCCGATGATCCCCAGGCAGATGAGCTGTACGCCACCCAGGAAGAGGAGGCCGACCATGATCGTCGCCCACCCCTGGACGGTGCCGCCCATGAGCTTCTGCACGAACACGCTGGCCAGGTACAGGAACGCGAGGAACGAGGACAGATAGCCGAGCCACGACGCCAGCTTGAGCGGCGCGTTGGAGAACGAGGTGATCCCGTCCACCGCGAACTTGATCATCTTGCGGTACGGGTACTTGGTCTCGCCCGCGAACCGGGGATCGCGCCGGTACGGAATGCCGATCTGCCTGAAGCCGAGCCAGCTCACGAGCCCGCGGACGAAGCGGTCCTTCTCGCGCATCCCGCGCAGGACGTCGGCGGCCCGGCGGCTCATGAGCCGAAAGTCTCCCACGTCGACGGGGATCTCGACCTGGGTGAAGCGGCGCAGGAGCCGGTAGAACAGCCGCGCCGTCACCAGCTTGGCGCGCGTCTCGCCATCGCGCTCGGTGCGCACCCCGAACACGACGTCGTAGCCCTCTCGCCACCTGGCGACGAAGTCGCCGATCACCTCGGGTGGATCCTGCAGATCGGCGTCGATCACGACCACCGCGTCGCCTTCCGCGTGGTCGATGCCGGCCGTGATCGCGATCTGGTGTCCGAAGTTCCTCGAGAACTTGATCACGCGGACCGCGCCGTCGCGCGCCGACAGCGCCGCGAGCCGCTCGAGGCTCCCGTCCGAGCTCCCGTCGTCCACGAACAGGATCTCGTGGTCGAGGTCGTCGAGCGCCTCCAGCGCCACGCTCGCGCGCTCGTAGAATGCGTCGATCCCCTCGGCCTCGTTGTAGACCGGCACGACGACCGAGAGCAGCTGTCGATTGTGAGGCGTCACCCTGACCTCTCCGCGGCCGAAGCTCCGTGCGATCCGTGCTTCCCGGTCTCGCAAGAACGGCTCCGTCTCCGGTCGCACGCGCGGGACCACGTGGCGGCTACCCCGCGCCGCGTGCCGGTCATGCCCGTGCGACAAGGGCTTCCGCGTACCGACGGGGCCCGCGCGCCGGGTCCTCCCGGGCAGCATGTTGCACAATGGCTACACCTTCGGCCAGTTTCCGCCCCGTCCTGAAGCCCGCCACGCATCCCTCACGCTCCGGGTCGAGCCATGCGTTCCCACGCTCGCCACGCGTCACCTGTCCCGAGCCCGGCGTTCGATCCCCCGTGAGCGAGCCCCGATCCGATCGTCTCGTCGCCCGGAACTTCATGGCCCTCGGGTCGGGCGAGGTCGTGGCCCGTGTGGTCGCCTTCGGGGCGACCGTGTACGTGGCGCGCACGCTGGGCGCCGCGTCGTACGGCGCTCTCGAGCTGGCCGCCGCCGTCGTCCTGTACTTCAGCCGCATCGCCGACGCCGGTTTCGACCTCGGGCTCGGTGTGCGTGAGATGGCCGCGGCCGGTGGCGAGGCGGAGGCGCTGGTCGCCTCGGCGCTGACGGCCCGGACGCTCCTCTCGATCGTCCTCATCGCGATCCTCGGCGCCGTCGGGCTGTGGATCCTCCCGGCGCCCGAAGGGCCCGTGCTGGCGGCGTACGGCCTCACCCTGCTGGCCGTCGGTCTGGGGCCGCGGTGGATCCACGTCGGGCGGGAGCGCACGCGGCTCGTCGCGCTGGCCCGCACGGTGGGCGAGGTGACCATGGTGCTCCTCGTGCTGGCGATCGTTCGGGCCCCAGCGCACCTGGTCCGCGTGCCGTTCGCCAAGCTGGCCGGCGATCTCCTCGCCGCCGCCATCCTGCTCTGGAGCCTGCACCTCGACGGATTCCGCCTGCGTCCCAGGCTGGATCTCGAGCGGCTGCGGCCCCTCGCCCGCCGGGCGGCCCCTCTGGTCCTGAGCGCAATGTTCGGGCTCATGATCTACAACGCCGACCTCATCTTCATCCGGGTGTTCGGCGCTCGCGCGGATGTCGGCTACTACGCCGCGGCCTACACGCTGATCAGCTTCCTCTCGAATCTCGGGGTCGCCTATGCGCTGAGCCTCCTGCCCACGCTGACCCGTCTCGAGGCGAGACCCGACGAGCAGCGGGAGCTGTACGGCACAGCGCACGCGCAAGTGTTGGCTGTCGGGCTGCCGGTCGCGGTGGGGGGCGCCATCCTGGCCGGTCCGATCATCGCGCTGGTGTTCGGTGGCGACTACGGGCCGTCGGGGCCGGCGCTCGCGGTGCTGACCGCGTCCGTGCCGCTCGCCCTGCTCCGCGATCTGCCGGTCATCGGCCTCATGTCGAAGGGTCGCGAGGGGAAGATCCTGCGACTCACGGCGGTCGCCGCCGGGCTCAACCTCGGTCTCAATCTCCTCCTCGTCCCGACCTTCGGGATCCTCGGGGCGGCGACGGCGACCGTCATCACGGAGGGGGTCCGAATGGGGCTCGCGATGGCCGCCGCTCGCCCGCTGTCGTTCCACGGGCCCCCGCTCGCCCGCTACCTGCGACCCCTGCTGGCCACGCTGCTCATGGCGCTGGTGCTGCTCGTCGTCCAGCCGCGATCCGCCCTGCTGTCGGTGGCGGTGGGCGCGGCGACGTACGGGGTCGTCCTGTGGCTGCTGGGAGGGATCCGGCTCGAGGGTCGGGTGCCTACGTTGCACGTGTGACGACGACCGATCGACCCCCCGCACGCGATCGACGCCGGGCGCGACGTGCCCGCATGGTGGGTCTCGCGCTCGCCGCCGTGGTCGTCGGAGCGTGCGCCGCCCGGGAGGGGCCACTCGTGGTGTCGGGCGGCACGCTCATCGACGGGACCGGCGCGCCGCCGCGCCCCGGCGCCGTGATCGTCGTCGAGGGCGGACGGATCTCCTGTGCGGGCGGCCCCGGCGCGTGCACGGCGCCGGCGGGCGCCCGTCGGGTGGATGCGACCGGATTCTGGATCGTTCCCGGACTCCTGGATGTCGATGTGCCGCGCGCCCTGGACGCGAGGTCCGACGAGGTGGCACGCCGCGAGCGGTTGCGCTTCTTGCTCGGGGTGACCACCGAGCGCGTCGTGTACGAGGGCGACCCGGGGCCGGGTGCGGAGACGGAGACCGCCGCCGCGCGTGACGCCACCCGGCCCGTGCCGCGCCGGGTCATGGGGCGGACCGGGATGCTGCCGCGCGTGGTCGAGCTCGAGGACGTGGACATGGCCGGCTCGGACGCCGCGCCCGCCGTGTGGGCGCGGCGGAACGTGTGGCTCGAGCCACGCCTGCTCGCGCGCGAGCTCCGCGTCGAGCCGTACCGTCTGTCCGTCGGGCTCCACCGCCTGCTCGAGCTGCCATGGCTGGTGGCCGCGCTGCGAGCCGCTCCGACCGCCGGCGGGACGACCGGGCCCGATCGGGACGACGCGGAGGACGCGCGGGCGCCCGAGGCCGTGGAGCTCGACCTCGCCCGCGCGTGGGTGCGCGATTTCCACGCGTCCGGCGGCGCGGTTGTCACCGGCTCGGGCGGCGCCCTCGTACCGGGGCTCTCGATCCTCGCGGAGATGCGCGCCCTGGTTGCGGCGGGGCTCGATCCCGAGGCGGCGCTGGCGGCAGCCACGCGGGAGGCGGCGGCCGCGATCGGGGTGTCCGATTCGTTGGGCACGATCGAGCCGGGAAAGCTGGCCGACTTCGTGGTCCTGGAGGGCGACCCGCTGGCCGACATCCGGAACATGGAGATCGTGTCACGGGTCGTGAAGGGTGGCGTCCTGCACGACCCGTCGGGTCTGTTCGACGACCTGCGCGCCGATCTGTCCGATCGCAGCACCGGGGGGACGCTCAGGCGGATCGTGGTTCTGGCGGCCATGCTCGTCGCCGTGGCGGCGCTCGCGTGGGCCGTCCGCCGGCATCGGGCGTCGCTGCCTTCCAGCTGGAGGGCCTGAGCGGGACGCCGGGAGCCTGTTGAACAGGCTTCTAGGCCGCGCGCAGCGCATCGAGCAGATCCGAGATGCGATCCAGCGCGTGCTCCAGCTCGGGGGCCGGATTGCCGAATCCGATCCGCAGGTGGCGATCCATGCCGAAATGGTCCCCCGGCACGACGAGCACGCTTCGTTCGGCCCGTAACCGCTCGGCCAGCTCGGAGGAGCCCACGTCGAGGTCGTAGCGCACGTAGCAGATCGCCCCCGCGTCCGGGGGGCGGAACCGGAACGACCCGCCCGATCCCTCCAGCCAGCGAGTGAGCCTGGGGAGGTTGTCGCGGATGATGCCGCGCGTCCGCTCGAGGATGCGGGCCCTCACCGGCGGCGCCAGGACGCGCGCGGCGGCCACGTCCGACAGCGCGCTGGGGGTGATCGTCGTGTAGTCCTTACGGGCCCAGATCTCCTCGTGCAGCTCGGCCGGAGCGACCACCCAACCGAGCCTCAGACCCGGGAGGCCGTACGCCTTGGAGAGCGATCCCGTCGCGATCACCCGCTCGTAGCTTCCAAACAAGCTCGCGGTCTCGGGGCCCGACCGCTCCGCGCCCGTGTACACCTCGTCGGCCAGGATCCAGGCACCGACGGCGGCGGCCGCCGACACGATCTCCTCGCGCGCCTCGGCCGTCAGCACGGCGCCCGTGGGGTTGTTCGGATTCGTGAGCATCACGAGACGCGTTCCCGGGGTGACCGCCGCGCGCACCGCCCCGGGCGCGGGCTGCCACCCGCGTGCCTCCTCGAGCGGGACGCGGACCAGCTCGGCCTCCAGCCCCTCGGCGAGCCCCGGCGTCTGTCCGTAGGTAGGCTCGAGGGACACGACCCGGTCGCCTCCGGAAACCAGGCTCCACAGAACGACGTAGTTGGCTTCGGCACCCCCCGTCGTGGCCACTACGTTGTCGGGGGCGGCTCCGTCGTATAGTGCCGCGATGCGGGCCTTGAGCTCGTCGGAGCCGTCGCTCTGGCTGTAGCCGAGCGGGATGCCGGCGGGATCGAGCCCCGTGAGCTCGATGAGCTCGTCCAGGGTGAGCGGGTGGACGCCGCTCTCGGAGAGGTTGTAGTCCACGCGGTGCTCGTAGGTGGACTGCCAGCGCTCCATCGCGAACGGGGGCACGCGCATCGGGGTCCTCCGGAGAAAGCGGCCAGCAACCTGTCGGAGTCGAGTGGGTCTGATGTACCGATGACCGCAGACGCGCGCCACCCGATTCGCCTCCCCGGCGCCGTCCTGCGCGAGGTGACCTATCCGGCGGCGCTACGGCAGCCCCGCCACCACCACGAGCGCACCTCGGTGACCCTCGTGTTCGGGGGCTCGCTCGAGGAGGACGTGGGCTCCGTGCACGAGGATGCGACCCCGCTGAGCGTCGTGTTCAAGCCCGCGGGCACCGAGCACTCCACCCGCATCGGACCGGCCGGCGCGACCACGTTCCAGATCGAGCTCGAGGACGGGGCGCCGAGGGGATCCAGCGAGCGCGACCCTCCCGACGCATGGGGCTGGACGCATGGCGGGCGCGACGCGCGGCGCTTTCTCGAGATCGTGCGCGCCTCGCGGGGAGGAGCCCCCGACGACGATCTCGAAGACGGACTTCTCGAGCTGCTCGACGCCGTCCGTTTCGGGCCCGAGCCGCCGATCGCCGGCCCTCCGCCCGCCTGGCTGGCCAGGGTCGCCGAGGAGCTCGAGGACACGTTCGCCAGCCCGCGGCGCGTGCGGGAGCTGGCGCGCGCGGCTTGCGTCCACCCGGTCGCCCTCGCGCGCGCCCACCGCCGGCACTTTGGCTGCTCGATCACCGAGCGCCTGCGGGCGCGGCGCGTGCGCGAGGCGGCCGCGCTCCTGCGCTCGCGCACGCCCTCGATCAGCTCGGTGGCCTTTCGGAGGGGGTTCTCGGACCAGAGCCACCTGACGCGGGTGTTCCGCTCCGAGACGGGGCTGACTCCGGGCGCGTACCGATCCCTCCTCGGCCGCTGAGAGGCGCCCCGCCATCCGGGGCCGGGGGATCGTCGAACACCGCCTGCACGAACGCCGGCACCTCGGGCTCGCCCGCGAAGAACTCCCCCCGCTTCCCCTCGGTCAGCGCCCAGCGGTGGAGCCACGTGATCCCGCCCGTGCCCGCGTACTCGTCCGTGTGCTCGTACGCCGGGTCCTCGAGCGCCTCGTCGAGCGGGATGAACGCGTACCCGCGTGCCTCGATGAGGCCGAGCAGCCGATCGATGCGGTCTGCGTTGAGCTGGTTGGCGTGCACGAGCAGGACCTGCCGGATCTCGCGGCCGAGGAGCGCCACCGACTGCGCTTCGTAGTAGGCGAACACGCCGTCCATGTAGGCGAGGTAGGAGTCCGCGATGCGGTCGGCGAGCGCGTCGTCGTGGCGCGCGAGCGCGTGGTCGTAGGCCCGCGCGAAGATCCACTCCTGGTTGTCGATCGTCACCGGGGCCACGCGATAGCCGTGCTCGGCCAGGAACGCGTCGAACGCGTCGCGCACCTCGAGGCTCGTGCCCGTGTGCAGGAACGGGTGCCGGAAGAAGCGCGGCAGGCGGCCGACGGTGGCCAGCAGCCGGCGCGTCACCTCCTCGCCACGCAGGACGTCTCGCTCGTACGCGTCGAGCGGGGTCGAGTGGAGATCCGGGTGTGAATACGAGTGGTTGCCGAGCTCGAGCCCCGCCTCCACCCACGTGCCGAGCAGACGCACGCGCTCCTCGCGCAGCTCGCCGTCCACGTACAGCTTCGACTCGTTCACGAACCCGATGGCGGGAATCTCGTGTCGCGCGAGCCCCGCGACGAGGGGGCCCGTCACCCGGCGAAAGGCCTCGAGCCCCGGACGGAAGCTGTTGGCCGGCAGGTCGTCGAACGTGATCGCCACGCGTCGCGACACCGGCCCGGCTCCTCCGTCCGACGACGTCTGGGCATGCCCCTTGGTCGGGCCGCACGCCGCGACGACGAAGCCCGCGAGGACCGCGGTCGCCCGGCGCCCGTAGCCCGCTGCGCGTCCCCTCACCGGCGGGCGTCCAGCGCGAGCGCGTCCTCCTCGATCGTGCCCCACAGGGTGAGGGCGCCGGCCAGGATGATCAGCGACGGGTAGAACAGGACGGTCGTGTCCTCCAGCACCCACCCCCACGGGTCGAGGATCGACCGCCACACGCCGATCGCGGTCACCGCGAGCGTGGCGACCATGAGGGGATATACGCGGCGTCGCCACACCCCGAGGACGACGAGGATGCCGAGCAGGACCTCGAGCACGCCGAACGCGTTCAGGAACAGGCTGGAGGTCCCGATGCCGAAGTAGTAGGTCTCGGCGACCCGGACGGAGTGATCCACGTTAACCAGCTTGTCGAGGCCCCACAGGACGAGCAGCCAGCCGGTGCTCACCCGCAGGAGCAGCAGCCCCCAGCGCTTCATGTCCGCCTCCGGGTGTCGGTTCGTCTCAGCGCGCGAATGCGTTCTCGTCCGCGCTCGCCCCGTACGTGGCCGGTACGGGGATGTCCAGCATCCTCAGATAGACGGAGAGCTGACCCCGGTGGTGGTACCAGTGGTTGAGCAGGATCGCCCGGGCGAGCGCCACCTTGGGCAGGGCGAGGACCTCCTCGCCCCCCGAGACCAGGCGGAACATCCCGTTGGCGGCCTCGTCGTCCATCCCGGCCAGCGTGCGCTTCGCGGTCTCGAGGCTGTCCTCCAGCGCGCTCAGGATCTCGTCCTTCGAGGCCGGCGAGGGAGGCTCGCCGAACTCCGGAGCCGGGAGCTCGTCGACCACGAGGAAGCCCGAGATCACGCCCGGCACCTGCGCCACATGGAGGGCGAGCTGTCCGAGGCTCATCGAGCGCTCGTGCGGACGCCAGCCCAGCCTGTCCGCCGGCACCCGCTCCAGCATGGTGCGCGTCGCCGGCGTCTCCCTGTCGAGCTCCGAGATGAACGCCTGCATCATCGACATCCGACACCTCCGTTCCGGGTTCCGCGCTCCGACCGCAAGCTACACCATCGGCTCGTGCCGCGAACCACAGCGGCGCGCGCTTTGTTGCGGGGCGAGAGCGGGGACTATGTTCCCGCATCCCGAACGGGCGACCGGCCCGGGGAGATCGGCCGACCACGAGCCAGGCGCGGAGGAGTGCGGACGGTGCGGACGGGTCCGTGGAACAGAGCGAAGGCGGGCGTCGCGTGCGCCGTGGCAGGTGTGCTGGCCGCGGCTGGCGGCGCGCGGCCCGCGTCCGGGCAGATCTCGCCGCAGGAGCCCTTCGACCTCGAGCGCGGCGACGTGCGCCTGGTGGTGGACCGCACGGCGTACGAGCCCGGCGGGGTGGCCCGGGTCGCCGCGATCCTGACGATCGAGCCGGGGTGGCACACGAACAGCCACGTGCCCACCTACGACAACCTGATCCCCACCACGCTCGTGCTCGACACCCCTCCCCGGTGGCCGCCCGCTACCGAGCCCGCGTATCCGCCGGGCGCCATGCGGACGTTCAGCTACGCCGCGGAGGCGATCTCCGTGTTCGACGGCGAGGTGGTCGTGCGGAGCGACGTCCGCGTACCCGACGGGACGCCTCCCGGCACGTACCCGATCCGGGGCGCGATCACCTACCAGTCCTGCGATGACAAGGTCTGTCTGGCGCCCGTCACCGTCGAGGCGACCCTCGGTCTGACGGTCGGGCCGGGTGGCGCGGCGATCGAGGAGAACGCCGCGATCTTCGAGGCCGGCGCGGCGATGCGGTCCTCCTCCGGGGCCGGCGCGGCCGGTGGCGGGCCGCGTGGCTTCGTGTGGTTCCTGATCCTCGGCTTCGTGGGCGGGCTGATCCTCAACGCGATGCCGTGCGTGCTGCCGGTTCTGTCGCTCAAGGTGCTGGGTCTGGTGAGGAGCGCGGGAGGCGGACGGCGAGCCGTGGTGTCCGGGAGCCTGGCCACCGCGCTCGGGATCGTCCTCTCGTTCCTGCTGCTCGCCGTCGCGGCGGTCGCGGCGCGCGCCGCGGGTGTGGCCGTGGGGTGGGGGATCCAGTTCCAGGAGCCCCTCTTCGTGGCGGCGCTGACGGTCGTGGTGCTCCTGTTCACGCTCAACCTGTGGGGTCTGTTCGAGATCCCGCTCCCCGGGTCGCTGGCCCGCGTGGGAACCGCCGGGCCGCGCGAGGGCGTGGGTGGGCACCTGGCCACGGGGCTGTTCGCCACGCTGATGGCGACGCCCTGCTCGGCCCCGTTTCTCGGCACGGCGCTCGGGTTCGCCCTCACGCAGAGCGCGGCCACCACGTTCGCGATGTTCGCCTCGATCGGGGTGGGCATGGCGTCCCCGTACCTGCTGCTCGCCGCGGCCCCGTCGGCGGCACGCGCGCTCCCCCGACCGGGGCCGTGGATGGGTGGCTTCCGGGTCGTCATGGGGTTCCTGCTCGCCGCCACCGCCGTGTGGCTGCTGTACGTCCTGTCGGGCCTCGTGTCGGCCGAGCGGCTCGCCTTCTTCGAGCTCGGGCTCCTCGGGGTGGCCGCGGCGCTGTGGGCGGCTCGCCGGGGCCGCGAGCGCCGCGCCTCCGGCCGGCTCGCCAGTGCGGTGGCGGTCGTGTTGGGCCTCGCGAGCATCGCCTACGCCGCGGCAGGCCGCGGCGAGCCCGGACGTCGGACCCTGGGCGTCGCCCCCGAGGACCGGCTGATCGCCTGGGAGCCGTTCGACCTCGAGCGCGCCGAGGCCGAGGCCGCCCGCGGCCGCTACGTGTTCGTGGACGTCACCGCCGACTGGTGCTTCACCTGCAAGGTGAACGAGCGCCTGTTCCTCGAGACCGAGGAGGTGGCGGGCGCGTTCGAGCGCCACGACGTACTCGCGATGCGCGCCGACTGGACCCGGCGCGACGACGCGATCGCCGGATTCCTGGCCTCCTTCGGGCGCTACGGGATCCCGTTCTACGTGCTGTATCGCCCCGATGCCGAGCCGTACGTGTTCTCCGAGCTGCTCTCGAAGTCGGCCATCGTGGACCTCCTGGAGTAGCGGCGGCGACGCCCGCGTGATCCAGCTCCGCCGGCTGACGCTCGACCCGCGCGACGACACGCGCTTCCCGTTCGGCATCCCCTCGCTGGCCGGTCTGGACCTCGAGCTCGAGCGGCCCGTCACGATCCTCGTGGGGGAGAACGGGAGCGGGAAGAGCACGCTGCTCGAGGCCGTGGCGCTCGCGGCGCGCATCGTGGGCGTGGGGACGCACTCGCTCGACCGCGATCCGACGCTCGCGGCGGTCCGGCCACTGGCCGACGCCCTCCGGCTGACGTGGAATCGACGCACGCACCGCGGCTTCTTCATGCGCGCCGAGGACTTCTTCGGGTTCGTGAGCCGGGTGAAGCGCGAGGTGATCGAGTACGAGCGCGAGGCCGAGCGCCTCCGCGCGGAGCACCGCGACATGGCCCCGGCCGACCTCGGACGCCTGCTGGGGACGCACCTCGGCTCGGCCGGCCAGCTCAGGGAGCGCTACGGAGATGACATGGACGCGCGCTCGCACGGCGAGCAGTTCCTCGCCTTCTTCCGGGCCCGGCTCGTCCCCGACGGGCTCTACCTGCTCGACGAGCCAGAGGTGGCCCTGTCGCCCACGAGCCAGCTCGCCTTCCTGTCGATCCTCATGGAGTCGGCGCGCGATCGCGGCTGCCAGTTCCTCATCGCCACGCACTCACCGATGCTGATGGCGATGCCCGACGCCACGATCCTGAGCTGCGATGGGGGCCCGCTGCGCGCCGTCCCCTACGGGGAGGTCGAGCACGTGAACCTGACGCGGGACTTCCTGGCCAACCCGGAGCGCTTCCTGCGCCACCTTTGAGGCGGGGCGTGCCCGCGGGGTCGGGCCCGGTCAGCGCCCGGCGCCCTGCAGCTCGGCCGCCACGTCCTCGACCGCGCGCCACACCCGGAGCGTGTTTCCGCCCCACAGCTGGCGGATCTCGTCCTCGGAGTAGCCACGCCGCACGAGCTCCAGCGTGACGTTGAACGTCTCCGACGCGTCCGACCAGCCCACGACCCCGCCGCCGCCGTCGAAGTCCGAGCTGATCCCGACGTGGTCGATCCCGATCAGCTTCACCGCGTAGTCGATGTGATCCACGAAATCGGACACGTCGGGGCCCGGGAATCGCTCGTCGATGCGGGCCATCCCGTCTCGCCACGCGGCGCGCCGCTCGTCGCTCATGGCGGAGGGCTCGTCCCCGCCGATCGCCGCGCGCAGCGAGTCGATGGCGGCCACGCGCCCCGGCGCGGGCGCCCTCACGAAGTCGTCGAGGGCCACGACCTGGATCACGCCGCCGTTCTGCTTGAGCGCGAGGAGCTGCTCGTCGTCCATGTTGCGCGGGTGGTCGGTCAGCGCGCGAACGCCGGAATGCGACGCGATCACCGGGGCGCGCGACAGCCGCATCGCGTCGAGGCTCGCCTCCTTCGAGATGTGGGACACGTCGACCATGATCCCGACCCGGTTCATCTCGGCGATCACCCGCTCGCCGAACTCGCTCACGCCTCCGTTCTCGCCCGGCGTGTCCCCGAACTCCTCGCTGGGCTGCGCGGAGTCGGCGATGTCGTTGTTGCCGTTGTGCGCGAGCGTGATGTACCGCGCCCCGAGGTCGTGGTAGGTCTCGAGCAGCGACAGATCGTGCCCGATCACGTACCCGTTCTCGATGCCGATCGCCGCCACGAGCTTCCCCTCGTCGTGGAGGCGGACCGCGTCGTCGGCCGAGTACGCCAGCCCGATTCGATCGGGGTACATCTCGTCCGTCATGCGGTGGATCGCTTCGAACTTGGTCATCGCATCCGCCTTCGCCTTCTCGGTGTTCGCCGGCGTGCGCGGCGTCTGGCCCACGTACACGGCGAAGAAGGCCACGTCGAGCCCGCCGGCGCGCATCTTCTCCAGGTTCACCTGCCGGTCCGCGTCGAGCGGATCGACCGCGGGCGTGGCGAAGTCGAACGGGATGTCGTCGTGCGTGTCGATCGTGATCACGGCGTCGTGGATCTCCCGCGCCCGCGACTCGAGGTCCTGGTCGGTCGGCGCGCCGCTGCCGCTCGCCGTCTCGCCGACGTCGCCGCCGGAGCAGGCCGCCAGCCAGACGGACAGGGCCAGGACGGAGATGCTCCTCGACGGGTACCGTGCGTGCATCGTTCGCTCCTCGTATCGAACCAGACCAGGTCGCGTTCAGAGAGAAACCAAGCTCGATGAGGGGTCCAGACGGCGCAACGGGCCCCCGCGATCCCGCGTTGCGTGGTGCCTCGGCCCCGGTTCAAACTGTCCTGAACGTCTCCTGCCTCGAGGTTTTCATGCGACGACACCGGATCCCATTCCTCGCCGTCACCGGGCTGGTGCCCCTCGTCTCCTGCTCGCCGGCGGGGGCCGGCGCCGCGGACCGGCCCCAGGACGCGCCCGGCGCCCCGGCCCCGATCGCCGGCCGCTCGACCGTGTACGCGCCGCACGCCATGGTGGCCACCAGCCAGCCGCTGGCGTCGTCGGCCGCGCTCGGGATCCTGCGGAGCGGCGGGAACGCCTTCGACGCGGCCGTGGCGGCGTCCGCCGTCCTGTCGCTCGTGGAGCCGCACATGACCGGTGTGGGCGGCGATCTGTTCGCGATCTTCTGGCTGGCGGACGAGGGGCGGCTCGAGGGTCTGAACGCCACCGGCCGGGCGGGCTCGAACATGACCCCGGAGCGCATCCGGGCCGACGGATTCGATCGTGTGCCCTACCAGGGCGCGGGCGCGGTGACCGTGCCGGGTGCCGTGGCCGGGTGGGCCGCGCTGGTGCGCGATCATGGCCGCCTGTCGCTGCCCGAGGTGCTCGCGCCGGCCATCGAGCTGGCCGAGAACGGCTTCCCCGTGTCGCCGATCATCGCGCGCCAGTGGGCCGGGCTGGTGGACCTCCTCGAACGGGACCCCGGGGCCACGGCCACCTACCTGATCGACGGCGAGCGCGCGCCGCGCCCGGGCGAGTGGTTCCGGAACCCGGACCTGGCGGCCACGCTCCGGCTCATCGCCCGCGAGGGGCCGGGCGTCATGTACGGTGGCGAGCTGGGGCGGAGGATCGTCGAGGGTCTCACACCCATGGGCGGCTACCTGACCCTGGAGGACATGGCCGGCATGGAGGTCGAGCCGGTGCAGCCGATCTCGACCGACTACGAGGGGTGGACGGTGTGGGAGCTTCCGCCCGCCAACCAGGGCGTGGCGGCCCTCCAGATGCTCGAGCTGCTGGAGCCGTTCGACCTCAAGGCCATGGGGCACAACTCGGCGGCCTACCTCCACACGCTGATCGAGGCCAAGAAGCTCGCGTTCGCCGATCTCGACCGGTACGTGGCCGACCCGGACTACATGGACACGTCGGTGGAGCGGCTGCTCGATCCCGCCTACCTGGACGCGCGCCGCGCGCTCATCGACCCGCGCCACGCCGCCGAGCGGCCGGAGCCGGGCGAGGCGGCCACGGCGAGCGAGACCATCTATCTGGCGGTGGCCGACGAGGACGGGGACATGGTGTCGTTCATCCACTCGAACTTCGAGTACTTCGGGTCGGGGGTCGTCATCCCGGGCACCGGGTTCGTGCTCCAGAACCGCGGCGCCGGGTTCACGCTCGAGGACGGGCACCCGAACCAGGTCGCCCCCGGGAAGAAGCCGTTCCATACGCTGATCCCGGGGTTCGTGACCAAGGACGGCGAACCGTTGATGGCGTTCGGCGTGATGGGCGGCTCGATGCAGCCGCAGGGACACGTGCAGGTGCTGCTCAACATGATCGAGTTCGGGATGGACCCGCAGGAGGCGATCGATGCGGCGCGCTTCCGGCACCGCTCGAGTCTGCGGGTGGCGATCGAGAACGTGACGCCCGAGCTCCAGGCCGAGCTCGAGGCGCTCGGGCACGAGATCGTCCCCTGGGAGCGCACCTCGTTCGGCGGGGGGCAGGTGGTGGTGCGGCTCGAGCGCGGCTGGGCGGGCGCCTCGGACGCGCGCAAGGACGGCCTCGCGATCGGGTACTGAGGCCGACGTGCGTCCGCACTCGATGACGTCCCGACGATCCGCGAGTGATGCGCGGCCCGCGATCCGCCTCGCGCTGCCGGGCTCCGTCTGGTTCGCGATCCGCGTCGCGCTCGCGGCGCTCGCCATGGCCGCCGGGGCGGCCCCGCTCGCGGCCCAGATACCGGCCAGGAAGCTCCTCCTCATCGGCATGGACGGCGTCAGGCCCGATGTGCTCGCCGAGGTGGACACCCCGAACCTCGACGCCCTCATCGCCGACGGCGCGTACTCGAACCGGGCCCGGACGACCCTCCCGACCATGAGCGGTCCCGCGTGGTCGAGCATGCTCACGGGCGTTTGGCCAGCGAAGCACGGCGTCACGAGCAACGACTTCACGCCCAACCGGTACGCCGAGTTCCCGGACTTCCTGACTCGGATCGAATCCCTGCGGCCCGAGCTCGAGACGTTCGTGGCGGCCGACTGGCTCCCGCTGGTGGCGGCCGACGCGGGCGGGCCGCTGATCGGCGAGGTCCCCGACCACAAGGTCGTGCTGGACGGATACGAGCTCGGCTGGGCGGAGGCGGACGCCGCCGTGACGGATTCCGCGCTCGCGGCGCTGCGCGATGGCGATCCCGACGCGCTGTTCGTCTACCTCGGGAACCCCGACGAGACGAGCCACCGCACGTTCTCGATCGGCGAGCCGTATCGGGCCGCCATCGCCGAGGCCGATCGGCAGATCGGGCGCCTGATGGCCGCCGTCCGCGCCCGCCCGACCTACGCCGCGGAGGACTGGCTGGTGCTCGTGTCGACCGACCACGGACGGCGGCCGGATGGTGGCCACGGGGGGGACACCGAAGCCGAGCGCACCATCTTCGTGCTCGCCTGGGGGCCGTCGGTGACCTCGCGCTCCCTCCCCGGGACGCCCGTGATCGTCGACATCGCGGTCACGGCGCTGGCATGGCTCGGGATTCACCCCGATCCCGCGTGGGCGCTCGACGGCGCGGCGCTGCCGCTCGATGGTGCGGAGACCGGAGGGCGCCCGAGGTAGAACCGCGCCCCGGCTATCCCTCCCGCTGTAGCGCCGCGAACCGATCCACGGCGTCGAGCAGCCGCTCGAAGCCCCAGCGCGCGTACAGCCCGCCTCCCTGGGCGAACATCGAGTGCGGGAACCAGCCCACCCCGATCGGGTGAGTGGCCGGGCCGTGCAGACGCCCCAGCGACCCCCCGCCGCGAACGGCCTGGTAGTGGAGGAGACCGAGGGCGCTCGGGTGCGCGGGCTGCGCGGGGACATGCGGGAGCGCGGGCGTGAGGGGGAACTCGAGCGGCGCGTTGCGCTGGGTGGCGCGCATCGCGAACAGCCGCTCGGCTATCGGACCCTCCATCTCGGCCAGGTAGGCCCGCACGGTCTCCAGGTGCCGCTCGACGCTCGCCGGGTCCTGTCCCGACATGTCCATCTGGGCGCGGACGGGGGTGGCGAGGCACAGGGTGAGCGCCGCGAGGGCGCCGGTGGACACGAATCGCCGCGAGGCATGCGGATGCTGCATCGGGACCTCCTCTGCGTGAAGCGGGACCCGTCCACCAGATCGCCGCCCGGGCCGGGCGTCAAGTGCCCTCGCTCCTGCGGATCGTCGCGTGTCGTATGGCGATGTGGCCCATGGAACGCGAAGGTCGAAGCGGGGCTTTCGGTTGCGCGTGCGCGTCCGGGCCCGGGGCGAAGCGAACGTGGATTCCCGGTGTGCGCTTCCCGGCGCCGGCGCGCCCCCGCGGAGCCCGGCGCCGAGCCCGAGACATGGGTGAGGCCGTGGTGCGGACCGGTGCCCGGTCCTAGTCCTCCAGGCTCGCGAGCGAGCGGGCGTGCTCGGTCCGACGGCCCGACCGCTCGCGCCACGCGAAGCGGCCGGTCCACGGGTTGTCCCGTCGCTCGACCACGTCGGCGATGATCCCGCCCAGCACGGGGGCGAACTTGAACCCGTGCCCGCTCCCGCCCGTGGCGACGACCAGCCCCGGGCGCTCCGGGTCGTGGTCGATCCAGAAGTCGCCGTCCCACGTGTCGCAGTATACACACACTCGCGAGCCGGCCATTTCGGCCGTCGCGAGCCCCGGCAGGTGGTGCTCGAGAAAGCGACGGAAGGCGGCCTCGGTGGCCCGATCGACGACGAGGTCGTCGGCCCCGGGGTCCACGCGTGTCCCCTCGCCGTGGTGCGCGATCTTCACCCGTCCGTCCGGGAGCCCCGCGATCCCGTACCAGCCCGTGTTGGCGAGATCGGCCGCCCACGGGCTGAAGCGCGGAGCCCGGTAGTCGTCGGGCCGCTCGGGCCGCAGATAGAGGATCGGCTGCCCCGAAGGCCACATCAGGTCTTCGAGCCACGGGAGGAGCCGCGGCGTCCACGGCCCGGCCGCCACCAGGGCGACCTCGGCCGCCAGCCGGCCGCCGGCCGCCAGCTCGACGCCGGTCACCCGGCCGCCGGTCTCCACGAGACCCCGCACCGCGGCCGCTCCCCGCACCTCGACCCCCGACTCGATCGCCACGTGGAGGAGCCGGGTGAGCGCCCGGTCGGCCCCGGCCCACCCGGCCCGCGGGTTGAAGTAGGCCGCCGCGTAGTGGTCGGGACGCCAGACGGGGAAGCGCGCCCGCACCCCGGACGGCTCGAGCACCTCGAGCGGAACGCCACGCTCGACGAGCTTCCGATAGGAGTCGCCCTCGAACGTCCCGGGCTCGAGCCCGTGCTTCGACAGCAGGAGGAACCCGTCCGGGTGGTACGCCGGCTCGGGCCATTCCTCGTTCCAGCGCTCCCAGCCGGCGATCGCCTCCAGCGCGAGGTCGACGTAGAAGTCGTCGCGGCCGTAGTCGGCCCGCACGACGCGGTTGAGGTCGTTCGAGGTGGCCTTCGGGTGCGGGGCCACCGCCTGGTCGAGGAGTACGACGTCCCACCCGCGTCGCCGGAGCTCGATGGCGGCCGTGACCCCGAACACGCCGCTCCCCACGACGACCGCCCGCCGGCTCACCCGTCCCCCCTCGTCGGTTCCGTGGAGGGGTCGCGTCCCCACCGTGCCCACCCGGGCCGGGAGGGTGGGATCGCGAAGCAGCCCTTTCGTCCGGACCGCCCGCGGTCGAGGTTCGGGCACGCGACGCGACGACCCACTCCGGGGAAGGACATGCGATGCGAGCCAGGGCACGACACATCCTCGTCGACTCGAAGGAGACCGCCGAGGACCTGAAGCGACAGATCGAGGACGGAGCCGACTTCGCCGACCTCGCGAGGGAGCACTCCTCGTGTCCATCCAGCCGTCAGGGCGGGGACCTGGGCGAGTTCGGCCGCGGGCAGATGGTGCCGGAGTTCGACGAAGTCGTGTTCAGCGGCCAGGTCGGGAAGCCGCTCGGGCCGGTCAAGACCCAGTTCGGCTACCACCTCATCGAGATCACGAGCCGCACGGCCTGAAGCCGCGTGCCGGCCCCGCGCCGGAGCTCTCAGGACCCCGTCCCGCCGCCGGCCGCCTCCATCCGGCGCCGGCAGGCGCCCCACCACTCCTCGCCGAACGGGTCGGGGCCGTGTCCCTGCTCGTCCGTCAGGTCGCCGCACGCCGCCCAGGCCTCGTACGCATCGGAGGCCTGCTCGATGACCGCGCGCGCGGCGGCCGCGTCCTCGGTCCCGCCCGCCTCCATCACCCCGGGGCCCTTGTAGCTCGCGAACCAGCGCTCGAGGATGTCGAGCGCGCCGGGATACGCGTCCCGGAGTCGATCGACGTCGTGCACCTCGGAGAACAGACCCGCGAGCGGCACGGCGATGATCTTGTCGTCCCGCTCTCCCGTATCGAGCAGCTTGAGCACCCCCACGGGCCGCGCCGGGACCACCGAGCCGCGAGGTAGCGTGGGACCCAGCAGGATCACATCGAGCGGATCGCCATCGCCCCCCATCGGCGCCGGGAGCAGCGTACGGGGGATCATCCCGTAGTTTCCCGGATAGGCCAGGTACTGTACGACGCGAAGCCGGTCGTCGTCCCCGAGCTCCCACTCGATCGCATCGCCGGTCTTCGTCGTCTCCCACTTCGCGTTCGTGCCGGCGGGGATCTCGACGACCATGTGGATCTCGTTCTCGCCGACGCGGGCGGGGTAATCGGTGAGGAAGTTCCGCTCGCCGCGCAGCACGCGGGTGTCCTCCTCGCCGCCGCCCGAGTCCGAAGCCGCGGCCCCCGTGTCCGCCGCCGGGGAGCCGCGCTCGACCGCGGTGTCCGACGGCGGGGGCACGCACGAGACGAGACCGACCACGAGGACGACGACCAGCGCCGAGGGGAGTCGGCGGGGCCGTAGCCGGTGGGCCCGGAGCCCGGCGCCCGCCAGCACGCCCACCGGCCCCAGGAACACCATGGCCGCCGGGTACCACGCGGGGTCCTCGACCACGCCGGCGGAGCTCAGCCCCCACACCGCCGCCAACGCCAGGAACGCGAGCACGCCGGCGAGGGCCGCGCCGTGCGCGAACGGGCGCCGCGGTGCCGCCCGGGCCGTGAGGTAGCCGGCGAGGAGGGCGACCAGGAGCCGGGATCCCAGGCTCCACGCCAGGAACGCGCGGCCGACCGGGGCCCCGGCCTCCTGACCCAGCGCACCCACGATGACCCGGCCCGCCGCCACGGATCCGAGCGTGAGCACGATGAACCCCACGACGATGGCGGCCACGCTGCGCAAGAGGGTCGCGTCGCTCATGCGGGCAACGATCTCCGCCGCCTCGTCGAGCTCGCCACGGCCCTCGGCACCGTGCGGGTCCTCGCCCTCCTCCTCCGTGCGATGGGGGCCTCCCGCGGTCTCCCCGTGGCGGATCCTCTCGGCGTCGGCGCTCGGTCGGCTCATGCATCGAGTCTGGCCGCGTCCGGGTCCGCCAACAAGGTGCCCGCCATTCGGTACCGACCGACCACCCGCCGTTTCGCGTCGCTCCACGCCGCGCTAGGCTCCGGACATGACCCGCGCTCGCTTCGACCGGGCCGCGTGCGCGACATGACCCGCGCCCGCTTCGACTGGTTCCGGCTTCTCGCCTGGGTGCCCGCGGTCACCTGGGTCGCGATGTGGAGCTACGTATCGCGCTTCGAGGGCTGGGGCCGGTGGGGCGCGGCGCCTCTGCTGCTGGTCCCGGTAGTGCTGTCGCTCCCGATCACGATCGTCGGGCTCCTGCGGCTGCGATCCGAACGCGCCGGAGCGGGCGTCGCCCCGGGGACGGTCGCCTCGACGGCCATCGCGGCGCTCCCGCTCGTGTGGCTACTGTGGCGGTTCCTGATCACCCGATGACGGAGTACGGCATGACCTCGATCGACGACCTGCAGACGATCCCGGGCGTGGGTCCGAGCCTCGCCGCGGACCTCCGGAGCCTCGGGGTGCGCTCCGTCGCCGGGCTCCGCGGGCGAGATCCCGGGGCTCTGTACCGGCGGCTGCGTGACATGACCGGTGTCCGCCAGGACCCGTGCGTCCTGTACGCCTTCCGCTGCGCGGTGTACTTCGCCGAGACGCCGGATCCCGAGCCGGAGCTGTGCAAGTGGTGGAACTGGAAGGGACGCACGCAGGCGAACGAGACCGACGAAGAGCGGGCCGGGGCGCGCCCCGAGCCGGCGATCGTCGCATAGCGGGGCCGGGGGCGCGGGTGGCCTCCGACACGTACGAGCGCGTGTACGCCGTCATCCGCCGCATCCCCCGTGGCCGCGTGGCCACCTACGGACAGGTCGCCCGCCTGGCGGGTCTCGGGGGACATGCGCGCGTGGTCGGCTACGCGCTCTCCGCGTGCGACGAGGAGATCCCGTGGCATCGGGTGATCAACGCCCGCGGCGAGATCTCCTCTCGCTCCGACCCGTTCTACGAGCGCCGCCAGCGCGACCTGCTCGCGGACGAGGGGGTGACCTTCGACCGACGCGGCCGCACGGCGCTCGACCGCTACCGGTGGGTGGAGGACGCCGACGATGCACGCTGGTAGGCGCGCATGACGGGGCCCCTGGGCCGTGCGCTCGACGAGATCCGCGCCGGGGCGGTGGACAGGATCGACGCCGACACGCGGGCGCTCATGAAGCGCGCCACGGACGATCTGCGCTCCTCCGGCATCATGGACGGGATCGCGCGCGTGGGGGAGCGGGCGCCGCGCTTCGCCCGGCCCGACCTGGACGGGAGGACCATCCGCCTGAGCGCGTTGCTCGCCAGGGGCCCGGTGGTGGTGAGCTTCTTCCGTGGACGCTGGTGACCCTACTGCCGCGCGGAGCAGGCTGCTCTGCAGGAGGCGCTCCCCGACATCCACGCGGCCGGCGCGACGCTGGTCACGCTGTCCCCCCAGCTCGCCGACTTCGCGCGCGCGTGGCGCGATGAGGGAGGGATCGAGTTCGACATCCTCCTCGATCTCGGGCTCGGGGTGGCGAGGAGCTACGGACTCCCGTTCCAGATCCCCGAGTATCTGCGGGAGGCGTATCTGGGGATGGGGATCGATCTGCCGCGCTTCAACGGAGACGAGTCGTGGAGCCTCCCGATGCCGGCCACGTTCGTGATCGACGCGGACGGGACGATCGCGTACGCCGAGGCCGACCCCGACTACACGCGGCGTCCCGAGCCGGCCGGCGTGGTGGCCGCCATCCCGCGCCGATGAACCGCCGCGTCGCCGGGTCGACGACGAGGTGACGCGCATCCACGAGCCGCTGGACCCCCGCGGCGGCTGAGCCGCCGTGGGTCGGCGGCGTACCGCACAGGAGACCCGACCCGATGCACACCGATCGACGCGAGTTCCTCAAGCGCACCGCCGGCGCCGGTCTGGCGCTCGGGCTCGTCCTCGCCGGCCGCGAGCGGCTCGAAGCGACCGATCGTCGCGCGGTCCGCCTCCTCATCCTCGGCGGCACCGGGTTCATCGGCCCGCACCAGGTGCGCGCCGCGCGCGCCGCGGGGCACGAGATCACGCTGTTCAACCGCGGGCAGACGGCGCCCGAGCTGTTCCCCGACGTCGAGCAGCTTCGCGGGGACCGGAACGGCGACCTCGCGGCGCTCGAGGGCCGCAGGTGGGACGTGGTGATCGACAACTCGAGGAGCCGGCCGGACTGGGTCATGCTCAGCGCCGAGCTCCTGCGCGACTCGGTGGCGCTGTACTACTACGTCTCCTCGCGCTCCGCCTACGCGGACTACTCCACCGTACCGATGACCGCGGATGCGCCCACACATACGTACGAGACCGCGAACGTGGACCGTGGGACGGCGGACCTCACGCGTCTCCCGTACGGGCTCGCCAAGGCCGAGTCCGAGCGCGAGGTGATGCGGGTGTTCGGCGACCGGTTCGCGGTCTTCCGGCCCGGTCTCATCATCGGGCCGGGCGACGAGACCGACCGCTTCACCTACTGGCCCGTCCGCATCCATCGCGGCGGCGAGGTGCTGTCGCCCGGCCCCGGGATCGATCCGGTCCAGATCATCGACGTGCGCGACCTGTGCGAGTTCATGATCGGCGCGGCGGCCGCTGGGCACACCGGTCTGTTCAACTGCGTCGGCCCCGCCACCCCGCGCCCCATGGCCGAGCTCCTGTACGGCGTCCGGGCGGTCACCACCGCGGAGGCCACGTTCACGTGGGTCGATACCGACTTCCTCATCGAGCGCGACGTGCGACCGTACCGCGAGATGCCGGTGTGGCAGCCCCCGCGGCCGGGGCTGGAGGGGTTCGCGCGCTTCGACGTCTCGAACGAGGTGGCGCACGGCCTCGCGTTCCGCTCGCTCGCGGACACGACCGAGGCCACGCTGGAGTACCACTTCTCGCGGCCCGCGGAGCGGCAGGCCGCGCTCCAGGCGGGGATCCCGGCCGAGCGGGAGGCCGAGGTGCTCGCCCAATGGCACGCCCGCACGTAGGCCGGGTATGGCGGTCAGGGACGCGGGGCGCACCGCGTCCGACCGGGGACGCACAGGCGCAGGAGGTGACGCATGCAGATCATCCGGAAGCTGCTGGACCGGAAGGGCCGGGAGATCTGGTCGGTCCCGCCGAAGGCCAGCGTGTACGAGGCCCTCGAGCTCATGGCCGCCAAGCGCATCGGCGCGGTCGTGGTCATCGACGACGGCGAGGTCGTCGGCATCTTCTCCGAGCGCGACTACGCCCGGAAGATCATCCTCATGGGGCGCGCATCGCGCGACACCCGGGTCGAGGAGATCATGACGCCCAAAGTCATCTATGCCGACGGCGGCGACACGGTCGAGGAGTGCATGGCGCGCATGACGGCGAAGCGGGTGCGCCACCTCCCCGTGCTGGACGGCGGCGAGCTGGTGGGCGTGATCTCGATCGGCGACCTGGTGAAGTCGATCATCTCGGAGCAGCAGTTCATCATCGAACAGCTCGAGCAGTACATCAGCGGATGACGCAGGGTCGTCGTACGGTCCCGGGGCGTGTGGTCGTCTGCGCGGCGGCACTCGCGCTAGTGGTGACCCGCCCGGCCGCCGCACAGACGGCGGCGGCGGACCCCGCCGACGTCGCCACCCTCGACGGGATCATCCGCGCCTACTACGACGTCGTGTCCGGCCCGGCCGGGGAGCCGGCCGACCGCGCGCGTGACCGTAGCCTGCACGATCCGGGCGCCCGCGTGGCGATCACCGGGGTGCGGGACGACGGGACGCCGTTTCTGCGCACGATGACGCTCGACGAGTACCACGATGGGTTCGGCGGTGCCCGCTCCGAGCCGTTCTACGAGGTCGAGATCCACCGTGTCGTGGAGCGGTTCGGGAACATGGCGCACGTGTGGAGCACGTACGCCTCGAGCCGCGAGCCCGGAGGCGAGCCGTTCGGCCGCGGGATCAACAGCATCCAGCTGTACCACGACGGCACACGCTGGTGGATCACGAGCTGGATCTTCGACTCCGAGCGCGCCGGGAACCCCATCCCGGACGCCTACCTGCCCTGAGAGCTCCGTCGGCCCCCCGCGGTCGACGCGCGGGCTCTCCCGCGCTAAGCGAATCGACGCCCGGTGGCATCCTACCTCGATCGTGCCGACCGGGAGGCGTCCTGAGCGAGGGCCGGGAACCGCGGGTGAATGCCCACGTGACACGAGCGATGTGCGACCGGCCGAGCGAGGACGACCTGATCCGCGAGGCCCGGAACGGCGATGTCCATGCGCTGGAATCGCTGTACCGGCGTCACGTCGACGGGGTGTTCGCCCTGTGTCTCCGCATGGTGGGAGAGGAGCGCCGGGCGGAGGAGCTGACACAGGACGTGTGGGTTCGCGTGTGGGAGCGGTTGGGCTCGTTCCGGTTCGAGAGCGCGTTCAGCACGTGGCTGTACCGGGTGGCGTCGAACGTCGTGCTCCAGTCCGAGCGACGGTCGCGACGACGGGAGCGACGGGCGGGCCGCATGCTCGCCCAGACCCATACGCGACCCGCCGGCATGGACGAGCGCGTGGTCGAACAGGTGGACCTCGAGCGGGCGATCGCGATGCTGCCGCCCCGCGCCCGCGCGGTGCTCGTCCTGCACGATCTGCGAGGCCACACGCACGCGGAGGTCGCGGGGATCCTGGACATCGCTGAGGGGACGTCGAGGGCCCACCTGTTCGCGGCTCGCGAGCGGCTGCGCCGCGCGTTGCTCGGATGAGTCGCCACCTCCGGCCCGGGACGCTGTACGCGCTCGCCGAGGACCGGGCGGCCGGCCGGAAGCGCGCGGCCGCCGAGCGGCACCTCGAGCGCTGCGCGACGTGCCGGCGGCGCCTGTCCGACGTGGGGACACTTCTCGAACGATTGGGCGAGCTCGCCGATGCACCTCGTCCCCGTGACGATCTGTGGCGCGACATCGAGCGCCGCGTGCGGGCATCCCCGCCCCGCGCGCCGGCCGGTCCGGATCCGGGCCCCCGGGCGTTCGCGGGAGGGACGGGGGCGCGGCGTCCCGTTCGGGGCACCCGGCTCCTCGCCCCGACCGTCGCGGCAATTCTCGTGTGCATCGCGGGCTCGGGGCTGTGGCTCGCCGGGCGGGCTGGCGGGCCGACGTCCTCGGAGCCGACGCGCGCGGGAGCGTCGCCGGAATCGAATGCGTCGCGCGTGGCCGCGATCGAGCGCTCGTACGCACCCCTGCTTCGCCGCCTGGGCCGGCTGGTGGACGAACGCTCCCGTCTGGTGGACTGGGACCTCGCGGCGTCGGCGGAAGAAGACCTCGCGAGCTTTCGGGCGTCGAGGCGCGAGGTCCGCGACGCGCTGCGCGCCGGTCCCTCGGACGAGGCCCTGCTCTCGGAGCTCGAGGAGGGCTATCGGCGCGAGCTGAGGTACCTGGAGCGACTGGCCTCCGTGGCGGCGCCGTGAGCGGGCGTCGGCGGGCATGGCGGCCGCGAGGACCGTGCGGCGCGTTCCCGACCCGGACCGCCGGCATCCGGTGTGCAACGGTCGGCCTCGTGCTCGCCGGGTGGCCGGCGGGGGCGTCGGCGCAGGCGGGTCCGATCGACCGGACGTGGCCCGTCGCAGAGCGCCGCCACGTGTCGATTCGAGCGCCGGACGCGAGCGTGCGCGTCGAGGTATGGGACCGGGCGGAGATCCGGGTCCGGATGGAGGACCCCGAGGCGCGGCACCGACTCGGCATCAGCGACGCTCCGGGCTCGGTGCTCGAGATCCAGGTGCAGCCCGACGGCCCGGCCGCTCCGGGCCGCGGGGACGCCGACACGGTGTTCGTGACGATTCCCCGCCACTCTCCCCTGTCGGTCCGTACCTACCGGGGCGCCGTGTCGATCGCGGGCGGAGACGGGGACATCGAGGCCGACGCCTACTTCGAGACGATCGAATACCGGGGCGCGGCCCGCCGTGTCACGGCGAAGGGATTCCGGGGCGATATCGCGATCGATGCCCCGGATGCGCGTCTCGTCGTGGTCGAATCGGGCGGCGGGGACGCCCGGGTCGAGACCGCCGGAGGAGACGTGCGGGTCGAGACCGTCCGTGGGGACATCGACGTGCGCGCGCGGGATCCGTTGGAACGCGTCGACCTGCGGAGCAATGCCGGCTCGGTCGCCCTCTCCGCGTCCCTGACGGCGGACGCCACCGTGATGCTGGATTCCCACCACGGGAGCCTCGACCTGGGTCTCGATCCGGCCACCGGGGCCCGGTTCCGGCTCGAGACGTGGCTCGGGGCGATCGAGAACGACCTGGGACCGTCCGCCTCCGCCCCGCGGCACGGGCGGGCGCGCGCGAACCGTGTGGAATTCAACCTGGGGCCGGGTGGCGCCCTGGTCACGGCGTCCACGTATCGTGGCGACATCCGACTGCACGGCCGTCGCTAAGCGGATGGGCCCGGTCTGGCATCCAAGGGAGGGTCGGCACCGGTCGTCGACGCTGTCGGCGAACCAAACCTCGAGCATATGCGGAGGCCGTCACGTGCGGAATCCAATGACTCACTTCGTCGCGGTGGGGCTGTCCCTCGCGCTGGCCGTCGCCGCTCCCGCCGGGGCGCAGACGACGATCGATCCGGCGGGCGCGGCGCCGCTGGCGTGGGCCGAGTGCCAGCCCGGCCAGATCGAGGTGATGATCCTCGGCACCTTCCACTTCGCGCAGCAGGACGAGATCGACCTCCACGCCCCATCCCGGCAGGCCGAGCTCGCCGGGATCCTCGGGCGGCTCGCCGCCTGGGCCCCGACGCGCGTCGCGGTCGAGGCCGCGCACACTCGCCAGGCCGAGGTCGACTCGGCGTACGCGGCCTACCGGGTCATGGCGGACCAGATCCCCGAATCGACGAACGAGATCTCGCAGATCGCCTTCCGGCTCGCACGCGCGCTCGGGCACGAGCGCGTGTACGCCATCGACGTCCCCATGAACCTGTGGGACGACTCGATCCCGGTGTTCGACGACACGTGGCCGCGGTCGAGAGCCGGTCTGAGGGCGCGGTGGCCTCAACGGTTTCGCGAGTCCGAGGTGACATGGACCGATTCGACCCTCGCCGCTATCCTCCGGGACGCGAACCGCGATGCGGTGCCGGGGAACTCGGAGCTGTACGGGGGCTTCCTGCCGCTGGTCGAGGAGGAGGTGTACGCCGGCGCGCTCAAGCTGAGGCCGTGGTACGACCGCAACCTGCGCATCGTCCAGAACCTGTTCCGGATCACGGACCCGGCCGGCGACCGGGTGCTGCTCGTGATCGGCTCGGGACACCTGCGGGTGCTCAAGCAGATCATGGAGATGACCCCGCAGCTTTGCCCGGTGAGCGCGCTGCCGAGCCTCGAGGGGGTGCCGTAGCGCGACGCGCCTCACGCGTGGCCGGAGGGTGTTCGGGCCGCGTGCGCACCCGGAGCTGGACGTGTGTGTCGGGTTCCGCGCTCGAAATACGCTCTACGGACAGGTGATCCCTGACCCGGCAGCCACGATCCCGAGACGGAGAAGACGATGCTCCACACACTCACGCTGACCGCCCTCGGCGCCGCCGCTTCGGTCATGCCCGCGCAGCAGAGCGCGCAGGAGATCCTGGAGACCATGCGGGCCCGGCAGCTCGAGCGCTGGGAGACGGTCGACAACTACACGGTCTTCCAGAAGGTGGAGGGGCTCGAGTTTCCGATGATGACCGGCGTGACCGAGTCCGGCGAGCTCGAGGTGCCGATGCACTACCAGAAGCACGAGATCGACGGGCGGGTCGCGTTCGGCATCGTGGACCCGAACGAGTACCAGGTGGCCGTCGGGCAGGCCTCGGAGCAGGGCGCGATGCTGGACTCGACCGCGCTCGCGCAGGCTGCCGACGCGCATCGGATGGTGGGCGACGCGTTCGACCAGGAGATGGCCAAGTCGGGCATGCCGATGCTCCCGGGGATGGACTATCCGGGTCAGATGATGCGTGACAACGCCATGTTCTACGATACGGCCGCCGTCGCCGTCGCCGAGGCCGAGGCCGGCGACTTCGGGCGCGGGAACGCGGCGGCCACGCTCGCGGCGCACGACGCGATGATGGAGACCATGCGGCTCGTGGGCCGGGAGGAGGTAGGTGGCCGCGAGGCGTTCCACCTGCGCGCCGAGGGGCTCGATCGCGTGATCAGCCAGCCCGGCGAGGAGGGTAGGTTCACGCTCCGCGCCGCGAACATGTGGGTCGACACCGAACGCTACGTGCTGCTGCGCACGGCGATGGAGGGGGAGCTGGCGGCCGAGGGCGAGACGAGGGAGGTGACCCTCGAGCAGGACCTCGAGGACTATCGGGAGGTGGGACCGCTGTACGAGTCGTACCGGCAGGTCATGCGCATGAAGGGGCTCATGGGCGACATGGACCCGAAGCAGCGCGAGGAGCTCGAGAAGGCGAAGCGTCAGATGGAGGAGATGGAGGCCCAGCTCGACCAGATGCCCGCGGCCGCCCGCGGGATGGTGGAGAGCCAGATGGAGAAGGCCAGGGCCCAGATGGCGATGCTGGAGGGCGACGGCTTCGAGATGGCCACCCAGGTCTTGAGGATCGAGATCAACACGGGACCGCCTCCTCCAGGGACGACCCGGGGTGCGGCGGCCGTCCGCGACACCATGCCCGCGGACACCGCTCGGGCGGAGCCGCCGCCCATCGACTGACTTCCGGCCTGGCGGGCGAAGAACGACCGCTACTCCGTCGCGAACGGCTCCTCGAGCGAGGGGCTCTGCGGCGTGAACAGCTGCGCGCCGTCCCCGGTCACCAGCATGTCGTCCTCGAGCCGGACGCCGAACTCGTCCCGCATGTAGATCCCCGGCTCGTCGGAGAACGTCTGCCCGGGCTGGAGCGGCATCGTGTTCCCCTTGACGAGGTATGGCCACTCGTGGCCGTCCATCCCGATCCCGTGCCCCACGCGGTGCGTGAAGTAGGTGTAGCCAGGTCCGTAGCCGGCCTCCTCGATCACCCCGCGTGCGGCGCCGTCCACGGCCTGGGCCTCGACGCCGGGGCCGGCGGCCGCCAGCGCGGCGTCCTGGGCGCGGCGCTCGATGTCGAACACGCGCTTCATCTTGTCGGTGGGCCGCCCGAGGACGAAGGTGCGGCTGAGATCGGAGCGGTAGCCCTCTACCGCGCAGCCGCCGTCGATCAGGAGGATCGTCCCCTCGCGCACCACCTGCGGGGTGATCGAGCCGTGCGGGAGCGCCGAGTACTCGCCCGTCTGCACGCCGGCGCCTCCCGAGAACCCGAGCCGCGAGTGGGCGATCGACACGAGCCGCGCGAAGTCGTCCTGCGTCATGCCCTCGTCGAGCGCCAGGTAGGCGGCCTCGTACGCGGCCAGCGTGACCTCGGAGGCGAGCCGCATGAGCTCCAGCTCGTGGTCCTCCTTGCGGCCCCGGCAGCCGAAGGTGATCGGGGTGCCGCTGGTGAGGTCGAGCGCCGGCGCCGCCTTCGACACGCCGTCGCTGAACACGTAGCGCACGGTCTCCTCGATCCCCAGCCGACCGCTCGTGATGCCGAGGTCGCGGAGCCCGCCCGCCACCAGCGCGTAGGGGCTCTCGTCCTCCTGCCAGGTGAGCACCGGCGTGTCGGAGTCGAACGGGCCGCTCGCGATCTGCTCGCGCGCGCGGTCTTCCTCGAACGCCGGCGTGACCACGAACGCTCTCCCGGTCACCGGGACGACGAGCGCGAGCAGTCGCTCGCTCAGACCCCACGACATGCCCGAGAAGTAGTCGAGCGAGGTGCCGCCGGTGAGGAAGAGCGCGTCGATGTCGGCCTCGCGCATGAGCCGGCGGGCGCGCTCGATGCGGCCGGCGCGCTCGTCGGCGGTGATCGGTCGGGCCTCGTCGGCACGCGACTGGAGCCTCGCGATGGAGGGCGGGAGATCCTGGTCCTGGAATCCCCGTAGGAGGTCGGCGTCATCGCGGGGGCGGGTCGGGTCGGGCCACGCCTCATCCGGCGGTGGCGGGCCGGCGGCTGCGGTGCGGGGGAAGACGGCGCGGGTCGCCGCGGCGGCGACTGTCGCTCCTATGAAGCCTCGCCGAGAGAGCATGTGGTCTCCTTCGAGATTCGTCGTGGTCCGCGGCTCCAGCGGTCGCGACGGGCCCGGGCCGTCGAGTCGCAGAGGAGCAAAGTGCCCGGGGGGGGACCGATCCGGCCAGAGGGTTTCAAAACCGCGTCCCCGTGGGCATGTTTCGACATGACCGAGGAGGGGTCGACGCGGACGCTGACGCGCGCTGATGATCGAGTGTTCCAGCGAAGCCTTCGATGCCCGCTCGAGCCGAGACGACGAGGAGGACGTTCCCGTCATGTCCAATGAGGAGGGACGAAGCGTGCGTGAGGCGGGCCGCACCCGCATCGGGCGATGGCTGCCGCTGTTGACGGCGTCGATCGCCGCGGGTTGCGCCTCCGGGGGGCGACCGCAGGAACCCGCCGTGCCGGGCCCGGGAGCGGCCGGAGCTCCGGACCGGACGGAACGCCTGGTGGGCGGCTGCGGGCGGGTGCCCGCCGGCCTGGTTCCTCGTTATCTGCTCCCGTTCCCCGTCGGTCACCAATACCAGCTCGCGCAGGGGAACTGCGGTTCCGCCTCGCACGATGGCCGGTTCCGGTACGCGTTCGACTTCCGCATGCCGATCGGGACCCCCGTGACCGCGGCTCGGGACGGCGTCGTCGCCCTCGTGCGGGACGACCGTCCCGATGGCACCCACAGGGTCGGCGACGAGAACCTCGTGATCCTCAGCCACCTCGATGGGGAGATGTCCCGCTACATCCACCTCATGGAGGGGGGTGTGCTGGTCGAGGTGGGACAGCGCGTGTCGGCCGGCGATACGATCGCGCGCTCCGGTAACTCGGGCCAGAGCTCGTTCCCGCACCTCCATTTCGACGTGTCCGACCGGTGCGACACCGAGGGCTGCCGGACCGTTCCGAGCGCCTTCCTGAACGCCGTACCGCCCATCCCGACGGACCGCGCCCCGGTCCGGGCCCTGCCATGGGAGGAGAGCGCGTCGGGATCGCGACCGTGAAGCGGTTCCGCGGGCGGGCTCGAGGCCGCGCTCACGGGGCACCACGGGCGAGCGGCAGGACCTGCACGTGCTCCACATCGAGCGAGTCCTGGACCCGCACGAGGAGCTCATCCACACCGATGTCGAGCACCCGGACACGCGCGGGAAGCTCGACCGATCCGAGCCACTCCCCGTTCGGTGCGAACACCTTCCATTGTCGCGCCTCCAGGGCCCGCCGCGCCCGCACCCCCTGATGCTCCCCGGCCCACACGTATCCCTCGGGGTCCACCTCGAGATCCCCGTACGCGGGTCGGGTGGCCGGCGCGGGCAGTCGCTCCACCAGATCCCGCAACCAGGCCGGTGAGTTCGCGCCCAGATACGCGGCACGCTCGGCCTCGATCTCCGCCCCGGACAGCGTGAGGTCGTACCCCGGCACGCGCACGATCCGCTCCACCTTCCCGAGCGGGCTCAGCACTCGATAGGAGAGGCTGTCCGACGAGCCCACGTAGATCGCGCGGTCTCGAGCCACGATCACGGAGTTCCGCGCGAAGATGGGCGCGACCGAGGCGCCCCCGGTCGGCGTCACGGCGATGTAGTCCTCACCCCCCGGCGCGACTGCAAGCGTGTCCCGGAGCGCGCCATCGGGGTCGAACCGGACCACCGGCGTGGGGACGCGCAGCAGGCGTTCGCCGCCCTCGTACTCGACCACCGAGGCGTAGATCAGCTCGGCCACGAGCGTACCATCATCGAGGACCGAGATCTCGCGCGCCGTGGGCGGCAGGTCGAAGGTGCGGACGAGCTCGAGGTCAGGGGCCAGAATCGTGACGTGCGCGGGCCAGTCGTGCACCAGGAGGGAGTCGCCGGGCAGCCGCTCGAATCCGCTGATCTGCCTGAACTCTCCGGGTCCCTCGCCCTCGCGGCCCACGGCCGAGATGAACGCTCCGTCGGGCGTGTACAACCGGATCTGATCGGAGCCTCCGTCCGCGACCGCGATCCGGCCATCGGACAGCCGCAGGGCGCCCGCCACGCGATAGAACTCGTGCTCGGGTCCCGTTCCGGTCCGTGCGAGATCCAGCGCGGGCTCGCTCGCGACGGACCACGGAGCGCCTCCGCCGCGCTCCCAGGCCGGCTCGGTGGTGAGTGCGATGACGACCCCGGCGCTGTCGCGCTCGGTGAACGTGTCGCTCGCGGCAGGACGCTCGCACCCGTCGAGGACGAGGACGCACAAGAGCCCCGCCGCGGCGTCGCGGTATCGCAGGGTCACGACACGATCGTTCAGCCGGGGACGAAGCCCACGATGCGGAGCGGGCCGCCGCTCCCGCCGGCGATCTTCATCGGGAGCGCCACGACGAAGCTCCCGGTCGCGGGGAGCTCCTCCATGTGGGCCACGTTCTCGAACCCCGGGATGTTCGCCCCGTACAGCACCACATGCGTCCCGAAGTCGGTCGACTGCCCGTAGTCCACGCTGGGCGTGTCGATCCCGAGCGCCGCGATCGACCGGTTGTCGACCAGCCAGCGGGCGGCCTCGGGGTCGAGCCCCGGAAAGTGGAGATCGGGGATGGCGGCGGGTCCGGTGGCGGGGGTCCCCATGTAGGACGCGCGGTCGGGCCAGCGGTCCCCCCACCCGGTGCGCAGGAGGACGATCGCCCCGTCCGGGATGGGGCCGTTCGCGGTCTCGAACGCCTCCAGATCGGCCACCGACACCAGGTAGTCGGGCGATACGTGATCGGTGACGTCGACGACCACCGCGGGCGAGATGAGCCGGTCGAGCGGGATGGCGTCGGATGCGTCGCCCGTCCGGCTGAAGTGGAGTGGGGCGTCGAGGTGCGTGCCCCCGTGCTCGGCGGCCGAGTAGCGGTTCGCAGCGTAGAAGTAGCCCTTCTCGGTCTCTCCGAACGCGAGCTGCTCGAGCTGGAAGCCGGCGGTGTCGGTCGGCCAGTAGATCGTCTCGTCGGAGAAAGCGTAGGTCATGTCGACCCAGCGGCCGCCGCTTCCGTCGAACACTCCGGCCACCGCGGCGGCATCGGCGCGGCCGGCGGCCGAGGGCCCGTCACCCGTCCCGCCGCCCGGCTGCGCGCACCCGCAAAGCCCGATCACGCCGGCGGCGAGAACAGAGGCGCCGACACGGGGGAGCGAAGGGGCCGGAACAGCGAGTCGTGTCACGCGCATCTTGGGCCTCCGGTGTGGGATGTGATCTGCCCCCGGTGCGCTCGCGCCGTGCGGGGGCGGTTCTGCCGGGTCATGGTGACCGTGCCGGGCATGCGGCCGGCGTTCCACGAGGTCACCGCTCCGCCGGGCGGATGAGGAGCCCCGTGGTGGATACCCGGATCTCATAGGTGCTCACCGTGTCGGCTCCGATGAACGTCCCCGATCCGTACTCGGCGTCGAGAAGGGGAGCAAAGAAGGCGAACCGCCGCCGGAGGGGGAACATGTCGAGCGTCCTGTCGGGCTTGAGCGAATGGATCGTCCGCTCGCGGAAGCGCTCGCTATCGAGCTCCTCGTAGCGCCCGCCCACCCGGTCGAGTTCGTAGGCGGTGTGGAGACCGAGGAAGTTCGCGATCGGCTTCCATTTGAGGATGTCGGCGTCGACGTACAGCTGGTCGCCGGTGAGGACGTACGTCGTGTCGCGTCCATCCGGGAACACGAACTCGGCCTCGAAGCGCTGCTCGCCGACCGGACGGACTGTGACCGTGACCGCGATCTCCTCCCGCGTGAGCGCCCGATAGCCCTGGGTCGCGATCGAGATCGTGAGGCACAGGGCGGCGATCGCGAGCAGCAGGAAGGCGAGGAGCGTCCCCGCCATGCCGCCGAAGAAGCGCCGGCGGCGGAAAGCGCCGATCGAGAGCCCGAAGATGAGCAAGCTCAGCGCGCCGAAGACTACGATCGCGGCGAGAAGCACCCGGGAAGGCTACCTCGTCTCGCCCGCCGTCGCGAGGGCCCCGATGAGGTCGGCCAGACGCTCGAGGTCCCGCAGGTCCAGCACCTCGCCGGGCGAATGGCTGTACCGCCCCGGCCACGACAGCCCCTGGTTGGGAGCGCCGAAGAAGGTGAACTCGGTGCCGTCCGTTCCCCCCTGCGTGAGTCCCATCTGGAGCGGGATGCCCGCCTCCCGGGCGACGCGCATCACCCGTGCGCGCGCGGCGTCGGGCGACACGCTCGAGTTCTCGATCGCGCGCAGCACGGGCCCTCGCCCGAGCGGCGCGTACGCGAAGTGCGGCGATTCGAGCGGCGTGTCGGACGACACGAACGTGTCCACGGAGTAGATGCGGCGCGTAGTGGTGCCGAAGCGCCGGGCCAACGCCGCCGCGCCCTCGAGGCCGCCCTCCTCGTACACCGACCACGCGAAGATCACCTTGCCGGGGAGCCGATCCGGATCCACCGACCGGATGGCGAGGAGTAGCGCGCTCGTGCCGGCCCGGTCGTCGAGCGCCCGGGCGACGAAGCGCGTCGTCCCCAGCCGGAGCCCCTCCTTGTGGCTCGTCACCCCCATCCCGACCCGGACGCCGCGCGCCTCGAGGGCCGCGCGGTCCACCCCGAACCACGCCGTTAGCGTCCCGGGGTTCCGTTCCTCGGCCTCGTCGCGGGTGAGGAACACGCCCCGGAGCGGCGGAGGCGCATCGGCGGCGAGCGATTCCCGCTTCCAGCGCGGGTCGGTGTCATCGCCCTCCCCGGTTCGGGTGCTCGGAGCGCCCTCGGGGTCGAAGTGGAGCAGCGCCGTCTGGCCCTCCCACGCCGACGACACGGGGCCGCCCGCGCGCTCGAGCGTCACCACGCCGTCGGGCGCGATCGAGTCGATCTGGTAGCCGACCTCGTCCATGTGGGCCATGAACACGGTGGTGTCGCGATCGGGGCCCGCCGCCACCCACACGTTGCCCACGTCGTCGACCAGGGCGCGTTCCCGGGCCCAGTCGGGGAGCGCCTCGAGCACGTAGCGGCGGACCGGCCATTCGTGGCTCGACACCGCGTGGAGCTCGACCAGATCGGTGAGGAGCGAAGCCACGTCCTGGAGGGCCGGATCCATGTGGTCCGTGCGAAGCGGGGCGCGTGCGGGCGCCTCGACCCACCGGGCGTCCGCCTCGATCTCGATCCCGGCCGCCTCCGCCCCGGCCTCGAGCAGCGCGAGGGCTTCGTCGAGACGCACCGCCTCCATGTGCGATCCGGGCGAGCGCACCTGCGCCGCCAGCCAGGCGACGCTCGACACTCCGGTGCCCTCGAGAACCCGCCCGAGCCGCCCGAGCGATCCGGCGGCCAGGTCGCCCGACACGCGCTCGGCCGCTCCCGGACCCAGGAGGACCACCTCATCGAAGGCACCGTGTCGAGCGATGTAGGACGAGAGCCCGACCAGACCCATGCCCCCCTGCGCGCTCAGCACGAAGTGCGTCTCGCCGGCAGGAGCCGGGCCATTCCGCGCCGCCGCCGCCAGCGTGGCCACGGCGGCGCACCCCACGCGGGCTCCGGCGGACGGTCCCGCCACCTCGTCCGCGAACGTCCACGGCGGCAGGTGCCGCACGATGGGGTCGAGGAGCCCGATCCCGAGCGCGGTCACCTCCCCGGCCGTGGTGGCGCCCACGTCGACCCACAGGTCGTCGGCGGTCGCGGGCGTGCGCTCGTCCCGATGCTGCTGCGCGAAGTGGCCGTTGCTCCGCCCCACGACGCCGGCCACCGGCCCCGTGGCCGTCAGGATGCGCACCTGCTGCGCCTCGAACGCCTGGTCCCACAGCGGGTGGCGCGAGCCGCTCCCGATGCGGTGCACGCGGAGATAGCCGTCGTCGGTGATCTGGCTGGCCGTGTAGGCGGGGGCATCGAGCTGGCAGGCGACGATGCGCCGCGGGGCTCCGGAGCCGACGCGAGCCACCACGTTGCCCCAGCGGTCCGCTTCCCAGCCGGGGATCGCTGCGGCGACCTCGGGGGTGGTGCGCATCTCGTACCCGGTGGCCACGTCGAGCGCGACCCATGACGCCATCGCCTCGAGTCGGGCGTCCGCGCTCCCGTCCCCCCACACGGCCTCCTGCGGGCGGGCGGGGCCGGCCGCGATCAGCATCGCGGCCAGCAGGATGCGGGTGGTCTTCATGGCGTCCTCCGGAGTTCTCGACGGGCCGGGCTCCACGGTGCCCGGCGGCGAAGACTCCGGCAAGACGCCGGTCTCGAATCGGGGTGCGGTCGGAGTCGTCGCGACGCTCGACGACCCGGGTCGTCGATCAGCGTGGCGCGCCGGTCGCGGGGGCGTCCGTTCCCCCACTCCCTTCCCCGATCCAATCGGCGAGCGCCTCGGCCACGAGCTGGTTGCCGTACGCGGTGAAGTGGATGTCGCGCTTGAAGAACGGCGACCGCGACTCCCCTCGACGTCGAAATGTATCGTACAGATCGAGCAAGGGCAGCCGTGCGGCGTCCAGTCCCGCCCGCGTCTGCGCGATGGTGGTCGACACGGCCGGGAACGCGTCGGCTCCGTACACCTCCTCCTTGCTCGGAAGGAGGACGACGACGAAGCGGGCGCCGGCCGAGTCCACGGCGGCCCGCAGCCGCGCGAGGGGACCGATGAAGTCGGTCGCGAAGTCGAAGCCGGGTCGCGCCACGCCTTCCGCCAGATGTCTCTGGGCGCGGGTCGAAAGGAAGATCGTCTCGCCGGCGGGGAAGGTCACGCGACCGCGCAGCCCCCCGTCCCCCCGCAGCGCCGCCAGCCCGTAGTACACGGCACGCAGCAGGTACGACCCGCTGAGCAGGTCACGGATCGCCTTGAGTGCCGACATCCCCCCGTGAGTCGTGCCGAACCGTTCACGGTAGGCGGTGAAGTCCGCCGGAGAGCCCTCCTCGAGCCAGTGCTCGAACTGGACGGCGTTGTCCACGTCGCTCGCCACCCACAGCGTGGCCACGACCACACCCGGACGGAGCGGCTCGGCATACCGGTGGTAGATCGCGAGCTGCTGGGCGGGCGAGCCTCCCGCCAGCCCGAGGTCGAGCACCCCGACCCCGCCCAGCGCCTCGTCCAGCAGGGTCGTGAACTGGCCCTCGAGGCCCACGCCGGGTCCCACGATGAGGGAGTTCCCGAGCACCACGACGGCCGGCTCCGCCGGCCACGGCTCGCGATTCGGGAAGCCCGCGGAGTCCAGCTGCACGACGTACTCGTAGTCCAGGGCCCGCACGGTGTCGTGCGACAGCGGAGCGGGTCGCGCGCCGAGCGCCGGGTCGTCCACGAACGGCACGCTCTTCGCCGTCGCCGCGATCTTGAGCTGCTGCTGCGGGGGGCACAGGCGGGGAAAGAGACGCAGGACGGTCTCCCCGGCGATGGCGAGGAGAGCCAGGCCCACCACCACCCACCGGATCTTCCTCCCGAGCCTCATTCCCGGATCTCGTCCTCCAGGAGGGCACGGTAGCGTGCGAGCTCTGCGCGCTCATCGTCGTCGACGGCGGGAGCCCGGAGATCCAGCGCCCGGAGCTGGTCACGGAGGATGCTCGCTACCGTGAGCCGCATGTAGGGCTTGTCGTCGGCCGGGATCGCGTACCAGGGGGCCCAGCGCCGCGAGGTCGCGTTGAGGGCGTCCTCGTACGCGCGCATGTACTCGTCCCAGCGCTCGCGCTCCGCGACGTCGGCGGCACGGAACTTCCAGTTCTTGTCCGGCTGGTCGATGCGCCGGATGAAGCGCCGCGCCTGTTCGTCACGCGACACGTTGAGCCACAGCTTGAGGATGAGCGTCCCGTTCCGGGCCAGGTGCGCCTCGTGCTCCCGGATCGACGCGTACCGCTCCTTCCACAGGGCCTCGAGAGGGGGCCGATGCGGTAGCCCCTGGGCGTCGAGGAACTCGGGGTGGACCCGCACCACGAGCACTTCCTCGTAGTAGCTCCGGTTGAAGATCCCGATGCGGCCCCGCTCGGGCAGCCGGACCGCCGTGCGCCACAGGAAGTCGTGGTCGAGCTCCTCCTTCGACGGCGCCTTGAACGAGAACACCTGGAACCCGGCAGGGCTCACCCCTGTGGTGACGGCGCGGATCGTCGAGTCCTTGCCGGCCGCGTCCATCGCCTGGAACACGAGCAGGACCGCGTAGCGATCCTCCGCGTACAGCGTGCGCTGCAGGTCGGAGAGCTCCTCCACCACCTCCTCGAGCTGCTTCCGGAGCTCGTTCCCGGACGGCGTGCCGGCGGGCGGTCCCGTGGGGCTCCGGGCCACGCTGAACGACCCGTCGGCCGGGACGAGGTAGGGGCTCGCGGGAGGCGACGGGCCGGCAAGCTCCCCGGCGGGCCCGCGGGAGTCGATCACGGGTCTGTCGCGGCGCCCGGGGGTGGCGCGGGCGCGGTCGCCGCCCGTGGCCGTTCGGCGACCGCGCCCTCCGTCCGTGTCGACCGCGCCCTGGCGGCCGGGATCAGCCCCGCATCCCGGCCAGGTCGCTCACCACCCCCGCCAGGGTCTGCACCTTCTGACGATCGCCGGCCTGTCCCGCCGCGCTGCGCAGCTCTCCGGCGAGCCCGCTCAGGGCGTCGCGGCGGGCCGTGCCCGAGGCCCCCTCCGCCCGGTCGAGCGTCTGGCGCGTGGAGCGGATGCGATCCGCCGACATGCCGCCCGAGCGTTCGAGCTGATCGACATAGGCCCGCGCGAGGGCGAAGCTGGCGGGCCATTCGAAGTTGGGCTGCCCCTGCGTGTTCAGGTGGTCGAGGTGCACCGTGTTCGCCGCATCGATCTCGTTCCGCGTCAGGAACGTGCTCGGCGTGAGCTGGAGGATGTCGAGCCCGCGCGCGATCTCGGAGCTCACGATCGCGCCGTTGTACCAGTACACCGACCACGAGCCGCCGCTCTCCATCTGGGAGGCGTCGATCGGGCCCCGATCGAAGAAGGCGATCTCGTGCGGGTCGTCCGGATCCGTCCAGTCGAACACCGAGATCCCGCCCTGATACCAGCCCTGCACCATCACGTCGCGACCCGGAATGGGGATCAGCGATCCGTTGTGTGCCACGCAGTTTTCCTGCGGAGTCTGGGGCGCCGGCAGCTTGTAGTAGCTGTGGAACCTCAGCTTTGTCCCCTCGATCGTGAAGATCGCGTCGGCGCCCCACTCGCGAGGGTCCGTGGCGCGGCACTTGGGCTGCCCGCCCCCGCCCCACTCGTCGGAGAACAGGAGCTTCGTGCCGTCGTTCGAGAAGGTGGCCGAATGCCAGTACGAGAAGTTCGAGTCCGCCACCGCATCGAGCCGCCGCGGGTGCGCCGGATCGTGGATGTCGAGCAGCAGCCCGTAGCCACCGCATGCGCCCCCCGCCAGCCCGATCTCCGGATACACCGTGATGTCGTGGCACTGCGTGGGGCCGGTGCGCACGCGCGGGCCGCCGCCGCCGAACATCTGTTCGATGATTCCGGGCAGCGCCTCGCGCAGGGCGGCGCTGTCGGCGGACGTCGGGCCTCCGCTCCCGTTCCGCGCGACCACGATGCTGTCGAGCATGGGGTCCACGAAGCGCGACGGGAGGGGCTGCTCGTTCCCGCGGATCTCGACGATGAAATCGCCGCGCGCCCGCGCCCGGACGAGCGCCTGCTCGCGGGCCACGACGTCGGCCTGGGCCTCGCCGTGCTCGGGTGGCGCCTCGAGCCCCTGGAAGATGCGGGGCGAGGACACGATCGCCGCGTTCTCGGGGTGGGCGAGCGGCACCCGGATCACCTCGATCCGGAAGAGCGCCGTGGCCGGGTCCTCGTCGGGCATCGCGCCGGAGCACCCCGCCAGCTCCTCCGACGGGCGCACCCGGGCCGAGCCCGAGATGTAGACGTACACGTTCTCGTCATCGTTCGGATCGACGACCACGGTGTGCGTGTGCGACCCTCGGCACGTCTGCACGTTCCCCACGTTCACCGGGTGGGCGAGATCGCTGATGTCGAAGATGCGCAGCCCGCGCAGGCGGTCTTCACTGATCGGGCCCTCCACCCCCTCGCCACCACAGTCGAGTCGGCCGCTCAGACCCTCCCCGGACACGAACAGGAGGTTCCGGTACACCGACACGTCGCTCTGCGACGCCGGACAGAAGTAGCCACGCTCGAGCATCGGAGAGGCGGGGTTCGAGATGTCCCAGATCTGGAAGCCGTTGTAGTTGCCCTGGATCGCGTAGTGGCTCAGGAAGGCGAGGTCGGAGTTCGTGACCCCCGCGAATGGATCGGGGGACGGCGTGCTCGACATCAGCCGGAGGTTCCACAGCGCCTCCTCGGCGTCCCACAGACCGGCCCCGAGCCCGACACGGGGGTCGGGACTCGGTGGCCCCGCAGGCTGCTGCATGGACGCCTCCCCCATCGAGGCATTGCCGGGCGGCGGGGACATCGGCGCAGGGCCCCCGGATCCCGAGGACGCGCACGAGGCGAGTGTGAACACACCGGCGGCGAGTCCGAGCGCGCGGACAGTCTTGCGAATCATCGACACGAGTCCTTGTGAGAAGTGGGCGAGGGACCGGGGGAAACCCGGAGGGGGGCTCATCGGGAGCCCCCGCCTCCGAACAGAAGGTCGTGCAGCATCGTCTGCATGCGGACGATCTCGCTGGATTGATCGGCGCCGATGTCCGAGGCGAGCTTGAAGATCGCCTGCTCCCGGCCCGCGCCGGGCGTGGCGAACAGCTCGTCCACCATGGTGAGCGCGCCCTCGTGGTGCTGGATCATGTAGGTCAGGAACAGGCGATCGAACTCCTCGCCGCGGGCCGCGTCGAGCGCCTCCATCTGTTCCGTCGACAGCATTCCGGGCATGTGCATCCCCGGATCGTGCCCGCCGGACATCATCGTCCGCTCGTCGGGCACCGTCTCGGCGCGGCTCCGGAGCCAGTTCTGCATCAGCACGATCTCGTCGCGCTGGGCGTTGATGATGCGCTCGCACATGGTGCGGAGCGCCGGGCTCGCGCCGTGATCGGGGGCCCACGCGGCCATGACGAGCGCCTGCGCGTGGTGGTGGATCATCCCCTGCATGAAGTCGACGTCGGCCCGCGTGTAGGAGCGGCGCACGCTGTCGGCGAGCGCGGCCTTATCGCCCGAGGGCCCGCCGGAGGCCGGCGTGGCGGACGGGGCGCCGGGGGCCGGGGCCGCGGACGGCGCGCCCGGGGCGGCCGAGCCACAGCCCGACGCGACGAACACCAGAACGACTGCGACGATTCTCTTCACCATGCCGTGGGTATTCTAACCGCCCCCCCGGCGATCGTCACCCGGCCCGGTCGTACGCCTCCCTCAGCCAGGCCCGCAGCTCGGCGTCCACCTCGTGCAGGCTCGAGAGACGAACGCGGTGGGTCGCCATCCCGGTGGCGGGCTGCAGCCGATCCGTCGGCGGTCGCCCCTTGAGATTCAGGCACACCTCGACCTGCGTGTTCGTGGCCGGCCCGACCTGGGCGAACTGCTTCGCCCGGCGCAAGCTCACGTACGTCTTCTTGGGGGCGATCTCGACATCGCCGCCGAGGCTCTTCGCGGCCTCCACGAGCGCGTCGTGGAGGGGTCTCAGGTGTGCCTTCTTGCCGGAGTACTGCGCGTCGACGGGGTCGGCGCCCCCCGTGCCCGCTTCGCCGGCCGCGCGGTAGTCGTGCACGATGAGGTTGGCGAACCCGTGGCTCACCCCCTGCGCCTTGAGGTGCTTCACCATCTCCCCATGCTTCACCAGACCGGCCATCTCCAGCGTCTTCATCCAGTGCGCCATGGGCCGGCCGGTCTTCTCCTCCACGTTGGCCCGCATGGTGTCGGCCATCTCGTCGGGTGTCGCCATGTCGGTATCTCGTCCTCCCCGCGGTTCGCGGTTCCGTCGTCTCAGCTCTCGATCCGACGCACGGCGTTCACGGCCAGCGTCGACTTCGGCATCAGGAACATCATCCGGTCCATGACCCCGTACATGAGGCGCGTCTTGAACGGGATCCGGCCGGTCTCGAGCTCGCTCTTGAGGAGCCCCAGGATCTCCCGCCACCCCGCGGCCGACTTGTCGGCCGTCCGGTGGGCGTCGGTCCAGCCGCTGTGGGTGACCGTCACCCGGCACCCCCCCGGCGATTCCTCGAGCTCCCAGGTCACCAGGGTCGAGGGCTCGTCCTTCGTGGTGAACATGTACGTGTGCGAGAACCTCCGGGGAGGCTCGACCTCGACGACGCGCCCGATCACGAAGATCCGCTTCCCGTCGGGGCTGTAGTACTTGACCGGACTCCCCGGCCGCAGGTCCGTCTCGAGGACCGTGTTGTACAGCGGCCGCTGCACCCGCCCCGTCTTCGTGATCTCGGCCCACACCTTCTCGAGGGGCGCCGCGATCTCGATCGAGGCGACGTGGGTGTCGCCGGGGGGAAGCTCGGGCATGAGGATCTCCGTGTGCGTGGTGCGCGTCGTGGGGGATCGAGGAGGGGTCAGCCGGCGTTGCCGGCCCGCGTCTCGTCCTGGTGCGGCTCCTCGTCCTCGCCGTCCTCGAGCCCGGTCTTGAGCTCGACGAGGGACTCGACCCAGGGCCGGCGCATGCGATCGATCCACCGATCCGCGATGCGCTGGATGGGGACTGGATTGAAGTGGTTCATGGTGACGCGCCCGACACGGTGTCTGACTACCAGGTCCGCCTCCTCGAGCACGCCGAGGTGCTGCATGATGGCGAACCGCGACAGGTCATCGAACGCCGCCGCCAGCTCGCCCGTCCGCCGCGGGGCGCGCTTGAGCTCGTCGAGGATCCGCCGCCGGACCGGGTTCGCCAGCGCACGCCAGACCGCATCCAGGCCGTCGTGGGTGTCCGTGCTCATTAGTGACAATAATATCACTAATAGCCGAGGGCAGTCAAATCCCGTCCTGGAGCCGCCGCGATCGCGGCGCTCGCTGCCTCAGGCCTGCGGGCCGGCCCCGCGGACCTCGGCCGAGCAGTCGGCTTCGTACTTCCGGAAGTTGTTCTGGAACAGCTCGGCGAGCTGGCGCGCCTTGCGGTCGTACGCCGCGTGGTCGGACCAGGTGGCGCGCGGCCGGAGGATGTCGTCCGGCACGTCCGGCACGCGGGTCACCATGCGGATTCCGAACACCGGATCGAGCTCGGTGGGGGGGTCGTCGAGCAGCCCGCGGTGGATCGCATCCACGATGGCGCGCGTGTAGGGGAGGTCGATGCGCGAGCCCACGCCGAACGGGCCGCCGCTCCACCCCGTGTTCACGAGCCACGCCTTCGTGTCGTGCGTCCGCATGCGGGCCGCGAGCATCTCCCCGTAGCGTCCCGGGTGCCACACGAGGAAGGGGCCGCCGAAGCAGGGCGAGAAGGTGGCCTCCGGGTCGGTCACGCCGACCTCGGTGCCGGCGACCTTGGCCGTGTACCCGCTGATGAAGTGGTACATGGCCTGCTCGGGCGTCAGCCGGCTGAGCGGCGGCAGCACGCCGAACGCGTCGGCCGTGAGGAAGATGACGTCGGTGGGGTGCCCCGCCACGCAAGGGATCTTCGCGTTCGGGATGTACTCGATCGGGTAGCTGCCGCGGGTGTTCTGGGTGATCGAGTCGTCCTCCCAGTCGACCGTCCGGTCGTCGCGGAGCACCACGTTCTCGAGCACGGCGCCGAAGCGGAGGGCCCGGTAGATGTCGGGCTCCTTCCGCTCGGAGAGGTCGATCGTCTTGGCGTAGCAGCCGCCCTCGATGTTGAACACCCCGGTGTCGGTCCAGCAGTGCTCGTCGTCGCCGATCAGGAGCCGGTTCGGGTCGGCCGACAGGGTCGTCTTCCCGGTCCCCGACAGGCCGAACAGGAGCGACGACGAGCCGTCCTCGAGGCTGGCAGTGGCGGAGCAGTGCATCGACAGCACGCCGCGCCGGGGCATCAGGTAGTTCATCACCGTGAACACGCCCTTCTTCATCTCGCCCGCGTACTCGGTGCCGAGGATCGAGATCTCGTTGTCCGCGAACGACAGGTCCACGCTCGTCCCCGAGGTCACGCCCTCGACCGACTCGTCCGCCTCCTCCTGCCCGGCGTTCAGGATCACGAAGTCGGGCTCGCCGAAACGCGCCAGCTCGGCCGGCGTGGGGCGGATCAGCATGTTGTGCATGAACAGCGCGTGATACGGGCGCGAGCAGATGACGCGGACCTTGAGCCGGTACGCCGGATCCCAGCCCGCGAAGCCATCGATCACGAACAGGCGCTTGCGCGAGTCGAGGTAGGCGCACGCCCGCTCGCGGTTGGCCGCGAAGGACGCGGGGGACAGCGGAAGGTTGACCGGGCCCCACCAGATGTCGCCCCCGGTCGCCGGGTCGCGGACGATGTGCTTGTCGGCCGGACAGCGGCCGGTCTTGGCGCCCGAAAAGGCGACCAGCGCGCCGTTCGCCGCCAGCCGGATCTGCGCGTCCGCGCTCCCGAGCCCCGTCTCGTACAGCTCGGCGGGTGTCGGGTTGTGGAGCACCACGGGCACGTGGATCCCGTGGGCGCTCAGATCCATGGTCCTGGATTCCGCTTCGAGAGTCGCCATTATCGTCGTCGCCTCGCTGACCGCTCCCGGCGGCCATCGCGAACGACGGCGCGCGGGGCGGATCTTCGAGTGATCGCGTTCTGGTGAAGCGGGAAAGCTAGGGATCGAGAGGCGAGATTTCTACCGCGCCGGCCCGGCGCCCGCCACGTCCGCGCGCTCAGAAACGCGGACGAGCCGATTCTCGCTCGCCCGAAGGCGTCGGCGCCATCACGGCGGCGACCCTTCCGGTGCCTGTCTTCGCGAACGCGATCAGGTGCCCCGTGACTCGAGCTGGCGTGCGCTTCCAGTCAAGGTATCCGGCCTCTCCGAGCAGCGGGATGCGGAGCTCCCAGCTCCGGGTGATCCAGCTGCTATCGGCCAACCGGTCGAAAGACCAAGCAGATCCGGGCTGGCCTACTCACGCGACAAGACTCGGGCCGGGGGTGGCTCGACTCTACGACGAGTCCGGGGAGTCATGGATCCGCCGCGTTCAGAGCGCCGCCTCCGTGGCCCGGAAGAGGACCTCGTCGGGGATGTCGCGCTCGAACTCCCAGCGCGCCACGGCGGTGTCGGGTCCGGGATCGGCTCCCCGTCGGCGGTTCCGCTCGATGAGGGCGGTCACGGGATCCTCCTCGAGCCGCGGCGGCTTCGGAGGCCGGCCGACGTGGAGCTGCCCGCTCGGATCCCGGAACGCGGCCCGGCGCTCCGGGCCCCACCATTCGACCCGCCAGCCCCCCTCGTGCACGAGCGCGTGGTGGAAGCCGCACAGGAGGATGGTGTTCCCGAGACTGGTTTCGCCCCCATCCGCCAAGTGTACCACGTGGTGCCCGTCCGTGAACCGGAGACCGCAGCCCGGGAAGCGGCAGCCGCGGTCTCTGACCTCGAGCGCGCGACGCAGGGCCGGTGGGATCGTGCGCTGCTTGCGGCCCACGTCGAGGATCTCGCCGTCGGACCGCCGGGTGACGCGCACGACGCTCGCATCGCAGCACACCCGCCGGGACGTTTCATATGAAGCGGGCGTCCCATCCTCGAGCTCCGACATCCCCGCCCCGAGATCGTCCGTGCCGCGCCCGCGTCGGAGAGCGAGTCCGGGCCTTCGAGTACGAGAGCGCCCCGCGGCCCCATCGCGGCCGCGGTCTGCGGCAGATCCTCGAGCGCCCGGGCGACGCGGACGTACTCGCGGCAGGTTCCGAGGTCGAAGCTGGTGATGCGGCTGAGCCAGTGGGCACAGGTGCGGTGTCCGTCCCTCAGCCAGCCGCGCTTCCGGTCGTAGCGGGCGACGAGGGCCAGCATGGGCTGCATGCTGGCGTGGATGTGCGCGGCCAGGAGGGCGACCTCGTCCGCGATCTCATCCAGCTCCTCCAATTCGGCGACGTCCCACGTCCAGGGGTGGCGCGCCGCATACGTCGGGTGGGCCGACCCGCACGCACTACCGCCGTTCTCGGACCCGGAGGTGGATGGGTCCCGGGTCAGGGCCTCGGACCCGGGGGGCCGGGTTGTGGAATCGGACCCGTACGGGGCCCGGGTGTCCTCCCTCAAGCGCAGCGAAGCGTATCCCATCGACTCCCCGGATAGTCTGAAGTCATCTCGATCCACGACTCCAGTATACGGGGCTGCATCAACGGGCTCTCAACGGACGACGAACGGGATCCGACGGAGCGGCATCAGCGGGTTCTCGACTGACCACGAACGGGCTTCTGCGGACTCCCGAGGCGGAGAATCGCGGATCTCGTGGCCATCTGCTCGGCCACCACGCGAAGGGCAAGCACGTCGCGACGGTGCGCAGGAAGCTCCCCGCCGCAGCGAAAGCGCGGCGGGTCATGACGGCGCCTCCCGGTTCAGGATCCCGAATCCCCCCGATCGACCAGGTCGAGGATGAAGGCGAACTCGAACGCGAGGTCCCGGTACCGCCGGTCGCGTCCCGAGCCCCCGCCATGGCCCGCGTCCATGTTGGTCCTCAGGATGAGCTCGTTGTCGTCGGTCTTCAGGGTGCGCAGCTTGGCCACCCACTTGGCGGGCTCCCAGTACTGCACCTGCGAGTCGTGGAGACCGGTGGTGACCAGCATGTTCGGGTAGTCCTTCGCCTCGACGTTGTCGTACGGCGAGTAAGACAGCATGTACTCGTACGACTCGAGCTCGTTGGGATTCCCCCACTCGTCGTACTCGAACGTGGTGAGCGGGATCGACTCGTCGAGCATCGTGGTGACCACGTCGACGAACGGGACGTTGGCGATCATGCCCTTGAACAGGTCGGGGCGCATGTTGGCCACCGCGCCCATGAGGAGCCCCCCCGCGCTCCCGCCGCGCGCGAACAGCACGTCGGGGTTCGTGTACTCCTGGGCGATGAGGTACTCGGCCGCGTCGATGTAGTCGGTGAAGGTGTTCTTCTTGTTGAACATCTTCCCGTCCTCGTACCAGTGCCGCCCCATCTCCTGGCCGCCGCGGATGTGCGCGATCGCGTACACGAACCCGCGGTCGAGGAGGCTGAGCCGGGTGGAGCTGAACGTCGCGTCCGTGCTGGACCCGTAGGACCCGTACGCGTACAGGAGGGTCGGATTGGCCCCGTCCTTCACGAGTCCGCGCCGGTACACGATCGATACCGGCACCTCGACCCCGTCTCGGGCCGGCGCGTACAGACGCTCGACCACGTAGTCGGCGGGGTCGTAGCCTCCGAGGACCTCATCCCGCTTGAGAAGCGTCCGCTGGCGGGTGTTCATGTCGTAGTCGTACACGGAGCTCGGCGTGGAGAGCGACGTATAACCGAAGCGCAGGACCCGAGTGTCGAGCTCGGGATTGGCGGTTGTGTACGCCAGATAGGCGGGGTCGTCGAACTCGATGTAGTGCTCCTCGCCGCCGTCCCACGGCCGCACGTGCAGCTGGATGAGGCCGTTCTTGCGCTCCTCCAGGACCAGGTGGTCCCGGAAGAGCTCGAAGCCCTCGAGGAACACGTCCTCCCGGGCGGGGATCACTTCCTCCCAGTTGTCGATCCCGGTGGCGGTCACCGGCGTCCGCATGAGCTTGAAGTTCTCGGCGCCGTCCCGGTTCGTGCGGATGTAGAAGTAGTCCCCGAGGTGCTCGATGGAGTGCTCGTGTCCGCGCTGCCGGGGGACGAGAACACGGAACTCGCCTTCCGGGTCCGTGGCCTCGAGCACCCGGTGCTCGTCCATGGTGGTCTGGGATGAGGAGATCACGAGGTACTGCTTCGACTTCGTCTTCCACACGTACGAGCTGAACTCCTCGTCGGCCTCCTCGAACACGAGCGCGTCCGCGGCGGGATCCATCCCGAGGACGTGCCGGAACACCTGGTATGCCCGCAGGGTCCCGGGATCGCGCTTGGTGTAGAACAGCGTCCGGTCGTCCTCGGCCCACGCGAGGTTCCCCGACGTGCCGGGGATCTCGTCCGGCAGCATCTCCCCCGTCGCCAGGCTCTTGAAGCGGATCGTGTAGATGCGGCGCCCGCGCGTGTCCTCGGCGAACGCGAGGATGTCGTCCCCGGAGCTCACCGTCAGCCCCACGGCCGCGTAGAAATCGTGCCCCTCCGCGAGCCGGTTCGCATCGATCATCACTTCCTCGGGCGCGTCCAGCGAGCCTCGCTTGCGCGCGTGGATCGGGTAGTCCTTCCCGTCCTCGGTGCGCGAGTAGTAGAAGTAGTCGCCGCGTCGGACCGGCACGGAGAGATCGGTCTGCTCGATGCGACCCTTGATCTCCGCGAACAACCGCTGCTGGAGATCCGCGGTGTGGGCCATCACCGCATCGGTGTAGGCGTTCTCGGCCTCGAGATATGCGATCACGTCGGGGTTGTCGCGCTGGTTCAGCCAGTAGTAGTCGTCGACCCGCACGTGGCCGAGGGTCTCGAGCTCGGTGGGGATCACGGCCGCCACCGGCGGCTCGAGCGAGGCGACGTCCACCGCCTCCCGCCGGGCGTCGGCGCACCCGAGGACGAGGAGGACGATGGCGACGACCGGTGCGAGCGGCCGGCGGGGATCGAACGGACGGGACGGGATCATCGCATCGCTCCTGGAGAGTGGGCTCCGGGGCCACCGACCAACGGCGGCCCGGACGCGCCGCCGGCGCGGCCCGGCACCGACGCTCGAACGTACGCCCGGGCCTCGTCGTCCGCACCGGCCCCGGCTAGTGTTCGGGCACGTCGGACCGCCCGAGCCGCATGTCTTCCACGGCGTCCCCGGTCCGGACGCCATCATCCTCAGACCGAGGTCGACCCGCATGCCACGCCGCGGCCCCTTCTCCTTGCTTCGTCGGACCCTCGTCCCGCTCGTGCTCGCGGCGCTGGCGCCGCTGGCGAGCTGTGCGCGCCAGGCGGCGGTCGACAGCGCTCCGCCGCGAGCCCCGACCCCGACGCCGATCGAGCGTGATCGCGTCCGCCTCGGCGCGGTGTACCCGGGCGCGACCTGGTCCGAGGTGCCGAGCGCCAGGGCCGCCGGCTTCTCGAGCGAGGCGCTCGAGGCGCTCGGTGCCTACGTCGATTCGCTCAACACGACGGCGGTGATGGCCGTCGTCGATGGCCGCATCCTCTTCCAGCACGGGGATCTGGACTCGCTCAGCTACCTGGCCTCCGTCCGGAAGAGCATCCTCGCCATGCTGTACGGGAACTACGTGGCGGACGGGACGATCGACCTCGACCGGAGCCTCGAGGACCTCGGGATGGACGACGTAGGCGGCCTCCTGCCGATCGAGAGACGCGCCACGGTGCGCGATCTGATCAGCGCCCGCTCGGGCGTGTACCACCCGGCCTCCAACCCGGGCGACAACACCGCCGATGCCCCGCCACGGGGCTCGCAGGAGCCGGGGAGCTACTTCCTGTACAACAACTGGGACTTCAACGCCGCGGGGGCCGCGTTCGAGCTCATGACCGGGCGCGACATCTACGATGCCCTCCAGACCGACCTCGCCGGACCGCTCGACCTCGAGGACTTCGATCGGGACCGCCAGCGCAAGTCGGGCGACATGGAGCGCTCGCGGAACCGGGCCTACCACATGTGGCTCTCGACGCGCGACATGGCGCGCATCGGTCTCCTCATGCTGCGTGACGGCTCGTGGCGCGGCGTGAAGGTGATCCCGGCCGATTGGGCGCGCCGGGTCCATTCGGTCGTCACGCCGATCGAGGAGATGAACCCGGCCCGGCTGCGGGACGGCGAGTTCGGCTACGGCTACATGTGGTGGGTCTGGGACGGACCGCTCGCCACGGGGGCGTTCGAGGGCGCGTACACGGCACGCGGCGCCTACGGCCAGTACATCACCGTCCTGCCCGCCCTCGACATGGTGGTCGCGCACAAGACGGCGGTGCCGCCCGAGAAGGAGACGTCGTGGGAGGAGTACCGGGGGATCCTCACGCGGCTGGTGGAGGCCCACTGCGGCGCGACGTGTCCGTGAGGCGGTGACGGCGGGAAGAGCGGCGGGTGCACGCCGCCGGAGCCGGGCACCCCGTCAGCCCGCCGCGGCCTTCAGCCGATCGAGGTGCTTCTTCCGGAACTTCGCCACCTTGGGCGCCACCACCGCCTGGCAGTACGGCTGGCGCGGATTGCGCCGGAAGTACTCGTCGTGGTGCGCCTCGGCCGGATAGAACTCCTCGAGCGGGGTCACCTCGGTGACGATCGGGTCGTCCCACGGGCCGTCCGACTCGAGCGCCGCGATCTTGCGACGGGCGATCTCCGCCTGGCGCTCGTCGTGCGTGAAGATCGCCGACCGGTACTGTGTCCCCACGTCGGCCCCCTGACGGTTGAGGCTGGTCGGGTCGTGTATGGCGAAGAACACGTCGAGGAGGTCGTCGAACGAGATCTGGTCCGGGTCGAACACCACCTGCACCACCTCGGCGTGTCCCGTGCGGCCCGTGCACACCTGCTCGTATGAGGGGTTCACGACGTGCCCGCCGGCGTACCCGGACTTCACGCTCTCCACGCCCCGGAGGAGCTCGTACACGGCCTCCAGACACCAGAAGCAGCCACCCGCGAGGGTGGCGGTCTCACGCTCGGTTCCCATATCGGCTACGGTCCTTTCGCGCCCGTGCACGAGGCACGCTCCGCTGGTGAAGGTGAGCTTCGACGAACGACACCCGGCGGAGGTCGTAGGCCACGCACCCGCCCCCCGGGGACCGTGACTCGATTCGTGAGCCGTGCTCCGCCGCAAGCTATCGATCTGGCGCGCCCGCCACCGACTTCCGATCATCCACAGCCATGGACGCCAACGAGATCACGCAGATGCTGGTCGCCGCCCGCGACGGCGATGCCGGCGCCATGGACGAGCTGTTCGAGTCGGTCTACCCGAGGCTCGTCCAGATCGCGAAGCAACGCCGCCGGGGATGGCGCGGCAACGAGACCCTGGATACCACCGCCCTCGTCCACGAGGCGTATCTCAAGATCGCCTCGCAGCCCCACGCGGAGTACGAGAGCCGCGGGCACTTCTTCGCCGTGGCGGCCACCGCGATGCGCCAGATCCTCATCAACTACGCCGAGAGGAAGAACGCCGCAAAGCGGGGTGGCGGTTCCGACCCGGTCACCCTCGGGGATGCCGACATCGTGCAGGACGAGGCCGTGGACGAGCTCCTGGCCCTCGACATCGCGCTCAGGAAGCTCGAGGAGATGAGCCAGCGGCAGGCGCGTGTCGTCGAGTGCCTGTTCTTCGCGGGGTACGGGGTGCAGGACACCGCCGACGCGCTCGACATCTCCCCCGCCACCGTCAAACGGGACTGGGCGGCGGCGCGCGCCTGGCTGTACCGCGAGATGCACCCCGGACGGAGGCCGGCCACCGACTGAGACCGGGGGGCGGCCCACGGCGGACGCAGGAAGCGGTGCGCGCGGAGTCGGCCCGCTCAGCGCGCGTGCGCGTCGAGATAGTCGCGCAGGATCGCTCGCAGCCGCTCGGGCCGCTCGATCATCGGGAAGTGTCCCACCCCCTCGAGTACCTCGAGCCGCGCCCCGTCGATCTGGCTCGCCAGGCGACGGGCCATCTCGACCGGGATCGGATCCTCCTCCCCGTGCACGATGAGGGTCGGGACGATGAGGCGCTCGAGGTCGGCCCAGCGGGCGAGACCGGCGTCGGACGCCACCACGCGCGCCCCGACCGCGCGGCCCCGCAAGGCGGCCTCGAGGTCGAGCCCGAAGTGGAACCGCACCACGGCGGATCGATCCCCCAGCCAGGGCCGGTAGATCGTCCGGTAGATGTCCTCCACCACCTCCGGATCTCCCGCCGCGTAGCCGTCCGAGGCGAACAGGCGGGCGAGCTCGGTCGAGTCGACCGCGGTGGTTGCCCGGGCCAGGTTCTCGTCGCGTCGGGCGCGGAACCGGCTGCCCGGCTCGGTCGGGTCAACCAGCACGAGGGCCCGCACGGCCTCCGGACGATCGATGGCGTACGACAGGGCCAACGCGCCGCCCCACGAATGGCCGAGGACGACGACCGGCTCGCCCGCCAGCGTGAGCCGCATGCTCTCGATGTCGTCGAGGTAGCGGCTCACGGTGAGCCGGCTCGAGTCGGCCGAGCCGGTCGAACGCCCGATGCCCCGCTGGTCGAAGAAGATGAGGCGGTAGCGGTCCGCGAGCGGGCGCAGCCCATCCACCAGGTACTCGTGTCCGATAGAGGGTCCGCCGTGAAGCACCAGGATGGGAGGTCCCTGTCCCATCGTGCGGTAGAACAGGTCCGCGCCGTCGATCTCCACGTACCCGCTGTCTTCCGCGGTCGGCGGCCCCTGTGCGCCACGCGCCGTCGCATCCCCCGCGGTGGCCGCCACCGCCACGGCGAACGCCACCGCCAGACCCGCTCCCCACACGCTCGCTCTCACACCGTCCCCTTTCGCGCGCCTCCCCGGACGCCGGCCGGTGTCGGGGAACCCGCGCGGTTCGCTGGCCCGGATCCGCCGCCGGGGGCACATTGTCCCGGCTCGCGGGAGGCCTCCGATGTCGCTCGCGGGCCGGCGGTCCGCCACTCGCCGGCGAATCACCCGACGCCGCGGGATATAACGGGAGCTACGCCTTGAAGCTACACACGAAGATCGCGCTCGGCCTCGTCCTCGGCGCCCTCGTGGGCGGACTCGCGAACGCGCTCTTCCCGGGGGCGGGGTGGGTCCGGTGGATCGCCGACGACATCGCGAATCCGGTCGGGCAGATCTTCCTCCGCATGCTGTTCATGACGGTGGTGCCGATCGTGTTCATCTCGATCGCGCTCGGGGTGGCGGGGATCGGTGACCTCAAGACGCTCGGCCGCCTGGGCGGCCGCACGCTGGGCTATTTCGCGCTCTCGACGACCCTGGCGGCGGTGATCGGTCTCACGCTCGTGAACACGATCCGTCCGGGCGGAGGCGTCGACCCGGACACGCGCGAGGCGCTGATGGCGACCTACGCGACGGACGCCGAGGGGCTCGCCGCCACCCCGCCCGACTTCGGGATCAACACGTTCGTGAACATCGTGCCCCGCAACCCCGTGGCGGCCGCGGCCGACATGGACATGCTGGCCCTCATCTTCTTCTCGCTCATCCTGGGCGCGGCGCTCACCATGATCCCGCGTCAGCGTGCCGAGCCCGTGATCAAGGTGCTCGAGGGACTCGGGGACGCGGTCATCAAGATCATCGACCTGGCCATGCGGCTGGCGCCGTACGGCGTGTTCGGGCTCATCTTCGTGATGACCTCGCGCTTCGGCTGGGAGCTGCTCGGGCAGCTCGGCATGTACGTGGTCGTGGTCCTCGTGGGCCTCCTGATCCACGCGTCGGTCGGGGTGTCGGCACTCGTCCGGATCTTCGGGCGCATGAGCCCGATCAGGTTCTGGAAATCGGTGGAGGCACCCGCCATCACCGCGTTCTCCACCAGCTCCAGCATGGCGACCCTGCCCACCTCCATCTCGACGGCGGAGACCGAGCTCGAGGTGTCACCGAAGATCGCGGGGTTCGTGCTGCCCCTGGGGGCCACCATGAACATGAACGGGACCGCGCTCTACGAGGGGGTGACGGTCCTCTTCCTCGCGCAGGTGTTCGGCGTCGGGCTTCCGGTGGGGGCGCAGATCGTGGTCGTCATCCTGGCGGTGCTCACGGCGATCGGCGCCGCCGGGGTTCCGGGCGGGTCCATCCCGCTCATGATGGTCGTGATGGCCACCGTGGGCGTGCCACCGGAAGGGATCGCGATCATCCTCGGCGTGGACCGCATCCTCGACATGTCGCGCACCACCCTCAACGTGTGCGGCGATCTGTCCGCCTCGGTCTACATCGACCGCGTGGACCGGGAGATCGAGGGCACGACGGCCGAGCCCATGGCGGCCTGAGGTCCGCTCGCTCAGGCGCGGCCGCTCTCCCGCCGCGCCTCGGCGGCCCGGGGGTCGTCCCGGTGCACGAGGTCCGGCGAGAAGGCCGGCAGGCAGATCGCGACGTATTCTGCGCCGCCGGGCTCGGGCGTGCTGTAACGCACCCACTCGCCCGGTTGAGTGACGACGGCCTGCCCGGCCCGCGCCTCCAGGGTCCCCGTCTCCGACTGAACGCGCACGAGGCCCCGCAGGACCAGCGTGATCTCGCGGAACTCGGGCGCCTGCCCGGGCTCGACCCAGCCCTCCGGCGAGGTCATGCGGGCGACGCTCAGCGAGTCGTCACCGGAGTTCACGCGACCGACGAACTCCTCGATGCGCTTGGGCTTGTTGCCGGCCGCGGCCACGACGGCCGGGGCCTCGATCAGCTGGGGCATGTCCTCCTCCGTTCGGTTCGCCTACATCTCGAATCCGGTCGAGAGCCCCGGATCCGGTCCGGTACGGCGATCCGTGGGACAGCGGAGGATGGGGCGAGCCGGATCGCCGCGCCACGCGCGGGGGTGAGTACCGGCCAGACGTCGGCCCACGGCCTGGGAGGCACGCATGAACGATGAGCTCGAGTCCCTCTCGATCCGGGTGCGGGATCAGGGAAGGCACGTCAGCGCGCTGTTCGAGACCACGGATCCGGCGAAGATCCTCAGGCGGCCGACGCCGACCCGCTGGTCGGTCGTCGAGCACGTGTTCCACGTGACCCTGACCGACGTTCCCTATGTCGAGCGCATCGATGCGGCGTTGCGGAAAGGGCGCGAGGACGGCCGGCTGGGAGGGGGGCCGTACCGGGGCGCCCCGATCGGCAACTGGTTCGCTCGAACCATGGAGCCGCCCCCGAAGCGGCGTCTGAGAACCACGAGGGAGCTCGAGCCTCCCATGGACCTCGACCCGGACGCCGTCGAAGCGGAGTTCCGGAGCACGCGGGAGCGGCTGATCGCGAGTCTGGCCGCCGCGGAGGGTCTCGACCTCGATGCGCTCCGGATCGGCTCGCCGTTTCTCGCGCTCCTCCGGATGCCGGTCTCCAGCGCCTTCCGGGTTCTGGTGGCGCACGGCGACCGACACCTGTGGCTCGCCGAAGAGGCGCTCGGTCAGGTGGGCTGAGCCGGCCGCGGCGGACAAGGGTCACCGGGTGGAGTCGGGACCGAACGATGGCGGGTCTGACACGCCGTTCTCGCTTGTCGACTACACCGGGGCTGTGCCCCCCGCCCGGACGGACGAATGGGCGAGCGAAGGAGCGGAACGATGAAAATCAGGACCGCGGGTTGCGCAAGGGCCGCTATCGCTGCCGTTGCGATCGCCACGAGCGTCACGATCCTTCCCGGCCCGGCCGTCGCGCAGGAGCCGATGGAGTTCGATCATCCCGACGCAGCGCGATTTCCGCCGCATACCCTGGTGACCCGGTACGGGATCGACCCCACTCTTCTGGGAGGCGTGAGGACGAGCGCCGACCTGGTGGCGGCGCTCAGGGAGCACCTCGTCGTGGAGGCCGCGATGCCGCTCGACGAGCCGCTCTACGTCAACCTCTACGCCCGGGTCGCGAGTCCACGCGCCAGCAACTCGTACGACTTCCAGAGCAACGGATTCGCCTTCGCGCTCGCGTCCGGCGCGGCGGTGTCCTCGCAGCTGGCCTCGGTGGTCCGCTCGTCGCAGGAGGCCGAGACGTTCTCGGACTGGGACGAGGACGAGGCGTGGACCTCGCTTCTCGAGGCGATCGAGACGGGTCTGAGCGATCCGACATCTCCGCTTGGGTGGGCGGATGCCCTCCGCGAGCGAGACGACCAGGGGCACGTACCGATCCGCATCGCGGCGGTCCACCAGGTGAGCCAGGAGGACGTCTGGGACCTGTGGGAGACGCTCGAACGGGACTACCTGGAGTTCGGTCCGCGCTCCTCGTTCGGTTCCTCGGCGATGGCGGGGTGGAAGCCGCCGGAGGATCTCGAGTACGACACGCAGCTCCTGATCCTCGAGCTCGAGCCGGCCCCCGAGGTGGCGTTGCCGGAGCTGACCGCGGTTGAGCTGCCGCCAGAAGCCCTCGACCGGTTCGTGGGGAGCTACGAGCTCCCGGCGCCCGAGACCTTCATGGACATCCGACGCGAAGGAAGCGTGCTCGTGGCCAGGGTGCGCGGCGAGGGCGCCGAAGACCTGGAGCCGCGGCTGACGCCGTTCTCAGAAACGGAGTTCTGGACCGAGGTGGAGGGCGACCGGATCACGTTCACGTTCAACCTGACGGGCGACGGCGAGGTCGAGAGCGTGACCATGGAGCAGCCCGGATTCGACCTCACGATGCCGAGGGTTCCCTGAGCGACCGGATTCCAGGCCTCCACGGTCAGCCCGCCACCTGGGCGGTGAACAGCCCGAGCGCGATGTACTTCTGGCACACGGCCTCGGCATAGTCGTGCGAGAAGAACGTGCCCACCGACACGACCTTGCCGCCCCGACGCTGGCTGACCTCGGCGCCCGGGATAAGCGCCTCGACGGCCTCGAACTGGGCGGCGCTCTGCGGGACGATCACGACCTCGTACGTGCGCCGGGCGACGGTGTCCCCTCCTACGTACTCCGAGATCAGCCCTTGGATCTCCTCGACGACGATGGCCTCCTCGCGGCTCACCTCCTGATCGGCCTTCACGAACAGGTTGAGTACGTCGAGGAGCTGTGCGGCTTGCTCGTGCGGCGGCTTCAGGTCGAGGTAGCCCTGCACCGCCGCGCGGACCTCGAGCACGTTGCCATCCTCGGAGGTGCGCCCCGCCGAGAGCTCCGTCGCCGGGATCTTCCAGCGCTCCGCGAACTGATTGAGCAGGGCCAGCTCGTTCACGTGCACCTCCCGGTCGAGCGTGGCCATGAGCTCCAGGATGTGGAGGATGTGATCGGCGCCGCGCGGCTGCACGACGGCCTTGAGCAGGTCGGTCGACTCCCGCCTCTCCAGCTTGAGGGCGCGCAGCAGGAGCCTCCCGAACGACTCGCTCCGATTCTCGCGAACCCACAGGCCGCTGCCGATGAGGACGAACACGACGCCGGTGAGGATCCCGACGGCCGTCTTGAGGGCCGGCAGAGGCGTCTGGTCGTACACCACCAGCTGGATGAGGAGCGGTCCCGAGGTGAACAGCCCCAGGAGGGCGGCCGAGATCGAGATGCTCTCGGCCACGTCCTTCATGTGCTTCCGCTTCCACAGCTTGTTGATGATCAGGTAGTTCGAGATCGCCGCGATGACGACGCCGATCGCGACGAGAAACTCGACGAATGACTCGAACGGAGACATGGCGGCCCGTGGAGCGGATCAGCGTTGAGAGCGAACCCGACGGCGCTTCGACTATACTATGGAGGTCTCGGGCCGCACCATGCGTCGCCGGAGACGCTCGACCGCCGTCCGACTCGAGGCCTCCGGGGCGCCGGAGGCCGTTTCCCCGACCGGGACCGCAGCATGCCCGACAGACCCGCCGGTCGCGCGCCCGACGCGCTCCGCACCACGACCCTCGAGACGGGCACCGCCCCGTTCGCGGAGGGATCGTGCACCATCACGATGGGGGCCACGCGAGTCCTGTGCACGGCGACCGTCGAGGAGGGCGTGCCGCCGTTTCGCGCAGGGCTGGGCGGCTGGGTGACGGCCGAGTACGCCATGCTGCCGCGCGCGACGCTCCAGCGGACGAGCCGCGAGCGAAGGGGCGCCCACGGGCGCACGCAGGAGATCCAGCGGCTCATCGGGCGCTCGCTGCGGGCGGCCGTCGATCTCGAGGCGTTGGGAGAGCGCACGGTCACGGTCGACTGCGATGTGCTCGTGGCGGATGGCGGGACGCGCACCGCGTCGATCACGGGCGCCTGCGTCGCGATGGAGCAGGCCTTCCAGCGCCTGGTCGCCGAGGGGCTGCTCGGCGCGAGCCCCCTCAGGCAGTGGGTGGCGGCGATCAGCGTCGGGGTGGTCGACGGCGAGCCCCGGCTCGACCTCGAATACATCGAGGACTCGGCCGCCGACGTCGACTTCAACGTCGTGAGCCTCGAGGACGGCCGTTTCGTCGAGATCCAGGGCACGGCCGAGGGAGCGCCGTTCGGTCGCGACGGTCTGGACGAGCTCCTGGAACTGGCGCGATGCGGGATCGACGAGCTCCTGCGCCGCCAGCGCGCATCGCTCCGGGGGGCCGGCTAGAGGAGGGCCGCGATCGCCTGCACTTCGAGCGCCACGCCATGGTGGAGGCCCGGGACGGGCACCACCGCCCGTGCGGGCCGATGTCCCCCGAACACCTCCGCGTACGTCTCGTCGACTGCCGGCCAGTGCTCGATGTCCGACACGTAGATGGTCACCTGGACCACCCGTCCGAGCTCGCTTCCGGCGGCCTCGAGGATCGTTCCGACGTTCTCGAGCACCACCCGCGTCTGCTCGGCGACCGAGGCGTCGGCGAGCGGCCGGCCATCGGGGCCGATCGGGAGCTGCCCCGACACGAACACGAGACCGCCGTGGATCATCGCCTGCGAATAGTGCCCGGCGGGTGCCGGCGCCCTCTCCGCGCGCACGCTCTTCATCACCGACTCCCTCCGTCTTCGCGAGGCCGGGCCCCGCCGGTGTCGACCCGGGCGCGAACGATCCGGTCCAGAAGCGGGAACTCGCGGTCGAGGTAAGCGTTCCCCGCCGCCACGATGCGGCTCTGGTCCCCGCGTCTCAACCCGCCGCCCGACGTCTCGCCGTACCCGGAGTAGAGCGAGTCCACGACGTCCATCCCGGCGACCACCTCGCCGAACGGGGCGAAGCCCGCCGAGTCCAGCCGGACGTTGTCGACCAGGTCGATGTACACCTGCGTGGCGCGCGTCCCGGGGTCGGTGAACGCGTAGGCGATGCGCCCGCGGGTGTTCGACACCACCACCGTGTCGTCGGGGATGAAACGCTCGCGCCACTCGGCGGTGCGGGCCGGGTCGCCCGCGAGGCCCCACTGGACGATGAACCCCGGCACCACGCGGTGGAAGCGAGCGTCGTCGTAGTACCCGCTCCGCACCAGCTCGAGAAAGCGCGCCGCACCCAGCGGCGCCCACTCCGGGTGGACCTCGATCGCGAACTCCCCCTTGGATGTCTCGACCCGGACGAGCGACGTCCCGTTCGCGGACGCGGCGGCGCCGTCGGCTCCCGGGTCCGGCCGATCCGATGGTGGGGCGCAACCGGTCGCGAGGACGGCCGCGAAGGCCACGAGACGCCGTCTCACCGGTCGAGCGGATCGCCGTAGAAGCGCCACGAAGCCTCGAAGTCTCGCGCGGGTGGCTCGCCGAGGAGCCGCGCACGGACCATCTCGATCGGCATGCGGCCGCCCTGGAGGATCGCGTCGTGGAACTCGCGGTCGGTCATGCGCCCCGACCCCACCAGCTCCTCGTGGAGCGCGCGGATCTGGAGCCCGCCGATCATGTACGCGGCCTGGTAGAGCGGCGAGTACGACCCGTTGAAGCTCCGCCTGACCTCGGCCTCCGCGTTGGCGCGCTCGTGCCCGACGCGGTCGACGAGGAAGTCGATCGCTTCCTCGGGGGTCATGCGCCCGAGGTGGAAGGAGAGCGAGAAGATGATCCGGGCCGCGCGGTGCATGCGCCAGAAGAGCATCCCGACGCGGTCCTCCGGGGAGCGCGGGAAGCCGAGGTCCCACAGGAGCATCTCCCAGTACAGCGCCCAGCCCTCGCCCCAGAACGGGGTCGAGAACGCGTTACGGTGGGGGTTGTAGCGCTCGCTCATGAACCCCTGCAGCTCGTGGCCGGGGATGAGCTCGTGGAACACGGTGGCGCGCGAGAAGTGCTCGTTGTTGCCCCGCATGCTCATGAGCTTGTCGGCGTGCTCCATCTCGTCGGTGGGGTACGCGACGCGGATGATCTCGCCGCCCAGGAAAAAGGGCGACACCTTCTGCTGCTCGGGCGTGAGCATCTCGATGCGCCAGATCTCCTTCGCCAGCGGCGGGATCGTCACCAGGCCGCGCTCCTCCACGAACGCGGTCGCCTCCTCGGCGAGCTGGCGCACCAGCTCGGTCTGCTCGCCCGGCTCCCGGTGGAGCGTCTTGACGTGCTCGAGCGCGGCCTTCCAGTCCTCGCCGTACCCCAGCTCGCGCGATGCCTCCAGCATGCGCTCCTCGCACCACGCGAACTCGCGCTCCGCGATCGCGATGAGCTCCTCGGGCGCGTACGGGGTCATCTCGTGGATGAGGTCGTCGCGCATCCCGTCGGCGCCGATCGGGTCGCCGACGATCGGCTCGTCCTCTCCCTCCTTGTAGCCGATGATCTCCTCGCGCAGGAACTTCGCGTACTCCTCCAGCGCCTCCGCTGCCTCCTGGTAGGGCTCCCTGTTCCACCAGGTGAACACCGGGTCGTAGCCCGCGTAGAACTCGTACCACCGCTTGAGCCGCTCCCCGAGCTCGTCGAGCGCGTTCACCGCGCGGAGCGCGACGATGTGCGACACGCCCTCGTCAGGCTCCTGCTTCGCCCGCTCCTCCAGCCGCGTCCGCGTGCTGTCGATCCGTTCCGGGAGCGCCGCGAGGCCGGCCGCCGCCTCCTCGGGCGCCACTGGCTCCCGCGCGCGTCGGCGTTCCTCGAGGTTCACGATCACGTCCATCCACGGGAGGAACGGCTCCATCTCCCGCTCGAGCTCCTCCTCGCGGTCGAGCAGCGACAGCCGGTAGTCGAGCTCGTGGTCGAGCAGCACGTAGTCGATGCGCCCCTCCAGATCGAGCGCCTCGAAGTCGAGCTCCTCGAGCGCAGCCAGCCAGCCGTGATAGAACTCGCGGAATCGGTCGCGGCGCGTCGCCGAATAGGGGACGGTCCAGCGCCGTCCGAGGCCCGAGCGGTCCTCGGAGTACCGCTCGACGATCTGCCGGAGCTCGCTGTTCTGGAACGACAGGAGGGTGTCGAGCGCCGGCGCCGTGACGTCGACCGTGGTGGAGTGTATCGCGACCGCGTCCCCGCCACCCGGCGATTGCGCGGCGGCCGGGATCGACGGTGCGAGGGCGCCGGCGGACAGCGCGAGAAGGGTGGCCACCCGAGTCGTGGGGTGGGCGCAGTGCGTGCCGAGCATGTAGCCTCCTGTGGATGGGGTGGAGTCCATCCGCCGGGTGTGATCGGGCGACTCTCCTCGCCTCGGCGTTCGCGCACGCCGGTCGGGCCCCGGACAACGTTCGGGTCTCCGGAACCGTCGTGCAGAGGAGGCGCTCTGGCAAACCGTAGCATGGGGGAGAAGGGCGTGAAGCGAGAGATCGGGCTCGAGACGGCATCGCACGCCGCGATGTGGCGAGTCGCCCGAGGCGCATCGCTCCTCGGAGCCCTGGCGCTCGCGGGTCTCCTCCTCGTGGCGCCCGACCCGACGCTCGCGTGGCTGTGGAACCTCGTGATCCCTCTGCTTCCAGCCACCTTCCTCGTGACGCCTTCTCTGTGGCGGAACGTGTGCCCGCTCGCCACGCTCAACGAAATGCCCGTGCGTGGACGCTTCGGTTCGCGCATCCCCCCCGGCTGGCTCACCTCCGGGGTCGTGGCTGCCATCGCCCTGGCGGTTCTGATCCCGGCCCGCCGGGTCGTTCTCAACGCGAGTGGTCCCGCGACGGCCGGCGCGATCGCCGGGCTGGGCCTGGTCGCGCTGGCGGGCGGGGTCATCTACGCGGCGCGATCCGGGTTCTGCAACAGCCTGTGTCCGATCCTCCCGGTCGAGCGCCTGTACGGGCAGCATCCAATGCTCGAGTTGGCGGGGAGCCGCTGCGCCACCTGCACGTTCTGCTCGCCTCGCGGATGCATGGATCTGGCCCGTGACAAGGCGATGGCTCAGATCCTGGGGCCCGCCAGGCACAGCGCCCGCTGGCTTCTCACGCCGATGGGTGCATTCGGGGCGGCGTTTCCCGGCCTCGTCCTGGCGTACTTCACGACACCCGACGCCGTCTCGGCATGGGTACCGTTCGCCCGGTCCACCGGCTTCGCCGGGGGAAGCTACGCCGCCGTCGCCATCGTAGTCCTGGTCGGCGGAATACGTGGGGCCAGCGGCATGACGGGGCTCGCTGCCCTCTCGTTCGGCCTGTACTACTGGTTCGCTCCCGTGGGGATGGCCGCGCAACTCGGAATCGGATCGCCAGGTCGCGATCTCATCCGTGGGTCGATGGCGCTCCTGCTGACGGCCTGGCTGGTTCTGGCCGTGCGTCGACTGCGCCGACCTCCTCCGCGGCTCCCCGACTGAACGATGCCCGGCTTGCCCGGCGAGGGAGAAGCCCGACAGACTCCGCCGCTGGACCTTCGCGCGTCGCGACACGCCGACTCAGTCGCCCCAGGCCAGCGCCGGCAGCGTGACGAAGTCCTCCGTCCTCGGGAACCGCTGCAGCACTTCGAGCAGGTTGGGGGGCGGGCGGACGAGCTTGCGCGACACCACCTCGAGCCACCCGCCCTCCACACGGACCGTGGCGGCCTTCACGTCATCGGAGCGCACGACCTCGTGTGTGACCATGAAGCGCGCGCCGTCGGGAGACAGCCCGGACATTCCTATGTCGATGGTGATGGAGTCGCCGCCCAGCACCTCGCGGTGGAACCGGGTGTCTTCGCGGAAGATCACCGGCCCCAGGTCGCGCTCGCGGAACGCCCGCTCATCGAAGCCCTGCGCCGTCAGATATGCGAAGCGGACGTGGGTGGCGTAGTCGTTGTACGCGGTGTGGCGGAGGTGGCGGTTGGCGTCGAGATCGGCCCAGCGCACCTCGAACGTCTTGTGGAAGCTCACCGGGACACCTTTCGTAGCACATAGAGTCCTCCGACCTGGTCGACCTGCAGCACGTCGAACCCGGTCTCGCCCCGCACGAACGTATAGCGGGTAGCCCCGTGGGCGAACGTCGTCCCGCCCAGCCAGCGAACGGGCTCGGAGTCGCCCATCCCCGTCCGGATGTGGAGCGCCCCCTCCGTCTCGCTCACCACGGCCGTCATCCGGCTCCCCCGCGCGGGTCCCCGGTAGCTTCCCAGGAGAGGAGCGAGCTCGCCGCCGAACGCCCTCGGGATCACCGGCGCCTCGGGGCCGAGCACGAGGTCCTCGATGCGGGAGGCGATCGCCGAGGGGTCCGTCCGCCCCGCCGTGTTGACGAGCACGACGATCGACAGGTCGTCGTCGGGGAAGTAGCGCAGCTCGCTCACGTACCCGAAGATCCCGCCGCCGTGGGAGATCCGCGTCTTCCCGTCCCGATCGGTGATCGACAGCCCCTTCGCGTAACGCACCGGCGTGCCGTCGGTCAGCGTGCCGGGAGTGATCAGCTCGTGATAGCTCGCGGCGCTCAGAAGGTCACCGCCCGCGCCGTCGCCGTGCAGCGCCTGGTTCCAGCGCAACAGGTCCCGCGCCGTCGAGCACAGCGATCCGGCCGCGAAGGGCCACTCGTGATCCAGATAGTCGGCCGGCCGCAGCCCGTCCCGACCGGGCTGATACCCCTTCGCGCGCCCGGGGATGAGCTCGTCCTTGTGGCAGTACCGCGAGCCCGTCATCGCGGCGGGCTCGAACAGCCGCGACTCCACGAAGTCCTCGTACGTCTCGCCGCTCGCCTTCTCGATGATCAGACCGAGCAGGAAGTAGGCGGAGTTGTTGTAGATGAGCGCCTCGCCCGGCTCGAACTCGAACGGCTCGGCCGCGAACAGCGTCACCAGCGAGTCCCGCGGCAGGTGCTGGACCACGAGGCTCCCGAACACGGGCATCTCCGTGTACCCCTTGATGCCCGACGTGTGGTCGAGCAGCCGTCGGAGCGGGAGCGAGCGTCCGCCGAGCGGGTAATCGGGCAACCACCGCGACAGGTCGTCGTCGAGCGACAGCTTCCCCTCCTCCTGGAGGAGAAGCATGGACGCGGCGGTGAACTGCTTGGTCACCGAGCCGATCTCGTACACGGCGTCGTCGGGGGTCGGCACGTCGAGCTCCAGATCGGCCGAGCCGTACGCCGCGAGGAGGAGCGTGTCGGCGCCGCGCAGGACCGCGATCGACATGCCGGCGACGTCCCCCGCATCGATCGCTGCGGCCGCCATCGAGTCGGCCGCCGCGACCAGCGTGGCGCGGTCGGCCTGAGCGGCGAGCGGGGCGGCGCCGGCGAGCGCGGCGAGCGCGGCGCGGGCGGCGGCGCGTCTCATGACCTCGTTCGGTCGCCTCCGACGAGCGCTGTGGCACGGTCGATCTCGTCCGCCAGCGCCTCCAGCGTCTCGGCCACGCGCCCGACCTGCGTCTCGGCCTGGGCCCATTCGCGCTCCTCGATCGCCTCGCGGACCCCCGGGAGGGTCTTCACGCCGTATCCGGTGTAGAAGCCCGGCGCGTAGATCTGGTGGCGGAACCACGGCCGCCGCGGGAGGCCGTCCTCGCGGGTCATGGCGCGCTCGGTGGCGATCAGCGCGGCGTCGAGCTCCCGCCCCGACCCGGCGTGGGCGGCCATGTCGCGGCCGGCCGCTTCCCCGTCCGCGGCAGCGTGCGCCGCCATGGCCCGGGCGACGGCCGTGTCGTAGGTCTTCGCGCTCTCCTCCAGCCGGGCGACCGCGTTCTGAAGCGGCGCGAAGGACAGGTAGGGGACCTCCTCCTGCCGTTCCGGCGGCACCCACGTCTCGGTGGGATCGGCCGTCAGCGTGTACGCCTCCGCATCGAGCAGCGCGTTCCGCCGCTCGGTCTCTTTCCGCTTCTCGTCGAGCAGGGCCATGACCTCGTCCGCGTACGTCTTGACGTTCGTGGCGAGCGGCCCGAAACGGAACGGCAGCACGTCCGCGTTCGCGAGCCGCAGTGTGGCGCGCGCCGTCGTCTTCGCGAGCGTGACCCCGTACACGAACCCGGGATCTCCGAAGCGCCGGTAGTGGTCGAAGGAGTCGAACTGCGAGTGATACGAGCCGCCCCCGTCCTCGCCGCCGAACCCCAGGTTGAGCGATGCGATCCCCAGGTGCTGGAGGAAGGGCGTGTAGTCCGAGCCCGACCCGAGCGGGCGGATATCCATGTCCGAGTCATCCCCCGGCTTCCGGGAGCCTGCGATCGCCTGCCGGGCCTGGAGCCGCTCCCACACCGACACGTCGGTCTCCGGGTCGTCCACCGAGCGGGCCACCTGGTTGATGAAGCTCTGCAGCGTGTGCGAGCCACCGACCCCGAGGAACCCGCGTCCGGTCCCGTCGGTGTTGATGTAGGCGACCGCCCTGTCGGTGAGCTCGCGGGCGTGATCCTCGACCCACTCGGTGGACCCGAGCAGACCGGGCTCCTCGCCGTCCCACGAGGCGTATACGATCGTGCGCGCCGGCCGCATCCCCGCCCTGGCCAGCTCGCCGACCACGCGCGCCTCCTCCATGAGGGCCACGTGGCCCGAGATCGGGTCCCCGGCCCCCATCGCCCACCCGTCGCGGTGGTTGCCGCGGATCACCCACTCCTCCGGCCGGGTCGAGCCCTGGAGGCGCGCGATGACGTCGTACGCGGGCTTCAGGCCCCAGTCGAACTCGAGATGGACCCGCACCCGCGCGGGACCAGGGCCGATGTGGTACGTGATGGGGAGGGCGCCCCGCCACGAGGCCGGTGCCACCGGGCCCTCGAGGGCCTCGAGGAGGGGTTGCGCGTCGCCGTAGGAAACGGGCAGCACGGGGATCTTCATGATCGTGGGCGACTCCTCGGGCGTCATGCGCTCGGCATCGGCCGTGGCCCCCACGCCGGGGGTGAGCGGATCGCCCGGGTAGAGCGGCATGTCGGCGACCGAGCCCCGTTGGACGCCCTGCTCCATGCGGTACGGCCCCTCGGGGTACACGTCGCCCTGGAAGTAGCCGTCGTCGCGCGGGTCCGAGTAGAGGATCGTCGCGATCGCGCCGTGCTCGGCCGCCACCTTGGGCTTGATCCCGCGCCACGAGCCGCCGTAGCGCGCGATGACGATCCTGCCGCGCACGTCGATCCCCCGCCGCGCGAGCTCCTCGTAATCCTCCGGGATCCCCTGGTTCACGTACACGAGCTCGCCGGTGACGTCGCCGTCCGCCGAATAGGCGTTGTACGTCGGGAGCCGGCCCTCGACCCCCGAGGTCGCGTCCTCCTCGAGCACGGGCTCCTCGAGCTTCAGATGGAAGCTCGTCGGGGCGGTCATGTCGACCTCGCGCACGCGCGGCGTCGGGAACAGGACCTGGTACTCCTCGATCTCGACCTCGTATCCCCACGACCGGAACCGATCGGCCACCCACTCCGCGTTGTCGCGGTCCCCCGGCGAGCCGACGAAGAACGGCCGGCGCGTCATGCGCGCCATCCAGGTTTCCAGGTTGGCCGGGTCCACCATCGCGTCGAGCCTCCGCTCGGCATCCAGCTGACGTTCCGAGGCCGCGGGGGTGAAGCCGAGCAGCCGATTCGCCGCCTGAGCCGCGAGCGGGGCGACCGGGGCCGTCAGGAGGGAGAGGCCGATCCCCCCCGACAAGGTGAGCGCGAGCCGGGCCGGAGAGGTGCTCGATGATCGACGGGGGGAGGCGCCGGGCGTGCGTGAACGAAGCAGTACGATGGACATGGACGTCGTTCTCCGTGACGTGAGTGGGTTCGCGGAGGCAATGTTCCACGCGCGCGGACCGGGGAGCAACGCCGGCCCGAGCTCGAGGCGTGGTGGCTACGGGACGGGTTGGGTGAACGACAGCGTGATCCCGTTGGGATCCCGGATGCCGAACTCCCGCAGGCCGTAGAACGCCGTGTACAGGTCCTGGACGAACGGGATCTCCGGGCCGTCGGTGGCCTCACCCACCAGCATGGCCCGGGCACGCGACATCTGGCGGTGCCTGAAGGCGGCGTACAGGTCGTCGAGCCGGTCCGTGTCGATCCACAGGCTGATGCCCTCGGGCGGTTCCCTCGAGGGGACGAGCATGATCTCGGCGCCGCCGAGGACGACCGATGCCCAGTCCAGCCGGCCTTCCTCGCCGTGGCTGCCGGCGAGCTCGAAGCCGGCCGCCACATACCAGGCCATCGTCGCCTCCAGGTCGGGTACCGCCAGCATGGGCCGGATTCCACCGATGGAAGCGGCCGGCGCATCGAGCGCGGTCGGCGCGGTCGCCTCCGGCGGCTCGGGGATCCGCGCCCCGGCGGCGTGCAGCAGGCGCATGGCCTGTGCGTCGGCCCGCAGCATGGATATCTCGAGCGGGGTGCGCCCCTTCGCGTCCCGAGCTTCGAGGTCGGCGCCCAACTCGATCAGCCGCTCGAGCGTCCCGTAGTGGTCACCCGTGCGGAACGTCCCGCCCACGAGTCCGTCCGGCGGCGCGACCACGTAGTGGAGCGCCGTCTGCTCCTGCTCGAACGGAGACAGACGGCGGGCGAGCGCATCGGGATCGTCCCGAACCACGCGCTCGAGCACCTCGACGTCCCCGAGCGCGATCGCCGAGAACACGTGGTGACGCGCCCCGCGTTCGACCAGCAGGTCCACGACTTCGTGGTACGGCTCCCGGAACACGGTGGCCCAACCGATGGCCTCGAGCCGATGGAGGTCCCCGACGCCGTGCACGTCGGAGCCCGCGTCGAGCAAGGCCCGGACCGATTCGAGGTACCCGCCTCCGGCGGCGAAGTGGAGGGGGAGCGCGTGGTCGCCGACATCGCGGGCGTCGGGGTCCGCGCCCGCATCGAGCAGGAGCCGCACCGCGTCCGCGTGGGCGACCGCCAAATGGAGCCCGGTGGCTCCGGCCTCGCCGCGCGCCCGGGCGAGACCCGGGTCGCGGATGAGAAGACGCGCCAGGGCTTCGATGTCACCCGTCCGGCAGGCGGCCAGGAAGTCCACGAGCGCGGCGGGATCCGGCTCGTGATCCATCACCCCTGATCGGGCCCCGGCTGTGACATCCCGCGCGCGAACCGCCACCGACCATCCTCTCCACGCCGAAGGACGAGGAACACTCGCTGTCGCCGAGTCGAAGCCGGTCCGCCCCCTCGAGGTCGGACGGTCTGCACGTCCCAGCCCCGCTCGACGGCGAGGTCCCCGGAGACGAGCCGCTCCTCGGCTTCGAAGACCGGCTCCACCCGGGAGGCGGCGAAGGCCGCCGTGAGCAGCCATCTCACGTCCTCCCGGCCGGTCAGCGGGCGCGCGCCCGAGGCCCAGAGCACGTAGTCGGGCGTGAGGAGCTCGATGGCGCGCTCGACGTCGCCGTCACGAACGGCGTCGGCCCATGCCCGGTGCAGGTCGTCGAGCTCGGGATCGACAGATCGCATGACTCCCCTCGCGGCGCGGGTCGCGTTGACGAGCGCGTGGGACGATCGTCCCCCGGTGCTGCGTTCGAGGGCAGAGTGTGCGGGACCCCGGGGTTCGGCAAGGTGTCCGAGACGAGTGCATGGAGTGCGGGGGCAAAGAGCGCTACGCCGCGCTGCGATGCGCCGGCCCGTACGCCCCGGAGGGGAGGTCCCGACGCTCAGCTCGCGAATCGATGGGAATCGGGCGGCGTCACGACCTCGATTCCCCGCAGCCGATCCTCATCGAACAGCGTCCGGGCGCGGAACGTCCGACCCTCGAGCAGGAGGGGCAGCCAGTACCGATCGTCTTCCCACATGCGGTCGTAGGGAATCTCACCCAGCCCGACCCATAGCGGCGCGGCCTCGTCCGTCTCGACTGGCTCGCCGTCGATCTCCTCGGCGCGGAACACGTGGATCAGGATCGAGGGACCCTCCGTGACCTGGAACGCGAGCTCGCCCACCTTGCGCGGATCGAGGGGCCGAGCCTCGAGCTCCTCCACGAACTCGCGGACCGCGGCCTCTCGAGGCGTCTCGCCGGGATCGATCTTCCCCCCGGCAGCGTTGAGCTTCCCGGCCCCGAGCCCCCGTTTCTTGTGGATGAGGAGGATGCGTTCCTCGCGCACCACGAACAGGAGCGTCGCTTCGATGTCGGGTCGCCACTCGTCCCAATCGATCTCCTCGAACTCGCGCGAGGGCTTCGGGAGCGGTATCGGGCGATGAGACGCGCGCGTTCCCACGTCAGGCGCTCCGGAGCGCGGCCGGGCCGCCGACGCGCCGGTATGGTCGCAGCGCGGGGTGCCAGGCCAGCGCGACGCCGATCAGGAGGACGGGCATCGACCAGGCGGCGGCGGCCGCCGGCCCGATCGAATCGCCGAGCGCGCCCGACAGGGGAACCCCGAGCGATCCGACGGCCCACGCGAGTCCCATCACCACGCCGGAGCTCGCCGAGACGCCCTCGGGCACGATCTCCTGCGCCATGACCACGACGGGCGGGAGGACAAGCATGTTGAGGAACCCGGCCGCCATCGTGAGGGCGAGCGCGAGCGGGCTCGCCGGGACCGTGAGGAAGGCGAGCACGTGGACCGGCACGGCCAGCAGCATGGCGCCGGCGAGGATGACGCGACGGTCCATCCGGTCGGTGAGCACGCCGGCCACGAGGGTGCCCAGCGCCTGGGCCGCCAGATAGAGGCTGAGGACGAACGCGCCCGCCGCCTCGCTGGCGCCCGCACGGGCCACGATGATCGGCGACAGGGTGAGGAAGGTCCGCTGGACGAACGCGGCCAGCGCGGACATGCCGAACACGAGGCCCAGGGGGCCACGCAGCATACCGAGCACCTGCCCCGGGGGAGGAGGTGGCCGGCGGGTGGGATCGCGCGGGCCGCGGCCGAGGGCCCACCACAGGATCGCGCCGAGCAGCACCCCCGGCAGGAGCGCGATCCACAGCCCATCCATACCGACGAACGCCACGAGCCCCACGGCCGCCAGCGGCCCGATCGCGTACCCGGTCGCGCCCCCGAAGGAGAACACCGACAGGCGCACGCCGCTGCCGCGTCCCTCGGCTGCCCGCGCCGCGAGCGAGGCGGCCGGCGGGTGGAACGCGGCCGAGCCGAGCCCTCCGAGCGTGAGGACGGCGAGCAGTATGACGATCGACTGTGCCGCGCCGATCAGGGACAGGAAGATCCCCGCCACCACCGGGCCCGCCGCGAGGAATGCCCGCCGCCCGTGGCGGTCGGCCAGATAGCCGAACACCGGCTGCAGCAGGGAGGACGAGATCGAGAGCGCCATCGCGAGCGTCGCCGCGAGCGCGATCGAGAGCCCCAGGCGCGCCATGATGCGCGGCAACAGGGGGTTCAGGAACCCGACGTACCCGTCGATCGTGCCGTGCGCGACGGCGATCAGAGCGACGAGGACCGCGGGTCGTACATGCGCCGGGACCGAAGCGGGCGCGGCCGTCCCGGCGAGCGAGCTGGTGTGCGGTGCGTGCAGCGGGCGCTCCGATCGGCAGAAGACCCCTGGAACGAAGGGTCACACTACACGATCGGAGCGTCCGCTGCCCGGGTCACCAGCGCTGGCGGCGGTCGTCGGGGGCCCGCGGCTCGATCGAGATCTCGACGATCCTGTCCCCTCGCCGGACCTCGAGCGTGACGGCCTCGCCGGGCTCCAGGCTCCCCAGCACACGCCCGGCTTCCGCCGACGTGATGGGGAGACCCGAAACGGTCAACAACCGGTCGCCCACCGCGAGCCCCGACGCGTCCGCCGGCCCCCCCTTCTCGATCGAGGCGACCACCGGGAACACGTCCGTCACGAAGGACACGCCACCGCCCGTCCTTCGCCACCCGCAGTCGTCGCACGTGAGCTCGACCCCGAACTCGACGGGGGGCTTCCCGCCGAACCACAACCCGGTGCCGCTCGCGAACCCGGCCACGAACCCGTTGCCGGTGGACACGCCGAACGCCAGACCCGTCGAGTCGCGGCCGAAGAACGGGCCCGTCCAGGTCGAGTCGCCGGCCGCCGGGCCACGCGTCCACAAGGAGGTCGAATCGCTCCTGACCGTGTAGGACCAGCCGAGGCCATTGCCCGACGTCACCTCGAGCCTCGGCAGCTCGCAGCTCTGGCGCGCCGTGAGCCACGCCTGGATCTCCCGTCCCTCCCGGCGGAGCGTGAGCTTCACGTCCTGGCCGGGTTTGACGCTCCCCAGCCGCCGGCCGCCCTCGGCTGTGGTGATCAGCCGCCCGTCCACCGCGACCAGGACGTCCCCCTCGTGGAGGACGTCCGCCCACGGCGCGATGTCCCGCAGCCGTGGCTCGGTCGAGAACGAATGAGCGTACGGATCCCCCGTCCGCATGTTCACCGCGCACGACCCGCCGACGCATTCGAACTCTCCGACCCCGATGCTGCCGAAGCCCGGCAGGCCGTTCGAGCACTGCTGCGCCGCGAGCGGCTGGATGGCCAGGAGCGCGGCCACGAGCGGCCCGGCGAGCGCGTCGGGCCGCCACGTGGCCGGCGCTCCCCGTCGCCCCTCGTGTTCCCCGTTCGACGGGCCGAACCGCGGGCCCGCGGAGCTCGTATCTGTCGTTGACCTCATGTCGTGTTCCTCATCTTTCCCGAACCGCACGATCGCCTGTTCAGAACCGCACCCGTCCCGCATCGGCGCCGCTGCCCGGGCGCGATCCGGGCCCCGCGTCCGCGAGCACCACCAGCTCGCTGGCCGCCCCGACCAGGGTGGCGAGCGCCGCGTCCCGCCCCTGCGTCCGCACGTCCGCCGACAGCGAGTCGACCACGGCGGTGAACGCGGCCAGGGCGGCCACGTACTCCGATCCCGTGCGCTGGACCTCCGCCGCGAGCGTCATCGCCTCGTCGATCGAGCGGTCGACGACGGTGCGGGGGGGTGGCGCGCGTCGGGAGCCCGCGGCGAATCCCCCCGCCAGCCCGCCGGCGAACAGGATCGCCGCGGCCGCGATCTGGACCCACCAGCGCGGCCGGCGCTCGAGCGGCCGGATGGCCGAGGAGATCCGCTCCCATTGCTCCGGGACGACCTCTGCCGAGCGCGGCAGCGCCGCGGCCCTCTCGAGCCACTCGTCCAGTGTGTCTTCCGGTCCGTCGCTCTCGTGGTCCATCATCCCCCTCGCGGTGTCGATCGTCCGGCGGCTCACGCCCCGAGGAACTCCCTCGCCAGCGTCCGTGCCCGGTGGAGCTGCGCCTTCGAGGTCCCCTCCGCGATCCCGAGCATGTCGCCGATCTCGCGGTGTCGATATCCGTACACGTCGTAAAGGATCAGCACCTCGCGGGCCCCGTCGGGGAGTCGCGCGATGGCGCGCTCGATGTCGAGATCGGTGCCGGGCATGGCCCGTCGGGCCGCGAACGCGTAGCGATCGACGTCCCCTTCCTCCACCTCGACCTCCGTCCGCCGATCTATGGCGCGCCGGCTCTGCAGATAGGCACGCACCGTGATCGTGTGCAGCCACGTCCCGAACCGGCTGTCGCCGCGGAATCCCGGGAGCGCGCGCCAGGCCCGCACGAACGCGTCCTGGGTGAGCTCCTCGGCGGCTCCGGAGTCGCGGGTCATGCGGAGCGCGAGCGCGTACACCCGGCCGCGGTGCTCGTAGTAGAGCGCCTCGAACGCGCCGGGTTCGCGGCGCCGCGCTCGCTCGACCGGCAGGTCGGGCCCGCTCGGTTCCGGATTCGAGTCGATGGCGGTCTCCATGTCGATTCGTTAGTGGCGCGAGACCGCCGGATGGTTTACGGGACCGACGGCCGGGGCGGCACGCGCGTCCTGCCCGGGAGGCATCCACCGGGAGCCCGGCGGGCCGTCAAGACTCCGGGGCGGGGTCCCGCGTCCGGAGCTCGCCGCGGTGCGGGTCGAGTCGCTCGAGCGTCTCCCCGTACACGAACTGCTTCGCGCTCCCGTCGCGACCGAGGAAGTCGTGCGGAAAGCCGAGCTCGATGCGGCTCGCCTCATCGAGCCGGGCGAGCTGCCCGCCGTCGAGCATCACGTCGAGCGCTCCGAGGTTGTCCTCGAGCTGCGCCGGCGTGCGCGCCCCGATGAGCGGGATGATGACCGGGCCCTGGCGGCGTACCCACGCGATCGCCACCTGTGCGGGGGAGCAACCGATGCGCTCGGCCACCGACACGACCTCCCCGGCGATGCGCAGGTTGCGCTCGATCCGGGCGGCGCCCTCACGGGCGCGGCCCTCGGCGGGCGCCTCCGCCAGGTTGTACTTGCCGGACAACACCCCGGCGGCGAGTACGCTCCACGGCGTCACGGCCAGATCGAGGGCCCGTGCCATGGGGAGTAGGTCGCGCTCGGCGGCGCGATCGATGAGGCTGTAGCGGAGCTGGAGGGCGGTGAACGGTGCCCAGCCGCGCAGATCCGCGAGCGTGTTGGCCTGCGACACGACCCACGCGGGGGTGTCGGAGACGCCGATGTACAGGACCTTTCCCTGCCGGACGAGATCGTCCAGCCCGCGCATGACCTCGTCCACGCCGGTGGTGAAGTCCCACGCGTGTACCCAGTAGAGATCCAGGTAATCGGTCTTGAGACGCCGCAGGCTGGCCTCGACGGACTGCATCATGTTCTTTCGGTGGCTGCCGCTGCCGTTCGGGTCGCCGGGTCGGAGCGCCGCCATGCCGTACTTGCTGGCCACGACCCAGTACTCGCGGTCGGAGGCGATGAGCTCACCCACCCAGGTCTCGCTCGTGCCCTGGGTGTACACGTTCGCGGTGTCGAGGAAGTTGCCCCCGGCGTCGGCGAACGCGTTGAACATGCGCTTGCTCGTCTCCCGGTCCGCGCCCCAGCCCCACTCGGTGCCGAACGTCATCGTGCCGAGCGCCAGCTCCGACACGCGGAGCCCGCTTCGTCCGAGCAGCCTGGTTCGCATGCGAGGTCCTCTTCCTCGAGCGGCGGATGTCGTCCATCTCGGGGCCACCCGCCTCGTATCCCTTGCGGCGGCACGACGACCGCCGGAGGATCCCGGGCATGGTGAACATATGGGGTTCGGCGACCGGCGGAGGCGCGGCGGGTCGGAGAGGAGCGACATCCGGCTCACCACCCGGCGTGCGATGGGAGCCGGCGTGATCGGCGGCGCGAGGCGGACGTGAACGACCTCGACACGTCGTTCTCGGAGAAGGAAGTCGCCCTCATCCTCCGGCGGGCGGCCGAGATCGAGGCCAGCGGGCGAACGGGCGCCGACGGCATGTCCGCCGGCGACATCGAAGCCGTGGCGCTCGAGGCCGGGATCCAGCCCGGCGCGGTGCGTCTGGCGATCGAGGAGATGCGGCTCGAGCCCTCGCGCTCCCCGGTGGGATTGCTGGCGCCGTCCTCGCGCCGCGCGACCCGCGTAGTGCCGGCGGAGCTGGACCGCGAGGAGCTGGGCGAGCTGGTGCGCTCGATCGAGGAGCGGGTGGGCCGCCCGGGCTCGGTCTCGGAGGCGCTGGGCACCGTGCGCTGGATCTCGACCTCGGGGATGTGGACCACGCAGGTGTCGATCGCCACCGGGGGCGGGGCGACCCGGATCGGCGTCCACGAGCGGGCGGCGGACCGCGAGAAGCGGCTGTTCCACATCCTGCCCGGCGCGTGGGGGAGCATGCTGGGCCTCCTGATCGCGGGCGTCCTCGGCGGCCCGCCCCTCGCGATCATCGGGCTCGCCGGCGGGGGCGCGGTCGGCGGGCTCGCCCTCGGACGGGCGCTGTTCCGCTCCCGCTCGGCCGGGAGCCGGGAGCGCGTGGAACGGCTGACCGCCGATCTGGCCGAGGAGGCCCGCCGGCTCACCGAGGTACGCGAGTCCCCGTGACGAGCGGGTGGCGACGACCGGCAGTCGCCGGCGCATCGTGGCGCCCCACCACCTGCGGCCTCCCTTCGATCATCGGCCTGGGGCTGGGCCTCTCGCTGTGCGCGTGTCGCGGCGCGGCCGACCGCGGCCCGGCGGCCGGAGCGGAGGACACCACGGCCGTGGCGACGGCGAGTGGCGGCCCGTCCGCCCCGGCGAGTGGCGGCCCGTCCGCCCCGGCCCTGCTCCTGGTCGGCGGCCGCTGGCTGGACGTGACGACCGGTGAGCTCGAGCCCAACCGCGGCATCCTCGTGCGCGACGGCCGCTTCGTGGACGTGGACGGTGTGGAGGATGCCGGCTCGGCGCGGGTGATCGAGCTCGAGGACGACCGGACGATCCTCCCCGGTCTGGTCGACCTCCACGCGCACTACGCCGTCGACCTGTTCGGCGAGGGACGCGTCGACGAGACCACCGCCTACCCGCTCCTGTTCCTCGCCAACGGGGTGACGACCACCTTCCCGGCCGGCGAGATGAACCCGCAGGCGATGCGGGCGCTGCGGCTGGCGATCGACGCGGGCGAGCGGCCCGGTCCGCGGATCCTCGACTCCGGCCCCTACTTCGGATCGTGGCGGCGCGGCTGGGACGAGGAGGCGATGACGACCGATTCCATCCGGGCCGAGGTGGACCACTGGGTGGAGCTCGGCGTTCGGGGCTTCAAGGCGAAGGGAATCGACCCACCGTCGCTGCGCGCCCTCATCGAGGCCGCCCACGCGCACGGGCTCACCGTGACCGGCCACCTCGATTCCGGCTACCGCGGCACGGTGAACCCGCGCGACGCCATCCTCATGGGGATCGACCGGGTGGAGCACTTCCTGGGCGGCGACATGATGCCGGCCGACCGCACCGCCTACGCCTCGCTACAGGAGTTCGACGACTTCGATGGGACCGCGCTCCACGACATCGTCCAGCTGTATCTCGAGCACGGGACGTACTTCGACCCGACGCTCTCGATCTACGGATACTGGGGCCCGCACGATCCCGAGATGCGCGAGCACTGGACCGATGAGCTCCGCTTCCTGACGCCGTACATGCGCGCGATCATCGACGCACGGCCCGAGCGCCCGGTGCTCGAGTCGTTCCGCAGGATCTCGCCCATCAAGCGCCGCACCCTGAGGGCGTTCTACGACGCCGGTGGCCGCGATCTCATCACCCTGGGGACCGACGATCCGAGCTGGGGCCGCTACTGGTCCGGGTTCGGCGCGCACCGCGAGCTCCTCGCGCTGTGGCGTGCCGGGATCCCGCCCCAAGACGTGTTCCGCATCGCGACCCTGAACGGGGCGCGCGCCATGGGCCTCGGCGACGAGACCGGGAGCATCGAGGTCGGGAAGGCGGCCGACCTGTTCGTCATCCGGGGCGATCCCCTCGTCGACGTGCGCGCCGCCCGCCAGGTCGAGCTCGTCGTGGCGCGCGGCCGGCTGTACGAGGCCGCCGACCTCCTGGCCGCCGCCGAGGGCACCATCGGGCCCCGCGGTCCCGACGAAGAGGCCGCCTGGCGCCCGGAGGGCTGACGTCCGGCCCTTCCACGATTCACATGAAACGCGTCTGTCCGGATTGGACGGGCCGCATCGATCGCCGATTCACCTCTCCGAGGTGCATCCGCTTCCCAACGAGCTCGAGAAGCCGCAGGAGTGATCGCGACGCGTCAGCAGCTGGTCGCCTTGACGATCGCGCCCGGGGACCCCGCCTGCGTGCTGGATGAGTTGACGCACCACGTGTTGGGGGACGCCGCATGCTCCGAGGTGATCAGGAACCCGTCCGTATAGGCGGTCACCTGGAGGGCGACGCGCTGGCTGGCGCGGAAGTCCTCCGTGCCGTCCGAGTCCAGGTCCGCCCGGCCCCCCGCCGGTACCGACACGTCCGTGTAGGCCTGCATGTCGGTGAAGTAGTCCTCCTGCGCGACGATCATGTTGCGCAGGTCCGCCTTCGCCGCGGCATCGAACGACTTGGTCTTGGCGGTCGTGAACTGCGGGACGACGACGGTGGCGAGGATGCCGATCACCACCATCACGATCAGAAGCTCTATTATCGTGAAGCCTTTATGTCCGCGCATTGGCGTCCTTCTCCTCCGACCCTCGCGATCCCACGCCTGCGCCCATGCATTTCGCCAGAGCCGTGCCAGATATCACTCCAGGGACAAGTCGTTGCGCGGAAATCACCTGCGAGGCCGGGTGTGGCAGGTTGCCGACACGACGGAGAGGGCCGGGCCCCCCAGATTGCCGCGAACCGCCCAAAACGCCATCCCGGACCGGGGGCGGCGTGATCGGCGGGTCCCGCGCCGGAATCCGGGTGGGTCGCACGGGGCGGCGCGGGGGGGCTAGCTTCCGGCATGAGAACGTACCACCCGCTGCTGTTCGGGCTGGCGCTCCTCGCGGCGCCGGGAGACGGGGCCCGGGGCCAGGAACCGGGACCTCCGGTCGTGCCGCGCTTTCCGATCGCCTCGTCACCCATCGGGATCTCGGGCGACGTGCGTCCCGACGCGTACCTCGGGGTCATCGGACGGCGGGCGGCGTGGCTGGGGAGGGAAGCGGGGGAGGCGGAGCTGTGGGTCCACCCGCTCGAGCTCGCCGACCGCTTCCAGCTCTCCTTCCGGATCCCGGACTACGACGACCCGATCCCGGAGGAGGCCGTCGTCCGGACGATCGAGGTGCGTCCGGAGATGACCACGATCACGCTCACGCACGCGACGTTCACGGTGCGCGAGCACATCCTGGCCCCGCTCGATGAGCCCGGTCTCCTCGTCCTCCTCGACGTCGAGTCGATCCGGCCGCTGGACATCCAGGTCCGCTTCCGCACGCTGCTCCAGTACGCCTGGCCGGGCGGCCTCGGCGGACAGTACGCCTTCTGGGATGCGGACACGCGCGCCTTCGTCCTGTCGGAGAGCCTGCGGCGCCACAACGCCGTGATCGGATCGCCGTGGGCGACATCGGGGACGACCCACCCGGCGCACGCGCTCCCCGACGCGCCGAGCACGTTCACGATCCCGGTCGACCTCGAGCGAGCCGGCCGCGAGCTGATCCCGATCGCCGTCTACGCGGAGGTCGCCCCGCGCGACTCCGTGCTGGCCGGCTATCGGCACCTGATCGGGAGCGCGCGGCGGCTGTACGAGGAGAAGCGCGCCCACGTCGAATCCCTGCTCGCCTCCGCCGCGCGCCTCGACACGCCGGACGAGCGTCTCGATCTCGCGTACGCCTGGTCGCTCGTGAACCTGGACGAGCAGCTCACCTGCAACCCCGACCTCGGGTGCGGGCTGGTGGCCGGGTGGGGGCCGTCGGGGGAGAGCGCGCGCCCCGGGTTCGGCTGGTTCTTCGGCGGGGACGCGGCCATCAACTCGTTCGCCATGGACCTCGCGGGTCTGTGGCCCCAGGTGGCCGACGGGCTCCGCTTCCTCGCGAAGTACCAGCGCGACGACGGCAAGATGCCGCACGAGATCTCGCAGGCGGCGGCCGTCATCCCCTGGTTCACCGATTACCCGTATCCGTACTACCACGCCGACACGACCCCGTACTGGATCGTGGCGCTGTGGCGGTACTGGCGAGCCAGCGGGGACGATGCGCTGCTCGAGGAGCTGTGGCCGCAGGCGCTCGAGGCCTGGCGCTGGTGCCTCACCGCCGAGACCGACGGGGACGGGATCATCGAGAACACCGTCGGCGGCCTCGGCGCCGTGGAGGTGGGCGCCATCGGCGCCGACATCCACGAGGACATCTATCTGGCCGGGGTGTGGATCGAGGCCCTGCGCGCGATGAGGGAGCTGGCGGGGGCGCGGGGCGAGCCGGCGCTCGCGGCGCGGGCGGCCGATCTCCTCGACACCGCGTCCGCGACGCTCGAGGCGCGCTACTGGCGCCCCGATGCGGGCCACTACGCGTTCGGCATCCTCGCCTCGGGTGGGACGAACGACGCGCTCACCGTGTGGCCGGCCACCGCCGCGGCGTTCGCACTGTTCGAGGCGGAGCGGGGCCGCCGCACGATGCAGGCGCTGGCGGGCGACGAGATCCAGGCCGACTGGGGCGCCCGCATGCTGTCGGCGAACCACGAGCTGTACGACCCGATGGCCTACAACATGGGCGCCGTGTGGCCGTTCGTGTCGGGGTTCGTGAGCTGGGGGCAGTACCGGTATCGGCGCCCGTGGTCGGGGTATCCGCTCATCGATGCCGTGGCGCGGATGACGTTCGACTGGTCGCGGGGCCGGCACCCCGAGCTCCTGTCGGGCGCCTTCTACCGGCCGCTCGACACCGCCGTGCCGCAGCAGTTCTTCGCCACCTCGATGCTGGTCTCGCCGCTCCTCGGCGGCGCGTTCGGGTGGGAGCCCGATGCCCCGCACGGACGCGCCCGGCTGGCGCCGCAGCTGCCGCCCGGGTGGGACGAGGTCCGCGTCGAAGGGCTCGGAGTGGGGGATACCCGGCTGGACCTGCGGGTCCGCCGTGAGCGGGGGAGGCTCGAGCTCCTGATCGATCGCCGGGGTCCGCCCATCCGGCTCGACGTGGAGCTCGCGGCGCCGGCGGGCGCCCGCGACGTGCGCTGGTCGGCGGTGCCCGGGCAGGGGGGAGCGGGCGCCCGATCGGAGGCAGGCCTTCGGGAGGTGCGCCTGACGGCGACGCTCGACCTTTCGGCCGAGGAGACCACGGCGGTGCTCGCGTGGGAGGGAGGGCTGTCGGTCGCGCCGCCGATCGTCGAGCTGGCCCCCGGCCAGCAGAGCCACGGCGTGCGGATCCTCGACCTGAGGGCCGACGGCGAAGGCTGGACGCTCGAGGTGGAGGGGGACGCCGGCCGGCGGTACGAGGTGGGTCTGCGGGGCGAGGCCGTGACCCCCGAGCCCGACACCCGGGGGGTCGAGCGCCTGCCGGACGACGGCGCGATGCAGCGCCTCGCGATCACCTTCGAGTCGGGGGCTCCGCGCCGGAAGGTGCGGAGCATCCGTCTCCATCGCTGACGCGGCGATGATGCGCGACGGCGTGGAGCCGCCTCGCACCGCCCGGCTCCTGCCCGGCCGCGGGCGCGAATGGGCACTCGCGGCGACCCTGGCGGCCGCCTACGCGCTCCTCGGCTGGTGGACGCTCTCCATCCCGGAGGGATCCGTCGAGCTCCGCCGCATGATCTGGCTTCCGAGCGGCGTCGCGCTCGCGTGGCTCATGATCGGCGGGATCCGACAGTGGCCCGGCATCGTCGTCGGGGCCGGGCTCGCCACGGCGCTCACCGGCGGGGCCCCGCTCCACATCGCCGGCACCGCGGTGGCCAACACCGCGGAGGCCGTACTCGGGGTGGCGCTCCTGCGGGGCGCCGGATACGACGGCCGGTTCGAGAACCGCCGGCAGCTGGTCGTGTTCCTGGGCGTGCTGGCGGTGTGCACCGGGCTCGCCGCGGCGGTGAGCGTGTGGTCCCTGTGGGCCGCGGGGGGTCTCTCCTCGGGGGCGGCACCGCGCGTGTGGCTCATGTGGTGGCTCACACATGCCATGGGACAGGTGGTCATCGTGCCGCTCGCGCTCTCCGTCCCCCGCTTCGGCGGGCCTCCCATCCCCCGCGTCGGGGCAGGCGAGTCGATCGCGATCATCGGCGGTCTGGCGCTCACCCTGGCGGTGAGCTTCACGCCTCTGGTGCCGGCGAGACTCAGCGCGTTGCCGATCACCTTCCTGCCGTTCCCGTTTCTCTTCTGGGCCGCCTACCGGTGGGGACAGCTGGGGGCCTCGACCGCGAGCGTGCTGGCCGCCGCGTTCGCCGTGACCGGCACGCTGCTCGGTGTGGGTCCGTTCGTGCAGGCATCGCCGTACGCGAGCCTCTTCCTGACCCTCGTGTTCGTGTGCGTGGCCGAGTTCTCCACGCTGTTCATCGCCGGGCTGGTTGCCGAGCGGCACCAGGCGGAGCGGGAGCGGGAGCGCCTGGAGAGCCGCCTGCGAAGGTCCGAGAAGCTCGAGAGCCTCGGCACGCTGGCGGGCGGCATCGCGCACGACTTCAACAATCTGCTCGTGGCGATCGTCGGGAACGTGGATCTCGTGCTGATGGACACGGACCCGACGGATGCCGCATACGAGCCCCTGTCCCACTCCGTACGCGCCTCGGAACGGGCGGCCGACCTGTGCCGGCAGCTGCTCTCGTATGCGGGGCAGGGGCCGTTCGACCACGCGGTGGTGGACCTCTCGGCCGTGCTGACGGACATCACCTCGATCCTGCGGGTCGCCGTCCCGCCGGGCACCACGGTGGCCTACGACCTCGCACCCGAGCCGCTCCCCGTGCGGGCGGACACGACCCAGCTCCGGCAGGTGATCCTCAACCTGTTCACCAACGCCGTCGAGGCGCTCGCGGGCGGGCCGGGACGCATCACCCTGCGGACGCGGGCCGACGGGGATGGTTGGGCCGACGGGGAGAACACCTTCTTCCTCCCGCCCCCGGAAGGCGCCGTGGCGATCCTCGAGGTCGAGGACTCGGGAGAAGGGATCCGGCGGGAGCACGTCGAGCGCATCTTCGACCCGGTGTTCACGACACGCGGCATGGGGCGCGGGCTCGGACTCGCCTCGGTGCTCGGCATCGTGCGCGCGCACCGGGGCACGATCCACGTCGGCAGCGCGCCGGCGGAGGGGACGCGGTTCACCCTGGCGTTCCCGTTGCTGGACGAGCCGCTCGATCCGATGCCCGCCCCGCCGATTCCGGATGCCAGCCGCAGGACCGGTCGCGTCCTCGTCGTCGATGACGAGCCCATGGTCCGGCGCGCCGCCGGGGCACTGGTCCGGCGCCTCGGCTACCAGACGGTGGTCGCCGAGGATGGGCGATCCGCCATCGAGACCCTCGAACGCACGGATGGGCGCTTCGCGTGCGTGCTGCTCGACGTGACCATGCCCGGAGACGACGGGGTGGAGGTGCTGCGGGAGATGCGACGCCGCGGGTGGCGCGTGCCGGTGCTCCTGTCGAGCGGGTCGGTGCTCGAGCCGATCGACGGGCTGGCCGACCTGGGCCCGGCCGCGTTCATCGCCAAGCCCTACACGCTGGCCGCGCTCGAGACCGCGCTGGGGGATCTGCTGGGACGCGGGTGAGGTGGGCGGAACCCGCCCCGGAAGCGGGTTCCACCCTCTACGACGACCGGTCTGCTACAGCTCCTGCCCGCACACCGTGCCGTTGGCGACCGTGGTCCCGCTCTCCGACAGAGTGACCACCACGTCGTACGTACAGCTCCCCGATCGTCCGTCCTCGGCGAACCACATCAGTGCCCCCGCGTACGACAGGTCGGAGTCGCCCACCAGCGCTCCGTCCGCGAACGTGAAGTCGCCGGTCAGGGTGAGGTCGGGGTTCGTGTCGACGGTGAAGCCCGTTCCGTCCGCCACGATCCCGCAGGCGGCGGCGGAGGTGACCACGTCGAGGCTCAGGTCACCGGCCCCGGTCTGGTCGTCGATCGTCCCGGCGATGGCCACCGAGACGCTCACCGAGCCGCCCTCGGGGCACGCGGCCTCGACCGCGTCGGTGAAGTCGACGGTGATCGGGGCACCGGACTGGAGCGCGGCACCGCCGCCCCCGCCGCCGCCCAGCGCATTGAAGTCCCAGCCCGAGAAGGCCTGTCCGACGAAGAAGCTCGAGACCCCGGCGGCCTCTGCCGGCGTCAGCTGGTCGCCCCCCGGCCCCGCGACGTCCTGGCTGTCCGAGCAGGCCCCGAACAGCACCAGTCCCAACGCCGCGAGCCCCTTCTCCGCGTATCGTCGTGTCGCCTTCATCATCCCTCCGCCCGTTCCGGTCGCCATCCCCGGTCCGCCGCGGCGGACCCGTCCGCGAGATCTCGGGGCCCCGACGTGCAGGGGACGTGCCACCGGGCGCCGCCGGGTCCGGGTGTGCGGCCCAGGGCGGTGTGGGAGGGCCGCCGGACGGGGCGTGGATTGGACCCCGGTGGACCCGCGTGGCTACCTTGCATGTCCACCCATCGTCTGGAGACCGTCGGCCGGGAGGCGACATGCCGAGGTTCACGCTGCGCATCAACGGCGAATCACACGAGGTGGAGGCGCCCGCCGCCATGCCCCTCCTGTGGGTCCTGCGCGATCTCGTCGGCTTGACCGGAACCAAGTACGGGTGCGGCATCTCGCAATGCGGTGCCTGCACCGTGCACCTCGATGGCACCCCGGTCCGCTCGTGCTCGACCCCCGTGTCGTCGGTCGGGAACCGGGAGGTGACGACGGTCGAGGGCCTGTCGGCCGACGGGAGCCACCCGGTCCAGAAGGCGTGGGTGGCGGAGGCCGTGCCCCAATGCGGTTTCTGCCAGTCGGGGCAGGTGATGTCGGCCGCCGCGCTCCTGGCGGAGCACGCGACCCCGACCGATGCGCAGATCGACGAGGCGCTGTCCGGCAATATCTGTCGCTGCGGCACCTATTCGCGCGTCCGACGCGCGATCCACCGCGCGGCGAAGGAGGGCTGATCATGACCGGCATCCTGAAGCTCGACCGGCGCGACTTCCTCAAGCTCGGTGCGGCCGCGGGCGGCGGCCTGCTGCTCGGCGTGTCGCTCGTCGAGCGCGCGCGCGCCGGCGGCCCCGCGCTCCCCGCCGGACCCGAGGGGGGATTCCAGCCCAACGCCTTCATCCACATCGGGACCGACGGCGAGGTCACGATCTGGCTCGGGAAGGCCGACATGGGGCAGGGCGTGCGCACCTCCCTCCCGATGATCGTCGCCGACGAGCTGGATGCCGACTGGGACCGCGTCACCACCGTTCAGGCCGATGCGCACCCGGACGCGTACGGCCGGCAGATGACGGTCGGCAGCTCGAGCGTGCGGCGCGGCGCGTGGATGCCGCTGCGCGAGGCCGGGGCGGCCGCCCGACACATGCTGGTCGCCGCCGGGGCAGCCGCGCTCGGTGTCCCCGCCGGCGAGCTGCGCACCGACCGTGGACGCGTCGTGCACGACGCCTCCGGCCGATCGCTGGGATACGGCGAGCTGGCCGAGGCCGCAGCCGGCGTACCGGTCCCGGAGTCGCCGCGGCTCAAGGATCCCGCGGAGTTCACCCTCATCGGCACCGACGTACCGCTGGTGGACACCGACCTCAAGGTCACCGGACGGGCGCTGTACGGCGCCGACGTGCGCGTCCCGGGCATGCTGTTCGCAACGGTCGCGAAGCCGCGCATCGTCGGCGGGTCGATCGGAGCGATCGATGAAGCCGCGGCGCGTGCCGTCCCCGGCGTGCGGGACGTCGTCCGCATCTCCTCCGGCGTAGCCGTCGTGGCAGAGCACACGTGGTCTGCGTTCGAGGGCGCCAAGGCGCTGCGCTCCGAGTCGCGGGGCGAGTTCGCGCTGTCGAGCGGCGAGATCACCGACCATCTCGCAGGGCTCCTCGACGACGAGGGCGATGTGGCCCGCGACGACGGTGACGCGCGGGGTGTCCTCACCCGGGCCGCCGATCGGGTCGAGGCCACGTACGAGGTCCCCTACCTGGCGCACGCGACCATGGAGCCCATGAACTGCACCGCCCACGTCGAGGGCGACCGCTGCGAGGTGTGGGCGCCGACCCAGAACCCGCAGGGGACGCAGAGCGCGGCGGCTCGGCTGACGGGTCTCCCGGTCGAGAGCGTGACGGTCCACGTCACCTATCTTGGCTGCGGCTGGGGTCGCCGGAGCCGCACCGACTTCGTCGAGGATGCGGTCGAGACCTCCATGACGGTCGGCGCCCCGGTCCAGGTGGTATGGACCCGCGAGGAGGACATGCGGAACGACCAGTATCGCCCCGCGTCCATGGTTCGCTTCGCGGGCGCCGTGGGGACCGACGGGCGTGTGGCGGCACTCACCGCCGACGTCGCATCGCCGCCGCTCGGGGTCACCGATGGGGGCGGCCGCCGGGGCGGAGCGGACCGGAACGCCGTGGACGGCATCGTCACCCTGACCTACACGATCCCGGACTTCCGGGTCGTGTACCACGGCTCCGACGTACAGGTGCCCACCGGGTACTGGCGCTCCGTGGGACCCTCGGGCAACTGCTTCATGATCGAGAGCTTCATCGACGAGCTGGCGTACGCCGCCGGGCGCGACCCGCTGGCGTTCCGTCTCGAGATGCTGGACGCGCACCCCCGCATGAAGCGCGTGCTCGAGACCGTCGCCGGGATGGCCGACTGGGCCGCGGGACCTCCCCCGGGGTGTGGGCGCGGGATCGGGCTCGTCGAGGACAAGGGCGGCATCGTGGCCCAGATCGCCGAGGTGTCGCTCGACGGGGGGGATCTCCGCATCCACCACGTGTGGTGCGCGGCGGACTGCGGCCAGATCATCCACCCGGGGATCGTGGAGGCGCAGCTGTCGGGCTCGATCGTCGGCGGGCTCACGATGGCCCTGTACGGGGAGATCACGCTCGAGTCGGGGCGCGTCGTGCAGAGCAACTTCCACGACTACCGCATGCTGCGCATGGACGAGGCGCCCGAGATCGACGTGCAGATCATCCACAGCCGCGAGGAGCCGGGCGGCGTGGGCGAGCCCGGCGTGCCGGCCGCCGCTCCGGCCCTCGCGAACGCGCTGTTCGCGCTCACGGGCCAGCGGATCCGGAAGCTCCCGATCCGGCTCGCCTGACCCTCAGGAGGAGCGCGTACGCCGCGAGGTTGATCCCGACGGCCGCGACTCCGAGCAGCACCTGCACCTCGCGCGTCAGCCCGGTCGGGTACACGACGCCGAGCAGGTAGTGCTCGATGAACCCGCCCGCGTAGCCCGCCGCCCCGCCCCGGCGCCGGAGCTCGTTCTCGAGCGGCGTGAGCGGACAGATCCAACCCGCGAGCTCGATCCACACCCCCCACAGCGCGCATGGAACGTGTGCCCACGCCAGCCGCGGCCAGCGCAGGGTGAGGAACCCGCCTCCCACCACGAACACGATGAACAGGAAGTGGACGACGAGCACGACGTCGGCCAGCAGCCGTGCGATCACGGGGCATTCGCGCGCGTGCAAGGCTTCCTCACGCGGGCAATGTCGGGTGCGATCCGACCGGGCGACAGCGTCCGACCGGGGTGGTGAGGGTCTTCGGGCGGACGGATGACGGGGGATCCCCGGGCCGCGGCGTTGCGCCCGCATATATCGTACTCTATATATGTAGAGAACGATATGCACCACGGCCGCGCTCGCGGCCGGTCGGGTCGGTTCGACACACACGGGGGATGCTCGGATGGAAAGCTCGCCACGCATGACCCTGCCCACGGCGCTGATCCTCGGCGCCATCGCGAGCGGCGCGCGCTACGGCTTCGACATCATGGACGCCACCGGGCTGCCGTCCGGCACGGTGTACCCCGCCCTCCGCCGGCTCGAGGGGGCGGGTCTGCTCGTCGCCCGGTGGGAGGCGGCCCGGGAGGCGGAGGCGGCCGGCCGCCCCCGGCGACGGCTGTACGAGCTCACCGGCGCCGGGGTCGAGCGGCTGCCGGCCGCCCGCGTAAAGCTGGACTCGCTGCCGCGTCTGGTGGGGGGCAGGATCCCGCGTCCCGCCGATGGGTGACTCGATGATTCCCCCGTCCCCCGCCCGGCCCGCGGGCGCGGACCCGTTCCTGCAGCTAGCGCTGACCATCGTGGCGGTCGCGGGCCGTGTCGTCCCGGACGTGGAGCGGCGCGCCTGGCGCTCGGAGTGGCACGCCGAGCTCATCACCCGGGATCGGGAGACCCGCCGGCGAGGTGCGCCCGGGCTCGGCGCGCGGATGGGGCTGGTGGCGCGCGCGCTGGGAGCCGTGCCCGACGCCTGGTTCCTGCTCACCCGGGGATTCTCGGTGGGGCACGTGCTCGCCGATCTGCGCATCGCCGCCCGCTCGCTCCGCAAGCGTCCCGGGTTCACCACGGTCGCCGTGCTGACGCTCGGGATCGGGATCGGCGCCAACACGGCCCTGTTCAGCGTGGTGCGCGGCGTGCTCCTGCGCCCGCTGGGGTACGCCGATCCGGATCGGCTCGTCCAGCTGCGCGGCATCCAGATCGACGACCTGGATGAATTCGGCAACGTCTCCTACCCCAACCTCGCCGACATCGAGGCGCGCGCCACGACGCTGAGCGGCGTGGCGGGTCTCAGCGGGTGGCAGCCGGCGCTCACGGGCGATGAGACCCGGGTGGTCGTGGGGGCCACGGTGTCGTGGGACTATTTCGACGTGCTCGGGGTCCGACCGGCGGTCGGACGCTTCTTCGTGTCCGAGGAGGAAGGCGAGGGGCGCGAGCCGGTGGTCGTCATCGGTCACGACCTGTGGACGCGATTCTTCGGGGCCGATCCGGGGCTCGTCGGTCGGACGATCTCGGTCAACCACGAGAGCTACCGCGTGGCAGGCGTCGCGCCCCGCCGGTTCGAGGGCGCGCGGCTGGTGGAGTTCGAGGGCTCGGAGCCCGAGATCTGGCGAACCCCGTGGTTCGACGCGGCCGATTGGTTTCGCTCGGGCCGCTCGTGGCATGCGGTCGCCCGTCTGTCGGACGGAGCCAGCCTCGAGGCCGCCCAGGCGGACGTGTCGGCGATCATGACCGAGCTCGCGGAGACGTTTCCGGAGGAGAACGCCCGCCGTGACGTGCGTCTCGTGCCGCTCCGGGAGAGCGTCGTGGGCGAGACCCGGTCGGCGCTGCTTCTCCTGTTCGCCGCCGTGGGGCTGGTGCTCCTGGTGGCGTGCGTGAACCTCGCGAACCTGCTGCTCAACCGGGCCCTGGACCGCTACGACGAGCTCCGTGTGCGCGCCGCGCTGGGCGCGACGCACGGGCGGCTGGTGGCGCACCTGCTGGCCGAGAGCGTGGGGCTCGCCGCACTCGGGTGCGTGCTCGGGATCGGTGTGGCCATCGCGGGCGTGCGGGCCATCGTTCGACTGGCGGGTCCGTGGATTCCGCGCCCGGACGCGATCGCGGTCGATGGGCTCGCCCTCGCCTTCGCCGCGGGCTGTGCGCTCCTGTGCGCCCTCCTGTTCGGTCTGCTGCCCGGTCTCCGCGTGGTCCGCGGGGCGCGCATCGCCGCGACGGGCGCCTCGCGGGCCGGCGGTGCGCTGGGCCGGCGGACCGGCAGGCTCCGAAACGCGCTCGTGCTGTCGGAGATCGCCACCACGGTCGTGCTGACGTGCGGGGCCGGTCTCCTCGGCAAAAGCCTGTGGAACCTGAACCGCGTCGATCTGGGGGTCGAACGCCGCGGCGCGCTCGCGCTGTCTCTCCACGGGGCGGCGTGGTCGGACCTGGAGCCCGACGTCGCCGCCGCCCGCTACCGCGCGATCTTCGCCCGCACGACCGCACTCCCCGGCGTCGAGGCGGCCGGGGCCATCGACGTCGTGCCCCTGTCGGACAACTACTCCTGCGACGGCGTCACGCCGACCGATCGGCCGCCCCCGGCTCCCGGGGAGGGACGCTGCGCCGAGGTGAGGTCCGTGACCCCGGGGATTCTCGAGGCGCTCGGCGTGGGTCTCGTCGCGGGGCGCGGGATCGACTGGCGTGATGGGCCCGGGGCGCCGCGGAGCGCGATGTTCACACGACGAGCCGCGGCGATGTTCTGGCCCGGGGAGGACGCCATAGGGAAGCGCGCCGTGATCCATTCGGACACGTTCACGGTCGTGGGTGTGGCGACGGATGTGCGGCACTTCGGGCCCGCGGACCCGGTGGCCCCCATGGTGCTCCTGCCCGCTGCCCAGGAGCCGTGGAACGGCATCGCGCGAGGGCTCACGCTGGTCGTCCGCCGCGCGCCCGGGGCCGGCCCCGGCGCACCGCAGATCGTGTCCGCCGTGCGCGAGGCGGCCGGCCCGATCCCGATCGGCGATGTGCGCACCCTGGACGAGCTGCTATCGAATCGGCTCGGCGGCTCCCGCTTCCGGGCCGTCCTCCTCGGCGGGTTCGCGGGGCTGGCGCTCCTTCTGGCACTGGTGGGCATCTCCGGCGTGATGGCGTACGCCGTGACGCGCAGGGCGCGCGAGCTCGGGATCCGCATCGCGCTCGGCGCGGCGCCGGGGCGCGTGGTCCGCGGGGTGGTCGCGTCGGGCGCCCGCCTCACGGCCGCCGGACTCGCGTTCGGCCTGCTCGGCGCCCTCGCGCTCACGCGCGTGTTGCGCGCGTTCGTGTTCGAAGTGAGCACGCTCGACCCCATCGTCCTGGGGGGCGCCTGCGCGAGTGTGGCGCTCCTCGCGCTCCTCGCCTGCTGGCTTCCGGCGCGGCGCGCGGCGCGCATCGATCCGGTGCGGGTGCTGCGTACGGACTGAGCCCGACGCGCATCGATCCGGTGCGGGTGCTGCGTACGGACTGAGCCCGACGCGGCCCCGGGCCGAGCCTCCGATCGTCCGATCCCGCGCCACTTGCCCCGCCCATACTAACACTGCTAGATAGCGAGCCATCCACTGCCGCAGGGAGGTAGTCGTGGGTCGTGATTCGCTCGGTGAGCTCGAACAGCGCGTGCTGCTCGCGATGCTCCACTTGGGGGGAAAGGCGTACTCCGCCCCCATCGTGCTCGAGCTGGAGGATCGGGCGGGGAGGGATGTGTCGCCGGCGTCGGTCTACATCTCGCTTCGACGCATGGAGGCTCGTGGGTTCGTCGAGTCGGAGCTCGAGCCGGCGGACATCCGCACCGGCGGTCGCGGGAAGCGAATGTTCCGCGTGCTCCCGGTGGCCGTCCGCAAGCTGAGGGCATCACGTCGCGAGCTCGAAGGCCTGTGGGAGGGACTCGACCCGGTGTTCCAGGAATGACGACTGGCCATGGCGAGGCCCCTCGCCTCGCGCGGGCGGTGCTCCGCCTGACGGTGCCCGCGGCGCACGCGGACGATGTCCTCGGCACCCTGACCGAGCTCCACGCCGCGCGCGTCTCGGCCCGTGGGCGCCTGCGGGCCGACGCGTGGTTCTGGCGGCAGGCGGTGGGCTTCGGAGCCCGCCTGCGGCTCGCTCGGCTCGCCGGCGGGCATCCCGGGGCGCGCCGCCCGCCCACGGCTCGCTGGCTCGAGCACCTGTGGCAGGACGTCCGGTTCGCGGCGCGGGGATTCCGGAGGACGCCCGGCTTCACGCTCGCGTGCGTCGGCACGCTGGGGCTCGGGATCGCCGCCACCACGATGATCTACGCCGTCGCGCGGGGAGCCGCGCTGCGTCCTCCGCCCTACCCGGACCCCGATCGGCTCGTCTGGGTGTGGCCCGACGGAGAAAGACCTCTCACGCAGGAGCGTTACCGTGAGCTGAGCGCCGCCGTGCGACCCGTGGCCGAGCTGACCGCGTTCGCCAACCGAGCGTTCGCCGTGACCGGCGGTGAGAGGCCGGACGAGGTGTCCGGCGTGGCCGTGTCGCCGGACCATTTCGAGGTGTTCGGCATCCCGCCGATCCGCGGTCGCGGCTTCGGTCCCGAGGATGGGGTTCCCGGCGGGGCCCCCGTCGCGCTGCTGGCCGAGGAGCTGTGGCGCAGCCACTTCGGCGCCGACCCGGACATCATCGGCAAGAGCGTGAGCCTGTTCACATCGGCGTCCATTCCGATGATCGCCGGCGCGTTCACCGGGACGCCGCACACGGTGGTGGGGATCCTGCCCGCGGGATACCGCCCGTTCGGGTTCCGGGCCGACGTGATGACGCCCCTCGTCGCCGACCCGTCCGAGGACTCCTTCGCGCGCATGGGCGAGCTGCAGGTGACCGGGCGCCTGGCCCCCGGGGCGAGCCGCGCGCAGCTTCGGACCCGTCTGGCAGACGTCGTGGGACGGCTGCCGTCGGCCGAAGAGGCCGGGCGGGACGCGGTCGGCGGGAATGACGTCGTCTCGCTGCACGAGGCCCTCACGGGACACGTGCGACCCGCCGTCCTCCTCGCCCTGGGCGCGGTGCTTCTCGTGCTCCTCATCGCCTGCGCCAACGTTGCAAGCCTGCTTCTCGCCCGCACCCACGCGCGCCACGAGGAGCTCGGGCTGCGCTCCGTGCTCGGCGCCGATCGTTGGCGGATCGCCCGCCAGGTGTTGACCGAAAGCGGACTCCTCGCCGGCGCGGGCCTGCTCGCGGGCGTCACGGGCGCGACCCTCGTCCTGCCGAGAGTGCTCCTCCTCCTGCCGTCGGAGCTTGGGCTGGCCGCCGATTCGATCGCCCTCGACGGGGGAGTGCTCGCGTTCGCCGCCGGCTCGCTGCTGCTCACGACGCTCGCGGCCGGGCTGGGACCGGCGCTCGGGGCCATGCGAGGGCCGGCGGACGGCGTTGCCGGATCGCGGCTCGGCGCTGGCGGGGACCGCCGCCGGAACCGGACGCACCACGCGCTGGTGGTCGGCGAGCTCGCGCTCGCCGCCATGCTCGCCTCGGGCGCCGGCCTGCTGCTCAAGAGCTTCTCGCGGCTGGCGCACGTGGATCCCGGTTTCGAGGCGCACGGGGTGCTGACCCTCAGGGTCGCCCCGTCGGACCCGCGCTACCGGGCGGTCGCGACCCGGCGGGAGCTGTACGCCCGCCTGCTGGACGGCATCCGCGGGCTGTCGGGCGTGCAGACGGCGGGCGCCATCCATTTTCTGCCGATCGCCGACGGTGGACCCAGCCTCAGCTTCCTGCCGGACCCGGCCGACACCGAGAGCCGGCAGGCCACGGCGTACCGGGTCATCACGCCCGGCTACCTCGAGACGCTGCGCATCCCGCTGCTCACCGGCCGCGCGATCGCGGAGGCGGACGACGCCGGGTCGCCCCCGGTCGGTCTGGTGAACCGGGCGCTGGCCGAGCGGCTGTGGCCGGGGGACGATCCGCTCGGACGGCGGCTGTTCCGGACCAACGGCGAGGTGTGGTTCACCGTCGTCGGGGTCACGAGCGACGTGCGCCAGGCGGCGCTCGGTCTGCCGCCCCGCCCCGAGGCGTACGTGCCGCTCGCGCAGAGCGAGTGGGCGAGCGCGATGACCCTGGTTGTCCGCACGTCCGGCCCGCCCCGGCGCCTCGCGCCCCGTCTGGAGCGCCTGATCCGCGAGGCCGACCCCGCCCTGCCCATTACTCGCACGGCCCCCATGCGCACGCTGCTCGACCGGTCGGTCGCCAGCCCGCGCTTCTACAGCCTCCTGTTCGCCGCGTTCGCGGCGCTCGCGCTCGCGCTCGGGACGCTCGGCATCTACGGAGTCGTGTCGTACGTAGTCCGGCAGCGCACCGACGAGATCGGCGTCCGGATCGCGCTCGGCGCGAGCGCCCGGCACATCGTGGTGAACGAGCTCGGACGCGGGATTCGCCTGTCCGCGCTGGGAATCGCGCTCGGGCTCGCGGCCGCGCTCGCCTCGTCCCGTGTCCTGTCGGGGATGTTGTTCGAGGTCTCCCCGTTCGACCCGCTGGTGTTTGGGGCCGCCGCTCTCATCCTCGGTGGGGCGGCGCTCTCTGCGGTCCTCATCCCGGCCCGCCGCGCCGCGCGCGTCGATCCGATGGTGTCCATCCGCGGCTGATCGCCGCGGCCACGGTCGAGTGGTGCTCGCCGCCGGGGAGGAACCGCTCTGTGCGAGGGGATGTCGCGCGGTGTTCCGGTGCTGCTAGGCCTTCGGCCCCATCGGGTGTGTCGATCCGCCGGGGAATCGCTACTCCGCGACACGGCGACGGCGACCTCCGCGGCCCCGCATCACCCCGCGAGCGTCCCCGCGTGAACGGCGCAGCGAGGAGCGTCGCCGATCCGCGATCGACGGACCGGAGGTCGATCGGGCTCCGCTTGTCAGCGGCGCATCGCGTCCAGCCGGCCGGGCATGTCGGCGAGCGCGTAGCCCATCACGGCGAGCATGGCGACCGCCCTCTGGAAGTCCACGGGGCGGATCTTGTCGATCGTGTCCGCGTCGGTGTGGTGCCAGTCGAAGTAGTGCTCGCCCACCGTGCGGAGCGCGAGTCCCGGCACCCCGTCCCGCATGAGCGGGGCGATGTCGGCGCCGCCACCGCCACTCGTGATGTCGCCCGCCTCGATCCCCTCCAGCAGCCGGCCGATCTCGCGCAGCTTGGCGAGCCCCGCCTCCTGGGCCGGATTGGGCGGTGCGGGACCCTCCTGGCGTGGCCCCCCCTCCTCCCCGGAGCCGGAGAGGGTGAACCCGAACCCCACGGGCCGCTCGATTCCGCCATCCATCTCGATCGCGGCCACGTGCGTGCCGACGTCGGCGCCCAGCGAATCACGGTAGGCGCGACCGCCGCGGCCGCCGTTCTCCTCGTTGGTCCACAGGACGACCCGCAGCGTGCGGCGGGGCCGGAGCCCGAGCTGGTGGATCAGCGTCAGCGCCTGCCAGGCCGCCATGCAGGCCGCGCCGTCGTCGTGCGCACCCTGGCCCACGTCCCACGAGTCGAAGTGCCCGCCCATCACCACGACCTCGTCGGGGAGCTCGCTGCCCCGGATCTCGGCGATCACGTTGGCCGAGGGCGCGTCGTCGAGCATGCGGGCCTCCATGTAGAGGCGCACCGTGACGATCTCGCCCGCCTCGGTCATGCGGCGCATCCAGGCCGCGTCCTCGACGGTCACGGCGGCCGCCGGGATGCGGGGCGCGTCGTCGGCGTAGTTGAGGGCGCCCGTGTGGGGCGTGTACAGGCTGTTCCCGGTGGCCGAGCGCACCAGCGCCGCCACGGCCCCCAGCCGTGCCGCCTCCGAGGCGCCCGCGGAGCGGTAGCGGACCGTGCGCCCGTATCCCTCCCACTCGACGGCGTACAGGACGATCCTCCCCTCCACCTGTGAGCGGTGGAGTGCGTGGAGCTCGTCGAAGGACCCGACCACGACGACCGGGGCCTCGATGCCCTCGGGCGGCGTCCCGACGCTGTTCCCCAGCCCGAGGATCGACATGCGCCGCTCGATCGGCGCCACCACCCGCGCGTGCTCCTCGCCCCGCACCCAATGGGGGACCATGGCCGGCTGCAGGGTGACGCTCTCGAGCCCCTCCTCCCGCATGCGGTCGCTCGCCCACCGGGTGGCGCGCTCGAGGGCCTGCGATCCGCTCAGCCGGTGCCCGATCTGCGTGGTCAGATAGGTGAGCTTCTCCCAGCCCACCTCGTCGGTGAGCGCGGCGCCGACCAGACGGCCGGCGGTCTCCCGGTACCGGTCGGTGAGCGATGCGTCCTGGGCGACCGCCGGTCGAACGAGGGTCGCGGTGCCGAGCGTCGCCAGCGCGAGCGGGAGCGCGCACGAGCGCGCGACGGAAGGGGAAGCGAGGTTGCGCATGGGGCTCGTCTCTTTCGTGAAGCGGGATACCGGCTCGAGGCAACATGCGGCCGGAGCCGGGGACCGAGCCACCCTCGGCGCGGGACTCCTTGCGTGGAATGGGCGAATAGCGTAAGTAGCTATTTACGTTAGGAAGCTCTTAAATAGAGACACGCCCAACCATGATCCGGACCCAGAAGGACGTGGAGCGGCTGGATTCGCGGCTCGGGGCGCTGTCGAGCGCGACCCGCCGCGAGATCCTGCGGCGCGCCTGGACCAGGGAGCGCTCGGCCGGCGAGCTGGCGAAGCGCTTCCCGCTCACGCGGCCGGCCGTGTCCCAGCATCTCAAGGTGCTGCTCGACGCACGCCTCCTCACCGTGCGCAGGGACGGCACCCGGCGGCTGTACCGGGCCGACCACGCCGTCGTGCGTCAGGTGGTGCTGGAGCTGGCGTCGTTCTGGGAGGAGCGTCTGGCGCGTCTCAAGCGCGTGGTCGAGTCCGACCACGAGGAAGGCTGACCGATGTCCACGCTCCACATGGAACAGGAGCTCCCCTTCGGGGCGGCTCGGGTGTTCGCGGCCCTCACCGACGGCGATGCCCTCACCGCGTGGTTCGCGGAGCACGCCGACGTGTCGCTGGACGCTGGTCGGTACGACTTCTGGGGGCGGTACACGCCCGAGTGCCCGCCGCGCGAGGCGGGCCATCACCCGATCACCGGACTCGAGCGCGATGAGCGGTTCGAGTTTCGCTGGACGCTGCGCGGGGAGGTCACGACCGTGGGCCTGCGCGTGGTGGAGGCGGACGGTGCGGCGGTGGTCATCGTCCATCACGCCGACGTCCCGGCCGGAGAGCCCGGCCTGGCTTCCTGGGGGCTCGAGGACGTGTGGTACCTGGCGCTCGAGAACCTGGGGCGGCACCTGGCCGGCCGGCCCGTGATCCGTTGCGACTTCTCTAGGGACATGACCGGTACGATCGAGCACCGGCTCCTGATCGACGGTCCGCCCGCCGCCGTGTGGCGCGCCCTCACGGATCCGGGCCAGCTCGAGCACTGGATCGCGAGCTCCGCCTCCGTCGAACTCGAGCCCGGCGGCCGGTTCGACCTCGGGTGGGGTGACGAGGGCGTGCTCGAGGTTCGATCCGTCGAGCCCGAGCGCCGTCTCGAGCTCGCATGGAGCGGGTTCGGGGACGAGACGCTCGTCCGCTTCGAGCTCGAGCCGGTCGATGGCGGCACCCGACTCCTGTTCACCCACGAGGGGTTCGCCCCCGACGAGCCGGTCGCGGGACTCGATGTGGGGTGGCTCCACTATCTGGCGTGGGTGCAGTCGCTCGTCGAGCTCGGGAGCGAGTGGGTCCCGGCGATCAAGGAGATCGGCGAAGCCGCGGCTGCGTTCTACGCCCGGCTGCAGTGGACCCGGCAGCGGCTCCTGGTGGGGGAGCGTGTCGCGTGAACGAGTGAGTGCCGGCGCCTCCCGCGGGTGGGTCCGGGGGCGCCGGGTGAGGGCACCTCCGGCGTTGCACCGTACCGGGGCTGCGCGTTCTCGGGGTGAACCCGAGCACGGAGCGCTGCATGCCGGGAAGTCCTGTGCCGCCCGCCCGGGGTCGCGTCCGAGGTGCGCCCCGACCCGGACTCCTCGCCCTGCTCCTCCTGTTGGCCGCGTGCGCGGATTCGACGGGGCCGCCCGGACCCGCGGGCTCCTCGACGTGGACGATCGGATGGTCGACTGGCTCCCCGGGGAAGCTGTGCGCCCCGCCCACGACTCGATCCGGATCCGGCACCTCCTCACGATGACGAGCGGGATCCAGTGGTCGGACGAGGAGAACTTCAACCCCTGGGCGCAGTCCGGCCGCTGGGTCGGGTACGTGCTCGACCTGCCGGTGGTGGCCGCGCCGGGGCAGGCGTTCATCTACAACACTGGAGGCTCCCACCTTCTGTCGGTGATCGTGGGAAACGCCGTCGGCGGGGGCGCCCTCGATCTGGCCGTCGAAACACTGTTCGGGCCGCTCGGGATCGTCGACTACCGGTGGCCCACGCTCGACGGGCACCCGGCCGGCGGCGTCGCCCTCGCGCTGCGCCCCACGGACGCCGCCAAGATCGGGCAGCTGGTGCTCCAGCGGGGACGCTCCGGTTCACACGCCTGGTCTCGGAGTCGTGGATCGCGGCCCAGACCAGCGTCCGGGTGCCGCTCGGCGACCTGGGTACGCTCGACGGCGGGTACGGATACCAGACGTGGATCGACGATCGCTCCGGCGCGTTCGTGCTGTGGGGATACGCAGGTCAGTTCGTGTGGGGGGTCCCGGCCGCAGACCTCGTGATCGTCAGCGACGCCCATTACCAGGGGATCGGCTACGCTGCCGCCGGCCAGCAGGCCTTCGCGATCGCGAGCCGGCTCATCCGCCCGCTGATCGCCGCCGCCCGCTGATCGCCGCCGCCCGCCCGCTTGCCCGTTCCCCGCGCGACACCTACAATGTAACTATCGACGACACCTACATTGTAGTCTGACACGGGGTCCCCAGACCGTCCGTGAGGAGCATCTCATGACCAAGCACGTGGGCTCGCTGGAGCAGCTCCTCATGTTCGCCACGTTCCGCCTCGAGGACGGGGCCCACGGGCTCGCCCTGCGGCGGGAGCTGGAGGCGGCCACTGGACGCGTGATCTCTCCGGGCGCCATCTACACCACCATGGATCGGCTCGAGCGGCAGGGCCTCGTATCGTCCTGGATCGGCGACGACCGGCCGGTGGGGGGCGGGCGGCGGCGCAAGTTCTACCGGCTCGAGCCCATCGGGGCGCGTGCGCTGGCCGACAGCTACCAATCGATCGAGGCGCTCGCGGAGGGCACGCTCCCGGCCCTCACGCGCTTCGCCGTCGAAAGCGAGGGCCCCGGGTGAGGGCCGGCCGCCCGCCGCGGGGGGGCCGCCGGCCCCACGAGTCGCGCGGGAGGCTGCCGATCCTCGCCCGGGCGATCCTCAGGCTCATCCCCGTGCGCGATCGGCGCGCGCTCATCGAAGAGGATCTCGCGGAGGAGCACGGGCGCACGCGGGCCGAGAGGGGTCGACTCGCGGCGACCGTGGCGAGCCTCGGCGGGGCCGCCGAATCGGTGGCGGACTGCTGGCTGGGCGAGGCCTCGTGGCGATCGATCCGCACGCAGCTCGGGCCGCGGGGGCTCCGCCGGACGGGTCTGCGCTCGGGCGGCTGGCTCGGAGACGTGCGCTTCGGGCTGCGCATGGTGCGCCGCGAGCCGGTCGTGTCGGGAGCGGTCATCCTCACGGTCGTCATCGGCGTGGCCGCCACGTCGGCCGTGATGAGCGTCCTGCTCGGAGTGCTCGTGCGGCCGCTCCCGTTTCCCGATTCCGACCGCATCGTCCGGGTCGAGCGCTCCGACGGCGGTCGGCCGGCCCAGTACCCCGTCGTGGGGCTGCTCGATCTGCTGGATTGGCGTGAGCGGGGGACGGCGTTCTCCGCGCTGGCGGCGTGGAACACGGGAGGTCTTACGCTGACTGGAGACGCCGACCCCGAGCGCATCCGGGTCGCCAATGTCACCGCGGGACTGGATCGCGTTCTCGGCGTCGCGCCGGCGGCCGGCCGCATGCTCGCCCCCGACGAGTTCTCGCCCGGGAACGACGGGGTGATCGTCCTGTCGCATGCGTTCTGGGTGCGTCGCTTCGGCGCGGACCCCGGAATCGTGGGGTCGAGCCTGTCGCTCGACGCGCGGCCGTACCGGGTGGTGGGGGTGCTCCAGGAGTCGCCGTTCGTCTATCCGGAAGACGTGGACGGCTGGGTCCCGCTCGCTCCGTCGCCCGACTCGTGGATGTGGCGCTATCGCGGCTCCTCCTACCTGACGGCGGTGGCGCGTCTCGCGCCCGGGCTCACGCTCGAGACCGCACAGGAGCGCATGTCGGCGCTCCAGCGCGCCCTCGTCGAGGAGTTCCCGCGCGATCAGGAGGGCCAGGACGCGATTCGGCTGGAACGGCTGCACGATGTGGTGGTCGCTCCGGCGCGGCCCGCCGTCCGCCTGCTGTCGCTGACCGTCGCGATCGTCCTCGTCCTCGCCTGTGCCAACGTGAGTGTGCTGCTCCTGTCGCGCGCGAACGGCCGACGGCCGGAGCTCGCCGTGCGCTCGGCGCTCGGCGGCAACCGCGTCCGGCTCACGCGGCTTCTGCTCACCGAGACCATGGTGCTGGCCGCGCTCGGCGGCGCGATCGGGCTGCTTCTCGCCCGTCCGCTGGTCCGCGCGATCGTGGCCCTCGTCCCGGGCGGTCTTCCGCGAGCCGCGGAGATCGGGATCGACGGCTGGGTGCTCGCCGCCTCGTTCGCCGCCATCGCCGTCACGGGCGTCGCCGCCGGCCTGGTGCCCGCTGTGGCGCTCGGGCGGCTCGACGTCGGGATCGAGCTGCGGGAGCGCGACGGGGGATCGGGAAGCAGGCGCGAGCGCTTGCTGAGGCACTGTCTCGTGGGGGCGCAGCTCGCCCTCTCGGCCTGTCTCCTGATCGGTGCCACCCTGCTCGGGCGCACGCTCCTCAACCTGCGCGCGACCAGCCCGGGCTTCGAGCCCACCGGGAGGATCGCCTTCCGCATCTCGCCCGCCGAAGCGCGGTATCCGACCCCGGGGGAGCTCACCGGCTTCTACCGCGGCCTGCTCGAGGGGCTGGCGACGGCGCCGGGCATCCGGGACGCGGGCGCCGTCAACTTCCTCCCGTTCACCGGCGGCGAGTGGGGCGGGAGCTTCGAGGTCGGCGGCGAGAGGCGCGACGCCCGCATCCGGATCAGCTGGCCGGGCTACTACCGCGCGCTGGGGCTGCGCGTGCTGCGCGGGCGTGCCTTCGACTGGCGCGACGACCGGGCGGCGCCGGAGGTCGCGATCCTCAACGAGGCCGCCGCTCGGGCCGCGTTCCAGGGCGAAGACCCCATCGGCCGCACGCTCGTGTTCGGGGACCGGCCGCGCGAGATCGTGGGCATCGTGGCCGACGTCCACCACCGGAGCCTCGCGGAGGCACCGGCCCCCGAGCTCCACCTGCCGGGAACGCAACAGCTCGATCTCGCGGCATCCGTCATCGTGCGGGCCGAGGGCGATCCCGCCGCGGCGATCCCGGTGGCGCGCGACGTCCTGCGCCGCCTCGATCCGTCGGTGGCGATGACGAGCGTGGCGACGATGGAGGAGCGCATCGAGACGTCCGTGGCCCCGGAGCGCTTCCGTGCCGCGCTCATCGGCGTGCTGGGCGCGCTGGCCGCCATTCTCGCGCTGATCGGTGTGTACGGCGTCATGTCGTACACCGTCACCTGCCGCCGGCGGGAGATCGGGATCCGGGTAGCCCTCGGCGCCTCGAGCGCGTCGCTCGTCAGGCGCGTGCTCGGGTCCGCGGCGACGGTGAGCGCTGTCGGGATCTCCGCGGGCGTGGCCCTCGCATGGGGGGCGGCGCGCTGGGGGGAGAGCCTCCTGTACGGGGTCGCGCCACGCGACCCCGTCGCGTTCCTGATCGTCCCGGCGCTCCTGCTCGTGGCCGGCCTCCTGGCGGCGCTCGGTCCGGCAGTGCGGGCGACCCGTGTGGATCCGCTGACCACGATCCGCCAGGAGTAGGGTGCCCGGCGGACGATTGCGCACGGCGCCGTACGCTTCAAGTTGAGGACGCCGTGTGCAGCCGTCCGTCCCCAGCCGGAGCCGTGGGATGATCGAGCGGGTCTTCCTCCTCAAGCGCGCCGATGTGTTTCGGGACCTCCCGACCGAGGTCCTCGAAGGGCTCGTGCCGCACCTCGAGGAGGTGGATCTGCCGCCCGCAGGTTCGCTGTTCGAGAAGGGCGATCTGGGGAGCGCCATGTACATCGTGGTGGACGGCCGCATTCGCGTGCACGACGGGGAGCGGACGCTCGCCATGCTGGAGAGCGGCGCCGTGCTGGGGGAGATCAGCGTGCTGAGCTCCGAGGAGCGCACCGCCTCGGCCACGGCCGACACCGAAGCGCGGCTCCTGAGGCTGGATCAGGACGTGCTGTACGAGGCCATGGCGCTCAGCCCGGCCCTCAGCCGCGGGTTCATCGAGGTGCTGCTCGACCGTCTGGGCTGAGCGCTCGACGGGCGCGCTCGCTCAGCCGTCGGCGCCAGCCGCGCCCGGGGTGCCCGCCGCCGCTCCCCCGCGGCGCGCGCGGTTGTCACGCAATCGCCGCAGGATCACGCGGATCAGGGTACGCGCCACGGCGGCGTGCTCGCGCATGAGCTCCTGGAGATCATCCTGCGTGAGCCTGACCAGCGTGCTCGGCTCGAGCGTGGTGACCGAGGCCGTGCGGGGCGAGCGCTGCAGGACGGTGAACTCGCCGAACACGGTGTCGGGTCCGAGCACCGCGAGCTCGCGGCCGTCGTCGTGGACCCGCACGCGGCCGGCGATGACCACGAACATACCGTCGCCCGGGTCCCCCTTGCGGATCACGGGCGTCTCCGCGGCGAGGGTGAGCTTCTCCAGCCGCGGGGCGACGGAAGCCAGCGCCGCCCCGGGCAGATCGCGGAACAGCTCGACCCTGCCGAGCCGGATGGCCCGGTCGAACAGCCGCTCGTCGTCCTCCCCGAGCGGCCCCGGCCCCGCATCGAGCACCGCCGCCACCTTGCGGGCGCACAATCGCATCCACGACGACAGGCTCTCGTCCGCCGCCAGCCGCTCGGCGTGCCGAGCGGGCGGCAGCGAGGGCAGGTCGCGGGTGCGGCGCAACGCCGCCAGGCGCTCGTCGAGAGCCAGATCGTCGAGCACCGGGAACACGCGAGCGCGCTCCTCTGCGCGCAGGTGGCCATCCAGCACCTCGAGCGCGTATGCCCGCCGGTTGCGTATCCCGGAGGAATAGCTCTCCCAGGCGGTCATGAGGTCCGCCTCGGGTCGCGACAGGGCGAGGATCTGGAAGATCCGCCGGGCGCCCGACTGGATCTCGTCCTCGAGCGCCCGGTACAGCGCGGCCGCCGCCTCGCCCGCCTCCCCCCCGCCAGCCGCGAGGTCCTCGAGGTCCGCCAGGGTCGCGTACGCCCCGGCGGTCTGTGCGAGCTCGACCTCGAGCCGCGCCGCGAGGGTGTCCGCCGGGACGTCGACCTCCTCGATCGGACAACGCACCAGCGCGGTGAGGACGGCCGAGCGCTCCTCACGATCCGTGCTCGACACGAGGGGAGCCAGCGCGCCGGCCGCCTCCTCGCCGCCGACGAGACCCACGATGCGGAGCGCGGCCAGCCGGAAGGTGCGCTCTTCGGGCGCCGCCTCGCACGCGGCCATGAGGAACGGGACGGCGCGCGGCCCGGCATCGAGCAGCACCCTCGAGGCTACGGGAAGGAGCATCGGCTCCCGGAGCGCGTCGACCACCCGGGGCCACAGCGACGGGTGATCGGTCGCCCCGGCCGCCTCGACGGCGCGCACGCGCACCCCCGGGTCGGGATCGTCGAGCAGGCCGGCCACCTGACGGTAGAAGCTCGGAAGCGCGGCATCGCGGAGCGTTTCGGCGCCCAGCGCCCGCTCCGCAGCATCCCCGGAGCGCAGGGCGGCGAGCAGCGCGGCGCCGGCCTCGACGACCGCCTCGATCGAGCCCGAGCGGAGCAGACCCGCCATGGCGCCGCGCCGGAGCTCGGGGACCTCCGATTCGAGCGCCCCGCGCACGGTGTCCGGCACCTCGTCGGAGAGCTGCGCGAGCACGCGCAGGGCCGCCGCGCGCACGCCGGCCGGAGCGGTCGCATCCCCGGCGAGGGCCGCCACCCGCTCCTCCGGGACGCCCTTGCGGCCCTCGAGATGCCGGAGCGCCTCGAGCCGCACGTCGTCGGAGGGGTGCAGGAGCAGGCGCTCCAGACGCTCGACGAGGTCGGGCGGCTCGACCCGGGCCACGAGGTCGAGCGCGTACACCACCTCCTCGAGATGCGGGCTCTCGAGCTGCCCCTCGATCACCCGCAGCGCATCGTCGTCCAGCGCCTCGAGCGCTTCGCCGCGCAGCCGGCGGCGAACGAGCACGCCGCCCAGGACGCGAACGAACTCGCCCTTGAGCGCCCGGGCGACCACGACCCAGGCGGCGCACAGCCCCACGAGGACGTAGGACAGCTCGACCGCCGTGACCTCGAACAGGGCGTTCAGACCGAGGATCGCCACGCCGGCGAGCCCGATGGCGATCGAGTCGACGATCCCGTCCATGGTGGCCTGGACCGCTGGCCCCCGTTCCATCAGGGGCTGGTACACGGTGGCCATCGAGGAGTACTGCACGCCGCGCAGCACCTTGTCCGACATGCGGGTGAGGACGGTCACCCAGAACACGACCGCCAGGCCGGGAAGGAGCGTCCCGGCGAGCCCCACCGTGGCGGCCCCGACGCCCACGACCGCCGGGAGCACGGCGAGCCCGAACACGAGCCCGAAGCGACGCACCAGCCGGCCCGCGAACAGCGAGCGGAACAGGAAGTTGATGATGGCCGCCACCGCCGAGTACATGGCGAAGAAGCGCGCCAGCTCCGCGGTGCCCTCGAAGCGGCGCTGGGCCACGTCGTTGAAGGCGTTGTCGAGGAACACGAACACGATCGCGCTCAACAGGAAGTACGCGACCATCCAGCGCAGGTAGGGGCTCGACCAGTCGACCCGTCGGGCCTCCTCGCGTGCCCCGCGCCTGCGGGGCGGCCGGTCGAGGCTCCCGGGACTGCGGGCGATCGTGTACAGCAGCGCGCCGACGGCGAGTGCGAACCCCGAGGCCCCCACCCACAGGAGATTCGCGGTCCCGATGCGGTCCACCGTCCGCAGGATGAAGAAGCCGCCGAGCGAGAAGGCGAGGACGTCGCCGGTGGTGGCGAGCGGGAACAGTCGCTTCCCCTGCCGGATGTCGACCAGCTGCGTGGCGGCTCCCCAGAACGCGAAGCTCGACAGCGCGAACAGGGCGTGGAACCACGCCGCGGTGGCCATCGCGGGCCAGCCGCTCCCGGTGACCCCGAGCAGGAGCCGCAGGACCGCGGTGACCACGAAGGTGAACGCGAGGTTCGCGAGGATCAGGTCGCGAGGCGACAGCCGTCGTCCCAGACGCAGATACGCGGCGCTCGTAGTGACCGTCGCCAGCGCGGCGATCATGTACACGTAGGCGAGGTCCGACGCAGGGTAGAACTCGAGGAACAGGGCCTGCGACGCCGTGAGGACGAACACCCGGCCGACCCCGAGCAGGAACGAGTATCCGAACAGACCCGCGGCCAGCAGACCCTCGTCGGCCCGGATGTCGAGGAAGCGGAGGACCCGGCTCACGCGACGCCGCTCACGATACGCGGATGCGGGGGCAGATCAGGTGAAGCGGCCGTAGCGCAGGGAGGACCCCTCCTCCCGCCTGATCACCTCGTAGCCCCAGCGCCCGCCGTCCACCAGCTCCACGTAGCGCCCGATGTCGGTGATCGGCTCCTCGAGCGCCCGATCGCCCGTCACTCGCTCGGGCGGCCGCCGGAGGTCGGCGTGCAGGACGAAGCACCGGTCGCCGAAATCGTCGATCCGATGACCGGTGAGGAAGAACCCCTGCGACAGGTGGTTGATGATCGAGATCACGTTGGTCGGGACCACCTCGCCGCACATGTGGTAGCGCCCGCCGCGGGCCGCGTAGCAGTTGCGGAGCGCCACGAGCTCGCGCTGCATCGAGTTCCCGCGGTACGGGGGCGCCACGCCCGACCCGGCCAGGTGGCCCACGGCGAGGAGCTCGTCGCCCTCGAGCCCCAGGTCGCGCCCGTAGTTCGTACGCTCCAGCCCGGGCACGAACAGGGCGGCGTACGCGATCAGCCGCTTCCCGTGCTGCGCGCCCGCCACGCACCCCTCGCACACGCACTCGGTGAAGAAATCCCGGTCGCGACGATAGAGGAGCAGCGGATCGGTCAGCGAGGCCATGATCTCGTCGTGCAGCTCGAGCAGCCCGTCGACGTCCCCAGGGCCGAGCAGGCGCGACTCGTACTCGAACGGCTCGCCCGTCGACTTGAAGCGGCCCTCGCCAGGCAGGCGCACGTCGCGGAGGGACTCGAGATCGAGTGTCTCGAGCCGAACGGCGCTCCCCCCGGCCTCCGGTAGAGCCACAGGACACCCGCCTGGACGAGGATCTCGCCCCTGCCACGCGGGAAACGTGGAGGCGCGGGAGGGCGAGCCGCAAGGTCCGAGGGCCGGGGCGCTCGATCGCGGGGCCCGGTCGCACGAGGCGGGCGAGCCACGCCAGCCGACCGAACCGGCGGTCCCGCTCCGGGCCCGCAGCCCTCCGGGCCCGCAGCCCTCCGGCCCGGACCGCGACGACCGGCGTCGTCCGCCATGCCCTTTCGCCCCGCGGGATGCGACGACTAAGCTCCCGCATGAGCATCACGGCACCCGGGTCGTGTCACGAATGCGGAGCGAGCGTCCCGGCGACGGCCGCGTACTGTCCGGGCTGCGCCATTCCCGTGGAGCGCGACGACGCGGTCGCCTGTCCGGCCTGCCGCCAGCTGAACCGAGCCGCGGCCCGCTTCTGCTCGACGTGCGGTGCGCACATGGCCTCGGTGGCCGAGGCCGAGCGGCGCGTGGTCACGGTCCTGTTCGCCGACCTGTCGGGGTTCACGCCGCTCAGCGAGGAGGTCGACGCCGAGACGGTGCGGGATCTCATCGCGGGCTGTCTCGGGCCGCTGTGCGACTGCGTGACGCGCTCGGGGGGGTTCGTGGACAAGTTCATCGGTGACTGCGTCATGGCGCTGTTCGGCGCCCCGGTCGCCTACGAGAACGAGGAGGAGCGGGCCATCCGGGCGGCGCTGGACATGCACGTGGCGCTCGACGAGTGGGCGGCGGGCCGCACCGGCGACCCGTGGGCCGGCGCGTACCAGCCGCGGCTGAGCATCGGGATCAACACCGGCCCGGTGGTCACGGGGCTTTTCTCGGGCGGCGGGGCACGCGAGTACACCGCGGTGGGCGACGCGGTGAACGTCGCGGCCCGTCTCCAGGGCCAGTGCGAGCCGGGTCGCATCCTGGTGGGCCCCATGACCTACCGGCTGGCCGGGCACCTGTTCGAGTTCGGCGACGAGATCGCGCTCAAGGTCAAGGGGCGGCAGGAGCCCGTGCGGGCGCACTACGTGGTCCGCGTGCGCCGCGAGCGGGGGAAGCTCCGGGGCATGGCCGGCGCCTCGACACCACTCATCGGCCGGCGGGAGGAGCTCGCGGCGCTCCGCGAGCGCTGGGAGCGCGCCCGATCCGGACGCCCCGGGATCTGCATGCTCATGGGCCCGCCGGGGATCGGAAAGACGCGCCTCGTGGAGGAGCTCGTGGCGCGCGCGGGGCTCGGCGAGGCCCAGCTCGTGCGAGGGCGCAGCTATCCGTATGCGCGCTCGACGCCGTGGGAGCCGCTCGCCGAGCTGATTCGGGAGCTGTACGGGGTCGCGGCCGACGCCGATCCGGTCGAGGCCGCCGGACAGATCGCCCGCGCGGTCGGTGGCGCGTGGGACCCAGAGTGGACCGCGAGCCTCGCCGCCATCCTCGGCGGGCCCGCGGCGGCCGATCCGGGGAGGGACCTCGACGAGCGGCAGGAGCGGGCGGCCGCCGTGCTGCGCCGCGTCCTTTCGTGGCAGGCACGTGCCCCCCGTCTCCTCGTGCTGGAGGACCTCCACTGGGCCGACGGCAGCACGCTCGCCTTCCTGTCCCGGCTGACGGCCGCCGACCTGAGCGGCCCCATCCTGCTCGTCCTCGTCACCCGTCCCCCGGTCGTGGGAGAAGAGCGGGTGGCCGCGCTTCTCGACGGGATCTCCGACCGCCTCGCGCTCCGTGCGCTGTCCACCGACGAGACGCGGGAGCTGGTGCAGGCGATCCTCGGCCCCCATCGGCTGGCTGACGAGGCGATCGAGACGGTGGTGGCCCGGGCCGATGGCATGCCGCTGTTCGTGGAAGAGACGCTCAAGTCGTTGATGGCCGACGGGTCCATACGGCGCGGCGACGACGGGTGCTGGGAGGCCGCGGGCGACTGGACCCTCGACGTCCCCGACACGATCGAGAGCGTCCTCAGCACGCGCATCGACGCGCTGCGGCCGTCCACCAAGCGCGCCCTCCAGTACGCGGCGATCGTGGGGCGGCGCTTCTGGCCCGGCGTGCTGGCGCCCGAGCTGGTGGGGAGCTCGGTGGAATCGGAGATGCGGGCGCTCCTCGACGCGAGCTTCATCCGCGAGCACCCCGAGTCGCTGATTCCGGACGAGCGCGAGCACCGTTTCGAGCACCTCATGTTGCACGAGGTGGCCTACGAGGGGATCCTGCGCAGCTCGCGGGAGAAGATCCACGGATCCGTGGCCCGCTGGCTGGAACAGAACGTGGAGCATGCCACGCCGGAGATCGACGACCTGATCGCGTACCACTACGAGCGCTCCGACACGCCCGCCGAGGCGCTCCCGTTCCTCGAGCGGGGCGCCGCCGAGGCCATGTCGCGCGGCGGGCTGGAGGACGCCCGCGCGCACATCCGGCGCGCGCTCGAGGTGTGCGGGGACGAGGAGCGCGGCCGGCTGTGGCTCGAGGCCGAGCGGCTGGCCGCCCTGGCCGGCGATGCGCCGGGACGGCAGGCGGCCCTCGAGACGCTCGACGGGCTGGCGCGGGTTGGAGGCGATCCCGGCGTGATCGCCGACGTCGCCCTGCGGCGCGCCGAGGCCGAGCTCGATCGGGGCGACCTGGCCGCCGCGCGCGACGCGGCGCGCGCCGCCAACGCGGGCTTCGAGGCCCTGGGGGATATCTCGAAGCAGGGCGACGCGCTCCGGCTGCTCGGCCGCGAGGCGCACCAGCGCGGCGAGCACGAGTCGGCCGAGACGTACTTCGACGCCGCGCTCGAGCTCGAACGCCGAGCGGGGGACCGTTGGGGCGAGACCGAGCTCCTCGACCTGCGCGGGATGCTGCAGGTCGACCGCGACGACTACGAGGGGGCCACCGCGTCGTTCGACGAGGCGCTCGCGCTGTGCGCCGAGCTCGACGCGCCGCGGCTCGAGGCCCGCATCCTGGCCCACCGGGCGACCGCGCTCCGCTGGATGGGCTGTCTTTCCGAGGCGGAGACGGCGGCCGCCACGGCGGCGGGGATCGCGCGCCAGTGCGGGTCACCGCGCACGATCGCGATGGCCGAGATGGTACTCGGCGGCATCCAGGCCGACGCGGGCCGCCGGCACGAGGCCGAGGCCCTGCTGCGTCGCAGCCTGCGCGCCGCCGTGCGCATGGATCGGCCGGCGCTCGAGGCGCAGGTGTGGCTCGAGCTGAGCTGGCTGGGGGAGGGAACGGACGCGGTGCGCTCGGCCGCCGAGGCGCTGCGGGCCGCGGAGCGCGCCGATCTGGTGCACGTCGAGGTCCTGGCCCGCATGCGGTCGGCCGAGCTGGCGCTCGGCGCCGGGAACCGGGGGCAGGCGGAGCGGGAGTCGGAGCAGGCGGTCGATCAGCTCACGCGGCTCGGGACGATCGTGGGCCCCGAAGAGCGCGTGTGGCTCACGCGCGGCCACATCCTGGAGGCCATCGGCTCGACGGCCGAGGCCGACCGGGCGCACGAGCGGGCGCGCAGCCTGATCGCGGAGCGTGCGGCGCGCATCGGGGATCCGGTGCGCCGGGCGGCATACCTGGCGCGGTACGAGGCGGCCGCGGGGAACGGGGCCCCCGGAGCAATCGGGGATGGGGGTGGGGCGTGAGCGGTGCCGATCTCCTGCTCCTGTCGCTCCTCCTCGTGGCGCACGCGATCGGGGACTTCTCCCCCCTGTCGACGGCGGCCATGCGGGCGGCCAAGAGCGGAAACGGGCCCGTGGCGCTGATCGGAGCGCACGCGGGCGTGCACGCGCTCCTCGTGGTGGTGGCGTGCGTCTTGGCGCGGGCGCCGTGGGACCTCGTGCTCGCCGCCGCGGGCATCGAGCTCGCGACGCATTTCGCGATCGACGACGTGCGGATGCTGGCGGGACGCCGCTACCCCGTGATCCAGGACCCGACCCGCGACCCGTTCTGGTACGTGCTCGGGGTGGATCAGCTCGCGCACGGCGTCGTCCTCATGGCGATCGCGGTGCTCGTCCGGTGAGCCGCGCCGCGACACGGGTGGGCCGGCTCGGGCTCCTCACGCTGCTCGGGCTCGGCCCCGCCGCGGCCCGCGCCCAGGAGCCCGTGGTGATCCCGCGGCTCTCCGGCCCGGTCGTCCTCGACGGCTACAGCGACGAGGCGGCGTGGGCCGACGTGCCGCCCTTCCAGATGACGATGTACACCCCGACGTTCGACGCCCCGATCACCGAGGACACGGAGGTTCGGGTGGCGTACGACACGGCCTATCTGTACGTGGCCGGCCGCATGTACGACTCCGATCCGGGCGGCATCCGGGCCAACACGTACTACCGGGACCGGTACAGCGGCGACGACCTGCTCGCGTTCGTGGTCGACAGCTACAACGACTACGACACCGGGCTGTGGTTCGTGGTCAACCCGGTCGGGACCCGCACGGACCGCACCGTGTCGAACGACGGCGAGTTCCTGTCCGGCGACCCGATGAACGTCGACTGGAACGCGCACTGGGACGTGGCGGTGGCGCGCGACGATCGCGGCTGGTACGCGGAGTTCCGCATCCCGTTCTCGACGCTCGGCTTCCAGACGCGGGACGACGTGGCCACCATGGGCCTCATCATCTACCGCTTCATCGCGCGCAAGAACGAGCGCCAGATCTACCCGGCGATCCCGCCCGACTGGTCGCTGGGGTTCGCGAAGCCCTCGCAGGCGCAGCGCATCACCCTCGAGGGCGTGCGCGCCGAGAAGCCCGTGTACGTGACGCCGTACGTGCTCGGCGGTGTCGAGCGCCTTCCGCTGCTCGCAACCCCGACCGGAGGGACCGAGCCCGAGTGGCGGCACGACACCGACACCGACCACGAGGCGGGCGTCGACCTGAAGTACTCCCCCACCTCCAACATGGCCCTGGACCTGACGGTCAACACCGACTTCGCGCAGGTCGAGTCCGACGAGCAGCAGGTGAACCTGACGCGCTTCGCGCTCTTCTTCCCGGAGAAACGCCAGTTCTTCCAGGAGCGTGCCTCGGTGTTCGAGTTCAACACCGGGGGGCCCGACAACCGGCTGCTTCACAGCCGCCGCATCGGGCTCGGCCCGGACGGAGAGGCGATCCGCATCTACGGCGGGGCGCGTCTGGTGGGACGCATCGGCGGCACCGACATCGGGTTCCTCGACATGCAGACCGCCTCCTCGAACCTGCTCCCGTCGGAGAACATGGGCGTGTTGCGGCTCCGCTCGCGGGTGTTCAACCGGTACTCGAACGTAGGCGCCATGCTCACCTCGCGGCTGGGCGACGACGGGCGTTCGAACGTCGCGCTGGGCGTGGACGGCGTGGTGCGGGTGGTGGGCGATGAGTACCTGACGCTCAAGTGGGCGCAGACGTTCGACGACTCGGTGCCCTCGGGGGACGTGCTCGAGACGGCGCTCTACCAGGCGCGCTGGGAGCGGCGCAGCGACCGGGGGCTGTCCTACTTCGCGGATCTGCGCCGGGCGGGCCGAGGATACCTGCCCGGGCTGGGGTTCCAGTCACGTTTCGACTTCACCTTCTACGGCGCGCAGCTCCAGTACAAGTGGTTCCAGGGCGCTTCCTCGCCCCTCCGGAGCGTGACCGCGCAGGTGTACTCCGGAAACTACATCCGGAACGCCGACGACTCGGCCGAGTCGCGCGCGCTGGAGCCCAAGCTCCAGCTCGAGTTCGAGTCCGGGAACACCGTGAGCGCCACCCTGCTCACGAGCTACGAGAGCGTGCGCGATTCCTTCCCGATCGGCGATCTGTTCGTCCCGGTGGGCGACTACTGGTTCCACGAAGGCCAGCTCCAATTCGTGTTGCCGCGCGGCGCGCTGTTCCGCGGCGACGTCACGGCGTCGGCGGGGAGCTTCTACAACGGCACCCGCCTCGCGCTGGCGGCCAACCCGACCTGGAATCTGTCCCGCAACCTCGAACTCGGGGGCGGCTGGGAGATCAACCGCATCACCTCCGACGCGGGCGGTTCGACGACCACGCACCTCGCGCGGCTGCGCGTGCTGCTCGGGCTGAACACCCACCTCTCGTTGAGCACGTTCGTGCAATACAACAGCACGATCGACCTCACGAGCGTGAACGCGCGCTTCCGGTTCCACATTCGCGAGGGGACCGATCTGTGGATCGTGTACGACGAGGGGCTCAACACCGTCCGGGACGTCGACGGCGTGCCCCGGCTCCCCGGATCCGCCTTCCGGTCCCTGCAGATCAAGTACACCCATACCCTGACCCTCTGAGGTGACATGGCACGAACGCGAACCTCCGCTCGCCGGTCCCGCTTCGTCTCGTCTGCCTCCTGTCCGCTGGCCACTTCCCGCCCGCCGCTCGCCGCGGCCACGCTCGTCCTCCTCCTCGCCGCGGCAGCCTGCGCCCCGGCGGGCGACGATGCGGAGCCCTCCGCGGACGCCGAGCCCGCGGCCGGGGCCGAGCCGGCCTCCGACGCGGTGATGGTGGACCTCCTCACCTCCGGCGAGGCCCTGTTCGGGATCTTCTCGGGCCCGCACACCCCGGAGGGGGGCACGGCGATGGCGGACAACCGCGCCACGGACTTCGTGTTCTATTCGCTCGAGTCGGGCCCGTTCGACATCCCCGGCATGAGCGCCTACCGGGCCGCGCTCGTGGAGGCGTGGGGCGGCCCGGACGTGCCGCCGATCGCGCTCCGCGTTCCACCCGTACGCGACGACCCGGCCGCCGCGCGCGAACACGTGGCCGAGGGGCTCGAGGCCGGGGTGGCGAGCATCGTGTTCCCGCACGTCGTGTCGCGCGAGGACGCGTCGACCGCCGTCGGCTCGATGGGGGCGGAGCTGTGGCCGGGGAACCCGGACGGCTCGCTGGTCGCGATGCTCATCGTCGAGGACAGGGAGGGGATCGCGAACGTGCGGGACGTCGTGTCGACGCCGGGGGTGAGCGTCGTATTCGCCGGCCCCGGCGACCTGGGGCGCGCCTACGAGGGCGACGAGGAGGCGGTCGAGAACGCGATCCAGACCGTGCTCGCGGCCTGCAAGGAGTTCGACGTCCCGTGCGGGATCACGGCCGGGGTGGACGACATCGCGGAGCGTCTGGAGCAGGGCTTCCGCGTCATCATCGTCACCGAGGCCGAAGCCATCCCGGTCGGCAAGCGTGCCGCGGGGCGCATGGAGTGAGCGCCGCCCGGCTCGGGCTCGGGGTCAGCCTCGCCGCGACGGGTCGGCCGGCGCGTGCGGCGGCTCCCCGGTGTGGAGCGGTCCGAGCAGCCCGGCGCCGCCCGAGATGCGCCGCTCGGCCGTGTCGCCGCACTCCGGACACGGAGCCCGTGGCTCGTCCGACATCTTCTGGAACAGCTCGAACTCGTGGCCGTTCGGACAGCGATAGTCGTACGTTGGCATGAGCGGAATGATAAGGCGTGCCGCCGCTCGAATCGACCGGCCCGCCGAAGGAGAATCCATGGCGTACGCAAGACGCAGCAGGGAGGATGGAGTCATGAGGAAGACGCTCGCCGTCGCGCTCGCCGCCACGCTCGCCTTGCCGGCGGGCGTCGCCGCCCAGGCGAATCCGAGAAGCGGTCCGCCCGAGAACGGCGCCCGTGGGACCGGCGAGGCGACCGCCGCACCCGAGCCGGCGCACTGGGAGACCGGCCACTCGATCGTCCTCGGCGGCCGCACCGTGAGCTACGACGCCATCGTTGGAAGCGTCATCCTGAGGGACGACAAGGAGAAGGCGACCGGCGAGCTGTACTACACGGCCTACTTCCGGAACGACGTCGCGACCGCCGGGCGTCCGATCATCTTCGCCTACAACGGCGGGCCGGGCTCGGCCTCCTTCTGGCTCCACATGGGCATCATGGGGCCGCGGCGCGTGGTCACGCCCAACGTGGGCCAGCAGTCGCCGCCCCCTTATCCGCTGGTCGACAACCAGTACACCCTGCTCGACATCGCCGACATCGTGATGATCGACCCGATCGGCACCGGGTTCAGCCGGCCGGTGGGCGATACGGAGGGGAAGGAGTTCTGGGGCCTGGATGAGGACGCCAGCTCGCTCACGCAGTTCATCCGCCGCTTCCTGAGCGAACACGAGCGCTGGAACTCGCCGCGCTACCTGCTCGGCGAGAGCTACGGGACGACGCGCTCCGCCGTCCTGTCGCGCCACCTACAGAACTCGAACATCGACCTCAACGGGATCGTGCTCGTGTCGACCGTGCTCGACTTCAACACGATCCTGTTCCCGGAAGGATCCGATCTGTCCTACATCGTGAACTTCCCCTCCTACGCTGTGATCGCGGCCTACCACGAGGCGCTCCCCGGCGGGAAGCCCGCCGATCTCGACGCGTTCAAGGAGGAGGTGGAGAACTGGGCCATGACCGACTACGCCTCGGCGCTCCTCCAGGGCGGGAAGCTCGATCCGGCCGAGCGCGACCGGGTGCTGGACCAGATGCACGCGTACACGGGACTCGACCGGAGCTTCCTCGATCGGGCGGACCTGCGCGTGTCGGCGCCCGAGTTCGAGAAGGAGCTTCTGCGCGACCAGGGCGAGGTCCTCGGGCGTCTCGACGCCCGCTTCACGGGCCCCACGGGCGATCGGCTCGAGACCACGCCGGACTTCGATCCGCAATCGACGTCGATCAGCTCCGCGTACACGTCGGTGTTCAATACCTACATCCGCGAGGAGCTCGGCTACGACGGCGAGCGCGAGTACGTGCCGAGCGGCATGGCGCGCCCGTGGAACTGGGGCCGCAACCGCTTCGGCGGCGGTGGGGGGTTCGGGATGTCGCCGCTGCCCAACGTGGCCACCGATCTGGCCGAGGCGATCCGCCGGAACCCGAAGCTCGAGGTCCTGCTCGTAACCGGTCTGTACGACCTCGCGACGCCCTATTACGCGGCCGTGTGGACCATGGATCACATGGGGCTGCCGCCGGATCTGCGCGACAACATCACCCGTGTCGACTTCCCCGCCGGCCACATGATGTACGTGGAGCAGAGTCTGCTTCCGAAGTGGCGCGACACGCTCGTATCGTTCATCGAGCGCACCTCGGGGACGGCGCTCGTTCCTTAGGTGCCGCCCGGGTCTCGCCCCGGGAGGACGGACATGACGATCTGCCGGCTCGCCCGGGGCGCCCGCACCCACTCGCTTGCCCGGGGCGCCCTCGGCGTGTGCCTCGGCGCGTGTCTCACGGGCGGGGTGGCTCCCGCGCACGCCGTCGGACAGTCGCCGTCCGCCCCGGAGCCGCCCGCACCCGCCTGCCGCGACACCGTGATCTCGGGTCGTGTCGAGCGGGGAGACAGGTTCGAAGCGAGCCTCCCGGGCGGCCTCCGGCTCGTGCTCGATCCGGATCTCCAGCCGTCGAACCCGCCCGGCTGGACGATTCGGATCACGCCGCCCGATGCCCCCGACCACGACTTCTCGATGGTCGCGACCCCGCCGTACCGGTTCTCGAACCCCCGATACGTCGACACGGGGTACGGGATCGATCCCGACCGGGCGCTCGCCTGGACACCGCGGCGCTTCGGCTTCGTGGCCAGCGAGCACGTCTACGAGACCGCCCGCGAGGCCCTCGGTGTCCTCCTGTGGTCCGGGACGCACACGGACGAGGAGGTGTCCCGGGCGCAGGCGATGATGGACGGGCTCACGGAATACGACGGAGCCCTGTTCATCGAGGATGGGGCGACGGTGGCCGTGGATTCGCTTCCCCCCTACGGGGCGATCCGGTGGATGCGGTTCCGGGTCGAGCTGTGCGTCCCCGAGGGGTCCGACCGCTGAACCCCGGTTGGCCCAGCGCGGGACGGCACGCGGGTTCCCGGTGTCTCCGGAGTGTTCGAATCGCAAGGTCGCGACAGGGCGCCATAGAGAGCCCCGGCGGGTGGCCGGGGAGAGCCCGAGGCCAGGCCACGCATTCCCGCGGAAGCGTCCACCGTCGGTCTGGCGTCCGGGGACAGGGCTCGCCACCGTAGGGTCGGTTGTTGCGATCGACTCCCGACGAAAGGAAGCTCGCATGCGTCGAACGATTTGGCTCGCCGCGATGGCGGGGGCCGGCGGCCTCGCCCTCGGCGTCGCGCCCACGCCCGCGACCGCGCAGGAGGAGGCGGGTTCCGGGCTTCTCGCCGTGGGCGAGATGGCGCCCGACTTCGCCCTCCCCGGCGCGACCCGCTACGGCCAGCTCCAGAACCCCGTGCGGCTGAGTGAGTACCGTGGCGAGACCGTCGTCCTCGCCTTCTTCTTCCGCGTCAGGACGCCTGGCTGAACGGTTCAAATGCACGCGTACCGGGATCGGTACGCCAATCTGTTCCACGGTGGACGAAACGTCGTCCTGATCGGGATCTCGAACGACTCGCCCGAGGAGCTCGCGTCGTGGCTCCACGACGATGACTTCCCGTTCCTGTTCGCCAGCGACGCGGCCAACGATGGCGCCACGTACACCAGGTTCGGCGGTGGGCTGCGCGACAACGACATGGTCGACAGCCGCTCCGTCATCGTGATCGGCCCCGACGGCCGGATCGCGGGGGTGATCCCGAAATTCAACCAGGTGGACCCGGCCGCCTATGAGGAGCTGGCCACCATGATCGACGAGGTCACGCCCGAGCCCGAGGAGGAAGGCGGGTGACGGGAGCCCGTCGCGCCTACCAGCTGTTCCACGCGGTGCTGGGACTCGGGTTGCTGGTCATGAGCCTCCACGCCCTCGCGCACGCGCTGCGAGAGCATGGAGGCTTCGGCCATCTAGCCTTCGTCGCCGGGCTGGAGGCGGTGGGCGCGGCGCTGCTCCTCGTCCCGCGCACCGTGCGCTGGGGTGGCGCCGTGCTTCTCGTCGTCCTGATTCCGGGGTTCATCGACCACCTGGTGCGGGGCGAGTGGGAGCCCCAGCTGCTCATCTACGCGGCCGGTGTGTGGCTCGTCATGATGCGCGGCCCGGCGTGGGGCGCCGATTCCGGGCCGCGGGAGGTGGAAGCCACGCCGGGCTGACCCGAGCCGGAGGGGAACGTCGATCTCATCGATGGCTGAGGGCCGCGTGTGGGGCGTGTACAGGGACGAAGTCCTGCTGGAATCGGTGCGGGGGTATGGCGTCGTGATGGCCGGATGACGATGGACCACGTGGGTCGCCAATCGCCCGCGCGTGTGATGATGCTGGTCGGCGTGGCATATACCGTGATCGGTATCGTGTTCGCCGTCCTCGACGATTCGCCCGACATCACGCGGGTGCGCCTGTGGCGGTTGGCCGCGTGGGTCGTGAGCGCCGGCGTGGGCGTCGCACATACCTGGTACGAGCACCATCGCCGTGGAAACGCGCCTCGGACAACGGCCGTACATACGGCCGCGGCGGTCGCGCTGGGAGCGTTCGGCCTGGCGCTGGCTGCGAACGTCCACTGGCTGTTCGCCGGGACAGACGGTCAGGCGCCGCTCCTCGCCCTCCCGATCTGGCCGGCCATCACCGCTCTCCCCGTGTTTCTCGTGACGCTGGCCGTGGCGGCAACGCTGGCTCGTCTTTGGCCGCGGGTCCAGCGGGGGAGCGAACGGGCGCCGGTCATCAGCAGGAGGGATTCGTGACGGAAACGGCTGACACCAAGCCCGGTGTCCTCTTCTGGGGGGTCGCCATCGTGTTGCTCCTGTGGGGGTTCGCGACCACGTGGATCTATGTCTCCTACTTCCTGGAGACGCCGGCGGAATTCGCCGCCACGGCCGAGATCCCGGCGAACCAGGCGGGATACGCGGCCTACATCGCGGGCATCCCATGGTGGGCGATCGGGGCGGGCATCCTCGCCGCCCTGACTCGTGTCGCCGGCGCGGTGGGGCTCCTGGCCCGACGGGGCTGGGCGCTGCCGGTCTACGTCGTGTCCCTCGCGTGCTTCGGCATCGCCCTGTTTCGGGCCTTCGTCCTCGCCGACGCGGCCGCCGTGATGAGCCCGCAGCACATCTCCACCGAGGTCCTGTTCGTCGCGCTCGGCGTGTTCGCCATCTGGTTCGGTCGCGCGAACCGGAGGAGAGGCGTCCTGCGGTAGCCCGCGTTTCGCTTGCCACTCGTGCTCCGTGCCATCAAGGTGGTCGGGAGGCCGGGCTCCTCCGCCCGACATCCCAGGCCGCCCGAAAGGGCGATCTGTATGATTCCTGCCAACCGAGGAGGCATCATGCCGCGAGTCGTCTTCGTGCACCCCGTGACCGATGTGGACCACTGGGCCAGCAAGCACTCCGAGCGTGCGGAAGCGTTCGCCGATTGGGGCTCGAATGTGATCGACTGCCTCAGCGACGATGGGAGCAACACCGTGTGCGTGAGCGTCGACGTGCACGACATGGACGCCATGCGGGCCGCCCTCGATTCCCCCGAGATCGCGACCGCCAAGCAGTCGCACGGGGTCCTCGAGCCGCTGATGATGTACGTCGAAAACGACTGACGTGGGGGGACCGATGTCCGCCCGAACGGCCGCACCCCTTCTGGCGGCCGTGTCCCTCGTCGCCGGATCCCTCGGCAGGTGGTCGCCGGGTCTCGAGGCCCAACAGATCGACGGGGCGGCGATCGATGGCGTCTTCCAGGACATCCGAGGCGCGATGCCCGGCTGCGCGGTGGGTGTCGTCGAGCACCAGGCGCTGGCGTACGCCCAGGGCTACGGGATGGCGAACCTCGACTACGGCCTGCCGATCACGCCGAGGTCGAACTTCTATCTGGGCTCGATGAGCAAGCAGTTCACCGCGGCGGCGATCGCGCACGCCGCCCGGGCGGGGCTCCTGTCGCTCGACGACGCCATCCAGAAGTGGCTTCCCGAGATCCCCGAGTACGAGCGGCCGGTCACCGTCCGCCACCTCCTGCACCACACGAGCGGCATCCGCGACTATCTCGGTCTCGCGAACCTCGCAGGGTGGCGAATCGAGAACATCCACACCGACGAGGAGACGCTGGCGCTCATCGCCCGCCAGGAGGCCGGCAACTTCCCGGCGGGCGAGGAATACCTGTACAGCAACTCCGGCTACTTCCTGCTGTCGGAGGTCCTCGAGCGCGCCACGGGCTCGACCCTGCGCGAATACGTGGACCAGCACTTCTTCGGCCCGCTCGGCATGGAGCGCTCGCGCTTCAACGACGAGGACGTCCGACTCGCGCCGATGGACGAGCGGGTGATCGGGTACGAGGCGACCGGCGACGGCTACGAGATGTCCCACCCGTGGAACTACGACAAGGTGGGGGCCGGGGGGTTGTACGCGAACATCGAGGACCTGGCCCGCTGGGACCGGAACTGGTTCACCGAGGAGGTCGGCGGCCCCGGGTTCACCGAGCAGCTCGGCGAGCGCGGCGTGTTGAACGACGGGACCGAGATCCCGTACGCGTTCGGGCTCTCGCACGGCGAATACCGCGGGCTCGAGACGATCGCGCACGGCGGGGCGCTGGCCGGGTTCCGCACAGCGCTGGTGCGCTTCCCGCAACAGGAAACGACGGTGCTCGTGCTGTGCAACTTCCCGACGTCCGACCCGGACGCCCGGGCGCGGCGCGTGGCCGACGTTGTGCTGGCCTCCGACCTCGCGCCGGTGGTCGCCGAAGCGGAGGCGGCGCCCGAGGCGGTGGAACTCGGCGCGGAGGAGCTCGACGCGTTCACGGGCCACTGGCGCGCCTCGATGGGGATCGAGGTCGAGATCGTCCGCGAGGGCGACGGGCTCGTCTTCATCCAGGCGGGGAACCGGTCGCCCCTGCTGGTCGCGGCCCCCGACCGCGTCCTCCTGACGCGGTCCGACGTCGACATGCGGCTCGAGGACCTGGTCGACGGCCGCTGGCAGTCGATGTCCGTCACCCAGCGCGGGAACGCGTTCACCGCCGAGCGCTTCACGCCGGGCGATGCGCCCTCCGACGACACGGAGCTCGAGGGGCGCTGGTACTCCGAGGAGCTGGACGTCACCTACACGATCTCCCGGGATGACGGCCGGCTGATGCTCGAGATCCCGCCGGACCGCCGGGTAGAGATGCGGCGCATCGGGCGGGACGCGTTCGTGGTCCCAGGGATGCGGATCGACGTCCAGCGGGAGGCGGGGGCCGTCACCGGGTTCACGATCGACGCGAGCCGCGTCCGCGGGATCACCTTCCGGCGCACGGACGGATAGACCGCGCGCTCCGCCCCGCAGCCGACGGCCGGGCGGCGGGGACGGCGCACGGTGAACGCGCCCCCGACCGGGAGCGTCTCGGAATCGACCGCGACGGGAGCCTCCGATGAAGATGCGGCCCCACATCCTGCTGTCGGTCCTCGCGCTCGCCGCCCAGCTCGGGTGTTCCCGGGCGGAGGATTCCGGCTCGTCGGTATCGGACGACGTTCCGGTCGTGACGACGAGGTCGCTCGACTCCCTCCCCACGGCGCGGCTCGGAGAGCCGGTCACCGTGTTGGGGGACGCGGGCGTGCCCCTCGGCGGCGTCGTCGGGGCGGGCCGGCTCTCGGATGGCCGCCTCGTCGTGGCCGATGGCGGCAACTCGGTCCTGCACTGGTTCGCCGCGGATGGACGTCTCGTGGGATCGTTCGGCGGACCGGGCGATGGACCGACCGAGTTCCGCACGATCCAGGCGATGGGGGTTCTCGCCGGCGATACCGTGTGGGTGTACGACTTCGCGCACCAGCGCGTGACGTTCGTGTCTCCCGACCGTTCGGCGAGCCGGGTGACGTCGCTCCGTCCGCGCTTGGGGTCGGGACTCGCCGTGGGCATCCTGTCCGACGGGACCATCCTCGCCGCGGAATCCTGGTCCTCGACAGGGGTGGCCGGGGCCGCGCAGCCGGGTCTGAACCGCGAGCCCGTGGCCTACGTGAGCTACTCCCGCGAGGGCGAGCTCAGGGACACGCTCACCCTCGTGCCGGGGCGCGAGGTGATCCTGCGGCTCGAGGATGGTCGCGCGGTGATGGGATCCGCCCCGCTGGGCCGGTCGGCCGTGCACGCCGTGGCGGACGATCGCCTCGTCGTCGGCGACCAGGAGGAACGCGAGCTCCGGGAATACACCGTCGCCGGGCGGCTGGCGCGCGTGATCCGGTGGGGCGGCGCCGACCTGCGCGTGGATCAGCGGTGGGAGGAGGCCTGGCGGGCGGAACGGCTCGCGTCCGTCGGACGTGGAGAGCGAGCGGAGGTCGAGCGGCAGCTCGCGGGAACCGTGCTTCCCGAACGGCGTCCGGCGTTCGGTCATCTCCTGCCGGGAGCGGTGGGCGGCGTGTGGGTGGGCGACTACCCCATGCCCGGGGCGGAGCCCGCGGAGTGGGTGTACTTCGATTCCGCGGGCGTGGCGACCGAGCGGCTGCGGATGCCGGCGCGTTTCCACCCGCTCCAGATCGGTGGGGGGTGGGTGCTCGGGGTCGCCAGGGATGCGTACGACGTCGAGACCGTGGAGCTCCGACGCGTCGAGACCAGGCAGTGACCCATTCGAGGACCCGCCCGGCGGTCTGCCCGGAGCTACCGCGCTCCGGTCGCCAGCAGCGCCTCCACGGCGCCCACGAGATCCTGCTCCGTGCCGACGCCCGTATAGGCGACCTCGCCGTCCGCGTCGAGCATCACGATCACGGAGGTCGTGAGCGCGTTGTAGGCGCGCACGGCGTTCCCGCGCGCGTCCCACACGAACGGGTAGCCGGGGTCGTGCTCTTCCACGTGCCGCTTCACGCGGCGGAGCGACTGCGACACGGCCACGGCGACGGCCACGATCCGGAGGCGGTCGCCGTACCTGGCCTGGAGGTCGTCGAGCTGCGGCTGGAGCGCCTTGCACTTCTCGCACCAGGTGGCCCAGAACTCGAGGAGGGCGGGTCTGCCCCCCACGACGTCGAGGAGCTCGACCTCGTTCTCGTCGAGGTCCTCGACGATGGCGCCCGGGGCGGGTGTCCCGAGCGCCGGGCCGACCTCGCCCTCGCCGGCCTGGGCCGCGAGCGGCCCGGGCGATCCCAGCGCGAGCGCGACAGACATGCCCCCGGCGAGGAGGGCGCCCGACGCGCGTCGGGTCCCATCCATGGCGCGCCATCCGATCGGACCCCTCGGTGGCATCGCCCGCATCCCTGGCCCTCGAACCATCGAGCGTCTCATCACAGGTTGAAGCCCGTCCTGATGAAGTAGTACTCGGCCATGGCGAACATGATGACCGCCGCCAGCCGCTTGATCCACACCATCCACTTCCCCGAACGCGGGAGCGAGGCCAGAGTTCCCGAGAAGAGCCCCACGACCACCAGCAGCGCGGTCATCCCGAGCGAGAACACGAGCAGGTACACGAACCCCATCAGCCCGGCTCGCGTGGCCGCCACCCAGGTGAGGACGACCGCGAACGCGGGCGCGCCGCACGGCGCCGTGACCACGCCGGAGCTCGCGCCGAGCAGGAACACGGCCCCGTACGACCCGCCTTCCTGGCGGGTCGCCCACTCCATCAGCCGCCGGGGGATCGGGACCGGGAGCACGTCGAGCATCACCAGCCCGAACAGCAACAGCAGGTTCCCGATCGCGAGCAGCGCCCACGGGCTCGCGCTCACCGTTCCGAACAGGGTGCCCGACAGCCCCGCGAGGAGACCGAGACAGGCGTACAGGAGCGCGAGTCCCGACACGTATGTGAGTGTGAGCCCGAGCGTCCGCCTCCGCGACTGGTCCGCCCGCGCCGTCCCGGTGATGACCGAGACGGTGATCGGGATCATGGGGTACACGCACGGGGTGAGGCTGGTGAGGACGCCGGCCACGAACAGGAGCCCGAGCGCGAGGAGCGGGCTGTGGGAGAGCGTCTCGGACCAGCCGTCCGCCGGGGCGACCTGGATGGCGGCCGACAGCGAGGCGAGCGTCGCCGCGATCATGGGCCCCCGGGGCCGGAGGGAGGCGAGGTGGTCCCCGCGGGGGTCGGCGGCGCCCCGGTCGACGGCGGCGTCGTCCCGGTAGGAGGTGGCGGTGCCCCGGTGGGAGGAGGCCCGCCGACCCCCTCCTCGGTCTCGAGCAGCCGCGCGGCGCGCTCCGTGGACACGGAGCCGGCGGACAGGACGTACGTGAACACCTCCTCGACGGTCAGGCTGGTGCGGCGCACGTCCTTGCGGCTCGCGATCACCAGGTAGCCGGACAGCGGGTTGGGGGCCGTCGGCAGATAGATGGTGACGCCGTCGTCGCCGAGAACCTCACGCGCCGCGGCCGGCGCCCGGCCCGTCACCAGCCCCAGCGCCCACAGGCCCGGCCGTGGATGCTCGAACAGGACCGCCTCGCGGAACGCCATCTTCTCATCACCCACCACCGCGCGGATGATGCGGCTGGACCCGCCGTACAGACGCCGCACGATCGGGACACGGCCCAGCAGCCGTTCGCCGAGGGCGATGAGACGCGACCCGACCGTGCGCTCCACCAGCCACCCGACCGTGAGCAGGAGGAGGATGAGGAGGAGGGCGCCGATCCCGGGCGCCGACCACCCCAGCATCGGGTGGAGGAAGTGCCCCAGGAGCCCGTCCACGCGCTGGAAGATCCACACGAGGACGAACACCGTGAGCCCCAGGGGGCCGATGACCGCGATCCCCTGGAGGAGGTAGCGGCGGAGGGTCGGGGTGTGACCGTGCGGGTGCTTGCTCACGGCAGCTCGCCGTCGAGCTCCATGTACACCCGCTGGATGGCGCGCGGCGCCTGGCTCTCGTACAGCGGCCACTGCCCGAGGTCGCCGAAGCGCGCCTCGTCGGCCGCCTCCTCGACGGAGACGCCGTCATCGTGCAGCCGCCGGCCCTCCGCGATCACCCGCTCGACCGCCTGCCGGTACGTCTCGAGGTCTGCTCGGAGCTCCTCGGGCGAGGTCACGTGGCCATGCCCCGGGATGTACATGTCCACGTCCATCGCCTGCGCGCGCTCGATCATCGCGGCCCACTCGGACGGGTACGCGGAGCGCATGGCCGGGAAGATCCCGTGCAGAAACGTCTCGCTCATGAACATCACCTTCTCACGCGGCAGGTAGACGACCAGGTCGCCGCCGGTGTGCGCCCGTCCGAGGAAGAGGATGTCGATCTCGCGGCCGCCCAGCTCGAGCACGCGGCGCTCGGGGATGAGCTCGGTGGGGAGGATCACCGCCGGCGCGTCGGCGGCACGGTTCGGGCTCGCGGCCATCGCCTCGAGGTTGGCGAGCGAGGTCGGGTGCGCGTAGAAGGTGGCCCCGGCCGGGAAGGCCGAGTTACCGCCCGTATGATCGCCATGGTCCGAGCAGATGACGACGTGGGTGATCGGCCGGTCGGTGATTCCGGCGATCGCCTCGACCAGACGGCCCGTCTCCTCCGGGCTCTCCTGCCCGTCGGCCACCAGGACGCCCTCGTCGGTGACCACGAAGAAGCTCACGGTGGAGATCGTCTCCCCGCCGGCGACGTGCTCCTGCTCGTAGGAGTACACGCCCCGTGCGAGCTCCTCGACGCGCGGGTAGCGTGCTTCCGACGCGGTCCCGGCGGCCCCCGGCGTTGCGGGCGCTCCCCGCGTGGCGGCCGTCCCACCTCCGGCCGACTCCGCCGCGCCCGTCCCGTCGGCGGACGGCCGGCCGCAGGCCGTCCAGGCGAGCGCCAGCGTGGCGAGAACCGCGGTGCGTCCCGTCATGGCGTGTGCTCCCGGTCGGAGGAACGAGAACGTCGAACGAGCCGGATCCCCCGACAATAGAGCTTCCCCGGTCCCTTCGCAGTCACCCGCGCGTTCCGGTCTGGTGGCCCCGCCCGCTCCCGTGGTAGGCTACCCGTCGGACACCGCACCCCAGGAGGCCCGATGAATCGCTCCCCCGCGCTCGTGGCGCTCGCCTCGCTCCTGTGCTCGACCGCCCCGCTCGCCTCGCTCCTGTCGACCGCCCCGCTCGCCGCCCAGCAGCGGGCCGACATGACCCCCGAGGAACGCGCCCGCCGCCAGGCCGAGCGCGAGCGGGAGTACCAGGAGGAGATGGCCGCCCCGCGCCCCATCGAGGCGTTCGACACCGTGTGGCTCGAGGAGCTCACCTGGATGGAGGTCCGTGACGCGATCGCCGCCGGCAAGACGACCGTGATCGTCCCCACCGGCGGGATCGAGCAGAACGGCCCCTACCTGGCGCTCGGGAAGCACAACTACGTTCTCGAGGGCGCCTGCGAGGGAATCGCCCGGGCGCTCGACGACGCGCTGTGCGCGCCGATCGTGAAGCTCGTCCCCGAGGGCGACATCGACGAGCCCAGCGGCCACATGCGGTATCCCGGCACCATCAGCCTGCGCGAGGAGACCTTCGAGGCCGTGCTCGACGACGTCGCCTCGAGCCTCGCGAAGCACGGCTTCCGGCACATCGTGTTCATCGGCGACTCGGGCGGAAACCAGGAGGGCATGGAGGCCGTGGCCGCGCGGCTCAACGAGCGCTGGACCGGTGCGGAGGCCCACTTCATCCCCGAGTACTACCGGTACGCCGACGTGTTCCAGTACATGGACCGGGAGCTCGGGATCGTGGAGCCCTCCAACGACGGCCTGCACGACGACTTCGTGATCACCTCGATCATGATGACCGTCGACCCCGAGACCGTGCGTTACCCCGAGCGGGTCGCGGCCGGCAAGGCGACGATCAACGGCCTGTCTATCGAGGACATGGAGGCGACGCAGGCCACCGGGCGGAAGCTCCTCCAGTACCGGGTCGACACGACGGTCGGGGCGATCCGGGCCGCACGGGGGGACGGGTAGCGGCCAACATGCGAGAACGGCTCGGACCGACCCGGGCCACCGAAGAAGGAGAGTGAGATGCACCGCCGTAACTTCGTAGCGACGCTCGGGGGCTGTGCCGCCCACCTGGCCGCCGTGGGCGCGGCCGGCGGGTTCGGGATGCGCCGCCTGTTCGCCGCTCGCCCCCGCGGGCCAGTGGTCGCCGAAGAGCCGTGGGGGCGGCTCGAACAGCTGAGCGACGGGGTCTGGGCCCTCATCTCGACCCCGCTCGTCGACGATCCGAAGGCACGGCTGACCGTCGCGAACGGCGGGATCATCGCCGGACGAAGCGGCGTCGCGCTCGTCGAGGGCCTCGTGTCGCCCGAGGGGGCGCGCTGGCTCGCGTCCGCCGCCCGCGAGCTCACCGGCCGCGCGCCGGATCACGTGATCCTCACGCACTATCACGGCGATCACTCGACCGGCCTGTCGGCCCTGTACGAGGACGGGGATGCGATCCTGCACGCCTCGCAGACGACGCTCGCCACGCTCCAGCGGAGCGCCGAGGAGAACGGGCGCGTGCTGTCGACGAAGGGGTTCGCGGACGAGCGCCTGACCCTGGTCGGAGAGGGTGGCCCCAGCCGGCTCGATCTCGGCGACCGGCGACTCGAGATCCGGCCCGCCCTCGGCCACACCGACAGCGACCTGTGGATCGTGCTCGAGGACCCGCACATCACCTTCTGCGGCGACCTCGTGTGGAACCACATGGTGCCGAACTATGTGGACGCGATCCCTTCGCGTCTGTCGACCAGCGTGCGCGCGCTCGTCGATGAGCCGGCGGACCCGTGGGTGCCGGGCCACGGCGATCTGGCCGACAGCGCGGATCTCGACCAGTACCTGACGTTCATCGACGCGATCGAGGACGCCGCCCGGCGCGCGATCGCCGCCGGAACCCCGCCCGAGGCGGCCGCCGCCGAGTATCGGCCGCCGCCGACGCTCGGCGAGTGGGTCGCGTTCTCGCCGCGCTACTACGAGGTCGCCTTCCGGGCCTGGGAGCGCGAGCTGGGCGACTGAGCGGAGGGGAGGGGAAGCGTGGCGAAGCACGACACCGCGCCGTGGTGGTTCGGGGCCATCTTCATCGCGGCTGGCGCCGCGATCATGGCCATGGGCGCCGACTGGATCCGGGTGGACCCCTCGTCGATCCACGCGCCCCGCTGGGTGCTGATCGCCTCGGGCGGCGTGTTTGCCCTCGGCGGGGTGATGACCTACACCAGCCGCCTCGACCAGCGGGTGAACAGCTTCCTCGCGCTGATCCTGATCGGCACCTTCGCGTCCATCGCGAGCTGGATCGCGTTCGGCCCCGGCGAACGGGCGTTTTCCGGCGGCGCGTCGGTCGGCCCGGTGTCGGTGGGCGGTTCCGGCGGCGAGACCGTCGGACGGGCGCTGTTCGGCTTCGGGGCCGTGTTGCTGTGGCTGCTGGAGGTCCTAATCGCCATCAAGCTGATCGCTTCACTGCGCGACTGACGTCACGCCGTCCGCCCGCGTCACTCGAAGCTCGCGAGGACCTCGTCGACGGCCGCCAGGACGGAATCACGACTCAGGGTGGGATAGGCGACGTATGACGATTCCGGGATCGCCTGCACCCGCTCGCGAAACCGGCCCGCGTCGACCATCCCGCTTCGCAGGAAGTGTTCGGCGTCGATGAGGTCCTTGCGGAAGCCTCGGACGATCTTCGACAGGAGCTGCGCGTACGGGTCGTAGTGGTAGAAGTCGACGTCGCCCACCCGGTCGATGAACAGATGCCTGTCGCCGCTGCCGGCGAGGGGCGGGACGAACTGCTCGGGTCGCGCGAACTCGATGTTGAGCCCGAGGCGCTCCTTGATCGTCTGCACGTCCCGGAAGACCTCGTCCCGCTCGGCGCACAGATCCGCATCGATCGTCGCGGTCCGCCAGCCCGACAGCACCCGCCGTGCCGCCGCCCACGATGTAGACGCGAAACGACTCCCCGGCCGGCGCGGTGCGGGCGAGCTCCTGCATGAGCTCCCGCACGGAGTCCCGCGTGAGCTCACGGCGCACGGGCATTCCGGTCGATGCGAGCGTGCCGACAGGCATCGGCGAAGGACACGAGCTGCCGCAGGTACGCGTTGTACCTCGCGTGTGCGAGGTCGCCCTCGGTCCCGAGGAGCGACTCGAACAGCCGGCGCTCCGGGTCCTCGAGCACGTCACCGATCGGCACCCCCTCGCGTTTCAGGCGCGGGGCCGCCAGGGAAACGGCGAGACCGGCCGGTGTCGCGCGCGCCTCGGCGAGATCGGCGAGCCCGGAGTCGACCAGGTCACCGCCGGGAAGGCCTGCTTGTTCGAAGCTCGCCACACCGAACCGGCGGCGAATCCAGCGCGCGGTGGCCGCCCGGCGGGCGATCGCCCGGCGTCGCTCCGGCGTCAGACGCTTCGCGCGCCGCCGTCCGCCGATCGCGCCGTACTCACGAAAGCGCTCTCGAACCTCCGGTGGAATCTCCATACTCCCAAGCTCGTACTTACGGGGTAAGCATGCAAGGCCGGTTCGGGGCTCGTACAGCCGGCGCTTGAGGTCCCGGTCGCGCGCGGGCGTCACGTACAGCGTCCCGTCGATCGCCTCGTAGCGATTGCCGTCGTCGGGAAGCTGCTGGACGTTGTCCCAGGTGATCCGCGGCCGCGGCAGGCCACACTATACCTCCGGCGGAGTGGCGGAACGAAGGTCCCGTCCAGTATCCGTCAGGAGATCATCGGGTGTTCCACGCCCGGGTCGCGGTTCCCTGCCGCCCGCGGCTCACGAGATGAAGAGGGTGCGCATGCGGCGTGGGATGGGAGGAAGCTCCGCAGTCCACGAGTGACGCAATGGCCGACAAGGCACCTCGGAAGGCCAGGAAGAAGGCCACCAGGGAGGCCACCGAGAAGCCGACCCTCCTCTCGGGCGGCAACCCTCGGATCGCGAAGGGGGACGGCGACGCGCCCGTGCAGGAATACATCGCGGCCATGCCGGGCTGGAAGCGCCACGTCGGGTGCCGCCTCGACGCGCTCATCGAGCGCACGATCCCCGACGTCCGCAAGGCCGTGCGGTGGAACTCACCCTTCTACGGAGTCGAAGGCCAGGGCTGGCTCCTCAGCTACCACTGCTTCGCGAAGTACGTCAAGGTGACGTTCCTGAACGGCGCGTCGCTGCGTCCACTCCCTCCCGTCGAGTCGAAGCACGAGGACGTGCGCTACTTCCACATCCACGAGGGCGACCAGCTCGACGAGGAGATCGTAACGAGCTGGATCCGGCAGGCATCGGAGCTGCCCGGAGACGAGTTGTTCTGACGACAGGCCGGGCCCCGTAGCGCCGGCAGGAAGGTGACACGATGGAGACCGCAGAGAAGCTGATCGACGAGAGAATCAGGAAGCTGGCCGACTGGCGGGGCGACATGCTCTCCCGGATTCGCCGCCTCATCAAGCAGGCCGACCCCGAAGTGGTCGAGGAGGTGAAATGGAGGAAGCCGTCGAGCCCGATGGGGGTCCCGGTGTGGTCCCACGACGGGCTGATCTGCACCGGCGAGACCTACAAGGACAAGGTGAAGATCACCTTCGCCCAGGGAGCGTCTCTAGAGGATCCGGCAGGCCTGTTCAACGCCAGCCTCGAAGGCAACACGAGGCGCGCCATCGACCTCCACGAGGGAGACGAGATCGACGAGGGGGCCTTCACGTCCCTCGTCCGCGCCGCGGCCGCCCTGAACGCGTATCCGGCCCGCGGCTGACCCTGGCGCAAACAGGACCCATCTATGCTCGGCCTCCTGGCCACGGCAGGCGCGAGGTCGCGGTGATGAGGCGGCAGAGAGAGGTTGAGGAGCAACAGCAGGGAAGCTACAGGAGGGCGGCTCACTCCCTGAGCGACGCCGCCGGGTCCACGCCCGCCGCGCGCTTGGCGGGGATCCAGCTCGCGACGAGCGCCGTGCCGGCGAGCAGCACACCCACGGCCGCGAACGTCATCGGATCGGCGGCGCTCACGCCGTACAGCAGGGACGCGGCGAGACGCATGAGCAGGTACGCCCCCACGAGGCCCGCGGCGAGCCCGGCGGCCAGCACGCCACCGGCCTCGGCCAGCACCATGCGCTCGACGTCGCGACGCGCCGCGCCGAACGCGATCCGGATGCCGATCTCGCGCCGGCGCTGGGACACCCCGTAGTTGAGGAGCCCGAAGATCCCGACGAGGGCGAGTACGAGGGCGAGGCCCGCGAACGCGGCGAGCAGCACGGCGCCGAAGCGCCGTGGCGCGATCGACGTTTCCCACACCGACCGCATGGTCTGGAGGTCGTCCACCGCGAGCGTCGGATCGAGCTCCCGGACGGCAGCGCGCGCGACCGAGGCGACGGCGGCCGGGTCCCGGGCGGTCCGGACGACGATCACCATCGCACTCCAGGGGGCCTGCGCGTACGGGACGTAGAAGGTGGGCCGGAGCTCGTCGCCGGCGCCGAACATGCGAACGTCGTCGGCGATGCCCACGATCCGCCGGTACACGTTCTCGTCCCGCCACGACCGCACGCGGCGGCCGATCGGATCCTCGTCGCCGAACATCCGGCGCGCGAACTCGCGGCTCACGATCGCCACCGGCTCGGCCTCGGCGTCGTCGGAGAGCTCGATCTCCCGCCCCGCCAGGATCGGGATGTCCATCGTCGCGAAGTATCCCGGCGATACGACCTGCCACACGGCGAGGAGGTCGTCGCCCGCCGGTGGCTCCGGTTGGCCGTCGTGGAGGAAGTCGCGCCCGTTGTAGAGTCCGCCCCCGCCGAGCGGGAGCGAGGACGCCATCGCGACATCCTCGACGCCGGCGCCGCCCGCGACGCGTTCGCGGATCGCCCGAAAGGCGCGCTCGCGCTCGGCGGACTCCGTGTAGCGCTCGCCCTGGAGCGAGAGCGAGAAGGTGAGGAGGTTCGCGGTGCGGAACCCCGGATCGGTGGCGCGCAGCTCGGCGAAGCTCCTGAGGAGGAGACCCGCCCCCACGAGGAGGATCACGGACAGGGCGAGCTCGACCCCCACGAGGACGCGGCGCGAACGGCGGCCGCCCACGCCCGCCGTGCCCCGCAGCGTGCCCTCGGCGAGCGCCTCGCGCGGATCGCGCGCCGCGCTCGTGAGCGCCGGGACGAGCCCGAACAGGATGGCGCTCGCCAGCGACACCGCGAACGCGAACCCCAGAACGGTCGGGTTCACGCTCGCCTCGGCGATGCGGGGGAGGTTCGCCGGCGCGAGCCCGATGAGGACGCGCACGCCGGCGCATGCGAGCGCCACACCGGCGAGCCCTCCGACCACGGCGAGCAGGAGGCTCTCGGTGAGCAGTTGCCGCACGAGCCGGCCGCGTCCGGCGCCGAGCGCGCCACGGACGGCGAACTCGCGCTTGCGCGCGGCCGCGCGGCTGAGGAGCAGGTTGGCCACGTTCACGCACCCGATGAGGAGCACGAACCCCACCGCGCCGAGCACGAACCACAGGGCCCGCGACAGGTCGCGCCCCACCAGCCAGTCGTCGAGGGGCTCGGCGGTCACGGTGACGCCCTCGCGCGCCGCGGGGTCCGCGCTCGCCACGCGGGCCGCCAGCGTGGCCAGCTCGGCTCGCGTCTGCGCGAGCGTCCGGCCGGCCGCGAGGCGCGCGACCGCCTGGACGTTGAAGTTGTCGCGATGGAGGTATCCCTGTGGATCGTCGGGTGGGATGCGCAGCGGGACCCACAGGTCCACGTCCGCCGGGAACGACAGGTCGCGGGGGAGCACGCCGATCACCTGGACCGGCCGTCCGCCGAGACGGATCTCGGCTCCCACGGCCTCGGGCCTCCCTCCGAACGATCGTCGCCATAGCTCGTGGGAAAGGATCACGAACGGGGGCTCGCCCGGCTGGAACTCCGCGGGAGCCGGAAGCCGGCCGAGCGCGGGGGCGACGCCGATGGTCCGGAAGAAGTCCTCGGTCACCCTCGCGTACGGCACCCGTTCCGCGTCCCGCCCCTCGGCGCCCACGGTGACCTCGAACCGCTGGTAGACGGCGACCCGGGCGAAAACATCGGCCTCGCGCCAGTCGAGGTAGTCGGCGTAGTTGACGTACCACGTGTCGCCCGTCTCGAGGCTCTGCGATTGCGGGATGACCAGGCGGCCGGCCCCCGGATACGGGAGCGGGCTGAGGAGCGCGGCGTCGACGGCGCTGAAGATGGCGGTTGTCGCCCCGATCCCGAGCGCCAGGGTGAGCACCGCGACCGCCGTGAACGCGGGCGCGTTCCGCAGCTGGCGGAACGCGTAGCGCAGGTCCTGGCGCAGCCGGTCGACACCCTCCGTCCACCCCCGGATCCTGTCGCGTTCCCTGGCCATCGTCCGGCACTCCTTCTTCACGCGATCGAGATCGCGGAACCCGGCGAGGGCGCGGCGACGCGCCTCCTCGGGCGTCAGCCCCTCCTCGACGTATTGTCGGACCCGCATCTCGAGGTGGAAGTCGAGCTCGTCCTCCACCTCGCGCCGCGGACCCGGCGGCACCAACGGTTCGCGCCCCCCGGACCCTTCCACGGCCGGGTTACGCCGGCTGGAGCAGGACGCGCGACACGGCGCGGGAGAAGCGGCGCCACTGCTCGGTCTCGCGCTCGAGCTCGCGGCGGCCGCGACGGCTGAGGCGGTAGGTCTTCACGCGTCTCCCGAGCTCCGACATGCCCCACTCGGCCTCGATCCACCCGCGGCGCTCGAGCCGGTAGAGCGCCGGATACAGCGAGCCGTCCTCGATGGACAGCACGCCGTCGGTCCGGGTCTCGAGCCAGCGGGCGATCGCATACCCGTGCAGTGGCCCGGAGGCGAGGGTCTTGAGGACGAGGGGGTCGAGGGTCCCCCGCAGGTACTCCGAGCTACGTGTGGCCAACGCTATCCCCCGGACAGACGTGCCGGTGCCATGGAACCACTAGACTGTCTAAGTATGAGGCGGGTACCCAGACTGTCAAGGGGTATAGCCGGTTGCCCGCTCGTCGGCACGGGGTGAATGATCGGTCGGGCTCAGCGCCGTGTTCGGTGCCGCTACGTCGATTCACGGAGCGCAGCGACGCCTCCCCCCTCCTCCGGCAGGTCGCGGAACACGAGCCACGCGACCAGCCCCTGGCCGATGTCGACGAGCGCGTGCAAGGCGATGGCTGGCAAGAGCGATCCGAACAGCAGCACGACCAATGTGAACAGGCCGCCCAGGATGCCGGTACTCAACACGCCCTTCGGGCCCTGGTACGCATGCGCCGCCGCGAATACGACGACCGAGAGCGCCGCCGCGCCCCACAGCCCGAGCAGCGGCCGAAACGCCCAGATGAGATAGCCGCGAAACAGGAACTCTTCACAGAAGCCCGCCGTCAGCGAGAGAGCCACGAACCAACGCAGCTCGGATCGCGTATGGGGGAGGACGGCTGCGAGCTCGCCGAATTGGTTCTGCAGGCGAGTCCGCCTCGAGCGCGGGATCCGTGCGACCCTGGCGACCGTTCGGGCGTACATGATCACGAGCGTCGACGCCAGACCGATCGCGCCCACCAGCCACCACCCTCGAGGGACGACGAGTCCGAGCGACCCCCAGGCTCGTGACTCGAACGACCACAGCACGACCCCGGCCGCGACCAGGGTCCACGACATGGTCATCCAGGCCGACCAGAGCCGTACGCGCGCGCGGCCCGGATCATCCCGTGACCGGCGAAGGAACGTGCGCCACAGCACGAAGTGGTCGAGCAGGAGCGCGATCGTCACGAGCGCCACATAGAGCACATCCGGCGTCGTCATCGAGGCTCCACGATCAGCACGCGCCCCGCCGCGATCCCTGATCAGGACCCACAGGCAATCGCGGCTTCGACGTCCGCCTCCGCGACGCGCTCCACCCGTCCCACGGCGAGCCCCACCAGGATGTCGTAGGCGAAATGCGCGGCGATGGCCACCCAGAGCGACCCCGTGAGGAGCACGACCACCTGGTTGCCGAAGCCCAGGGCTCCGGCGATGGCGGCGGGCCGACGGCCCTGGGTGAGGTGCCCCAGACCGAAGACCACGGCACTGGCCAGGCCGGCGATCCAGAAGCTGCCGCTGGCGTGGAGGCCGAGCTGGAAGAGGACGCCGCGGTACGCGGCTTCCTCGGCGACGGCCGCGACGGTCACCAGGCCGACGTACCCTGCCACCTCGCGGCCTGAACGGGGCGCCAGGTGCCGGAGCATGCGTCGGCGGTCGAGTGCCTCGGGCCTCCTGCGCACGCTCCAGAAGCGGAGGTACTTGATGGCCACCCACGCCAGGCCGATGACCGCATCCGGGGCGCCGATCTCCGGAACCGGGAACAGCTGGATCCCCTGCAGGCGCGCGGTGATCCACGCGAAGGCCAGAAGGGTCCCCTGGAAGAAGGCGGAGGAGGCGTAGAGCCTCGCGCGTGGAGGGAGCTCGGGGAGCCGTTCGGCCCTCCGGGACGACCGCCACGCCGCATAGGGCAGGAAGAGTCCGACGTAGAGCACGAACAGCCAGGCGACGGTACTCACGACGAGCCTCCGGCGGTCGGCAGCTCCAGATAGCCCCTCGCGAGTCGTGTCAGCTCGGGGATCAGCTCGTCATCGGCGATCGCCAGCGCCCGGGATCGGACCTCGCCGTAGAGGGCCATCTCCTTGAGGAGGGCCTCGACGGCGGAGACCACGATGACGGCGGCCCGCCGCGGGGCCGGATGACCGATGCCGTCGCTGGACCCCGTGAGGAGCGAGGCGAAGCGGTCGATGACGAGGGCGCTGAACTCCGCCGCGGCCGCTCGGAACGCCGGATCGCCATGCGTGCGGGTATAGGTCAGGATCGCTCGGGTCAGCGCGCGGCGCTCCCGGAAGCCTTCGACGCGATGCTCCACCCACGCGGCCACGATTTCCGCCACCGGCCGGCCGCGCCATGCATCGAGGGGAAAGGCGGCGTCGAGGTCCACCGCCGCCCGTCGGTAGTAGTCGGCGAAGAACGCGGCCAGCAAGGCATCCTTGTCGCGGAAGCGCCCGTAGAACGTCCCCACCGCGACCCCGGCCACCCTGCAGATCTCCGCGACGGTCGCGTTCGGGACTCCCGAACGGACGATGACGTCCCGGGCGGCGGAGAGGAGCCGGTTTTCCGTGTCGCGGCTGCGTCCCTGGCGGGCGGGGATGATCCCGCTCGAAGGGGTGCGACTCGCACGAGGAGCTCCGGATCGGGACACGCGAGTCCTTGTCGGGTCGAAGAGGGAGATCAGATCCGAATCCGAATATTGATTCGGATCTTAGGCCGAAGCATTCCCGGGACGCAAGGGCGGACGGAGACTACGGCTCCCGGCCCGTGACCTCCCGGATGTGGTCGGTCCACCAGTCCGGGGCCTCGAACCCGCTTACCCGACGCAGGTCCTCGACCCGGTAGCGCCGCCCTGCCCGGATCACGTCCTCGACGAAGTACAGGTTCGCGATGTCCTCGGCGGGGTCGCCGTCCACGATCGCCAGGTCGGCCACCTTGCCGGGGGTGATGCTGCCGTAGTCGGCGTCCTGGCCCATCAGGCGCGCGGCGTCGATGGTCGCGATCTGGAGGACCTTGGGGGCCGGGATGCCGGCGTGCTCGTACAGCTCGAGCTCCATGTGGTAGGTGAGCCCGTCGCCGCTATCCGTGCCGGCGACGAGGGGGACGCCGGCGTCGTACAGGCGTTTGATGAGCTTCCGGTACGCGTCGCTGGTCTCGGGGGGATCGCCGGTCAGGGTCCGGACACCCTCCCAGATGTTGAAGGTCCCGTCGATCACGGTCCGGTGCTCGGCCAGGAACTCGATGAGCTCCGTCATCTCGGGGCCGTCGACGTCGACGTTGGGCGCCACGGCCTGGGCCACGCCGGAATACGGCCGCATCTCGGGCACGTACAGCGAGTCCTGGAAGAAGGTCGAGAACAGGAACGCGGCGTGCTGGACCTCGTCGTATCCCAGGAGGACGGCGGCCTCGACGCTCAGCCCGCGCGGGATGTGGCCGCTCAGCCGCATGCCGCGCCGGTGCGCCTCGGCGGCGATCGCGGGCACGATGTCGGGGTGGATCAGGTTGTAGAGCTTGATCTGGACGTAGCCGAGCGAGTCGTAGCGCGCGATCCACTCGAGCGCCTCGTCCGCGGTGGCCGCGATCGCGGAGCTGGGCCCGGCCCACGCGCCGGGTCCCTCGATGAACCCGGCCAGGACGAGCCGCGGGGAGAGAATCGTCCCGGCGTCGGCGCGCGCGCGCTGCGACACGACGACGTCCACGTCGGCGGCCAGATCGCGCACGGTGGTGATCCCGGCCGCCAGCTTGAGGACGCTCCCGGTGTTCTGGCTCGGGATCACGTCGTGCCCGTGCATCTCCCACATGCCGGGGATGACGGTCTTGCCCGCCGCGTCGATCACGGTGGCGCCGGATGGCACCTGCACGGAGTCCGCCGGGCCCACGTCCGTGATCCGATCGCCGCGGATGACGACCGTCGTGCGAGGCACGACCACGCCGCGCTCGGCGTCGAACACGTCGCCGTTGGCGATCACGAGCGCGTCGGTCGGCTTGGGTGCCAGCTCGGCCGCGACACGGGCGGCCTCGGCCTCCCGGTACCGGCGCTCGGCGGCCCGGAGGGCGGGGAGCGCCGTCTCGGCCCCGGGGCGCACGGTGATGAACCAGCCGGCGTCGGTGGCGAAGAACCGGCCGTGATCGTCGAGCCACACGCCGCCCATGTCGGGCCCGCCGTCCGACACCATCGCGAGCCGCACGTGCTCGGAACCCGCGTCGGTACGGACAACTGTGTCCGCCACGACGTGGACCTCGACGTGGCGGTCCGGCAGGAGCCGCGCGCTCCCGTCGGGTCGCTGGAGGAGGAAGCGCGCCAGCATGGCGTCGTCGAAGGGGTTGCCCCCGGGCGGGCGATAGAACACCCCTGGTTCCGGTTCCGCCGCGTGGGTCGAGTCCCCCCCGCCCCAGCGAAGCGAATCGGCGCCGGCCTCGAACCAGGCCATGCGCTCGCCCGTCTCCTCGGTCTCGTTGTCGACGGGGAAGGTCTCGACGCCCAGCGGCCAGCCATCCGGCGACATCCGGTACCGCATCTCGACCCACCGGCCACGGTTCCGGTCGCGGTACTCGTAGCGCACGACGGCGGAGTCCCCCGCGCGCACCACGATCATGTGGCCCGCGGACCGGCCGTGGTTGAGGACGGGGTAGACGGTCGTGTCAGGCGCCGCCTGGCCGGCAACCTCCGGGGCCGCGAACACGGCTGCCGCGAGGCAAACGGTCACTGAGCACAGCGAGACGACGATGCGGGAGAAGAGATGTCGCGGATCCACGCGCATGGACACTCCGGAGCTGAGCCTGTCGTGATGAGGTGACAGGCTAACGGCGTGCGCCGTGGGGGGTCAACGCGTCCACCCGGCGGGCGCGGGGACTGCCGTTGACGGTCGGTTGATCCGGCCTCGCATACTGGGAAGCACCGGGTAACGAGTGCCCCGATGGGGGGTCCGAACGGGACGGATGGCGATCGTCCCTCGGAGAGGAGACGACCGGACGTTTCAGCTGAGACGTCGCCTGGCGGATGATAACCGGTAGGCTGGGCGCGTGATCGATTGCACGAGCCGGACGCCGTCCGTCAGGTCGTCGTCCCCTCCGTCAGGTCGTCGTACTCGTCGAGGAAGACCCCCGAGGTGGCGGGCGTCCTGGGGGCGGGGGCGTTGCGTCGCCTTCATCTCTATCGTCGCCTGCCCCGGGGAGCACTTCCGTAGCGCGGTGCCGCCCGCGAGATTGACGCGGCCTTCGGCCGATCGGTTCCCCCTTTCGCCGGGAGAGCACGCACGTTCCCGACCATCCGGGGCAACTCCCCCTCGACCGGGTTCACCGGGGTCCTCGCGGGCTATTTCACCGCCGGCCTGGCTCTCGTCTTCCTCATCCTGGGCGTCGGCTTCGTCATCGTCGCCTTCCTGGTCTACGCGGGGCTGTGCGCGCTCGCCGGGGGGCTCCTCCTGTTCCTGCTCGGCCTGTGGCTCGCGAAGCGGATCGGCCACGATGACCCGCCGGGCTTTCCGGAGTGCTTCCGGGCCGCGTACTGGGGCTACCTGATCGCGCTCACCATCGACATGCTGGTCGCGCTGCTGGGAGATGGGCCCGGCGGTTTCGCGACGCGGGCGGCGGCCTCCGTGCCGGCCAATCCGCAGACGGTCGGGGACGTGTTCGCGCTCGACGTGCTCCGCGACTTCGCGGCCTGGCTGTGGCCGGGGATCCCGGTCACCACGCTCCTGCTCGCCGTCGAGCACCGCATGTACCGGGGCCTCGCCGGTGTCGTGCGCGGCCTCGTCCTCACGCTGATCTCGCTGCCCGGGAGCCTCCTGGTCCCGCTCGCGATCCTGGTGGGCTGGCAGCAGCGGATCACGGGGATCGGAGGCTTCGACGGCTTCGGGGCCGCCCTGCTCGCGATCGGGGTCCTCCTGGCCGTGTTCGCCGCGGTGGGAGGCCTGCCCGCGGGGGCCGTGCTGACCGCGGCCACGCGACGGCCGGGGGGGCTGCCGCCGGCCTCGCGGAGGCGCGCGTACCTGACGGCGGTCCTCGCGCTGGTGGCATGGGGGGCGGTGACGGCGGTCGTGATGTTCGTGCTGCCGCTGTTCGATCCGTTCTCGACGCACCTGTGGGAGATGGCGCGGTCGGGGGACGCCCTCGGCTACCTGTTGGGCCGGCCCTGGCTGGTGCCGGCCGCCATTATCACGTTCGGGCTCCTCCAGACGCCCGGCGTGCTGGTCGCGGCACGGGTGGTGGAGGCGCGGCTCGCGGCGAGGGCGCCGGATGGACGCCGGGTACGCGGGCCGAGGCGGATCATCCCCCTCGTCGTGAACGCGCGGCCCGAGCCGTCCGTCACGGCGATGACCGCGCTCGCGACCGCCACCACGTGGCCGCTGGCGCTGCTCCTCGCCTGGCTGATCGCGTCCGTGCCGTCCTGACCGGCGCGGACGTCCGACCGGTTCTCCCCTGTCATTGCCCGGCTATCCCCGTCGTCGCACGATTAGCCAGGTACAGCTCGAAGTCCGCATGTGGCGTGGAGACCCTCTCGATCCGCGAGCCGGCCGGGGAGTCGTCGACGTGAGTCCTGGGAACATCCTGCGCGAGCCGATCGCGCGAGCCGATCTGGAGCGCCTGGCCGCCGACCAGTTCGGGGACATGGTCAAGGCCGTCGTGGATGTCGCGCGCCGCGTCATGGCCATCGGCGGCGAGCTCCACTCGGATGACGAGGCGGCTCTTCTCGACGATGGATCGCGACAGGAAGACCTGTGGGGGATCAATCTCTATCCGGAGGAGAGCGGGGAGGACTGGATCGAGTTCGACTCCATGATCAACGTCCGCCCCCGGCAGGGGAACCGCTCACGGGATGTCGAAAACCAGGGCCTCCGCGAGACGATCCGCGCGATCGTGGGCTCGCTGGTGACCGGCCCGTGACCGCTCCGGGCCACGTGGAGACGGCGGCCGGGGGATGGGACCGGCTCTCGCTCGTGGAGCAGCTCGCGCACGTCGGCAGCGAGGTGGAGCGGGCGATCCGCTCGCATGACGCCGGGCGCCGGGCCCGCCGGGAGGCCGCCCTCGACCGCGCGCTCGAGCTGTTCGACCTGACCACGCGAGACCCCAGGTGGCGGGGTCATCGCCGACAGGAGATCCTCCGTGCCCGGGAGGAGTTCTGCCGCCTGTTCTTCGACGAGAGCCCGTGGTCCGGATCCGCGGCGGGATTGCGCCGCTACTTCCTCCACTTCGCGATCGCGGCCCGAATTCGGCGGTAGCTCGGGGGGATCAGCAGCTCACGCAGTGGTGGTTGTTGATCGCGCCCATGCCCTCGAGCAGCGCGATCGTCTCGGGGAACGGCTGCACCCGCTGCTGCGGGCCGTTCGCCATGTCGACGGTCGTCTGGCCCTTGCGGCTCACGACCATCACGTCGGCGCCCTTGTCGACCAGGTACTGGATGAGCTCGTTGTCGCCGCGCGAGGCCGCGTGGTGGAGCGCCGTGTAGCCGTTGAAGTCTCGCAGATCGACGTCGACGCCCACTTCCTCGACCAGGAACTCGACCGCCGGCAGCCAGCCGTCGGGGGCGTGGCGGTGCGCGTTCGCCGCGTATTCCTGCCCGTAGCCGACGCCCGAGGCGGCGTGGATCGGGTACACGCCGGGTCCGCCCACGGGGACCGGCGGGAGGCCGGACGGATCCTCGTCCTTCTCTTCCTCCTCCTGTCCGTCCGTCGGCGCTCGGGTCTTGGCCGAGGCCGCGCCGGCCACCCGCCGCCGCTGCCGCTCGGGCGGCTTCACGGTGGGGATATTCGGATCGGCGCCGGCCGCGAGCAGCATGCGCATGGCCGGCACGTCGGTCGCGTACGCGGCCCGCCAGAAGGGCGTCGCGCCCTGGAAGTTCACCCCGAGCAGGTCGAAGTTGTACGACGTGTACCAGATGTGCTGTGCGAGTCGCACGTTGGGGTCGGCGCGCGCGTCGAGCAGCGCCTGCATGAGCTCCAGGTAGTCGGTCCGCTGCTGCTTGAACGCCGTGGGCTGCGGGTAGAGCGCCTTCGGGGCCCACCGGTTGTTGAGCGTCGCGAACAGGGGTCCGGCCCCGTCCTCGCTCAGGATGTTGGGGTCGGCGCCCTGCTCGAGCAGGAACATCGCGAGGTCGTAGTTGCCGTTGATGATCGAGACGAGGAGCGGCGTCGAGTGGTCGCCCCCGGTCGGCTCGTCGATGTCGGCGCCGGCCGCGAGCAGCGCGCGCGCGATCTCGATCTGGCCCTCGCGCGCCGCGTAGTGGAGCGCCGACATGCCGCCCTGCTTCCCGACGAGGTCGGTGTACGACATGGGCTTGGGCTCGTCGGGCTTCTCCTCCTCCTCGGCGTTCTCCTCCTCGGCGCTGTCCGCCTCGGGCTTCGCCTCATCGGCAGCGGCGTGCTCGGCCGGCATCGCCTCGGCCCCGGCTTCGGCGGGAGGCTCCGGCGTCGCCTCGCCGGCGGGCTCCGTCGCCTCCGCCGGCATCCGCTCGGCCGGCATGGCCTCGGCGCCCTCCACGGGCTTCTGGGCGCCGTCCTTCCCCCTCAGCTCGTCGGCGGGGTCGCTCGGCGAGCTCTCCGGGGTGGCATCGGCCGCGGCCGCCCCCTCCGCGGGCTCGGCGCCCTCCTCGACCGGCGGCTTGTCCGCTCCATCGGTCCCCTTGAGCTCGGCCGCGGCGGCCGCCCCGGGGGTCGGCTCGACGGCCGCGGTCCGGGCTTCCGCCTCCGCCGCCTCCTGCTCCGCGCCGTAGCTCGGGTCCGCGACCTTCCGCTGCGCCGTGACCAGATCCTCGCGCCGCTGCTCGTCCCCGCGGTCGGCGGCCGCGCGGGCGACGAAGTCCACCACGCTGGTCTCGATGCCGAGGTCGGCGCCGTGGTCGATGAGCACCCGCGCGGTCTCGAGCCGGCCGTGTGCCGCCGCGAACATGAGGGGCGTCTGGCCGGAGGCCGACTCGAGGGCGTCGATCGCGGCCCCGCGGTAGAGCAGGAGCTCCACCGCCTCGGCGCTGCCGGAGGCCGCCGCGAAGTGGAGCGCGGTCGTGCCGTTCGACGTACGCGTGTCGATACGGGCGCCACCCGAGACCAGCGCCCCGAGGGCGGCCGCGTTCGCGCGCTGGGCGGCCAGGTGGAGCGGCGTGTACGAGCCGAGCCGCGTGCGGGCCTCGGTGTTGGCGCCGGCGTACAGCAGCACGCTCACCATGTCGGGGTCGTCGTCGATCGCCGCCCAGTGCAGCGCGGTCATACCGTCGCCCTGCGCCGCGTTCACGTCGGCGCCATCGCGCAGGAGCGATCGGATCGTGGCCAGATCGCCCCGCTGTGCGGCGTCCGCCACCGGCGACTCGGGCGGGGTGGGCGCGGCGGCCATCAGACCCCCCGCGGCGAGCGCGACGGCCACGATCGCCGCCAGACCGGTGCTCCGATTCCTGATCGACGTCATGTGATCCCTGTCCTGCTCAGTCCGCGGCCCAGGAGAAGTCGCCCGTGGCGTCGCCGAATTGGGTGATGTCGTCCATCCCCAGCTTGTGCATCAGCGACAGGAGGACGTTGGCCATCGGCGTCCCGTCGGGTGCCTTGATATGCAGGTTCCCCGGCAGCTGCCCGTTGGCCCCGCCCACCACGAACAGCGGGCAGCGCTTGTGGTTGTGGAGGTTGGAGTCGCCCATGGGCGAGCCGTACATGATCATCGTCTTGTCGAGCAGCGACTCCCCGCCCTCGTCGATCGAGGCCAGCCTCTCGAGGAAGTAGGGGAGCATGCTGACGTGGTAGCGGTTGATCTTCGAGAAGTCGACCACGCGCTTCTCCTGGCCGCCGTGGTGCGAGGCGGGGTGGAACGCCTGGTCCACGCCGCTCCCGGGGTACACCCGGCCCGAGCCGTCGCGGCCCATCTTGAACGAGAACACGCGCGTCATGTCCGACTGGAAGGCGAGCGCCTGGAGGTCGAACATCAGCTTGACGTGCTCCTCGAACGAGTCGGGCACGCCGGCCGGCGCCTCGGGGAGATCGCGCGGCTCGCCCGACGTGTTGTACGCCTCGATCATCTGGATGCGGCGCTCGATCTCGCGGATGTTGTCGAGGTACTGGTCCATCCGGTGCCGGTCGTCGTAGCTCAGCTCGCGCTTGAGCTCCGCCACCTCCTGCGTGATCCAGTCGAGGATGCTCTGGTCGGTGCGCCGCCGCTGCGCGCGCGCCTCGGGTGTTCCGCCCGCGCCGAACAGCTGGTCGAACGCCACCCGCGGATCTCGGATCATGGGGAGCGGCTCGGTCTCGGATCTCCACGAGATCGTGTCGGTGTACACGCACGCGTAGCCGTACGCGCACCCGCCCGCCTGGTCCACGTTCTCGATGCACAGCTGCATGGACGGGATCGGCGTGTCCTGCCCGTAGCGCTCGGCGTAGATCTGGTCCATCGAGACGCCGACGCGGACGTCCGAGCCCTCGGTCTGCTTGGGGTGCTGCTGCGTGAGGAACACGGCGCTCGAGCGGAAGTGGTCCCCGCCGATCTCGCGCGCCGACTGGGCCTCCGCGTTCTGCACATCGGTGTTCGAGATGATCGTCAGGTAGTCACGCCACGGCTCGAGCGGGCTGAGGCTCGAGGGAGCGAGGTCGAACGCGCGCCCCGCCTTCTCCGGGGCCCACAGGAACTTCGAGGCCCCCAGCTCGTTCGAGCCGGCGGCGCCGTGCACCATCTCGATCGCCACGAACCGGGTGCGGTCCGTGGGGACGCCCGCGTTGATCCTCGCCCACAGCGAGCCCGCCGGCAGCATCGCGTCCAGGAACGGCAGGGCGATCGTCGCCCCCAGACCCTGGAGCGCCATGCGGCGCGAGACGTGCTTTCCCGTGATGAATTCCATGCGCCCTCCTCGATTCCCTGTGCTCGCCCCGGCCGGCCCCGCCGGTCCGGGACGCGATTTCTAGTGCTGCTCGCCCGCCCCCTGCGCCTGCTGCCGGGTCACGGGCTCCAGGCGGCTCATCCGGAACGCCGGGCTGTTCACGACGCCGAGGATGAACGACGACATGCGGTTTCCGTTCGCCTCCGCATCGCGCGCGATGTGCCGGATCGTCGGCATGTCGTAGTACTCGACCCGACGGCCGAGCGCGTAGGCCATGAGGCTCGTGGTGAACGTGCGCACGAACGACTCGGGCTTCGACAACAGCGCCTGCCTGAGGTCCTGCGGGCCCGTGAGCGGCGTACCGTCGTACAGCTCGCCCACCGCGTCGACCGGGGCGCCGTTGTCCTTGATGCGCCACGCGCCTGTGACGTCGAAGTTCTCGAGCGACAGCCCGATCGGGTCCATGAACCGGTGGCACGAGTGGCACACCGGGTTCGCGCGGTGCTGCTCCATGCGCTCCCGCGTCGTCAGCACACGTCCCTCCGCCACGCCCGCCGTGGCCTCCAGATCCGGCACGTTCGGCGGTGGGGGCGGGGGCGGCGTCCCCAGGAACACGATCATCACCCACTTCCCGCGCAGCACGGGCGAGGTGCGGTCGGCGTGCGAGGTGAGGGTGAGGATGCTCCCCTGGCCCAGCAGGCCGCGCCGGTTCGGGTCGGGAAGGGCGACCCGCTGGAACTCCTCGCCCGCGACGCCCGGGATCCCGTAATGCTCGGCCAGGCGTTCGTTGACGAACGTCCAGTCGGCCGTGAGGAGGTCGAAGATCGAGCGATCCTCCTTCACGACGCTGTAGAAGAAGAGCTCCGTCTCGCGGTGCATCGCGTCGGAGAGCTGCTGGTCGTAGTAGGGGTAGAGCTGCCCGTCGGGCCGGATCTTGTCGAGGTCCTGGAGACGCAGCCACTGCGACGCGAAGCGCGTCGCGAGCGCCGCGGAGCGCGGGTCGTCGAGCATCCGCCGCGCCTCGGCCTCGAGCACCGCGGGCTCGGCGAGCTCGCCGCTGCGGGCCAGTTCGAGCAGCCGGGCATCGGGCGGCGTCCCCCACACGAAGAAGGAGAGCCGCGTAGCGAGGTCCATGGCCGAGATCTGGTAGATGTCGCCAGGCGCCACGCCCTCGGGGACCTCCTCGAGCCGGAAGATGAAGTGCGGGCTGGCGAGCATCGCCTTGAGCGCGGTGCGGATGCCGCCTTCGAAGCCCTCGGCCTCCGCCCCCATCTCGTAGAACCGCATCAGGGCCGCGAGGTCGTTGTCGGAGAGCGGGCCGCGGTAGGCCTGCTCGCCGAGACGCGCGAGGATCGACTCGGCGCACGGCCGCTCCTCCTCGGGCGCGGTCGGCCGGCAGGTGAAGATCCGCTTGCGGCTGGGCGTCTCCGAGATCCCCGTCACCCGGAACGGCCCGCCGATCGCCAGATCGCGCAGGTGCGGGAGCGTGGTGACGCCGTAGGCGCTCCCGATCATCGCGTCGGCCAGCGTGTAGTCGACCGGCCTGATCAGGTCGTCCACGGGGCCGTCGAACTTCTGGATGAACGCGGCGGTCACGCGCTGCGGACCGGCCCGCACGTGGATCGGCGCGGTCTCGATCCGCATCCCGTTGGGGTCGGACTCGGACATCCAGCGGTCGATGTCCAGCAGCGCGGCGCGCTCGCCGTCGATCGACACCTCGAGCTGCTCGTTCACGGCGGTCATCCCGTACAGGAAGCCCGTCGGTCCCGGGTGGAGCTCGAGCTTGAACACGTAGTCGCCGTCGGCCGGGAAGTTGTGGATGACGGAGATCCCGCCGCGCGTTCCGATCGGCGCGCCCTCTACGCGCCGCATCTGCGACTCGGCCTTGGGCACCTTGTAGGTCGCCTGGCGCGCGCTCGCCGTCGGATCCCCGACCGCGTCGGTCGAGATCTGGTCCGCGGCGCGCAGGTAGCCCTCCATGAGCGTCGCCGACGGCAGCTGCACGTCGGCGATGTTGTCGAACCCGTGGCTCATGGTCTCGGTCGGGAGGAACGCGCTCACGTCGACCTCGAGCCCGAAGAGGCCCTCGATCGCCTCGGCGTACTCCGCGCGGTTCATGCGCTGGAAGGTGCGGTGCCCCGGGTTCGGGTCGGCCGCGGCGTCCTCGTCCCGCCACGTCTCGAGCGAAGTGACGAACGCGCGGTAGGTGACCGGGTCCGGGCGCGGCATTCCGGGCGGCGGCATCATCCCCGCCCGGAGCTTGCGGATCATCATCTCGACCTTCTCGGCGTCCGGCGACAGGTCGTGGGCGTCGAAGCTCGACAGGGTCATGTTGCCGGTGAGGAGCGCGTCGTTGTGGCACACCTGGCAGTACTGCTTGACGATCCCGTTGACCTCGTCGATTCCCAGCGTGTCGGGGGCGATGGGGGCTCCCGCGATCGCGACCCGGGGGGCCGCGGGGGATGGATCGGAGCTGCCGGACAGGACGGCGAGGGTCGCGTACAGCAGCACGATGCCCAGCGCCGCGAACGATACTCTCCTCATTCGCGCCTCACGGTACGGCCAGTCACAGCGTGACCCCGTCCCTCGGGATCGACCCGCCCCCGGGCTCGGGAATCCCCCGATTCCCAGGGTGCGGGCGGCACATCCGCATATGTCCAGAGGCGGATCGTCGCGACGCGTGTCGCCTGCCGCTCGGACGGCCTCGTTCCGGGCAAATCGTGTGGTGCAGTGCCCGCTACAATAGATCCTCGCCGGCCGGATTGGCCAGCCTCGACACGCCGCCCCACGCGGGCTCGTGGCGCGATCGGGCGTCCGCCGGGGGCGCAAGCGCATGTGGCGGCTCGTGGTGCAGAACACGCGCCCCCGCCCCGGCGTTGAAGGGCGTTTCGAGCGGAAAGCGCCGCCGGGGGCCCGCATCCAGATCCGGCCGGGCCCATTGGTGCATGAGACGCGGCCGATGGTCCAGTTCGTGGTCGAGGACGGCGAGGTCATCGGGCTCCGGTACGCGAGACGGGAGTTCGAGAAGACCGGGGTCTGGGAGGGCGGAGATCGCGAAGGGTCGGCGAATCTGGCGTGCAATATCCGATTAAATATATTACCCTATGAATCTCATCAGGCGGTTGCGTCGATGCTCGGGGCTGACCCAGGCGAGACTGGCGGAGCTGGGTGGCACCTCACAGCCGACCATCGCCGCCTACGAGGCAGGTCGGAAGTCGCCCACGCTCCGGACGCTCGATCGTCTGACCAGGGCGGTCGGGCTGACGCTCGCGGTCGATTTCGTGCCGCCGTTGACCCGCGAGGATCGGCGGAGCCTGGCGCTCCACGAGGCGGTGGCGACTCGGCTGGCGGAGGCGCCCGACACCGTGCGGTGGCGGGCCAGGAGGAACCTCGCGCTCCTGCACGACAAACACCCGCACGCGTCGCGGCTGTGGCGGGAGTGGAAGGTACTGCTCGACCTTTCCACGCCGGACTTGATCGACGTCCTGCGGGACGCGCGCCCCCACGCGCGGGAGCTCCGGCATGTTTCGCCGTTTGCCGGTGTCCTCCACGCTGCGGAACGGGCGGAAGTGTACCGCCGCTTTCGGGAAGCGGAGGCGCAGTCATGACACGCGCCGAATTCGAGCACGTCGTGCGCGCCGCGGGTTCCATCCTCGGCACGGACGAGATCCTCGTCATCGGCAGCCAGGCCCTGCACGCTTCGATCGAGGACACCCTTCCTCCCGAGGCCGTCAGATCCGTGGAAGTCGACGTGGCGTTCTTCGGCGACGAAACCGGCGGGAAAGCCGATCTCATCGATGGCTCGATCGGAGAGCTGTCCATGTTCCACGAGACGTTCGGCTATTACGCGCACGGCGTCGTCGAATCGACGGCCGTGCTTCCGAGCGGCTGGCGAGACCGGCTTGTCCGATTCGAGACGCCGTCCACGAACGGCGTCGTCGCGTGGTGCCTCGAGCCGCACGATCTCTGGATATCCAAGGCGATCGCCCATCGCCCCCGGGATCTCGAGTTCTGTGACGCGCTCCTCGAGGCGGGCATCGTTCGGGGCGAAGAGCTCGCCGACCGGCTCGCCCGCGTCGCAGGACTCGACGAATCGCTGGGCACGAAGATCCGGGCCCGAATCCACGGGGGCGGCGACTAGCAGCGGGTGCCCTATATTGGCGGCTCGGCTCCCGGCGCGGCCCGCCGGCGCCCGGCGGCAAGCGGGCGTGGCGACGCGCGATCGTCCACGCCCGATGAGGAAGCGTTCATGCCGTCTCCGCTCTTCGCCGCCCTGCTCGTGCTCGCGGCGGCGGTCTTCCAGCCCGTGCCGACCGCATCGGCGCCCCAGGCTCCCCCCGTCCAGGTGGCGGTGGCACTCCGGTCCTCGCCGGCGAACCTGCTCCAGCCCCCGCCGATCGCGTACGAGGTATCGTTCCCCAACGCAGTCCACCACGAGGCGGAGATCTCGATCACGCTGGACGACCTGCCGCCGGAACCGGTCGAGTTCCGCATGTCGCGCTCCTCGCCGGGCCGCTACGCGCTGCACGAATTCGCCAAGAACGTGTACGACGTGCACGCGGTGGACGGGGCGGGGCACGCGCTCGAGGTGACGCGCCCCAGCCCGTACCAGTGGGACGTGGCCGACCACGACGGGAAGGTGACCCTGTCGTACACGCTGTATGCGGACCGGGCCGGCGGCACGTACTCGCAGATCGACCTGACGCACGCGCACATGAACATGCCGGCCATCTTCATGTGGGCGCGCGGCTACGATGCGCGCGACATCCGGGTGCATTTCGAACCCCCAGCCGGCTCGGGCTGGAAGCCGGCCACCCAGCTCTTCCCCACCGGCGACGCGTGGACGTTCACCGCGCCCGGGCTCCAGTACTTCATGGACAGCCCCACCGAGCTGTCGGACTTCGATGAGCGCGAGTGGACGGTGCCCGGGCCGTCCGGGCCGCTATCCATGCGGCTCGCCATCCACCACCTGGGCACTCCGGCCGAGGTCGACGCCTACACGGAGTGGGCGAAGGCGATCGTGGGCGAGGAGATCGCCTTGTATGGCGAGCCGCCCGCGTGGGACGTGGGTGGGTACACGTTCATCATCGACTACCTGCCGTGGGCCTCGGGCGACGGGATGGAGCACCGGAACTCCACGATCATCTCCTCGAGCGGCTCGCTGGCCGAGAACGCCGGCGGGCTGATCGGCACCGTGGCGCACGAGTTCTTCCACACCTGGAACGTGGAGCGCATCCGGCCGCGCGGGCTCGAGCCGTTCGACTTCGAGCGCGCGAACATGGCGCGCGAGCTGTGGTTCGCGGAGGGGTTCACGAGCTACTTCGGCCCGCTCGTCCTCACGCGGGCCGGGATCCGGGACGCGGCGGACTTCGCGCGCGGGATGTCCGGGGGGCTCGACTACGTCATCCACTCGCCGGCGCGCGAGTTCTTCGGACCCGCCGGGATGAGCATGCAGGCCCCGTTCGTGGACGCCGCGACGGCGATCGACCCGACCAACCTGGCGAACACGTTCATCTCCTACTACACGTACGGCACGGTGATCGGGCTGGGGCTCGACCTCACACTGCGCTCGCGCTTCGACCTCACGCTCGACGACTTCATGCGCCGCATGTGGCGGGCGCACGGGAAGACCGAGATCCCGTACGTGGTCGAGGACATCGAGCGCGAGCTGGGCGAGTTCACCGGCGACCCCGCGTTCGCGAAGGACTTCTTCGACCGCTTCGTCCGCGGGAGCGAGCTCCCCGACTACGAGGCCCTGCTCGCCAACGCGGGCCTCCTGCTGCGGCCCGTGGCGCCCGAGGCCGCGTACCTGGGCCTGGTGCAGCTCGAGCCCGCCGACGACGGTCTCGCGATCGCGTCGAACACCCGGATCGGGGAGCCCCTGTACGAGGCCGGGCTCGACCGCGGGGACGTGATCCGCTCGATCGGCGGCCGGGCGGTGACGAGCGAGGCGGACTGGGACGCGGTCCTCGGCGCGCACGCGCCCGGGGAAGAGGTGGAGGTCGTGTACGACGCGCGCGGCGGGTCGCGGACCGCCCGCGTGCGGTTCACGGCGAATCCGCGGCTCGAGCTCGTGCCGTACGAGGACGCCGGCCGGGAGCTCACGCCGGAGATGCGGGCGTTCCGGGAGGCCTGGCTGGGCAGCCGCCGATAGAGCGCGGCTCAGAGCGTGTCGAGCGCCAGCCTCAGCCTGCGACCGTCCCGGGTCCGGTAGGCGTCGAACCCACGCCGGTCGAGGGTGAGGACCTCCTCGACCCCCAGCCCCTCGGCGAGCAGGACGAGCGTCGCGTCGACGAAGTCCATCGGGACGTGGGCGTAGCGGTCCATCAGCGCGATCGCGCTCCGGAGCTCGGAGGGCTGGCACAGATCGTAGACGCGCATCCCGCTGTCCCGCACGAGCTGCGCCAGGAGGCGGGGCCCCCGGCGCATGTCCGACACGAAGTACATCGCCTCCGCGATCACGGCCCCGGTGGTGACCAGCCGCCCCTTGAAGGCGCCGAGGCGATTGCCGACCGCGAAATGCGCCGGATCGTTGCGGTCGAGGTAGGCGACCAGCGGCCCCGTGTCGGTCAACCAGGTGGCCGATGAGGGGCTCAATCGCGCCAGTTCTGGTCGCGGATCCGCCGGCGCCACCCCGTCACGGGCGGAGGCGCGTCGAGGGATCCCCGGAGCGCGCCGATCCGGTCGACCAGCGGACGGCTCGCCAGCTCCTGCTCCAGGATGTCCCGCACCAGCTCCGACACCGACACCCCGAACTCGGCGGCGCGACGATCCAGGGACTGCCGCAACTCCCTGTCCATTCTGACGTTGAGCATTGTAGTGCGCATGTAATACAATATAATACGCACACCCACATGGTGCATATGAGCCGTCGGCATGAAGCCACGGGCTGGAGGGGAGCGACGCTCGCCCCGTATGATGCCTAAAGAGCGATCATGGGATTCCCGGCGGATGATCTCGTCGGACCCCCCCGGCGTGTCATCACCTTCTCAATCACAGGCGCTCCATGAGTCGTCCCGGACCCGTTCGAATCCGTCCCACTCGCGGACTTCTTCGGAGCCCATGTGCCGCGGCCGTCCTCGTGGCTGCGCTAGGGACCCCGTGGGCGTGCACGTCCGGACCGGCGAGCGCTCCCTACGATCCCGTCGAGGCCACCATCGCCGGCACGCAGGCCGCCATCCGCTCCGGCGAGGTGACCTGCCGGGGAGTCGTCCAGGCCTACCTCGACCGCATCGCGGCCTACGAGGATCGCTTGAACGCGGTCACCGTGCTCAACCCAGCCGCGCTCGACCGAGCCGATTCCCTCGACCGTTCGCTCGCGGCCGGGGAGGAGCAGGGGCCGCTCTTCTGCGTGCCGATGCTCGTCAAGGACAACTTCGACACGCACGACATGGTGACCACGGGGGGCTCGATCGCGCTCGCGGAGAGCGTGCCGCCCGACGACGCGTTCATGGTGCGCAGGATCCGCGCGGCCGGGGCGATCGTGATCGCCAAGACGAACATGGCCGAATGGGCGTTCAGCCCCAGGCAGACCGTGAGCTCGTCGTTCGACACGACCCGGAATGCCTACGCGCTCGACCGCGTCCCGGCGGGCTCGAGCGGCGGCACCGCCTCGGGTGTGGCGGCGAGCTTCGCTCTCATCGGGCTCGGGAGCGACACCGGGAACTCGATCCGCGGCCCGTCCGGGCACCTGTCGCTGGTCGGGATCCGGTCCACGCTCGGGCTCACGAGCCGGGATGGCGTGATCCCGCTGTCGTTCGACCGCGATGTGGCCGGCCCCATGGGTCGCACGGTGGAGGACGTGGCGCGCGTGTTCGACGTGGTCGCGGGCTACGACCCCGCCGACCCGTACACCGAGGCCGGCCGCGACCGGCGGGCCGCGGACTACACGGCCTTCCTCGACGCCGACGCCCTCCGGGACGCCCGGATCGGGGTGCTACGGTCGCTCGTCGAGGGCGAGGACACCGACACCGCGGTCGCCCGCGTGTTCGAGGCGACGCTGGGCGATCTCGCCCGGCTCGGCGCCGAGGTCGTGGACCCGTTCGAGTTCGACGTCGATGCCGAGCTCGAGCGCGACGACATGTTCTGCCGTCGGTTCCGGTACGACATGGGTCGCTATCTGGAATCACTCGGCGAGGACGCGCCCATCCACGACGTCGTCGAGGTGCTCGAGGACGGCCGCTACTCCGACTATGTGGAGGACATCCTGCGGCGTTACGCGGATACGCCGGCCGATGTCCCCCCGGGCGAGTGGGACCCGCCCTGCCCGGACTATGCCGACAACCCGGGCCGCCAGGCCTATCTCGGCGACCTCGTAGCCGCCATGGACTCGGCCGGGGTCGATGCACTCGTGTATCCCACGTGGCGCTGCGTCCCGGCCCACATCGACCGCGCGAACGAGGAGTACTGCGGCGACAACAGCCAGCTCGTGGCCCCGGCGACCGGCATGCCCGCGATCACCGTCCCCATGGGATTCACCTACGGAGACCTGCCCGCCGGGCTACAGATCCTCGGGCGCCCGTACGACGACGGACGGCTGCTGGGGTTCGCGTACGCCTACGAGGAGGGGACGCATCGCCGGCGGCCGCCGGGGGGATTCCCGCCGCTGGAGCGCTGAGTCCGGTTCCCGGATCGCCATGCCGGGCTCGATTGCCCGCCGGTCACGGTACGGCGTCCGTAGCGCGGAAGTACACCTCGTCGGGGATGTAACGCTCGTACCGCCAGCGCGCGCCGGCCGTCGTTGCCTCCGACCGCACCCCGCACCTGGAGGCGTCGCGCACCATTGGTGCGCCCTCACGCAAGAAACCCCCGGGGTGCGGCGAGGCGAGCCGGCATCCGATACCATGTGATGATGCGGCGGCGATCCGAGCCGGCCGCAGGATCGCGAGACGGACCTCGAAGCAGAGGCGGGAAGCGGTCTCGGAACCGGATCGCCGGGCGGGCTCGCGAAACCAGCGATCTCGCGAACCGGATCTCGCGAAGCGGATCGCGGACGCGATCCGGGAAGCAGGTATCGGAGACGGAACGTGCGCGACGACGAGCTGGGCATCCGCCCCGACATCACCCGCCGTGACTTCCTCGGCACCACTCTCCTCGGGACCGGCGCCACCCTCCTGGCGGGCGCATCCCCCCTCGAGTTGCTGCGCCGGCGTCGCCGGGGGGCCGCGGACGTCGCGGGGGCAGAAGGCGCCTCACCCGGAGCCCGTGCCCTCCCCGGCGCGGACGAAGCCGCACGACGGAGCCTCGGCCAGGAAGCCGACCCCTGGTGGGGCTGGGGCGCCGTCGGAGACTACGCCGACTCGGCAGGGAACACTCGCGCGGTCATGGAGGCCGCGCACCGCATCCGGGACGGCGCCTACGATCCGCTCCCCGCCGGCATCATCGACACCGGCGAGGAGGTCGATCTCGCGATCGTGGGCGGAGGGATGAGCGGGCTCGGGGCCGCGCTCCACTTCCGCGACATCGTCCCCACGGGCCGCTGCGTGGTGCTCGACAACCACCCGATCTTCGGGGGCGAGGCGAAGGAGAACGAGTTCCTGGTCGACGGGGTGCGGCTCGTGGGTCCGCAGGGGTCGAACGACTTCGGCGTGCCGACGCGCGGGTCGGGGTCGATCGCGGACGTGTTCTTCGAGCGCATGGGGCTGCCGCGCGATTTCGAGTACGTGGAGCCGGCGCCCTCGGTCTCCCACCTGAAGTTCTCGCTCGACAGCTATGCGCCCATGACGGGCGTGGCCGAGACCGAGGTGGATGTGGGCTACTGGTTCGGCGGCGGCCGCTGGGTCGCGAACATGTGGCGCGACGGGCTCGAGCGGGCGCGATACCCGGAGGGCGTGCGACGCGGGCTCCTCCGCTGGCGCGACAGCACGGGATCGGCGGACGAGGCGTTCCAGCGCCGGCTGGACGCGACCACCTACGCGGGCTGGCTCGAGGGCGAGATGGGACTTCCGCCCGAGGTCACGGCGTACGCGGACCCGATCATCGGGCTCATCAACGGGGTGAGCCCCGATGCGGCCTCGGCGTTCGCGGCGGCCCAGATCGGGATGCCGGGGGTGACGGCCCGCGCCCGGAGCGGCTCGCTGCCGCACTCGTTCCCGGGTGGGAACACGGTGTTCGGGCGCGCGATCGTGAAGGCGCTGATCCCCGACGCGATCGAGGGCGAGGGGCTCGACGGGGTGGCGAACGGCCGCGTCCGCTTCGCCGCCCTCGACCGCCCGGGACAGCGTACGAGGATCCGGCTGGGCGCCACGGTGCTCGACGTCCGGCACGTCGGGATGGGGCCCGACGAGCGCGTGCGGGTGATCTACGAGGTCGGGGGCCGCCTGTACTCGCTCCGTGCGAAGCAGCTCGTCCTCGCCTCGGGCGGGTGGGTGAACCGGCGCATCGTGGCCGATTTGCCGCCCGAGATCGCCGCCGCGTACGACGAGTTCCACCACGCGCCGGCGCTGGTCGCCAACGTGGCCCTGACGAACTGGCGCTTCCTGGCGGAGCTCGGGTTCACGGCATGCCGGTGGCTGGGCGACGGCGCCCCGCCCGAGGCGCCGGGGTTCTGCGCCAGCATCCGGCAGCCCATGGTGGTGGGCGACTATCGGGCGCCGCTCGATCCCGAGCAGCCGATCGTGCTCACCCTCTACCAGGGGCTCGCCACTCCGGGGCTGTCGGTCCAGGAGCAGGGCGCGGCGGGCCGGACCCGGCTGGTCGAGATGACGTTTTACGACTACGAGCGGCGGCTGCGGGCCCACCTGCTCGACATGTTCGCAGACGCGGGGCTCGACCCGGGGCGCGACATCGCCGGGATCGTGCTCAACCGCTGGGGACACGCGCGGCTCGCGCAGCAGCCGGGGTTCTACTTCGGGACGAATGGGAGGCCGTCGCCACGCGAGGTGGTGGAGAAGGCGTTCGGTCGGGTGGCGATCGGCCACTCGGAGCTCAACGGGCACCAGAACTGGACCGGCGGCCTGGCGCGCGGTCGGGCCGCGGTCGAGAAGCTCTTTCCGGGGCTGTGAGCATGAGACGACATCGTCGGGGGTTCCTGCTCCTACTGGCGGCGGTGGCGGCGCCCGCCGTCGCGGAGGCCCAGTCCACGGTCCCCGAGGACATCCGCGCCCGCCTGACGGAGATCGGGTTCTCGAACCCGTACGCGGTCACCGACTCCATCTACCTCCCCCTCCTCGCCCGGGGGCCGAAGGAGGGGGTGACTGTCACCAAGGACCTCGCCTACGGCGACCTCCCCCGGCAGCTCCTCGACGTCTACCGGCCCGACGGGCTCGAGCGAGCGCCCGTGCTCGTGTATGTGCACGGCGGCGGGTATTCGACGGGGGACCGCGACATCAACCCCGAGGTGTACGGGAACGTCCTGTACTACTTCACGCGCCACGGGTTGCTGGGGATCAACGCCACCTACCGGCTGGCGCCCGACGCGTCCTGGCCGACGGGGGCCGAGGACATGCGCGGGGTGATCGAGTGGGTCAAGGCGCACGCGGCCGACTACGGCGGCGATCCGGAGCACGTGTTCATGATGGGGCACTCGGCGGGGGCGACCCACGTCGCGACGTACGCGCTCGACCCGCGCTTCCAGCCCGCGACGGGACACGGGCTCGACGGGATCGTGCTCGTCAGCGGCCGCTACACGATCAAGTCGGACCCCGATGACCCGAGCCTCGAGGGGATCCGGCTCTACTTCGGGGACGACCCGGAGCGCTATGCGTCGCGCTCGTCGGTGACCTGGGTTCCGGACAGCGACATCCCGGTCATGCTGGTGATCGCCGAGTACGACCAGCGGAACCTGGTCGGGACGACGGGGGAGCTGTTCACGGCGCTGTGCCAGCGCGATGATGGCCGCTGCCCGCGGCTTCTCCAGCTCCGGTACCACAACCACATGTCGGAGATCGAGCACATCAACACGTCCGACGACCTGCTGGGCCGCGAGATCCTCGACTTCATCCACGTGGGCGCCGCGCGGCAGCGCCGCGACGCCCGGATCCGGTAGCGTGGTGGCCGGGCAAGCCGTCGGGCGCGAGCAGGCCGTGGCGCGCGAGCGGGCCATGGAGCGCGAGCCGCCGACGAGGCGCGGGCAGCCATGAACCGCGACCACGAGATCACGGGGCTCCTGTCCGCGTGGGGGGAGGGCGACCAGGAGGCGTTCGACCGCCTGATGAGCCTCGTGTACGACGAGCTGAGCCACATCGCGAGCCGGGCGCTCCGGGGAGAGCGGGCCGGGCACACGCTCACCACCCAGGCCCTGGTCCACGAGTCCTACCTCAACCTCGTGGTCAAGACGGTGGGCGAGTGGCAGAGCCGCGCCCAGTTCTTCGCGCTCGCCTCCAAGGTCATGCGGCGCATCCTCATCGACCACGCCCGCCGCCGGCGCGCGCAGAAGCGAGGCGGGGGACGGATCCACCTCACCCTCGGGAACCGCGCCTCGGCCCCGGCCACGAACCTCGACCAGCTCCTCGACCTCGATGCGGCGCTCACCGCGCTGACACAGCGCGACCCCCGGCTGGGCGAGGTCGTCGAATGCCGCTTCTTCGGCGGCATGACCGTCGACGAGACGGCCGACGCGCTCGGCGTGTCGCGGCGCACGGTCGAGCGCGACTGGACGCGCGCCAAGGCCTATCTGTACCGGGACCTCACCAGGGGCACGTCGCGCACGCTCCTCTGAGTTCGTGGCCGTTGACGGGCCGTCCAGCGCCGGAGAACGTTCCGGGGCTCCGTGGCTCGAATCTGTCGGACCGCAGGAGGATTCGACCTCCCCATGTCGACCAGTCGCTGGACGCGCGTGGACGCGATCTTCGCGGGCGCGCTGACGCTCCCCGTCTCCGAGCGCGACGACTTCGTGCGGCGCGCGTGCGCCGACGACCCGGAGCTCCGGCGCGAGGTGGATGAGCTGCTCGAGGCGGCAGAGTCCGCGGACACGTACTTCGAGGGCATCACGCCGTCCGCGGGGCTCGACCGCGAGTCGCTCGCGCCCCCGCCCGAGCTCGAGATGGGACAGGAGATCGGGGCGTACCGCCTCGTCCGTCTCCTCGGCCGGGGCGGGATGGGCGCCGTGTACCTGGCCGAGCGCGCCGACGGGCAGTTCGAGCAGCGCGTGGCGATCAAGATCGTGCAGCCGTCGCGCTTGCGCGGCGGCGATCTGATCCAGCGCTTCCTGCGCGAGCGGCAGATCCTGGCCCGGCTGCAGCATCCCCACATCGCGAGGCTGTACGACGGCGGCGTGACGCCGGGCGGCCAGCCCTACCTGGTGATGGAGTACGTGGAGGGAGAGCCGATCACGGACTACTGCGACGCGCACGCCCTGTCGGTGGCCGAGCGCGTCGGGCTCCTGCGGGACGTCGGGCTCGCGGTGCAGCACGCGCACCGCAACCTCATCATCCACCGCGACCTCAAGCCCTCCAACATCCTGGTGACCGGGGACGGGGAGGTGAAGCTCCTCGACTTCGGGATCGCCAAGCTCCTCGAGGAGGATCCCGAGGTCACGGCCACCCGCACCGGGGGCTCGCTCATGACGCCGGCCTACGCGGCGCCCGAGCAGGTCCGGGGCGGCGACGTGACGACGGCCACCGACGTGTACGCGCTCGGGGTCCTCCTGTACGAGCTCCTTACCGGGCTCCGGCCGCACGGGGCCGCCGGGACGACGCCGAACGAGATGGCGCGCGCCGTGCTCGAGGAGACGGTGCCGGCCCCCAGCACGATGCTGGAGACCTTGCCGCCGGGGGCTGGGGAGGGGGAGCCGGCGTCGCCCGACACCGTCCCCTCGCTGGGCAGCGTGGCGCGGGCACGGGCGACGCGCCCCGAGCGGCTGTGGCGCCTTCTGTCGGGCGATCTGGACCGGATCTGTCTCATGGCACTCCGCAAGGAGCCCGAACGGCGCTACGGGTCGGCACAGGCCCTGGTCGACGACCTCCAGCGCCACCTGGACGGGCACCCCGTCGTCGCACGCCCGGACACCCTCGGTTACCGGGCACGGAAGTTCGTGTCCCGCCACCGGGCGGGCGTGGTGGCGGCCGCCGTGGTGTTCGTCTCGCTCCTCGGGGGCCTGGGCGCCGCGCTCTGGCAGGCCGGCATCGCCGGTCGCGAGGCGGCCAAGACGCGCGAGGTGAGCGACTTCGTGCTCGGACTGTTCGAGGTCTCCGACCCGGATGCGGCCCTGGGCGAGGACCTCTCGGTGCGCGACCTCCTCCTGCGCGGCGCGGAGCGCATCGACACGGAGCTCGCGGACCAGCCGGACGTGCAGGCGGAGATGTACTCGGTCGTGGGGCCGATCTTCACGCGCCTGGGGCTGTACGACGACGCGCGCCCGCTGCTCGAGAAGGCCGTCGACCTCCTGCGGGCCCGCGAGGGCGCCGCGAGCGCGGCTCACGCCGAGGCGGTGCACGAGCTCGGTCACCTGGAGCAGGTGGCCGGCAACCTGGAGCGCGCCGACTCGCTGTACGCGGCGGCGATCGGCTGGTACGAGCGCGCCCCCGGCGCGCACCGGCTGGAGATCGGGCGCGTGCGGCAGGATCAGGGGCAGGTCGCGGAATCGCTCAACCAGCACGGCGCCGCCGATTCGCTGTTCCGGCTGGCGAGGGCCGGGCTGGTGGCGGGTGGCGCAGAGCCCCTCGGGCTGCTGGTGCTCGATCTCAAGCACGCCGAGGTGCTGCACGTGGATGGCCGGACCGCGGCAGCGGACAGCCTGTACGAGAGCATCGTGGAGCGGCGCGCCGACCTGCCCGAGGAACGATCGCTGGCTCTCGCCCAGACGCTCATGCTCATCGGCCAGCGGGCCAGCTACGGAGGCGATCTCGACCGGGCCGAGCCGATGATCCGCAACGCGATCGAGTTGCGGCGCACGGCGCTCGGCGACCGGCACAGGGACGTGGCGCTCGGCATGACCGAGCTGGCCCAGGTGATCTGGGCCCGCGGCCGCCGCGAGGAGGCACTCGCCATGAAGCGCGAGGCGATCGACATCCTCCGGGAGACCCTCGGTCCCGAGAATCCGGACTACGCGATGCAGCTCGGCTCGCTCGCCGTGATGGTGAACTGGAGCGGCGACGTCGAGCAGGCCGTCGGGCTCCTGGAGGAGACCGAGCGCATCCAGGCCGAGACGCTGGGCGAGAATCACTTCCACCTCGCGATGACGCGCCGCAACCTCGGCCGGAGCTTGATGTCGCTGGGTCGCTACGAGGAGGCGCTGCCCAGGCTCGAGGCCGCGCTCCGCGGCTGGATCGCGGCCCAGGGCGACCAGGAGTTCTTCACCGGGCCGGCACGGCTCGATCTCGTCAAGACGTACGCGGCGCTCGGGAACCGGTCCGCGGCCGATTCGGTGCTGGCGGCGGTCATGACGCGATACCGGGAAGCCCCGCCGCAGGGCGCCGGGTTGGGCGACGCCCTCCTTGTCGAGGCCGGTCTGCACGGCTCGGATGGGGACCTCGGCGAGGCCGTGGTCCTCGCGACGCGAGCGATCGAGAGCTACACGGACAATGGAGTCGACGAGGCCGGGCTCGAGATGGCCAGGGCCCGTTCGGCCCTCGGGGGCCACCTGCTCGATCTGGAGCGCTTCGACGAGGCCGAGCCGCTGCTCCTCGAGGCGCACCGCGCGCTCGTCGACCTGCGCGGAGCCGAGAACCGGGACGCGCTCGCCTCGAGCGAGCTGCTCGCCCGCCTGTACCGCGCCTGGGGCCGGCCCGAGCAGGCGGCCCGGTTCGCCGATACGGGCGGCGGCTCGTAGGCGAAGCCCCCGCACACGTCTACGAAGGGGCCGCATGGAGACGGACCGCTGGAAGCGGGTGGACGCGATCTTCGCCGGGGCGCTGACGCTTCCGGCCGCCGAGCGCATGGAGTTCGTGCGTCGTGCCTGCGCGTCCGACGAGGCGTTGCGCGCCGAGGTGGCGCACCTGCTCGAGGCGGCCGAATCGGCCGACACCCTCTTCGAGGAGCTCGCGCCCGGTGCGCCGTCGGCCGCCGGCCCGGGTCCCGACGAGACCCTCGAAGCCGGGGCGCGGATCGGCGCCTACCGGCTGGAGCGCCTCATCGGCGAGGGGGGCATGGGGGCGGTGTACGCGGCCGAGCGGGCGGACGGCCAGTTCGAACAGCGTGTGGCCATCAAGGTGGTCCACCCGTCGCAAATCCGCGCCGGCGCTCTCATCCAGCGCTTCCTGCGCGAGCGCCAGATCCTCGCCCGGCTCGAGCACCCCCACATCGCGCGGCTGTACGACGGAGGCGTCACCGAGGGGGGGCGCCCGTACCTCGTCATGGAGTACGTCGACGGTGTCCCGATCACGGAGTACTGCGACGCGCGCCGGCTATCGGTCCGCGAGCGCCTGCGGCTGTTCGGCGATGTGGGTCGGGCGGTCCAGTACGCGCACGGACAGCTCGTCATCCACCGGGACCTGAAACCCTCCAACATCCTGGTGGCCGCGGACGGCGAAGTGAAGCTCCTCGACTTCGGGATCGCGAAGCTCCTCGAGGAGGACGTCGAGGCGACCGCGACCCGGACGGGCGGGCGGCTGCTCACGCCGGCGTACGCCGCTCCCGAGCAGATCCGCGGCGGGGACGTGAGCACCGCAACCGACGTGTACCAGCTCGGCGTCCTCCTGTACGAGCTTCTCACGGGACGCCGTCCGCACGCCACCGAGGACCGGACGCCGTTCGAGATCGAGCGCGCCGTGTGCGAGGAGGAGCCGGGACGACCCAGTCGCTCGCTGACCGACGGCGCGGCCGCGGCGCGACGCACCGAGCCCGATGCGCTGGCCCGGGCGCTGTCGGGCGACCTCGACACGGTCATCCTCAAGGCGCTCGACAAGGAGCCGGCGCGCCGGTACGCAGGAGCCGGCGAGCTGGTCGACGACACGGACCGCTTCCTCGCCGGTCTCCCGGTGACCGCCCGGCCGGCGACGGCCACCTACCGGGCCCGGAAGTTCGCCGCCCGGCACCGGGTGGGCGTGGCGCTCTCGTCGCTGTTCGTCCTCGTGCTGGCCGGGTACGCGGTCACGGTCACGGCGCAGGCCCGTCAGATCGCCCTGGAGCGGGATCGCGCGCGCACCGAGGCTGCGCGTGCCGAGCAGGTGACGACCGTGTTCGCCGATCTGTTCGAGGGCGCCGACCCGTTCGCGGAGGAGATCCAGGGCGGCGCGGATGTCCGGGTCAGCGACGTGCTCGAGCACGGCGCCGTCCGCGTCCGCGACGAGCTCTCGGATCAGCCCGAGGTCCAGGCCCGGCTGCTCGAGGTGATCGGTGTCGTGTACCTCAACCTGGGCCGCTACGAGGAGGCCGAGCCGCTCTTCCGCGAGTCGCTGGCGGTCTACGAGGGTCTCGGGGGCCCCCCCGACGCCGCGCGCGGCGAGGTGACCGCCTATCTCGCGGAGCTCCTCCAGGAGACCGGCGAGATCGAGGCGTCCGATTCGCTCTTCCGGGCCGCGCTCGAGATCCAGCGCGCGGTCCTGCCGCCCAACGACCCGGCGCTCGCCTCGACCCTGACGCGGTTCGGGGGCCTCCTGTGGTTCAACATGGGCGACTACGACGGGGCCGACACCGTCTTCCGCGAGGCGCTGGCGATCCGGCGGACCGCGCTCGACCGGGACGACCCGGACCTCACGTCGAGCCTCAACAGCATGGCGAACCTGCTCCACAGCCAGGGCGACTACGCCGGCGCGGAGCCGTTCTACCGCGAGGCGATCGAGCTCTACCGGGAGCAGCTCGGCGAGCATCCCAACGTGGCGATCGTCGAGAGCAACTTCGCCGCCCTCCTTCGCGACAAGGGGGACTACGAGGAGGCGGAGGCCGTCCAGCGCGAGGCGCTCGAGATGCACCGCCGCACGCAGGGAGAGCGGAACATCGACGTCGCGCTGGGGCTCGGCGCCCTCGGGAGCATCCTCCTCGAACGGGGACGGTGGGCCGAGGCCGACTCGGCCCTCCAGGCCGGACTCGAGCAGCAGCTCGAGATCTTCGACCCGGGCAACCCGTACGTCGTGCGGACGCGGCACTACATCGCGCGGCTTCGGATCGCGCAGGGACGCCACGACGAGGCGCGCGCGTTGCTCGAGGAGCTGCGCGAGGCCTACGTCGCCGCCTTTCCGCCGGGCCATTTCGCGCTCGCCGACCCGGTGCTCACGCTCGGTCGGCTCGAGCTCCTGACCGGTGATCCGGAGGCGGCGGTGCCCCTCATCCGCGAGGGGCTCGAGATCCGCGAGGCGGCCTACCCGGAGACCCACTGGCAGGTGGCCGAGGCGCGCAGCCTCCTTGGCGCCGCGCTCACGGCCCGCGGCGCCTACGAGGAGGCCGAGTCGCTGCTCCTCGCTGCGCTCGAGACGCTGGGCACCGCGAGGCCGGACGCCGATCCCTACACGCGCATCACCCTGGAGCGGCTCGCGACCCTGTACGAGGCGTGGGGACGCCCCGAGGACGGGGCGCCGTACCGCGCGCGCCTCACGGCGGGCGGGTCCCCGGGCTGAGCCGGCGGGTCCGTCGGCCGGACCGTCGGCTCGCGACCCGGGTGGGGCTGCCGCCCCGGACCCGCGGCCCGACCCGCGGGTCTACTCCGTGGGCGCCGGTGCCGCCGGAGCGGTGGCGGTGCGGCGGGCCCACGGCCCCACCACCGGGAGCTCCCACTCGACGCCCTGGTAGGCGCGCACCATGAGCATGATCCACAGGATGAACCCCGCGATGCCCAGCACGATCGAGGCGAGCGCCCCCACCAGCACGCCGAGCACCGGGACCACGCTGAGGGCCGCCCCCAGTACCGTGAGGATGATCGACAGACCGACGCCGATGACCGTGAGGGCAATGCACTGGAACGCATGGAACCGCACGTAGGGCCGGTGGTCGATGATCAACATGATGACCCCGGTGAAGATCCCGAACAGATACGCGAGCGCGCCCGCCTGGTTGGGGGTGAGGCCTGTGGGCGCGGCGGGATCGATTCCCGCAGCGGCGGGGTCGGGGCCCGGAGCGGGGGTGCCGGTCGTCTCATCCATGCTTCCTCCTCGTGGTGACCGTCGTGTGTCTATATCCTCGTGGACGTTCCGGCCGCGGGGTGCGAAGCCCCCCGGCCCGCCGCCGGCGCGCCGCGGGCGCCCGACGGTCCCCACCCCCGTCGTCCTGCGGCAGCCCCAGCGGACCGCCCATGTCTCCACCTCCGCCTTCACGTAGGGGGATGAGCTGGCCGCCGGCAAGAGCAAGGGACGATTCGCCGTGCCGGCCGTCGCGGACTCACAGGCCAAGCGTGAGAAGCCGGCGCATCCCGCCACCGGCGATCCGGACCCACACTCGGAGGTGCGAAGGTGGGGTGGCGGCAGGACCCCGGATTCGTCGCTCTTGTAGGCGGAGCTGGAAACCATCGACTCGAAGGGAATGTCGCTCGTGATCAGGTTCGTCCATCCCGTGCCCTGGCCGGGAGCCGCGACCGGGCTCGCCCTCGCGGCCGCGTCACTCGGGTGCCACCCGGCGGCCGCGGCGTCACAGACCCCTGCCCCCCTCTCGCCGGCGCCCTGCGGGTGGACGCTCACCGCCCAGTCCCCCATCGCCATGGTCCACCAGGGGGTGAGCGCCACGTACATGCTCGGCGGCCCGAGCCTGATGATCATGCTCGGCGGCACGCAGGGTCAGCACGCGGGCGGCATGATCATGGTCTCCGGGGCCAACGGGACCGGGGTCTATCCCGTGCCCGGCGGTGCGCCGAGCGGCAGCGGCGCTGGCTCGGTGCTCACTGCCGAGCGACACGACGGGACGCTGGTGGCCCTCGGCTCGGGGAGCGGCGACGACCTCGTGTACCGCGGGCAGGTGGTGGGGAAGTACCCGCCGCCCGCCCGCCTGACCATCAACTATTGGGGCCCGAACCAGATCCGCGGCGACCTGTCGGGGACGTATTTCGACATGACGGCCGTCGGCCAGGACCCGCCCGTGATCGTGCCGGTGCCGGTCCACGTGGTGTTCACCGCCGGCTCCGCCTTCTCTCCGGGCGGCTGCCCCTGACGGGACGGCGCGCGCGTGTCATGTTGGGCGCCGTGGGCGGGAGGGCCCCGCCCCGGCACCGGGGAGCACACGCCATGCGCCGAGGACGCTTCGCCGTCGAGCATCGACCGGGCCGGCTCGCGGTGGCGGGCGCACTCGTCGGGCTGGCCCTCGGCGCGGCGGCACGCGCCGCGGCGCAGGAGCCCCTCGACACGATGCCCGACCCGTGCGCCCTCCTCACGCGACCCGACGCCGTCGAGCTCCTCGGCGAGCCCGTGGGCGCGGGGCGCTCGTACACCACGACGCCGTGGAACTGCGTGTATCGCGCGTCGTCCTCCGACGGCCTGTTGTGGCTGATGGTCCAGCTCGGCCGGGGGACCGAGCTCGGGAGCACCCAGGCCGGCATCGAGCTCACGGGCTGCGGCGCCGAGGCCGTGCGCCGACTCGGGGACCTCGGCGAGGAAGCCGTCCTGTACTACACCCCGGAGGGCCGATGCGGGGAGTCCTACGGCCTGTGGGTGGCGACCGGGGTGCGGTTTCGCGGCCTCACCGGCCCCGCGGCCGCACGTCCATCCGAGGGCACGCTCCACCTCCTCGTGGTGCGCTACCCCCCGCGCGAGCCGGACGACCTCCTGCCCGTGCTGCGCGCCGCCGCCCGGCGGGCGCTGGCCCGGCTGGCCCGCTGAGCCCGACGGGGCGCCGGCATCAGACCTCGCCGGGCTCCTCCCACCTCTCGCTGCGCAGGACGATCGTGTAGGGGCCGCTCCCCTTCTTCCCGTCGGTGCCCGCCCGCGTGATCACGATGCGCCCGTGGCGATCGGGCGCCGCCGAGCCCTGGAAGAGCACCTTGTCGCCCCCGCCGGTCACCTTCTTCACCAGATACGAGTGGATCTCGTCCACCGCGTCTCCCGCCGTGTTCTTCGTCACCGGTATGGCCTGGTAGAGGAGCTTTTCGCCCGTCCCGAAGATGCCCCCCAGGAGGCCTCCGATCACGTTCTTGATGTCGTCGAAGAAGTCCTCGCGGTCGACGTCGTACACCTTGGCGCGCACCGAGATGACCTCCTCCGCCGTCAGGTGGACGATCTGACGGTCCCACTCGTCCAGAGCCTCGACGTCGATGCCCGGCAGCGGCTCATCGCCGTCCATGGCGCGCACGTAGTTGGGGCGGCTGCGGCGGCCGGGGTCGCACTCCCAGAACACGTCGGCGCCCGGCTTGACCGCCGTCGCGAGCTTGACCTCTACCGTGTCCTTGTTCTTGCGCGACCAGTACTTCACATCGAACACGACCCGGAAGTTGGCGCGCGACGGCTCGAGATCGCCGGGGAACTCGAAGCGCTCGATGGTGAGGGTGTAGGTCGGCATGTCCGTCCTCCCTGGGCTGGGCGTGCGACCCGTCACGGGCGCGCGCGCCGGGGGTGCGGGCGCCGGCTCGCGGCCTGGCGCCTCACGGCTCCAATACAGAGGGGACATCAACGGGCGAGATCTAACGCAGGACGGTTTGTGGCCTCGATCGAATCCCGAGCCCCGCTGGAGTCTCGGGACGGCTATCGCTCCTGCAACCGGATCCCCAGGCGATCGAGGAGCGCCTGGAAGCGCGGGTCGGCCCGCAGCCCCACGGCCGAGGGATCCCCGACCAGGCGGCGGGCCTGCGCCGGGTCGGCGCGCAGCGCGGTCTCGAGCGTCTGGAACGCCCGGTCCGTATCGCCCAGCTCGTAGTACACGAGGCTGCCGTCGTAGGAATTCGGCGAATCAGCGACCTCCACGTAGTGGAGCGCCGAGTCACGCGTGCCGGCGCGCGCGAACGCGAACCCGAGACCGAGGTAGACGGTCTGGGCGTCGGGGGCGAAGCGCATGGACTGTCGGAAGGCGTCGATCGCCTCCTCGTTCCGACGCAGCATGCTCGCGGCCCAGCCGACGTTGTACCACCCGTACCAGTCCGTCGGCTCCATCTCGAGCACGCGGCGGGACTCATCGAGCGCCTCCGCGAAACGCCCCGCGAAGAAGAACCGGTCGGCGAGACCGAGTCTGAGACCCACGTCGAGCGGGTCGAGCTCGATCGCCCGACGTGCCTCGGTCTCGGCGCGTCCGGGGTCGCCCTTCCGTTCGAGCAGCGCCGAGTAGCGCGAGTGCGCCTCCGCCGAGCCGGGATTGAGCTCGAGGGCTACGAGGATCTCGCGCTCGGCCTCCTCGGTTTTTCCCTCGAACTGCAGCAGTCGGCTGAGCCCCACGTGCACCTCGGCGAGCCCGGGGTCGAGCGCGACCGCCCGCTCGAGCGCAGCGCGCGCCGGCGGCCCCGCCGCCTCCTGCGTGTAGAGCGTCCAGTTCCAGCCGGCGATGTACGTGTCGGCGAGACCCGCCCAGGCCAGCGCGTACGTCGAGTCCGCCTCGATGGCCCGCTCGAACAGGTCCTTCACCTCGGGGATGTCACGGCCCATGGCCCCCCGCGTCTGGTATGCGTACCGGGCGCGGGTGTACAGGTCGTACGCCTCGAGGCTCTCGGTGGGACGCGTCTCGAACCGCTCGGCCACCGCGGGCGACAGGGTGGCCTTGAGCGCCCCGGCGATCGCCTTCGCGAGGTCGCTCTGGATGGCGAAGATGTTCTCGGCCGTGAGCTCCTCGTCGTAGGTCTCGGCCCACAGGTGCCGGTCCGTGGCCGCGTCGATGAGCTGCACGTTGACCCGCACCCGATCGCCGGCCCGCTGCACGCCCCCCTCGAGCACCGTGGCCACGCCGAGCTCCCCGGCGATCACCCCTATGGTCTTCGTGGTGTTCGCGTACTGCATCACGGAAGTGCGGCTGATCACGGTGAGCGAGTCGATGCGGGAGAGCTGCGTGAGCAGATCGTCGTGCATCCCCTCGGCGAAGTACTGGTCCTCCTCCCTCGTGCTGCGGGTGGCGAACGGGAGGACCGCGATGGAGCGGAAACCGGTCGCGGCCTCCGGTGTCGATCCCTCCTCCGTCGCGGCCGGCTCCTCCGCCCGCCCGGGGCCCACCAGCACCCAGCCCGCGGCGACCACGCCCCACAGCGCGAGCGCGCCCACACCGCCACGGATCACGTTTCGCCACGTGAACAGCCCGCGGGCGGGCCGCGCGGCCGCCGGAACGACGCCGGTGGGCGGGCCGGAGGCGCCGGCGCTCCCCGCGGCTGCCGCGCCGGAGCCGGCCTCGCCCGGGCCGGCACCCGGCTCGTGCCCGGCGGACGCGTCCGGCCGGGGAGCGTGCGTGCGCGACCCGATGCCCTCCTGCACGAAGGCGGTCGCCACGACGATCGGGAGCCCGATGACGAGCAGCACGAGGGCGAAGGGGGGGAGCCACTCGGGAAGACCGAAGTTGTCGACCAGGAGACCCACGACCTGGAGCGCCACCCACGACCCGGCGGCATAGATGGCCACCACTTGCCACAGCGAGCGGCGGTGGACTTCATGGATCAGGTTGCGGGTCCGCGACAAGGCCGAAGCCGTCACTGGAGAATGGTTGGAGGCCGTTGCACCCTGTGGGGAATCTGCCGAACCCGAGCGCATCCGGCAATCGGCCGCGCCGCGGGTCGCCGGCGCGTGGTGGCGGGGGTAACCGGCTATCTCCGCTCGCCCGAAGCCCGCTCCTCGGCCTCGAGCTCGCGGCGTTGCCGGGCGAGATCGTCGACGACCCGCTGCCGGAGCTGCGCGATCGACGGCTCGTCGCGGTAGTCGTCGAAGATCGGGTCGAGGTCGAAGCTCCGGACCCAGGCCCAGCCGTTCTCCCAGGCCGTCTCCAGGGCTTCGAGCGCGCTCGCGCGAGAGCCCAGCAGCGCGCGGGCCTGCGCGAGGGTGTACCAGGTGAGGCCGGCGTCGGCGCCCTCGCCCACCCGCTTTTCGAGCTCCTCCCTCACACGGTTGAGCAGCTCGAGCGCCTCGCCGTCGAGCCCGGACCGGCTCAGAGCCCAGGCGCGCGTGATCCGACCGTCGAACCAGCCGAAGGGGAAGCCGCCCTCGGGGGCCGACACGAAGGCGAGGCGGCTGAAGCGTTCCGCCCCGTCGGCGTCCTTCATGTACATGGCCCCATCGGCCAGGGCGGCGAGAAGTAGCGTCGGCGCACCCTCGAGCTCCGGGAGCGCGGACTCGAGACGGGCGTTGGCCCGCTCGGGACCCGCCGCCTCGATATCGATCACCCATTGGAAGAACTTGAGGGTCGGGTCCTCTGGATTCATCGCGCGCGCATCGTCCACCCAGCGCTGCGCGATCTCGGGCTCCCCGAGCCACGCGTAGGCGGACGCCACGTTCGTCCGCGAGAGCGGATTGTTCGGGTCGAGCAGGAATGCACGCTTGTACCAGCGGACTCCGTCGTCCATCTCCCCCGACCACGTGGCGGCTACGCCCAGGTTGTTGAGGGCGGGCTGGAAGTTGGGGTTCAGGTCGATGGCGCGCTCCCACTCCGCGGCGGCCTGACGCGACCTGCCGCGTACTATGTAGGAAAACCCCAGCGTCTTGTAGCCCTCCGCGAGACGCGGGTCGAGCTCCAGCGCCGTGCGGGCCATCGCTTCGGCGGAGTCCGCCCACTCCACAGGGTAGCCGAAGAACTGGACACGCTGGAGGTACCCGTCCCCCACCCCCGCCCAGGCCTGCGCGAACGACGAGTCCTCCGCGATCGCCCGTCGGAACAGGCGGATCGCCTCCTCGTTGTCCTCGTTCTCGAACCGGTTGTAGGCCTCCAGCCCGCGCATGTAGAAGTCGAGCGCGGTCACGCTCTCGGTCGAGCGCCGGCGCACGGCGGCCACCTCGTCCGGGGCGAGCGCGGAGCGCAGGGCGGTGGCCACGGCGAGCGCCACGTCGCTCTGGAAGTCGAAGATCTCGCTCACGGAGCCGTCGTACTGATCGGCCCACAGGTTCTCCTCGGTGGCGGGATCGATGAGCTGCGCGCTGATCCGGATGCGGTCGCCGGCGCGCTGCACGCTCCCCTGCAGGATGGCCCCGGCCCCGACCTCCTCGGCGATCTCGCGCAGGCTGAGGTCCGTGTCGCGATAGCGGATCATCGAGGCGCGGGACAGCACGCGCAGGTCGCCGATCTTGGAGAGCTGGGTGAGCACGCTCTCGTGCACGCCATCGGCGAAGAACGCGTTGTCCGCGTCGGGGCTCAGGTTCGCGAACGGGAGGACGGCGATGGACCTGTCCCGCTGATCGCCCTGCGGAAGGAGCGCCCGGGATGGGTCGGCGCGCGCCCCCGCGGGCGCCACGCCCTCCGGTCCGGCGCCGCCCAGGAACACCCAGCCCAGGGCGACCAGCCCCCAGACGGCCAGGGCCACCACGCCGCCGGCGATGGCGTTCCGCCAGGTCAGGAAGCGTGCGGCGCCCCCGGACGGAGCGGGCCGCGACGCGGGCGGCTCGCCCGGATGACCCGGCGACTCTCCCGTGTCCGCCGCCGACTCCCTCGCGCCGATCCCCTCCTGGACGAAGGCCGTCGCCATGACGATCGGGAAGCCGATCACCAGGAGCGCCAGGGCGAACGGCCGGACCCACGGCGGGAGGCTCGCCGCCTCGGCCAGCTGCTCCACCACCTGGAGCGCCACCCACGAGCCGGCCAGGTAGATGCCCAGCACCTGCCACAGCGAGCGCCGGTGGATCTCGTGGATGAGCTTCTTCAAGCGGAACGCCTATCGCCCCTGCGGTGCCGACCAGCCCTCGAGCGAGATGATCCTCGCCCGCTCGGCGTCGAAGCGGCGCTGCGCCTCGGCGCGCAGCTCGCGGAAGCGCGGATCCTCGCGCAGCCGGTCGAACGCGGGCTCCCGATCCCACAGGAGGGGATAGATGGCCCCCGCCTTCTCTGCCGCCAGGGCGGACGCGATCGCGAGGTCGTCCTCGCCCAGCGCGGCGTGGATCACGCCGATCTGGTAGGGCACCCACATGTCCTCGGCCCCGCGATCCTCGAAGTCCTGGTTCTGCGCGAGGCTCGCCCGCAGGAACCTGCGAGCGGCGGTCGTGTCCCCGCGGGCGAGGGCGACCTGACCGAGCGTCGTGTTCGCATTCTTGTGGAAGAACACGCCCTCGCTCTCCGATTCGAGCGCCGCCCGCGCGTAACGCTCCGCGAGATCCAGCTCGCCGGCGGCCAGCGCCCTCAGCGCGGCCCGCGCCTTCGATCGGGGGTCGGTCGGGTCGAGGTCGATCGCCCGCTGGTCGAGCTCGAGGACCGTCGAGTAGTCGCCCTCGGTCCACGCGACCAGCGCGAGGACGTTCAGGTTGGACTCGCTCTCACCCGCGTACTCCACGTCGCGGGCGGCCATGTCCCGGGCCGCTTCCGGAAGCTCCATGAGCGCGAACAGGGATCCCATGTTCGTCCGCGCGAACACGTGGGGACGCAGCCGCTCGGAGAGCCTGTAGAGCGGGATCGCCTCGGACGGGCGGCCGGCCTGGCCGTACTCGATCGCCAGGTTGTTGGCCGCGTCCGCGTTGCTCGGGTTGAGCTCGAGCGCGCGTTCGTACGACGCGATCGCTTCGGCGTCCCGGCCGAGCTCCCCGAGGGCCAGACCGAGCGCCTTGTGCGCCTCGGAGCTCTCCGGCACCAGCTCCACGGCCCGGCTCCCCGCCGCCACCGCGGAGTCGGCCCATTCGACGGCCGCTCCCCAGCGGCTCACCGTCTGGGCGTACGCATCCGCCAGTCCGGCCCACGCGAGCCCGTAGGCGGGGTCCCGCTCGATGGCGCCCTTGAACAGCTGGATCGCGCGCTGGTTGGCGGCGGCCTCGTACTCGGCGTACGCCTGCCTGGCGCGCGTGTAGAGGTCGAAGGCGCTCAGGTCGCCCGTGGGGACGGCCGCCAGCCGGGCCTCCTCGTCGGTCGAGAGATTGGTCCGCAGGGCCGTGGCCACCGCGAGGGCGATCTCCGACTGAACCGCGAAGATGTCGTCGAGGCTCCGGTCGTAGCGCTCCGCCCACAGGCTCGCGTTGGTCGCGGGATCGATGAGCTCCACCGTGATCCGCACGTTGCCCTGCGCGCGCCGGACGCTGCCGCTCACCACCGCGGTCGCCCCGAGCTCGGTGGCGATCTGCTGGACCGAGAGCTCGCTGTCCCGATAGGGCATGACCGTCGGTCGGGCCAGGACGATCAGGCTCCGGACCTTCGAGAGGTTGGTCAGCAGGTCCTCGTGCACGCCGTCTGCGAAGAAGGCGTACTCGTCCTCCGAGCCCGAGTCCTCGAATGGCAGGACCGCCAGGACCGGAAGGTCGGAATCGGCCCGGGCCGCGATCGCCGCCACGCGCGCCTGGAGCGGGCTCGCGCCTCCGGGCAGCCCGTCCTCGACCGCCACCACCTGGCCGCCGCCGCGGAGGACCCAGGCCAGCGCGACGAGCCCCCACACGATGAGTGCCCCGATCCCACCCATGATCGCGTTCCTCCACGTGAACAGGGCCGCGGCGCCGGAAGCCGTCGCCGGCGGGCCCGGCGGGATCTCTCCCGCCCTAGGGGAGGATTCTTCAGGCGGCGCGTGCGCCTTCGCGCTCATGCCTTCCTGCACGAACGCGGTGGCCAGCACGATCGGGAGCCCGATGATGAGGAGGACGAGCGCGAACGGCTGGACCCAGCCCGGAAGATCCATGCTCTCGGTCAGGGTCTCGACCACCTGGAGGGCGATCCACGAGCCGGCCAGGTAGATGCCGAGCACCTGCCACAGCGAGCGTCGGTGGACCTCGTGGATGATCTTCTTCACCGCGCCCCTCGGCGTTCCGACCCGGTGACGGCGCGGTATCGCGGACCGCCGCCGGGTGGGTGGAGTCGGTTCCGGCTCCGCCCACGCTAGCCGCGGGCACGCCGGGCCGCCAGCACTTCGCTCGAGGCGTGGCGGGAGGCCGGCCGGCGGCGGAAGGCGCTGGCTTCTACTCCTCGCGCAGCGCGGCCACCGGATCCACCGATGTCGCCGACCATGCCGGCACCACTCCGGCCAGCACCGCCACGCCGAACGCGAGCGCGCCGACGGTGCCGATCACTCCGGGATCCAATGGCCCCACCTCGAACAGGAGGCCCCGGATGAGCCGCGAGAGGGCGACCGCGCCGCCGAGCCCGACGAGGGTGGCCACGAGCCCGATCGTCGCGGCGTCGCGCAACACGAACCCGAGGACCGAGCGCCGGTCGGCCCCCACCGCCATGCGGATCCCGAACTCGCGGCGGCGCTGGGCCACCGTGTAGGACAGGACGCCGTACACGCCCACGCACGCCAGCAGGAGTGCCACCCCGGCGAACACGGACATGAGGATCGTGTTGAACCGGGGCCGCGAGAGCGTGGCGCCGATCCGCTCGCGGAGCGTCACCGCGTCGGACACCGGCATGTCCGCGTCGAACTCCCGGGCGACCCGCTCGAGCGCACGTGCGGCCGGGTCCGGCTCGCCCGCGACGCGCGCCACCAGCACGAGACCCGATACGGGCTCCTGCTCGAGCGGGACGAAGGCCTCCGGGTGGGGTGGCTCGGACAGGTCCTGGCGTATGTCGTCGACCACCCCGATCACCCGGGCCCAGCCGCGGTCGAGCTCCGGCGCGCCGAGGATCTGGTGCCCCAGGGGGCTCTCGCCGGGCCAGAAGCGCTCCGCGGCGGTGCGATTGAGAACGACCACGTCCTCGTCGCTGGCGAGGTCGGCATCCTCGAACCCGCGCCCTTCGCGGAGCGCGAGCCCCATCGTCTCGAAGTAGCCGGGCGTGACGATGTTGTAGCCGATGGGGGGCAGCTCGGCGGTCGGCACTGGCCGGTCGCGGATGGTGAGCGAATTGAACCAGCCGCCGGGGTCGGCGGGCCCGGTGAGCACGGCGGCCGCGCGCTCGACGTTCGGCTCCGCCTCGAACGCGCCCAGGAGATCGCGCACGTGGAGGGCGTAGGCGCGGTCGTCGCGGTCGCCGGCCGGGACCCGGACGTCGAGGGTGACGATCGAGCGCTCGTCCCGCACGCCCGTGTCGACGCTCCCCAGATGGGCGAGGCTCTTGAGGAGGAGTCCTGCGCCGACCACCAGGACGACCGCGAGCGACAGCTGCGCGACCACCAGCCGACGGCGCTGCCGGACGGTGCCGAGCGCCGATGAGGACCGCCCCTGTCGGAGCGTGAGGCTCGCCCGAGAAAGCCGGCCTCCCAGGAGCGGCGCCAGCGACACGATCAACGCGCACGCCAGGGCCGCGAGCGCCGCGAACGCGAACACGGGGAGGCCGACCTCGATCCGGTCTACGCGCGGGATGATCCCCGCCGCCGAACGGCGGACGACGGCCGCGCCCCACGCCGCGAGCGCGAGCCCGAGCGCGGCTCCCACGCCGCCCAGCAAGAGACTCTCCCACGCCAGGAACCAGCCGAGCTGCGTCCGGGACGCCCCCAGCGCGCTGCGGGTGGCGAACTCGCGCTCGCGGGAGGTGGCGCGCGCCAGGAGGAGGCTCGCCAGGTTCACGCACGCGATCAGGAGGAGGACGCCGCAGGCCGCGAACAGGATCGTGAGCCCCTGCCGCACCGATCCCACGACGCTGTCCCGCAGCGGCTGGATCTCGAAGAAGTTTCCGGCGTCGTCGTCTGGGTAGGCCCGCTCGAGCCGACGCGCGATCGGATCCACGCGCCTCTGCGCCGCGGAGGCGTCCAGACCCGGCTCCAGGCGTCCCACCATGTTGTGGCGGTGCCAGCGACGGGCGCCCACCGGATCCGTGACCGGTGCCAGAGGGACCCAGAGCTCGCCGCCGCTCGGGTAGTCGAACCCGGGCGGCATGACGCCGACCACCGTATGCGGCTCGCCTTCGAGCTGGATCGTGTGCCCGAGGATCCCCGGATCCCCCGCGAACCGCGATCGCCACAGCGCGTTGCCGAGGACCGCCGTGCGCGCGTCGCCGCGGGTGTCCTGCGGCGAGATCCAGCGGCCGAGCAGCGGCTGGACGCCGAGCACGCGGGCGAAGTTCGCCGACACCTCGCGGCTCCGGAGACGCACGGCCTCGCCCCGGCCGGTGAGCGTGTGGGCTGCGAAGGCCCAGATTCCCAGCTCCTGGAACACGTTCGCTTCCGAGCGCAGGTCGGCCCAGTTCCCGTACGCGACCATGCGGGCGTCCGGGTTGTCGCGCTCGCGCTCCCACACCCGGACGAGCTCCTCCGGGTGGGGATAAGGGAGCGGGGCCAGCAGCACGCCGTCGACCACCGTGAACACGGTCGTCACCGCACCGATGCCGAGCGCGAGGGTCACCGTGGCGAGGGTCGAGAACCGCTTTGCCCGCCACAGACCTCGCGCGGCGTGCCGGGCCTCCGCCACGATCCAGAAGCCCGGCCGTCCACGGCCGACGTGAGCCGCGACCGGGGACGGATCACGGATCTCACGGGTAGCCGTCCCGAGGATGTCGCGAACGGCGTGCGACCAGAAGCGCACCCTGCCGGCCGGCCCACGGAAACGATCGCGCGTCCGATCGAGGCGGTAGGCCTCGACCATCTGCTCGCCGTACCGCTCCCGGAACCAGCCTGGAAGGAGACGCAGGATGGTCCGGTACACTCTCTCTCCGGGGCTCACGAGGCGCGCTCCGCGATCCGGATGTCGTTCCGGCGGGCGTCGGCCAGCACGCGGTCCATGCGCTCGAGCTCGTCGCGCAAGCGCTGCGTGCCCGCCGTCTCGATCCGGTACGTCCGCCCGCGTCGCGCGTCGTCGGTCACCAGCTCCGGCACCTCGGCGATCAGGCCCCGCCGCTCGAGCCGTTGGAGCGCCTGGTACAGCGAGCCGGAGCCCAGCGCGTAGCCGTCCCCGATGCGGTCCTCGATGTCGAGCTTGATCGCATACCCGTGCAGCGGCTCGCCGCTCAGGGTGATCAGGATCTCGGTCATCACGTTCGAGAGCCTGCCGTCGTCCGCTGGCATGAGGCGATCTCCGCTGGGGGCCATCCCGGCTCGCTCGTGACCGGCCCGATACCGATCACGACGTAATATGTCATGGTGTGACATAAATGAGCCCCCGGGCGCCGCCACCGCAAGGGAGCCGGGGTCACTCCCTCCGGAACAGGAGTCGATATACCGGCCACCCCAGCGCCACGACCGCGAGCCCGAGAAGCGCGGCCGAAGGGTTCCCGGCGGCGAGCAGGAAGAGAAGGATGGCGGCGAGCGCGAGGAACAGGGCGGGTGTGAGCGGATAGCCGGGCGTCCTGAACCCGGCATGGCCGGTCGCGCCGTCCCCGATCGCTCGCCGCTCCCGGCGACGCAGCACGTACACGCCCGTCACGGTGAGGGAGATGAACGCGACCGTGACGAAGATGAAGTAGGCGAGGATCTCCTCGAACGTCCCCAGCGCGACGAGGACCGAGGCCAGCGTCGCCTGCATCGCGATCGCCCGCGCCGGCGTCCCGAAGCGCTCGCTGACCGCGCCCACGCCGCGGAAGAAGAGCCCGTCGCGCGCCATCGCGTAGTACAGCCGGGGCAGCGCCATGATGAGCGTGGCCAGCGAGCCGAGGACCGACACGATCACGATGAGCGCCAGCACCTGGCCGCCGGCGGGCCCGAACAGCGCCTCGCCCGCCTGGGCCGCGAACGTTTCGCCCGAGGTGACCTGCTCCACCGGCACCAGATACCAGAACGCGGCGCTCGTCAGCATGTAGACGAGCGTGACCACGACCACCCCGAGCGCCAGGGCGCGCGGCACGGTCCGGCCCGGGTCGCGGGCCTCGCCGGCCAGCTTGCTCACCTCCCACCAGCCGCCGAACGCGAAGAACGCGCCCACGAACCCTGCCGCGAGCGCCGGGAGGAGGGGATCCGAGCCGGCGCGCCGGGCCACGAACGGCGAGAAGTTTGCCCACTCGCCGCGGCCGAGGAGGACGGCCAGCAGGATGATGAGGAGGAGCGCGGCCAGCTTGAGCGCCGTGAGCCAGCGGATCATCCCCGCCCCGATGCGTACCCCGAGTACGTTGACCGCCGCGAGCAGCCCGACGCCGCCGATGGCCACGACCTTGAGCCCGAGGGGGGAGAGCTCGAGCGAGTAGCCCACGTAGGTGGCGAGCCCGACCGCGAGCGCCGCCGTCACGCCCGGGTCCATGACGAGCATGCACTTCCACCCGTACAGGAACGCGACGCCGGGTCCGTACGCCTCCCGCAGGTACACGTAGCCCCCGCCGGCCTCCGGGTGCCGCGCGGCCAGCTCGCCGTAGCTCCAGGCGCCGCACAGGGCCATCACCCCCATCAGGGCCCACACGAGGAGGAGCCAGAGGGGCGACCCGAGCGCCTTCGCCATCCCGGCGGGAGTGAGGAAGATGCCGACCCCGATCACCTCGCCGATCACGAGCGCGGTGAACGACACGAGGCCGAGCTGGCGGCTCAGGCCGCCGGCATCGCGGGGTGGCCGGGGGATCTCCTCGGGGAGCATCACGGTATTCCACGGGCGCGGGGTGCACGGCGACGGGCGCTGGATGATCGGCCGCCCGCGATCGGGCTACAAGAGGCGTCGGCGACCGCTCGCCGGTGTCGCGGCAAACTCTTTCCGCCCGGGGGCCCTCCAACTGGACAGGGTGCCCGGCCGAGACTCGAACGCGAGAGGAGCGCATGGATCCGGGCCGCATCCGGAAGCGCCACCGGGGAAGTGTGGGCCGTGGACGCCCGGGGCTCGCGCTCGTCCTCGCGGCCACCCTCCCGGCCGCCCACCCGGGGCCGGCCCCGGGACGGCCGGCGGTGGGAATCGCGGTCGAGCGCCTCGAGCCGGGACGCTGGCGGGTTACCTACTCCTTCGACGAGCGCTTGGCCCTGCTCCGCTTCCAGCGCACGGCGGGGTTCTATCGCGAGGACGTATGGACGATCGCGACGCCCGGATACCGCTTCGCCCGCCGCGAGGACGACCAGGTGATCGAGCGGGCGCCGGGTGCCCCGGGCCGCCGGGAGCTGGTGGTCGAGTTCGGGGAGTACACGGAGCCGCTGCCGCGCGAGTACGAGCTGTTCGTACCGTTCGCCGACGGCGGGCTCGCCTTCTACACCGGCCACCTGTACGGTCGCTCCGAGACCGCCGAGGAGAGCGGCCCGATGGTCCGCGATCTCGACATCCGGCCGCCCGCCGGGACGCGCGCGGTCGTCGGCGGACGGGTGTACGGCGCCCCCTTCCGGTGGAGCGACTCGATCGGCGACGGGACGTACGTGTACATCGGCGACACCGCGCCGCTCGAGTCCGACGACATGATCGCGATCGTCGATCGCGGGCTCCCGGAGTGGCTCCGCACGCAGTTCCAGACCTGGCTCCCCCGGCTGTTCGCGCTCTACACCGAGCGCTTCGGCGTCGAGCTCCCGTGGAAGCCCGTCGTCCTGTACGGGTTCGAGGACAGCGACCGGCCCGGGTTCTCCTCCGGAGGCGGAACGCTCACGGGGCTCGTACAGCTCACGGTGAGCGGGACCGCCTGGAAGGAGCCGTCACCCGAGGCCGAGGAGCTGGCGCTCGGGCTCCTGGCCCACGAGGCCGCGCACCTGTGGAACGGCCAGCTCGTGGGGAGCGTCGAGGGGCGCGAGCCGTGGATGCACGAGGGCTCCGCCGATGCGCTCTCGGCCCGACTGCTGCGGGAGTTCGAGGTGATCGACGCGCAACGCCTCCGCGAACGGAACGAGTCGGCGATCAACGCCTGCCTCGAGCGCGTCGAGGGGACCTCCGTGAACGCGTCGGGCGAGCCGCGCGTCCCGTACGACTGCGGCCAGCTGATGGCCCTGTGGACCGAGGCCGCCCTCCGGCACGCCGGGGCGGGTGAAGACCTGTTCGGATTGTGGCGGGCGCTGATCGCCGCGGCGCTCGAGCGCGGCTCTCCCGGCCCCGGCTCGCGGGGGCGGTACGACCAGGCCCTCTACCTGAGGGTCCTCGGGGACATGGGCGTACCCGATGCCGTGCGCGGGCGGATGACCGCGTTCCTCGACGACCCGGGCGTCGATCACGCGGCCCTCGCGGTGGCCGGCCTGGGCGCCGAGGGCCTCCGGCTCGAGCCCAGCGACGACCCTCCCCCGGAGTACGGGGCCGAGCTCGCCCGGCGCGCCATGGTCCACCTCATGAGCGAGGCGTGCGACGGCCGCTACAGCTTCGATTCGGGCCCGGCGCTGCGGACGTACGCGATCGATGGCTGCGCCCCGTTCGCGAAACCGCTCGAAGTCCACTACATCGCGGGGGCGCGCGTGGACGGGGAGGGGGTGGCGTTGTTCGACCGGGTGGCCGAACTGTGCCGCCGGGGGGAGCCGGTGTCGCTCGGAGATGCGGACGGAGGGACGATCGCCGCGGTCTCCTGCGAGCGCGCGCCCGCGTCCCGGCGTCCATGGCTCGGGATCCGGCCCGAGGCGGGGGACTGACGAGTCGCCTCCCGATCCAAGACGGCCGCCTGGCCGGTCAGCGTCCCTGGCCGCGAGAGTGGCGGAGTCCCCGCCCCCGCTGCGCTTGGCTGGTGAGATCGAACCCGACCAGCCGGAGGAGGGCCGATACATGCACGCCGTCCACCCCCGTGACGCGCTTCACCGCGCACGGCGCACCACCCGCCGGACGCCACACCCGCTCCGGCGTCTGCCGCTGATCACCTGCCTCGTGACCGCGTTCATGACGCTCCCGGCGTGCGGCCAGCAATCCGGCAAGCCGCTCCTGTCCGCCGAGGCCCGGCGGCTGGTGGAGGAGGAGGGCGTCGCTGCGACCCGGCAGCAGCTCGGCATGCTGGCCATGACCGGCCGCGACAGCTACGAGGTCGACCTCGACGGGATGATCTCGCTCGGGCGCGAGTACACCGAGGCGGGGAAGGGAGACGCGGCGGTCACCGTCCTCCAGGTGGCCATCCTCCTCGACATGACGTCCGCGGAAGCGCAGGTCGCGCTCGCCGACGCGTACGTGGCGCAGGGCACGCCGGCGATGGCCACGATGTACTACCGGCAGGCGCTCCAGAACGACCCGCAGAACGCCGATGCGCGCGAAGGGTTGGTCGCGCTGGGCGAGGAGATCCCGCCCACCCCCGGGGAGGAGGCTGCCCGCCGCGAGGCGGAGCGACGCGAGATGGAGGCTGCCGACGCCGCCATCGACCGCGACCGGGGCGCCCGGCGGGACGACCTCGAGCGCTTCAAGGGCCGCTACGCCGACCCCGATCGCGCGATCGAGCACCACGTGTTCTGGATCGCTGAGACCTGCGCCGGGAGCGGCTACCTCGTGGCCGGCGCCGAGTGGGGGGATGTCGCGCCGTGGATCCTGCGGAGCGAGTCCGAGACCCACTTCCACCAGGTGTTTGCGAACCCCGGTCAGTCGCCGCTCGAGTTCGAGTTCGAGCTCGCCGCCGACGGGACGCCCCGCGCCGTGGTCATGACCGGACTATCCGATGCGCCCACACGGCTCGAGCGACTGGGGCCGCTCCGGGAGGGCTGGCAGCTGCAGGGCGAGGGCTGCCGGGTCGACCGCCCGGGAAGCTGACGGTGGGCCGGCTCACCCTCCGGTCGTGAACCGGTCGGCGTAGCCGCTGACGGCGAGGAACGCCTCGAAGTCCTTCGTGTTCAGGATGTCGTAGATGGCGCGGCGCTTGTTCGAGGCGTTCTCGTAGTACGCCTCGCAGATCTTGTAGCCCACGTAGTACCCGAGATCCGACGGGCCGTCCTTGTACACGGAGCCCCCGTACAGCCACCCCTCGGTGGCCTCGCTCCCCAGCGGCTCGAGCATCACGAGCGAGAAGCGCTGCCAAATGTCCTTCTGGCGCGGATCCGCGAACTCGTGCACGGCGTGGTTCGTGTGGCCGCCCACGGCGAGCTCGGCGACGAAATCCGCCGCGCCCTCGATGAACGACTGTCCCAGCAGGTTCGTCACCCGCGCGTTGTTCTGCTGGAAGTGGATCGCCTCGTGCAGGACGATGTTCGGCAGGCGTCTCATCGCCTCGTCATCGTGCGCGTACATCTCGACGCCGATGATGAGCCCGTTCTGCGATGCCGTACCGCCCGAGTTGAGACGCCCGATCACGAAGTAGACGTCGGGAAATACGGCCGGCGGGTACAGGTACTTGAGCGCGTAGAACCCGGCCCGGATGGGTCGCTCGAAATCGAGCACCTGTGCGGAGCGCTCGCGCACCTGCGGAGAGTAACGCTGGGGCTCCTCGGCGATCTTCTCCGCCAGCGCCCTGCCGCTCAGGATGCGATTGGGGACGAAGTCACGCACGCCGACGGTCCCCCCCTCGATGTACTCACCCTGGAGGAGCTCGGCCCGGTTGTGGGCCGTCGAGCGATCGAGCACGTCCCAGAACAGGTCGACGTCGCTCGTGATGATCCGGGCCCGGTCCGGATCGTCGTTGACGTCGGACTGGGCGAGGGCCGGCAGCGGGACCAGGGCGAGGACCAGGATCAGCGAGAAGACGGGGCTCACCCCGCCGCGTCGAGGGTCCGTCTCTCCACGACAGGCACGACGGGATCGGACGCCGAAGGGTTTAAGACCCGGCCGCTCGCTCGACGGCCCTGGAGGGAATGGGATCGCGGACATGGCGGTCAAGATCGGCCGGAATCGGCCGGGACGGCAAGCTCGCGCCTGGCCCGTGGTCACGAGGCCATCCCACTTCGAACGCCGTCCGATCGGCACCGGATCGCCGCCCCTCCGGGGCCTTAGACGCGTATCCCGTCCTGGGGTCGAGAAGCTTCGTCGCGCGCGACGTCGGGGTCCGAATCTCCCGTCGACCCGTCCGACACCCGAGGGGAACGGGGAGGCGGAACCAGACCCAGTCCCCAGATCATGAGAGTCGAGCAGAGGAGGAACAGCCCCAGACCGAGCAACAACCGAAGAAGCCAGGGAAGCGGCGTATCCATGAATTCGACCGTCAGAAGGTGAGGTGGTACACCAGACCGCACGCCGCCGCTGCGGCCAGGGTGGCGACCATGCCGATCCGGTAGCGCAGCATGGCCACCGCCGCACTCACCGCGAGCGCCGCCGCCACCCAGTCGACGGTCCCCCAATCGGGCACCAGGACACGGAGAGGTCCGATCCGCAGCTCGGCGACGTCCGCGAACAGCACGTGGAGCGAGAACCACACGGCGAGGTTGAGGACGACGCCGACGATCGCGGCGGTGATCGCGGCCAGCGAGGCCTGGAGGTTCCGGCGTCCGCGCACCTGCTCCGCGAACGGCGCTCCCACGAGCACGAACAGGAAGCACGGAACGAACGTCACCCAGGCCGTGATCAACGAGCCCAAGGTCCCCGCGACCAGGGGCGACAGCACGCCCGGATGACGATAGGCGCCGAGGTATCCGACGAATTGGACGACCTGGATGAGCGGACCGGGCGTCGTCTCGGCCATGCCCAACCCGTCCAGCATCTCGCCGGGAGCCAGCCAGTGGTATACCTCGACTGCCTGCTGGGCGATGTACGCCAGAACGGCGTACGCACCACCGAAGGTCACCACGGCGGCCTTGCTGAAGAAGATCGCCTCGTCGACCAGCACGCTGCCCCGCCCCAGCCACAGCGCCAGCAGCCCGATGGGCACGAACCAGAGGGCGAGCCACATGACGGCGGTGCGCAGTACGAATCGCGGCGAAGGAGCGGGCATCCACGAAGTCGAGCTGACGGACGGCGACTCGAGGCCCGCCCCGTCGCGACGGGCCCCACGGCTCACCATGTACCCGAGCAGTGCCGCCGTCACGATGATGACGGGGAACGGCACGTCGAAAAAGAAGATCGCCACGAAGGCGGCGCCGGCCAGCGCCGACCGGAAGTGCCCGACGAGGGTGCGCCGACCGATGCGGAGCAGGGCCTCGAGCACCACCGCCATGACGGCCGGCTTGAGGCCGAAGAACACTCCCTCGAGGAGGGTCGTGTCGCGAAACGCTGCATAGAGAACGCTCAAGGCGAAGATCGACACGAGACCGGGCACGATGAAGAGCGTCCCCGCGATGAGACCGCCCCGCGTCCCGTGCAGCAGCCAGCCCAGATAGGTGGCCAGCTGCTGCGCCTCGGGACCCGGCAGGAGCATGCAGTAGCTCATGGCGTGGAGGAAGCGTTCCTCCTCCACCCATTTCCGTTCCTCGACCAGCATGCGGTGCATGACGCCGATCTGCCCGGCGGGTCCGCCGAAGCTGAGCAGGGCGACCTTGATCCAGGTCGGCAGGGCCACCGACAACGGAACCGCCGGTCCCGCGGCTTCCGGGCCCGACATCGTGCGAGGCGATACCACGTCAGGGCTGGCCAACTACCCTAGTCGGCCAGCGTGACCGGTTGTCCGCACCCGCTCCGGACGGCCCGCTCGTAGACCAGCGCGGCGGCGGCGACATCCTCGAGCGCCGTCCCCGTGCTGTCGAACAGCACGATGTCGCGCGCGGACGTCCTGCCGGGCCGCGCGCCGATGACGACCTCGCCGAGCTCCGCCGGAGTCGCGTGCGCGTCGACGACGCCGGCCGCGATCGCGTGGTGGAGCTCCCCGAACGCCGCCGCCTGGTCGAGCGCATCGACCACGAGGGTGGCGTCCCTGAACAACTCGGGGTCGAGCTCCTGCTTCTCCGGGTGGTCCGCGCCCACGGCGGCGACGAACGCTCCGGGCGCGAGGTCGCCGGGGCCGAGCAGGGGCCGTCGTGAGGGCGTGCAGGTGATGATCACGTCGCTCCGCGATGCCGCGTCGGCCGGATCACGCACGACCGTCACGGGCAGGCCGATCGTATCGGTCATCGCCGTCGCGAATCGGCGGGCCGTCCCCTCGTCGGCATCGACCGCGAAGACGCCCCGCAGCGGCAGGACGCCCGCGATCGCTCGAAGCTGCGCGACGCCCTGCACGCCGCATCCGACGATCGTCGCGACCGCGCTGTCCGGGCGAGCGAGGAACTTCGCCGCCACGGCGGTGGCCGCCCCCGTGCGGAGCGTCGTCACCTCGGCGGAATCCATGACCGCCAGGGGGCGCCCGTCCGTCGCGTCGCACAAGACGATCACCCCCTGGATCGTGGGAAGACCCGATGTGGAGGGGTTGGCCGGGAAGTTCCCGTTCGTCTTCGCGGCGAAGTAGAACCGCCCGAGATCCGCCGCCGCGCTCTTGATGTGGAACCCGCCGCGCTCGGTGTGCACGCTCGCCACGGCGGGAGCGGGGGTCGCCCCTTCCGCGTGGAGCGCGAGCACGCGCTCGACCGCGTGGATGCAGTCGCCGAGATGGAGCAGCTCGCGCACATCCGTTCCCGTCAGGACCAGCATTCGCCGATCGGGTAACATGCTCGGCCCGTTCTTCAGGCCCCGCGCGGGGGTCGGCCTCTGTTGTCCCGCCGCAGGAGGTATGATACAGTTATTACCAATGAATGATTCAACCGTATCATCCACCGAACAGCAGGCGCAAGGGCGAGCGCCCGGTCCCGCCGGACGGACGGGTGGAGCGGCGGAGGTCTCGGACGGGTTGGAGTGGCTCCTCCTCACACATCATCTCCCCAGCGAGCCGGCCTACCTGAGGGTGAAGGTGCGCCGCCGCCTGGAGCGGATCGGAGCGGTGCCCCTCAAGAACTCGGTCTACGTGCTGCCGCCCGGTGACGACACACGTGAGGACTTCGAGTGGCTGCGCCGGGAGATCGAACGGAATGGGGGAGAGGTCACGGTCTGCGCAGCGACCTTCCTGGATGAGACGACGGATGGGCGACTCGTCCACGCATTTCGCGAGGCGCGAGACCCGGACTACGAGGCCATCGCGCAGGAGGCGACGGAGCTGTTGCGCCGGTACGCGGTGGAGTCGATGGATGGGGAGAAGCCCTTTGAGCTCCAGTCGCACCGGACGCGGCTACGGCGGCAGCTCGACGAGACGATCGCCGTCGACTTTTTCGGCGCACCGCGACGAGACGCAGCCGAACGGGCGCTGGCCGAGATGGAGTCGCTCATGCGTCGGGATCGGTCGGAGCGAAGGCAGGATGCGGCGGACGCGTTGGGCCGTCCACCGGGCCCCGTTGGCCGTACCTGGGTCACCCGACGAGGGGTCAAGGAAGATCGCATCGCCAGCGCCTGGTTGATCCGGCGGTTCATCGATCCCGCCGCGAGCTTCAAGTTCGTTCCGGTCCCGGGCTACCGACCGCGGGACGGCGAGGTCCGGTTCGACATGTACGAGGGCGAGTTCACCCACGAGGACGACTCCTGCACGCTCGAGGTGCTGATCGCCCGGTTCGGCCTGGACGACCCGGCCCTCGTGGCCCTGGGCGAGATCGTGCACGACATCGATTGCAAGGACGAGAAGTTCGGTCGTCCCGAGGTCGCGGGCGTCGCGTCGCTCATCGAGGGGATCACCCGGATGTGCGACGATGACGAGGAGCGGCTCGCGCGTGGTGCCGCTGTGTTCGACGGACTCTACGAGCACTTCTCGGTCTAGCGCGACCGAGCTCGCCGATCGTGCGCTCGGAGGGTCGGGACGGGTCGGTCAGCCTCGGTGCGCCCGGCCCTGCATGCTCCGGAAGGCCCCGGGGGGACACCCGATCCAGCGCCGGAAGGCGCCCGTGAAGTGGCTCTGGTCGTTGAACCCGTGTGCCGCGGCCACCTCGCCGACGGGACGGTCGGTATCGCGCAACATGAGCGCCGCGCGATCCAGCCCGCCTTCTGAGGTACGTGCCCACGGAACAACCGAACGCCTGACGGAACGTGCGGGCGAGGTGCGCTCGGCTGAGCCCCGCGCGCCGGGCGACGTCGTCGAGCCGGGGGGTCCTCGAGAGCGACTCTTCGAGGAATCCCCTCGCGCGCCGGAGCCCCGGAGGGATCGGTCCATCACTCTGCTCGGCGTCACCTCTCGCGGCGAGCAGCAGCAGCTCTTCCACGTGATGCTCCAGGGCCAGGGTGGCCGCGTCGTCCCGGGCTCTCCACTCGACCCCCAGCCGCCAGGCGAGGCGGCGGGCCATCGGGCTCCTGATGACCGCGCGGGAGGGCAGCCCGTCCACCTCGAACGCGACGCGATCCCGCCGTTGCAGCGGTGCGCCCGTCCCCTTAGTGTCTAATGGAACAAGCACCGTCTGCGGACGGCGGGCGACGACACGCGAAACGACGGAGGACCCCGATGAGCGTCCGTGGTCTGGCTTCGAGCATTCTCGTGACGCTCCTCGCGATCCGTCCCCTCGGCGTCCGGGCGCAGGAGGCTCCGGACGTGGCATCGGTTCGGGCCGCGATCGAAGCGGGCAACCGTGCCTACGTGGCGGCATACGCGGCGTCGGACGCCGAGGCTCTGGCCGGCGTCTATGCCCGGGACGGCGCACGGCTGTCGGAGAACGGGCGAATGGTCCGGGGCCACGATGCGATCGCGCGCGCCGCGACCGCGTTCATGTCCCGGGTGGGCCCCGTGCACGTGGAGCTCGAGCAGGTGGACCTGTGGGTCATCGACGATCAGGCGTTCGAGACCGGAGTCTGGTCCTACACGTACACGCCACCGGGTGAGACGGAGAAGACGACCGGGGGGCGATACGTGACCGTCTGGCGTCGCCAGGACGATGGCGGGTGGCGGATCCTGGCAGACATGTCGGTTCCCGGCACCTGACCGGGCGCGT